>NZ_JACSPT010000001.1:94620-347158 GCF_014837015.1 Acinetobacter pecorum
ATGGTGGGCCGTCCGCGACTCGAACGCGGGACCAATGGATTAAAAGTCCACTGCTCTACCAACTGAGCTAACGGCCCTGAACCAGTATTCAAACTAGGTTTGAATATGCAGTGCAAGTCAAGCTAAATAGCTCAAAGCACCACTTTGTTTGATGGAGCGTATTGTAGCAAGATCTCATTGCAGCGCAAGTAAAAAATAACAAAGTTGCCCATGTTTGATTATAAATACAACAATTATGCTTTATCTAAACAAAAAACAGGCAACTTCAGTACTTAGAAGCGATATTGATAGGCTTGGATATTGGAAAAAACCTCTGCTGTAAGCTCCGAATACGCAGTTGCACCTGGCAATAACACCAGCAGGCGTTCATCGGTTTTACTTGGATCAAATGCTTGCTCTTTCAATTTATTTTTCTGGTATTTGAAGGTGCCTGTAGTTTCAACCTGCTGTTGTATACGCAGAAATACGGGTACCGCATAAGCCGGTAAGCATTTTTTAAAACAAGCAGCCATGGCGGCTAAATCTGCATCATTTAATTCTACCTCGGGCTTCAGGGTAATCGCAGCCATACCGGCACGACCATTGGTATTTGGAATTTCTACACCATAAACTACGGCTTCAACGATTTTGTCATACTCAGTCAGCATGTTTTCCACTTCAGTTGTAGAAACATTTTCACCTTTCCAACGGAAAGTATCACCTAAACGATCGACAAACTGGGCATGACGGAAGCCGATATTGCGTACCAGATCTCCGGTATTGAAATAAGCATCACCTTTGCTAAATACATCCTGCATGATCACAGACTTGTTTTTTTCCGGGTCGGTATAACCATCAAAAGGTGAACGACGGGTAATTTTACCAATCAGTAAACCAGTTTCACCTTTTTTCACCCGCTTGCAGTGTCCTTTGGCATCCCGTACCGGCTCGTGTTTATCTTTATCAAAAGCAATAATGGCATAAGGTGTCGGGGAGAAACCGACGGTATTGTCAAAATTGAAAATATTGCTAAAACCGACATTGCCTTCACTGGACGCATACAGTTCCAGCACTTCCTGAATGCCAAAACGGGATTTAAATTTGTCCCAGATATTCGGACGCATCCCGTTACCAATCATCTTGGTCACGCGGTGGCCTTTCTCCAGTTCAGATGGGGGAGCGTCCATCAAATAGCGGCATAACTCACCGACATAGCCAATCGCAGAGGCATCAAATTTTTTCACATCCTTCCAGAAAGAGGAGGTTGAAAATTTACGCCGAATGGCCAGGGTGCTGCTCCCTGCAATGACACCACACCAGCACACGACCATGCCAGTAGCGTGATAAAGTGGCAGGGTACAGTACATGACATCATCTTTATGGAGATTCAGCACATGCCCATAGGTGCCATAAGCGAGGGTCCAGCGACCATTGGTAAAAATGACCGCTTTGGGCAGGCCGGTAGTGCCTGAGGTATAAATATAGAACAGCCCGTCTTTGCCTTGTACTGAATGGGTAGTCGGCGGATTGAATTTTGGAGCAAGATCAATTTTTTCAGCCAGGTTAACGAAGCCTTCCGGTGCCTGACCCGGATCGGTTTGAGTATTCTGATCTGCAAACCAGTGCAGGCGTTCACCACTAATATTCAGGTCATTACGAATTTCATTCACAGCCTCACCGCACTCTTCACCGACGATCAGGGCAATTGGTTTGACCAGATTAATACTATGTGCCAATACCTTGCCTACTTGTGAGGTATTGACCAAAGCGCTCGTCACCCCCAGTTTAGCCAGACCAATCACACTGGCAATCAGTTCAGGTCGGTTCTCGATCATTACAGCTACGACATCACCTTTCTTGGCACCCAAAGACAGATAAAAATGTGCAATCTGGTTGGCCCAGGCATTGAGAGCGGCATAACTGTAGCTTTGGTCTTCAAAACGCAAGGCGATACCGTCCGGGTTGCGCTTGGTTGCTTTTTCAAAAGCCAGACCCAGCCCGGCTGGTGTATTCGGAGTACGTAAATACGCCTGTCTTAGACCAGTAAGTAAATGGGGTACTTTGGTCAAGAAAGTCGGGAGCTTGGCAGCAACATCTGCAATACCAATAAGATCATGTGGTTTCATTTGGGTCATGAGAATCCTATTTATTTTTCATATCCGATACGTTCGATTTATATACAGTAGGCGAGCTATCCATCTTTTAGCGTTAAAAAGCTAGTGCAATCAACCTATTCTGACTAAATCTAGCAAAAAAAACCTAGTCACCGAAATGACTAGGTTTTTTTATATGACTGCAATTGAGCAAATTATGATTCAGTTGCAGTATTTGCTTTTTTCGGTGGACGACCACGTGGACGACGTGGGCGAGCGGCCTGCTTCTCCACTTTTTCAGCTTCGCTGGTTTCAGTTTTCTCTGCCTCTACTTCGGCCTGGCCTTGGGTCTCTACCACAAGTGCTTCTGATTCAGATACTTCTGACTCAGTATTTGCTTCAACTGGGGTAGTATCTTCAGCCTGAGTTTCGGTAACTACCACTTCAGTTTCAGGAGCAGCCTCCACTTGTGCCGTGGTTTCAGTCGCCTGTTCAGCTGGCTGAGTATTTACGGTTTCTTCAGCAGTTACTTCCTGTACTGCAGCTTCAGTTACCACAGGTTGGGCAGGCTCTGCTTGCGCTTCAGTTGCTACAGGCGCAGTTTCAACCACCGGAGCTGTTTCTGTTTTAGCCTGTTTGGCTTGTTGTAAGGCTTGTTCAGCAGCCAGTTTAGCCAGACGGCGGCGCTCACGTGGATCGTTTGCGACACGTTTGTCCGACACCGGTTTTGGTGGTGTCAGATCCAGAACTGGAGCTGGTTCTACTTCCACTTTGGCTACTGTCACCTGAACATCACGAGTGACTGGCTTTTTCTCTGCGGCAGGCGTTGCTGCACGCACCAGACTCGCGTTGTACTCTTTTGTGAACTTATCTAAAGCGCGGTTGAACGTTGGCAACAAACCAAACTGCTCAATCAGCACCGAGCAGTCTTCACCATAGACATGGCGAATCAGGCTGCCAATGGTGAACTGGCCCAGAGTTGGCACTTGTGACGGGGTCAACTGCTGAACTGCCGGCTGTTGAGAGTGTCGTTCACGTTGCTGGCGACGACGCTGACGCGGATCGTTGCTGGCACGTGGTTTTTCAGCACTGATTTCAGCTGGCACAGCTTTCTCGTCGACTGCTGTTAGTGTAGCTTCCACCACATTTTCAGCAGCGGCTTCTTCAACTGGCGCATCTGCTGGAGCAGTAACTTCAACCGCTGGCGTTACAATTGCAGCATTGTCATTCAATGCCACGATTTCGCTTTTCGCCTGGTCAATATTCACCACCATAGCTGTTGCCATCACGTCTTGACGTGGCGCATCGACCAATTCAACACGAAGCTGTTTGTCATCGACTGCTGGAGCCTCAACAACAGCAGGTACAGTTTGTGATGCCTGCTCATTCAGCACGCTTGGATCGCGGTGGCGATTTGGACGTTCCTGACGTGGCTGGTTACGGCGGTCGCGACGTGGTACAGCCTGTTGTGACTGTTCATTGTTTTGAACATCATTTTGCTGAGTTGGCTCGTTGTGATGCTGACGGCGAGAATTACGCTTGTTTTCACGTGCTTCATGACGTTGCTCTTGACGAGATACCTGAACGACTTCTTCATGCACCTGGTGTTGCTGAGGGGCAGAGGCTTCAGACTGAACCTGCTCACGCGGTTCTCTGTGCTTCGGGTTGCGCGGCTTTTTATTATTGTGACGAGGTGTTCTTTCCTCACGCTCTGCCGGTTTTTCTGTAGCATCACGTTCCTGCTTGTGGGCCACTGTTGATGGTACCAAATAAGCATTGTTCGCAGGTGCTACAACTTGTTGTTGTACAGGTGGCTGTACATGGTTTTGTACCTGTTGTGCAGCGGGCTGTGCCACAGGTGCTGCGACGTGACCGAACTGACCACGACTTACTGCACCGCCATTGATCATCTGTTCAATCGCTGCTGCTGCATTGTTGGCGGTACGCGATTGATCAACAGTCGTAGCTTGCTTTTGTACAAACAGGTTTTCTAACCATGCACATGGGCTGGTTGCAGGTGCAGCAACTTGCGCTTGGACAGGAGCCGGTTGAACAACAGGTGCTTGCTGTACATTTGGATTTTGCTGATTATTACGGCGTTTATTGTTTCTGCCGTTATTTTGCTGTGGGGCAGGCGCTGGCGCAGCAGCATGCGTATGTTGTTCTTCTTCTAAATGCCATTCAGACGACTCATAACCCAGCTCTTTTTCACTTGAACGAGTTGCTTCAGTACGTTCATAGCTGGTTGGTGCAAAGCCTTCGGCATTATAGGTAATTTCATAATGCGGTGTTTCCAGATGCGGATGCGGCAACACAGTAACACGCACATTTGACGTCTGTTCCAAATATACCAGGGTATGACGCTTTTCATTCAATAAGAAAGCTGCGATTTCGACTGGAACTTCGACTTGAACTTCACCATGACGTTCACGCAGGGCAATCTCTTCCACTTTACGCATAATCGAAAGGGATAAAGAACGAAGATCACGTACCATACCGGTACCATGGCAGCGTGGGCAAACGTAGCCAGTCGCTTCTTCCAGAGAAGGACGCAGACGTTGACGGCTCATTTCCATTAAACCAAAACGTGATAATTGACCGAATTGGATACGGGCACGGTCACTTTGAGTGGCTTCACGAAGTTTCGCTTCAACCATGCGCTGGTTACGATCTTTGGTCATGTCGATAAAGTCGATCACCACCAGACCGCCGATATCGCGTAAACGCAGTTGACGCGCGATTTCTTCTGCTGCTTCAATATTAGTGTTCAACGCAGTGTCTTCAACGTCGCTACCGCGGGTTGATTTTGCTGAGTTAATGTCGATGGACACCAAAGCTTCAGTCTGGTCAATCACGATCGAACCACCAGAAGGAAGTTTCACCTCACGTTCATAAGCCGTTTGGATCTGGCTTTCGATACCGAAGTGAGCGAATAGAGGCTCATTTAAGGTATAAGTTTTTAATTTGTCTAATTGAAGTGGCATCACCGCTTTTACGAAGTTATAGGCTTCGTTATAAGCTTGCTCAGAGTCAATCAGGATTTCTGCAACGTCATCACGTAAGTAATCACGAATGGCACGTGTTACCACGCCCGCTTCCTGATGCACCAACATTGGAGAAGGGCCAGAACTTGCTGTTTTCTGGATTTGTGCCCAAAGGTCGAGCAAGTGTTGCAAGTCGAGTTGCAGTTCTTCCTGTGAACGACCGATCCCGGCTGTACGCACGATGACGCTCATGCCGCGTGGCACGTTTAAAGAGGCCAGCATTTCTTTCAGTTCTTCACGCACTGAACCTGAGATCTGACGGCTGATACCACCACCTTTCGGATTGTTTGGCATCAAGACCAGATAACGGCCGGCAAGAGAGATAAAGGTAGACAGGGCAGCGCCTTTGTTGCCACGTTCTTCTTTTTCCACCTGAACCAGAAGCTCGGTGCCTTCAGTGATCAGTTCACGGATATTTGAAGTCTGGCGAGGGTCGGCTTTGTAATAAGAATTTGCGATTTCACGCATTGACAGGAAGCCTTGACGACCTGCACCGTATTCAACGAATACAGCTTCTAAAGACGGTTCAACGCGAGTCACGTGACCTTTGTAAATATTGGATTTTTTTTGTTCACGGGTACGATTTTCTAAATCAAAATCGTAAAGACGCTGACCAGTGACAAGTGCAACGCGAATTTCTTCGGCATGTGTTGCATTAATCAACATACGTTTCATGGGTGTAACACCTTATAGTGATACACAGCAAAAAATCGCTATACACGTAGCAAACATCACACATCACGGATCAATGGCTCAAATCTGCAATGAATTTCATTGTGGTTTGAGTCTTTTATGACCGAGCTCTATTTAATATAGATGGGCTTCGGTTTTGATTCACGTATTGATGATGGCAATACGGCTTCAATCTTTAAACGGATTAAAGTCACCTGAACGCTTCACTGGCGGACGAGCGGTACATTGGATGTGTGTAACTTTCACTGTCACATTGCTCGAAGATCATCCCTTCTTTATAGAAAGTGTCTTGATACGGAATTGTCGTCGTATCTTTACAAACTGTGCAGATCCAATGCATCAACGCTGTAGCCTGAAGTCGTCTTCAGGTTGCGACTAATCTGATGTGTATCAGTTTACGTTTAAAAACCAACTAGGTTGGCGACATATTTTTTAAGACAAACTGATTTATGTACCTGAGGTACAATTAAACGCAACAGTTTGCTTTGTTTGCCGATATAATAAGCCTTCGGCGTGGCATAATTCTTTGGGGACCTTCTCGTATCATGTGAGTCTTTAATTGAACAATCAAGTTCAGAAAAATCTGAAATGATTTAATTTTTACTCACAAACGATGGTTTCCGTGCGCTGACTATATCAAACCTTGCATCATCTGCCTATGGGCTAAGCTTATGTTTCTTGTGTAAAGCATAACCTAAATGATCAGTTTTTAATCAATTTTAGTATTTTTTAGGTCATAGTAACTGTATGAATTCTACGCAACAATGGCAAAACGTCACTTGGTTTGAAGTGGATGAACATCAAGATGGACAACGTATCGATAATTTTCTGTTTAGTCGTCTGAAAGGTGTGCCAAAAAGTCGTATCTATCGTCTGATTCGTGAAGGCCAGGTTCGCGTCAATAAAAAACGCATTAAAGCAGAAACCAAACTCGCAATCGGCGATCAGATTCGCGTTGCACCGATCCGCTATGAGCAGAAAGACGAAACCGCGGCCCCTGTTTCGGACAAGGTCGCACAAGGCCTGCTTGCTCGCGTGATTTATGAAGATGAGGGCCTGATGGTCGTCAACAAACCATCAGGAATTGCCGTGCATGGCGGTAGCGGTGTAGCCTATGGCCTGATTGAAGGCTTGCGTGCCGCAACCGGTAAAAAATATCTGGAACTGATTCATCGGATTGACCGTGATACTTCCGGTCTGGTGATGATTTCCAAAAAGCGCAGTGTGCTTAAAACTCTGCAAGACATGCTGCGTGAACATAAGATCAAAAAAACCTATGCAGCGGTGGTAAAAGGGCAGGTCACTTTAGACAAGCAGCTGATTGATGCGCCTTTACATCGTTATGAGCTGGCCAACGGCGAGCGCCGGGTCTGCGTGTCACCGAAAGAAGGCAAGGAGTCTAAAACCCAGTGGAACGTGCAAGAACGTTTTATGCATGCCACATTGGTTTATGCATCTCCACTTTCTGGTCGTACCCATCAGATTCGTGTACACGGTTTGAGTATTGGTCATCCGTTGGTCGGTGATGAAAAGTATGGACATGAAACCGAATATCGTGGCCCAAAACCACGCCGTCTGTGTCTGCATGCCATGCGTTTAGAGATTCCGGGTTATCCGACCATTGAAGCGCCATTGCCAGAAGATATGCAAAGTCTGGTGGCGCAGTTAAGAGCGCAGAAGGCAGATAAGGTTGTCATTGCTACGGAAGATGATGAGTAATTTTTTAGCTTTTTAATGAATCCTCTTTGATGCCCTACTTTTTCAAGAGGAGTGAGGGGGATTTGAAAAGTTATCGCAATGTGAAATTAAGGTAATGCTGCAATAGGTATTTGTTTTATTCGAAGCATTGTGTGGGCGTTGGCTTACTTTTCAGAGATGAAAAGTAACAAAAATCTTTTGTAGATATGATGGCGCGTCCTTGCGCCACAGATCTACAGCGACATCCATGTCGCAATCGAGTAGCGAATACCTGTATGCCGTTCTCCCTCCTTTTTTAAAGGAGGATCGGGGTGGATTTAGACTGAATCAAATATTAGGAACCTTAGATGAACTCACCTGTAAAACTGGTCATTTTTGATTGGGATGGCACTTTATTTGATTCTGTCGGTCAGATTGTGGCAAGCCTGCAATTTGCCGCACAGCAATTTCAGCAACCTTTAACCGCTGCAGATGCGAAGAGTATTATTGGGCTGGGTTTACCTGAAGTTGCACAGCGACTTTTTCCAGGTGTGCCAGAACTACATAGCGATATTTTACAGGCCTATTCAGAACACTATGTCGCGAACTCGGTTGAGGATGCTTGGTTTGAGGGCGTATCTGAAATGTTATATGCATTAAAAGATCAAGGTATCAAGCTGGCAGTGGCCACAGGAAAAAGCCGTAAAGGTCTGGATCGTGTATTAAGACAGACCAACAGTGAGGCCCTGTTTATCAGCACGCGTGCTGCGAGTGAGACCCGTTCCAAACCTCATCCACTTATGCTGCAGGAAATTCTGGCTGAAACCGGTGTAGAGACACATGAAGCGATCATGGTTGGCGATACTTCCTATGATCTGGAAATGGCCATGAATATCGCCATGCCAAGTATCGGCGTAAGTTATGGCGTGCATCAGCCTGAACTTCTGGCGCAATTTAATCCGGCCAGTATCGTGGACGATGTGGCTGATTTACATAAAGAACTATTGGCTAAAGTCCAATGGAAACAGGCCGTTTAATTTATTATCTTAGTTACAGCAAAAAGGACTGATTTCCCGGGTTTAAATTGGCTGGGGGAACGCTGCAGATTTAAGCATTTATTCTTATCTTTTAGTCTAAGACCATAATTATACTGATTTTGTGGAATCAGGTTATGGTCACTATTCTGCTAAATAATGATTTAATCTAAGATTTAAGATTTTGTTTTATATTGATTTTTATAATTGGTCCTTATAGATAATAGCTATAGCAAAAAATAAAATAACTATTGGCACAAATGCCGGATTTTTCCCATCCTAAAACCGTTTACTCCTATGCTCACTCTGATAAAGGTAGGTCATGCACGTGATCGGCCTGATTATGTGCATATTTTCTGTCCTGTCAGATTCCAGCATAAGCCTAATTTTTGCAGTTTAAGGAAACATTGATGTCGAATTCTGCTGTCGTTGAATCAGTTGCACAAGCACTGCGTAGCGCTGAATTATCACAAACCGCGATCACACCAATTCGCCCGGAACTTGGCGGTGAAAGTGCTGACGTAGATATCGCCTATGCCGTTCAGGAAGTGAATACCGAACGTGCTTTGTCTGAAGGTCGCCGTCTGGTCGGTCGTAAAATTGGTTTGACTTCTAAAGTCGTTCAAGCACAACTGGGTGTAGATCAGCCTGATTTTGGTATGTTGTTCGCGGATATGGCATACGGTGACGGTGAAGCGATTCCGGCCGGCCTTCTGATTCAGCCGAAAGTTGAAGCAGAAATTGCATTGGTGATCAAAGCAGATCTAACCAAAGAAAAACACACTTATGCAGACATTATCAGTGCAACCGACTATGCACTTCCTGCAGTAGAAGTCGTGGATAGCCGTATTGAAAACTGGAAAATCAGTCTAATCGATACGGTTGCTGATAACGCATCTTCAGCGGCTTTCGTATTGGGTTCACGTCCTGTGAAACTTGACAATCTTGACCTTGTAAATTGCAAAATGACCATGACTCGCGGTGAAGAAGTCGTGTCTCAAGGTATAGGTAAAGCTTGTCTTGCAAACCCATTAAATGCCGCAGTTTGGTTGGCTGACGAAATGGTACGCCGTGGTCGTCCATTACTTGCAGGTGACATCATTTTGACTGGTGCGCTTGGTCCAATGGTTGTAGCCCACGCAGGCGACGAATTCGTTGTTGAGATTGAAGGCTTTGGTTCAGTAACAGCTGCATTTGCTGCTGAATAAGAAAATATTGAGAGTACATTCATGAAAAAGATTAAATGTGCAATGATCGGTCCAGGTAATATTGGTACGGATCTGCTTTACAAATTACAACGCAGCGAATGGTTAGAACCAGTATGGATGGTGGGGATTGACCCAACTTCTGAAGGTCTTGCGCGTGCAGCGAAAATGGGTTTAAAAACGACTGCTGAAGGTGTAGATGGTCTTCTTCCTCACGTTCTTGAAGATGACATTAAAATTGCATTTGATGCAACTTCTGCATACGTACATGCTGAAAACAGCCGCAAGTTAAATGAACTTGGCGTGTTAATGATTGACTTAACACCTGCTGCAATCGGTCCATTCTGCGTACCACCTGTAAACCTTGAAGCATTGCTTGAACAAGGTGAAGTGCCAAACGTAAACATGGTGACATGTGGTGGTCAGGCAACAATTCCGATGGTTGCTGCAATTTCACGTGTTCAACCTGTTGAATATGGTGAAATCATTGCAACTGTATCTACAAAATCTGTAGGTCCAGGTACACGTAAAAACATCGACGAATTCACACGTACAACTGCTGACGCAATTGAACAAGTGGGTGGCGCGAAACAAGGTAAAGCGATCATCATTATTAACCCGGCTGAGCCACCGTTAATGATGCGTGACACTGTTCACTGTCTCGTTAAAGGCGAGCCGGATCAAGCAGCGATTACTGAATCTGTTCACTCGATGATCCTCGAGGTTCAAAAATATGTACCAGGTTACAAACTTGTGAATGGTCCAGTATTTGATGGTAACCGTGTTTCTATCTTCCTAGAAGTAGAAGGTTTAGGTGACTTCTTACCTAAATATGCAGGTAACCTTGACATTATGACTGCAGCAGCTGCACGTACAGCAGAAATGTTTGCAGAACGTGTTTTAAACGCAGCTGAAGCTTAAGGAGTTACCACATGTCTAAAATTATTATTAATGATATGACTTTACGTGATGGTATGCATCCAATGCGCCATCAAACTACACCTGAGCAAATGGTTGCGATTGCAACTGCACTTGATGACGCGGGTGTACCGTTAATCGAAGTGACACATGGTGATGGTCTTGGCGGTAACTCTGTAAACTACGGTTTTGCAGCAGCAACTGACGAAGAATACCTGAAAGCGGTGATTCCAAACCTTAAACAAGCGAAAGTATCTGCACTTTTACTTCCTGGTATTGGTACAGTTGATCATTTGAAAATGGCACATGACGTTGGTGTAACAACGATTCGTGTTGCAACACATTCAACTGAAGCAGATGTATCTGAACAGCATATTACTGCTGCACGTAAATTGGGTATGGACACTGTGGGCTTCTTGATGATGGCGCACATGGCTTCTCCAGAAAAATTGCTTGAAGAAGCACAAAAAATGGTGTCATACGGTGCAAACTGTGTGTATGTAACTGACTCTGCAGGTTACATGTTGCCACAAGACGTGACTGATCGCGTTGGTATTCTACGTGAAAACCTTGGTTCTGATATCGAAATCGGTTTCCACGGTCACCATAACCTAGGTATGGGTGTTGCGAACTCTGTTTCAGCAGTACAAGCAGGTGCAACTCGTGTTGACTTGGCCTCAGCAGGTCTTGGCGCAGGTGCGGGTAACACGCCACTTGAATTGTTTGTTGCGGTAGCGAACCGTATGCAACTTGAAACAGGTGTTGACTTGTTTAAGGTGCAGGACGTTGCAGAAGACCTCATCATTCCAATGATGACGCATCAAATTCGTGCGGACCGTGATGCGGCGACTTTAGGTTATGCGGGTGTTTATTCTTCATTCCTATTGTTTGCAAAACGTGCTGAAGCGAAATATGGCGTATCTGCGCGTGAAATCCTGATGGAACTTGGTCGCCGTGGTACGGTTGGCGGTCAGGAAGACATGATTGAAGATTTAGCTTTGACGATGTCTAAAGCACGTGAATTACAAGCTTAATGGCTTGAAGTTGATGTGAAAAAAAGCGTCCGAAAGGGCGCTTTTTTATTGCTTCCAGCATTGCCATCCCTAAGAGTTGGATGATTATTGGAGAACTTTTTCTTCAATGAGCGGTGATGCCTATGCCGCGGTCAAATGAGATGGCCGGTCGAAGTTTAAGTAAATCCATACTGGTTCAGCAAGGCTCAATAATGCCATCAGTAAAGAATAGCCAGCCTTGAACTCAAAAGTAGGAATGCTATAGCCAGGACCACAACAGCTAAATGTCGTTTGAGATGCAATAAGGTAAGTCCTCATTCATGTTTTTATTATAAATTTTGAGCTGTATTGATATCTTTGTTGAACTTGGCATGAAGAAGAAATATTCGTAGATAAAATATTTATTTTTGGATATTTAAATCAAAATGTTGAGGAGTTGAAAGAGAGATCTAGCGAGTTATATTTGGATATTAGTAATATATTAAAACGATAGCATGAGATATTATTTTTATTAAACTTTATTTATTAAAAATAATTCTGATAATTTCCTTAAACATAAAAACGATAAATAAAAACTAATATTTTAAAGTTTTTTAAAAATTTGCTCTTATTAATAGAAGAAACAAAAAATTGAATTAAATGTCTGGTCAAATTTTTATTTTTATTAATCGCTTTAAAATCTAAGAGATTTATCGCTTAAATAGGACTCGGTAATATGAAGAGTCAAAGGGGGAAAACTTTAATACTGTGGTCGGATTTTTTATTGAAATTGACTTACGCATGATGGCGGCATGGATTTTATCTGCTGAATGGGGAACTCATCATGCATCGTCACAATTTATGGATAGCAATACTTGCTGCGACAGCAACTTTAGGGACAACTGCAACGAATGCAGATTTTATTGACGACAGCAATGTTCAACTGAAGTTTAAAAATTTCTATTTAGACCGCCAATATCAGGATAATTATTCGGCACGTAACTGGGGTTCATGGTCGCAAGGTATAACGCTGGATGCCAAGTCTGGCTATCATGATATCGGTGCGGGGGTGCAGGTCGGGGCTGACGTTCTGGTTCAGCATGCAGTCAAACTTAAAGCTCGTGATCGCAATCCAGACTGGGTTTTACCGCATGATGGCAAGAAATCAAAAGACCATTTCGGTAAAATTGGTGCAACGTTGAAAGCCAGAATTTCACAGACTGAATTAAAAGTAGGGGAGTTACTTCCGGTATCTCCTGTTCTGGTATTCGATCCATCGCGTCAGTTATTAACGACTTATAACGGTGCCTGGTTAGAATCCAAAGAGATTAAAGATACTAAACTGACTTTGGCGTATGTGGATAAAATCAATAACCGTTACGACAATCAGTTCCGTGATTTAACCTTGTTTGCGCCTGCTAGAGGCAAAAACTATTACGATAATGGTGAAGCTTCTGACGGTATGTGGATTGCAGGTGTAGACCATCAGCTCAGCAAAGAAGTGGGCGCAAGTTACTGGTATGCCGATGTTCAGGACATTTACCAGCAGCATTATCTGGGCCTGAGTTATAAAACCCAGTTGGGTGAAAAAACCAGATTAGACAGCAATGTCCGTTATTTCAATAACTCTGAATCTGGCGATAAGCTATATGGTGAGATCGACAATCAGGCCTTATCTGCAGCTGCAAAAGTGAATCATGGTGCACATACCGTCGGTGTGGGTTACCAGCAAATGTTTGGTAATAGCGCATTCCCGACGTTAGGTGGCTGGGTGCCACAGCCTTATCTGGCGAACTGGGGAGTAGCAACCTTTACTGCACCAGAAGAAAAATCATGGAACGTTTCTTATGGCTATGACTTCTCTGAAGTCGGTTTGAAGGGCCTGAATGCTACAGCGATTTATTTTAAAGGATACGATCAGAAAGGTACTGGGGCCTATCAAGGTCAGAACTTCAATACCGATGAGGTGAATGCGATCATCAACTACACTGTGCCAGAAGGTAAGTTAAAAGGTTTAGGCGTACAGGGGATGTATATTGATGTGAATTTTGCCAATCCGGCAAAACCAGATCTGCAGGAATACCGCGTGGCCACCACTTATACCTATAAATTCTAATATCAGCGTATTTTCAAGGCAGTCAGTTTTCTGGCTGCCTTTAATGTTTAAGAAACCAATTAAAGCCTTAAATTTAGTAGGGTTTATTTTAAATTAATAATTAAAACAATGACTTAAATTATATCTATTTTATAGGGTGCAATCGAAATTTTGTATCAGTTGATTGCAGTTGAGCGGTTAATATAAGGGTGTACACAAGTCATTTTAATGAGTCAACTTGACGTGGCGTTCTTGAAAATAGAGGGACACGCAAGCTAAAGACTGTAAGAGGAAGCAATATGAGCACTGTTCAAATCCCTGACTATCAAACAGATCCATTCTTTGGCTTAGAAGACAAATGGATTGAAACCGCTGAAGGTGAGTTGACCCATTACCACGAAATTGGTGAAGGTACACCAATTCTGTTTTTGCACGGTTCAGGTACAGGTGTATCGGCTGCAGCGAACTGGTGGTTGAACCTGCCTTCAATTGGTGAACAAGCACGTTGTATCGCAATTGACACGATTGGCTATGGTCAGACAGTGGTTGCTCCAGGTACACAATATGGTATCCGCGCATGGGTAGACCATGCGATCCGGACTTTAGATGCGTTAGGTATCGAAAAAACCTGGCTGGTGGGTAACTCTTTAGGTGGCTGGTTGGCATTCCAGTTGGCACTGGATTATCCAGAGCGTGTACTCGGTATCGTATCTATGGGTACGGGCGGCGCAAAACAGACTGCTGCATTGAAAGCACATGCAAACCCAGTTCTTACAGAAGAAGGGATCAAGAAAACCCTGTCTATGTTCGTAGTGAACAAAGACCTGATTACAGATGAACTGGTAAAAGTACGTTTTGCTTCAGCAGCAAATGACTATGCTTCAAACCGTTTGATGGATGTGGTAGGCGCACGTGACCGTGACCGTTTTGAATTCCCGCTCGACTTTGAGAAAATGAAAGACATCACTGTGCCAGTACTATTGATTCACGGTACGCAAGACGTAGTAATTCCAGTATCCCGTACATGGGATATCTTGAATGTGGTACCAAATGCTGATGCGCACATCTTCAGCCAATGTGGTCACTGGTCTCAAGTTGAAAAATCAGATGAATTCAACACTGTAATCAAAAACTACCTGGCTGTTCACGGCGTAAAATAAGTTTGATACAGTTTTAAAAAAAGGATGGCTCGGCCATCCTTTTTTATACGTTATATATTCAACGCACCGTATATAAATGAATATGATTCTCATTCACCAAAGTGGGTTCGAAAAAATCATGATTTTTAGATACTTGTTGAATTTAAACCGAGAAAAACCTGAATTAAGTTTTATTAGACTTAAGTTGTAAACGGAGCACATTTAGAGTGAAAAAGATGCATGATTGGACGGGGCTAAACTATAAACTTAAGTACTCGCCAAGCAGTCCTTATCAAAAAATAGAATTAAAAATAAATCTTTAAGCAAAAAATAATAAAACGAAAAAAGCATATGTCTACCAAAATTCGAATGACATATGCTTAACCAAGAAGGAGTTTAATTCTGTTCGTTGCGGTTAATATCGAGATAGAACACCCGGGTCAGAAGCTCAAGAAATTTGCTGACTGCATAGGATTTATTGTTTTTGTGGTAACTGACATACAGGTCCAAATATGGCAGCTCTACGTCCAGAGGGCGAATCACAGTATTTTCCATAGTCAGCGGTGCGATATAACCAGGTAAAATCGTGCACCCCAATCCGATACCGATCGAGTTGATATTAAACAGGATATTGTCAGCTTTTTGGACAATATTAAGTTCAATGCCGTTAGCCTTGGCAAAATCCAAAATTGTATGGTGCAAGGTAAAAGACTGCTCTGCTGATGGAATGATAAAATCAATACCATTCAATGCCTTAACTGGAATACGGTCATATTTTGCCAGCGGATGGTCTTTGGGTAGCAGGAAAATCAGCGGTTCACGAATCACGAACTGACTTTCAATTTCATCGCTATTGAAATTATGACGGGTAAAGGTCAGATCCAGATCACCTTTTTTTAACAGGCGCATTTGCTCATTGTTGTTCAGACTGAGCAGTTCAATTTTTAAATCCGGATTCTGCACCCGCAGATTAGGCAAGATATACGGGAAAATTTTCATTTCGGCTACTGGAACAAAGCCAATCCGGAGCATTTGCTGCTTGGCCTGTGACACCTGACGCGCCATGGCAACGGCCTTGTCTGCTTGTGCCAGGGTCAGGCGAGCCTGTTCCAGGAATACGGCACCTTCTTCGGTCAGCTCCACTTTACGTTTGGTTCGGTTCAACAGCTTTACGCCGACGTCTTCTTCCAGGTCCTTGATTTGCTGGCTAAGAGAGGGTTGAGCCGTATAAAGTTTAAGTGCGGCCTTGCTAAAGTTCAGTTCTTCAGCAACGGTAATAAAGTAGCGGAGGTGTCGTAATTCCATGTCATCAACCCAAAGAGTAATCCAAAAAATGTCTTACTATAATTTCATCAAAGTATAATCTATAAATAACTATGTCGTGAAGATTATTTTGCCATTCATAAACTAAATGCTCTGAAAGGATTAATGGATGTTTTAATATAAAAATCCACGTCCTTAATAATTGCTTTAAGCTATTAATTGAAACAAAAAAAATATTTCCCCAAATCCCGCCTAAAATCCATTATCCATTCGAATTGAGTCTATTTACTTTGTGCCTTGATGGGTCACAGGAGATTTTCATGAGTGGAAAAATTGATGTGCGTGAAATCGACGCTTTAGTCGATGCACAAAATGGACGTATCACTCCATCTATTTATACAGATCCAGATATTTACGAATTAGAACTTGAACGCGTTTTCGGCCGTACCTGGTTGTTCCTTTGTCATGAGAGCCAGATTCCTAAGGCTGGTGACTTTTTCAACACCTACATGGGTGAAGATCCGATCATCGTGGCACGTCAAAAAGATGGCTCAATCAAAGCATTCTTAAACCAGTGCCGTCACCGCTCAATGCGTGTGAGCTTCGCAGACTGTGGGAATACACGTGCATTCACATGCCCGTACCACGGCTGGTCTTACGGTATTGACGGTTCTTTAAAAGACATCCCGCTTGAAGAGCGTGCTTACCCACAAGGCGCATGTAAAGAGCAATGGGGTCTGGTGGAAGTTAACCGTGTTAAATCATACAAAGGCCTGATATTCGGATGCTGGGATGAAACAACTCCAGATCTAGAAGAATACATGGGCGATATCGCCTGGTACCTAGATGGCGTTGTTGACCGTCGTCCAGGTGGTACAGAAATCATCGGTGGTGTCCACAAGTGGGAAATCGAGTGTAACTGGAAATTTGCAGCTGAACAGTTCGCATCTGACCAATACCACGCATTGTTCTCTCACGCATCTGCAATTCAAGTGCTTGGTGCGAAACCAGACGACGAATCATCTAAGAAATTAGGTGCTGCGCAAACTGCTCGTCCTGTTTGGGAAACTGCCAAAGATGCAATCCAGTACGGTTCACGTGGCCATGGTTCAGGCTTCTTCTTCACAGAGAAACCAGACGCAAACGTTTGGGTTGACGGTGAAGTGGCTAACTACTTCCGTGAAACTTACGAAGAAGTAAAAGAGCGCCTAGGCGAGACTCGTGCACTGCGTCTTGCAGGTCACAACACCATGTTCCCAACATTGTCTTGGTTGAACGGTACTGCAACACTTCGCGTATGGCACCCACGTGGTCCAAACAAAACTGAAGTTTGGGCATTCTGTATTGCGGACGCTGAAGCATCTCAAGAAGTGAAGGAAGCATTTGAACGTTCTGCAACACGTGCTTTTGGTCCTGCTGGTTTCCTAGAGCAAGATGACTCTGAGAACTGGATCGAGATTCAAAAAGTTTTACGTGGTTACAAAGCGCGTCAAAACAAACTCATTATGGAAATGGGTAAAGGTAACGAGAAAGTACGTGAAGATGGTATCCCAGGTATCACCAACTACATTTTCTCTGAAACTGCAGCACGTGGTATGTACCGCCGCTGGGCAGATTTATTGATCCATGAAAAATGGGAAGACGTGGAAAAAGCGGCTGACGAATATGAGAAGGAGCTTATGAAATGAGTCAAATCAGCTTAGAACTTCATCATCAAATTAGCCAGTTCCTTTACCGTGAAGCAAAGCTGCTTGACGACTGGAAATTCCGCGAATGGTTGGACACGTTAGCTGAAGACATTTCTTACACGCTACGTACCACACCAAACGCACAAACCCGTGACCGTCGTCGTTCAGTTGAACCACCTACCACTTGGGTGTTCAATGATACGAAAGATCTTTTAGAGCGTCGTGTGGCTCGTCTTGAGACCGGTATGGCTTGGGCTGAAGAGCCTCCGTCACGTACAACTCATATGGTTTCTAACGTGATTGTTGAAGCCACTGAAGTTGAAGGCGAATATGACGTGTACGTAACGTACCTGTTGTACCGCACGCAAAAAGAGAAAGACGTCGTGATTTACTGTGGTAAACGTCATGACAAGATCCGTAAAGTTGAGGGTGGCCTAGGCTTCCAGATTTTCAACCGTAAGATCATGCTTGACCAAGTTACTTACAGTTCACATAACCTGAGTGTGTTCTTCTAATGAATAAGATTTTTGTATGCCAAGTTGACGAATTAGACGAAGGCGAAGCATTGAAAGTAGATTGTGGCGTAAACGGTATCGATGCGCTGGCAGTATTCAACAACGGTGGTGAGTTCTTTGCAATGAACGACCGTTGCTCACACGGTAACGCTTCAATGTCTGAAGGTTATCTGGAAGATGACGGTACTGTTGAATGTCCACTTCATGCAGCACGTTTCTGTTTAAAAACAGGTCAAGCACTTTGCTTACCAGCGACTGATCCAATCCAGACTTTCCCAGTGATTGTTGAAGATGGTCAATTGTTTGTAGAGATGGCAGGAGAGTAATCATGGGTTGGCTACAAGGCGAAGTTGCACTTATTACCGGTGGTGGTTCAGGCTTAGGCTGGGCATTGGTTGAACGTTTCCTGGAAGAGGGCGCACAAGTTGCCGTTCTTCAGCGTTCACAATCAAAAGTTGATGCACTGAAAGAACATTTTGGTGACCGCGTGCTTGCGATCGCAGGTGATGTGGCCAGCTATGAAGATAACGTTCGTGCAGTTCAGGCAACTGTGGAACGTTATGGCAAACTCGATTGCTTCGTAGGCAATGCCGGTATCTGGGATCATTATGCAGATATCGTCAATACCTCAGGCGAGCAGCTAGAGAAAGCCTTTGACGAGATTATGGGGATTAATACCAAATCTCTGATCCTCGGTGCGAAGGCTGCACTGGATGCATTGATCGCTTCTGAAGGTTCTATCATATTTACTTTGTCTAATTCAGCACTGTACTCCGCTGGCGGAGGCCCTGTATATACTGCATCTAAGCATGCCGGTGTCGGAATTATGAAAGAACTGGCCTACGAGCTTGCGCCTAAAGTACGAGTGAACGCTGTTGCACCATCAGGTATGAATGTGAATATCAAGGGTGCTGCATCTTTAGGCCAGGAAAATCTTGGTCTGCTGGATGCACGCGATCCTGAGAAAATCGCACGTGGCATGCCACTGAACTTCTTGCCTGAACCGGAAGATATGACAGGTTCATACGTGCTGTTGGCATCTCGTCAAAATAACCGTCCTCTGACCGGTGTTCTGATCAATGCAGAATGTGGTCTGGGTATCCGGGGCTTGCGTCAGCCACGTGCCGGTTTCTTTGACGAATAAAATCTAGTCTGAATCAAATGGACTTATCGGCAGCCTGTTCTAAGGCTGCTTTCCTTTTCAGGAGTCTCTCATGGCCGTTAAACTCATTTGTGCATCGCACAGCCCCTTAATGGAATTTGCTTCCCCACAAGAAAAACGTCAGGAAGTCGCAGTACGCGAAGCTTTTGACCAACTTGCAGCTGAAGTGAAAGCTTACGACCCAACCTTAATCATTACCTTCGGTCCTGACCATTTCAATGGTTTCTTCTATGACCTGATGCCAAGTTTCTGTGTGGGTATCCGTGCCAAAGCGGCAGGTGACTGGGATTATGGTAAAGACAATGACCATATCGATGTACCAGAAGACAAAGCCTTGGCGATGGTGCGTCGTGTACTGGACGAGGGTGTGGACGTGGCATACTCCTACCGTATGCAGGCCGACCATGGTGTGACTCAGCCACTGCATTTCTTGTGCGAAGGTCAGTTGGACCGTTATCCAACCATTCCTGTGTTTATTAATGGTGCTGCAGCTCCAATGCCAACCACCAAACGTACCATCGCTTTGGGTCGTGCAGTCGGTCAATACATCAAGTCTTTAAACCTTGAAAATGAGCGGGTACTGGTTTTAGGTACAGGTGGTCTGTCACATGATCCACCTACACCGCAAATGGGTTCAGTACCACCAGAAGTGGAAGAGTTTCTGATTGCCGGTCGTCATCCGACTCCGGAAGCACGTTCAGCGCGTCAAGCGAAAATCATTGCTGTGGGCCAGAAACTGGCAGCAGGGGATATCTCTGTTGCAGTTCCTCTCAATGCAGAATGGGATATTGCACTGCTGGAAAAATTCAAGAATGCCGATTTTGCTGCACTCGAAGCGATGACTGAAGCTGAAATCCGCCGTGATGGTGGTCGTGGTGGCCAGGAAGTCCGTTCGTGGATGGCTGCTTTTGCTGCTTTAAGCGAGATGGGCGAATACGACATGACAACACATTGCTATGAAGAAATCAGTGAATGGATCGCGGGCTTTGGCATCGTATCTGCAGAGTTAAAAGGTTAATGACATGAGCAACATCGAAACTATCGTAATTGTAGGTGCTGGCCAGGCAGGTGCAAGTGCGATTTTAGAACTTCGTGGCAACAAGTACGAAGGCAAAATCATTCTGATCGGTGATGAAACGCATCTGCCTTATGAGCGTCCACCACTGTCTAAAGACGTGATTCTAAAACCTGAAGAAACCAAGATTGAAATTCTGTCAGAAGAAAAACTGGCTGAACTTGGCGTAACAACTATCCGTGGTAATGGCGTTGCAAAAATCAATGCTGAAGCCCACACGGTTGAACTTCAACATGGTGACGTTGTTGCTTATGACAAACTGTTACTTGCCACTGGTGGTGCAGCACGCCGTTTGCCAAACTTCGATGCACTAGGTAAGCATGTTTATACCCTGCGTAACCTGGAAGATTCACAGGCACTGGTTCCTGTACTTCAAGCAGGCCGTCGTATTGTCCTGATCGGTGGTGGTGTGATCGGTCTGGAACTGGCTTCTTCTGCACGTTTCAAGGACTGTCAGGTAACTGTAATTGAAATGGGTCCTATGGTCATGGGTCGCTGCTCGCCGCGTATCCTGAGCGAGTTCCTGTTAGAGCAACAGCGTCTGGCCGGAATTGACGTTCGTCTGGAAACCAAGATTGCAGACTGCAAGCTGGATGGTGAAGAAGTTGTGATTACCCTTGAAGGTGGTGAAGAACTTCGGGCTGATGCTGTAGTGTACGGTATCGGTATTGTGCCAAATGCACAGCTGGCTGTAGAGGCCGGTCTGGATGTTGATTTTGCAATTAAAGTGAATGAAAACTGCCAGACTTCAAATGCAGACATTTACGCTGCGGGTGACGTAGCAACTCAGTTACGTGACTGTGGTAACCACCGTCGTGTAGAAACCTGGGAAAATGCCAACCTGCAAGCAGGCATCTTTGCACGTCATGTGATGGGTGTCGAGCATCCAGTGGCCAATCCAGCATGGTTCTGGACAGACCAACTGGATATCAACTACCAGTTTGTTGGCGATATGGCTGCAGCTGAATGGCAGGTTCGTGGTGAAATCAATCCAGAACTTCGCGCTGAATCCTCATTCGTGATGTTTGGTGTGACTGACGGTGTGATCGTTGGTGGTATCACGGTGAATGCTGCTAAAGAAATGCGTCATCTGAAAAAGCTGATCAGCAAGCAGGCTGCATTTGAAGCAGACAAATATCTGGATCTTAGCCAGGATCTTCGTAAGCTTGTGAAGTAATCTCGGTTTACAAAGGAGCAGACCTCGGGCAACCTGGGTCTGCTTTTTTATGGCTACTTTATTTATTGTTTTGGCATGATCACTATTTATATTGCGACGTTTAATTACTTTGTGCAGGTGTGTCTTACTTTTCAAAGATGAAAAGTAACAAAAATCTTTTGAGCGTTTGAGGATACTTCCTTGTATCCCAAACGCTCGAGCGGCATCCATGCCGCTTGTAATATTGCTAATCGTGGATTTGAACAGAACTTTTGGTTTAATTCTTTTTATTATATTTAATTGAGTTGTATATGAATTCAAACTCATCTCCCATGATTTTAACAGCCAGCATTTATGCCTTGTTGGTGCTCATTTGGGCCGCCACACCATTGGCCATTGTTTGGAGTGTGGCTGAAGTGCATCCGATGTGGGTGCTGGTGATTCGTTATTTTGGTGCCTGTGTCATTGCTTTGGTTTTATTGGCAATTATGCGTAACCCATTGCCATTTGATCAAACGTCATTAAAAAGTTATGTGGCAGGTAGTCTTAATTTAATTGGGGCACAATTGTTTATTTATCTGGCTGCCAACTATTTAACGTCAGGTCTGATGGCGCTGATTTTTGGATTCTCGCCATTGATTGCCGGTTTAATCGGTCATGTGATTTTAAAAACTCATAAACTGATCTGGGTACAGTGGCTTGGTATGGCAATTGCAGTAGGTGGCCTGTGTTTTGTTTTCGCTGACTCGGCAGACAGCAAGATTAACCCATGGGGTGTGGTACTGATGCTGATCAGTATGGTGTCCTATATCAGTTCGATCTTCTGGGTTAAACAGATCAATGCACCATTAAAGCCAATGTCGCAAGCCACGGGTTCGCTGCTGGTTTCTGCGCTGGGTTCTTTATTACTGATTCCATTTATCTGGCAGCATTTTCCAACCCAGATGCCAAGCAGCCATGCCATCATCGGATTTATATTTACCATGATTCTGTCTTCGATTGTGGCGATGCTGTGCTATTTCTGGCTGATTCGTCGTCTGGCCGCTTCAACAGTCTCTCTCAGTAATGTCATGACGCCAGTGATTGCCTTGGTACTGGGGGCTACATTGAATAATGAAATCATCAGCAGCCATGCTTTTGCGGGTGTTGCTGTGGTGATGTTCGGGATTATCCTGTATTTCTCTAAAGAATGGCGTGAGCAATATTTTTCCAGACACTAACCCTTCCATGAAGGGAAAGGGAAAATTTTTTTATTAGGTCTAGATATTTTCCAAAAGCAGACTGGAAATGCTAGACCATCACGACGAAACAACAATTTGTAAAACAACTCGGTAGTCAAAACACTTTAAGATGCAAGACATAAGATCAATAAAGCTTGATCAAGATTATTTGGGACAGTGTCAAGATGTCTGAATCCAATAAAATTGTCGTTTATGCAGCCATGTTCGGCAATTTGGCGATTGCCCTCGTTAAATTTGTCGCAGCCTATATTACTAACAGTTCTGCAATGCTGAGTGAGGCTGTTCATTCGGTAGTCGATACCTTGAATGAAATTCTGCTGTTATATGGAATGAAAAAAGCCAAAAAACCTGGAGACGTTAAACATCCGTTTGGTTATGGGCGTGAACTATATTTCTGGGCTTTTATTGTGGCATTGCTGGTATTTGCACTGGGTGCCATTGTCTCTATTTTTCAGGGTATTTATCACATTATCCAGCCTGAAGAAATGCAGAATCCTATGATCAACTATATCGTGCTTGGCATAGCCATTTTATGTGAAGGGTTTTCATGGTCAGTGGCACTAAAAACATTTCGTAAACAAAAAGGAAATATGGGATATTTTGAAGCCTTTCGACGGAGTAAGGACCCAACTACCTTTACCGTTTTATTTGAAGATACTGCTGCACTGATCGGCTTGGTGATTGCCTTGGTCGGTATCTTTCTTGCTCATCAGCTAAATATTCCCGAACTGGATGGGGTGGCCTCAATCTTAATTGGGGTGGTGCTTGCGGTGTCGGCCTGGTTTTTGGCACGTGAAACCAAGGGCCTGTTGCTCGGTGAGACTGCGGATCCTAAACTGCGGGAAAATGTATTAAATATTGCGCAACAGGATGCTGCAGTTTTTAGTGCCAACGGGGTATTAACGGAACAGATGGGCGCGCATCAAGTCATTGCATCCTTAAGTCTGGAATTTAAAGATGATTTAACATCCGATCAAATTGAAGCCTGTGTAAACAGGATCGAGACCCAGATTAAACAATTGCACCCGGAAATTATTGCCCTGTTTGTAAAGCCACAAACCAAGGCCGTATGGTTGGAGCGAACCTTAGGCCGTGTATAACTCATATAAAAAAATCGCTTGAGCCCATTTTTTCTGATTTCAGCATGTCTCTCGGGTATGCTTAAGCTGATGAAACTGATCCTCGTCTGGGGAGCAGATGCACTCTGTCAGAAAGTTACCCATAGGAGTCATGACTTTGTCAAAATGAGCCTAAAGGGGTTTGGCATCATTTTGTATGTTTAGGCAGAAGGTTGCGAGCAGTATTTTTCTTATAATCTGTTACTTTTATAAGCTGAAAGGTTTTTACATGGTGTTTTTATTAAAAATAACAAAAACATACATGATTAACGATATTGGATTTCATACTATATTGCTACGCGCCTGTTTTAAGTTTGTATGCTCATTTAAACGCTGCTGCACTTGACGATTTCAAGCGGTAGCTAACTTGCATATAACGAATAATAAATAGTGGATATTTATGCAAGATTTTTTTAAAACTAAAAAATTTCAGTTACCCACACAGTCCAGCTGGAAACATGTCTGGTCTAAGCCGGTATTTGAGTATCTGCATTCCGATCATTTTGATGGTCAACGCTTTCATAATCTGGAATATTCCCCATTATCGCGCAGTCGTTTTGATTTATATAAATGGCTGGTTACCCGAAAATCCAGTACCTGGCAAGTCAACCTTGATGAGGAGCGTGCCGAGTTTTTTGCACGTCCACGTGCTTTGCCGCAGCATCGTCCTGATGCTCCCCTAGATGACTGGCAAATCTGGTTTATTGGTCATGCCACCGTACTCATTCAGATTGGACCTTATAATTTCCTGACCGATCCGGTCTGGGGCGAATATGCTGGTCCTTCTGCATCTACCGGGCCACAGCGCGTCATTCCGGCAGGTATTGCCCTGGATGAACTACCCCATATTGATGCTGTGTTGCTGAGCCATAACCACTATGACCATATGGATCTGGCCAGTCTGGAATGGCTGCATACGACTTTTCAGATGCCGATTTATACAGGACTGGGCAATGCTTGGTATTTGCCAGAACATTATACCGTGCATGAAATGGACTGGTGGGAAAACGCCTTTTTTGAAGAGATCAGGATTGTCTATACACCGGCGCAACATGCTTCTGGGCGCGGCATACGCGATCAGAACTGTGCCCTCTGGGGAGGTTTTTCTTTATTGCATGGCAAGGAGCATTGTTTCTTTGCCGGAGATAGTGGCTATGCCTCACATTTTAAAGAAATCCGCAAACGTTTAGGTGCGCCGCGGATCGCCTTGCTGCCAATTGGTGCGTATGAGCCACGTGAACTGATGCGCGCGATTCACATGAATCCGGAAGATGCTTATCATGCCCATCACGATTTGCAGGCCAAATGCTCACTGGCCATTCATTACCGCACTTTTCAGCTGACTGATGAAGACCGTGATGCACCAGAGCATGACTTGCATGAGATTATCAAGCATTCCTCCAAGTTAATTAATCCGTTTTACTGCATACGTGAAGGCAAACGGATTATTGTCTAAACGCTATGCTTGTTCTTGCCAAATGAGTTGAATAGCCACTACAGAAAGCATGAGCATGGCGATATTCATCACCACGGGATTGAATGCCGCAGTGAGTTGTAAAGGTGCGGTAAGTACAATCAGCAGCAGTAATCCTGCAAGTCCCATTATATTTAATCCATGCAATAGAATTGATCTGTTCCATTTCAGAAAGCATACACCCCACAGCATTTCACATCCCCCAGAAAAGCCCACCAAGGTCTTGGCAAATGCCAGCTCAAAACCCATATTTTGCCAGATTGTGATTTCAGCAGGGGACTGGAACAGAATTTTTGGAATCAGTCCTTGATAGAACCAGAGCATTGCCAAACTTAGCCCAATGCTACACAGTACCTGATTGAAAACGGGCTTAGGATTCACGAAGCGCATTTTCCAGAAAATGGCGTTTATTTTCGCCGGAGGGGATCAGGCAATATTCAGTTTTGCCGAATAGCGTGTAGCGATTTAAAGCGATCACACGATACAGAAAATCCCGGATAAAACGCGGAACCAAATAACCTGCGCTCATTAAATTAAATGGAAAACCGAGATGCTGCAGCGCCTTCAGTAATGCAGTCGATTCGGTATACAGTGTGCCATCTCGGATGACAAGCATGGTGGTGCAATGTTCAGTGGACATCTGATAGTGCTCAAGCAGGGCAATACCTAAAGGAGATTGGGCAGAGACCAGTTTAAACTGTATTTTTTTATCGTATTGAATTAAAAATCGTGCCCAGCCATTACAGATCACGCAAACGGCATCAAACACAATGATGTCGTGCTGTTGAATGATGTCTTCAATATTTGGATGCATTCTGGTATTTCTTTTTGTATGAGCTTGCTTCTATAGTGCTGGATACCGCAATAAAAAACCACCCGAAGGTGGTTTTTCTATACATATCTAAAGTGGCTTAGATGAAACTAGGTAGCCCTTTGGCTGGGTCGCTTTCACGAGCCGCTTGAGCATCTGCTACAGTCATCCCCAGTGCTTGTGCTACGCCTTCACCGTAAGCGGGATCACAATGATAACAGTTGCGGATGTGACGGTATTTGATGAAATCCAGGGCATCGCCCATTGCTCTAGCCGTATTATTGAACAGCGCCTGTTTCTGCTGGTCATTCATTAGATTGAACAGGGCACGAGGTTGGCTGAAGTAATCACTGTCATCTTCACGAAAATCCCAGAAATCGGCATCTCCGGTAATTTTTAGTGGCGGTTCCCTGAATTCCGGCTGCTCCTGCCACTGGCTAAAACTGTTTGGCTCGTAATGCGGCAATGAACCATAGTTGCCATCCATGCGGCCTTGACCATCACGGCGGTTCGAATGTACAGGACAACGTGCCGCATTGACTGGAACCTGTGAATGATTTACTCCTACACGGTAGCGCGCTGCATCGGCATAGTTCACTAAACGTGCCTGTAACATACGGTCTGGTGAATAGCTGATACCTGGTACCAGATTGCTTGGTGCAAAGGTGGCCTGTTCCACATCCTGGAAATAGTTCTCCGGATTGCGGTTCAGCTCGAATTCACCGACTTCAATCAGTGGATAATCGCCTTTCGGCCAGACTTTGGTCAGGTCAAATGGATGATAAGGCACTGTTTCAGCTTCCAGTTCCGGCATGATCTGAACGTACATTTTCCATTTTGGATAGTCACCACGTTCGATGGCATCAAACAGGTCGGTCTGGCTGCTTTCACGGTCTTTAGCGATTAAGGCTTCAGCTTCAGCATCGGTCAGGTTCTGGATACCTTGCTGGGTACGCATATGGAATTTCACCCAGAAACGTTCATTATTGGCATTGATAAAACTGAAGGTATGACTGCCAAAACCATGCATATGACGGTAGCCGGCCGGAATCCCACGGTCTGACATGACAATAGTCACTTGATGAAAGG
Source organism: Acinetobacter pecorum (assembly GCF_014837015.1). Classification (GTDB taxonomy): domain Bacteria; phylum Pseudomonadota; class Gammaproteobacteria; order Pseudomonadales; family Moraxellaceae; genus Acinetobacter; species Acinetobacter pecorum. The sequence goes on from NZ_JACSPT010000001.1 coordinate 122,082, forward strand.
CTTCAGGCAGTAATGTCCAGAAATCCCAATTATTGGTGGCACTGCGCTTGTTGGTTTTCGGATCACGTTTGACTGCTTTATTCAGGTCCGGGAACTTGCGGGCATCACGCAGGAAAAATACTGGAGTATTGTTGCCGACCAGATCCCAATTACCTTCTTCAGTATAGAATTTCAGGGCAAAACCACGAATATCGCGTTCTGCATCGGCGGCGCCACGTTCACCTGCCACTGTTGAGAAACGTGCAAACATTTCGGTTTTTTTGCCGACTTCCGAGAAAATTTTAGCGCGGGTATATTGGGTAATATCGTTGGTCACAGTAAAGATCCCAAAAGCACCGGAACCTTTGGCATGCATACGACGTTCTGGAATCACTTCGCGGACAAAGTTGGCCAGTTTTTCATTCAGCCATAAATCCTGGGCAAGTAAAGGTCCACGCGCACCTGCCGTCATACTGTTCTGGTTGTCGACTACAGGTGCCCCAGCCTCAGTAGTCAGGTGGGTAACAGGACATTTTTTAAAATCTTGGCTCATCTTTCTCTCCAAGTTTTGAATATTTTGTAGTCTCTATTCAGTATTCACAAAATATTGAGTAATTTGCCAAGGGCATGAGGTGTTACTCTATTTTCAATATTTTTATATAAATACTGTTAAGGCCCAAAATGGGATTCACAGGATATGATTGAGTAAAGTTACTCAAATAGGATTTTAAAGGTCAATGAAGACTAATATATTGAAAATTAAAAGTTTACTTTTTGAAAAGTAACGACTTTTCTGCACTCTGACAATATCAAATTCTACTTATTTTGCATAATTCGAATAATGAATGGGATTAAACGAAAATAACAATATCTAAGTCCATAATATATTTTTAACCAAAGATTAAGATAATAACTGTAGAGCATTGTTTAAAATAAATTTTATAACTATTTTATTTTAAATGGTTTTTGACTGGGTCTTGCTCGGCTGAAAGAAAGCATAAAAATGATGAATAAAATAATAAGGTGTTCTGGTTATAGCCCTCATTTTTGCCTCATGTAAAATTCTGTCTAAATGAACTTTTTTTTAAAAAAAGCATTGGCAAATATGCTTGAAAATTAATCAGTCAGCCTTATAATTATCTCACTCCTTCCTCCAAATGATATAGAGAGCAAGATGGCCAAGAAGAAAACAGCCGAGCAGGTGGTGATCCATAATTTTGTGGCAAAACACATGCATGAAGTCAACAAAAGCCAGGTCTTTGTAGATCGAAAGAAAAATGCAAAACGAGGCTACAACAAGCACAGACAAGGGCGATATTCCATGGAAGATCGCCCTTTTTTAATGGCAGCTTAAGGTTTATAAGGTGGTTGGGGGCGATGTGGTGGCTGTTTGGGGTTGGATTTGAGTGGAGAAAGCGGGGCGACTGGCCGGGTACGACGGGTTTGTGAATATTGATTTGGACGACGGGACTGGGTTGAAGATTCATCCGTGATTAAATCACTGAAAAGTTTATGTAGTCTGGTGTGAACAGGCGCTTCAGGGTGAGGGGAATGAGGCTGCGGCCTGGCCTGTTGAAAACTGGCAAATTGATGTTTTTGTTGCTGATAAAGTTTGGCGGCCATCACGGACGGGTCATGTCGGCCTAAACGCCGTCGTTGCGATGCCGAAATTTCAATGCCCAGTAGTGGCGACATTTTAGGCCGTTCGGTAGAGTTGCTGGTCCGATTGCTGGCAGGGCGGGAGCGAGATGAATACGAATCATCAGTATTTTTTCGGGCTTTTAAGGCAGGTGCAATAATAACAATATAGAACACTACACCTACCATGAACAGAATGACCAGAAATTCCATAACCACCTCCACCAATGTCGAGAGTGAGGGGGCTGGAAAAGCCCCGTATTAAGCACCTACCATACGCGTGGCTGATTTCACTATATCTCCCAGACCATGAGTTCTGAAATAATATTCTAACCAGCTTTTTACCATGAGTGGATTGTCCATTTTTAACACATGTTGTAGCAATTCCTGTGCATCACTCATCGGAACATGACAAATGGTTTTACGAACCCGCAGAATATTACTTGAACTCATCGACAGGGTATTAAAGCCCATGGCCATGAGTAAAACGGCAGACAGCGGATCACCCGCCATTTCCCCGCAGATACTGACCGGTTTTTCATTGCGATGACAGTCCTGCACCAGACGGGTCAGGGCACGCATTACTGCAGGGTGCAGGTGTGAATAGACATTGGCCACCCGTGGATTATTACGGTCGACGGCCAACAGATATTGGGTCAGATCGTTGGAGCCGACCGAGAAGAAATCGACCAGTTCGGAAAATTCATCAATCTGATATAGCACGCTGGGAACTTCCACCATAATACCGAGTTTAGGCTTGTTTACCTTGACCTGTTCCTCTTCCTGAATCGCCGCATGATCACGTTCCAGCAGGTAGAGCGCTTCTTCGACTTCACTGACACTGGTCACCATCGGCAGCAGAATATGCAGGTTATTCAGTCCGATACTGGCTTTGAGCATGGCGCGAATCTGTGAAGAAAAAATTTCCGGATGGTCTAGGGTAAAACGAATACCACGCCAGCCGAGTGCGGAATTTTCTTCTTCAATCGAGAAATATGGCAGGTCTTTGTCGGCCCCAATGTCCAGCGTTCGCATCACCACCGGTTTATTGGCAAAGTGACTGAGCTGCTGACGATAAATCGCACGTTGTTCTTCTTCACCTGGGAAGCGGTCACGTAACATAAACGGAATTTCAGAGCGGTATAGGCCAACGCCTTTGGCACCACGTTGCACACCACGGACTACATCAATCATCAGGCCGGTATTGACGAATAGTTTTACCGCTATGCCATCCGGGGTAATCGCATCTTTGGTTTCGTACTGGCGCAGATCTTTAGCGATTTGTTCTTCTTCTTTTTGAATTTCTTTATAGCGACTGCGCAGGCGACGTGGCGGATTAATAAAGACCCGGCCCTGATGCGCATCGACAATCATCTCCACATCATCGAGGGTATTGATTGGCAGTTCGGTTACGCCGACCACAGTCGGAATACCGAGGGCACGTGCCACAATCACCATATGCGAGTTCATGGCACCTTCAGTGGTGACAATCGCGGCAATTTTATCTACCGGTAATTCAACTAGTGCCGCCGTCGAAATTTCTTCACCAATCAGGATGCTTTCATCGGTCAGTTCACGGTGACTGGCATCTGCTTCCTGTAAACGGGCCAGAATACGCCGGCCCAGATCTTTCAGGTCTGCTACCCGCTCACGTAAATAATCATCTTCCATCTGGGAAAATTGTGCCACATGATTGTCAATGACAATCCGCACCGCGCCTTGTGCCCAGTGACCTTCACGGATAAAAGCCTTGATTTCTGCAGGCAGTGCATTTTCATCCAGCATCCGCAAGAATACACTAAACAGTGCGCGCTCTTCAGCCATGAGTGCATCCTGCATCTTGTCATCCAGCCACTGAATTTCTTCACGGACTGAATTCAGTGCGCTATCCAATAACATCAGTTCTTCACTGATATCATCGGCCTCACGTTCCGGTACGGCAGTCAGATCCGCTGGCGGATAAAGAATCACTGCACGGCCTAAGGCAATACCCCCTGAACCGGAAACCCCCTGAAAGGTTTTATAGGCAGGCAGGTTACTCGGTTTACGGAATACATCAATATTGCCGACCGCATGGGCATGCGCAATTACGCCTGAAAGCTGGGCACAGAGCGTAACCAGAAAAGATTCGGCAGCTTCGGAAAAATCCTGTGGCTCCTTGTTTTGGACAACCAGTACGCCCATGACCTTGCGACGGTACATGACTGGAACGCCAAGAAAAGAGTTATAAAGTTCTTCACCAGTTTCTGGCAAAAACAGGAACCGTTCATGTTTAGGAGCATTGTCCAGATTGACAATTTCTTCACGCTGGCCTACCAGTCCTACCAGCCCTTCCCCTGTCTGCAAGGATACATGGCCGACGGATTCCGCATTCAGGCCCTTAGACGCCATGAGTAGATAACGTTGATTGCGTTCATCGAGGAGATAAATCGAGCAGACATCAACCTGCATGGCTTCGGCTACATGATTGACCATGATGTCGAGTGATTCATGCAAACTGGTGGACGCATTGATCTCCTGAACAATACGTCTCAAGGTGTCCAGTTGCATATTCGACATAAGGTCTGCTCCATCAATTCAGAATTTCAGTAATTAAGTTTATTTATAACAATAGCCAAGTAAAAAATCTGCATTATTTATGCGATTTTTTAAGGTTTTTGCTGTGGAAGTTGCTGACACAATTCCACCAAGGCTTTACGATAAACATCACGTTTGAAATTCACGACTTGACCAAGTGGATACCAGTAACTGACCCATTGCCATTGATCAAATTCGGGCGGATCAGACAGATTCAACTGAATATTCTGTGCTGGGGCCGTCAGTTTGAGTAAAAACCACTTTTGTTTTTGACCAATACAGACCGGATCGGAATCCGTACGAATGTATCGATGCGGCAAACGATAGCGCAACCAGCCTTTGGTTTGCGCAATAATCTGGACGTGTTCGGGCAGTAAGCCAATTTCTTCTCTCAGCTCACGATAGAGTGCCTGTTCAGGGGTTTCTCCATACTGGATACCTCCTTGTGGAAATTGCCATGCATTATGACCAATGCGTTTTGCCCATAAAACCTGTCCAGCATCGTTTGCCAAAATGATCCCGACATTCGGTCGGAAACCTTCAGAGTCGATCATTTGGCTACCTAAAAATTGTTTAATTTATGCCTTTGCCATCGGGGAGCATTATTTCGTTATCCAACTCGAAAAAAGCAAAGTTTAAAAATGTTAAAATTGCTATGATCTTAACGAATTTCTATCGACTAGCGGAGATAGATTTACAATTTTTTTCTTAAATTTCAGTTTTAACGAGTATTTTCATGAAATTGGCGCTATTTGATCTCGATCACACCTTGTTAAACACGGATTCGGATCATTCCTGGGGAGAGTTTTTGGTCAGTGAGGGCCTGGTCGATCCAGTTCAGCATCGCGCCATGAATGACAAGTTCTATGATGATTATAAAAAAGGCCAGCTGGATCCTTATGCCTATAATGAATTTGTATTCCAGTTTCTAACCCAACATGACAATGATTATCTGGTTGAATTACATCAACTGTTCATGCAAAAAGTCATTCGTCCACAAATGCGTCCTGAAGGTTTTAAAGCCATTGAGCGCCACCGTGAAGCAGGGCATGCCTTAGTGGGGATTACCGCGACTTCAGACTTTATTACCGCACCGATTTTTCGTGAATTCGGAATTACTGAAATTATTGCCACCAATGCTGAAGTCATTGATGGGAAATATACCGGTAGAGTCATCAATACCGCGTGCTATCAGCAAGGCAAGCTGGTGCGACTGGAACAATGGCTGGAAGGCCGTGACGTAACCGAGTCTTGGGCCTATTCAGATTCCATTAATGACCGTTTCTTGCTGGAATATGCGGATCATGCCATTGCAGTCAATCCGGATGAGCGTTTGGAAACTCTGGCGAAGGAGCAGGGTTGGGAAATACAGGACTGGTCAATCTAAGCATTCCAGCTTTATTCATATGATTCATTTAGGACAACTCTGGTTGTGCTTTTTATGTGCCGCATTTGAATATTAATGTTTTTTCACAGTCCGGCCGAATCAGGCATGCTATGCTCAAACAACAGGACATGATAACAATAGTAAACTCTGAGGTATAAGATATGACTCACGTTCGACCGCGTATGACACATCTGTTCCAGCAGCTTGGCCTGGATGCCAGTGCAGAAGGTATTGCAACATTTATTCACGAGCATCAATTGCATAAAGACCTGACTTTACTGGATGCGCCGTATTGGTCAGAAGCACAACGTCAATTTTTAAGCGAGAAAATAGCCTCTGATGGCGAATGGGCGATTGTGGTAGATCAACTCAATGAATCCTTACATGAAAACTCAACCATTGAAGGATAATTAAAAAGCCAATCCTATGATTGGCTTTTTTAGGTCATCACTTTTAGCGAATCCTTTTCCAGAGGGTGACTTGTGACAGCGTGTGTTGATACTTTCTGGCCGTTTCCCGAATCACAAAAGGGACATCCTGGAGTTCGGCCACCAATTCAAAGTGCTGGGTTAAGATATTGGTCATACCTGCCAAGGTCGTAATATTTTCCCCATCCTGCTGAAAACCACCCAGCCATTCGCTACACGCCGTATGTTCCTCCAGCCAGGTATAGGGCGAGCTCAGCATTAAAATACCCCCCATATTGATACGCTCATGAATCTGTGCCAAAAAGTCTTTCGGATGGTGTAACCGGTCAATCAGATTTGCTGCCAGAATAAAATCATAGCCGCTAAAATGTGCTTTAAGATTGCAGGCATCAGCCTGAAAAAATTCCGTTTTAGATGCAAACTGATCCAAAGCGACATCTTCAAGTGAACAGCTTTTTTCTTCGCTTAATTCACCTTCTAGTGGCAGTTGATAACGTACCCTGTTGCCTTGGGCCAAATAAACTGCCTGCTGGATAAAGCGTGCAGAAAAGTCCAGACCGGTCACCTGATTAAAATAGTGTGCCAGTTCAAAGCTGGCGCGGCCGGTGGCACAGCCAATATCTAAGGCACGATGACATGGCGTTTGCTGAAAATAGGGTTGCGCCAGATGGACCAGTGTTTTGGCAAAATTGGTGACACCAAAATATTCAGTGCCATACTGGAATTCCAGATATTGGGAGACCAACTGGTCGCTTTCATAGTTCGAAGGGAAATGTTGCAGTGCCTGATCAGAGGCGACATAGCGAAAACCGGCATGCTGGAAGAAATGCCGTCTGAAGGCGTAGCGGGAACTATATAAAGCTTCATTGCCTGCCGAAATCCAGGAGCCGCCTTTCATCAGGTTATGGCGACCGTCAAAGGTCGGTGTACTGAAATCATCATAAAACGGATGCACCTGAAAACCCTGAAATGGATAGATCGGGGTTTCAGTCCACTGCCAGACATTACCCTGAATATCATAAAAATCGCCCTGCTTGAAATGATCGACCGGGCAGGAGCTGGTGCCGTACTTCAACTCGATATTGGCCTGTTCAGGACTTGGTAAATGTGGATCCAGGTCTGAAACCGCATACAGGCGATACCATTCATCTTCAGTCGGCAAGCGAATATTTTTCCCCAGCTGTTGCGATTTCCACTCACAAAAGGCCTTGGCTTCATGATAATTCACTTCTACAGGCCAATCCCAAGGCATCGGTACCTCTTCCAGCATCAGTCGCAGTGACCAGCCCGATTTGGTTTTGCGCCAAAAACAGGGGTAAGCAGCTTGGGAAAATTGCAGCCAGCCTAGACCTTCTTCATTCCAGTAGTGTTCGGTCTGATAGCCACCAGCTTCGACAAAAGCCAGAAACTCCTGATTGGATACCAGATATTTGGAAGCTGCAAAAGCTGCTACCTGCGCTTCATGCTGGCCGTATTCATTGTCCCAGCCATAAAATGGATCGTTAAAATCTTTCTTTAGATAGATCTCACCTTCAGGCACAGTCAGCAAGCTGTTATCCGGAGCCATGCCGGTAATGATATTGGCGCGCCACTGCGGATGCTGGCGTACATGTTCCAGAGCATGCTGGCGGATCAGTACGGAAGAAGTTTCCAGATGAATCCGTTCATGCTCAATGCCCATGATGATGGTCCACCAGGGATTTTGCCAGTTTAAGGGCAGAGTCAATGGGGCATGTTCAAGAATGTTCAAGATCAGGGCACGCACCTGATGACGATAATTGCGGACTTCCTGCACACTAGGCCAGTCATAATGTACTTCATCCAGATCGTCCCAGCTCATCTCGTCCACACCGATTGCGAAGATACTTTCAAAATGTGGATTCAGGCGTTCACTGATCAGTTTGCTGAGCAGCAGTTTGTTGACAAAAAAAGTGGCAGTATGTGCAAAATAAAAAATCAGCGGATGACGTAAGGTAATCGGTTTAATGAAAAAAGCATCTTCATGCTTGAGACATTCAAACAGTTGCTCATAGGTGTCAAAAGTATTCAGAAAATATTCACGTAAGTGCTGTCGGGCGGTCTGTTCATCGGCAAAATCAAGCGCAGGCGTGGCTAGCAGCATCGGTTTGGCCGAAAGCCATGGGCTGCTGGTACTTTTTTTATCTTTAGAATGGGGTTTTAAGGCAAAATCGAGCTGCATCCGTCAGGCTCCATGGAATAGTTTTAAGCATCCTTCTGCATCGCAAAAGAATGGAATTGTCTTAAAAATACTCGAAAGATATCGCCAAATGGGGGGTATTTAGGTAACAAAATGCTGCATCGTGCTTGATACAGCATGTTCAGCTACAGCTTAACTTAAATAGGCTAAATAGGCTAAATAGGCTAAATAGGCTAAATAGGCTAAATAGGCAGGGCACTATCTTGCATGAGCTGAACCAGAGCTTGTGCCGCTTTGGACTGCGTACGGCCAGGATGCCAGACCATGCCCAAACGGCGGTTCATTTCCAGATTAATGTCCAGTTGGTGCAGGTCATGATTCACTAAAGTTTTTGGCAGCACAGACCAGCCCAAACCAATCGATACCAGCATCCGGATCGATTCCAGCGGATTGTTACTCATGCTGACTTTCGGTTTAATGCCCTGTTTTTCAAACTCTGCCAAGGTGATCTGGGAGGTATAAGTTTGTGAAGAGGGCAACAGGCTGGGGTAGTCGAGCAAGTCTTCCAGAGACAGATTTTTTTGCTGTGCCAGCGGATGAAACGGTGCCACCACAAAGACCAGAGGATCATTCCAGATGGTCACGTAATTCAGGCGTGCATCACCTCGTGGCGGCAGGGTTAAAAATGCCAGTTCCAGATCACCGGCAATCACCTGTTCATGTGCCTGTTCGGAATCGACAAAATGTACATCTAGGGTCACGTCCGGATAGGCTTGGACATAACGGCGCAAATGGCTCGGAAGATGATGCAGGCCAATATGATGACTGGTACCAATTTTCAGTTTACCCTGTACCAGAGCCTGTTCATGGCTCAAGGTATAATGAATGTCACCGAGCTCGTTCAGCCAGTTTTTCACTTTAGGCAACAGGGAATGGGCCGCATGGGTAGCCTGTACGCCACGTCCGGCAGATTCAAACAGTTTGACTCCAAAGTATTCTTCCAGACTGTGAATACGTTTGGTGACAGCAGGCTGGGTAATAAAAAGCTGATCTGCGGCCAGAGAAATCGAACCGGTTTCCATGACTTTTACAAAGGCTTCAAAGGCTGCGAGATTCATCTTAATCACCTATAAAGAATTTTTATGCTTAAGGTTATTATTGTTATATTTTAAGAATAAATCAAAGTAAAATTAGTTTATTTATATTAGGTTGCTGAATTACTAAACGTTTTCAACGTATTGTATTTTTAAGAAGTTAAAAAAAAGACCGCCTATGCAGGCAGTCTTTCATCAGGAACCCCGACAGAAAATCTTAAACGGTAATGTCCTCATTCTGCTGTTGGTTATTACGCTCCCAGATTTTTTCATGAAAGAAGAAAGCAACTGCTTGTACGGTGGGTTCTAACAAACTCAAGGCAATGGCCATGGTTAAACTGCCGGTCACCAAGTAACCCACAATCATCGCCACAGTAATGTGCATGATGTAATAGCTGAAAGTCTTTTTAAACATGCGCTGATTGTTGTCTACAAAACGTTGAATATGTGCCATGTCGAAGTTCCTCTAAATAAGTTATCTCTGCCGATGAATAAATAATAATAATTCTCATTTAACTTGTACAAACGAATATTTTTATAAAATGATCGGAAAATTAGATTTATAGAAATAAATATAAATAATCTGAAAGTCTGATTTAATTCACTTTTTAAAAGATTCCAAAAAGTTTTTTAACTAATAAAAATGATAAATTAGATTTATGTGATTGCAGCGATATAATCAAAATCAGAGAAAGAATTTACCCAGTCCAGTGGAGTATATCGACATGGCAGGCGAGACCCAAACAGTACAAAAGCAAAATGCAAAAACACTATATGACAAGTTGTGGGATGACCATTTAGTAACGCAACGTGACGATGGTTCTGCCTTACTCTATATCGACCGTCACCTGTTGCATGAAGTAACCTCACCACAGGCATTTGAAGGGTTGCAATTGGCCGGGCGCAAGCCATGGCGTTTAAGCGCCAACATTGCTACACCGGATCATAACGTACCAACCTCGAAAAAAGAGCGTGAGCAGGGCGTAGCCGGAATTGAAGATGAAACCTCGCGCATTCAGGTGCAAACCTTAGATGATAACTGCAAGACCTTTAATATTGTTGAATTTGATATTAACGATATCCGTCAGGGTATTGCGCATGTGGTCGGGCCGGAGCAGGGCTTGACCTTGCCGGGCATGACCGTGGTATGTGGTGATTCGCATACAGCAACCCATGGGGCTTTTGGCTGCTTGGCGCATGGGATCGGGACATCCGAAGTTGAACATGTATTGGCGACCCAATGCCTGGTTCAAAAGAAGATGAAAAACATGCTGGTGCGTGTTGATGGCAAATTAGGTCAGGGCGTAACACCAAAAGATGTGGTCTTGGCCATTATTGGCAAGATTGGTACCGCAGGCGGTACTGGTCACGCGATTGAATTTGGCGGTCAGGTCTTCCGTGACATGTCTATTGAAGGTCGTATGACTGTGTGCAACATGGCGATTGAAGCCGGTGCCCGTGTCGGCATGGTGGCTGTCGATGAAAAAACCATCGAGTATGTTAAAGGCCGTCCGTATGCGCCGACTGCAGAGCAGTGGGATCAGGCTGTTGCTTACTGGAATACTTTACATTCAGATGATGACGCATACTTTGACACGGTTGTTGTATTGCAAGGTGAAGAAATCGAGCCACAAGTGTCTTGGGGTACTTCCCCTGAGATGGTGATTCCGGTCTCTCAAGCAGTACCGACTTTAGAACAAGCCAAAGATGATGTACAACGCAATGACTGGAACCGTGCTTATCAATATATGGGCTTAAATGCAGGTCAGGCATTAGCAGACATCCAGTTAGATCGTGTATTTATCGGTTCGTGCACCAACTCGCGTATTGAAGATATCCGTGCTGCAGCCGAAGTGATTAAAGGTCGCAAAGTCGCATCTTCAATCAAACAGGCGATGGTGGTTCCTGGTTCTGGACTGGTCAAAGCCCAGGCAGAAGCGGAAGGTCTGGACAAGGTATTTGTCGAGGCTGGCTTCGAGTGGCGTGAACCTGGCTGTTCAATGTGTCTGGCGATGAATGCCGACAAGTTACAACCAGGCGAGCATTGTGCCTCGACTTCGAACCGTAACTTTGAAGGTCGTCAGGGCAATGGCGGTCGCACTCATCTGGTGAGTCCAGCCATGGCAGCCGCTGCTGCGATTGCAGGTCACTTTGTTGATGTTCGTTCATTTTAATTGGTACGTAGGAGCACAGACATGAAAGCTTATACCGTTGAACAAGGTATCGTTGCACCTTTAGACCGTGCCAATGTCGATACAGATTTAATTATTCCAAAACAGTTTTTGAAATCGATCAAACGTACCGGTTTCGGTGACAATTTATTTGATGAATTGCGTTATCTGGATGAAGGTTATCCAGGTCAGGACAATTCAGTTCGTCCGATCAATCCGGACTTTGTCTTGAACCAGCCACGTTATCAGGGTGCGTCTATTTTAATTTCACGTGCCAACTTTGGATGTGGTTCTAGCCGTGAACATGCGCCGTGGGCTTTGAGCGAATATGGTTTCCGTACCGTAATTGCGCCAAGCTTTGCTGATATTTTCTTTAATAACTGTTTTAAAAACGGTATGTTGCCTGTGATTTTGGCTGAAGATATTGTTGAGCAGTTATTTAAGGAGTGTGCAGCAGCTGAAGGCTATCAGTTGACCATTGACTTGCAGGCACAAGAAGTTCGTACCCCTACGGGCGAAAGCTTTAAGTTTGAAGTGGATCCATTTCGCAAGCATTGCCTGTTGAATGGTCTGGATGATATTGGCTTAACTTTGCAGGTAGCGGATGATATCCGTGCCTATGAGGAAAAAACCAAACAATCACGCCCTTGGGTATTTGCCGAAATTCACGAATAAATCAGCAAAAATTGTCATAGCGTGACTGCGAGGCTCTTGCTAATATCGGAAGATTATTAGGTTTTTTGATTGGGTAAGACAGACATTATGGCGAATTATTGGAAACAGTGGCTTGCTTTAAGTACGGTATCGGTGATGTTGGCTGCATGTCAAAGCATTGACACGATGAAACTCAAGCATGCCAAAGCAAGTACTGAGAGCAAAAATAATGTCCTGATTTACTGTACAGGGACACCTGATTGCCAGTTTGAGCGTTTCAACCAGACCATTATCGTCCATGCCGACAATGGCCGCATTGGTGCTGAAGCATTGAAGCAGAAACTGGTACGCTTGCAGGCTAAAAACTTAAATCAGGCCAATCCGGTTTATCTATCCGTGCCAGCAGGACAGCATGAACTGGTCGTGCGTTTTTATCCAATCAGTAAGGATAAAGCAGAAACCTTGCATGTATTCCATCGCTTTCATGCCAATAACCGCTATAGCTTAAAGATGTTCCGTGACCGTAGTGCGCGTAGCAGCAGTTTATTAAATGCTTCGGCACCGGATCCGCTTTGCGTAGATCTGGTACAAGAGCAAAAAACCATTCGTCGTTTTTGCAAACCCTATAATGCAGTCACCGGGATTGCAGAGTTTGTAGAAAAGAAAATTTAACCTCTGTCAGGTCTGAATCTGACGTTTTAAACGGAAAATCTCATGTCTAAACAAATTTTGATTTTAGCTGGTGACGGTATCGGTCCTGAAATTGTCAAAGCGGCAGAGCAGGTGCTGACTCGTGTAAATGAGAAATTTAATCTTGATTTGACATGGGAGCAGGGTTTACTCGGTGGTGCAGCCATTGATGCGCATGGTTCACCGTATCCAGACGTAACATCTGAGCAGGCTAAAAAAGCTGATGCGATTCTACTGGGTGCCGTGGGCGGTCCAAAATGGGATACGATTGAGCGTTCAATCCGTCCGGAACGTGGTTTATTGAAATTGCGTAGCGAACTGAACCTGTTTGCTAACTTGCGCCCAGCGATTCTTTATCCGCAACTGGCTGATGCTTCAAGCTTAAAACCTGAAATCGTCGCAGGTCTGGATATTCTGATTGTGCGTGAATTAACGGGTGGAATTTACTTCGGTCAGCCACGTGGTATCCGTGAACTGGAAAATGGCGAGAAGCAAGGCTATAACACCGACGTCTATTCAGAGTCTGAAATCAAGCGTATCGCCAAAGTTGCCTTTGAAATGGCCAATTTGCGGGGTGGTAAAGTATGTTCAGTGGATAAAGCCAACGTGCTTGAAGTAACTGAACTGTGGAAACAGACAGTGACTGCGCTGAAAGAAGCCGAATATCCGGAAATTAATTTATCGCATATGTATGTCGATAATGCGGCGATGCAGCTGGTACGTGCACCGAAGCAGTTTGACGTGATTGTAACCTCTAACCTGTTCGGTGATATCTTGTCGGATGAAGCAGCGATGCTCACAGGTTCAATCGGTATGTTGCCATCGGCATCTCTGGATGAAAATGGCAAAGGCATGTATGAGCCTTGTCATGGTTCTGCACCAGATATCGCCAGTCAAGACCTGGCAAATCCATTAGCGACGATTCTTTCCGTCGCAATGATGCTGCGTTATACTTTCCGTGAAGAAGCAGCTGCAAAAGCGATTGAAGATGCAGTTGGTCAGGTCCTGGATCAAGGCTTGCGTACGGCAGATATCATGTCTGAAGGCATGCAAAAAGTCGGTACGGTTGAAATGGGTCAAGCGGTTGTGACTGCATTAAATTAAGCTCAGTTTTGATTAAAAAACGCAGCTCAAGGCTGCGTTTTTTATGGCTGGAATTTCGAATCTGAAAATAATTAACAGGTTCGACCTGAAGTACGGACAGCTGTTGCAATATTGTTTTTTAGTAAAAAAGTAATTTTACATTGCAGATCAACATCATAGCTGTCTGCAGGGCTAATAGGGATAGGGACGGGTCCATTCCCTGCTGAAGGCAGAGGAATAGAAATAGGACGTTGTACCACATAGCTTAATTGCCGGGCGCTGAGTATGGGGCCACTGACCTGTTGATAACCCAGGCGTTTCAGATCCAGATTTTGATCGATAAACTGACTGCTTTGACCAATAAACTGCTGCAAGTAAGCTTCCCGTTCAGTCGGGGTGGTAGTTGGAGAGTGTGTACAACCGGTCATGCCGATGCATACACCCAAGAGAATCACGGATAGTCGATAAGAAGATAACAACATAATTCACTCCTGCACAGGACTGACTGAAGACTAGTTTAGGCAGAAAATGGCAGGGTGATTGTTGTAATTTGACACACGGTAAAGGGGTAGCGTAATGAGTTTGGATGTCTTCATTTAATCCGATACAGGCTCTAAATAATTGGAGAAAAGTCAGCAAGCTCTGCCGGTATAGCGAATCTCCTGAACAATGTCATCTTTCAAGTCAAACCAGATTTGGCATTTCATCTCGATGTTATAACCGCCGTTTGAGGGGGTTGGCATGGGTGCACCGATTGAGATACTTTGACTAATATTCGGTGTGCCCATTGGAATATTCATATCCCGAAAAATCGTGTAGCTGAGAGATTCTGCGGTTTGAATCGGTTTCTGCGAGGTTTTGAATCCCATGGCACGAAGATCAAGTTGACTGCGAACCTGTGTTGCAGTTTGACCGACATAGGGTTGGAGAGACTGATGCAGATGCTGATTGCCGCCAGTGGCACAGGCAACGAGAAACAAGCTGGAAAGCAGGATTAAGCACTTCATATTCATTGTTTTTATGCATGTACTTTAATTAAATGAATAATCCAGAAATTATTAGCTCCTGTCAAATTGATTTATTCGTGGGTAAATAATTAAAGTCATAAAAAAAGCCACTAACAGTGGCTTTTGCTTGCGCTAAAACTTAGCGTGCACGATAGGTGATACGACCTTTAGTCAAATCATAAGGTGTCATTTCAACCTTCACACTGTCGCCAGTTAAAATACGGATATAGTGTTTACGCATTTTACCAGAGATGTGGGCAATCACTTCGTGACCGTTCTCTAAACGTACACGGAACATAGTATTAGGAAGCGTCTCGGTGACAACGCCTTCGAACTCGATGAGTTCCTCTTTATTGGCCATAGCCTACCTGAATGAATAAATTGGGAAGGCGCAAATTATAGTCAATTTTTTTGTAAAAAACAAGATGAAACGGGCGTTAGACTGATCATCTGCCAGTAAAATAAGCGAACTGTCACGATAATTTTTTAACTAAAAAGACACCAGTTTCTGTTGTCAGTTTGGTCAATCACAGTTAATCTAAAATTAATCTTTTTAAGTATAAATGAAGTACATACAAGGAAGGCTTTTGAGTGAGTCAGCTAACGGATGCATCAGTCGTATTACGTTTGGGCTATCAGGCGATTCGTCGTGCAGGGTTGCCAACAGAAGAACTTTTGACCAAAGCAGGAGTTGCTTTAAATCAGGTCGAGGCCAATGACCGTACGCCGCTAAGCGCCCAGTATGCCTTCTGGGTAGCCGCAGAGGAAGTTAGCAAGGACCCGGACATTGGATTGCATCTGGGTGAGCACTTGCCACTTTATCGTGGTCAGGTCATTGAACACCTGTTTGTTTCATCTGAAAACTTTGGTGAAGGACTGAAACGTGCTTTGGCCTATCAGCGACTGATCAGTGATGCATTTGCTGCCAAGTTAGTGATCGAAGATGATCGCTGCTATTTAACCAATGGTGAACAGCCTTTTGCTGAAAGTCTGGTGAATCGTCATTTTACTGAATGCGCCATGTCAGGTGTACTCCGGTTTTTTAAGTTTATTACTGAAGGGCGTTTTGAACCGATTTATATTGATTTCAATTTTTCCAAAGGAGCTCCTGATGAGGAATACTTCCGGGTTTACGAGTGTCCCGTGAGTCTGGGCCAGAAAGAAACCCGTCTGTATTTTGACCCAAGTATTCTGGAATATCCGTTATGGCAGGCTGAACCTGAGCTATTACAGCTGCATGAGCAACTGGCCATTGAAAAGCTGCAGGAACTGGCACGATATGACCTGGTTGGTGAAGTGCGCCGTGCGATTGGCTCTACTTTGGAAAGTGGGGACACCACGCTGGAAACTGTAGCTGCACAACTAAATATCACGCCACGGCGGTTGAGAACGCAACTGAGTGAGGCATGTACCAGTTTTCAGCAGATTCTGTCGGATTATCGCTGTCGTTTGGCCAAGCGTTTACTGGCAAATACCAATGAAAGTGTTGAACGAATTGTGTATCTGACCGGTTTTTCCGAGCCAAGTACCTTCTACCGGGCTTTTAAGCGCTGGACCAATGAAACACCGGTAGAATATAGAAAGCGCAAGCAGCGTTAAACGACCTCCCTGAGTCCCTCCTAAAAGGAGGGATTTAAAAATTAAGCTTTTAATTCGGCATGTTCAGCCAATGTGGCCCTAAGGGTAATTCCGGTAATTCAAACTGCGCCGGATAGTCGGCATGAATAAAATATAAACCATCTGCAGGTGCGGTCACGCCAGCAGCTTTACGGTCTTCTGCCGCGAAAATAGTATCAATATGCTCGGCAGCATACATCCCCTGACCAATTTCCAGTAAACAGCCCATAATGTTTCGTACCATATGGTGCAGGAAACCATCGGCTTGAATGTCGAGCACCAGATATTGACCATGCCGGATCAGACGGCAATGACTGACATGGCGGACTGGCTGATTGGACTGACAGGCGGCAGCGCGGAAGCTTTCAAAATTATGTGTGCCTTCAAACTTTTTTGCGGCCCGTATCATCTGTTCGACATCGAGCGGTGCATAGACATGGGTGACCTGTTTATGCAGCAAGGCAGGACGGACAGGATGATTATAGACCACATAACGATAACGGCGCGCCTGCGCCTTAAATCGGGCATGGAAACTCTGCTCCATTTCCTTGATCCACTGGATCGAGATATCTTTAGGTAGCTGGCTATTGCAGCCCATCAGCCAGCCACGTTCAGAACGCACAGCATCGGTATCAAAATGCGCCACCATATTGGTGGCATGTACACCCGCATCCGTACGGCCGGCACCATGCAGGCTAATGGGTTGATCGGCAACTTTGCTCAGGACCTTTTCAATGGTTTCCTGTACGCTTGCAACTCCCGGCTGTTGAGTCTGCCATCCCCGATAATGCATTCCACAAAACTCAATTCCCACCGCAAAACGCTGCATAATGACCTCAAAATCTTATTGATCGTACCAATGACGATGCCATTGCTCTACAGTGTCATATTGTAAATACATTTTCAGGGCTTTTGCATACAGATCGGCATGGCCATAACTCTCATTAAGCAGAATTTTGCAGTGATTGACCCATTCTGCAATGGCATAGCGCTGATCTGTCGCGCCAAAAGGCACCTGAGTAGTCAGGACAGAGATACAGCCCAGCTCATACAGTTGATCAATGAGTGCAATCATGGCGTCATTGACCGCCAAGTTGCCAGTGCCAAAACCTTGCAGAAATAAAAAATGCGGTGGTCGAGCCAATAAGGTATTTAGATTATTCAGCTGCTGAGCCAGATCGATCGGCTGCATCATGATACTCATGCAGTTGAATTTAGCCGCTTTTGCAATATCTTCAGCTTCGATCTGATAACACGCTTGACTGGTTTGGATTGTGATATTGGCATCAAGACCTGAAAAGGCATTTAACTCGGTAGTATGCTGTTTCAGTGCAGTTTGCGCATGTAGCAGCTGATGATGGAATGCCAGATACACCCCGGCGTTAGATTCGCTGACGGAATCTAGTGCAAATTTAAGATTATCCAGGGCATCACTAAATTCACGCTGTTCATTGCCTTGAGCATTCAGCAGCGGATATTGGCTACCGGTCAGCACCACATGCGCCGAGTTTCCAATAAAATGTGCCAGTACTGCACTGGCATAACTGAGCGTATCTGTACCGTGAATAATCACAAAATGCTGGATCTGTTGAGATTGCAATTGCTGAATAAACTGTACCAGTTGCAACCAGTCAGCTGCTGTACAGGCACTACTGTCCTTAATGGCGGGTGCATGGTGGCATTCGACAAAATACTGCTCTGCAAGCAGTTGTTCGAGCTTTGGAATAAATAAATCAGCAGGCATCGGTGCAAGAGGGTCTCCCACGCAGCCGAATGTACCGCCCATATAAATTAATGCAATATTTTTTATCATAAAAAAAGCAGCCAATTATTGACTGCTTTAGTGTAAATCTAAATGCATCAAGATGCGATTTGATTCAGTAATTGCTCGGCGCGTTGTTGTTGCTCAGGAGTATATTCAGCTTCTCGCTCGGTAATGACTTCACGAGCAGCAGTATAGGCACCGAGTTGAATATATTGCTGGGCAAGATCCAGGTTAAGACTTGCTTCATTAACATCCAGTAATTCCGGGAAAGATTGCACCAGCGGATCATGCTGATCTATCGTTGCCTGAGCTGGTGTAGCAGGAAGATCGAAACTCATCGCTGTCGCAGCAGGCGCTTCTGGCGTGGTTTCTAAATGATCTAATTTGAAATCCATGCCTGATAGATTGGTTTGTGACGCTGGTTCTGCCACAGGTGCTGCAGCTGTCAAGCTAGACAGGTCAAACTCAGTCGCTGGCACTGCAGTTTTCTCAGCTGCTGGTACTGGCGTGTCAAGCGAGAAAGAAAAATCTAGAGGCTTAATTTCTTCATCGCTAGCCGGTAACTGTTCATTATTAGTGCTTAAATTGAGATCAAGATCAGGAATCTGATTAAGATTCGTTTTATTTTCAGAATCTGTTTCTAGGCGATCAGAAGCTACAGAAGAAATTTCTGACGTTGTTGGCTCTACTTTAAAAGATTCAAAGTCAAACTGAACTTCATTAACCACTGATGGTGTTGATTCAGTCGGCACACTCTGAGTAAAGCTGCTCTTTGGATTAAAGTCAAAACTGTTGTCTTGTTCAGGCTCAGTCTTTGTTGCGGTGGTTGAGGCAGGCGCAGCACTCGGCTTAAAATTAAATTCAAGAGGTGCTGGTTCTTCTTTAACTGGCGCACTTTCTTGTTGTAGTTGCTCGAATGCTAAACCAGCTTTTTTATCCACAGGAAGTGATGTAAGACTCAATTCATCAAAATCACTTGTATTCGATGCGGGAACAACAGACTTAGAAACTGGATCTGGTTTAACTGATTTTTCTCTTTCATAGGCGCTTCTTTTTTCTTCAGCCTGAGAGAGAATTTCATCGATTTTCAGAGCACGAATATGATTAATCAGTTGAGTAATTGCAAAATCATCTTGCTGTAAGATATGAATATCCAATAACAACAGATAGAGTTCATGCTGGGAATTATCCCGATTCAGTGCCTGGTTAATCTGTGCTTCGGCTGCAAAAAAATTACGTTCCTGAATCAGGCCTTCAATTTTTTTACGAGTTTCTGCCGATAATGGCGTTGCTGATTTTTTTGTGACCCCGACTGGCTCTACCACTTTGGTTCTTTGTGGGGCAGCTTTTGAAGCAGAGCCAGGTTTTTTCGCTTTTACCGTTTTAGTTTTTGCTTTATCTGATTCTTGAGCATCTTGTCGTTTTTTAAAGACAATTAATACGATGATCAATATCACTAATGGAATCACATAAATCAGCATGTTTTACCCCTTGGGGATAGAGTAGTTTAAGTTCGCCTATCCCAATAAATCGTCATGTGTAACTTTTTAATTAATTGGCTTTTTATCTGCTTGTTGGGCTTTGAGCTGTTGTTGTAGCTGGGCCAGACGCGCATTTAATAACTGAATTCTGTGATCCTTCTGATTGAGTGCCAATTCTAATTCAGTTACGTTTCTCTGTAATTTAACGGTTTTTTCTCGGGCTGTCATAACTTTTAATGACAATTCCTTTGAAGTTTGATTGCGTTCTGTGTTCTGGTTTGCAGAAAGATGTCCAGAATTGTGCTGGTTCTCAGCCACCAGACTCATTTCTGCCTGATTCAAACGGTATTTTGTTTTGGCAGCGGGCGTGGAAGGTCGCTCTGTCTGAGATGCTGCAGAGACTTTAATGGGTGCAGGTGTGGTATGGGCCGAGTTTAAGTTGAGTGCTGCACCCTTACGTAGACGATTGGCATTTCCACCAATAAAGGCATGCTCATTGTCTTTTTTAATTTGCTGCATGACTTCATTGACCGGACGCTGCTGCTGTTCGGCAATTCTTGAAGCAATCCCCCACAATGACTCATTAGATTGAACCACATAAGTCGGTTTAACCTGGTTTGAAGTTGCTTGGACTGGTTTAGCTTTGGCAGTTGCGGGAGGTGGAGTTTTCACCGGATGGGCAGAAGCAGCAGCTTTTCTGGCTTGCTCCTCAGCAAACTTCTTCACCAAAGGATCACTGGAGGCTGTCTGGTGATCAGAACCGGATTCTGCAGCTTTCTGTACAGCTTCTTTATTTTGCCCTGACGTGGTTTGATTTTCTGGCAACATACTGGCTGATTTGCTTGGAGTTGATGCTGCAGTAGCGGGCTTTGGTACGGCATCTGAAGCTTGGGTCTGGGATACCGTGACAGATTCGTTTTTAAGCACGGGAGCGACCGTCTGAGCATGAATTGCTGTCGTGACAGTTGACGCAGACGATGCAGTTTTAGGAATCGAAGTGTTCGATAAGGCAGGGGGTGTTGTCGATTGTAATGCCAGCGGCTTTTCTAAAACCGGTTGCTTGTTTAGGGATGTGGAGGCTGCAATATTGTAATGGCTGCTTACGGGTAAGTTCAGCGCAATATCTTTTTCACTGACGACTACAACTGGCGCAAGCGGACGTTCATTCTGTTTTAGGCTTGCCTGTAACAAATCGGTTTTAGGTCTTAAAATGGTACGCACATGTTGCAGGCGTGCAGCATTACCTTCCTTGATTTTGACAATAATATTAAGTTCCCGATCCGTCATTGGTCGTGAAGAGGTAATGGTAATGACACCTGTGCCATTATTGCTGCGCCGGGTAAAAAAGTTCAGATGACCCGGTGGCTGATGCGATGCACCAATTGACATTAAATCTTCAGGCGAAGCCAGACTGACCTCAATGGGTAAATTGATATCAGACTGCCGAAAGGTCATTTCTGCATAAAGTAATTCCCCAGGTGCAGACTGGATTTGTACTGGATCTACATTTATCGCATGAATATTTTGTGAAGCAACAATGGCTAAAATGGCAAGCTTTAATTTGTTATATACAGTCATCTGTGAGCTCAGTCATTATCGCATAGCGAAAATTATAGATTAACGGGATGTTTGTTTTTTGTAAAATACTTACTTAATAGTTACACAAAAAAGCCGATCAATAAAGATCGGCTTAGGGCTTTATTTCCTGACGGAAACTTAAGCGTTCTTATAGTCAATCAGAATACGCAGCATACGGCGTAATGGTTCAGCCGCACCCCAAAGTAACTGGTCACCTACAGTGAACGCACCCAGATATTCTTTACCCATATTCAGCTTGCGCAGACGGCCGACTGGAACGCTTAAAGTACCTGTTACAGCAACAGGAGTCAGATCTGTCATGGATGCTTCGCGAGTATTTGGAATCACTTTAGACCAGTCATTGGCACCTGCAATGATGTCTTCGATCTCATCCAAAGGTACATCTTTTTTCAGTTTCAACGTCAATGCCTGAGAGTGACAACGCATGGCACCAATACGCACACAGTGACCATCAATCGGTACGATCTGCTGGTTGCCCAGAATCTTGTTGGTTTCAACCTGGCCTTTCCACTCTTCTTTCGACTGGCCGCTTTCCAGCTGCTTGTCGATATAAGGAATCAATGAACCTGCCAAAGGTACGCCGAAGTTTGCAGACGGGAAACCTTCACCACGTTGTAATTCAGCAATTCTGGAGTCGATATCCAGAATTGGAGAACGTGGATCATCTAGCAACTCTTTGGTATTGTTATATAAATAACCCATACCATTGATCAGCTCACGCATGTTTTGCGCACCAGCACCGGAAGCTGCCTGATAAGTCATAGAAGTTGCCCATTCCACCAGATTGTTCTGGAACAGACCGCCCAAGCCCATCAACATCAGGGAAACCGTACAGTTACCACCGACAAAAGTTTTGGTGCCTTTGACCAGACCATCTTTGATCACGTTCATGTTGACCGGATCAAGTACGATAATCGCTTCATCATCCATGCGTAAGGTGGATGCTGCATCAATCCAGTAACCGTTCCAGCCTTCCGCTTTCAGTTTCGGGAAAACTTCAGAGGTATAGTCGCCACCTTGGCAGGTAATAATGACATCCATTTGCATCAGACTATTGATGTCTGTCGCATCCATAAGTGCTGGGGCAGTCTTACCGCCAAATGCCGGTGCTTCACCACCCGCATTACTGGTAGAGAAATAGAAGGGCTCAAAATGAGCAAAATCATTCTCTTCAACCATACGTTGCATAAGGACGGAACCAACCATCCCGCGCCAACCGACCAGACCTACTTTCATGTCACTTTGCCTCGGTGCGTTAAAAAAATCAAAAGGGATTCGAGTGTATCAAAAAGGGAGGTGACTGCAAGTGCTACACAATCAAAACATCAATATTCTTGAGAAAAATATCTACTTTATGATACATACAAAATTGATAACGTCACTTTTCTTTTAGAAAAAATAACAACTTATTAAAGAGCGCACTTATGATATGGGTTATCCAAATTATGGCAATCATTGTCATTTGGTTAAGTTTCTGGTCACTGATCCCGAGTGACCAATGGTGGATTCGAGGTGCGGATTTCCCAAGGTTACAAATTCTGGTTGTGGGCTTTATCACCTTTGTGCTGTTTTTAGTGCTTGAGCATCCCTGGACGTGGTTTAACCAGCTACTTTTTATTGGTCTGATTGCTGCCTTGGCCTATCAGCTCAAAATGGTATTGCCCTATACCTTTGTCTGGAAAAACCAGGTCAAACAGGTCAAGCAGGATCAGCTGGATCCGCAGCGACAAATCTCCCTGATTGTTTCAAATGTACTGACCACCAATAACCAATATCATCTGCTGATTGAACAGATCCAGACCCATCAGCCAGACTTGGTCTTAACGCTGGAAACGGATCAAACCTGGCAAAATGAACTGTCAGTGATTGAAGCAGATTATACTTATCGTGTAGCCGTACCTTTGGATAACTTGTATGGCATGCACCTGTATAGCAAGCTCAAACTCAGCAATACTCAAGTCAAGTTTATTTTAAGTGATGAGATTCCTTCAATTCATACCACTGTGATCTTACGCTCGGGACAGCCGGTACGACTTTACTGTCTGCATCCAAAACCACCGAGCCCGACCGAGGCCAAAGATTCCACCTTGCGTGATGCTGAATTGTTGATTGTGGGTGATCAGATTAAAGATATGGATGAAAGCTGTATCGTCATGGGTGATCTGAATGATGTGGCTTGGTCACGTACCACACGGCTGTTTCAACGCATCAGCGGACTATTGGACCCCCGGGTGGGACGTCATTATGTAAATACTTTTCATGCCGATTATCCTTTTTTCCGCTGGTCGCTCGATCATGTTTTTCATAGTACCGATTTTGCCCTAGTACATATGGAGCGTCTCCCCCATGTAGGCTCTGATCATTTTCCGGTGTTTCTGATTTTACAAACTGGTCGGGTGTTCGAGCATATTCAGGAAGAATTAGAGCAGACCGAAGATGATGAAGAAGAAGCCCAAGAAGCTATCAAAGAGGGGATTCAGAAAGCAGATAAAGAGGAAAAAACAGTGACTGATGAAATTGCGATGGCTTATAAAGAAGGCGGTAAAATTTCTTAGGTTTTTAGAAGAAAAGTGTACGATATTGCTTACAGGAGTTTGCGCTTCTTGCGAATGGGAAAAGCTGTGGAATCTGGGTATTCTAGGTTTATCAGCACAAGGAGTCGAGAAAGGATATTCTCATAAGGAAGACGAAGCTGAATGAAAACATCATGGACATGATGATGAAAGGGAAATCACAAATAAACAGAACTAATTATAATATGTGGAAGCACAACCTCATTAACCCGAGTTTTACAGGATGTAGAGCTCGGGTTAAGTTATTTTAAGTGCCTATTTTTATAATATATTCTTGATGATAAGAATAATTTATTTAATTTAATGCCGTATTTTGAGAGTAATGGGTATTAATCCCTAATTACTCATGAAAACGCAGTCAATGAAGCAGCATATTTCAGCGCTACTTTCTGAATCAGTGGCCTGTCACTGAAAACTGTAAAGTGATCCAGGATTTTAAGTTATGGTTTAAAACCCCGGAATTAAACCAAATCAGTAAATTGATTTATAGCCTTCAGGGCGGGTCTTAAAGCGGCGGTGGAACCACATATACTGGGTCGGTGCGATGCGTAACTGCTGCTCGATCACCCGGTTCACGCGAGTGGCATCCTCGACTTCATTTTCACCAGGGAAATTTTCCAGTGCTGGTTCAATGAGCACATGGTAGCGCGGATTTTTGATATCGCCATGACGATAAAAATATAAAGGAATGGCAGCCGCTTTAGTCATTTTCAGTAAACGACGATGTGCGGTTACAGTTGCGGCCGGGACGCCAAAAAAGGGTGCCATCACCCCTTGTTTTAACCCATAATCCTGATCCGGACTGTACCAGATGGCATGGCCATTTTTCAGGTTGCGTACCAGCCCACGCATATCGTCATGATCAATCTGATGAGCATAAATTGTGGCACGACAACGATAAATCAGCATGTCCAAAAGAGGATTGTTCTGCGGACGATAAACCACATCTGGTTCAAAATACTGTGCACAAAGATAACCGCCAGCATCCAGCAAGGTGGAATGCGTACCTAAGAGCAGCATGCCTTGGCCTTTATCTTGTGCCTGCTGAATATGTTCTAGGCCTTCGATACTGACACGACCCTGAAACCATTTCGGGCTATACCAGGCATTTAAGGTCTCAAACAAACCCAGCATTTGGTCAATAAACACCTGACGTGCATTGTCCTGTACCTGCTCTGCAGACCATTTCGGAAAACAGACTTGCAGATTGCGAAGTGTGGTTTCACGACGCGATTTAAGGTATTTAAAGGAAAGCTTGCCTAGCCAGGCAGCCAGACGGTGCTGAATGGCCCAGGGTAAGATTGCCAGAATCATCAGGAAAATAATGCCTAGCCAGTTACCCCAGTATTGAGGTAACAGGAATGACCATTGAAATTCACCGGGTTGATATGCAGGCTGGGTACTCATAGAACAACATAGGGCTAAAAGATTAGCAGCAGTCTAACAGAGAAGATTCTTGAAATAAAAAAGCATCTGTCCGAATACAGATGCTTTAATAAAGACTGGGAGAATATTTAGCCGTTATTCATATTGTCCAGCTCTTCCCAGCGCTCTAATTTTTCCAGTAACAGCTCATCAATTTCTGACAAACGGTTAGAAAGTTTCAAGGCTTTATCAGAATCGGTTACGAATAAAGCACCATCAGCCAGTTGAGCATTGATCTCGGTCTGCTCTTTTTCTAGTGCTTCTATTTCAGCCGGAAGTTGCTCAAGTGCACGCTGGTCCTTGTAGCTAAGCTTAACTTTTTTGGCAGCGACCGGCGCAGTCTCGGCTTCTGCTTTGGCCATGGCTTTTTTCACGGCACTTTTTTGGTCAACTACAGTTTGGTCCGGACGCTGTTCCAGATAATCCTGATAACCGCCAACATATTCGTCAATATTGCCCTTACCATCAAAGACCCAAGTAGATGTCACCACATTGTCCATGAAGGCCCGGTCATGCGAGATCAACAGTAAGGTGCCTGTATAGCCACTGAGCATTTCTTCAAGTAACTCTAACGTTACCATATCCAGGTCATTGGTTGGCTCATCCATCACAATCAGATTTGATGGTTTAAGTAACAGTTTCGCCAACAGGATACGGTTACGCTCACCACCCGACAAAGCTTTGACTGGTGTACGGGCACGTTCTGGCGAAAACAGGAAATCTTGTAAATAACTATAGATATGACGGCGGTTACCATTCACATCCACATGGTCAGAACCTTCTGACACGTTATCTTTCACTGATTTTTCCAGATCCAGCGCATTACGTAACTGGTCAAAATAGGCCACTTCAAGCTGCGTACCGGTCTTCACCGTGCCACCGTGTTCTATCTCACCCAGAATGGCTTTAATGAGTGTAGTTTTACCCACACCGTTATCGCCGACCAGACCGATACGATCGCCACGGAGTACAAGTGCGGAGAAATTATTGATGATCGGTGCATTGTCACCGAATTTCACACTCAGGTTCTCGATTTCAAACACCAGTTTGCCTGAGCGGTTGGCATCCTGAGTTGCCATCGTCACTTTACCTTGCTGTGAACGACGTGCCTTAGATTCTTCACGCAATGCTTTCAGGGCACGGACACGGCCTTCATTACGGGTACGACGGGCTTTGATGCCCTGACGGATCCAGACTTCTTCTTCAGCCAGCTTTTTATCGAAGAGCGCATTTTGTTTTTCTTCAGCTTCCATTTGCTGCGCTTTCAGGTCTAGATAACGTGAATAGTTACCTTCATAACTACGCAGTTGACCACGATCCAGCTCTACAATACGGGTGGCAATGCTATCGACAAAGGCACGGTCATGCGAAATAAATAGTAAGGTTAAATTATTCTGATCGAGCAGAAATTTTTCCAGCCATTCGATACTTTCTACATCCAGGTGGTTCGTCGGTTCATCCAGTAACAGGACATCGGGTTGGGTAAGTAAAGCACGTGCCAGCAGGACACGACGTTTACGACCACCGGACAAATCGGCAAGATCTGCCTCCGGGTCCAGTCCCATTTTACTTAAAATCGAATTGACCTTGGTTTCCAGCGCCCAGCCATCCAGCTGATCCATTTTGTGTTGCAGGTTCCCCATACGCTCACAGGCGTCCATGTCACCTAGCACACAGGCTTCACTGGCTTCATGATAGGCACGCAACACTTCAGCAGCTTCACCGGCACCGTCTGCCACGATATCGGCCACTTTACCTGAATCCATCGGCACATCTTGTGCCAGCATGGAAATGGTAATGCCATTTTGTAAGGAAACTTCACCGCTATCCGGCAGCAAGCTTCCTTCAATCAGCTTAAGTAAGGTAGACTTACCCTCACCATTACGGCCAATCAAACACACTCGTTCGCCGCGTTCCAAGTTAAAATTCGCGCCGTTGAGCAGGGCAGGTCCACCAAACGCAAGTTGGACATCCCTAAGGGTAATATAGGCCATAATGTTTCCTGAAATCCCCCAGTGAGGACTTTAAATGACTAAACAACAAAATCTAAATGATCAGGCGTCATTTTCCGCACCCATTGAAGATTTGCAAGTGCGAATTGCATTTTTAGACGATTTAGTTGAACAGTTGAATGATCAGGTGGCCAAACAGACTCTGGAAATTGCTGACCTGAAACAGCAAATGCAGCTGTTATATCAACGTGTTGAGTCCTCCGATCTGTCTAAAGGTATTGCAGAATTTGATCCAGTTGCAGATCGGCCACCGCATTATTAATTTGCAAGCAATGATTTAATTACAAGAATGACCCTTAGCTGATCTAAGGGTTTTTTAATCAAAAATAAAGATAGACCAATCTATAAGTCTCAGAACAGAGGAATATTTTTTTGACTCAGACTTTAAGTCGTTTTGCATGAGTATATAAAATTAATAAAGTGCAGTGTAATCATCAGACGTAAAAGAAATTTTCCTGTTAGCCACCCCCGTATTCCCGTTGGTAAAAAAAGCTTTCTTGCCGGCATTTCCTATCTTGGGGGAGATTCTGTCAAAACAGGTCTATAGCAGTGCCATCGGCAGATTATCCATAAAATTATTTGACCTTTCACTCACTTCCTACTCTAATAATGGCTCTCAGGTACATTCCGGAATTGCGTCCCATGCACCCAAAAGTTGTTCTACTCGATCTCGAAAATAATTTCCCCACCGCCAAGCTAATGCGTGAGATTGTGGCGCATTATTCGACTTTATACCTGTTTAGCTGTGCCGGAAAATTTGAATTCTCCTTAGAGGATTTAACCGAGCTGGCTGGCTGGGTGAGTAGTGGTCAGGTTGTAGTACTGGACACGCCTGATTCACCTCAGAAAGAATATGAGTATGCCGTGATCGTCGGACAGCTCATGGCGCTATTAGAGCCGGAAACCGAGGTTGAGCTGATTTCGGCGATGGACAGCAGCGAGATGTTGCAGCAGATGCTACAGGCTTCTGATATTCCGTGTCACCTGATTCAGATCCAGCCTGATGAAGTCACTATTGCAGCAGATCATGCCAAAAACTACCTTCCTAGTGTGGAAGCCATCAAGAACAAGCCTGCCTTGCAGCTGGTAAAAAAATACTGTGATGCTTTAGGCAAAATGAGCGGCAAGCCCCATACGGTGGAAAGCCTGAAAAATTCAGTGGCGAATATTCTGCAAGTGATGCCGCTAAAAGCCCAGCATGTGGTCGGCATGTTGATTAACCTGAAAATTGTCAAACGTTATGACGAGCAAATCAGCTTCCGGAAAAAAGTCCTGAAGCAATGGCTGCAACTCGATTTAGATGAACAAAGTCCGGTTGAAAATCCAAAACTGGATCAGGTCATCTCCCAGCTAAAAGTTGATGAGGCTCCTGTTGAATCTGAATCGCTCAAGTCACCGATCCAGTCGGCCCAGCAGGACCTGTTCAAGAACTTTGGCCGGATTGATCCGGTACAACTCGAAGTGGCGCGTAAACTGCGTGAATTGCAGGGTGATAAACCCAAAGACATTTATGAATTACGTGATTTACTGGAACAGTTATTTCCCAAATCGGATATCCGCTTGCTGCTTAAGGAGCTGATCGAGAAAGGTTATATTTACTGGAATGGTCATGAAATTTTATATAGTCATGAAATGTTCCTGAATTAATTTCATCGTGCAAACTTGCGTTTTATATTCTGCTTATGCAACTCTAATAATAGAACATAAAGGTTGAACTATGGAAAACACTGGAATCTGGGTGACGGTGGTCATCATCATTTTCGTTATAGGGTCGATTTTCGGATTGCGCGTGAGTCCGCGAGAAAAAGCCTTGGGACTGATGCGTGACAAAGCCCGTAAAATGGGTCTGCATCCACGTTTGGTAGTGGCACCAGACTGGACCAAAATCCCGAAGGCGACTGAAAGCCGTGCCAGTATGGTTGCGTACTACAGTGTGTTGATGCCGGAAGCCCGTTTGCCCCTGATGCGCGCCCGTGTTGTCGATAATAAACTCGAAATTGTGCAGGGTGATGAGAAATTTAAAGATTTTCCCATTGCATTAAAAGGCATTTATGCTATTGATATGCAGGCCAACTGTGTCGGCATGTATTGGGATGAAGAATCTGACCTTAGAGCAACACAACTTGATGACATCAAGGCACTGTTACATGCTTTGGCTGAACTTTAATTTAGAAATAAACAGGATTAACGGTTAATTATGGCGAACGCTCCTCGGTCCACATCAAAAAGCAGCACAGCGAAGTCTCCCGACGCTGGAAGTAAGCGTGCCCTAGTGATTGTGGAGTCGCCTGCAAAAGCGAAAACAATCAATAAGTACCTTGGTCCGAACTACATCGTAAAATCATCGGTGGGTCATGTACGTGACTTGCCGACAGGCGGTTCTGTAAAATCGACAGAGAAAAAGCCGGCGACACGTACCAAACTGACAGATGCAGAAAAAGCTGAAAAATCACAACTGGCCCTGATTAACCGCATGGGGGTTGATCCGGAACATGACTGGAAAGCCAAATACGAAGTCCTCCCTGGCAAAGAACATGTGGTTGCCGAACTGAAGAAACTGGCATCGCAAGTCGATGAAGTCTATCTGGCAACGGATATGGACAGGGAAGGGGAAGCGATTGCCTGGCATTTAAAAGAAGTCATCGGTGGTGATGATTCGCGTTATCAGCGTGTAGTGTTTAACGAAATCACCAAAAATGCCATTCAGGATGCCTTCAAGCATCCTGCACGTCTGGATACCAACAAAGTCAATGCGCAGCAGGCACGCCGCTTCCTCGACCGCGTGGTGGGCTTTATGATTTCGCCATTGCTGTGGGAAAAAATTGCCCGCGGCTTATCGGCAGGCCGGGTACAGTCGGTTGCTGTGAAACTGGTGGTAGAGCGTGAACGTGAAATTCGTGCCTTTATTCCTGAAGAATACTGGCAGGTATTTGCTGATACCAAGACGAAAAAAGATGAGATTCGTCTTGAAGCAGTCAAGCAAAATGGCAAGACGCTCAAACTGCGCAACAAAGATGAAACTGATGCGCTTTTAAACCTGATCAAAGATGCCGAATACAAAGTCATCAGTCGTGAAGATAAACCGACCAAGGTCAATCCAAGCGCACCGTATATCACTTCAACCTTGCAACAGGCCGCCAGCACTCGCTTGGGCTTCTCGGTGAAGAAAACCATGATGCTGGCGCAGCGTTTGTATGAAGCCGGTTTTATTACCTATATGCGTACCGACTCCACCTTCTTGAGTGACGATGCAGTCAATATGGTACGTGGTCATATCGAAGCCGAGTTTGGTGAAAAATATTTACCTGCCAAGCCGAACCGTTATGGCAATAAAGCCGGTGCGCAAGAAGCGCATGAAGCCATTCGTCCATCGAATGTCGCACTCAAAGGCGATAGTCTTGCCGGTGTAGAACGTGATGCGCAGCGTCTGTATGACCTGATCTGGCGTCAGTTTGTGGCCTGCCAGATGACACCTGCAGAATATTTATCATCAACGATTTTAGTGGATGCTAATGGGGTAGAACTCAAAGCCAAAGGTCGTACCTTGGTGTTTGACGGTTTCACTAAAGTACGTGGTCAGAACAAGTCGGATGATGATGTGCTGTTGCCTGCTGTGAAAGTGGGTGAAGTATTAAAGCTTGAAAAGCTCGATCCTTCTCAGCATTTTACCAAGCCACCGGCACGTTTTACCGAAGCCTCACTGGTGAAAGAACTCGAGAAGAAAGGCATTGGCCGTCCATCGACCTATGCTGCGATTATCTCGACCATTCAGGATCGCGGTTATGTGAAACTGGACAATCGTCGTCTCTATGCCGAGAAGATGGGCGAGATCGTGACGGATCGTCTGGATGAAAGCTTTAACAACCTGATGAACTATGACTTTACCGCAGACCTTGAAGGTCAGCTCGATAAAGTCGCAGATGGTGAACGTAACTGGAAAGAGCTGTTAGACAGCTTCTACGGCGACTTCAAGCAGCGTTTGACTACGGCACAGGGTGAAAACGGCATGCGCCGCAATCAGCCTGTGGAAGTCGATGCGGTACATTGTAAGGAATGTGACCGTCCGATGCAGATCCGTACCGGAACAACGGGTGTATTCCTGGGTTGTTCGGGTTATAACCTGCCACCCAAAGAACGTTGTAAAGGCACGCTAAACCTGACTCCGGTTGAATCTCTGGCAGCTTTGTCAGATGATGATGCGGCAGAAACTGCAGACCTGATGTCAAAAAAACGTTGTCCAGTCTGTGGCACTGCAATGGACAGCTATGTGATTGATGGCGGTCGTAAACTGCATATCTGCGGAAACAACCCGGATTGTGATGGTTATGAGCTGGAAGAAGGCGAGTTCAAGATCAAGGGCTATGATGGTCCGAGCATTCCATGTGATAAATGTGATGGTGAAATGCAGCTGAAGACGGGTCGTTTTGGTCCATACTTTGCCTGCACCAGCTGTGAGAATACCCGTAAAGTTCTGAAAAATGGTCAGCCTGCGCCACCACGCGTTGATCCGATCAAGATGGAACATCTGCGTTCTACCAAGCATGACGATTTCTTTGTGCTGCGTGATGGTGCAGCCGGTTTATTCCTGGCAGCAAGCAAGTTTCCGAAAGTCCGTGAAACCCGGGCACCGAAAGTGGCAGAATTGCGTACCGTGGCCGACCAGCTCGATCCGAAATACCAGTTTATCTTGCAGGCACCGGATGTTGATCCTGAAGGGAATCCAACGCTGGTGAAATTTAGCCGTAAGAACCAGTCACAATATATTGGTTCAGAAAATGCTGAAGGCAAGCAGACCAAATGGTCTCTGGTTTATCAGGACGGAAAATGGGTGGAAGCCTAAACTTCAAGATTGAAAAATGCTG
Source organism: Acinetobacter pecorum (assembly GCF_014837015.1). GTDB lineage: Bacteria > Pseudomonadota > Gammaproteobacteria > Pseudomonadales > Moraxellaceae > Acinetobacter > Acinetobacter pecorum. The sequence continues at coordinate 154,282 of NZ_JACSPT010000001.1, forward strand.
ACGAAAGTCGGCATTTTTTATGTCAGAATCATTTATAGAAAAAATTAAAAATAATATTTTGGGGTAAATGTGGATATTCAGACCAAAAAGTTTGCTGTATTAATTGATGCCGATAATTCTTCCATCAATGCCATTTCATCGGTATTGGAAGAAGTCGCGAAATATGGCATTGCCAGTGTCAAACGTGTGTATGGGGACTGGAGCAGCGAAACTTTAAAGAAATGGCGAGATGTGCTACTTCCACTTGCTATTACTCCGGTACAACAATTCGCCTATACCAAGGGTAAAGATGCCACGGATATGATCCTGATTATTGATGCCATGGACTTGTTATATGCAGGTGCTTTGGATGGTTTCTGTATCGTCTCCAGTGATAGTGATTTCACCCCTTTAGCATCAAGAATCCGTGAAAATGGCTTAAGTGTATATGGTTTTGGAAAGAAAACGACTCCAGAAGCCTTTAAAAAAGCATGTGATAAGTTTATTTATGTGGAAAACTTAATTGCAGACATTGACATCAAGCAGCAGGAAGAGGATGAACTCGCTAATACTTCCCCGAAGAAAGGAATAAGCTCTGACAAATCTTTAGACCATAAGATGGTGACTCCAACTAAGGAAAATTCAAATCTTCCTGAAGGGATGGACCGAGCTACGCTGAATCTGATTTATAAAGCTGTAAAAGATAATGCGGATGAAAATGGTTGGGCGAATTTAAGTATGGTCGGACAGTATATCAGTGCAGTAAAACCTGATTTTGACTCTCGTAATTATGGTCGTGCCAAATTATCAGGTTTAATTAAAACTCTAAATCTTTTTGAAACCAAGATTGAAATGAGCCAGATGTATTTAAGAAAAATAAAAAAACAGAGCGTGTAATTGCCATGTGGAAAAAGATTCGGATTCTGATTTTATTAATCATCTTGTTGATTGTTGCAGTCAATGCCTATCGGGACCAAAATCAGAACTGGTCCAAACCGGTTATGGTGTTGCTACATCCGATTAATGCCGATGGATTACCGACCACACAGCAATATATCCAGCAACTGTCGGGTCAAGATCTGAATGGGGCCAGGGAATATCTGGAAAAAGCAGCACAGCAATATCGTGGTCAGCCAACTTATTTTTATTTTAATTTAGGCCGTGAACTTAACGCTTTACCGCCGAAAGTCCCTGAGCAGGCCTCACTCATCGATACCGTTTTATGGAGTTTGAAATTCCGTTTTTATGCCTGGAAACAGCATGAAAGTGCTGACGGTTCACCTAGTGTGACTTTATATTTAAATTATTATGATTCTGCACAAACCAAGCAATTAAAGCATTCAACTGCCTTGCAAAAAGGCCGGATTGGATCAGTCAATTTATTTGCCTCCAAAAAACAGGCTGAACAGAATAAAATTGTCTTGGTACATGAGTTGCTGCATGCTTTTGGGGCCTCGGACAAATATGATTTAGCGACAGGACAGCCGCTTTACCCGGTGGGTTATGCATTTCCAGATCAGCAACCTTTGTTTCCGCAAGCCAAAGCAGAGCTGATGGCAGGTCATATTCCCACTTCTCAAACGACCAGCAAAATGCCAGATGCTTTAGAGCAGACATTAATTAATGCAATCACAGCCATTGAACTTGGGTGGAAAGAATAACAACCTCCTTGTCACTGACCCCATAGCTGTTGCCAGCTTGAAGTCATGACATGAAAGCTGCATTTTTTATACAGTATGGTCAATTAAATCACTTAAGATAAATTAAACGAACAGCATCAAGAAGAATAAAAATGAAAACAGTAGGTAATGACCTTGTATTCGATTCCTTACATCGAAACCGGAAATGGTATCTGGCCTTTGGTATCTTGCTGGTTATTTTTGGTTTGATCTTAATGGCGACCTTACCTGTGGCAACCTTATCTGCAGTATTTATTTTCGGCGTACTGATGATGGTCGGTGGGGTCTTACATATTATCGCATCCTTCAAGATTTTTGAGGGCGGTATGCGCTGGTTCTGGGCCTTATTTGGCCTGCTGTATTTAATTGCCGGATATTTTGCTTTTACCACGCCCGTGCAAACCGCGATCGTTCTAACCAATGTTTTGGCCATTATCCTGATTATTGCAGGAGTCATCCGCTTGATAAATGCCTTTGTATTCCGGCCAACGGCGGGATGGGGCTGGATCCTGTTTTCCGGCATACTTACCCTTCTGGCCGGAATCATGATCTTGCGAACACCAGATGCTCCGTTCTGGGTGTTGGGCTTGTTTCTAGCCGTTGATATTTTATTTCAGGGTATTAACTACCTGATGCTTGCTTCCTATATTCGCCGTGAGGTTCCGAAAAGTTCATCTAAGGTTTAATCCTTTGTTTTAAGAGCGTTATATACACTCTTTTTGATACTGTAGAGATACCAAAAAGAGTGATCGTCTCTATGTCAAAAATCTTTGTTCTTGCACCAGATGCCTTTAAAGAAAGTATGAGTGCTCAACAGGCCTGTCAGGCCATGCAGCGGGGTATCCAGAAAGTCATTCCGGATGCCTGGATCATACAGGTACCGATGGCTGATGGTGGTGAAGGAACTGTCGATGCGCTAATTTCAAGCCTAAGGGGCCAGCAAATCCCATGCGAAGTGACCGGGCCACTGTCTGAACAACGTATCCATACCTATTGGGGGTTAATGGATGCAGGTCAAACCGCCGTGATTGAAATGGCCAAGGCCAATGGCATTCATTTATTACCACCTTCACAGCGTAATCCGATGCTCACGTCAACCTATGGCACAGGAGAGATGATTAAACAGGCATTGGAGCGGGGAGTGAAAAAAATCATCATTGGACTGGGTGGCAGTATTACCAATGATGCGGGTGCAGGGATGGCTCAGGCACTGGGTGTGCGGTTTTTAAATTATGTAGGTGAGTCAATTCAGGTCTGTGGTGGAAACTTAGATCTGGTCAAATCAATGGATTTATCTGGACTGGATCCACGTTTAGCAGATACTGAAATAATCATTGCATCAGATGTCAATAATCAACTGTGTGGACCACATGGTGCATCAATAATCTTTGGACCGCAGAAAGGTGCAACGCCGGAAATGGTCAAGCAGCTGGATCAAAACCTCGGTCATTTTGCCGATGTAGCCGCTGGGCAGATTGGCCCTGATCATCGTCATGTTGCAGGTACGGGTGCAGCCGGTGGACTGGGTTTTGGTTTAATGGTATTCACCGCTGCCTCTATTCGTTCCGGGGTGGAACTGATGATTGATCAGGTTCAACTGAGCGAGAAAATTGCTCAGGCAGATTATGTCCTGACCGGTGAAGGTAAAATTGATAGTCAAACATCTTTGGGCAAAACCCCTTTTGGGGTGGCACAGCTCGCCAGGCAATTTAATAAACCGGTAATTGCTTTTGCGGGTCTAGTCGGTGAAGGAATTGAGAATCTGTTTGAGTCAGGATTTAGCCAGATTATTGGTATTAATCCACCAGATTGTCCTTTAGAAGAAGCCTTAAAAAATGCAGAAATGAACTTGGAGAAAGCTGTCGCTGAGATAGTCAAAAATCTTTTGATAGAGTGAAAGTATTTCACTCTCATGCAATCCAGCACGCCCTGTCGTCAGCTAATATCAAATCAAGAAATAAAATTGGCGACAGTTTCAGGTCAACTGAAAAGCCATAATTCTGGAAGCGATCTGTTAAACTACATACATCCACAAAATGATGAGTGAAAATGAGTTTAGCCACCCTGATTGATGAATTAAACCCTCAGCAAAAACAAGCAGCCACCACAGAAGCAAAACACAGTTTGGTGCTGGCCGGGGCAGGTTGTGGCAAAACCAAGACCATCGTGGCACGCGCAGCTTACTTGATTGAACAGGGCGTGCCTGCCAACCAGATTCAGATTCTGACCTTTACCCGCCGGGCTGCCAGTGAAATTGTGGCGCGTGTCGAACTGGCACTTGGTGAAGAAGCCAAGGGACTGCGGGCCTCGACCTTTCATACCTTCTGTATGTATCTGCTGCGCCGTATTCCGAAAGCTTTTGGTCTGGAACAGTTTTCGATTATTGATCGTGATGATCAGCTGATGATGTTCCGCCTGATTCGCGGCCGTGATGACAAGAAAAACCCCAATCATTTGCCTAAGCCTCAGGAATTATGTGATTTATATTCCTTTGCACGGAATACCCGGCAAAAACTCAGTCTGGCATTAGAAAAACAGATGCCGGAATATCTGGCCTTAAAGGACCAGATTGCCGAAATCATGAAAGAATATGAAGCACGTAAGCTGGCACGCAGCTTTCTGGATTATGATGACATCCTAGCGGTAGTTGCCACGGCGCTGGCTCAGTCCGAAGGTCTGGTCGATTATGTGGCTTCAATCTGTCGACATATGCTAGTTGATGAAATGCAGGATACCAATCCATTGCAATGGGCTTTGCTGGAGCCACTCAAAGACCGGATCAGCCTGTTCTGTGTCGGTGATGATGCGCAATCGATTTATGGCTTTCGTGGTGCAGACTTTGAAAATATTCACCATTTCAAAGAGCGTGTGCCAGATGCGCAGATTTTTAAATTAGAAAAAAACTACCGCTCGACCCAGGAAATTCTGGATCTGTCCAACTGGCTGCTCGATCAGTCTGAAATCAAATATGACAAACGTCTGGAAGCGTATCGCGGAGAAGGTGTAAAGCCGCGTATGCATATCTTCCCGAATGAGTTTGATGAAGCCAAATGGATCGCGATTGATATTAAAGAACGTCATTATCTGCAAGGCAGTAAGTGGGGCGAGCATATGGTGCTGGTTCGTTCCAGCTTTGCCGCACGGCATATTGAAGCGGCTTGTATCGCGGCCAATGTGCCGTATCGCTTTATTGGTGGCATGAAGCTGCTGGAAACGGCGCATGTCAAAGATTTGCTCAGCATGCTGCGGGTGGTCGCCAATCCATTGGATGATATTGCCTGGATGCGTTTCTTAACCCTGTGGAATGGTGTAGGTGATGTGGGTGCCAGCAAGCTGTCACAGCAGCTATTGGCTGAACTTGAAATGGATCAGATTGCAAAGAAATTAGAACAGTTTGGCAAGATACCGCGAGAAACCATTCTGATTATGCAGCAGATGAATGTGCTCAAAGGCGAAGTGCAAGCCTGTGTCGGTCTTGCGATTCAGGCGATTGAATCTCAACTGGCGGAAAACTATAAAAAGGACTGGTCACGTCGCCAGAGTGATTTTGAACTGGTGAAACAGCTGGCCTCGAAGCATTCGCAGCTGAGTGAATTTTTAGAGGAATATGTGCTGGATCCGGTGTCAATTTCGGAAATTGAACGCCAGTCGGACCATGATGTGGTGACCTTAATCACCATTCACTCGGCAAAAGGCACCGAACAAAATGTTTGCTATGTGGCCAATGTCACGCCAGGCAATTACCCGCATGCACGTGCCCAAGGTGATTTTGATGATGTCGAAGAAGAGCGCCGTGTGCTGTATGTGGCATTGACCCGGGCAAAAAATGAATTGATTCTGACCAAACAGAACCTGAATCATTGGGCGCGGGAAACGGTCGATGAGCACGGGCGTAAAGTCGAAAGCTATTTCCTGAATGATCTCACCCGGCAGTTATGCACCACGGAAACCCATTACAAAACCCGGCAGCAAACCGTCAAAAGTGCCTTGATTGAACGCAAGTCGATTAATTTAGATTTTGGCATTGATCTCGATTAAACTATAGCAAAGTGGTTTCATACAAAAAGTAGAGTAGGCGCGTGCTTTTTGATATTTTTTGCCTATCTTCTTAAGGTTAACAGATGAAAATTTTAGTTCGCAATTTAGAACGTACAGTGACAGAAGCTGAATTGCTCAAGTTATTTCAAGACTACGGCACCGTAGAAACCTGTACTTTGGTGCTCGATGCAGCAACAGGTAAATCAAAAGGTTTTGCTTTTGTAGAAATGCCGCATGGCCGTGAAGCAGTGAAAGCCATTAAAGGCCTGAACACTTTGCGCTTGCACGGACATGGGATCCGCGTGAAAGCCGCAGAAGACAAGCCTCAGGCTTAAACTAAAAAAGGAGCACTTGATAGCTCCTTTTTTATGGCTGAAATTTAGTATATTCGTTCCTACTCGGTGAGTTCAATGCTCTGAATTTCAGTACTGGCCTGATTCAGTCTAAACATCTTTTGATTGCGAAATGCAGGCGAACCTTTTACTTTATAAAAGCCAAAATTTGTTTTAAACCTTAGGAAATCTCGATGACCCGTGTTGCTCGCTATCATGCGGACCGTACCAATCAAAAACTGTATTTTGCCCGTCTTTCCTGCCAGCAGGCCGAGCAAACCGAACATGTACAACAGGCTCAGGCTCAACGTGAGGCAACTGTATTTCATTTGCATGGTGCCTTGTTAGCATTTTTACAGGAACTGGTGCGTTATTATCGCCTGAATGATCCTAATCCAACCCTGAAATCAATTGAAGAACTGATGGCGGCCAAAGGCCAGATTTCGCCAGAAGTGGCTGTGCTGCAACATTTGTCCAAAAGCGGTTTCATTGCTGAACTGAAGCGCGCCTACCGTTTATGCCAATATGCGCCGGAACCAAGTACACCAGAACCTGAAGACGAAACCTCTTCAAATCTCATCATTAAAGTCACACAGTCTCCACAAGCATGGTTACCTGATACTGCTATATTGAGAGAATGGCATCGTGACCTAACACAATTAATTGATGGGTTTCGTAATGAGATGATTGAATTTTAATCGGATCAGCTGTGCTTGCTGTACTTGAAATTACAATTTTTAACCCTATATCAATTACTCTAATGATGCAAAGTGCACTCGGCTCTTTGCCACCATGTTGAACATGGAGGATATATGTCTATAGAACAGTTGAAAGACTTATTTGGTAATCAAGACGCGATTTTAGAACTCGTTCAACTTGAAGGTGGCGCATTGGCGTTACGCAATGCAGGATCACATAAACAGCCTTTGGTGATGATTCAGTTTAATGACGAGGTGAAAGCTCTACTTGGAGAGCAGACTCCCGTTGTTGCACAGCAGATGATTCAGGCGGCCCTATATGGATTGCTGGAACAGCAGGTTAATGAATGGCAGGCTGAAATCGTGGATGAAGAGCCAAAGTATATGAGTTAATCGTTGAAACCTAGAGTAAAAAGCACACAATCCGTGTGCTTTTTTGGTTTTATAGGATATGGGGGATACAGATTGGCAAGTATAAGAAAGACCTTTATTTAAATATGAAGATGAAAAAATCAGTATTTAAAGATTTAGGGCGTGAGCAAGCTAAAAACATTGGACTGATAAAATCTTTGGCTCATGGATATATGCATGCTCATAAAAAAGTTGCCTGATCTGGCAACTTTTTTATGAGCATTTATTCAAAGAAAAACTTTAATGAGATGGGGTATGCTGATGTGCGATCTCAATCTGGTTCAAAATATGATTACTCATATTTTTTGCCATTTCTTCTTTGGCATAATACACCGCACCAATATTATCACGACGGATCGCTTCAGCTTCTTCCTTGCTTTCTGCACAGACCAATACCTGAATTTTCGGATTCAAGGTCTTGGCAATGTCTACAATTTTATGAATATCAATGATATCCATAGGGGAAATGACCAGTAAGCGCGCATGCTGAATATGCGCCTGAATCAGTACTCCTGCTTCAGTGGCAACACCGGAAACAGCCGCAATACCTTTTTCACGCAGGTTTTCTACGATGTCACGGTTTTCTTCGGCAATCACCACCTTGATGTTCTCTTCCATCAATGACCGGGTAATACGCCGCCCAACCTCACCATGGCCAATAATCACCACCTGATCGCGCAAATAATCTTGTGAAACTTCATCGGGTAACATCGCCAGCGGGTCACCACTGCGTTCCAGTAAGCGGGCCAAAGTTGAGCGCTCCCGGATCCATTTTTGTACGGGTTCAATCGCAGAAAAAACGAAAGAGTTGAGGGTGATTGAAATCAAGGCACCTGCCAGAATCAGGTTTTGTCCCTCTAACGATAGCAGGTTAAGGGATACACCGAGTGCAGCCAGAATAAAGGAGAACTCACCAATCTGTGCCAGCGAAGCGCCGACGGTCAAGGCTGTATTGATCGGATAACGAAAGAACAGTACCAGTGCCATGGCTGCAATGGTCTTACCAATCATGATAATGCCCACTACTGCCAGTACATGTAAGGGCTGTTCCAGCAGGATACGCGGATCAAACAGCATGCCGACAGAGACAAAGAATAAAATCGAGAAAATTTCACGCAGTGGCAAAGTTTCCTCTTCGGCGCGATGACTGAAATCAGACTCTTTTACCACCATACCGGCAAAAAACGCACCCAGAGCCATAGAAACGCCAAAAATCTTGTAAGCGCCGAAGGCGATAGAAACAGCAGCAGCCACCACGGTTAAGGTGAACAGCTCACGTGAACCAAGACGTGCCACTACCTGTATGATCATTGGAATCAAGCGCTTACCAATAATCAGCATGAAGGCAATAAAGCCTGCGACTTTAAGTAGGGTAATGCCTAAGGTGAGCCAGATATTTTCATCGCTTGCACCTTCCAGGGCCTGACCACCGAGTAGCACTGCAGTCGCAGGTAACAAGACCAGCGCCAATACCATCACCAGATCTTCGACCAGTAACCAGCCAACTGCAATTCGGCCATTGATCGAATCCAGCAGGCCACGATCTCCGAGCGCTTTGAGTAGAACCACGGTACTGGCACAGGACAGGCTTAAGCCAAAGACCAGTGCTGAGCCAAAGTTCCAGCCCCACAGCATTGAGACACCTACCCCGAGTAGGGTAGCGACAGCAATCTGTAAAATTGCACCAGGCAGGGCAATCCGGCGTACCTGCATCAGATCGTTCAGAGAGAAATGCATCCCGACACCAAACATCAGGAACATGACGCCTAGTTCTGCCAACTGGTTGGCCAGATGAATATCACCGACCACACCCGGCGTATGAGGACTAATCAGCACACCGGCAATCAAATAGCCGATCAAAGGGGGAAGACGCAGTCGTGCTGCGAGATAGCCAAAGACTAAAGCTAAGCCAAAACCAACAGCGAGTAATATAATGAGCTCTACATCATGTGGCACTAAATACTCCTTTAGTTAGGTTTATTGGGAAATAAGCACAAAAAATGCCAAAACATTCAGAAAGTTTATCAAGCCGGATAAAAAAAGTGCAAAAAAAACGACCTGAAAAGGCCGCTTTTTTAAAGAAACTAAAATTATTTGATTTTAGCTTCTTTGAAGATTACGTGTTGACGGATTTTTGGATCAAATTTTTTGATTTCCATTTTTTCCGGCATAGTACGTTTGTTCTTAGTCGTGGTATAGAAATAACCTGTACCAGCTGAAGAAACTAAGCGAATTTTATCACGCATGGTTCAGACTCCTTAGATCTTTTGACCTTGAGCACGCAGGTCAGCAACAACCTTTTCAATGCCCAATTTGTCGATAATACGCATACCTTTAGTGGTTAAACGAAGACGTACAAAACGTTTTTCGCTTTCTAACCAGAAACGGTGGTGGTGCAGGTTCGGCTCGAACCGGCGCTTAGTTTTGTTGTTGGCGTGTGAGACGTTGTTACCAACGACTGGACGCTTGCCGGTAACTTGGCAAACCTTAGACATGGTGTAACTCCATTGATTTAGCCAACAGCAAATCTGTATGGCCAGTCAAAAATAAACGGATTGAAATCATTCAAGGGGCGTTTTATATCAAAAATGCGCTTAAAAGACAAGCGATTTCCGTCAAAACGCGGCACGAACTATATCGATAGCTCATGCCTTGATCATTTAGCGGAGAAGGGTCTTCGAAATCAGCTTGTGAATCGGTTTATTGAACGGCGGCAGAATGTATTTCAAGCTATACAGCTTTGGATTCGACATTACTGAGCGTTCATGCGACAAACTGAAGAAGCCCTCTGGACCGTGGTATTTACCCATACCTGATGCACCGACACCCCCAAATGGTAAGTCGTCCTGTGCAACATGGGTCAGTACCGTATTTTGCCCAAAATGCCCTGAATGGGTACGCTGTGCGACATAATCAGCACGCGCCTGATCAAAGTCGAAGTAGTATAAAGCAAGTGGACGCGGACGGCTATTAATAAAGTCGATGACATCATCAATTTGATCATATTCCATGATTGGAAGCAGTGGGCCAAAGATTTCATGCTGCATGATCTGCATCATTGGAGTGACATTGGTCACGATGGTCGGTGCAATCTTGCGCAGATCAGCCGAATTTTCACTGCGCGGATTAATTTCAATGATTTGCGCACCCTGCTCGCGTGCATCATCCAGATAACCTTGCAGACGGTTATATTGTTTGTCATTGATAATCGAAGTGTAATCCTGGTTATGGGTGATATCCGGATACATGCTTTCTACGCAAGCCTTAAAATGATCAATAAATTCAGCCGTCTTGCCACGTGGCAGGAACATATAGTCGGGTGCCACACAGGTCTGGCCCGCATTCCAGAGCTTGCCAACGGCGACACGCTGAGCCACATCACGCAGATCAATGGATGGATGCACCAGTACCGGTGATTTACCGCCGAGTTCCAGAATCACTGGCACCAGATTTTCGGCAGCCGCCGCCATCACGGTTTTACCGACTGCCGTCGAGCCGGTGAAAATTAACTTATCGAACGGCAAACGGCAGAATGCATCCGAGATGACACCGCCACCATTCACCACCGCGACCAATTCTTTCGGGAAGGCTTCGGCCAGGGCTTTTTCCAGCACTGCACCAAAGGCAGCCGATGCACTGGAAATCTTGATCATGGCATGGTTGCCTGCAGCCAGAGCGCAGATCAGCGGACCGATAGACAGCAGCAGCGGATAATTCCACGGTGCAATAATTCCGACTACGCCCAAAGGCTGATATTGTACCCAGGCTTTGGCTGGCTGGTGAATAATGCCGACATGACGCTTGGAGGGTTTCATCCAGCGGGTCAGGTTTTTACTGTAATATTTGACATGTTCCAGACAGGTGAGCAGTTCACCAATTTTGGTTTCCCCGATCGAACGGTTACCATAGTCCTGATTAATTGCTTCAGCAAATTGATCTTGATACTTAACTAAGATACGCTTAAGCCGAGCTAAACGATCGATACGTTCCTTTGCAGTTGGCAGAGGGTAGTGTAAGTAAGCGTGTTTTTGTTGTGCCAAGACTTCATTGAGGTACTGGCTATCAAAGAAATGTGGTGTCATTGATGTTGTTTTTGTGTGACTGTTCATGCCGCACTACCATATTCAAAAATCGATTAATTAATTTTTAGAGCAAATACTCTAATTAGTCAAGTGACTTTGTGTGTTAGCCTGCTAATGCACGAACTGAATGGTTATTTTAGGATGTCTCAAACCAAAACCTTAAAAACTAAAGAGCGTATCTTGCAGCTTAGTTTGCAGCTGTTTAATGAGCGTGGCGAACGGTCCGTCACCACCAATCACATTGCGGCTGAACTCGGCATGAGCCCAGGTAACCTGTATTATCATTTCCGCAATAAAAATGAAATTATTAAAGAATTGATGGAACAGTACCAGCAGCAAACGCTGGAGATGCTGGCCTTACCAGATGACCGTGCGCTGGACGCCAATGACAAGGTGCATTACTTTCAGGTACTGAGTAGTCAGCTATGGGCTTATCGTTTCCTGCATCGGGATGTGTATCATCTGGTAGAAAATAACGAAGATTTTCGCAAGTTGTATCCCCGCTTTGCCGGACAGGTGATGCAGCAGGGCCAGAAAATCTATAAAGGCTTTGTCAATGCAGGCCTGATGGAAATGACCGATTCAGAAATTGAAGCCCTGATCATCAACCTGTGGATTGTACTGACCAACTGGACCAACTTCCTGTATATGTCAGGCCATCTGACCGATTCCAATACGCTGGAAGAAAAATGGGTCTGGCAGGCACTGCGCCAGATGGTATTCCTGGAAGGGGCCTATTTGCGTGGCGAAAGTCGTCAAACCTATGAAGGTTTATTGAATAGTCTGGGCTCTTCCGAACTTTTTGCCAGCCTGTCGGCTGCTAAAGACGCTGAATCTGAACAAACTATTCAGAATATCCAAGAAACGCGCTAGAATACTCGGCTTATTTTTTAATTTAACTGATTAGTGACTTAAACCAACATGAATATGACGACTGCTAACACCGCACGTTTATTGATTACTTGTGAAGACAAGCCGGGCATCGTGCAGGCTGTTTCAAGCTTCTTGTATCATCAAGGTGCTAACATTACTGCGCTTGACCAATATGCGACAGCAGCGCAGGGCGGACGTTATTTCATGCGCGTTGAATTTGAATTAGATAATCTTCAAAGTCGCAAAGAAAGCATTATCCAGACTTTTGCAGCGAATGTAGCGGAACGCTATAGCATGCAATGGCGTCTGGCTCTGGTCAGTGATGTGAAGAAAGTCGGTATTCTGGTGTCCAAGGTTGATCATGCCTTGCTGGAACTGTTATGGCGTCATGCACGTGGTGGTTTACCTTGTGAAATTACCAAAGTGGTATCGAATCACGAGACCTTACGCGAAGCAGTTGAAAACTTTGGTATTCCATTTGAAGTGGTGCCAGTAACCAAAGACAACAAGCGTGAGGCTTATGAAGAAATTGACCAGTTGATGCAGGGCAATGACCTGTTGGTACTGGCGCGTTATATGCAGATTCTGGATGAAGAGTTTGTCAGCAAGTGGGAAATGAAAGTGATCAATATCCACCATTCATTCCTGCCAGCTTTCGTGGGTGCCAATCCGTACAAGCAGGCTTATGACAAGGGTGTCAAACTGATTGGTGCAACTGCCCACTATGTGACAGCTGATCTGGATCAGGGACCAATCATCGAGCAGGATGTGGAGCGCGTGAACCATGACTTTACTGTTGAACAGTTACGTGAACTGGGTCAGGATGTAGAGCGTAATGTATTGGCCCGTGCGGTCAGATGGCATCTGGAAGACCGTATTATTGTCGATGGTAACAAGACTGTCGTGTTCCAATAAGACTTGCATTGGATTTTAAAAAGGCATACTTTTAGTGTGCCTTTTTTTTGTTTTGATGCAAAAAAAATCAGTCAAAGCTAAGATTAGCAGTTGCAAATGAAAACACTTCTCATTTATTATTGGCATACTTTAATTGTGCTAACCGATGAGCTTGATAGTTTGTTTCATGTCTTCTCCTCAAGGTAATAGATTTAATGAGTCAAGTTGCTGCGCCCCAAATGCCTACACCGCCGAATCAGATGAAAAAGAAAGTCATCTCTATCGTTGCGGCTGTACTGGTTGGGCATGTGGGAGTGTTATATGCGATCAGCCAGATGAAAGCGCCTGAACTGACACCCATTGATAAGCAGCCCTTAAAAGTGCGCTTTGTCAAACTTCAGGAAGTACCGAAACCTTTACCGCCAAAGCCAAAGGCCGAGCCACAAAAAGAGCCACCTAAGCCTAAAAAAGAAGTCAAAATTGTAGAAAAACCGCTGCCACCGCCACCCAAAAAAGTAGAAAAAATTGAACAGGTGAAAAAGGTGGAAGCGCCTAAAGTAGTTACAGCACCGCCAGTTGAAGCAAAACCGACTCCGGCTCCGGTAGTGCCGGCCGTGGTCACTGAAACTAAAGTAAAACCGGCACCCGCTCCAGTTGCACCACCTGCACCTGTGGCGCCGCCTGCACCTGCTGCACCGCCATCACCGAAAAGTGTATCGATTGGCGGAGGTGTCTCTTGGCAGCGTTCACCGAAAGTTTCATTATCTTCGAGTGAATTAAAATCAGCCTGTTCGCTGGTAGTGGACGTGGCAGCAAATGAACAGGGCAAAGTAGTCTCCGCGACTGCACGAAACTCAGATTGTAGCCCGGCAGTAACGCGCAAAGTAGAAGCAGCGGTACGTCGTGCACAACTCACCAAATATGTTGAAAATGGTGTGGCTTATCCAACCCGTGTGGAACAGCCTTTCGATTTTCAGGTTAAATAACGGCTAACCCATTAGGAGTTCGAATATGAACTTTTCAGTTTATTGGCAACACGCTGATGCAGTCAGTAAAACGCTGTATTTCGTGTTATTGGCAATGTCGATTGCGACATGGACCATTTTTGTGCTGCGTTTGATGGGCACTCGCCAATTGAAACAGATTGCCTATGCTCAGTTATCTCAGGCATTGGAACAACTGAAAAACAAACTGGCTCCTTTGGGCTTTGAACAGCGTAAGGCAGTGGCAGAACAGGCGCTGTTACGCCAGATTTCAGCAGAAAAAGCCAATGCCGAAAAAGGTGTATCGGTTCTGGGTACAATTGCCTCAATTTCACCGTTCGTTGGCTTATTCGGTACGGTATGGGGAATTTTCCATGCGCTGGTTGCGGTTGGTAAAAGTGGTCAGGCTGGCCTGGCACAAGTAGCAACCCCAGTCGGTGAAGCCTTGATTATGACCGGCTTGGGTCTAGCTGTCGCGATTCCTGCGGTACTGGCGTATAACATCTGTGTGCGTATGAATCGTGGCCTAGCACATGAACTGCAAGATCAGGCGCATGGTCTGTTAATTGATACCATGCTGCAACAGGAATCTGCTGCAAAAAAATCTGATGCGCAGATCACGCAACAAAGTTTCGTGGGAGGTCAAGCTTAATGGCTTTTCAACTGGGTGAAGACAACGATGTAGGCATGAATGAGATGAACCTCATTCCACTCATCGACATTATGTTGGTATTGATGATCATCTTCCTGGTGACAGCGACCGTTGCGAACCCGTCAATTCCATTAACCTTGCCACAAACCACTGCGGAAATTATCGATCTGCCGCCTGAAAATGTCACCATTAGTATCAATGCAGAAGGTGACATTGCCTGGAATGGCGATGTACTGACGTTAGAGCAGCTTGAAACCCGCTTCAATGAAGCCGGACAGTCTGAACGTCAGCCGACGATTGTGCTGAAAGCAGATAAAGAATCACGTTATGATACGGTGGCGCAAGTCATGTCGCGCGCGAGTGGAGCCGGACTCAGCGATATTGCTTTTGCAACTGATAACTAAGATTTAGTGAGTAAAAAAAGCGACTAATGGCAGTCGCTTTTTTTATGCCTATTTTTCATGAAACTTAATGAGTTTTTAACAAAGTTGTAAACTTGCTGCGTAATTTGTTCAATTTTGGCGGAATGGCAAAATTGCAATAGCCTTGAGTGGGATTCTTGGCAAAGAAGTTCTGATGATATTCTTCTGCAGGGTAAAAAGTCGGGGCAGGGCTGAGTTCAGTCACGATATTGATGCCATCGGCTTTCAGGGCATCAATCGCCTGCTGTGCCTGTTGTTGTTGCTCATCATTCAGATAAAAAATCACAGAACGATATTGGGTGCCAACGTCATTGCCCTGACGGTTCAAGGTTGTTGGATCATGGGTTGCAAAAAATACATCAAGTAACTGTGTATAACTGATCTGGTTTTCATCGAAATCGATCAGAATCACTTCAGCATGTCCGGTTTCACCCTCGCACACGTCATCATAATTGGGATTAGTTGTATGACCACCTGCATAGCCACTTAGAACCCGCTGAACTCCCTGGATTTGTAAAAATACCGCCTCGGTACACCAAAAGCATCCACCACCGAAAAGTGCTTGTTGCATGGTTGATTCCTCATTCAATTGAAATAGGCTGATGGTTTAATTCTAGCCCACCAGTATGAAAGATAAAAAAGCCTGTAAATGCAGGCTTTTTGTAGGAGGCTTATTAGCGTGGCTGAACCGCACTTTCCAGCTGGATTAACAAGTTGCCATGTCGATCCAACAGTTTCAATGTTTTTCCATATACTTGATAATGCGTCACTTTGCTTAAAGCTTCATTAAATTTTTGATCTAGCTGACCATTATTCATACAGGCCATGCGTGTAGTGGCCATTTGACTCAGATTCAAGGTGTCTTTACCCGCTGTATAGCTGCCCATGATCCGGTTACAGCCATCAGAACCTGAAACACGCTGGGTGCTGGCATCAAATTGCAGGCTTGGAATATTGCTTGCTGCTGGTACTGTCTTGATTTCAGTATTGCCAATCTGGGTAGCGATCCAAGTGCGATTTTGCAAAAGTTGTAAATGATTCGCGGTTTGTGTGGTGGCGGTAGATGGGACAGTTTCACAACCCATGACCGTTAAAACCGAACCTAAAATGGCGATGGCAGTTAATTTTTTTAGCATGAGAGATACCCTGATCATAGATTAGCCATTTGTATCTAAACAAAAAAATGATCAAGGTTCCAGTTGATTTTGTATCTTTATTGAAGTGGGTATTACTATAGAGTTATCGCATGTCTGGTTTTGGCAGGCCCTGCCGGATCAGATGTGAATAGTCCTGACTGGACAGCTCGGCGGTCTGTTTCACCCGTGGATTAACGTGTGCCCGCTGATACCAGGTATGCATATCCCAGGACTGATCCAGTACTTTCAGATCATAAAGATAGTTCGGTAAATAGCCGGAGGCAAGTAACCGATAATCTGAGGGCAATTGTTGTTGAGAAACTGCCTGCACCATATCAAAGACCAGCGTAGTACAGTTACTGGTCAGGGTGTTGTACCATTTCGGCTGTTTGGCCAGTTCATCGACCTGATGGAGATATTCCACAAATAATGCTTTGGCTTGAGCTTGTGGCATCTTTACTGGAAAGAAATAGACCTGTTCGCCGCGGACATTGCTGCGAGTATATATAATATCCTTTTCGTCCGATGCCACCAGACTCAGTTCATATTTTCGGAAAAAGCCACCTATCGCTGAAAAATTCTCATTCTTCTCCTTGCGGATTTCAATTGAAAAGGTGAGTGGTTTTTGATTGGCAAAATCGAAGCTGACCAGAGTATGAGCAATTTTTGGTCCCATCCAGTAAGACGTGATGATATTCACTCCGGTAATCTGGTTCAGATCAAAACTGCGGCTTTCCCAGCGCGCAGTATAGCGGCCATCCGGTTGCCAAGCGAAATTACGGATATTGTGCAGGGTGACCAGATTGCTTCGCTGTTCATAGGAGAGCAGCCTGGAAACTTCAGGGTTCCAGTCACGATCCTGACGTGGCTCCATGCTGAAGTAAGCCAACAAGCTGAACAGAAAGGCCAGCAGATAGAGTACGGTATCCACCTGGCGGGAAATCAGATGCCGAGTAAAATAAATTCCGAGAACAACCAGTGCAAATGCGAGCCAAAGACCTATCAGAATTATGCTGCCAATTTTACCCAAAGGCTGTTGTACCCAGAGCATCAGGCTTAACCACAAGCTTGAACACAGGACAAATAAACTAAACAGACTGCCGAGTAACCACAGGCTCCAATGCTTTTCCGGTTTTTTGCGTCCTTGCATGCTCAATCTTTTATAGAAAATAGGCTTTATTTTCTGTATGTTGCGAACTCAAATGCAATACCGGATTTGTCATCAATATGTTGTTCTGATGCAACTTTTTCAAACTCGGCCGGAATCTCCGGGTAATAGGCATGACCTTTTACATCCAGTTCGACATGGGTGAGTTCCAGACGATCAGCGATATCCAGGGTCTGTTTAAATATTTCGCCGCCGCCAATAATATAAATGGACTTCGGATTTTCCGAGGCTTTTACATCTGCTACAGCCTGGTTCAAGGCATCCTCAATCGTATGCGCAACTTTAGTGCCTTCAAAAGACCAGTCGGCATCCCGGGTAATCACCCAGTTCACACGTTTGGGCAGGGCACGGCCCATAGATTCAAGCGTTTTGCGACCCATCACAATCACGCCGCCCTGAGTGATTTCCTTAAAATGTTTAAGATCTGCTGAGATGTGCCAAGGCAGGTCATTGTCCTTACCAATACAGCGCTGCTGATCCATTGCCACGACGTGTACAACTTCTAAATCTTGAAATGACATGTATTGAATCCTTCTCATCAAACCCAAAGTTCTTCGTGTAATGTACGAGGGAAAGGTTAAAAATCTATATTGACTGCCTTTATGCTTTAGGCTCGGGAATATATTTTGAAAGGGAGAGGCGTCACGCATGGTAAAAGGCCTTTCCCTAGCCCTCTCCTAGGAGGAGAGGGAACTTTATAATAAAGAACATTAAACAGCGACAGGTGCTTTTATACCTGGATGTGATTCATAACCGACAATTTCAATATCTTCAAATTTAAAATCGAACAGGTCTTTGACTTCAGGGTTCAATTTTAACTGGCATAGGCCAAGTGGCTCACGACTCAATTGTAATTGTGCTTGTTCAAAGTGGTTGGCATATAAATGGGTATCGCCACCGGTCCAGACAAAATCACCGACGTCCAGATCACAGACCTGCGCAATCATATGTGTCAGCAGGGCATAGCTGGCAATGTTAAATGGGACGCCCAAAAACACATCGGCACTACGCTGGTACAGCTGGCAAGAGAGTTTGCCATTATGCACAAAAAACTGGAACAGGGTATGACAGGGTGGTAATGCCACTTGCCCCGCTTCATTCGGATTCCAGCCAGAGACAATCAGACGACGTGAATTTGGATTGGTCTTGATTTCATTGATCAGCCATTGGATCTGGTCAAAACCGTCCTGTTTATAGCTGCCATCTGGATTTTTGGTTGCGCCAAAGTTACGCCACTGATGACCATATACCGGACCAAGTTCGCCTTCAGGACGGCCAAAACGTGCTGTCTGTTCCGCAGTTGCCCATTCATCCCAGATCGTGACTTTGTTGTCCTGAAGATACTTTACATTGGTATCACCTTTCAGGAACCACAACAGTTCAATCACGATAGAACGGAAATGAACTTTTTTGGTGGTGAGTAGGGGAAATCCCTTAGAAAGATCAAAGCGCATCTGATGACCAAATACCGAGCGTGTACCTGTTCCGGTACGGTCGCCTTTATCGCCGCCGTGGTCGAGGATATGTTGTAGAAGGTCAAGATATTGGCGCATAGGTCTCTCTTAAAATTTGTTGAAAATTGCTTTTCTTTGAACTGAGCAACTCAAAATTGCGTTCATCATAACATTTTTTTTAGTACTTCCGCATAGCGATAAAACTGATTCAACCAGAGAGCAATCGCAATAAAAAAGGCATCTTTGAGAGATGCCTTTGAATGGTTCAATTTATTTTGTTTAAGCGGTGGGTTGGCCCGTATGAACGGTATGAATCAGATCAGACAGGTCATAACCCAGTGATTTTGCATAGGCCAGATATTGCTGTTTGGTGGCTTCATCCAGCGTTGGTTTACGATGCAGTAGCCACAGATATTTCATATGCGGCTCCCCGACCAGAGCAGTTTCATACTGTTCATCCAGTTTGAGCACCCAGTAATCTCCTTTGGTAAAAGGCACCCAGCGCAAACCCTCAGGCAAGAAGCTGACTTCCAGCTTGCCATGCTCTGCATCAACAATGCTGGCCTCTCCAATTGCTTCATCCAGCTTTCCACCGCCATCCAGACAACGGTTCTTGACCCGAACAGTACCATCTTCATTCAGGCTATAAACTGCAGAAATATCAGTGCTGTCTTCAGGTTGGTGCTTCATCGGCAAACGCGCGATTTCATACCAGGTTCCTAAATAATGTTCCAGATCAAAATTAGAAACAGTAGCTAAATCCTGATTCATTTTTTTCTTCTCCGTTCACTTCAATTATTTGTACTGAATCAGTCTAATACATCAGCTTAGGCTTAAAGCGATGTAATCCTGTAGAAAATTGTTATCCTTTTTTTCGATAAGTAAAATTGGCAATAATGCTGCCTATAAATAGTTAAGAGAATAAATATAGAAGGAAATCTGAGATTGTAATAATTTACTTTGACGGGATTAATATTAAAAAAAACTAAATTGAATCTTATTTTTTATAAAAAATTTCCTAAAAATAATACGAAAAAAAATAATAGTTTAGTTTCATTAAACGAACAATAGAAAAATTTTATTACATATTGAATGTGAAAAATAACATTTAACCGGCTAGTATTCTCCGTTCGTTAACAAATGAAAGCCGATATTTCCGGCGTGGAGTAAAAGGTAAAGCATGGTTTATGATCAACCAATGGACATGAGTGCAATACATGCACCTGCTCAAGCGAACATCATATTACGTTCTCAGGCTGAACAAAATCCCAAAAAACCTTCAACAGGTTCTATCCATAAAGCCGTAAGTTCAAGCAACGGTCATCGTATCAATATCGAGAAATTCACAAGCTATTTGCAGGGTATTACCCGTCGAACCAGTACCCAAAAATGCGCGCGCAGTATTCGTGTCGGGCTGCAATCTTCGGGTGCCAAAATCGTGAATCATCCGGTCGCCGCAGCAGACTGGGGAAATACCCTGATGCAATTGGGTTATAAGAAAATTAATGCTTCTTTTGATCGCCCTAAAAAAGGTGATATCTATATTATTGATCGTACCTCAAATCATAAATATGGACACATTGCAGCATATTCAGGAACTGCCTGGGTATCAGACTTCAAGCAGAATAGTCATGCAATCTATCGCACCAAAAACCTGACCTATAGTTACTATCGTCTGGAAACATACTTCTAAAAACTGTGCAAAGTTCACTCTTTGAAACGTTTCGCACGGTTTTCATAGACTGAGACTATAAATAGTCCAATCGCGGTAAAACCAAAACATTGCAGACCCAAAGCAAATTTTGTCCATTGCGCATGTTGCTCGGGCAAATAGCCGAATAGGGTAATTAAGGCAATGATGGGAATGACCCGGCTCAAGGCATTAAAGCCATTTGCATAGGGATTGGACTTCGAAATTTTTAGGCGGGAATGGTGCAATAAATGTACAGCAATACCAATCGCTAAACTCACGCCAACAAATACCGAACCTAACTGAGCCACAGTTGATGCTGCATAAATCAAGATACAGGTCGCAATAATGACCATCAGCTTGATTTGACGGGTACAGCGTTCCGAATACCAGAACTCAAGCATGGGGTGAACCCGAATCTGATTTATTCTGATTGAGCAGGGACAGGGGAGAAAACAGGCAAATCGCCAGAGCCATAAAGGCAATACCTTGCGCGCCTGGAATCAGGATTTCACCCTGCTGCATGTTCATAAAAACTAAAGCAAGCAATAAGGCAATTGGAATCCAGGTCAGGAGTCTATACAGCAAGCCAGTCGGATTTTTACTGGCAAAGTGGATTTTACAGTAACGGCAAATCAGAAAAACAATGCCGGTACCGACAAACATCAGAATCGCATCTAAGGGCAGCGGCTCCATCCAGTACAAGCCTGCAGCTGCCATAGCAATCACAATAAAAATCAACAGTTTTTTGAGAACAGATACCTGCGGATTAAACCAGAACTCAAGCATAATAATGAAAAAATAGAAGAGATAATCGGCACTTTAGCATATTTTGGATATAAAAAAGCGAGGCCTTTGCCTCGCTAAATTCAGCTCTTTTCTTAGCTATTTTTTTGTGGGCCCCAGTCATAAATTTTCTTCTGGTAGGCATACCACATCATCCACAAGCCAATCAGGATCATTGGCAGACTCAGGAATTGTCCTTTGCTCATCCAGCCAATAAACAGCTGGCCATTGTCCGGCTCACGGAAGAACTCGACCACAAAACGTGCCAGACCGTAACCGATCAGGAACAATGCCGAAACTGCCATACGCGGACGCGGCTTGGAACTAAACCACCACAGCACAATAAACAGGATCAGACCTTCACACAATGCCTGATAGAGTTGAGATGGATGACGCACCAGTTGCAGCGGATCGGTCGGAAAAATCATGCCCCAGGCAAAGTTTGGATCGGTCACCTGACGGCCATACAGTTCACCGCCAATAAAGTTGCCAATCCGGCCAAACATCAACCCTGTCGGCACGCAAGGTGCGATAAAATCCAGGGTCTGGAACCAGGTCATCTTATATTTCTTGCACCACCACAACATGGCCAGAATCACACCGAGGAAGCCACCATGGAAACTCATGCCGCCAGTCCAGATCTGGAAGAGCCATAAAGGGTCGGCCAGGAACTGGGAAAAACCGTAGAATAAAACATAGCCCACACGGCCACCAATGATTACACCCAAAGCACCAAAGAAAATCAGATCCGAGACCATATCTGGCGTCCAGCCACGCTGTTTAGCGCGATAAGTTGCCAGTCCCCAGGCAAATAGAAAAGCCAAGAGGTACATGAGTCCATACCAGTGGACTTGCAAAGGCCCGAGCGAAATCGCAACGGGATCAATGTTTGGATAGGTGAGCATTCCTGTTCCTTGTGATTCTGTTTTGCACAGATTTTAGCTGAAAGCAAAGAAAAATGTTGTACATTCAATGTGTAAAGATCGAGGGCATCAATTATGTGTATTGTGGCATTGGCTTGGCAGGTTCTGGATCAGACCCCAGTATGTCTGATTTCAAATCGTGACGAGTTTTATCAACGTCCCACGCATGGCTTATATGAATGGGAAAATAGTCCGATTATTGCTGGGCAAGATTTACAGTCTGGTGGTACCTGGATGGGCATTACGGCTTCAGGAAGATGGGCGGTGATCACCAATTTTCGCGACGGACAGGACAAAAAACACTATCCAACTTCACGTGGACATATTATTCAGGACTTTTTAAATTCTGACTTAACTCCGATTCGTTTCGCGCAAGATCTGGAACAGAGACAGCGTGACTATGCCGGTTTTAACCTGTTTATTGGCGATCGGGATCAGGCTGTATATATGAGCAATCGCGGTGAAGCACCGCACGTACTGGCCCATGGGGTCTATGTCGTTTCAAACGGATTGATGAGTGAAGACTGGTACAAGACCCGGCATTTGCGGAAACGCTTTACCCAGGAACTATTACCGATGCTGCAACAACAAAAGATTGCAGAAGCGGAACTGTGTCATGCAGTCTGGGATATTCTGGAAGATGAACGCAAGGTGATTCCGGAGCTGCTGCCAGATACCGGTATCTCGGTGGAAATGGAACAACTGCTATCTTCGACTTTTATCCAGAGTCCGGCCTATGGTACCCGTTGCTCCAATTTTTTGAGAATGCAGCAGGGACAATGGCACTGGATCGAAAAGTCACAACAAGGTGCGACCGCAGGCCAAATTATTGAAAAAATAATCAAACTAAAATAAGTGCCAGATATAAAAAATGCCGACATCTGCCGGCATTTTTTTCACAACCGCTGTTTATGCTGTCGCTTGCTCCAAAGCTTCACCCGCAATAGCGCCGCCATCTTTACGGGTAATCACCACAGTGGCAGAGCGAGGTACTTTGCCTAAACGGCTATAACGCTCGCTTTGGTTGGCTGGCCATGCACCCCCGGGATGCTGGACATTGACGAAAATCGCCTTGTAGTCCGGGGTAATGGTCACACCGGTAATTTCACAGCCTGATGGGCCGGTGAGGAAACGGCGAACCCGATCATTCTTCAGCTTGGCACCGACAAAGGTTGCTTGTCCTTCAGCCTTTGTGCTGGCAGCAAGCGCTTTGGTTCCATCACCTACTTTACCTGGCAGTGCTGCCAGCATCATACAGTTGGTTTCATCGGTATACTGACCATCATCGGTCTGAATCCAAAGAATTCCGCGCGGATCGAACCACATGCCATCCGGGCTGGAGAAGTCATTTAGATCATCAAGACCTGACAGGTTGATGTTGGATGCAGCACGCGCTTCTGCACCGAACAGGAAGATATCCCAGGCAAATGCAGTGGCATTGACTGTATTCTCAGTTTCACTAAAACGGATGATATGACCATTCATATTGCCTGAATTGCTGGCACTTGAACCCTTGAAGTCAATATAGCTACGCGGATTGGCTGCATCAGTCGGGTAAGCACGCCCACGATTACCGTTGTTGGTAAGCGTTACATAGACTTCGCCATTTTCCGGGTTTACTGCTACCCATTCCGGACGATCCATTTTAGTGGCTTGAACATAGTCGGCCGCCAGACGTGCATGCACGACAATATCCGCCTGGTCTTTAAATGGATACACCGGATTTGATGCATCCAGGCCATTTTTACCATGGCTGAGTTCTAGCCATTGACCGGTACCATCCTCCTTGAACTGGGCGACATATAAGGTACCTTGATCCATATATTTATCACCGGCTGCATAACCGCCGTTGACGTCTTTAGGATCCCATTTTGCATCCGATACAAATTTGTAGATATATTCACCGGTTGCATCATCACCCATATAGAATGCGAGCGGCTGACCGGGTACAGGATTACTGCAACGGCAATCTTCATGGGCAAAACGACCCAGTGCAGTACGCTTTACCGGACGGGCACTGGCACTGAACGGATCAATTTCAACAATAAAACCACAGGTATTCATGGCATTACGGTAGTCAGTAAGGGCACTGCCATCCGCCTGTGCAGTAATATTCCAGCGGTCATACAGATCGCGCTCACCTGTCAGTTCAGCATCGGTTTTATCCCAGCGATACTGGCTGGTTGCCGGACCGCCACGACCATAACGCGACAAAGCAACTTGCTCGGCATCTGTACGTACATCGCCTTCGTCACGGGAGAAATAGCCGCTCCAGTTTTCTTCCGCAGTCAGATAAGTTCCCCACGGGGTATAACCATTACCACAGTTGGCAAAGGTACCGCGCGTCAGGGTGCCTGCAGGCGAAAAACGGGTTTTCATCAGGTCTGAACCGCGTGCCGGACCACGTAATTCCATTTCAGTGGCAGCGGTAATACGGCGGTTAAATGGCGAGTTCAGGTTGATTTTGACGGCCTGAGTGTTTGGGTCTTTCTGGATTTCGACCACTGATACCCCGTGTGCATTTACTTCACGTAAAATCTGGTCTTCAGGTCGTTTACCATCTACCGTAATCGTACCGCCTGGCGTGTGTAACTGCGATTGTTGCAGATACTCATGGTTCAGCACCAACAAACCTTGGTGTGACTGTTTTGCAGCATAATTTTTCTTCTGTGGATCCATACCGAAGAAGGACATGCCGTCATGGTTGTCCCCGGCACGGAACTGATAAGAAGCACCTGATGGAAGCTCTGTATCCAATTTTTCTGGCACACTGCTATTGATTGGATCGCCGACGGCATAGAGTACATTTAACTCATAGCCTTCTGGCACCGTAAAAAAGTTCTGGGTGTTTTTCTTGACCGCCTCAAACGCCAACTTGCTTGGACGTTGCGCCAGATCGCTCCAGGCGTGCTGATCTACTGGTTTTTCATTGGCTGGTGGTGTTTCTGGTGCAGAATTATCATCGTCATTGTCATCTGAACAGCCACTGACCGACGCAGCAAATGCCAATGCCATGGCACCACTGCCTGTTTTTGCAATAAAGCTACGGCGGTTCATGTGTTGATTCAGGATCGTTTGGAAGTGGGTATTGTTGGAATTATTACTGTCTTCAATCAGATCCTGGCAAGGTATCATGTCTTCGTTTTTCATTTTAAAGTCCCAATTAAAAAGTAAGTGCTTGGTGGTGTAGAAGTTTTCAATACCTTAAGCTTGGGATGTGACAGTAATCTTAAGAAAATATGACATTAAAATTAAATAAATCAGTGTTTTATTAATTATATAAAATAAAAAGACAGCCAAGGCTGCCTGAACAGATAGATGAGTTCTTGTTTTGGCGGGTTGTTATTATTCGGTCTTTAAACGACGTTTTTCGATCAGTTTTCCTGCCAGTAAACCCAGTTCAAACAGTAGCCACATGGGAACAGCCAGCATAATCATCGACAGGGCATCTGGAGGTGTGACGAACATTGCCACAAAGAAGCAGCCCACAATAATAAAGCGCCGTTTCTCGATCAGCGTCTGTGTTGAAACTGCGCCAATCAGGATCAGAACCAGGGTAATAATGGGGATTTCAAAGGTAAAACCAAACACCAGAAACAGCTTTAAACAGAAGCTGAGATAACTGTTGATATCGGTCATCGGGGCCACAGTTTCCGGCGAAACACTGATAAAAAAATGCAGTATCGAAGGTAATGCCACAAAATAGGCGAAGCTGATGCCGGTATAAAAAAGCACGATACTGCCGACCAAAAGCGGCAAGGCCAGACTCTTTTCCCTGACATACAGTGCAGGCTTAATAAAGCTCCAGAGCTGATACAAAATAAACGGCATCGCGATCATCAGCGCGACAAAGAAGTTCAGCTTAAACGGGGCCATGAAGGTTGCGGTGACATCCGTGGCAATCATGGTCGAGCTGGCGGGCAATTGTGCCCGTAGTGGTTCAGACAGCCTTTGATAAGTCTGATTGGCAAAGGGCAGTAGACAGAAAAACAGGCCAATCAGGATCACAACCACTTTAAAAAGATGCTTTCTTAATACCACCAAATGCTGGGTGATTGGCATCTGTTCCAGGTTCAGCGGTGCAGCATCATTGGAGGCTGGTGTGGTTGGCAAGGTTGTCATACGGCCACCTTTATATCTGTATAGCAAGGTTTAGACATTACGTTTTGAGTTGCTAGAGGCTGGGGTAAATACACGGAGGATACGGGCTGTTGCACCGGCTGATAGCTGAGCAAGGGTTGAGCAGGCTGAGGTTTTATTTTTAGTTGATCAGCTGCAATCGGCTGCTGTAAATCTGCCATTTGTGCTTGCATCCTGGCTTCCAGTTCCTGAATTCGTTGCATTTCAGCCTGCATCTGTTCACGCAATTCGGACAAGCGTAATTCACGATCAAGGTCATTCTGAACATTGCTCACCATACGCTTGATCTTGCCGTACCATGTTCCGACAAAACGTACTGCTTCCGGAAGTTTGTCTGGTCCAAGAACCAAAAGTGCAATAATTCCGAAAATCAGCAGCTCGGTCATTCCAATATTGAGCATAGCGAACTCTTAACTTTTAGCCGAATGTTCAGAGGTTTTGACCTGGGCATCAATGGTACGTGGCTCTGCAAGCTTGGCCTGTTCAGCCTCTTCATCCTTGACTGATTTTTTAAAGTCTTTAATCGCGCCGCCCACGTCTTTACCCAGATTTTTAAGTTTGGATGTGCCAAACAATAAAATCACCACAATTGCAAAAATCAGCACATGCCAAATTGATAATCCTGCCATTAGTTTATCCTCTATATTTCATGCACCTATCTCAGCAGGCTTGTATGACAGTGGAGTGACGCTTTGATGACAGTTTGCCGACACGGCAGCAGGAGAATGAATCACTCATATAAAAAATTTCGTAATTCAATGAAAAATATACTGTGCTAGCATACAGCCTGATCTGGAAATCTCAGCAGCATTGTCATGGCCTTGATTCTTCCCCTCCTGTCTTTTCTGACTGGTTATTGGGGGGTGCAATATTTAAAACCGATTCGACCTTTTTTAGCTGCTTTATTGGCCCGAGTACTGATTCCAGTACTGATTATCTATAACATGGTGTTTTACCAAGAGGGCAGTTTGTGGCTGATAGCCTTCAGCTTTTTCTGTTCCTGCGTATTCTTTGCCTTGTTTTATTTCATCCTAAAAAATA
This sequence comes from Acinetobacter pecorum, assembly GCF_014837015.1. Lineage (GTDB taxonomy): Bacteria > Pseudomonadota > Gammaproteobacteria > Pseudomonadales > Moraxellaceae > Acinetobacter > Acinetobacter pecorum. Next base: position 181,663 of record NZ_JACSPT010000001.1, read on the forward strand.
AACTGCGTGCTTTATGTTTGAGCTATTTAAACGGGGCATGGCTGGGGATTCCTTTTGCACTGGCAGTTTTTGGCCCGCAAGCGACCAGTACCGTGGTGGCCCTGTACATCGGTGGTTCCTTGTTTGGCAATGTCTGTGCGGTAATGGCAGTCAGTGAAGCCAGACAAGATAGTGGCTATATTTTAAAAAATGTACTGCTCTCACCACCTGTGGTAGCACTTTCGGTGGCAGCTTTATTGTCATTTTGGGATTTGAGTCACTGGCAGCAAGTGCCTTGGATAGAGATACTGTATCAGGCCAATAAAGTGCTGGTGACTTTTAGCGGCATGTGTGTGCTGGGAATGTGGCTGAGCAATGTGCGGATCAGCCGCTTCGATTTAATGCGTAGTCTGCAAATGATTTTTTATAGAGGGCTGTTTGCAGTTTTGCTGTGTGGCGCAGCTTATTATTATTTACCTATTCCGCAGCAGACGCTGACTTATGCGGTAATGCTGATGTTCTTTTTATTGCCGCCTGCAGCCAATATTGTGGCGCTGGAAACCCATTATCAGGGAACAGGCCATTCCGCCAAATATATTGCTTCGGGGACTTTGGCCAGCGCGATCTTGATTGCCTTATATGGAGCAGTGGTGCATGTATTGATGCCTCATCTATAAAAGTTCACCCTTTGCAAAAAGGGATTTAGAAATCTCCCTCTGCCTTATGGGAGAGGGTCGGGGTGAGGGTAGAATCCCTCCCCACCTCTCTTTTTAAAGAGAGGTGGTTTTTTTCTATTTTCCTAAGGGTGAGTGATATTTTTATAATTACCTCTCCCTTGCGCAGCAGTGCTGCTCATCTCCTAGAAGGAGAGGGAAAAAATATGGAAAACTTACTTCGCCAAACTCGCTTTAAACAACTGCATCGCCTGACCACGATGACTGATTTTATTCTTTTCTTCTTTGCTCATTTCTGCACTGGAAATCCCCAGTTCCGGTAACCAGAACAACGGGTCATAGCCAAAACCATTTTCACCACGTGCAGCTTCCAGAATTTCTCCATGCCAGACACCCTGAAAGACTTGCGGTAATGGATCTTCGGCATGTTGGACCAGGGCCAGTACACAAACAAACATGCCTTCAATCGCTTCACCCTCTTGACGTAAGGGTTTGAGATCGGCCAGCAGTTTTTCATTATTGGCGGCATCGTTGCCATGCTCACCGGCATAACGAGCCGAGTAAATGCCGGGAGCGCCTCCGAGAACCGGCACACAAATGCCTGAATCATCTGCAATAGCAGGTTTTCCGGAAATTTTAGAAGCATGACGTGCCTTGATAATCGCATTTTCGACAAAGCTTAGACCATCTTCGATCGCATCTTCAATATTCAACTTGCCCTGAGCTACGACTTCAACCGGCAGTTTTAACTCGGCAAACAGTTTTTCAAACTCGGCAATTTTACCTTTGTTATTACTCGCCAATACCAGTGTGCCTTGGGATAACCAGTCAGTTGCAGCCATGTCAAAAACTCATTATTAGATAAAGAATGGGTGCTATTTTAGCAATGGATGAAGAATTTGCGGCAATAAAAAAGCACCCGAAGGTGCTATTTATACCATTCAGCTTATTGTGCCTGAATCCATCTGTCGGCACGATCACGCGCCTGACGGATCTGCTCTTGGGTTAAATTCGCCGCCAAGGCAGTTTTTCTGCCTTCCGATAGCGTAATCACCTTATTGTCGAGCATGCCATCACGGGTAGACAGTTCATACCATTGGTAAGCACCCATATAGTTTTTCTTTTTCTCTTCCATCATTGCCAGGTTAAAGCTGGCACGGTTATCGCCACGGCTAGCGGCTTTTTCAAAATACTGACGTGCCAGCGTTTCATCTTTTCTGGTGCCAATACCATCGGCCAGCATACGGCCAACATTCAGCTGTGCAACTGCCAGACCTTGATCCGCAGCAGCTTTATACCAGGCAAAGGCCTGTCGTTCATCTTTTTGAATGTCTTTACCATACTGGTATTTGGTGGCCAGATAAAACTGTGCACCGGCCTGACCAGCTTTCGCTGCTTTGGTCAGACTGTTGATATCCATGATGGAATACTGAGCCGCTTGACTGGCAACAGATGGACTAGGTGCAACATAATCTGCATGGGCTTGCATGCCAAAAAGTCCCGCCAGTAGCGTCGTACTTAATAATAATTTTTTCATAGCGCGCTCACTCGATAAATTGCGACTTCACCAAATAGATTAGGGAGATGCTTGCTCAGCAAACTATCTTCTTGATTCCCATTCACAGCGAGTCGATTAATAATTTTGATATTATTTTCCGCACAAAGTGCTTCAAAATCACGAAATGTACATAAGTGGATATTCGGGGTGTTATACCACATATACGGCAAGGCTTCAGAAACCGGCATTCTCCCTTTGATTGCCAAGAAAGAACGAGTCTTCCAATGCGCAAAGTTCGGGAAGGTAATAATGGCCTGTTTCCCCACACGCACCATATCACGTAATAATACGTCAGGCGCATCTACAGCTTGCAAAGCTTGTGCCATGACCACATTGTCAAAAGACTGGTCAGCAAAGCGGCTTAAGCCGAGGTTTAAGTCTTGCTGGATGATATTTAACCCGCGACTGACTGCAATTGCAATCTTTTCCTGATCAATTTCTAATCCATATGCACGAATATCGTGCTTTTTGCTCATTTGTGCCAGCAGTTCACCGTCGCCACACCCAAGGTCGAGTACGCTAGAACCCGGCTTGATCCACTTTTCAGCGAGTTGTTGATCGATACGCATTATATGGTCTCCTTCGGTGTTGCTTTCAGGTGTTCTTCACCCCCGAGAAATGCACGCAAAGATTTTACATAGAGCGGAATAGGGAACAGGAAGGAGTCATGGCCTTGTTCCGCATCAATATCCAGATAGCTGACAGGTTTGTGATTGCTGATCAAGGCATCCACGATTTCCTGTGAGCGGGCAGGGGTAAAACGCCAGTCAGTGGTGAATGACACCACCAGGAATTTGCACTGAGTATTGGCCATGGCTTTTTTGAGCGACTGTTCATATTCACGCGACGGATCAAAATAATCCAGTGCCTTGGTCATGATCAGATAGGTATTGGCATCGAAGTTACGGCTGAACTGTTCACCCTGATAACGCAAATAGCTTTCGACCTGAAATTCAACGTCAAAGCCATACATAAATTTGCCTGATTTCAAATCGCGGCCAAACTTCTGTTTCATGGCTTCTTCGGACAGGTAAGTAATATGACCGACCATACGCGCCAGAATCAGGCCACGTTTTGGATAGCTGTCATTTTCCAGATAACGACCATTATGGAAATCCGGGTCTGACAAAATCGACTGACGTGCCACTTCGTTAAAGGCAATATTCTGTGCAGAAAGCTTTGGAGCGCTGGCAATGATCACGCATTTTCTTAAACGGTTTGGATAATCCACTGACCATTGCAATGCCTGCATGCCACCCAGTGAACCGCCAATGATGGCATCCCAGGTATCAATCCCTAAACGGTCAGAGAGCAGGGCCTGGGTTTTGACCCAGTCGCGGACCGTAACTAATGGAAAATCAGGGCCATAAGGACGGTTGTCATGTTCAGGATTGGGTGAGGTCGGGCCGGTAGAGCCATTACAGCCACCAATATTATTCAGTGAAACCACAAAGAATTTTGACGTATCAATGGCTTTGCCGGGGCCAATACATGAATCCCACCAGCCGGGTTTTTTATCATCTTCATGATGATAGCCTGCAGCATGGTGATGCCCGGAAAGCGCATGGCAGATCAAAATAGCATTGGACTTATCGGCATTGAGTTCGCCGTAAGTTTCAACCATCAGTTCAAAACGGGGAAGGATGCGACCGCATTCAAGCTCTAACGGCTCTTCAAATTGGAACTTTTGTGGGACAACAAGGCCCACTGAGTCAGCTGGAAAAGACACGGGAGGGATTCGCCTTAAAATCTTGAGTATGAATAATAAAAGGATACCATTTGCAGGTATCCTTCTAAAGTCTTTTTAATGCTATGGATTATTGCTAATTCTAATACCGTGTTTAGACGGCAGCAGCAATCACCTGATCGGTGCTTAACACACCCTGATCAATCAGACGGTTGGTACATGCAATAATCGCTTCGATGGAAGAGGTCACAATGTTGTCATGTACCCCTGCACCAAAGGCAGATTTACCGGTACCTTTCACTTGAAGTTCGATCAAGGCCAATGCTTTGGCATGGGCACCTGAACTGATGCTGCGCTCTTCATAGTTTACGACATCAATTGGCAACTGAAGTGCATCCAGAATTGCAGAAATTGGACCATTGCCTTCACCGCGGATACGACGGGACTGACCGTCAATTTCAAGGTCAAGCTCAATCACCTGATTGCCGTTATCATCTGACAATTTGTAGTTTTTCGCAGAATAGTGAACGTTCTTAGCATCCACATAGGTTTCCTTGAACAACTTCCAGATTTCGGTCGCGCTGATTTCAGTGCCTTGTTCATCGGTACGTTTTTGTACGATCTGAGAGAATTCAATCTGTAAACGACGCGGCAAGATCACGTTGTAGTTCGATTCTAACAAGTAGGCAATACCACCTTTACCTGATTGTGAATTCACACGGATTACGGCGTCATAGTCACGGCCCAAATCTTTCGGGTCGATTGGCAAGTACGGCATATCCCAGATTTCTTCGTTTTTCTGGAACTCAAAACCTTTTTTGATCGCATCCTGATGCGAACCCGAGAATGCAGTAAAGACCAAATCGCCGGCATATGGATGACGCGGGTGCACAGGTAAACCGGTACATTCTTCCACAGTCGCAATGATTTCATTGATGTTGGAGAAATCTAAATTCGGTGCTACACCTTGGGTGTACATGTTCAAGGCAATCGCAGCCACGTCGACGTTACCGGTACGTTCACCATTCCCAAATACGCAGCCTTCAACCCGGTCAGCACCGGCCATAATTGCCAATTCTGAAGCGGCAATGCCACAACCACGGTCATTGTGACAGTGAACTGAAATAATCACGCCGTCACGACGCTGAATGTTACGGTGCATCCATTCGATTTGATCGGCATAGATGTGTGGACCTGAAACTTCTACCGTTGCAGGCAAGTTTAAGATCACTTTATTCTCTGGCGATGCTTCCCAGATTTCAGTGACTGCATCGCAGACATCTTTCGCGACTTCTAATTCGGTTGCCGTAAAACATTCCGGGCTGTACTGGAAGATAAATTCAGTTTCCGGCTGTTTTGCAGCGTATTCTTTCACTTTTTGTGCAGCATTAATGGCAAGCTGTTTTGCACCTTCTACATCAACATTCAAGACTTTGTTGCGGAATGTCGGCGAGTTGGAATTATAGATATGCACAATGGCACGTTTCGCACCTTGTAAAGATTCAAAGGTACGTTGAATCAAGTGATCACGTGCCTGAACCAATACCTCGATATAAACGTCATCCGGAATATGACCTTCTTCAATCAATTTACGGGTGAAATCGAAGTCAATTTGCGAAGCTGATGGAAAGCCGATTTCAATGTGCTTGAAACCGATTTTTACCAGCATCTGGAACATCTTGAATTTCTGCTCCATGTTCATTGGCTCAAAGATCGCTTGGTTACCGTCACGCAGGTCGGTACTCATCCAGATTGGCGCTTTATTGATTTCGTTGTTCGGCCATTGACGGTCTGGTAAGTCCACACGTTGATACATGCGACGGTATTTTTTACTTGGATCAGCCAACATCATGAGAGAGCTCCTTGTGTAACCTGATACAGCCTGTGTTTGGTTGAAGCACTGGCAAAGGTTGCGGAATAGATTTTGTCTATAATCATTTTCATGCAGGTTGGAACCAGGATTAAAACTAAAAAACTTCCGAAATATGTGAAATTTAGTTTTAACCACAAAACCTGCATGTATCACTTATACAATTTAGTTTAATCCAGTTAAATCGAAAAGTTTTTGCTTTTTTTATGGATTTTAGTCGTATCTCAATAAAGATTTTCTTATAAAGTTTAAGTCATGGAAAATATTTTCACCAATTTTAAATATTTTATTTTATATTTTCTTAATTTAAACTTAATGCATGATTTTTTACACTTAAATACCCGATGATGCAGTATTTTTTTACAAAAAAATAAATCTGCTTATGTTCACAGATCACTAAATTCATGCTGGCTTTCAAAGCTCGGCCCATTTACGCATTAAATTATGATACAGATTGGTCAGTTTCATGACTTCGGCGTGCTGATCACCTAGCTCAATTCTCAGATTTTGAATACTCTGATCCAGATTAAACAGCATATGCCGTTCTGCATCATCCCGAATCATACTTTGTACCCAGAAAAAAGAGGCTATTCGGCAACCAGAAGTAATCGGAGTGACTTCATGCAGGCTGGTCGACGGATACAGAATCATATCGCCGGCAGGCAGTTTCACTTCGTGATAACCGTAAGTGTCTTCGACCACCAGTTCACCACCGACATATTCTTCCGGCTCACTCAGGAAAACCGTACAGGATAAATCCGTTCTGAGGCGTTCATTGCTCCCGCGAATACGACGAATCGAATTATCGACATGAAAGCCGAAAGATTCATTATTTTCATAGCGGTTAAACAGGGGAGGAATAATATCCAGAGGAATTGCAGCTGATAAAAATAAAGCATGCTGTCCCAGGGATTCCAGAATAATATTGCTGAGATGATGAGTGAGTGGATGATCTTCAGGTAATTGCTGATTCTGTTTCACGCTGGCAGAGAGTGTACCAGCGGTGACTTTTCCATTGACCCACTCAATCTTCTTCATCTCCTCACGGAAATATTGCACCTGTTCTTTGCTCAGTACATTTGGAATATGATGCAGCACTGGAAACCCTCGAATAATTGCATTTTCAAAATAGCATAGCCTCCCCCTCAGGAGGCTATGCGCTTATATCGAATTAATATTTAAAGTTGACAGCCAGCACTGCACTGCGGCCTTCTGCTTCAGTGGCATAGTGAGAGGCATAAGCTTTAGTGAAGTAACGTTCATCAGACAGGTTGTTGACGTTTAATTGCAAATCAACATTTTCATTCACGTTATAACGCGCCATGGCATCATAACGGACATAACCTGGAACCCACTTGGTATTGGCTGCATCACCATAAACTTTATCCATTGCAACAGCACCCGCACCTAAAGTTAAAGCAGGTGTTACAGCATAGGTAGTCCACAGGGTTGCAGAATTTTTAGGTACATTCTGCATTTGCTTACCTTTGGCAGGGTTGTCAGGTGTACATACCCCTTGACGGTTACAGGATGGGCCTGGGTTCACAGTTTCACTGTCGAGATAAGTATAACCAGCAGATACAGCCCATTTATCCGTAATTTGGCCATTTACGCCCAGCTCAAGACCGTCTACTTGGGTTTCGCCGCCATTGGTATATGTAGCAGCATCCAGTTGAATCCGTGTATTTTGTTTTTCAGTACGGAACACGGCAGCGGTTAAACTCAGTCTTTCATTTAACACATCCCACTTTGTACCGATTTCAAAGGTACGGCTCTCTTCTGGATCTAAGTCCATATAGGCTTGGCCAATTGCTTCTGAACCATCCCCGCCATCTACACCGACCGGATTGGCAGAAGTCGCATAACTTGCATAGATAGAACCACTTTCAACAGGTTTAAAGATTAATCCAGCCTGATAGGTCAGGAAATCGGTATTATTTTCAATAGAGTCGCCAGTTGCGTTTGTGGTTTGCTTGGTATCAAATTTATCCCAACGTAAACCCAAATCTAATAACCATTGCGGGCTAAACTCGATATTATCTAAGAGATAGACAGATGTAGTCTCGGTCGTGGTTGTCGTGAGATTTTTGTTGGCTGCGGAAGAGCCCAACCATTGATCACGTGAGTCTGGATTAGTTAATGATGTACACCATGCATCGCTGATAGCACAGTCGCTGTTGAAACCACCTGTGGTGGTACCTGGATAGCCTGGATAACTTGTTAAGTAGTTACCTTTGTCAGATTTTTGATCTGAGTACTCTGCACCTATATTAAAGCTATGCTTGAATGCACCTGTATTAAACTTACCTGTCAAAGCAAGCTGATCGGTAAAGATGTTGGTATCAGTAATACGTGAGTTTATACGACGCCAGACTTTATCATTTAGCACGTTACCTTTGGAGTCATCTGGCTGGGTCCATAAGTAGTCATTTTTGGCAGAGCTATATACCGCTGTATTACTCAGGGTCAGGTTATCCGTTAAATCGTGTTCCAGTTTGATGGTGCCGATCTGATTTTCCTGTTTCTGGAAATCACGACTTAATAAACCATAATAAATGCCCTGTTTTACATCGACAGGTTTACCGACGGTGGCTTTTTTTGCCGCATCATACTTATAAGGAACACCTGAATCCGGCGTGTCATCCGATTTTAAATAGTAATAACTTAAAGTCGCGCGGGTAGGGGTGTCCAGACCAAATACAATACTCGGTGCAATACCGGCACGTTTATATTCGGCACCATTTTTCTGGCCAGCTTTTTCATTATGGTGACCCATCACGGCCACACGTGCTGCTATACCATTTCCAAAATCTTTATTGCCATCCAAGGTTATACGTTGATAGTTGTCAGTACCACCCGCGACAGAACCTTCTAGAAAGTCACCCGCTTTAGCAACTTTAGAAATCATGTTGATACTACCACCAGTCGTTCCTGCACCGCCCATGGCAGATGCAGAACCTTTAGTGACTTCAACCTGTTCGACAGCAAACATTTCACGGTTCTGTGAAGTGGCGTTGCGTACGCCGTCTACATACATGGAACTTTCAGAATTATAACCCCGAATAAAGGGACGATCACCGTTTGGATTGCCCCCTTCACCTGCGCCCAAGGTAATCCCCGGAACTGTACGTAAGGCATCACTTAAGGTAGTGACTTGTGTATCTTCAATTAACTGTTTTGAAATGACCGAAACTGACTTAGGGGTATCGAGTAAAGGCGCTACAAATTTGCTGTTCGCAGATTGGTTTACTTTGAAGCTAGGTGCCGGTTCAGCTTTGACTTCTTGATGAATCGTCTCTAACTGGATCACCTGTTCTTCTGCCATCGCAGATCCAGCCACCATTGATAAAGATGAAACAATTGCAGAGGAAACGATTTTTTTACGTGTTTTAATGAAGGTCATGTTAAACCTAAAAAATGAATATTAAAAAAGTATGAGAATAATAATGATTCTTGTTTTTATTTTTATCCTTTTGTCATAGGAATTCATGATCTTTAAGAAAATATTAAATGATATTTTAAATGTAATAACATAACAATATATATTTAAGTTTTTGATTTTAATAAGTATTGATAAAGAAAACTTATTATTAACTTTTTATTGAGAATAATGATGTTTATAAAAGGGCACAAATTAGGGAGGTTTCATGGAGTATTCATTGAGCGATAAAACACCCTACCGAAGCAGGGTTTTGAATCATGACTTTTATATTAGAAGTCGTATGAAACAGATAACCAGTAGTTACGGCCTGGAATATAAGTACCTGTTGTACTAGAACCGATATCTAAATATTTATAACCGGTGGCAGTTTGTGGACGACCACGGTTGTCTAAATATTCATATGATTTTGCACCTTCGGTAAAATCTTTGTCCAGCAAGTTGTTCACAGCCATATTCAGACGTAATTGATCACTGACGGTATAACTTGCACCGAGGTTGAATACGCTATAGCCCGCTAACTTGTCACCAAATAATTTATATTCTTCATAGTCGCTTGAGCCTAAACCTGAAGCAGGTGCTGTTGGCGTAGTCAGGAAGCGTTGACGATCAGATTTATATTCGTACTGTAACCATAGGTCTACCGCAGGCACCAGATGCCATGTTGAAGTCAGGTTAAAGGCATTACGTGGCTGGTTATTGTAATAAGTGCCTTCGTTTTCTCCATCCGTAATTTCACTTCTGGTATAGGTATAGGCAGCTTTCATATCCCATTCAGGCAAAATGCTGTATTGCAAAGTTGCTTCTGCACCATAAACTTTGGCCTTATTCGCATTCACGCTGGTTGAACATGAGCTTGCAGTCAAGCATTCAGCGGATACAGGAAGATTCTCTGAAACAATCGCATCTTTAATCTGGTTGTAAAAACCGGTTGCCGTGAAATTGATATCATTTGTCGGCTGTAAATTAAAACCTAATTCATAGTTGGTTGAAGTTTCAGGCTTTAAGTCAGGATTACCAAATGTCAGGTTTTGTCCCTGTCCACTGAGGCCAACAACGCCATCGTAGAGGGCTTTCGCAGAAGGTGCTTTATAACCCGTACTTACGCCACCTTTCACAGTCAGCATGTCATTGGTATTCCAAACAAGATATGCACGTGGACTAAAATGACCGCCAAAACCGGAGTGATCTTCAAAACGACCGCCATAGGTTAAACTTAAACTATCCAAAAGACGCCATTCATCTTCAGCATAAACTGACCAGGATTTTTTATCGAATTCGTCCACACCAGTCGAATACAGAGCGATATTATCTTTATTGGTTTGCTCTTTGTATTCCGTACCAACGGTAAGCTTATGCGCACCCAAAGTTGAAATAATATGGCTGTCTGCAATTAAATCGGTATTTTTTAACACACGATCTGCACCAATTTGTGTATTTCCGACGGGTAATGCAGCCGAAGGTATCGTACGACCTTTGGTTTCAGTTTCTGAGTGGCTGATATAAGTATTCCACTGACCAAAGCTATAGTCGCCATCATGCCCGATTGCAAACTGGGTACGATCAAAAATCAATTTATCTTTATAACCATTTGCTGTTGTTGCAGTATCTAAAGTACCTAAACGGCTATCTTCATTCTTATAGTTTTGATGGCTGTAGAATGAGTCAAGCCACAAGGCATTTTGATCATCTACTTTGTATGTAAGTTTACCGCCTACATCATAATTATGTGCGGTGGTTGGGCGTGGATCTCGACCTGTTGAACCTTCGACCCGGTCAGACTGTCCCCGGTCATAATAACTGCCGCGAAGCTGCAGACCAAGCACATCATTGACCAATGGACCATTCACTAAAAAGCTGGTTTTCCAGGAGTCTGCTTCAGCACCATGCTCCATAACGTTGCCACTGACAGTAACGTTCCCATTCCACTCGTCTGAAACTTTTTTGGTAATGATATTAATGACACCACCCATCGCATCTGAACCATATAGGGTCGACATAGGTCCGCGAATCACTTCGATACGCTCAATGGCTGAAAGGGGCGGCATAAAGCCTGTTGCTGCTTCACCAAAACCATTCGGGGTAACATCTGTTGAGGTGGTTTGACGACGGCCATCAATCAAAATAAGGGTGTCATCAGCGTTCATACCACGGATGCTAACATTTAGTCCTGCAGTTTTGCCTACGCCATTACGCACATCCACTCCAGGGACATCAACCAACAGGTCAGCAATATTGGTGGCATTCTTACGTTGAATATCTTCTTGAGTGATCACGCTAATTGAGGCGGGTGCATCTTTTAATTGTTGTTCAAAACCCGATGCAGAAACTACAATGGTAGACAAGGTGGTAGTTGGGATGTTTGAGAGGCTATGTGTCTCTGCAAAAGCAGATGTTGCTGTGACCCCAAAAATTGCCAATGTAAGCGGACGAAGACTAAAACTATGCATGACCAAATTCCCGAACCGAAGAATAAATTAGTATTGTTGCTCAAATAAGAAACTGGATATTAATGATAGTACTTATCATTTGCAATAAAAATATACATTTTCTGCATTTAAGTGGGGTTGACTGAATATCTGAAAGGGTAGCAATTCGAATAAAAAAGACTTAAAAACTGGAACTCGCGCGTATTTTTTGTATATCCTTAAATGTTGTCATATAATGTGGCACATTTTTATAAACCTGTTATTACCAAATATATAGAGGAAGCCATGCAAGTAACTTCTGAAGCGGTTTCGGGCGTTGCCCGTCGTTTAAATGTTTCTGTACCGACGAGCCGTATTAATGAGCAATTTGAAGCTCGTTTAAAACGCACTGCTAAAACTGCGAAGATCAACGGCTTCCGTCCAGGTAAAGTGCCTGTAAACGTCGTTCGTCGTGAATACGGCGCTGGTATCTACCAAGAAGTTGTCAACGACATCATTCGTGATACAGTTTTCGAAGCGATCCAGCAAGAAAAAATCAATGCTGTAGGCATGCCGAACATTGAAAAAACTGAAATGAAAGACGACGCTTTAGTTTATGAAGCGACCGTTGAAGTTTATCCAGAAGTTGACGTGAAATTTGAAGGCCTGGAAGTTGAACGTAAAGCTTCAGAAGTGAATGACAAAGATGTTGAGAAGATGATTGAAAATCTTCAAAAACAACGCGCTTCTTGGGCTGAAACCAAAGGCATGGCGAAAAAAGACATGCAAGTGACTTTTGACTTCGAAGGTTCAATCGACGGCGAAAAATTTGAAGGCGGTTCTGCAGAAGACTTCAAACTTGTTCTAGGTTCTGGTCGCATGATTCCTGGCTTCGAAGATGGCATCATCGGTATGAAGAAAGGCGAAGAGAAAGTGATTGATGTTACTTTCCCTGAAGACTATCAAGCTGAAAACCTGGCTGGTAAACAGGCTCAATTCAAAATCACTGTGAAGCTTGTTGAAAAACAAAAACTTCCAGAAATTGATGCTGAATTCCTGAAAATCTTCGGTGTATCTGAAGAAGAAGGCGTTGAGAAGCTGAAAGCTGACGTTCGTAAAAACATGGAACGTGAAGTGAAAAACGGCCTGCGCAACCAGGTTAAAGGCGCAACTTTTGATGCACTGGTTGCTGCAAACGAAGTTGAACTTCCAGCTGCTATGCTTGCTCAGGAAATTGACCGTCAACGTCAACAAATGATCCAGCAGTTCACTCAACAGTTTGGGGCTCAAGGCGCGAAAGCATTTGATTCAAGCATGCTTCCGGATGATCTGTTCAAAGAACAGGCTGAAAAATCTGTGAAACTTGGCGTGCTAGTAAGCAAAGTACTTGCGGATGCCAAAATCGAAGTAGACCAGGCCCGTGTTGAATCTTATATCGAAGACATGGCTTCTTCTTATGAAGATCCAAACGAAGTGATCGAATACTTCAAAAACGACAAGCAGCAACGTGCTCAAATCGAAGCTGTAGTGCTTGAAGATCAAGTGGTTGACTACATTCTGGACTCTGCGAAAGTGACTGATGTAACTGTAAGCTATGAAGACTTATTGAAAGAGCAACAGGCTCGTCAACAAGGCTAATTTTAGCTTTCCATAAAAAGGCGCTTCGTGCGCCTTTTTTCATATTATTGATATATCTGTTTTTCACAAAACTAATGCAAAAAATATGAGAGATTTATTGGCGATTATTTTGCAATTTCATTGATTATCCCTCATATTGTAATTATGGATTAAGTCACAAAAATTTAGGAATAAATAAACCTATGTATGTTCCAACGATTGAAAACGCTTTAGTGCCAATGGTGGTAGAACAATCCTCTCGTGGTGAGCGTTCTTTTGATATTTATTCACGCCTTTTACGTGAGCGGGTAATTTTTTTAACAGGTGAAGTTGAAGACAATATGGCCAACCTGATCGTTGCGCAAATGTTGTTTTTGGAAGCTGAAAACCCAGATAAAGATATTCATTTATATATCAATTCACCGGGTGGCTCGGTGACAGCTGGCATGGCAATCTACGATACCATGCAGTTTATTAAACCGGATGTCGTGACCTATTGTATGGGTCAGGCAGCCTCAATGGGGGCATTCCTGCTGAATGCAGGGACCAAAGGCAAGCGTTATTGCCTGGAAAATGCCCGTGTCATGATTCACCAGCCTTTAGGCGGTTTTAAAGGCCAGGCATCAGACATTGAAATTCACGCACGTGAAATTCTGTTCATTAAAGAACGTTTAAACCGTTTAATGGCTGAACATAGTGGTCAGGAATATGAAAAAGTGGCACGTGATACAGACCGTGACAACTTTATGACTGCTCAGCAAGCGAAAGAGTACGGTCTTGTGGATGAAGTACTTACTAAACGTCCATAAGTTTTAAAGATTGAGATATTGGAGTAAATATGTCCGAACATCCTCAAGGACAAAAGCATTGTTCATTTTGCGGTAAAACGCAGTCTGAAGTCGGAAAGCTGATTGCAGGCGAGGACGCATACATTTGTAATGAATGTGTGGACGTATGCTTAGATTTGGTTCAAACCAGTCAGCAGGTAGAAACCAATGACTGGGCGAACCGTCCTTTGCCGAAACCGCATGAAATCCGTGCGGCGCTGGATCAATATGTGATTGGTCAGGACGTAGCGAAGAAAACTTTATCTGTTGCAGTATATAACCATTACAAACGTCTGAAAGTGCAGACCAATGGTAAGAAAGCAGATGACTCTGTTGAAATTGCTAAAAGTAATATCCTGCTGGTCGGACCGACTGGTTCGGGTAAAACCTTGCTGGCCCAAACACTTGCCCGCCTTCTCGATGTTCCATTTGCCATGGCAGATGCAACCACACTGACCGAAGCGGGTTATGTGGGTGAAGATGTAGAAAACATTGTACAAAAGCTTTTGCAAAAAGCTGATTATGATGTCGAAAAAGCGCAGAAGGGTATTATCTATATCGATGAGATCGACAAGATTACCCGTAAGTCGGAAAATCCATCAATCACACGTGACGTATCGGGTGAAGGTGTACAGCAAGCCTTGCTGAAAATGATCGAAGGTACAGTTGCTTCCATTCCTCCTCAAGGTGGGCGTAAGCATCCGCAGCAAGAATTTATTCAGATCGATACCTCAAATATCCTGTTCATTTGTGGTGGTGCATTCTCAGGTCTTGAGAAAATTGTCCAGCAGCGTCAGGAAAAAGGTGGTATTGGCTTTACTGCGGAAGTCCGTAACAAAGATGAAAGCAAAAAGCTGTCTGAGCTGTTCCGTCAGGTCGAAGCGACTGATCTGGTGAAATTCGGTCTGATTCCAGAATTTATTGGTCGTCTACCAGTGATTGCGACGCTGGATGAACTGGATGAAGAAGCGCTAATGCAAATTCTGACTGAGCCGAAAAATGCTTTGACCCGTCAGTATAAGCATCTGTTCAAAATGGAAAATGTAGACCTGGTCTTTGAAGACTCGGCTTTACGTGCTGTGGCGAAAAAAGCCCTGGAACGTAATACCGGTGCGCGTGGTCTGCGTTCGATCCTGGAAAATTCATTGCTTGAAACCATGTATGACCTGCCGAGCCGTAGCGATGTAGGTACTGTGGTGGTGAATGAAGCAGTAATTAATGGTAAAGCTGCACCAGAGTTTCGTGCTGAGCGTCAACCACATGACGAACCAGAAACAGCAGCAAAAGTTGATTTAAAAGTGGTGAATAGCAAATCTGCCTGAGAGTTGCTATTCGTCAGAAACGTGTGAAAACCCCGTGTTTTCACACGTTTTTTATTTCCAAAAATAAAAGCAGATGCTAATCTCAACATCTAGGCGTGGACGCCGAAAGTTATAAAAAATATATCGCAAAGCACTTGCATACAAGAATAAAGACGCAGTGAGGGATAAGCATGCGTGGAGTCGCCATCGTATTCATCGGCAGTTTGGCGCTGATGGGTTGTCACGGTAAAAAAGCCGTAGTTGAACCTACACAGCCGCTCAGTACTTTAAAAAATATTGATCTTGAAAAAAAACCAGGCTTCGTCGAGAAGCACAAGGTAGGCATGTTCACGATTGGTGGTTGGGTGAACCAGAAACAGGGTCATCATTTCCAAACGGTTAAGCCACAGCATGAAGAAGCAGCTATTGTTTATTTATATCGTCCAGATTCAAAATGGAACCGTCAGGAAATTGTAGCTGCGAGTCTGTTTATCAATCAGCATCGCATTCCAAGTTTACTGCATAATCACCATTACTGGATCGAGCTACCTGCAGGCACTTATCGTTTAAGTACTAGCCGTCCTTTGGGTGCTCTGCACTTTCAGACACCTAAATATCTGGACTTTACGGTAGAAGCAGGACAGTCCTATTTTATTAAATATGATGAGGAAAATCTCAGCACCCGTCGTAGTGTACCGGGACCGCTGATGCTAATGCCGAATAATGTGGGTTTAAATGAAATTGCTTTTACCCAGTTAAAGTCAGACAGTTTTAACTTTTTTGCACAGGATCAGCAAACAGGAAAAATCCGCAAAAAAGCCCAGAAGATTAAACCGACTGCTTATGATTCAAGCCTAGACGTACAATTGACCACGCCTTTTAAACTTTGGGATCCGCGGACTTGGTAATTTGGATAGTTCTTTGAGGAAAGATAATAAAAAAGCACCCTAAATGGGTGCTTTTTTATACAGCTTTAATTAGCCCGCAGCAGCATCAACTACTGGAATCTTGCCAATTTTAGCTTGCCAGATTTTCGGTGCAGTGGCATGAATAGAAGTACCATTCACATCAACCGCGACAGAGACCGGCATATCTTTCACCACAAACTTGTAGATCGCTTCCATACCCAGGTCAGCAAAGGCAACCACTTCAGCTTCACGGATCGCTTTAGACACGAGGTACGCAGCGCCACCTACAGCCATTAAATAAGTCGCTTTATTGTCTTTGATTGCTTCAACGGCAGCAGGACCACGATCCGCTTTACCGATCATGCCAAACATGCCGGTCGCTTCAAGAACTTGACGTGTGAATTTGTCCATACGCGTTGCAGTGGTAGGACCTGCAGGACCAACGACTTCATCACCAACTGGATCGACTGGACCTACGTAGTAGATGAACTTGCCTTTAAGATCAACAGGAAGTTCTTCACCATTGTTCAGCATGTCCACCATGCGTTTGTGCGCAGCGTCACGGCCAGTGTAAATTGTACCGTTAAGAAGCAGCGTATCGCCTGGTTTCCAGGAGTTCATTTCTTCTTGCGTGATGTTGTCCAGATCAACGCGTTTAGACGTTGAAGAATCCCAAGTCACAGATGGGTAGTCTTCAAGTTTTGGTGCCTGAATATGTGCAACACCTGAACCATCAAGTGTGAAGTGTGCATGACGAGTCGCAGCACAGTTCGGGATCATACCGACTGGTTTACCTGCAGCATGACAAGGATAATCTTTGATTTTAATATCAAGTACAGTGGTTAAACCGCCAAGACCTTGTGCACCAATACCCAAAGCATTTACTTTTTCGAAGATTTCGATACGAAGCTCTTCCATTTTGCTTTGTGGACCACGACGAAGCAATTCGTCCATGTTGATCTCTTCCATCAATGCTTCTTTGGCAAGCATCATGGCTTTTTCGGCAGTACCACCGATCCCGATCCCCAGCATACCTGGTGGACACCAGCCTGCACCCATGGTCGGAACAGTTTTCAGTACCCAATCTACGATTGAATCAGACGGGTTCAACATTGCCAGTTTAGATTTATTTTCTGAACCGCCACCTTTGGCTGCAACAGTGATATCTACTTTATTACCAGGCACAAGCTTGTGATAGATTACAGCAGGGGTGTTGTCTTTGGTGTTTTTACGGCCAAAAGCAGGGTCAGCAAGTACAGATGCACGAAGTACGTTCGAGTTTTCTAAATAACCCTGACGTACACCTTCGTTAATTGCATCATCCAGGCTCATGGTTAAATCGAATTTAACGTCCATGCCCACTTCAACAAATACGTTGACGATACCAGTATCCTGGCAGATAGGGCGGTGGCCTTCTGCACACATGCGTGAGTTAATCAAGATTTGCGCGATTGCATCTTTCGCAGCTTTGTTCTCTTCACGGTCGTACGCACGGCTCATCGCTTGGATGAAGTCTTGTGGATGATAGTAAGAAATGAACTGAAGCGCATCTTTAACCGATGTGATCAAGTCATCTTGCTTGATAATAGTGGTCATACAAATATCTCTTGAGCGGGCTGTTAGCTAGCGGGCTAAATTATAAGATAAATAAATCCAGTTGTGGGCGTTTTACAGGGACATTGGCCAAAAGTTTATAGTTTAAGCAATTTATCGTCTTATTCTGGTCGCTGGCTTAGTTAAAAAAGACAAGTTTGTGTCATATTTATTGTCATATTTCAGCTTATATTTCACCTCAATAAAGCTTGTATAAATTTAAGTTATTGATTTTTATTTAATATTTAAAAATATAAAAAATCCTGCTTGTCATATAACTGTCATAAAACTTTTACATAATGCAGCTATCAAATAAAGGAGATCCTAACAATGGTTACAGGTATTTTAATGGCAGCTGGTTTTTGTGTATATATCGCTGCAACTTGGATGTACGGTCAGAAAGAAGAGCAAGCCTAAGCTTATCTTCTTTCTCCTATTTTAAGACCTCAAAGAATTAAGCTATCTTCAAATCTTCAAATCTTCAAATCTTCAAATCTTCAAATCTTCAAATCTTCAAATCTTCAAATCTTCAAATCTTCAAAGCATATTAATAAAAAACAATATTTCAAACATCTTCCCCTTGTCACAATACTCAGGTAACTCACGCATTTTATAGAATTACATTATTAACCCAGAAAAACCCAAAGCCTGAAAACCCTTACACATGCAGCGTTTTTTATTGCTTAGACTGTTTTTCTCAACTTCTAGAAACAGGCAAGTAGAATGAACAATTTTAATGTAAGTGATATTAAAGAACATGCTTCAGTCATTGCTTCATGTGGTACTCAAGTCGGGAAGGTGGATCACCTGGAAGGTCAGGATTCAATTAAATTGACTAGAAGTGATGATGAAAATAATGAACATCATGTAATTCCATTAAGTTGGGTAAGTGAAATCAAAGATGGAAGTGTGGTTTTAAATAAAACAGCAGAAGAAGTGCGCCAGCAGTGGACCACCTTATAAAAAACTAAAGTCAGTGGACTGAAAAACAGAGCTGCCTCAGCTCAATTTTTTATGTCACAGACTTTATGGGTAATCATTGAAAATGCCAGTTCGAAAGACTGGCATTTATTATGTGCAACAAAGCTTTTTTACAGCGTTTATTTTATTCATATAAGGGATTTCGTGCCTGCATCATGATTTCATCTGAATATTTACCTTCGTATTCAAAAGCATCTTTTTTAACTTCTATCACTTGGAAGCCGCATTTTTCATAAGCACGCTGTGCACGGGGATTATGCCCAAACACTTCGAGTCCAAGGGTTTCGAGCTTTAATTGATCGAAGACAAAAATTTTCACCAATTCAATCGCTTCAGCACCATAGCCTTGGCTAGTGAACCTGATTTGAGAGAGTGCGATGCGAAATTCTGCTGTTAGGTTTTCAGGATCAATCTCTAGGACAGATAATTCCCCAATCATACAGTGATCAGCCTGCAGACAAATGGCAAAATCATAACGGAGCGGATGATCAAGGCAGCGTCGAATATGGGCTTCAATTTCAGCTAGGTTAAAATTTCGCTTTAAGCCTGTCATATGACGAATCTCATCGACTTGCGTAGCCTCCAGGAAAATGGGTGCATCTTCAACTTTTAGAGGCCTTAAGTAGATACGAGCGCCATTTAACTGAAGTATAGGTTTAATGATATTTGGCGACATTTTTTATTTTCGAGATAATCCGTGTGTAGATTATAGAAAATCTGCTCAGTCATAAGAAAAAAATAAAATGATTAATAAAAAAACCACCTGATTTTTCAACCAGGTGGTTTGGAAAACTTAAATTCAAGAAAATTCAAGAAGTATTAAGCTTCTTGCTGCTCGGCCTGAATCGCAGTTAAGGCAATGGTAAACACGATGTCATCGACCAATGCACCACGTGACAAGTCATTCACAGGTTTATTTAAACCTTGCAGCATTGGTCCAACACTGACCACATTGGCAGCACGTTGTACCGCTTTATAGGTCGTGTTACCGGTGTTCAGATCCGGGAAGATAAACACATTGGCACGTCCGGCCACTTGTGAATCAGGCGCTTTCTGGCGCCCCACGCTTTCCACCGATGCTGCATCATATTGTAATGGCCCATCAATCAGCAGATCAGGACGACGCTCTTTGGCAATACGTGTAGCTTCCGCGACTTTTTCCACATCTGCACCGGTACCTGAAGTTCCAGTCGAATAGGAAATCATGGCTATACGCGGGTCAATACCAAAGGCTTTGGCAGAATCGGCGGACTGAATTGCAATTTCGGCGAGCTGTTCTGCATCAGGATCCGGATTGATCGCACAGTCACCATACACATAGACTTCATCTGGCAATAGCATAAAGAATACGGAAGAGACCAGTGAATAATCCGGAGCAGTCTTGATCAGCTGGAAGGCAGGGCGCACCGTATTTGCGGTGGTATGTACTGCGCCCGACACCAAACCGTCAACCTGATCCAGCGCCAGCATCATGGTGCCAAGTACTACCGTATCTTGCAGTTGTTCACGGGCTTGCAGTTCGTTGAGCCTGCCTTTACGCAGCTCGACCATCTTGTCGATGTAGTTTTCACGCACCAGATCCGGATCAAGAATTTCCAGATCTTCAGGCAATTCAATGCCGCGCGCTTTGGCTACTTCTAGCACCGCTTCAGGCTTGGCCAGCAGAATACACTGTGCAATACCACGCGCCTGACAGATGGCGGCAGCCTGTACGGTACGCGGTTCATCTCCTTCTGGCAGTACAATACGTTTTTTTGCGGCAATCGACTTCTGTACCAGTTCATGACGGAAAGCAGAAGGTGACAGACGTGGCTTATACGAACCATTCAACATTTGATTCAGCCATTCCGGATTGATATGGCTTGAAACAAAACGCGTGACCTGATCCGCACGTTCAGTATCATCTACCGGAATTTCATTGCTGAGATTTGCCAGTTTTTGTGCGGTTTCAAATGTGTTGAGTGGTGTATGTAAAATCGGTAAACCTTGCTTGATGGCAGTCTGGCAGAATTCCAGCACATGATCATTTGGCTGATGATGCTCAGTCAGCACCAGACCTGCCAAAGGAATCCCATTACTGCTGGCCAGACTGCTCGCCAGTAACACATCAATTCGGTCGGATGCACTGATGATCAGTTCACCCGCTACAAACTTATGCAGTTCATGCTCGATATTGGCTGAAATCAGGCTGCTATTTTGTACACGGCGCTGCTTGGCTTCGCCTTCATTAATCCAGTAACCAGAAATATATGCAGCAAGATCAGACATACGCGGTACGCTTAAGGTTTTACTGAAAGGTACCAAGCCAATCACTGGTAATTTTTCAGAACCAATATGCGGATGAGTCTGCTGAATGGCTTTAATAAATTCTGCAGTTTCAGTCTTGAGGCGTAAATCCGGATTCAGCGTGACAGGAATCTGTGCAGATTCTTCAGGCAAGCCCTTGGTACGCATCAACATGATACCTGCCAGACGGGTAGAGCTGGCACCACCAAAGTTACGAAGCTGATGTTCAATTTTATCCGCGGTTTGGCTTGGCTTGAGAATATTGGCATTGCTGACCACAATAACTTTGGCATCGAGGGCCTGTGCCAATGCAGCATTCAGATCGTCGGCAAAACTGTCTTGAGTATTTGGCAGCAAACCTTCGACAATAATCAGGTCATGCTGTTTGGCAATTTGACGATGCAGACGTACCGCTTCCTCAAGCAGTTCATCCTGTTCCCCCAGATTGATCTGCTGCAAGACTTTGCTATAACGGATGGGTTCAACAGTTTCACTCTGAGAAATATGACGATACAAAGCCGTGGTGCGGTCTTCGATTTCATTCAATTCCTGAGCAAAAGGTTTGAGGAAGCCAGCTTTTACCCCTTGGCATTCCAGCGCATAAATCAGGCCCAAACAGGCAGAAGTTAGGCCTACGCCTTCCCCGGTGGGTACCAATAAAATTGTTTTCATAAGTTATGTCAGTCGCAAAATAATAGAAATCAGTTAAAAAGTGGCCGGGCCTGCTTATGCAGGCGTTGCCTCAACTTTAGACTTTTTTGCAGTATGTTGCTCGATTTCGAGTTCTATAACACTCTGAACTTCCTGGGCAATGCGGCCTTCTTCATCGGTTGGTACCACCCAGATTTGTGGGCCTGTACCTGAGTCGATCCGGCCTTCGGTACCGCGTTTCAGTTCATTATTGGCATTCTTATCCAGATTGAAACCAAAATGAGGCAGGTAATTCATGGTCTTTTCACGGATATACGCCGAGTTTTCGCCAATGCCACCCGTAAAGAACAGACCATCGATGCGTGGCAGACCACAGCTCAATGCTGCCAGGGATTTAGCCAGGCGATAGCAGAATACTTCAATCGCCAGGCTGGCATCTTCATTGCCTTGCTCTGATGCTTCAATCAGGGTGCGCATGTCATTGGACAGATCAGACAGACCCAAAAGACCACTTTGGCTATTCAGCATCTTGTCAATTTTATAAATGTCCCAACCCAGATTTTTCGCCAGGAAGCTATGCAGGCTTGGGTCGACATCGCCACTGCGTGTGCCCATGACAATGCCTTCAAGTGGGGTTAAACCCATAGAGGTATCTACACTTTGCCCATTCCAAACGGCACAGGTCGAGCTACCATTGCCAAGATGCGCGGTTAACCAGCCCCCTTGCTTGAAGCTGCCTGCCAGTTCAGAACCACGGTCTGAAACATAGGCATGGCTGGTTCCGTGGAAACCATAGCGACGTACACCATGAGCAGTATATAAAAATTTCGGCAGGGCATAACGATAAGCATGCGCTGGCATGGTTTGGTGGAAGGCAGTATCAAATACTGCAACCTGTGGTAATTCCGGGAATAAGCGTTTGGTGGCTTCAATGCCAATCAGGTGTGCCGGATTGTGTAACGGCGCAAGCGGCGTTGCTTCACGGATTTTTTCAATAATTTCGTCATTGATCAGTTCGGCCTTGGTCAGGCTGCCGCCATGTACCACACGGTGACCGATCGCGTCCGGACGGTAGTTGGCCAGACGTTCCAGACCCACTTCAAGTGCCTTTTTATGGTCAGCAAATGGAATGTGGATATCCACCGGCTCATTGCCGACAGTCACGCCTTTAATACGAGCATTCTCTGTGCCTAAGTTTTCAGCTAAACCATGAATACGGAAATTCTGCTCCTCAAGAAGTAATGCGAACTTGATTGAAGAAGAGCCACAATTAATAACTAATACTGATTTAGACACGATTGATTACCCAATTTTTAATTAAAATTCTCGTCCATTTGCTTGATCCAATTGCAAACCATGAAGCTGCAATATTGATCAATACCTATCTTTTAACATTTGTTTTTTTTCTGTCCTAGATAGACTTTAGCAGATTAGACTTAAGCATTATCGACCAAGTTAATAATAATAACTAAAATTTATCAGTTCATAGTTTTCATTTATAAATAAAATGATGCTGAAAATACGATCAATAAAAATGTTAAATCCTGCTTAACGTTTATTTTGTGACAGATTGATTTTCTAGTTTAGCGTCTGAAATTGCAAATTTTGTTCTTGCATACAATTTTATAAAGAGATTCATCAATAAAATGACCCGGAGGTTCTGATCCCTCTATTTCAGTGTCGATTTTTCTGTGCATAAAAAAACAGCCTCACACATGAGGCTGTTTTAAATGAGCGATCTAAAGACTTACTGGCGAATCTGACCATCACCAAAGACGATCCATTTCTGGGAAGTCAGGCCTTCAAGACCAACTGGACCGCGAGCATGGATCTTGTCGGTCGAAATGCCGATTTCTGCACCAAGACCATATTCAAAACCATCAGCAAAACGGGTAGATGCATTGATCATGACCGAGCTGGAATCTACAGCTGCTAAAAATTCACGGGCAATACTGTAGTTCTCAGTAATGATAGAGTCAGTATGGTGCGAGCCATATGTGTTGATATGTTCAATGGCTTCCTCGACACCCGATACAATCTTGATGGCCAGAATCGGTCCAAGATATTCGGTATACCAGTCTTCTTCAGTGGCAGCAATTACTGCATCACCGAGGATACGCTGAGTTTGTTTACAACCACGTAGCTCTACTTTTTTCTCTTGATACAGTTCTGCAATACGCGGCAAGAACTCTTCAGCAACTTTTTCATCGACCAGCAGGGTTTCCATGGCATTACATACGCCATAGCGATGGGTTTTGGCATTGAAAGCAATCGGCAATGCTTTTAACAAGTCCGCTTGTGCTTCCACATAGACATGACAGTTGCCATCCAGATGTTTAATGACCGGTACACGTGCTTCTTCAGTAATGCGCTCGATCAGGCTCTTGCCGCCACGGGGCACGATCACATCTACATATTCAGTCATGCTAATCAACTGGCCTACGGCAGCACGGTCAGTTGTATTCACGACCTGTACGGCAGCTTCGGGCAAGCCTGCCACTTTCAGCCCGTGTTGAATTGCGGCTGCAATTGCCTGATTCGATTCCAGTGCTTCCGAGCCACCACGTAGAATAATGGCATTTCCTGATTTCAGTGCAAGTGATGCGGCTTCCAGCGTGACGTTAGGACGTGATTCATAGATCATGCCCACCACACCCAAAGGTACACGCATCTTGCCCAGCTGAATCCCAGAGGGGCGATAGGCCATATCCGTAATTTCACCAATCGGATCTTTCAGGCCAATAACATCTTCGAGGCCTTGTAACATACCTTCGAAGCGTGCGGGGTTCAGTTCTAAGCGATCAAGCAGGGCTGTATCCAGATTGTTGTTATGCGCCTTGGTCATATCTTTCTGGTTAGCAGCCAAAATAGCAGCTTGGCTATTTTCTAAAGCTGTATAAATAGCAGATAATGCATCGTTTTTGGTTTGGGTAGACGCACGAGCCAAAATGCGAGACGCTTGGCGTGCCTGCTGTCCTACCGTTTGCATATATTGTTCAATAGACTCTTGCATAGCGGTTTGATCACTTAGAAATTTCATTTCGATATTAACAGTCTGCTGCTGCACAATGAAGCCCATCTGTTAAAAATCATCTGTTTTCGCAGACTTCTAAACATTTTGAAAATTTTTTCTGTTTAAAAGCAGATAAGTGGTCAATCAAGCGGTTGCTTGTGAAAAGCAGCTCTGTATAGAATGAAACACGTGACATTGAAGTCATTTATAACTATTAAAGAGCAGGATGCTTGTTCAGGCACACCGGAATGCGCCTGAAATATAAGACTGTTCATCATGACTTGCACAATAAAAATAAGGCAAGGACGGAGGAAAAGGAATATGAATTCCATTATCTACATGGATGCCCATGTATTGGAACAACCTAGCCATAAGGGCTTTTTTGATCTTTATGATAAGCACAGTTTTAAGCAGCCGCCACGTACCACCTGGATGAATGGCTGGAAAATTGAATATATGGCGATTGCCCGTCCAGATACCCTGCATTTAAGACCTATGGTGATTATTGGTGGAGCTTTTCAGAATTTTAATTCCTACAAATATTGTGTAGAACAGCTTTTTGATGCAGGCCCCATCATTTTGATTGACCTGCCCTCAATGGGAGCGAACCAGCAGATTAATAATGTCGACACAGGCCTGTCTGCAGGAACACTGGAGCTCGAAGATCTTGCTGCGATGCTGGGACGATGGCTGGAGCAGATGCAGCTGCCGCAAGTGGCAATTCTAGGCATGTCCTTGGGGTCAGTGGTGGCCTCCTGTCTGGCAGATCAACGTCCTGAACTCGTAGACCGGATGATCCTGATGGGTGTCATGCAGAAAACCCGTAAAAGCTGGCGCATGCTGCTGGAAGAATCCTTACATCTGATGAAAGAACAGCGTATGGATGAATTTGGTCAGGCTGTCATTTTATATCTGGTCAATCATGCACGTTTGGCCGAAACCCGGATGTCACCCACTGCAAAGCGCCTGTTCTTTAAACAGATGGCGGAATTTACGGCAACCGAACAGGACCGCTATGAGATCAATTGCAACCGTTTATTGCGTCTGACCAATGTACCAATTCCACAGTGCAAAGTACTGGTAGCATGTGGCCAATATGACAGTTTTACTTTGCCACATGAGAATGCCGATTTTGCCCTGCAATGCCCGGATATGCAGTATGTGCAAATTGCAGGTGCTGACCATGTACCTCAGCTGCAACGTCGTAAAGAAACCATGCATTTATTTGCAACCTTTTTACGTGATGAAGCGGTTGATCAACTAGACGGCATTATTCCGTTCACTCGCGAACAGATACAGCAAATTGAACGTCGCGGTGAAGAACGGATTCAGGTACAAGATCCACAGCGCTATTTAAGTCATCGTCATTCTGATCTCATTTTAAAAGCAGAGATAGTGAACATGAATTTCTTTGGAGTATTGCTGGAGTTAGATGCAGGACAGGTTGCGCGTGCAGCAACTCATCCACGTGATCTGGCTTTGCATCTTGAAGATGAACAAGGGGAATTTCGTATAGAATGCCTGCTCTTTGAGCAGGCTGACACACAGCTGCGTGCCTTATTCAAACATGGCAGCTTTGAGGTTGCAGAACGTTTATTGCAATTTATACAAGTACAAAAAATGCTGTTACAGGCAGAAGTATTGGATGCAGTAATTTAAAAACATCATCTTTAAAAAAACAGCGTACTTAAACGCTGTTTTTTTTCACTGCATGAATCATCCAGACCAGATCACCTAAATGTTCATCCTGTTCTGGTCGTGGATTTTGCTGGCCTGGCTCGGCAAAATAACGTTGAGGTTGTTGTACCTCAACCTGGTCAAATCCTGCATCTTGAAAAAAGTGCTGCAGTTCTTGGGGGGATTTAAAATGAAAGGTAAACGCACTTCGAGACATGAATTTAAGCAGACGGCTACTGCTCCAGATAAAGTTCGCCAGTTTATTTTTCACCGGCTCAGGATAAATATCGCTGAAATAGTGAACTGCCGGGAAATACTGCGCATTTTCTGTAATACCCTGCATCAGAATGCGTAACATCTGCTGATCAAAATAATTAATCAGTCCTTCGCTAATGACCACTAAGGGCTGGTTGCGGTCAAACATCTGAAAAATACAGTCCAACTCTTCACTAAAAATATCGGCAGTCAGGACTTCAGGAGCATACTGATCGATTTGCTGTAAAGCCTGAGTCTTGATCTTGGCCATATCGGGAAGATCCAGTTCACGATAATTAATTTCTGGAAATTTCTGTCTGAAATTCCAGCTACGTGGAGATAGTCCACAGGCAATTTCAAGAACCTGAAGCTGGGGATATTGCTCAAGCAGTTGACACAAATGCTCATCAATCATCTGATGGCGCTGCTTCAGTGTCGTACGCATACTACCGCCGACATAACGCTCTGCCCAGGACTCAAGTGGGTGAAGCAGTTTGGCCAGAATTTTACCTTTAGTGGTCGCAAAGGCTGGATGCGAGATCCCCATTTGATACCAGATATAGCCGGTATAGTGCGCAGTAAATGAAATATGGCGATGTTGTGAAAGTGTTTCTGTCATATCGTTCTTACCTTATTTTTATTTTTAAGTTAATTACATAATAGTGTAACCTTTTCATTACTATAATTAAAAAGGAACACTTTGTCGTGTTCCTTTTTTTGTGTTGACTGGATTAAAAAAGCTTTAGCTCATCTGCTGTTTGAATGCCAGTATTTCGTCACGGATATTGCGCCATGCTTCTCCCAGATCAAGCTCTGCACCAATCTGGATGTTTGGGATGTTGCCGCGCATGCGTTCCAGACGTTGCTGGTTCGGGAGGGGCAGATCAACAATCCCTTCCAGTGCAATGCATTGTGCTGCACGGTCATTGCAGACTAGACCCATGTCACAACCGGCTTTAAGGGCGGCCTGAATTCGGGCATCGGCATCGCCTGCAACACAGGCAGCCTGCATGCTTAAATCATCCGAGAACAGGACGCCGTCAAAGCCGAGCTCCTGACGCAAAACTTTCTGAATCCAGAATTCCGAGAAACCTGCCGGATTGGGATCCACTTGGCTATAGATAACATGAGCCGGCATTAAAGCATCCAGCTGTGGTTGTAACTGGATAAAGGTTTGCATGTCTTTTTGCTGGATCTCTGCGTAGGAACGCGTATCAATTGCTGCAGCAACATGCGAATCTGCTTTGACCGAGCCATGACCCGGGAAATGTTTACCGGTTGAAGCCATGCCGGCACGTTTCATACCTTTTAGAAATGCGCTGGCGAGTGGAATAATGTCCTGGATATTTTGGGCAAAGCTACGATCACCGATCACATCGCTGATATCATTTAAATCCAGCACAGGAGCAAAGCTGAAATCAATCCCGACAGCTAGTACTTCAGTCGCCATTAGCCAGCCGCATTTTTCAGCCAGTTCCAGAGCGCGCTGTGGATCGCTTGTATAAAGTTCGCCAAATTTTCCCATGGCAGGCAGTAGGGTAAAGCCCTGTCTTAGACGTTGGACACGACCGCCTTCCTGATCGACTGCAATTAAAATATCCGGGCGAACCTGACGCATATGATCAGTTAAGGCACGGACTTGAGCTGGAGATTCGATATTGCGACCAAATAAAATGACTCCACCGACTTGCGGCGCACTTAATAGTTCAATATCTTCTTGAGTCAGGGTGGTGCCTGCGATGTCGAGCATCAATGCGCCAATCATATGTGGATTCCATTTTAGAATTTTTCGGGGAAACAATACCTGATTTCTGCAATGATTTGCTACACTTTGTCAGCACAGAATATGATAAAACTACACGACATAAACATATTAAGTTGTTTAAGATGCTGAATACTTTAAATTCTGGTCGAAAAGCAACACGGTCACATTGGTCTCTAGGCCAAGGAAGTACGAATTATTTATGAAATTTCAAACGATAGCTTGCGCCGTTGCGATTGCGACAGGTGGATTCTTTTTTACCCATGTAGTGAATGATGCGATTGCGGCCAATAGTACAGAAGTGCTCAGCAAGGCGATTCAGCCATCTCAAGAACAGGCACTAGTGTCACGCCAGCTGGCAACCCTAGTGGACCGTCAGCACTATTTGAATATGCGTCTGGATGCTCAGACTTCACAGCGCATTTTTGATTTCTATATCGATAGTCTTGATCCGGAACATAGTCTATTTCTGGCTCCAGAAGTTGAAAACTACAAGAAACGTTATGGTGCCAGTTTTGGTGCCAATCTGAAAGCCGGCAATTTGTCGGGTCCTTATGAAATACATGAACAATATCGTCAGCGTCTGACCCAGTTCTATACGTATATGTTGAATGAGCTGAAAAAACCGCAGAATCTGAACCAGCCGAATGTTTATATCGAAACGGATCGTGAAAAAGCACCGTTCTTTAAAACAGAAGCTGAACAGCGCGCGCACTGGTCAAAAATGCTGGTGTCTCAGCTGATCAATCTGACTATCAGCAAAGAGGAAGAACAGGCCAAGCAGAAAGCCCTGAAAGCCAATCCGGAACTGGCCAATGGACAGGATCTCACAGGTCCTGAAGATCTGACGCCTGCGCAAACCTTGACTAAGCGTTACACCCGTCAGCTCGAACGCCTCAGCCGCATCAAGAGCGATGATGTGCTCGACAAGACACTGAACGCGATGATGCTGACCTATGATCCGCACAGTAATTACTTCCCGCCTGTCGATGCGATGGAACTGAATCGTCAGACGACTTTGCAGTTAGAAGGGATTGGTGTGTCGATTCGTCCGGAACGCGGCAATGAAGATTACACCAAGATTGAAACCATTGTCGAAGGTGGTCCAGCCAGTAAGTCAGGCCAGGTCAAATCAGGGGATCGTATCATTGGTGTAGCTCAAGATGGCGAGCAGATGGTCGATGTTATTGGCTGGCCAAGTAATGAAATTGTCGGTTTGATTCGCGGCAAGCGCGGCACCAAAGTCACTTTACGCTTACTCGGTGCAGGCGCTCCTATGGGACAGGCACGTAATGTGACCATTACCCGTGATGTGATCCAGGAAGAAGATGCAGGTGTACGTACACGTGTAGTTGAGATTCAACGTGACGGTAAAAAATATCAATATGGTGTGATCGAAATTCCGTCTTTCTATCTGAACTATCGTGCACGCCGTGCGGGTACGGATTATCGCTCGGTCTCTGAAGATACCAACAAGGCCTTGAAAGAGCTGGCAGCGAAGAATGTTGCCGGGATTATTGTCGATTTGCGCAATAACCCAGGCGGTTCACTGGAGGAAGTGGCACGTATGCTCGGACAGGTGATCAAGTCTGGTCCAGTGGTACAGATCCGTGATGGTAATGGCAACGTTAGCGTCTTTGAAGATGATGATGGCGGCGCACAAACCTATGCAGGTCCACTGGCAGTGATGGTCAATCTGGCATCTGCTTCAGCCAGTGAAATTTACTCTGCTGCGATTCAGGATTATGAGCGCGGGATTGTGATTGGCAGTACCACCACAGGTAAAGGTACGGCACAGGTACAACTGGATAGCTTGGCACATGGACAGGCGACACTGACCCAGCGTAAATTCTACCGTGTGACCGGTGGCAGTACCCAAAATAAAGGGGTCATTCCGGACATTAAACTGGTTGATATTTATAACGAAGAGTTCGGTGAGCGTAAGGCCAAAAATGCCTTGCAGTGGGATACCATTCCAACTGCGCCATTTAAACGTGAAGGCGCAGTACAGAAATATGTCCCTGAACTGGCTAAACTTTCTCAGCAACGGGTTTCACTTGATTCTCAGTTCAAGTATTTGGAACAGCGTAAAGCCGTAATGAAGAAAGCTGAAGAAGAAAAGCGTCAGGTACTGGACTTGCAACAGCGTAAAGCCGAGCTGATTGCAATGGAGCAAAAAACGCTGGAAGCAGAAAATGCCCGCCGTATTGCTACAGGTCTTAAGCCTTATCCGAATTGGGAAAGTTATCAGGCTTCGATGGATGCCTTGATTGAAACGCGTGCCAAGATGAAGGCCAAAGAACGTCCGGCTTTGCCTGAAGAAGAAGCTTTTGTGATTGAAGCGGCAAATGTGTTACTCGATTATGCCAACCTGCAGAAAAAATCCTAAGATTTAACTTTATTTATCTTTTATTAAAATAGCCTGTTTCGACAGGCTATTTTTTTATTCGGCCAGTTTGCACAAAAGACCAAATTAAATTTTGCTACGAAGTGCCATCTATCTAAATAAAAAGAAAAAAATTGTGACGGTGGTCGAATAAATGAGCTAAAAAAATGAAGCTAAATATTTGCTTAAATTTGAAACACTTCTAATATATAAGTCATATTTTATTTTTATGTTGAGTCAGATTTTAGGGGCAATTCTCAACTTCAAAAGAAAGAAATATAAATTCTAAGTTTGAGTTAAGACTGATGCTGTTGCAGATGAATTCACTTGCATTGATGTTCAGCTTGATGATTTTAATAAGTTCAAATTTGACCGGATGAAAATGGAAATACCAGTGCAGAGTATTATAAAAATGGTCACCGATGGGGAGCATTTTATATGATTGAAATTCAGCATGATATTACTCTGGTCACCGCTTCCATTCTTTCAGCATTGATTGCTTGTTATCTGATTATCCGGATTAAAAAATTTGCTTCAGGGGCTGCGCAGCCAAATGTTAAAACTTTCAGTTTAATGCTAACAGCTATGCTATTGGGACTATTGATCTGGTTGATCCATTTTATCGGGCTGACAGCAAGTTTTATGCTGCATACATATGAAATAGATTGGGGGATACTGCTCCTTTCTGTTCTGGTGGTATGCTTTGCCGCTATCTTTATCTTCTGGTTGAGTACACGGAAGACTTGGTCGTTTTTTCGAATAGTTCTTGTCACCGGGATAATCGCGCTTGGTATCTTTGGTATGCATTATATCAGCATGATGGCATTCAATTTTACTGCTAGCAATGTGCTACAGTTCCCGCAATTTACCCATACACAGGATCAGCTTTTTCTGGCCATAATATTAATGAGCGGGCTGTTACTGCTAACGCTGATTTGTATCGTTGTGTCCGAACTGCGTGTCGGTTCACGCAATCGTCAGCTTGCTTGGGCCAATCAGCAAATTGAAAACCAGACCATTCAGGATAATCTGACCAAATTACCCAACCGTCTATATCTGGCTGAGTATGCAAATAAATTATTTTCTGGTCAGCCCCAGCAGCATGAAATTGCTTTTTTATACATTGATCTGGACCGTTTTAAGGCGGTCAATGATGTGTTTGGCCATCTGGTCGGTGACCAGTTGCTGATTCAGTTGACCACACGGATTCACCAGTTATTGGGTCATCACTCCAAGCTGCTCAGAATCGGCGGCGATGAATTTCTGCTGGTACTGGAAAATACCTCTGTTACCAAAGCGGCAAAAATGTCAGAAAAGATTCTCGAGCTGATCCAGGAAAGTTTCCTGATTGAAGGCAAGAGTATTCATATCTCGGGCAGTATTGGTATTGCCATGTATCCGGAACATGGCAAAAATTTACAGGATTTGTTAGTCAATGCCGATGCTGCCATGCTCAGTTCCAAGTATCAGGGACGCAATACCTATTCGGTGTTTAACTATTCTACCGATCAGGATGAAAGCAAGAGTCAAAGTACCCTGATTAATGATCTGTATAAAGCGGTGGAAGAACAGCAGTTTGTACTGTTCTATCAGCCAAAGTTTAGGACCAGGGACCGTAGCTTGTGTGGGGTAGAGGCATTAATCCGCTGGAACCATCCCCAGTTTGGATTGCTTGGCCCGAATCTGTTTATCAATGCAGCTGAAAAAACCGGACTGATTATTCAAATGGGCTATTGGGCATTAGAGTTGGCCTGTCAGCAGATTCAAAAATGGCAAGATACACATACCGAATTTTTCCCTGTTGCGGTTAATTTGTCTGCGGTACAATTTGAGCATAAGCAGCTTTTTAGTACCTTGGAAAAGTTATTTGCCCAATATAAAATTAGTCCTCGGCATTTGATGATCGAGATTACTGAGTCGACTGCCATGCATCACATTGATGTGAGTATTCGCAGCTTCAAGCGCTTAAGACAAATGGGCATCCGTCTGGCTATTGATGATTTTGGTACGGGACATTCAAGTTTTCTCTATTTAAAGAATTTAGCCGTAGATGAATTAAAAATTGACCGGGAATTTATCAAAAATCTGGCAGTCGGCTCCAAAGAAGAAATAATTCTGGAAAGCATTATTCAGCTGGCCATGAAACTGGGATTGGTGGTGACCGCGGAAGGTGTTGAAACAGAAGCGCAAGCGGAAATTTTAACCCGGCTCGGTTGTGAACAGTTACAAGGTTTTTTACTGGGCTTGCCGGTAGATGAACAACGTTTAGAAAGTTTACAATTCCATTAATAGCGCTCTAATTGATTGAGCGTCAGGATAGACAATATGGCTCACGGAACTCCACCCTGAAACTCTGCTACAATATCGCCAATTTTTTTCATATTGATCGAATTTGATCTCGAATGCTGTGCATTGAGCAGTAGGTATATTTCATGAGCTTTAAGCAAGAACTGGCGGCACAAGTCGCCCAGCGACGTACGTTCGCTATTATTTCCCACCCCGATGCCGGTAAAACCACCATGACAGAAAAATTGCTGTTATGGGGTCAGGCCATTCAGGTAGCCGGGATGGTAAAAAGCCGTAAATCTGACCGGGCCGCAACATCGGACTGGATGGAAATGGAAAAAGAGCGTGGTATCTCGATCACGACTTCGGTGATGCAATTTCCTTTTAAAGACAAGATGATCAATCTTCTGGATACCCCGGGACATGAGGACTTCTCGGAAGATACCTATCGTACCTTAACCGCAGTAGACTCTGCGCTGATGGTGATTGACGGGGCAAAAGGTGTCGAAGACCGTACCATTAAACTGATGGAAGTGTGTCGGATGCGCGATACCCCGATCATCTCATTCGTCAACAAAATGGACCGTGAAATCCGTGAGCCGCTCGAACTTCTTGATGAAATTGAAAACGTTCTAAAAATTAAATGTGTACCATTAACTTGGCCATTGGGTACAGGTCGTGACTTCGCTGGTGTTTATAACCTGATCGAAGACAAGTTTTATGTTTATAAAGCGGGCTTCGGTTCAGTGATTACCGACATTGAGGTACGCGATGGTTATGACTATCCGGATCTTCGCGAGAAAGTAGGTGATCTGGCTTGGGCAGCATTTGAAGAATCGCTGGAACTGGTACAAATGGCCAATGAGCCTTTGGATCGTGAAGAGTTTCTGGCGGGTCGTCAAACACCTGTTCTGTTCGGTACAGCCTTGGGTAACTTTGGTGTCGACCATGTTCTGGATGCTTTCAGCCAATATGCACCACCACCGAAAGCTCATCCGACCCAAGATCGTGTTGTAGAAGCGAATGAAGAAGGTTTTACCGGTTTTGTCTTTAAAATTCAGGCCAATATGGATCCAAAACACCGTGACCGTATTGCTTTCATGCGGATATGTTCAGGCAAGTATGAAAAAGGCCTGAAGATGAAGCATGTGCGTCTGGATAAAGATGTGCGCATCAGCGATGCCTTAACTTTCCTTGCAGGAGACCGTCAGCATCTTGAAGAAGCCTGGCCGGGTGATATTATTGGTCTGCATAACCATGGCACTATCCAGATCGGTGATACATTTACCTCGGGTGAGAAACTTCAGTTTACCGGTATTCCGCACTTTGCGCCGGAAATGTTCCGTCGTGTCCGATTGAAGGATCCATTAAAATCCAAGCAGCTGCAAAAAGGTCTGAAAGAGCTTTCAGAAGAAGGGGCAACCCAGGTATTCATGCCGCAGAATAACAACGATCTGATCGTGGGTGCTGTGGGTGTGCTACAGTTTGAAGTGGTGGCTTACCGTCTGAAAGAAGAATATAAGGTCGACTGTGTTTATGAACCTGTCAACATCAACACAGTACGTTGGGTATCTTGTGATGATGAGAAGAAATTCAATGAATTCAAGAAAAAAGCCCATGACCAGTTGTCTGTCGATGGTGGTGGTCATTTAACTTATCTTGCCCCAAGCCGGGTGAATTTACAGCTGATGCAAGAGCGCTATCCGGATATCGTGTTCCGTAATACACGCGAACACTAAAATTTCAGGGTTCGCAGCCAAAGTCTAAAAATATGAAGCAGCTTCTCCGGAAGCTGTTTTGTTTTATGCTACATTTAAGCAGTTAATAACTCGATAGATATAGTAAAGAGAATGAAGCTCAGTAAGGAAGTCGTCCTCGGTTCTGTGATTGGTTTAAGCCTTGTCCTAAATGGCTGTGATCAAGGTGAAAAAGAATCCCTTACTACTCCAAAAAATGAAAAAATCACTGTAGCGAAGAATGCTGATGTCTTGCCGTATCTGAATATTCAAGAGCAGCCGGCCAAGATTGCCTTGCCATTCTGTGAAAATAAAAACTGTATCAATCTGGATATTCAGACCTTAGATACGGTTGATCCATGGATGAACCAATGGATTGAAAAGCAGCAGGCAAAAGTGATTCAGGATCAAATTGGCTTGAAACAGGACATGAATTTACAGCAGGCCATCAATGCCTATGTGAAAAAATCGGATGCCTGGCAAGCTCAGCTCAATTTGAACAAGGCTTATGAACTGTCGCTATATACCCGTATTCCTTACCAGCGCAATCAGTATGTGCTGATGCAGATCGGGGTGGATTCCAAACAGGAAAATGTCAGCGTGCATGAGCGCTATTATTTTTTTGTGGCCGATCGCCGCCAGCAGAAAATGCTGACCCCACTTGATATTATCGACTCTAAACAGCAGTTGCTGATGGATCAGATTATTCAGCAGGCTTATCAAACCTGGTTAAAAGAAAACAATTCGCAAGTTCAGCAAAAAGCACCAAAAAAACTGTATTGGGGCCAAGCTGACTGGTTCTTTGATCAGGAAGGCATCGGTCTGCATTTTCGCAGTCATGAAATCAGTAAAGACGCCAAGCAACTGGATATTTATTTAACAAAACAACAAACACAACAGGTCTTGAAAGCTGAGATCTATCAGCATATGTTTTAAAGCTGATGATCTTGCAAGATGATTACAGGTTCCGAAAAGGTGAGTGAATGCCAAGATATAAGAATATTTTTTGTCTATCCATACTGGCATCAGCGGTGCTGCTGAGTGCCTGCCAGCCAAAGGGCGATGCCCCAAAAGAGTCGACTGCTCCTGAAGTGGTAGAAGCCGAGCCTGAAGTAATTAAACTCACGGGTGAGACCGAAAAACTCAAGCTGACAATTCCGGAATGTGAAGACAAAAGCTGCCCGGAAATCTCGATTGAACGCCTGAACAGTAATCAAAGTTTTATTAATGAATGGATTGATCAGCAGATTCTACAACAGTTGAAAAGTATCCTGTCTGTAGATGCGATTGAACCGGCAAAAGTGACTG
Source organism: Acinetobacter pecorum (assembly GCF_014837015.1). Lineage (GTDB taxonomy): Bacteria > Pseudomonadota > Gammaproteobacteria > Pseudomonadales > Moraxellaceae > Acinetobacter > Acinetobacter pecorum. Next base: position 217,865 of record NZ_JACSPT010000001.1, read on the forward strand.
CGGCTAGTGAAGCAGAAACGGCTGCCTCTAAGCCCAAAGCAGCTTTGACAACAGTAGCAACACCAAAACAGCAGCTTGAACAGCAAATTCAGCCCTATATACAGACTTTTTTGAATCTGGATAAAGAACTCAAAGCACTGAGTGCCAGTCATAGCATCAGCCTGATGATTAAACCCAAGATTCTGAATTCAGGGTATCCCCTTGCGACCGTGGTTCTGAACAGCAGTTATTATTTGGGAGGAGCACATGGGGCATCTGCACAGACTTATTATAACTTTGATCTCGAGCAGCAAAAACTGGTCAAGCTGGACGACATTATTGCGACCAAGCAAAAAGCCAAACTTGAAACGCGTGCCTATGAAGCTTTTAAAGACTGGGTAGTAGACTCCAAGCTTGCCAAAGATGTGGCCGAGTATGAACAGGCCTGGAAGTTCAAGCTTAGTGATAACTTCTATCTGGCCCAGCAAGGTCTGGTCTTGCAATATGCCGAATATGAAATTGGGCCTTATGTCGCTGGTTTGCCACGTTTGATGATTCCGTATGAGCAGTTACAAGGTGTGCTAAAACCGGAATATTTGCCACACACAGAAAACGCTGCCTCTGAAATAAAGCCAGCACCTGCTGCAAAAGCCAAATGACCTTAAAGCTGTTTGATACGCATACCCATTTTGATGTTCCCGAGTTCGACCCTGATCGGGAACAGTTGGCGTATGCGGCCAAAACTGCCGGTATTGAGCATCTGGTTTTAATAGGATTTTTGCAAAAACGTTTTGCCGACCTGCTAAGAACCCACAACTTTATCAATGATCTGGAAAATGTACCGCAAAGCCATTTAGCACCGGGCTTGCATCCGTTTTATATTGAACAGCATCAGACTACTCATTTGCAGGAGCTGGAACAACTGCTTCATCATGAACGATGTATTGCCATTGGTGAAATCGGTCTGGATACCTTTTTAAAACAGCACAAACAGGCTGAAATTTTCCAGAAACAAAAAGATTTTTTTGCTGCACAACTGGAACTGGCGCAGCAATTCGATAAGCCGGTTTTGCTGCATATCCGTAAATCCCATGCGGAGGTTTTGCAGATGTTAAAACAACACCGATTTAAACAGGGTGGCATTGCACATGCCTTTGGTGGTGGAATTGAGGAAGCTAAAGCCTTTATCAAGCTGGGATTCAAACTGGGTATTACTGGGCAAATCACCAATCCAAACGCCAAAAAACTGCATCAAGTGGTGCAGTATGTCGGACCAGAACATCTGGTGCTGGAAACCGACTGTCCGGATATGACGCCGCTTTGTTGTCAAAGTTCAAGCGAGCATCGTACTAGAAATACGCCTGCCAATTTACCTTATGTGTTGCAAGGGCTGGCAAAAAGCCTGCATATGCACAAAGAGGAGCTAGCTGAACAGCTCTGGCAAAATACCCATCAGGCTCTGCATTTGACCATTTAAATTAATACTCTTAACTCGGTCTTAAATTCCCAGTTCATCATAAATAGAAAAAAAGGTGCATTATGCAATTTCTAAAATGCTCCAGACTTGGCATCATGCCATATACATTTTTTTAGGTGAGATTCACATGGCACAAGGACTTTTGGCGGGTAAGCGCTTCTTGATCGCGGGCATTGCGAGTAAATTATCGATCGCTTTTGGTATTGCTCAAGCATTGCATCGTGAAGGTGCTGAATTGGCTTTTACTTATCCAAATGAAAAGCTGAAAAAGCGGGTAGATGACTTTGCTGAACAGTTTGGTTCGAAACTGGTTTTTCCTTGTGATGTGGCAGTAGATGCTGAAATTGACAATGCATTTGCTGAATTGGCTAAACACTGGGATGGTCTGGACGGCGTAGTGCATTCTATCGGTTTTGCACCGGCACATACGCTGGATGGAGACTTTACCGAAATCACGGATCGTGAAGGTTTTAATATTGCGCATGACATCAGTGCCTATAGTTTTATCGCAATGGCACGCGCGGCAAAACCTTTGCTGCAAGTCCGTCAAGGTTGTTTGCTAACATTGACCTATCAAGGTTCTGAGCGCGTGATGCCAAACTATAACGTCATGGGTATGGCCAAAGCCTCTTTAGAAGCTGGCGTGCGTTATTTGGCGTCTAGCTTGGGTCAGGAAGGGATTCGTGTGAACGCGATCTCTGCGGGTCCAATCCGTACCTTGGCAGCTTCAGGTATTAAATCATTCCGTAAAATGCTCGATCTGAATGAGAAAGTTGCACCATTAAAACGTAATGTGACGATTGAAGATGTCGGTAATGCTGCCTTATTCCTGTGCTCGCCATGGGCCAACGGGATTACGGGTGAAATCCTGTATGTTGATGCCGGCTTTAACACTGTTGGTATGAGCGCTGAATTGATGGCAGATGCGGAATAAAAATCTGCTTTTCACCTTCTCCCTTTGGGAGAAGGTCGGGATGAGGGAATTTTTATTTACCTCTCCCTTACTAGCAGTGCTTGTCATCTTCTAGAAGATGAGAGAATTCCTCCCTTTTTAAAGGGAGGTGAGGAGGGATTGAGTTAAGAAATTAATCTCCCCAAATCTCTCTTTAAAAAGAGGGGCTCAAAAAAAGACCGCATAAGCGGTCTTTTTTTAGATTTGAAGGACAGCGATTAAGCCTGACCATCCACAGCAGCGGCTTGTGCACGTTGCATATTGGCTTCAAATTCAGCATCGAAGTTGATTGGAGTCAATAGCAATTGTGGGAAGCTGCCTTTAGTTACCATATCGTTCACTGCCTCACGTAGGAACGGGAACAGGATATTCGGGCAATAAGCACCCAGGATATATGGCAGACGCTCTTCTTCAACGCCATCAATCAGGAAAATACCGGCTTGAGTGACATCAACGATAAACGCGGTATCGCCTTCGTTGGTTGCTTGAACCACGACTTTCAATGTTACTTCAAAATGAGTTTCATCAATTTTTTCTGCAGAAGAAGAAAGATTGATGTTTAACTCAGGCTGCCATTGTTTGGTAAAAACTTGCGCCCCAGGAACTTCAAAAGAAATATCTTTGGTATAAATACGCTCTAATGCCAATTGTGGTTGAGCTTGTTGTTCTTCACTCATTTTTTGATCCTTAATATGAAGTGATAATTTTAGTAAGGTTAAGCCAGCAATTCATCAAGTTTGCCTTCACGCTCTAAAGCATAAAGCTGGTCGAAACCACCGATAAACTGATCATTAATAAAAATTTGTGGCACGGTACGGTGATTGGTACGCTGCATCAATTCAAGACGGACTTCCGGTGCTTCCTGAGATAAATTAATCTCTTTATATGCTACACCTTTGCGTTCCAATAGCTGTTTCGCACGCACGCAATAAGGACATACAGTCGTCGAATAAATAGTCACTTCAGCCATGATCAATCTCCTGTTCGTGGATTATTTGCTTTTCACCAAAGGTAAACCTTGAGCTTTCCAGTTGCTTATGCCGCCATCAAGACGGTAGGCATCGGCATGACCGACCTGTTGTAACGCAGTACCAGCCACTTGGCCAAGGTTGCAAATGAACACCAAAGGGCGATCAGATGCTTTAAGCTCTTCAACATGTTTTGTAATCTGGCTATATGGAATATTACGGCTGCCACTGATATGACCTTCACGGAAGTCTTTGGCATCACGTAAATCAATCAGCATGGCATTTTTTGCTTTGACTAAAATTCCCAGCGATTGCGGAGAGATTTTGCGACCGTTACGTTGGCCTTCGACAATGAAGAACAAAACCACTAATACCGCGAGTGTTCCAAATAAGAAGGGGTGATTCCCCATAAACTCGAACCAACGTTCCACAATTCACCTAATTACAATTTTAAAATTGCCAAGAGTATAGCTCATAAATATGGTGATCAAAATCACCGCTTCAAGGGCGAGGCCTTAAGAAAATTAATTTTTTTGCTGTGCTTCAGTAATTTCGTCGATTAAACGCAAATAGCTGTCCAGTCGGCGCGGCAAAATTTCACCTGATGCTGCTGCCTGACGTAAGGCACACTGCTTTTCATGTTTATGGGTACAGTTGCGGAACTGGCAGTGACCGAGCAGATTTTCTATTTCAGGAAAACCAGTCTGGATCTTGTCTAAAGTCAGATGCCAGAGACCAAATTCCCGGATTCCCGGTGAGTCGATCAGCGCAGCATTTTCCCCGAATGGAATCAGGCGCGTCGAAGTCGTGGTATGTTGACCCAGTGCCGAGTTTTCAGAAATGATATTGGTCTTTTGTGCAGCATCTGGCACGATCGCATTAATCAGCGTACTTTTACCGACGCCCGATTGACCGACAAAGGCCACGGTTTCATTTTCCAGACGATTAGACAGAGCACTCAGGTCACCATCGGACTGGGTCTGCATCACTTCATAACCAAGGTTCTGATATTCTTGTAACAGATTCAGAATCGGATCGTTTTCTTTCAATAAATCGGCTTTGTTCATTACCAGTAGCGCAGGAATGTCGGCATCGGCACAGGCCACCAGATAACGGTCGATCAGACCCGGCGCTGGCTCAGGCAGAGGAGCGAATACAATCACAATCAGTGAAATGTTGGCCGCTACAGGTTTAACCTTGTGATAGCGGTCGGGGCGTGTCAATAACGATTTGCGGGGATGAATCGCGGTGATAATCCCCAAACCGGTATTTGGATCGGCTTGCCATTTAACCCGGTCACCAGTGACCAGTAAATCCAGATTGGTCCGGGTATGACAGCGCCAGACACTGCCTAGCTCGATTTCTTTCCAGAAAGGTTCAGGTTCGCCCTCTTGTACCACCGGTTTTTCAGGATGAATGTCGGGGGTAGACAAGGCCTGCACTTCAAGTTGACGACCATAATGTTGCACCACTAGACCTTCGAGATCGCTGGAGGTATCGAGATCTTCTTGACGTGTTTTCTGTTGTTTCTGAATGCGGCGCTGTTGTTGCTCTGTCAGACGACGCTTACGTATTAAGGCCATTCATATCCTAAAAAAACCGGGTAAATCAGATGGCAAAAATAGCATGAAGCAGCCCCCGAATGACACCCAAGATGTAATTAATTTGCTACTATAGTTGTTTTTAAACCCAATAAGATTGCACATTTATGAGCAGTACCGCTGATACCCGCCTGATTTGGATTGACCTGGAAATGACAGGTCTAGACACAGACAATGACCAAATTATTGAAATTGCGACGATTGTAACCGATGACAATTTAAATATTCTGGCTGAAGGTCCTGTGCTTGCGGTGCATCAGCCTGCCCGTCTGTTAAATGCGATGGATGAATGGAATACCCGTCAACATGGTCAGTCTGGCCTGATTGAACGTGTGCGTCGCAGTAAACTGACCGCTCAGGATGCCGAGCAGCAAACGCTTGAATTTCTGAAAAAATGGGTGAATCCAAAATCATCACCAATGTGTGGTAACTCGATCTGTCAGGATCGTCGTTTCCTGCACCGCCTGATGCCTGAACTGGAACAGTATTTCCATTACCGTAATCTGGATGTTTCTTCAGTGAAAGAACTGGCCAAACGCTGGCGCCCGGAAATCATGAGTGGCCTCAAGAAAAATGCCTCGCATCTGGCGATGGATGACATTCGTGATTCAATTGCCGAACTGAAATACTATCGTGAATATTTTTTCATCATGAATAAAGACTAATTCCGATAGATGAAAAAGAGGCGTAAGCCTCTTTTTTTATGGTGCTGAGGCTTTTTTCTTTTTAAAAAGACCCTCTATGATTTCAAATATGGCCCACGATACAAGCACCAAAATCAAATGGGTCTGGGTTTCATGACGATCCAAGATCACAAAACCAAACAAGCCTAAAGTCAGCAAACGAATAAAAATACTCAGCCCATAGTTTTTCTGCTTTTGGCTACTGTAAAAATATAAATGTAACGCAATCAGTATAAAGTTGAGAGTCAAAAGAGCATTGATGAGCACAGGGTTTGACTCCTATATTTAAAATTCTATTTAATTTAAAATTATATGTATAAATTTTATTCAATTATAAGGTGTTCCTGAATTTATCTTTCTGATTTTCTTGATGGATTTTGTATCGAAATTTTAGGAGCAGTAAAACAATGCTGACTTTGCTAAAATAAACTGTGATTTAACTGCTATTGATGACTTATGACTGATCTGCTTCAAGACGATGAATATGAGCGCCGCTTTGCCGGTGTTGCCAAAATTTATGGAGAAGATAGCTTTAGCCATTATGAAAAAAGTCATGTGATGGTGATCGGTATCGGCGGTGTCGGTTCATGGGCAGTAGAAGCTCTGGCACGTAGCGGAATTGGCGAACTGACCTTGGTCGATATGGATGTCGTCGCAGCATCAAATATCAACCGCCAGTTACCTGCCATGAGTACCACCTTGGGTCATGAAAAAATTGAAGTTATGGCCGAGCGGTGTCGTGCAATTAATCCACGGATTAAAATCAATCTGATTGATGATTATCTGACACCTGAGAATATCAAAGAAATTTTAGCTCCGACACCGGATCTGATTTTAGATTGCATCGATGATGTCAAAGCCAAATTCGCCTTGATGTTACATTGTCGCTTTAACAAGATTCCGTTAATCGTATCGGGCGGGGCAGGGGGTAAACTGGATCCACTGAAAATTCGTGTTGCAGATTTATCTAAAACCGAGCAGGATCCGATGCTGGCCAAATTGCGTGCCCAGTTACGTGCTAAAGGCATCTGTAAAAAGCCCAAAGAAAAATTCGGTATTACCTGTGTCTATTCAATTGATAATCCATTCTCAAGTGCCGATGTCTGTGCCAGTGCCGGTTTGCGATGTGGAGGGTATGGGTCGGCTGTGGTGGTGACCTCCAGTTTTGCCATGGTCGCCGTGGCAGAAGGGCTGAAAAAGCTCGATAGTAAAAGAGCAAAATCCTGATTTGAAAAATAAAAAGCACAGTATCTGTGCTTTTTTTCAAGTGACGTTTAGAATGAAAGGATTCATTCACAGAACAAAAATAATGTTTTGGAGCAGCTATGTGGTTTTTGCTGGTATTGATTTTGGGGACAGGAGCTTTAGCGGTGTGGATGTGGAAACGTCCGGATCCGGTGAAACGTGATCAGGCCAAAGCCGAGTATCATGATTTATGGATTGAGCAGGTTGATGCGCAGCTTAAACATGCAGCACGATTGAGTTCAGATCCGGAGCATCCGAACTATGAACGTGCCTATCAGATTTATCAGGGACTGGCTCAGCAACAGGAAATCCCACAAGCCTATGTCGGGATGGGTCTGATGCATCTGCAAGGTCTGGGACATGAGCAAAATACTGAAAAAGCCATCAGCTACCTGGACAAAGCCTTTCGCCTAGGTAGTGATGAAGCAGCTTATCATCTGGGTCAAATTCATGAAGGAGAGGCGTATCAGCAGGCTGACCCGGAAAAAGCCCTGTACTGGTACCGTCATGCGGTAGCACGGGGTAATCTGGATGCCCAGTATCGTATCACTGAACTTTCTTCTGCCGAAGACCATCAAAACGAGATGATTGCAGAAAAACAGCGTCTGGCATTATTCATTCAAAATGCCGGGCAGGGTCATGCCAATTCGCAGTATCAGCTGGCCCAGTATTATCTGGCTGATTCTGCAGCCCAAGATTTAGTGCAAGGAATACATTATCTGTTTCTGGCGGCTCGGCAGGATCATTTGGCTGCCAATCAGCAGATCGCCGATGATTATGCGCATGGACAGATTCTCCCCCAAGACTTGACGCAATCGCTGCAATTTATTAAACGCTGTATCAGTCTCGGTGACCAGAAAGGTCTCTATGATTATTATGCCGGTGTGTTGCAAGGCCGTATCGATCCCGATCAGCGTCAGCGCGTGTTTCAGCATTTATTGCAGCAGTCCAAAGATCACGCCGATGCACACGCCAAGGCTTTAATCGGGCTGGCCTATTTTCATGGCTGGTATGTCGATAAAAATGAAACCATGGCATTTCGTTACTGGTCGGAAGCGGCCAACAGCAAACATGTGCCTGCCTTATGCATAATTGCTGCGCTGTATTTTGAGCAGCATCTGGTTGCCAACGAACCGCAAAAAGCATTTGAGTTATATCAGGCTGCCTATCGGCTTAGTCCTAACGATGTGTCTGCACAGATGGGGATGGCGCTGTGTTATTTAAATGGTATTGGTACGGCGAAAGATACGGGTAAAGCCACACAAATGATTCAGAGCGCGGCACAGCAGTATTGGCAGATTGTGGCTCAGTCTGAAGCGGATTTAATTTATAGCGTCGGCCGGTTTTATAGTCTGGCTGAATATCCATTGTCGACACGTGATAAAGCTGTCCAGTACCTGAATCAGGCAGTTGCGAAAGGTTCGAAAGAAGCGGCATGGTTCCTGTACCAAGCTCTCTCAGGTATTTATCCTGTGTTTAGCAATAATGCAGAGCTGGCCAATCGTTATCTGCATCAGGCTGCACAATTGGGGCATGCCCAGGCACAAGCAGAAGTGGGCTTGAAGTATCTTAAAGGGCAACAGATTGCGCAGGATATTGCCTTAGGCTTGAGCTATCTGCGAAAAGCAGCTGCTCAGCAGAATAGTGTGGCACTAAATGCTTTGGGCGAAGCATATGAGCAGGGTCAAGGAGTTGAGAGTAATATTGAACAAGCCGTACAGTATTATCAGCAGGCGGCAGCGCAGGTGAATGTGGATGCTTATAGCCATCTTGGACGTTTATATACCAAGGGCATTGGCGTGGAGCGTGATATCGGAACCGCACGAGACTGGCTGGAAAAAGGCAGTTTACTCGGACATGAGCGATCCAATGAATTATTGAAAAATGTGAATGCTTATTTGCAAATGCAATAATTTTCCTCGAATCACACGCACTAAAAAACCGCTGTTGGACAGCGGTTTTTTTATGATTCAGGTTGGATTCAAGGCAATTCCCGGAGGGGGCTACCACCCAATGCCTGCATTAAAGTTACATAGGCATTGTACTGGTTTTGTCTGGTTTGCACCAAAGCCAGCCGGGCATTTCGTGTGGTCTCCTGTGCATCCAGCAGGTTTTTCAAAGCTATAGCTCCATTACGATAACGCACTTCAGTCAGACGTTCTGTACGTTCAGCCAGTTCAACATTGCGTTGCTGTAATGCGACCTGTTTGGTTAGCTCAGTACGGTTCGACAGGGCGTTTTCGACATCAGCAAAAGCCTGATATATAGTCTGACGATACTGGATAATGGCTTTTTCATATTCCAGTTCATTCACCTGTAAATCACGCTTCATGTCATTCCATTGCAGGAAAGGCAAGCTCAGACCGGCACCTAAAGTCGCAACCGGATTTTTTAATGCATCTGACAATGAGGTGCTGCTGCCCACACCGGTACTCAAACTGCCGGTCAGGCTAATAGACGGATAATAACTGGCTTTATTGGCATCCTTGTTGGCCAAAGCCCTGCGTAAACGCAGTTCGGTTGCTCTCAGGTCAGGACGACGTGCCAGCAGGCTTGCCGGCAAGCCGGCTTCAATCGCAGGCAAGGCAATGTTGGGTAAACGTTGTGGTTCCTGAAGAGAGAGTTGCTGCACCGGTATATTCAGCAGTACCGCAAGTGCTGTACGCGCTTCTACCCGTTGCTGCGCTATCTGGCTTAAGGTCGCCTGCTGGCTTTGAATGGCCTGTTCGGCTTGGGTCAGATCAAGACCGGATACTGCACCGGCACGATACTGGACATTCACCAGATCATAAGTACGCTGTGCAGTCGCCAGATTTTGTTGCACCACACTATAACGCTCATTCAGATAGGCCAGTTGCCAATAGAGTTGCGCCGTGGTGCCGATCAGGCTTTGTGCGGTTGCCTGCAAGTCTTCCTCAGAGGCTAGGGCTTCCCAGCGAGCGGCTTCGGTCTGATTGGCCAGTTTGCCAAACAGATCCAGCTCATAGCTTAAACCTGGATAATTAATCCCAAAACCTGATGAACTATCACCATTTTCTAAATCAAAACTTCTACGTGTTGTCAGTCCGGCATCGCCAATACGGACCCCTTGCTGGCTTTGCGTTTGTCTGGCCTGAATCCGGGCCTGCTGCAAATTAATCCCGGCCACGGCCAGGTCACTATTGGCTGCCAGAACCTCATTCACCAGATTATTCAATTGTGGATCTCTAAATAAAGTCCACCACTGATCTGTCAGAATATCGGCATGGATCTGCCGGCTTAAAGCCTGACTATTTTGAAAATTGTTAGGCACCTGAAGAGCAGGTGGCTCATAGGGTGTTTTTACCACTGCGGCACAACCGACCAGCGAGCTTCCTAGCAACAGGGCACTGGCAAGCTTGGTTAAATTCATTTGCATATCAGATTCCTTATTCGCGAGAGAGTGCATCGACTGGGTTCAGACGAGCGGCATTACGTGCCGGGATAAAGCCGAACACAATCCCAATCAAGCTTGAGCAGACAAAGGCGGCTATGATCGAAGTGGTTGAATATGCCATCTGGAATGTACTACCAGCAAAATGGGTGATCAGTTGGCCAATCCCGAGGGAGAGCAGCACACCTAAAATGCCGCCTAAAATACATACCAGTACTGCTTCAATCAGGAACTGTTGCAGAATGTCACTTTGACGTGCACCCACCGCCATACGTACCCCAATTTCCTGAGTACGTTCAGTCACTGAGACCAGCATGATATTCATCACCCCGATCCCGCCGACGACCAGTGAAATCACGGCAATCGCTGAAATCAGCAAGGTCATGGTGGCTGTAGTTTGCTGAATGGTTTCACGGATACTGTCGGCATTCTGGGTAAATACATCCTGTGCCCCATGGCGCTGTACCAGCAGATTCAGAATTGCATTCTCCGCTGCTGCACTTGGGTATTCATCCTTAATCCGTACAATGATACTGCGCACATTGGATTGTCCCAGCATACGGCTCATTACGGTGGAATACGGCAAATACACATTCAGGCTGTCATTATTACCCATCATGCCTTTTTGCGCGTCGATCACACCGATAATCCGGCTCGGGACACTGCCCAGTAAAAGCACCTGTCCTACCGGATTGGTACCATCCTTAAAAAAGGTATTTTTGGTATTGGTGTCAATCACCACGTCTTGTGCCTGTTGCGTGACACTGTTACGGTCAAAGGGCTGACCAGACTGGAAGGTCATGCCACGTACATAGAAGAAATCTTCACTCACCCCATTTACCGTGGTTGAGGCTTCAATTTCTTTATAACGTCCGGTGACGTTGGTATTTACTGACGGGCTGACCCCATCTACATAAGGCTGTTCAGCCAGCGCATCGGCATCGGCTGGAATCAGGGTTTTGGCTTGTGAGGAGCGGGAATTATCTCCAAAACCCCGGCCCTGAAATACGGTAATGGTATTGGTTCCCAGACTGCTGATATTTTCCAGAATCTGCTTTTGTGAACCATTGCCCAGTGCGACGACTGAGACTACCGAAGCAATACCGATAATAATCCCGAGCATGGTCAGGAAAGTCCGCATCCGGTGCGCATTCATGGCCAGCAAGGCCATACGGAAGGCTTCACCCAGACGGTCAACCGCGGAACGCCATGAAGAAATCTTCTTTTTTTCATTCCGGATCAGCGGCTGTTTTTCCAGCTCGTCTTCGACTTCAGGAACATTCGGCTGATCGGAAATGATATTTCCGTCCGAAATTTCAATGATTCGTGTCGCGTTTTTTGCCACATTATGGTCATGCGTGACCAGAATAATGGTATGACCCTTGGCATTCAGTTCACGCAGAATCCGCATTACCTCTATACCGCTATTCTTGTCCAAAGCTCCTGTCGGTTCATCGGCCAGAATCACGTCACCACCATTCATCAGCGCACGGGCAATCGAGACACGTTGCTGCTGACCACCTGACAGTTGGCTCGGACGGTTCTGGGTTTTTTCACCCAGACCCAAATCGGTCAGAATCTTGACCGCACGCTCACGGCGTTCCGATGAATCCTCACCGGCATAAATCGCGGGGACTTCGACATTGCCGGCTGCACTTAAGTCACCGAGCAGGTGATAACGCTGGAAAATAAAGCCAAAATATTCACGGCGTAATTGTGCCAGTTCATCCGCTTCCAGTTCCCGGGTTTCACGACCTTTGACCTTATAGCTGCCAGTGGTTGGTTTATCCAGACAACCCAGAATATTCATCAGGGTCGATTTACCCGAACCAGACTGGCCGACAATCGCCACCAGCTCACCCGGATAAATTTCCAGATTGACCCCTTTTAAAATCTGAACCGTGCTTTCACCCGCAGGGAATTCACGTACCAGATTTTTCACCTCCAGAAGAGGCTGTTGTTGTGAATTCATGCTTACATTCTCATTGGGCCACGGCTATTGCCACCGCGTTTTGCTGCATCATTGGAAGTGTCGGAACCATCTGCAATCACCACCTGATCGCCGCGTTTCAGGCCTTTAATCACTTGCGCTGTCACACGGTTATTTAGTCCGATCAGTACAGGGGTTGGTTTTGCAGTACCATCGGCTTGCAACACACGAACCATGCCACGCTGTGCTTTACCTTGTTCAATCAGGGCACGTTCAGCATCGGAAAGCACCAGACGGGCAGGGCGATCACCTGCAGCTCGTTCATCACCACGGGCTTGATTCTGAGCTTCGTTAGGTCCAGATGGGGCACCGGCACCGCGAGATCCTTCACCACGATTTGGACGTTGTGGACGGTTTGAACTTTGAATGGCAGCAGCTGGAATAGTCAGCACATTCCGTGCCTCATCCAGAATGATATAGACCTGCGCTGTCATATCAATACGCAGCTTGCCATCTTCATTGGGTACATCAAACAGGGCGTTATAGTACACCGCAGAGCCTGAAGTTGAGCTTGAGGTATTGTTATCGGTATTGATTGAATTTGGTGCAGGCTCAACCTGACGCAGTTTGGCGTAAATCTTTTTGTCAGTATTGCCCAAAGTTGTGAAATAAACAGTTTGGCCTTTATGGACTTTCATTACATCTGCTTCAGAAATTTCAGCTTTGATGGTCATGGTGTCGAGTTGGGCCAGTTTGACTATAGTCGGTGCACTCTGGTTGGCATTCACGGTTTGACCTTCTTCGGTCACAATCGCCACGATAGTACCATCCATCGGTGCCACAATCTGGGTGTAGCCGAGGTCTTCCTTGGCAGTGGCTAAAGTCAAACGCGACTGTTCAATCTGCGCATTAATAGCAGTGATATCCGCCTGGGCAGTTTTATAGTTTGCCAGTGCAGATTCCAGTTCAGAGCGTGAAGTCGCATCTTGTGCATACATGGCCTGCTGACGCTTATACTCAGCTTCAACTTTGGCCAGATTGGCCTGTCTGACCGCCAGTTGAGCCATCTGATTTTTAATGCTGGCTTCAGCCGTTTTTAACTCATTTTCCTGACGGACAGAATCAATCTGGGCAATCAGCTGACCTTGCTTGACCTGATCTCCGAGTTGCACATACATTTTCTTGACCTGACCAGAAACCTGGGCGCCGACACTGACCATTTTTGTGGCTTCTAAAATACCGGTTGCCAGTACAGAGCTTTCAATGTCTCCTACAGTCACCTCAGCGGTAATATATTGCGGAGGCTGTTCTTTGGGTTTGAGGAAATACCAGCCTGCAGCGATTAACGCAATGGCAATCACGGCGACCATAATCAATTTCGTCGGTTTTATTTTTGGCATGATCAATATAGTTTCAAAATCAGATAATTGTGAACAATTATAAGAGTGAAATTAGGATAAATCGTGTATTTTTTTAATTTATAATGAGAATTGTTTTCTATTGTCGGGCTAAAAAAACAACATGGCATAAAGTCTGATTTTATATAAAAGATTCATTCAGCTGTTCATGCTGGCATAGCTAAATTTGATGAATTTTGAGATAGAAGAAGTAATTTATAGTATTAGTCACATGACTGTTTAATTAAATAGTCACTGTTTTGAGCGGTAGTCCTGAAATCTGGTTTCTGTTTAAACCTCTACAACGAATAACGATAAAAATTTCCCCTAAAGCCAAAAAAGTTATAGAAAGATTTAGTGATATCTGCTGTAAAAATAATTATTTTTTAACGGCAGGCTTTTTTTATTTTTTCTTGTGATTAGCTCATGCCTTCTTTTAAAAATTAAAAAAATCTATGTTTTACATATAGATTTAAATAAAGCTTGTAATATTTAATTCCATAAAAAAATTATGGTTTTATTTGTGCGGAAAAAATCGCCTATTTGTCAGCAAAAAATAATACGACTTTACTAATAAAATTAATGAGGTGTATAGATGGAATGGAATGAAAGTTACAATATTGGAATTGAGGTGATTGATCACCAGCACCGGCAAATTCTGGATTATATAAATACTTTGGAACAAGTTAAAAATACGGGGAAACGCGATAAAATCAAGGAAATTCAAGATGATTTAATTGACTATACCCAGTCACATTTCAGCTTTGAAGAAAATTTGCTGCAACAGGTAAATTATCAGTATTTACCTCCACATCGCGGTATTCACGAATTATTTGTCAAACGGCTCAATGATTATCGTCTGAGATTTGAACAAGGCGAGTCCATTGAAAAAGATTTATATCGTCTGCTATCTAAATGGCTAATTAACCATATTCAACATGATGATCAGGACTATGTCGATGCAGTACGTGACAATATGTTGAGTTACCTGCGAACGCAGGAAAAGAAAAAAGGCAAAGGCTGGTTTGCACGTTTCTTCAGTTAGGCATGCTGGGATGCAAACAAGGTTTGACCGCACATTTCAGTAATGGCCTGTAAGATCAGATGTTCAGGGTTCTCTCTGGACATCCCTTTAATAGCGGCATCAATCCGGATTAACAGCTGTGGCCAGGTCAAAAAGCGTTGCGGACTCAAACGACGCAAGGCCTGTTGATACAAGCTCACTTTGGTCTTCCAGATGCCGATTTGTAACGCATTTTGCGGCTGTTCAAACAATTGCATCAACAGACGCATTTCTTTGCTGATGCTCCACAAAATCAGGCTCATCGGTTCACCTGAAGCAATCAGATATTGAAAGATTTTGATAGATTGCAACAGGTTGCCATTTAGCAGGGCATCACTCAGGTCATAGGTACTGTAACGGGATTGGTCCTGCAAGCAGGCATACAGATGTTCAATCTGGATTATCTCTACTTCAGCAAAAGTATCAGCCACGCGCATCAGACTGTTTTTGGCTGCCAGTAAATTATGCTCATGATGCTGTTCCAGCCATTGCCAGGCATCATTCGCCAGTTTAATGCCAAGCTTTTCTGCTTCAATACTGAGAATTTGCTGACGGTCTTTGGGATAATTTGCCACCAGTGAGACATTCACCCCATTGGCATCCATCACCTGAAAAAAGCTGGATTTCAGACTGTTGGCATCCTGCTTCGGCATGACCACCAAAAGCAGGTTATCGCTGTCTTGCTGTAGATAGCTTTTCAGCAGTTTTAGCCCGCTGGCATCCGGCTTGATATTGCCATGTACTTCAATTGCCAATTGTGTTGAAAATAGCGACAGGCTGTTTAAGGCATTAAAAACAGTTTTCCAGTCAGCGACCGAACTAATGTCATAGCGCTGACGTTCAATATCCTGCTTTTGCCAGGTGGAACGGAAGGCATCAATTAAATTCTGTTCTAATAGAGGCTCTTGACCATGCAATACCCAGGCACCGCGAGCTGCGTCGACACGTTTGAGGGCTTGCAGATAATCAAGTTTCATATGGCAGTCTTATTGAGCAGGTTGTGGTGGGGTATTTTGTTTGACTAATGGTAAGCGGTTTGATGAGATCTGACGTGCGATCTGCTGAGCCACATCATCAATAATCACATGATCCAGAAACTTTTGTTCCTGGTCATCAGTGTTTACTGTTTCAATGTCGTATTGATAAGAACGGGTGGCTACTACAGTTCGTGGTTCAGTGATCGGATTGCCTTGTGCATCTTCAATCTGAAACGTCACATTTAAGCGCAACAAGGTTTCGACCAGTTTACCATTCAGTTCCAGACGGCGAGGAGCATAATCCAAGACACGCAACACATATGCATTCGGTGCATTACTCAGTTGTATGCCTGCTGCACCCAGGTAAACCGCCAGTTTTTCTTGCAGTTCGTCAGTGTCGGGTGGTAAAGACAGGCTCATAACAGAGTAAGCAACAGGTGCGGAGCTCGGATTGGTTCCTTTCAGATGGAAGCCACAGCTGGTCAAGCCTGCACTCAGACCACAAGTTAAAACAATTGCTGCTAAACGTTTGCCCAAATGCATGTGTTGCCCTCTATGCTTCCCAAAGGGGAATATTTGAAATTCTGATCTGGATTGTAAAGTCAAAGCCCGTTGACTGGCAACGGGCTTTGTTTGGGAATTGTTTTTTAATCCCTACCTTTTTCTAGGTAAAGATTAAATCCCTCCAAACCTCCCTTTAAAAAGGGAGGCTTTCCCCCTCTTTTTTAAAGAGGGGCTAGGGGAGATTTTTAAACCACCAAGTTCACTAATTTATTTGGTACTACAATTTCTTTCTTGGTTGGACCGGTCAAGAATTGTTGAACTTCAGGTAATGCTTTTGCTTGAGCTAGGATGTCATCTTTAGATGCATCAACAGACACTTCTAGTTTGCCACGAAGCTTACCGTTCACCTGAACTACGATAGTTTGCGTATTACGTGTTAATGCAGACTCATCCACAGATGGGAACAATACTTTTTCCAATTCGATGCCAAACTGAGCCAATAATGTTTGACTTAAGTGCGGTGCAAATGGCGCAAGCAATGTAAGAAGCGTTGTAATAGACTCACGTGCAACCGCTACATCATTGTCATCTTTCGCTTCAAACTTGTTGTTCGCGTTTAGAAGTTCCATCATCGCTGCAATGGCAGTGTTAAATGCATGACGACGTTCGATGTCATCACCCACTTTTTGGATAGTTTCGTGTGTTTTACGACGCAAGTCTTGCGCAGCAGTTGAAAGCGCAGCTTTGTCGATAGTTGATGCGTTGTTGCCTTTTTCAAGGAAGCCAGTCGCCAAACGCCATACACGTTTCAAGAAGCGGTTAGCACCTTCAACACCTGCATCAGACCATTCAAGTGACTGATCTGGTGGAGCTGCGAACATCATGAATACACGAGCGGTGTCCGCGCCGTATTGGTCAATGATTGATTGAGGGTCGATACCGTTGTTTTTCGACTTCGACATCTTCTCTTGACCGCCAACGACAACGTCTTGACCATCTTCTTTGTATTTCGCAGAAGTGATACGACCTTTTTCATCACGTTCAAGTTCGATATCGGCAGGGTTGAACCAAGTCTTCTTACCTGATTCAGCTTCGCGGTAATACGTATCAGCCAGCACCATACCTTGGGTTAACAAGTTGGTGAACGGTTCGTTGCCTTGTACCACGCCTTCATCACGCATCAGTTTGTGGAAGAAGCGTGCATAAAGCAAATGTAGAATCGCGTGTTCAACACCACCGATGTATTGGTTCACTGGAAGCCAAGTTTGACCTGCTTCAGGTTTTACCATGCCACCCGTAAAGTCTGGAGATGCATAACGTGCATAGTACCAAGAAGATTCTACGAAAGTATCCAGCGTATCTGTTTCACGACGTGCGTCGCCACCACAGCATGGACAAGTCGTTTCATAGAATTCAGGCATTTTGTTGAGTGGGTTACCTGAACCATCTGGAACAACGTCAGTTGGAAGAACCACTGGAAGTTGATCTTCAGGCACTGGTACTTGACCACAAGTGTCGCAGTTGATCATTGGAATTGGACAACCCCAATAACGCTGACGAGATACACCCCAGTCACGTAGACGGAATTGAACTTTTACATTGGCAAGTTCTTGAGGTTCCAGTTTTGCAAGGAAAGCATCAAATGCACCTTGGAAATCTAAACCGTCAAATTCGCCTGAATTAACCAGTTTGCCATCTTTAGAACCATACCATTCTTGCCATTCTGTCGCAGAGAACTCAGCGTCATCTGCGCCTTTGGCATCAATCACCTGTTTGATGGTCAGGCCATATTTATTGGCAAATTCGAAGTCACGTTCATCATGTGAAGGCACCGCCATCACCGCGCCTGAACCGTAAGACATCAATACATAGTTCGCGATCCAAACAGGAACTTCTTCACCAGTCACAGGGTGTTTTACAGAAAGACCTGTTGCCATGCCTTTCTTCTCGGCAGTCGCAAGGTCAGCTTCTGCCACAGAACCCATACGGCATTCTTCAATAAATGCAGTCAATTCAGGATTGTTTTCAGCTGCTTTAAGCGCCATGGGGTGTTCGGCTGCAACTGCAACATACGTCACACCCATTAATGTATCGGCACGTGTTGTGAAGACGGTTAAACCATCGGCATAGATTGCTGGATTTGCTGAAGGGAAGGTGATTTCCATACCCTGTGAGCGACCAATCCAGTTACGTTGCATGGTCAGAACTTGTTGTGGCCAGCCGTCTTTGAGTGTGTCTAAATCATCAAGTAATTCTTGCGCATAGTCGGTAATGCGGAAGTAGTACATTGGAATATCACGTTTTTCAACCAACGCACCTGAACGCCAGCCGCGACCATTTTCAACTTGTTCATTTGCAAGAACAGTTTGATCCACTGGATCCCAGTTCACGGTAGATAACTTGCGGTAGATCAGGCCTTTTTTATACAGCTGAACGAATAACCATTGTTCCCAGCGGTAGTATTCTGGTGTGCAGGTTGCGAATTCGCGATCCCAGTCCACTGCAAGACCTAACTTTTTCAACTGATTACGCATGTAATCAATGTTTTCAAAGGTCCATTTTGCAGGAGCAACCTGATGCGCAATTGCTGCGTTTTCCGCAGGTAGACCAAAAGCGTCCCAACCCATTGGTTGAAGCACAGTTTCACCTTTTAAACGATGGAAACGGCTGATCACGTCACCAATCGTATAGTTACGCACATGACCCATATGCAGTTTGCCACTTGGGTAAGGGAACATCGAGAGGATATAACGACGTGGACCTTCTACAGTGTCGGCAACTTTAAAGGCTTTGCGAGATTCCCAGTCCTGCTGGACTTGAGGCTCAATCGCACTGGCTTGATATTCTGAGTCAATGTGAGTAGTCATATACGTAATACAAGAGAACGGTTAAAAAATTATGAGGCACAGCATAGCGCAAAATGCACCTAAAAGTGAATTTTGCACCCGCATTTCCCGAAGAAAAATGACTGTTGTATAGAGGGATGCCTTATAAAGCGACTGCACGATTTTTAGATTGTTGCAATGCTTCATTGGCTTCGCGTTGCTGCTGGTCTTGATTCGCTGGAACTTGAGGTGATTGTTGCAGCTGTTCCTGAGTAATATTCTCGGTTTGTTCTACAGATTCAGCAGTTCTAGGCAGTGTTGGAGCTGAATTTTTCCAGCCATAGGTGTCTACTGTGGTGGCTTTCCTTGCGGATTTTGGTGGTGGGGTTTTGGTATAATGCGTGACACCTTTTGCATCGACCCATTTATGATACTGGATCGCGGAAGCGCTGCTGCTACAAACGATCAAAGAAACTGCACAACTCAGACTGAAGGCAGTTAAAAAAGATATTTTCATTGTTCTTGGGCCTCGTCTTTCTAGGCGTAATATACTGCAATTATTGTAATAATTTTTTAGTAAAAATGATGGATTTTTATCTGTTTTATTCACTATTAATTAAAAAAACCAGTACAAGCTTGAATTTAAATAATCATTAACAAATTTTCATATTCAAAATTTATTAATAAGCAGTTTACTTTGATTTAATAAAAATTCATTCATTTTTTTTATATAAGACATATTAAAAATTTATAAAAATAAACTATTAAGTATATGAATTATATTAAATTAATTGAGGTTGTAGGAAGCTGGGGAATGGCTGCAAGCAGTAATTGCTGTTAAAAACAGCAAATTTGAATGCTATAAGTACAGATTGCCTGTTTTTTAAACTTGACTTTAAAGCCTGAAAACACAAGAATGCTGCAATAGTTTTATATGCCTTAGATCGATCACCCTTCGACTAAGAGTCATTTCATGCAGTGGGCGATTTCTCTAGCCGAGAAATTGAACAAAGCTAAGCAAAATATGTTTATCCCAACATGTTTTAGGTCTCGTATTGCTCGAACAGCGAAGAGATCAGATTTTTTTCCTATTGCTATGAAAACTATGAAATTTGTGTGCTATAACAGTGCAGACAGTTAACAAATGAAACACTGCAAATGCCTCCCATTTGTGCAGTGAATAATATTAGGGTGAATCACGTTGGAACTTCTATCTGGTGGTGAAATGCTCGTTCGCGCATTAGCGGATGAAGGCGTTGAACATGTTTTTGGATACCCAGGCGGCGCAGTACTACATATTTACGACGCGCTATTTCAACAAGACAAAATCAATCATTACCTCGTACGTCACGAACAGGCTGCCGGCCACATGGCAGATGCCTACTCGCGCGTGACAGGTAAAACCGGTGTTGTGCTGGTGACTTCAGGTCCGGGCGCAACCAATACGGTAACCCCAATTGCAACAGCCTATATGGACTCAATCCCGATGGTGATTTTGTCTGGCCAGGTTGCGAGTCATCTGATTGGTGAAGATGCATTCCAGGAAACCGATATGGTCGGGATTTCCCGTCCGATCGTGAAGCATAGCTTCCAGGTGCGTCATGCCAGTGAAATTCCTGCGATTATCAAGAAAGCCTTTTATATCGCGTCCTCAGGCCGTCCAGGCCCGGTGGTGATCGATATTCCAAAGGATGCGACCAATCCTGCAGAAAAATTTGCTTACGAATACCCAGAAAAAGTGAAGATGCGTTCGTATCAACCACCGTTCCGTGGTCATTCGGGCCAAATTCGTAAAGCGATTGAAGAATTGATCAACGCTAAACGCCCCGTGATTTACTCTGGCGGTGGTGTGGTTCAGGGCAATGCTTCAGAACAATTGACAGAGCTAGCGCATTTATTGGGCTATCCAGTAACCAATACTTTGATGGGTCTTGGCGCATTCCCGGGTAATGATGAACAGTTCATCGGTATGTTGGGGATGCACGGCACTTATGAAGCCAACATGACCATGCACAATGCAGATGTGATTCTGTGTGTAGGTGCGCGTTTCGATGACCGTGTAACCAATAACCCTGCAAAATTCTGTCCAAATGCCAAAGTCATTCATATTGATATTGATCCGGCAACGATTTCAAAAACCATTATGGCGCATATCCCAATCGTGGGCGCTGTAGAGCCGGTATTGAATGAAATGCTGAACCAGTTGAAGCAGATGAATGTATCCAAGCCAAATCCTGAAGCGATTGCGGCATGGTGGAAACAGATCAATGAATGGCGCAAGGTTCATGGTGGTCGTTTTGAAGCGGGTACTAATGGCGTAATGAAGCCACAGCAAGTGGTTCAGGCATTGGACAAGGTAACCAATGGCGAAGCGATCATCACTTCTGACGTGGGTCAGCATCAGATGTTTGGTGCGATGTATTACAAGTACAAGCGTCCACGCCAATGGATCAACTCAGGTGGTCTAGGTACGATGGGTGTAGGTCTGCCATATGCGATGGCGGCGAAGCTTGCCTTCCCAGAACAGCAGGTGGTGTGTATTACTGGTGAAGCATCGATTCAGATGTGTATCCAGGAACTTTCGACCTGTAAGCAATATGGTCTGAACGTCAAAATCCTGTGCCTGAATAACCAGTCTTTAGGGATGGTGAAGCAATGGCAAGATATGAACTATGAGGGACGTCATTCAAGTTCTTATGTAGATTCATTGCCTGACTTTGCAAAGCTGATGGAAGCTTATGGCCATGTCGGCATTCAGATTGACCATGCAGACGAGCTTGAATCCAAGCTCGAAGAAGCGATGGCAATCAATGACAAATGCGTATTTATTAACGTAATGGTTGACCGTACCGAACACGTATATCCGATGCTGGTTGCAGGTCAGTCGATGCAGGATATGTGGTTGGCTAAAGGGGAGCGCACGAAATGAGACATATTATCTCTGTACTCGTAGAAAACGAATCAGGCGCGCTTTCCCGCCTCGTCGGCTTGTTCTCACAGCGTGGCTATAACATCGAAACATTGAATGTTGCCCCGACTGAAGATCCAACACTGTCACGTTTGACATTGACCACCTATGGCGATGATCACAAGATTGAGCAGATTACCAAGCAGCTTAACAAGCTGGTTGAGGTGGTAAAAGTAGTGGATCTGTCAGAAGGTGCGCACATTGAGCGTGAGCTGATGTTGATTAAAGTCAAGGCATTGGGTTCATCACGTGACGAAATCAAACGTACGGCGGATATTTTTCGCGGTCAGATTGTCGATGTAACACCAACGACCTATACCGTTCAAATTGCTGGTACGACTGAGAAAGTGGATGCGTTTATTGATGCACTTGCAGAACATACAATTTTAGAAGTTGTTCGTTCTGGTGTATCCGGTATCGCTCGCGGCGAAAAAGTATTAACTATCTAATTTTATAGTATTTCCTCATCTTTAAAAGAAGGGGTATCAGGCAGTGTTGTAAATACAAAGGTCACTGCCTGATTAAACAGACAAACAAGCATTCAAGCGGAGACAGCAATGCAAATTTTTTACGATAAAGACTGTGACTTATCTATTATCCAATCTAAGAAAGTAGCGATTATTGGTTACGGTTCACAAGGTCACGCTCACGCGCTTAACCTTAAAGATTCTGGCGTTGACGTAACTGTAGGTCTACGTGCGAACTCTACTTCTTGGAAAAAAGCTGAAAATTCAGGTCTTAAAGTTGCTGAAGTTGCTGCTGCTGTTGCGCAAGCTGACGTAGTTATGATTTTGACTCCAGATGAGTTTCAAGCTCAACTTTATCGTGACGAAATTGAGCCTAACATCAAAGAAGGCGCGACTCTTGCATTTGCTCACGGTTTCTCAATTCTTTACAACCAAGTTGTTCCACGTAAAGACCTTGACGTAATCATGGTTGCACCGAAAGCGCCTGGTCACACTGTACGTTCTGAATACCAACGTGGTTCAGGTGTTCCTGACCTTATCGCGGTTCACCAAGATGCTTCTGGTAATGCACGTAACGTTGCACTTTCTTACGCTTCAGGCGTAGGTGGTGGTCGTACTGGTATTATCGAAACTTCATTCCGTGAAGAAACTGAAACTGACTTATTCGGTGAGCAAGCAGTTCTTTGTGGTGGTGCAGTTGAACTTGTTAAAATGGGCTTCGAAACTCTTGTTGAAGCTGGTTATGCTCCAGAAATGGCGTACTTCGAATGTCTACACGAACTTAAATTGATCGTTGACTTAATGTTCGAAGGCGGTATCGCGGACATGAACTACTCAGTATCTAACAACGCTGAATACGGCGAATATGTAACGGGTACTGAAGTAATCAACGAACAGTCTCGTGAAGCAATGCGTAATGCACTTAAACGTATCCAATCTGGTGAATATGCGAAGATGTTCATCCAAGAAGGTGCGTTGAACTACCCATCTATGACTGCTCGTCGTCGTCAAAACGCTGCTCACGGTATCGAAGTAACGGGTAACAAGTTACGTGCAATGATGCCATGGATCCAAGCAAACAAAATCGTAGACAAAGAAAAGAACTAAGGTTTCGTGCCTTAAAAAGAGGAAAGCAGCGCTTTCCTCTTTTTTCGTACCTTGGATCCAAGCAAACAAAATCGCTGATAAAGAGAAAAACTAATTTCTCGCATCAATTGATTTTGAATGCGAAAAACCCACTCTTTTAGAGTGGGTTTTTTTATACCTAGCATTGCGTGTCTTTTGCTCCAGGCAAAGCAATGCTTTTTGATAGTGAAAGAGAAGCTTTTTTGATTTCATGTTAAGTAAGCGAAAGTAAGATGAATTAAAATAATAAAATTTTGAATAAGGTTGTAATAAATTAATTGAGAAGTAGCTACTATCTTGATTAATTCAAGTGAATAATGATTAACCTGAGGATAATGAAATAAAATCGCGTATTAGACTTTTTAATTAAAAAATCATTTGAGATTTAATATTACTTGGGTAGAATTATTAGGAGAGAAGGAAGCCAAGATTTTAAAATCAGATTTTATTTGAAAACTAATTAAAAAATATCTCTATAATCAAAATTTATATTGGATTTAATTGTAAATTGTAAGACTTTGTAAAATTTAAAAATGAGATTAATGTAATCAGATAATTTTATTTAAAATAATATAAATATCAATATTTTATATTTTTAAAATGCGATTCTAAGAAAATCATTCTTATATATAATATATAGATATAAATTTAACAGGATTATAGTTGTTTTATATATATCTTTGTAAAAAAAGAATTTTTAATAAAAATTTAAAAAATATAGTATAAGCAAATGTAGTGTGAATAATAGAGCTTCTATATGTTTTTTAATGAAAAATAATAAGATGGCTGCACGCCTACAGTAACATTACTCATAATAATAAGAGTCCAAAATGTAAGCGTAAAACTTAATAAATATATTCTTCCAAAAAGGAATGGAGCATACTTATGAATAAAATAACTCAAGTAGTATTAGCCACCGTAGTATTGAGCTTTGGTTTAGGTTCAACAGCAGTTTATGCAAATCAGACTGCAGGAAAACCGGGTTCCCAAACACCACATAAGCCAGGCAAACATGGATGTGGAGATAAGTGTGACGGAAAAATTGATATTGTCCTGGAAGTTCCAAGACATTGTGATTTGGATGTGGAAACACCACAATTGACGCTTGCGCAAACAACGGGAGGTAACTGGAGCGATGCAGGTTTCTTTAATGTAAGCACAAATGCTCCTTATCGATTAAATATTAATGCACCAAATAATTTGCGCAGTGGTCAGAACTCTGTACCTGTATCTGTGACGACTACACGTGGTGGACGGGCTTATTCTGGAGCTCAATCAAGTACTAAAGGGCAAGCTCATCGTTGGGATGTAGCAGCTACAGTGGCTGGTAGTGCGATTGCAGCAGCTGATGCGGGTACTTATCGTGGCACATATAATGTCGAAGTTCGATTCTAATAATAAGAAATTTACTCTTAATAAGTATTGAACGGATAGGAGATGTGTGAATCATCTCCTATTTTAATAATTTTTTTATTGAATAATAACTATAATAAGTTTTTGGAGTAAAAAATGCATAAAAAAATAATTGGATTTTTATTATTATTGTTATGTAGTGCTACTCTCTCTGCGGGAATAAAGTTTAGTCCAATCCAGTTATATATTGAAAATTCTAAAAAACAGAGAAGTACAACGGTTAATATTGAGAGTACAGGGTTAAGATATTCAAAAATATATGAAATTTCTGCATTTAAATGGCAACAGAATGAAAGGGGGGATGATGTTCTCGTTGAAGATAAAACATTATTATTTAATCCAAGAACCTTTGAGTTAAAGCCGGAAAGCAAACAGATAGTCCGGATCGGATTTAGTCAGCCACTTACAGGTACTGAAAAGCAGCAAGCATGGAGAGTTATTTTTAAAGAAGTTACACCTGTAGAAGACACTTCATCGATCAACTTTTTATTTAATTTTTCCTTGCCGCTTTTTACAGAAAAACACTCAGCACCACAACTTAATGTAAATCTGGAAAAGGTAAATGGTTTAGCTTATTTAAAAGTAGGAAATAAAGCCAAATCACATGCAAAAATTGTAGAGGTTATAGTATTAGATAATCTGAATAATGAAGTATTAAAAAAAGATTTTACCCAATATGTTTTGAGTGGGAATGAAATTAAATTTGAAATTGGGGAAATAAAAACTACTGGAAATCTGAAGTTGAAAATAAAAGTAGAAGAATATGGGGAATATTTAGAATACCCTATCAGTGCTTAGAACGGATTGGCAAAAGAATAAAAATAGTCAAAGGAAGTGCTATGAGAGCCACTAAAATTCTTATGATGATAGTCTGTGGTATTGGGGTGACGCCTGTAAAAGCAAATACTAGTCCGGTACAAGGCCAGACAAAAGATCCGGAAATGTTAATCGTAAATATATGGATAAATGGCCTGGATTATAAAACTGAAGCAATTACTTTCACGGAGGACAGGAAAAAATTTATTGAATGTGATCCCTTGCATAACCTAGGAATTAAAGTAGAAAATTTTCAACGCCATTTAAAGAAAAAAGATTTCTGTTTAATCACTCAAACAGGAATTACAGTAGAGGATGACTATAGCCTTCAGGCAATTA
Organism: Acinetobacter pecorum; assembly: GCF_014837015.1. Lineage (GTDB taxonomy): Bacteria > Pseudomonadota > Gammaproteobacteria > Pseudomonadales > Moraxellaceae > Acinetobacter > Acinetobacter pecorum. The sequence goes on from NZ_JACSPT010000001.1 coordinate 244,006, forward strand.
AAATTAATTTTCCAGTCAGCTATTTTGAAGATCAGGCTTATGATCTAGAAGTATTGCAGCCCGCAAAGGCGGATTTTGGGGGATTCATTAACTATAATTTATTCTACAGTAGAGATAGTCGTGATCAGGAATTTAATACATTTTCAGAAGTTGGAGTATTTAAAGATTACTGGTTATTTAAAAATGCCTTTTTATATCGGAATGAACCTGAAGGCCAAGAAAAGAAATTCTTAAGAGTAAGAAGTAGTTTGGACTTTGAATTTCCTGAAAGGTTTTTAAGATTAACACTAGGGGATACCACCAGTCCTTATAATACTTTAAATAGTTCCTTTCGTTTTGGAGGTTTAAGTCTTGGGACCATTTATACTGATCGTCCAGATTTTGTTTACTGGAATATCCCTGCTTTGAATGGCAGTGCCAGCCTACCTTCAACTATAGATTTATATATTAATGGCATAAATTTATATAAAGATTCAGTTGTACCAGGTAATTATAATCTGCCCGCAGGCTCAATTGTAAATCAGGCAGGCGATGCGCAAATTGTGGTGGAGGATATTTTAGGGAATAAAACAGTTAGAAGCTTCCCTGTATATATTAATAACCGTTTATTAAAGCCTAGACTCAATGAATATAATATTTCCTTGGGAAAGCTAAGATATAATTATGATTATGTTGATAATGATTATCGCGAGTTTTTTACTAAACTGTTTTTCCGGAGAGGACTTACCTTTTCAACTACCTTGGGTGGAGATCTTTTATATAGTGAGAAAGTAAGTAACTTTGACTTGTTATGGACCCAAGGGGTGAGTAAGTATTTTTTGCTGGATACGGCATTTTCAGTAAGTAAAGATGATAAGGAAAACCAGCGGGGCTATGCAGGATCTGTTGCCATAACACGGGATTTTGAAAACTGGTCATTAGGGATTAATAGCCGGTATTTTACTAAAAAATATGAATACTTAAGTGAGGATGATTACAGTTCTAATCTTAAAACTTCAGATATTATCTATTTTAATTTTTCTAATTTAAAAATTATTGACAGTTTAAATCTCAGTTATATTCAGCAGTCAAGTTACGCTACTGAAGATTTTTTCGAAGATGATCGTAAAATTTTTGATATTAGAGCATCAAAAAAACTAACAGATAATTTATATACAAGTTTTGGTTTTTTTAAGGACTTTGGAGAAGGTGATGATGGAGGGTTTAACATTGCTTTTTCTTACGATTGGGAGGGGAAAGGTCAAGTTTATCTAGATCATGATACTGATAATAATGAAACTGGCTTAAGTTATAGTAGAAGAACCATGACTCAAAATGGTTTCGATTATGTTCTCGGAGTAAATCAGCGCGATAATGAAGTTAATTATAATGCCTATGGTTTATGGAAAACCAGCATCGGGAATTTGCAGCTGTCACATGATGAGTTTGAAGACCAGCGCAATTCACAGGCCGTGTTTGACGGGGCCTTAGTTTGGTTGGGGAATAAGGTAGCATTTACCAAATATGCAGATAATGCCTTTGCATTGGTCAATGTAGATCAGCATCCAGAGTTAGATATCTATCGTTCTGCCACTTTGGTAGGAAGTACCAATAATAACGGTTATATGTTTATACATAATATTATTCCTTATATTAATTATGATATTTCTTTTGACCATAACCAATTGTCGATGGAAGAAACTTTTACACATTCTTCCAAGAAAATAATTGGCCTGGATCAACGCGGATATAAATTAGATTTCCCTATTCATAAAACCAAGCGGATTCCATTAAGAATAAAAGACTTTAAACAAAATAATTTAATAGCAGGTTCAGAAGTGGTGGTTGAGGGCTTAAGCAGTGATCCATCTTTTGTGGACAGTCAGGGGATTGTCTATTTATATCTGATTCAACCCGGCCAATACCGGCTTAAAATAAAAACACAAGGTGGCCAGCAATGCCAGGCTCAATTGATTGTTCCTCAAAATCAATTTCAAAATTCAGAAAATCAAATTTTGGAAACCATATGCAGATAGGTGTAAAAATGAAAAAACTTTTTTTATTTATTCTAGTGAGCATGGGGGGGATCGCGAATGCCCAACATTGCTCAATTGATGGATTTACGAATCCGGAATTGCGTCTGGCGAGTTACCAGCGTAGTCAGTCCGCCACCTCATTTAATATTTCATGCGATACTGGCTATTCGATCCTGTTTAATAGTCAGAATCTGGTCAGTTCAAGTGGTGTGAGCTATGTTTCCAATGGTCCTTATAAATTGCGTACCAAATTAAATTTGACCGGCGCCAACAGTAATTTGTGGGGGGTGAGGCTCAATCAGGGGGCAGCCCAGCGACAAAAATACATTGTTTCAGTTCAGCTTGAGGATAATCCTTTAAATGGAGTTCCCGCAGGCAGATACAGCGATCGGGTTTCGATAGATATTTCCTTCTAGTTTTCACAGGCTGTTGCTCTTGAAATAAGATCATAACTGGTGCACTTCATTTGAGGTGGGCATCAGGTTGAAATACAGATTTATATAATAATGCGTTCCTATGGCGAGTGAGATTAATTTGATAGAGATTTATTTATTGATCCGCTTAATAGTTTTAAAAATAATCCTCTTTTCCTTTTCTTTTTATGATTCATAAGTTGGTCATATCTTCTGCTTATAGTGGATCAAATATACAAATAAAATAGGTGCGAGATGCAACCCATGTCCATCTCAGAATTATTAAAGCAACAGCCTGTTATTCAAAAAATCCGGTTTGATTTAAAACAACAACGTAAACAGTCTACTCATGACAAAATGGTCTTAGACGATCTGACCCGTTCCCGTTTGAAAATTGCCATTGTTACTGAAACCTGGCCTCCTGAAATCAATGGCGTTGCCCACGCGTTATTACAACTTTGCAAAGGATTGCAAAAGCAGGGACATAAGATTTTATTAATTCGTCCTGAACAACATCACGTCTGTACCGAATTCAAACCATATAACGAATGTTTGGTTAAGGCACATTGCATTCCCAAGTACAGCAATTTGCAGTTTGGCAGACTACAATTCCTGAAAATTCATCAAGCTGTTGAAGCTTTTGCACCGGATATTATTCATATTGTGACTGAGGGACCTTTAGGATTAGCGGCTCAGCAGCTTGCAAAATTTCATAAAATTCCAGTATCTAGCGGATTTCATTCGTCATTTCAGGAGTTCAGCCGGTTTTTTGATCTGGTTTTTTTGCTTAAACCCATTCAGGGCTATTTAAAGTGGTTTCATAACAATACTGACTTAACCTGTGTCCCAAGTCGGGATACTGCTCAAGCCTTAAAGCAGTTTGACATATCCTGTCCAGTGGCAATCGTAGGCAGAGGTGTTGATCCAGATACATTTTCACCAAAGTGGCGCTCATCGGATTTGCGTTATGCTTGGGGAGTCTCAGGCGATACCCGTGTGATGCTGTATGTTGGGCGGCTCTCGCCTGAAAAGGAAATTGACGTGCTGATCAAAACCTACTTTGTTCTGCGCCAGCTTCACCAGCAAGATATACGTTTGGTGGTTGTGGGAGATGGACCAGACCGGACCCGACTGCAACAGCTGAATCAGGATGGCAGCATTCTTTTTACTGGCAGCTTAACCGGGAAAAACCTGTCTGAAGTTTATGCCAGTGCCGATGTTTTCTGTTTTGCCAGTCAGGTAGAAACCTTTGGAAATGTGGTGCTGGAAGCGATGGCCAGTGGTTTGCCGGTGATTGCTTATGATTATGCCTGTGCAAATTTACATGTGCGACATGGTCAAACAGGATGGTTAAGCAGGCTTGGCAACCAGCAGGATTTTATCCAGCAGTTGCTTGGATTACCTGATCTGTACAGATTGCGACAGATGGGCGTACAAGCACGTAAAAAGGCAGAAACGGTCGGCTGGCAGTATCCTGTCCGGCAGTTTGAACAAGCATTGTATTCACTGGTACGGCATCAGGAATAAAATATATAAAACAAGAAAGGAGCAACAGTGTGAAACTCCAGAATGTAAAAATTAAGTTTTTGGCAATTGATTTAAAAGGCTGTGTCTATCTGAATCATTTTTCGCATTCAGCACGAATTGCTACTTTTTTTAAAATTATTAGTCGCTTAGGGAATGGCGCATTTTGGTATTTCATGCTGTTACTGGTTTGGATCATGCAAGGCCTGATCTATACCTCACAAATTGTTTATCTAATTCTGGGAAGCACCGTAGCGACTATCATTTACAAGATGCTAAAAATTAAAACGGTGAGACCACGTCCTTATCAGGTGCATCAGGTCATCCGTCTAGGTGAACATCCTCTGGACCATTTTAGTTTTCCCTCCGGGCATACCTTGCATGCTGTCATGGCAACCACTGTTTTAGGCTATGTCGCCCCTTTATTGCTGATGCTGATGTTGCCTTTTACAGTTCTGGTCGCAGTGTCCAGAATGGTGTTGGGCTTGCACTATCCAAGTGATGTCGTGGTTGGGGCTATTCTGGGTGGCATGATGGCAATTACCATTGTCCTGACTGCACCTTATTTAAATATTGTGTTGTAAAAATAAATGAAAGCCGGGACAAAGGCTCGCAGATTTTTACAGATTTGTTAAAGTACAGCATCAAAGCAATTATGGTGAGAAATAGAGATGGGTTTACGTTGGACAGATACTCTCGATATCGCGATTGAACTCTACGAAGCGCATCCTGATGTGGACCCGCAGTGGGTTCGTTTTACCGATTTACATGCCTGGGTATGTGCCTTGCCTGAATTTGAAGATGATCCGACCAAGTCGACTGAAGGTCTGCTGGAAGCTATTCAAATGGCATGGATTGACGAGGCACGCTAAGCCCTCATCTTAAAAAAGCATTTTTTTACAGATGAAAAGCAGAAAAATGCGCATTATCTCGGTATAATGCGCCAAAATTTCATGTCAACAATTGACTTAAGGAGCCATCATGGCTATCGAACGTACTTTATCTATCGTTAAACCAGACGCAGTTGCTAAAAACCACATCGGCGACATCTTTGCTCGTTTTGAAAAAGCTGGTCTTCAAATTGTTGCAACTAAAATGAAACATTTGACTCAAGCTGAAGCTGAAGGCTTCTACGCTGAGCATAAAGAACGTGGTTTCTTTGCTGACCTAGTTGCATTCATGACTTCTGGTCCAGTGGTTGTTTCAGTTCTTGAAGGCGAAAATGCTGTCCTTGCTCACCGTGACATCCTTGGCGCGACAAATCCTAAAGAAGCTGCTCCTGGTACAATCCGTGCAGATTTCGCTGTAAGCATCGACGAAAATGCTGCTCACGGTTCTGACTCTGTAGCATCTGCTGACCGCGAAATTAACTACTTCTTCGCGCAAACTGAGATTGCTCCACGTACTCGTTAATTCGCAGTATTCAAGCCAGATAAGTGTTATTATACTTATCTGGTTTTTTTATTCTCTGAATAATTCTTTGCTCACATATTGAGCTTCTCCTTTCATCTTTAGGCATGGTTTAGGTAATACACATGAGTACTGAAGTCGTCGCTGTATCTGCAGTTTCAGCTGCACAGCAACCATCTCCGTCCACTCCGGCACAGCAAAATGCTGTAGAAAAAGTGAACCTACTCGGCATGTCTCGTCCGCAAATGGAGAAATTCTTTGAGGATATGGGTGAGAAGAAGTTCCGTGCCGGGCAAGTCATGAAATGGATTCACCAGTTCTTCGTGACCGATTTTGCTGAAATGACCAATATTTCCGGCAAACTGCGTGAAAAACTGGAAAAGATTTGTGAAATTAAAGCACCGGAAGTGGTGCATAAAAACTATTCCAAAGATGGAACCCGTAAATGGGTATTCCGTGTTGGCGATGGCGAAGGTTCTCTTGTTGAAACGGTACTGATTCCTGCTGAACATCGCAGTGGTTTACGTCGCACTTTGTGTATTTCGTCACAAGTAGGCTGTGCACTGGACTGTTCATTCTGTTCGACCGGTAAACAGGGTTTTCAGCGCGATTTGACCCAGGCGGAAATTATCGGTCAGCTCTGGATGGCGAATTATTCCTATATGGAAGATGTGCCTGTACTTGAACGTGAACGCTCAGTCACAAACGTGGTGATGATGGGCATGGGCGAGCCATTGCTCAACTACGATGCAGTATTGAATTCAATGCGCGTTATGCTGGATGACTTTGCCTACGGCATGTCAAAACGTCGTGTGACTTTATCGACTTCTGGGGTGGTGCCGAAAATCGATCAGATGGTCAAAGATATTGATGTGGCGCTGGCTATTTCATTGCATGCGCCAAATAATGAACTGCGTAACGAGCTGGTGCCGATCAATAAAAAATATCCGCTTGAGCAGCTGATTGCTGCATGTCAGCGTTATATTGCCAAAGATGGGAATGAAAGTTCACGTAAACATGTGACAATTGAATATGTGATGTTAGATGGCGTGAATGATCATCCTGAACATGCTCAACAAATGATTAAGCTGTTGAAGAATTTGCCAAGCAAGATTAATTTGATTCCTTTTAATCCGTTCCCGCATGCGCCATATGGCCGCTCAAGCCGCAACCGGATTATTTCTTTCCAAAAAACTTTGTCTGATGCCGGTTTTGTGTGTACGATTCGTCAGACACGCGGTGATGACATTGATGCCGCGTGCGGACAGTTAGTCGGACAAGTTGCTGACCGTACCCGTCGTGCGGAACAGTGGAAAAAGAAAATTGCGCAATCGAATGAGATCATGCGCTCACAAGGATAATAAGAGGTCGCCAGTTGAGAAATCTAACATCAAAGTTTGCTTTGATTTCAACAGTATGTGTGTCTTTGGTTTTAGTCGCGTGTCAGACGCCGGATCTGGGTCAGAAAGACCCTGAAAAGGCCACCAAAGTCCGTACCCAATTGGCGGTAGAATATCTGAGAACAGGTGACCTGGATGCAGCCAAACGCGCGCTGGATCAGGCACTTGAGACTACTCCGCGCGATTCTCAAGCAAATATGATGATGGGCGTGCTACTGCAACAGGAAGGTAGTAAGCTTAATCTCGAAAAAGCAGATCATTATTTCAAGCGTGCGATTTCGGCCGATCCGAAAAATGCGCAGGCGCGAAATAATTACGGCACATATTTATATCAGCTTGAACGCTATAATGATGCGATCGAGCAGTTTCAAATTGCTGGTGCCACGTTGGGTTATGATCAGCGATTCCGCGCACTGGAAAATATGGGGCGGATTTACCTGAAACTGGGTGATACAGCAAATGCTGAAAAATCATTCAAACAGGCGCTGCAAGCCAATCGCGATTCTTATATTTCAATGTTAGAGTTGGCAGAAATATTTTATTTGAACCAGCAGTTCCCGGCGGCGACACAAATGTATCAACAGTTTGTGCGTGGTGTGGGGCAGAAAAATCAGGGTGCCCGTGCACTCTGGATTGGCATTCGCACTGCGCGTGCCGGAGGTGATCAGTTGGGTATGCAGGTATTGGTCAACCAGTTACGTGCACTCTTTCCTGAAAGCCAGGAATACCAACGTTATTTGCAATTACAGTACAGTACTGAGGCCGTATGGAAGTAAATCCTAATTCACCATCGAATCATTCGAGCGTAGCTCCAAATGCGTTAGGAAATATTCAACGTCCGGGCGAGTACTTGCGCCAGATTCGTATCAATCAGCAACGCAATCTGGAAGATGTAGCGAAAGAGTTGAATATTCCGCTCAAAACCCTGACTGCGCTGGAACAGGACGAATATAAGTCTTTGCCTGAAGCGACCTTCATTAAAGGTTATTACCGGACTTATGCCAAATTTCTGGGTGTTGATGCTTCAAGCATTATTCAGCGTTTTGATGAAATTTATACCAATGATACCGGGTTGCTGCCGAATCATGCCCTGAACAATTCTCCTATTAAAATTATGGGGAAATTACCAGGCTCCAAGCGGGACCGCAATCGTAAGTGGTTAAAGCGCATTTTTATTACGCTGGTAGTGCTACTGATTTTGGGTGCACTTTTTGCCATGATTCAGAACTGGTCAAGTAGTAATTCACAAAATAGCAGTGAAGTCTCTGGAGTGGGCACTTCTAATGTCGAGATTCTGAATCTGGATACAGGTAACGCGCTTTCGGGCGACCAGCTGAAACTTGAGTTTAAGCGTCCGACCTCTGTGCATATTGTGGACTCGGCGGGCAATGTTCTAGCAACTGGCCGTCAGGCATCAAGCTTGCAGCTAAATGGTGAAGCACCATTCCAGATTCGTCTGGATGATGCCTCGGCTGTATCGCTCAGTTTGAATAATGAAAATATTTCATTGTCACCCTACACTGTGAACGGAAAAGCAGAATTCCGTTTATCACCTTAACAGATCAAGAGTAGAGCAGAACAATGATCATAAATCCAATTAAACGTCGTCCAACACGTAAAATTCGTGTGGGTTCAGTTTATGTGGGTGGTGATGCACCAATCAGTATCCAGTCCATGACCAATACTGAAACCTGTGATGTGGCAGCTACGGTTGCACAGATCCAGCGCTGCGTCGATGCTGGTGCGGATATTATGCGGGTTTCTGTGCCAACGATGGAAGCGGCAGCGGCATTTGGTGAAATTCGCAAGCAGGTCAATGTGCCTTTGGTCGCCGATATTCACTTTGATTATAAAATTGCTTTGGCAGTTGCCGATTTGGGTGCAGACTGCCTGCGGATTAACCCGGGCAATATCGGTTCTGAAGCGAAAATTCGTGAAGTCGTGGCCGCAGCACGTCATAACGACATTTCCATGCGAATCGGTGTCAATGCCGGCTCACTGGAAAAAGATATTCAAAAGAAATATGGCGAGCCGACTGGTCAGGCACTGCTTGAATCTGCGATGCGCCATATCGATATTTTAGACCGTCTGGATTTCCAGGAATTCAAAATTTCAGTCAAAGCATCGAATGTATTCCTGACCATGGATGCGTATCGTTTGCTGTCACAGCAAATTGATAATCCGCTCCATCTGGGTGTCACGGAAGCGGGTATTTACCGTACCGGTTCGGTTAAATCTGCGATCGCTTTGGGTGGCCTGCTGATGGAAGGCATTGGCGATACCATGCGTATTTCCTTAGCTGCCGAGCCTGAAGAAGAAATTAAAATCGGTTTTGATATTCTGAAATCGCTGGGTCTGCGCTCCAACGGGATTAACTTCATTGCCTGCCCAAGCTGTTCACGTCAGGAATTTAATGTGATTTCGGTGATGCAGCAACTTGAAGAGCGTTTAGAAGATATTCGTACTCCAATGGATGTCTCTGTCATTGGCTGTAAGGTCAATGGGCCGGGTGAAGCCAAAGAAGCTGATATTGGTGTGGTAGGTGCAAGTCCGCGTTCACTGGTGTACCGTAATGGTGAAAAGAGTCATTTAATTGACACGAATCAATTGGTTGATGAAATCGAAACCATGGTTCGTCAACGTGTTTCCGAGCTTGAAGAAGCTAAATCTAAAGAAATTATTCGTACAAGTTTTCCTGAGTAGATCATGAGTTCAATCGTCGCAATCAAAGGTTTTAATGACATTCTCCCAACGCAAACCCCAGCTTGGAGACGTCTTGAACAGCATCTATCCGGTTTGATGGATGCCTATGGCTATCAACAAATCCGTTTGCCTATGGTTGAGCAGACCAATCTGTTCAAACGTTCGATCGGTGATGCAACCGATATCGTTGAAAAAGAAATGTATACCTTCCTCGACAAGGGTAATCCGCCTGAGTCGTTGACGCTGCGTCCTGAAGGGACGGCGGGTTGTGTGCGTGCCATGCTGGAGCATAACCTGCTGCGCGGTGCGACGCCTCGCGTCTGGTATATCGGACCCATGTTCCGTTATGAAAAACCGCAAAAAGGCCGTTACCGTCAGTTCCACCAGTTTGGTGTAGAAACGTTTGGTGTGGCAACGCCAGATATGGATGCAGAACTGATTCTGATGACGGCGCGTCTGTGGAAACGTATGGGTGTGGCAGACAAGGTTCAGCTTGAGTTAAATACACTCGGTGAGTTGGATGAGCGTGCAGCATATCGTGCGGCACTGGTTGAATTTTTAGAGTCACATAAAGCGGATCTGGATGAAGATTCACAACGCCGTCTGACTACCAATCCACTGCGTATTCTGGATTCTAAAGATGCCAAAACACAAAGTATCTTGGAAAATGCACCGAAACTGCATGACTTTATGGGTGAAGAAACGCTGGCGCATTTTGCCCAGTTACAACAGTACTTGACCGATGCAGGCATCAGTTTTGTGATCAATCAAAAACTGGTACGTGGTCTGGACTATTACAACAAAACTGTTTTTGAATGGACCACAACCCATTTGGGTTCACAGGGTACGGTATGTGCCGGTGGCCGTTATGACGGTCTGGTGGGACAACTTAAAGGCAAGCCTGATCAATCTGTCCCTGCTGTTGGTTTTGCCATGGGGATTGAACGTTTATTGCTTCTGCTGGAACAGGTTGAAAACAATACCCCGACACGTGATTGTGAAGTATTTCTGGTGGCTGAACCGGCTTCTCAAGGTAAAGCTTTGGTCATTGCAGAACAGATTCGGGATCAGCTGGAAGCAGCGGGCAGTCAGATTCGACTGAAAGTGGGCTCCCAGGGTTCAATGAAATCGCAAATGAAAAAGGCCGATCAGGCGGGCGCTTTATACGCGGCAATTTTAGGGGAACGTGAACTGGAAGCTCAGGCATTTACCGTGAAAGAGCTGGCAACTGCAGAGCAATCGAATGTGCCATTTACGGACTTCGTTGCATTTTTTAGTACTAAAATTTCTTCAAAATAATCGATAAAACATTAGGAAAAGGGTAATCTCATGAGCGCAATGAGTGGTGATGAACAATTTGAAAGCTTAAAATCCTTTACGAAGAAATATGGTTCTTCGATGATTACCGGGATTTTAATTGCGCTGATTGCCTTTTTCGGATGGGAATATTGGCAGAAGAAAAACCTGGCAGAGTCGCAAATGAACACTGCCAGAGTTCAGCAGTTGATGGATGATGCACAGGCATCGAAAGGCGATGGTTTTGCTCAGCTGTCTGAAACTGCAGATAAAATTGTCAAGGAAGCCCCTGATTCAGCGCAGGCGATTCAGACCCAACTGGTGATGGCAAAACTGGCTTATGACAAAGAAGATTATGCTGCGGCCGAGAAAGCGCTACAGAAAGTTGAAAACTCGAAAGTAGACGATAAAGGCCTGGTTCAGGTAGTCAAACTTCGTCTGGCTTATGCACAATTGGCGCAGAAAAAATATGATGCTGCATTAAAAACTTTAGAAGCAGTGACTGAGCCTGCATTCAAAGCAACCGCCGATGAAGCTCGTGGCGATATCTATGTTGCCAAAAATGATATTGAAAATGCTAAAAAAGTATATCAAAGTGCATGGGATGCTTTGATTGAACGTAAAGAAGAACGTCAGATTTTACAGATGAAGCTCGAAAGCGTAGGCGTATTGGTCGATGATCCGGAAATCGAACGCCCAATTATAGAAACACAAGCGGAAGAAGCTGAATGAATAGAAAATACAAAATTACCTGTGCCTTGACTGTTTTAACGCTTGCACTGGCTGGCTGTGCAGGTAAAACCAATAAAGTTCCAGAAGTAAAACCGAATCCACTTCCAAAACTGACCCAAGCCAAAACACTGGTGCCCGTATTTTCCACTAGTGTGGCTGCGACAGAGGCTGCCGATCCATTACGTTTGCGTCTGGATGCAGATAATGGCGTGGTTTTTGCGATAGATCCAAAAGGTGAGGTTTCTGCTTTTAATGGTAAGCAGCGTCTGTGGCAGAAAAAAGTCAGCAAAGATGGTTTAAGTTCCGGTGTGGAAGCAGCTGAGGGAATCGTGGTTGTCGGTAACCAGAAAGGCCAGCTTTTTGCACTGGACCAGCAAACTGGTGAACAAAAATGGACTGCGCAATTGACCGGTGCCTTACTGGCACCCTCATTAATTCATGCCGGGCGTGTCATTAGCGTGACCAATGACGGTACTGTGTATGCGCATGAAATCGCGACAGGCGCACAAGTCTGGACTTATAATTTGCCTAATGTACAATTCAGCCTGCGCGGCATGGCTGCACCGGTTGCATTAGATGCGCGTAATGTGCTGATAGGCTCTTCCAATGCTTACATCTATGTGCTGGATGCCTTAAGTGGTATACCGAAATTACAGCGCCGTGTAGCAGTGTCTGACGGGCGTTCTGATATCCAGCGTCTGGTGGATATTGATGGTGAACCAGTGGTTGCAGGCCAGTTTGTGGTGACTACTAGCTATCAAGGTCAGGTGACTGTACTGGATCTGGCTTCACAACAGGTGGTCTGGAGTGAAGATGCCAGCAGTATCCAGCGTCCAGAAGTTGTGGGTAATGGTGTATTTGTGGCGCAAACTGATGGCAAAATCAAAGCCTTTGAGATTACTTCAGGTCAACTTCTTTGGGAAAATGACCAGCTGCTGAATCGCAAGTTAAGTAACCCGGTGATGCTGGGTACTGACTTGGTGGTCGGCGATCTGGATGGCGTTTTGCACCTGATTGATCCGCGTACCGGACAGATAACCGGTCGTGCAAAAACTTCTGGAGAAGTGCGTAACTTACGCGTCATCGACAACCAGCTGTATGTTTCCACACGCAAGGGCGCATTAAGCATTTGGCAGAACCGTTAATTTTAACGAGCCTTATGCTAAACTAGCCACAACCGTATTTTTTGAACGCGGGGTGATTGAAAAATCAATGCCCCGTGTTTTTATTTAGGGTATTTACCCCTTATATCTTCCTATGCTTTCTGATGTTCAGGCCACTTTGACGCCTGATATTAAATAAAGGTTACTCTATGAAACCCGTAATTGCGCTCATTGGTCGTCCGAACGTCGGAAAATCAACGCTATTCAACCAGATTACCAAGAGCCGTGACGCATTGGTGGCAGACTTTGCCGGTCTGACACGCGACCGTAAATATGGCGATGCAACTTATCAAAATAAATCTTTCATTGTGGTCGATACTGGCGGTATTGGCGAAAATGAAGGTGGGATTGACTCCTACATGGCAGAGCAGTCCAAGACTGCTATTCATGAAGCCGACATCATCATTTTTGTGGTTGATGCGCGTGCCGGATTGCTGGCATCTGATGAGCAGATTGCCCGTGAATTGCGTACTTTAGGCAAAAAAGTCTTTCTGGTTGCCAACAAAGTCGATGGTGTACATGCTGAAGCTGCCCTGGTTGAATTCTACAAACTGGGTATGGGCGAGCCGTTACAAGTCGCAGCCAGCCATGGTCGTGGTGTCCAGCAAATGCTGGAAGATGTACTTGCCGATGTACCGGAAGATGAAAATCCGGAAGAGCATGACAAAAATACGGGTCTGCGTTTAGCCATTATTGGTCGTCCAAACGTAGGTAAATCAACGCTGGTAAACCGCTTGCTCGGTGAAGAGCGTGTGGTGGCATTTGACCAGCCGGGTACAACACGTGACTCGATTTATATTCCATTCGAGCGTGATGGCCGTCAATACACTCTGATTGATACTGCCGGGGTGCGCCGTAAAGGTAAAGTTGATGAAATGATTGAGAAATTCTCGATTGTTAAAACTTTACAGGCAATGAAAGATGCCAATGTCATTGTTGTTGTGGTTGATGCACGTGATGGTATTGTTGAGCAGGACTTGCATTTGATTGGCTATGCGCTTGAAGCAGGTCGTGCCATGGTCATTGCAGTCAATAAATGGGATAACATGACTGAATATGATCGTAAGCAATGTAAGCTCGATGTAGAGCGTCGCTTCGATTTTATTCCATGGGCCAAAGTGCATTTGATTTCTGCATTGCATGGAACGGGCGTGGGCGATCTTTATCCATCGATTCACCGTGCTTATGATTCATCGCGCTTAAAAGTGTCACCGGCAAAAATCACCCAGATTTTAAATGATGCGACAGAGGCTCACCAACCACCTATGGTTCAGGGTCGTCGTATTAAAATGCGTTATGCACATATGGGTGGACAAAATCCGCCAACGATCGTGATTCATGGTAACAAGGTGGATAAAACTCCTGCAGATTATCGCCGTTACCTGGAAAACGTGTTCCGTAAAGTGTACAAGCTTGAAGGTACACCGATTAAAATCGAGTTTAAAACTTCTGAAAACCCGTTTGAAGGCCGTAAGTCGCAAGTGGATGAGCGTGCAGCTGCGCGTAAACGTCGTTATGTACAGAAATTCAAGAAAGCCGAGAAGAAATTTAAACGCTAATTCTATAGTTTAAATTTTTCGGATAAAAAGCCTACGTAAAGCAGGCTTTTTATTTTGAGAAAATAATGAATTTCTTTCCCAATAAAAGTGTAAATTCTTTTACACTCAAATCAATTGACATCTTTTTAATGGATTCACGTGGCTCGGCTGATTCAAATTCATCTGCATCAACTTTCTGATCTGGCATGTGATCAATTGTCAGACCACAAAACCCAGGTTGTCGAACGGAAACGCGAAGTGGCGTGTTTGCGCAATCAGCTTTTATCCCAATCTTTTGAATTGCCTGTTAGCGATCAACAGGTGGTACGGACGAATTTTGGCAAGCCTTATTTAAATGATTATCCAGACCTCAGTTTTAATCATAGCCATAGCCAGAATTTCTACGCCTTGGCCACAAGCAAGCAAGTTCAGAACTTGGGAATCGATATTGAAGAACTGAGCCGAAAAGTCCGTTTTGAAGCCTTGGCACAACATGCCTTCCATCCTGAGGAAATCAAAAAGTGGCAAGTGCTGGATTATGATCCCGAATACTGGTTTAAAGTCTGGACGACCAAAGAGGCGGTGTTAAAGGCATCAGGCTTGGGAATCCGGATCAACCTGAATGAACTGAATACTAATCTTCATCCTGAGCAAAATGGCGGGCGCTGCGAACATCCAGAGATTGGCGTCTATGCCTATCAAAATTATACGCTTGCTGGCTGCATGCTCACTGTGGCCTGGCAAAGTGAGCACTCTTGCAACGGGTTGAAATTTCCGGTGATTCAGCTTCATCACCTTGTCTAGACCGGAATCAATCTCAGATTTTATTTTCTGGCGATGAGCAGGTTACTCAGCCGATTCACAAATTGCGGACTCATTCGCGATAAATGAAATAAAAACTGGCTTTTGAAACCAACCGGATGATGGGTTGCCTGCCAGATTGAATCTTTGAGCTGTGCCAGTTTAAGAATCTCTTGCGCTACATCCTCTGCTTTTAAATGCACGCCCATTTTTTTAATACTTTCCGCCTGCATATCTTTGACCATCGCAGTACTGACAAAAAGCGGCATCACATCCAATACCCGGATTCCATAGGGTTGCCACTCAATATCCAGACTTTCAGTCAGGCCACGCACTGCAAACTTGCTGGTAGAATAACTGCTTAAATCGGCCTGTCCATAAATTGCCGAAGCTGAAGATAGATTAATGATGCGGGCAAATGCAGACTCTTTTAAATAAGGGAAAGCGGCATGACAGCCGTTCATGACTCCCTTAACATTAATATCCAGAGTCCGATAATGTGCCGTAATATCAGTTTCTTCAAAAGGGCCTGAATATAAAATCCCGGCATTATTGACCAGAATATTGATTGTCCCCGCCCAGGCCGAAAATTCAGACAAGGCTGTTTCCCAGGAAGCATAATCGGCCACATCGAGAAAGCCGGCTTTGGCATGTTCGCCCAGTTGCTGGGCCAGCTGTTCAGCCTGTGCCGTATTGATATCATAAATACCGACTTTATAGCCGTGCTGGTAAAATAGCTGGGCGGTTGCTGCTCCAATTCCTTGTGCTGCTCCACTAATCAATATACTGTGCATGTGTTTGATCTCCTTATTGTCTTTTTTTTGAGCATAACAAGAAACCGGCAGATTGACGCGACTATTTGGTAAAAAAGAGAGGTTTTTGAAAATGGAACAACTACTTCAGGTCATGCGCGAATTACGTGAAAAATGTCCATGGGATCAGCAGCAAACTCCCGAATCGCTGACCAAATATGCGATTGAGGAAGCTTATGAAGTCGAAGCAGCTGTGCGCTCAGGAAAGGTTGATGATATCCGCGATGAACTGGGCGATTTGTTGCTACAGGTGGTGTTCCAGTCGCAGATGTACAGTGAGCAGGGTGCTTTTGATTTTCAGGATGTGGTGCAGGCCATTACCGAGAAACTGATTCGTCGTCATCCCCATGTATTTCAGGCGGAACAGTTTAAGCAGCTTAGTCCTGAAGATGTGTCCAAGCTATGGAAAGAAATCAAGCAGCAAGAAAAACAAGGCAAGCCACGTTCACGTTTAGACGATGTTAAGCACGCACCTGCACTGCATCAGGCGGATGAGATTCAGAGAAATGTCGCCAAAATCGGTTTTGATTTTCCGGACATGGCGGGTGCTTATGCCAAGCTGGAAGAAGAACTGGCTGAATTAAAAGCAGCGGTAGCCGGACAGAATTCCGATGAAATACAGGAAGAATTTGGCGACTGCTTATTTTCTCTGGTCAATGTTGGACGTAAACTTGGCATCTCCAGCGAGATGGCATTATTGGGAACCATCCATAAATTCCGGACCCGCTTTGCCCTGATGGAAGATCAGGCACAATTACAACAATTAAACCTGGAAAAACTGTCACTGGCTGAACTTGATCAGCTCTGGGAACAGGCCAAATTACAATTAAAACAAAGAGTGGCACATGAAAAAAATATCTTATCAAATCGGTCCGACATGGATTAATCTTGTTCTGGGTTGCTGGCTCGGCTGTATTTCTATCGGGACTGTGCATGCAACTGCCACCGATTATATGGAATGGAAGACCCAACAGCAGCAACATGATGCGCGGCTGAAGAAAAAAGCCGCTGTTACCGCCACATCAGAAAGCAATCATTATCTGGCCAAGCCTGCATTGTCAGATTCCGCTACTGACAAAATCAGTCTGAATCGTGCCAGCCTCGAACAGTTGCAGGAATTGCACGGGATTGGTCAGAAGAAGGCTGAAGCCATTATTCAGTATCGGCAAAAAAACGGTAAGTTCAAAAGTATTGAAGATATTCAGCAGGTCAAAGGCATTGGACCGGCTTTATTTGCCAAAAACAAGGCGAAACTCGCTTTGTAGAGTGACCATATGGATCATGGATTAGTTGATTGATTTGACTCGCAGGATTGACATAATCAAATTGCCCTTTAGTCGTGTAAGCGATATGATTAGCGTCATCTTAGAATTTTACGTTCAGACGTAGGAGACAGCGTCTTTTGCAAACTTTGCGCGCGTCAAAATGTGGTTTATCAACCGCTCAATTACCTTCTTATATTCTCGATGTGATTGATGCCTTAAACAAGGCAGGCTATGAAGCTTATATCGTGGGTGGTGGTGTTCGAGATCTGATGTTAGGTTTGAATCCTAAAGATTTCGATGCAGTTACCAATGCCACCCCGGCTCAAGTCAAGGAAGTTTTCGGACGGCGTTGTCGAATTATCGGGCGACGTTTCGAACTGGCCCATGTCTATTCGGGACGGGAACTGGTTGAAGTAGCAACTTTCCGTGCACCACCCAAAAAAGCAGTGACCTCGGCCGCGGGGATGATTCTGCGTGATAATAACTGGGGTAGCATCGAACAGGATTTTTCCCGTCGTGATTTCTCTATCAATGCGATGTACTACCAGCCGCGTAAGGGCATTGTGCTGGATTTCTGCAATGCAGTGGATGATATTCACAGCAAAACGTTACGCTTACTGGGTGATCCAGCTTTAAGATTTGAAGAAGATCCAGTGCGGATGCTACGAACCTTGCGTTTTGCCGCCAAACTGAACTTCAATATTGATGAAGCAATTCTGGAGGTTTTCACTCCGGAAATGACCCAGTTGCTGCGTGATGTTTCCCCACATCGACTTTATGATGAATCACAGAAACTGTTCACCATGGGACATCTGAATCGTGTCTTGCCGATGCTGATCGATTTTGGAATCTGGCAGCAGTTATTTGCAGATATCAAACCTAAAATTACGCCGTTTATGGAACGCGCTGCAAAAAATACCGATCAGCGCATTTCTATCGGCAAAACCATCAACCCGGCATTTTTCTATGCAGTGCTGTTATGGCAGCCATTTCTGGAACGTTGCGAATTCTATCTGAATAAAGGTGTAGTAGCGGCTGAAGCACGTGCCCAAGCTGGTCTTGACGTGTTAAAACGCCAGGCAACCCGTACTGTTATTCCGCGCTTTGCAGAAACCTTTATTCGTGAAATCTGGGAAATGCAGACCCGTTTGCTGAATCCTAAACCACAGCAAATTGAAGCTTTGTCCAGCCATGCACGTTTCCGTGCCGGCTTTGACTTTTTGCTGTTGCGTGAAAAATCAGGTGATGCGACTGCACAGGAGATGGGCAGCTGGTGGGATGCTTACCAGCAAATGAGTGGTGATGAGAAAGAGCGTGCTATTAGCCAATATAACCGTCAGCGTGCCAAGAGCCGGCGTAAGGCAAGTCAAGAAGAACCTCTGGAACAGAAACTGACGCAGCAGCAAGATTCCGTTGAGATCGAACCGTTGGTAAATGAACCTGAGCCGCGTAACCGCCGGGCGCGTAAAGCCAAGTTTGAAGACAAGGTAAAACCTCTGTCGCATGTGGCAGCCAGTGCCAGTGGTGAAATTGGCGCAGATCATCCGATTATGAAACGCAAGCGGGTAAAACGTGATCTGAGTCAGGTGGTATTTGGGCCAACACAATGATCGTGACTTATATTGGCCTGGGCAGTAACTTGGGCGATTCACGCCAGATTCTGGCAGAAGCTGTACAGAAACTGGCGACATTGGGTGAGGTAAAAACCTCGCATCTGTATCAAAGTCCACCCATGGGACCTCAGGACCAGCCAAACTATCTGAATGCCGTTGTACAGTTAACGACTAATCTGGCTGCTTTAAGCTTGCTGGATCGTTTGCAAGCTTTTGAGCAGGAAGCAGGTCGGGTACGTTTGCGGCATTGGGGTGAACGTACGCTGGATCTGGACTTGCTGATCTACGGTAACGAGCAGATTCAAAATGAACGTCTCACCGTGCCGCATGTCGGGGTATTAGAGCGTGATTTTGTCTTGATTCCACTTCTGGATATTGATTCTGAAATACAGGTCAATGACACATTCTTAAAAGATCTGGACATCGTCAAACAATCGACCCTCACGGTACTCGATGACAGCAACTGGGCAAATATTTAATTTTTGAGTTATTGGTATGTTCGAGAGAACTTCAATCATAGAGGAACATCTTCATGGTCAGTCTGAGTGATTTAAGACGCTTCAAAGCAGATGGACGCAAATTTTCATGCCTGACTTGTTATGATGCCAGTATGGCCAAAGCCATGGAAATTGCCCAAGTCGATAGCATTTTAATTGGCGATTCTTTGGGAATGTCAATTCAGGGCCGCGATTCGACTTTGCCTGTTACGGTTGCTGATATGGCTTATCATACTGCTGCGGTACGCCGTGGTAATCAGCATGCCTTTATCATGACTGACTTGCCATTTATGAGCTATGCCACCTTAAATGATGCCTTGCAAAGCTCGAAAACCGTGATGCAAGCCGGCGCACAAATGGTGAAAATGGAAGGCGGTACATGGCTGGCGGAAACCGTACAGGTACTGACCCGGAACGGTATTCCGGTATGTGTGCATCTGGGTCTTACTCCGCAATCGGTACATGTTTTTGGTGGTTATAAACTGCAGGCCCGTACCCGTGAAGCTGCTAATCAGCTCATTGCAGATTGTAAGGCAGTGGTAGAGGCAGGTGCTGCGCTATTGCTACTCGAATGTGTACCTGCACAGCTTGGCCAGGAAATCACCGAACTGTTTCCACAGATTCCCGTGATTGGTATTGGCGCGGGTGCAGCTACAGACGGCCAGGTACTGGTGGTTCAGGACATGTTGGGTCTGACCTTTGGCCATACCGCAAAATTTGTACGTAATTTTATGCAGGAACAATCGGGTGCTACTGCCATTCTTGATGCTTTTAAAGCGTACCATGCTGCAGTTTTAGATGGATCTTTTCCGGCACCAGAACAGACTTTTCAGGTTGAATTGTAAGATGAAAACAGAAACCACCATTCAGGGATTAGCCGCATCATTAAATCCCGCACGTGCCAAGCGCAAGATCATTGGTTTTGTACCGACCATGGGCAATCTGCATCAGGGACATTTAAATCTGGTACGTGAAGCGCGTAAGTTGTGTGATGTGGTGGTGGTCAGTATCTTTGTCAATCCGATCCAGTTTGGACCCAATGAAGATTTTGACAGCTATCCGCGCACGCTTGAACAGGATCAGCAGCTTTTGGCTGAAGTCGGTTGTGACATTGTCTTTGCTCCAAGTGTGGAACAGATGTATGGCAAAAAACCGCGCTTGACCAATATCAGTGTGTCTGAAATTACCAATGATTTATGCGGTTCGCAGCGCCCTGGCCATTTTGATGGTGTGGCGGTGGTGGTTACTAAATTATTTAACATCATACAGCCGAATTATGCTTTCTTTGGCCAGAAAGATTATCAGCAGCTGGCGGTCATTCGGCAGTTTGTACAAGACCTGAATATTCCGCTGGAAGTGATTGGTGTGCCGATTGCCCGTGCAGAAGATGGTCTGGCTTTAAGTTCTCGTAATGGTTACTTAAGCAAAGAACAGCGTGCCATCGCACCGGTCATTTACCAGAGCTTGCAAAAGGCTGAACAGCAGCTACACGCAGGCGTAGAACTGGATATGGTATTGGCCGAAATTCGCCAGAGCCTAACCGATGCCGGTTTCGTTATTGATTATGTTGAAGCCCGCACTCCGGAATTACAAAAAATTCATACGTTTAATCAAGATCTTGTGTTATTTGTAGCTGCAAAGCTGGGAAATACGCGTCTAATCGACAACTTGCAGGTCAAATATACTGCCGGCTAAGATGAAAGGGTAGCATGCATGAAGCGCATTTTAATTGTCACAGGGCAATCTGGTTCAGGTAAATCATCTGCATTACAGGTGCTTGAAGATCTGGGTTATTACTGTATTGATAATCTGCCTTTGGCATTGCTTCCCGAAATCGTGGCAAAACTGGACAGTGAAAACAATCTGGAACAGTTGGCGCTGGGTGTGGATGTACGCAGTACCCGGGCAGATTTACAAGAATTTGATCATGTATTTGAGCAGTTACAGCAGCATGGTTCGGTCGATATTATCTATTTGACTACGCAGGATCAGGAGCTGATTGCACGCTTCAGTGCCTCGCGCCGGCCACATCCTCTGGCGTCACGCTTTAAAAGTCTGAATCAGTGTATCCAGGAGGAAAAAATCCTGTTGATGCCGATTCAGTTGCGTTCTACGGTGCATATCGATACCACCGACAAAAGCGTGCATGACCTGAAACATACTCTGTTGTCCAAGCTGGGACAGGCCGATAACCTGATCCTGATTTTGCAATCCTTTGGTTATAAGCACGGGATTCCACTCGATGCGGATTATGTCTTTGATGTCCGGCACTTGCCGAACCCGCATTGGGAGCTAGAACTGCGCAAATTTTCTGGATTAGATCAGCCGGTGCAGGAATTTTTACAAAAGAGCGATCAGGTCGAAGAGATGTTTAATGACCTTTATCATTTTCTGGATAAATGGTTGCCAACTTTTGCCGAGGGACACCGCCATTATATGACCGTGTCGATTGGCTGTACCGGTGGTCAGCATCGTTCTGTTTATATTGTGGATAGACTAAAAAAAGCGCTTGAGGCAAAATGGTCTATTCAAGTCCTCCATCGAGAAATGAAGCACTGGTCATGATAGATACGACAGTTGACGTAATTAATAAACTGGGTTTACATGCACGCGCATCTGGTAAACTGATAGAAGTTACCACTAAGTTTCGTTCCAGTATCCAGATTGGCAAGACTGAAAAACTGGTAGATGCTAAAAATATCATGTCCTTGCTCATGCTTGGTGCAGGCAAAGGAACAACTTTACGCTTAGTGATTGAAGGAGCAGACGAGGACAAGGCCTTATCTGAAATTCAGGCACTATTTGCAGCAAAATTTTATGAGGCAGATTAATCGTGGCACGTCGACCGAACAGTTTAACTGAAGAAGATTTTGAGTCTTTAGAGGGGCGCGCAAGTAAAACCGAACAGAAAAAAGCGGTCCAGCGTATGGCCGCTTTAGGTGCACAGCTTGCAGAGCTGAGCGCTAAACAAATTAAAAACCTACCTGTGGATGAGCGTTTGATTGAGGCTTTGCTTGATGTTCAAGCAATTAGTTCTCATGAAGCACGTCGTCGTCAATTTTCACGGATAGGCAAATTGTTGCGCAATGAAAATGAAACCGTGATTTTGTCTTATCTTACCCCGAAGCAAGGTTTGAAAAAGACAGCCCAATTACAGCGCTGGGTTGATCGAATTGTCAAAGATGGTGATCCAGCCATCAATGAGTTTACCAAAACCTTTAATGCGACAGAGCGTCATACCTTGCGCCAGCATTATCTTCGGGTGCATCGTGATTTAAAAAATCAGGCTGCTGAAGAAGAAGTGAATGCGTCTAAATTAAAGCTGTTTAACTATGTACAGCAAGTAGCGCTGATTTCAGATAACTAATCGCTACTTTCTGAAAAAGCGGTCTTTATAGGCCGCTTTTGTATGCCAGATTTATTTTAATTTACTTAAATATGAATTACCTATAGCCTCTGTCTTTTCTTCTCCTGATTTTCATTTCTATCACTGGATAGATCAATAAAACAAAAAAATTCCGCAATTAATTTGTTAACGAATGTAATTCATTTACAACTCTCAGCTGCTTTTGTGAATTTTTTTTGATCGAAATTCTAAATTTCAAAGATGTTCTATCGTATAATTGTTAAGATAATTTTAATAATTAAAAGCTCATTCTGAGTTGGATAGGAGTGAAAATAATCAGTGGGGAAGTAATTTATTTGATCTCACTCTAAAGCTATATCATTGAAAAAAGATTAGCTTTTATTTAAAGCACGGTAAAAAGCGATGCTGGGTATTTTTTGGTCAATAGTGTGTTAAAGTGAGTACAAATAAACATGTTTATTTAAGGTGAGATATATTAATTTCAAACACTTATGTAGTATTTTTTTTGAATAACAAATTTTCAAGTTATTCTTAATTAATTAAATATCAGTGCTTTGTGGTTGTTAATGTATCTGGATAGAAACAGGTTAACAAATCCTTTAATCTATATGTGAGTTTTTATCGTTGAGTAAATATAGAATCTTTGTTATTGATTGTATAAATTTGGTCGGCTGTGTTTCCTATATTCTATAAACATTTAAAGAGGCAGACATGGAACTAAAACTGCTAGAGGTCGGTCAGAATACGGAGCTCTTAAGCTCGTGCCGTATATCTCTCATTTTAGGTGTCTATACCTCTGATAATTTATTAGACACCTTCTGTAATGTTGCCCGTAAAGTCCTGGATGTTAAAACCAGTATTATCGGCTTTCATACGGAACCTTATATCTGGTACAGCTGTCCGCGGGGTTTCCGGGGCCTGCATGCTCCCCAGGATGTTAGTATACCTGCATATCTGCTACAGGCAGATGTGATAGATTGCCTGCATCCCGCATATGCAGAACTGTCAGACTACTTGAAAAGTCTGGGCGTGATGCATCAGCGACTTGTCGCATTTAATTTAAAATCGGGCCAAGGTGATTCTTTAGGTCAGGTTGTGTTCTTTGATGATCAGACTGACCTGTTTGATCAGGAAGATATTGCCACTGTAAAACAATTTGCTGAAAGTTTAGTGAATCGTATCAAACTCAATCAGGAACATAATAATCTGAAAGAGTTATATGAACAGCAATGTGCACAAAACTTCAGTAAAACCAAATTTTTCCAAATTATCGCGCATGATCTGCGTGCGCCATTTCATGGCTTGCTGGGTTTTTCCGAAGTCCTGGCGCAGGAACGTGACACACTGGATGAATCTAGTATTCAGAGCATTGCGGATTATTTATATGATAATGCGCAAGCTACCTATAATCTGCTGGAAAGCCTGCTGACCTGGGCGATGGCAGAGGGTGGACGCTTTGTTTATCATCCGATTAATTATGAGCTCAAGCAGTCCAGTAAAATTGTCTGCAGTGTACTGAAAAGTCTGGCTTTGAAGAAAAAGATTGAATTAATCGACAATATCCCAGAAGACATTAAGGTCCATGCGGATATTAATATGATTACCTCGGTATTGCAGAATCTGGTGTCCAACGCGCTGAAATTTACGCCAGTCGATCAAGGCGGTAAAGTCATTTTAGCAGCCGAAATGGAAGGCGAGCAGGTTAAAATTACCATTCAGGATACAGGTTTGGGCATGACTGAAGAGCAGATGCAGAATCTGTTCAAACCGACGCTGGGTGTCAGTGTCAGAGGTACGGCTGAAGAGAAAGGTGCCGGTTTAGGCTTGGTACTGTGCAAGCGCTTTATTGACCTGAATCATGGTCAAATTAGTGTGGATTCCAAAGAGGGCAGAGGCACTATCTTTACCGTGTATTTACCGATGGTCACCAATGATCATCAGGCACTGGTGCTTGAAGACCTGCAGGCCGAGCAGTCTTAAAAATAAATTTCAAACTAAAACATTCCCCTTGAGACAAAACTCCTGCTATAACTAAGCAGAATGTTTCAGGGGAAGAGTTGAGTGATGAATGCAGTACAATTGCAGAAAACCTTAAGAGCCAGCCAATATGCGGAACAGGTATTGGCCAATCACCAGAGTTTACTGGAACAGGATTATGCAATTGACCAGTTTCAGGGCTCACTCAGTCGGGAATACATTGATCAGCTGGTACAGGACTGCATCCTGAATATTACTGATGAAGCCGCCTGGATGCGTGCAATGCGTATTCTGCGGGCCCGTCTGATGTTTCGCTGGATCTGGCAGGATGCCAACCAACTGACCGATGTTATCACTCTGACCCAAGAACTCTCCGATTTTGCTGATGCCAGCATCTGTGCAGCAAAAGATTTTGCCCGTATTCCGCTTGTTGCCAAGTATGGCCAACCGATTGGCTATAATGGAAAAGTACAGGATCTTATTGTCATTGCCATGGGGAAACTCGGGGCACAAGAACTTAATCTTTCCAGTGATATTGATCTGATTTTCGCCTTCGACGAGCAGGGTGAAACCGATGGGCGTAAATGTATTGATGTACAGCAATTTTGCATACTCTGGGGGCAGAAACTGATTCATTTGCTGGATCAGATCACTGCTGACGGTTTTGTATTTCGCGTCGACATGCGCCTGCGTCCCTGGGGAGATGGTTCAGCACTGGCAATCAGTCACGTGGCCTTGGAGAAATATCTGAGCCAGCATGGGCGTGAATGGGAACGCTATGCCTGGATCAAAGCACGAATTGTCAATCCAAGTCCGGAAGGCGATGAGCTGCTGGAGATGACCCGACCATTTGTATTTCGTAAATACGTCGACTACAGTGCTTTTGAAGCCATGCGCGAAATGAAAGCCATGATCGAGCGTGAAGTACAACGCCGGAATATAGAAGATGATATCAAGCTCGGAGCTGGCGGCATTCGCGAAGTCGAGTTTATCGTGCAGGTTTTCCAGTTGATTTACGGCGGCGCCAAGCTTGAATTGCAGGATCGCCAGTGTCTGGTGAATCTGAATCATCTGGATGATGCCGAATTGCTGGACGAACAGGCAGTACAGGAACTGGAAGATGCCTATCTTTTTCTGCGCCGGGTTGAACATGCGATTCAGGCACTGAATGATCAGCAAACACAATCATTGCCGACTGAGCCAGAATTAAGGGCGCGTATAACAGATACCCTGGGTTTTGCCGATTGGGACAGCTTTATGGCGTATCTCAATGCGAAGCGTAGCAAGGTGATGTATCAGTTTGATCATTTGATTAAGGAAAATGGTCCGGATACCCTGATTGAAAGTTTTTCACAGCTAGAAAACCGACTGCAAGAAGTTTTGGATGACAATGCAAAAAATCTTGTCTATGAGTTTTGGAATGGGCATGCCTTAAAAAAATTACCAGCCAAAGCAGTGCAGCGTTTAAAAACTTTTTGGCCACATTTAATCGAAGCAGTTTTACAGTCAGATGATCCGCAGACAGCACTGGTACGACTGATGCCCTTGGTGGAATCGGTAATGCGCCGTACGGTATATCTGGTGATGTTAATTGAGAGTAAAGGGGCTTTGCAGCGACTGGTGAAGATGGCCACGGTCAGCCCATGGATTTGTGAAGAACTGACCCATTATCCGGTGCTACTGGATGAATTCCTGTCGATGGATTTTGAATTGCCAAAACGTAAGGATCTGGAAGATTCCTTGCGCCAGCAACTTTTACGGATTGAAATTGATCAGGTCGAAGACCAGATGCGGGTTTTGCGCCTGTTTAAAAAATCCAATGTACTTGCTGTAGCCGCCAGTGATGTGCTGGCTGAAAGTGCTTTAATGAAAGTTTCCGATGCCTTGACCGATATTGCTGAAGTATCGGTGAATGCAGCGCTGCATCTGGCCTATCAGATTGTTGCGAAAAAACATGGTTTTCCTCTAGATGCCGAAGGGCAACGCTGTTCAGTCGAGCATACGGCTTTTGCAGTCATTGGTTATGGTAAAGTCGGTGGAATTGAATTGGGTTATGGCTCGGATCTGGATCTGGTCTTTATTCACTATATGAGTGAGCAGACCGATACAGATGGACTCAAGCCGATTAGTGGCTTTGAATTTGCCATGCGTGTGGCGCAAAAATTCATGTCACTGATGACCACACAAACTCTGGATGGGCGTGTTTATGAGGTCGATACCCGCTTGCGTCCATCGGGTGAAGCTGGACTTTTGGTAACCAGTTTGAAAGCTTTTGAACAGTATCAGTTTAAAAGTGCCTGGTTATGGGAGCATCAGGCCATGGTACGAGCCCGTCCAATTGCGGGTGAAATGAGTTTAAGGAAAAAGTTCGAAGTTTTACGGCGAGATATTCTGACTCAGCCTCGCGATGAAAATTATGTACGGGCAGAAGTACTGAAAATGCGTCAGAAAATGAAGGAGCATCTCGGTTCTTCTAAAGAGCAAAAAAAAGATGGTATTTTTCATTTAAAACAAGATGCAGGTGGTATCGTAGACATCGAATTTATGGCACAGTATGCGGTGTTGGCTTGGAGTGGGACGAATAAAGATCTCGCCCATTTCTCCGACAATGTACGAATTCTTGAGGATGCCGCAAAATCAGGTTGCTTATCCAGCGACGATGCGACTGCTCTGATTCAAGCTTATCTCCGTGAACGCGCCGAGAGCCATCGCTTAGCCCTTGCAAATCAATCCATGCAAGTGTCTGCAAGCGATTGGCACGATACCCGAATGACCGTTTGCAAGTTATGGCAAAGACTGATTGATCCAAGTGCAGACTTTGTACTGGATAGTGAATAATTGTGAGAAATTGGAGTTTGTGGCATGAATTTGGCTGATCGTGATGGTTTCATTTGGCAAGATGGACAACTAGTTGACTGGCGTGAGGCAAAAACTCACGTATTAACACATACTTTGCATTACAGCATGGGTGTGTTTGAAGGCGTCCGTGCTTATGAAACCCCGAATGGAACGGCTATTTTCCGTCTAAAAGAACATACGAAGCGTTTGTTGAATTCTGCAAAAATTTATCAAATGAAAGTTCCATTTGATCAAGCAGCATTAGAGCAAGCTCAAATTGATGTTGTTCGTGAAAACAAATTAGCGTCTTGCTATTTACGTCCAATTATTTTTATTGGTTCTGAAAAACTCGGTATTGCTGCAACTGACAATACCATTCATGCCGTAGTTGCGGCATGGAGCTGGGGTGCTTATCTCGGTGAAGAAGCAATGGCGAAGGGTATTCGCGTAAAAACTTCTTCATTTACCCATCATCATCCGAACGTGACCATGTGTAAGGCCAAAGCATCAGGCAACTACACGCTGTCGATTCTTGCACATCAGGAAGTGGCGCATTCAGGTTATGACGAAGCAATGCTGCTCGACCCGCAAGGTTATGTGTGTCAAGGTTCAGGCGAAAACGTATTCCTGGTACGTGATGGCGTGATTCATACGCCTGACATCGCAGGTGGTGCGTTGGATGGTATTACCCGTCAAACCATTATTACCATTGCTAAAGACTTGGGTTATGACGTAATTGAACGCCGTATTACCCGTGATGAATTTTACATTGCAGATGAAGCATTCTTTACCGGTACTGCTGCAGAAGTAACACCAATCCGTGAATACGATGATCGTCAGATTGGTGAGGGTGTACGTGGTCCAATCACCACTCAAATCCAGAAAGCTTACTTTGATGCGGTTCAGGGCAAAGATCCTAAATATGCACACTGGTTAACTTATGTGAAGTAATTCAGAATTTACTGCTTGAAAAAACCTCTCATTTGAGAGGTTTTTTTTAACTGATGTACTTATTCTGCCGAACTTATGTCATCATATTCAGCATCAAGAAGATTTTAAGATGAGCTTAGGCATACGCAATGAGTAACATCGTTATTTGTATGAAATGGGGAACCAAATACGGTTCGGAATACGTCAATCGTTTATACAATATGGTTAAACGACATACGACAGTGGACTTTAAAATGGTCTGTCTGACGGATCGTACTGAAGGCATTGATCCTGCAGTACAATGTTTCCCTATTCCACCTTTGGCATTGCCTGAAGGTGCGCCTGAGCGTGGCTGGAACAAGCTGTCCACTTTTGAACCTGATCTTTATGGTTTAGAAGGCAATGCACTCTTCCTCGATCTTGATGTGGTGATTGTCGATAATATCGATGAGTTCTTTACCTATCCGGGCGACTTTCTGATTATTCATGACTGGAAACGGCCGTGGCGTATTACCGGTAACAGTTCGGTTTACCGGTTTAAACTGGGTGCTTTCCCAGGTCTGTTACCTTATTTCCGTGAACATTTTGATGAAATTCGTCAAAAATTCCGTAATGAGCAGGCTTATCTGTCTTGGTATGTAGATCGGGAGAAGAAACTGAGCTACTGGCCAGAGAGCTGGTGTAAGAGCTACAAATATCATTGCCTGCAAAAAATTCCGATGGCTTATTTTAAGCCGCCGGTAAAACCTGAAGGTGCCAAAATCATTGTTTTTCATGGTGAGATTAATCCGCCAGATGCAGTGAATGGTGGGGGTGGTAAATGGTATCGTTATGTGCTGCCATCGCAGTGGATTAAGGATGCGTGGCAGTAAGCGGAATAAATGTAGGATTGGAAGAGACTTGATTTCAAATGCCTGTGAGAAAAAAAAGTAAATTCGAACAATGGTTTTCATTTAGTCGCCATCAACGTCGATTTGGGGCAGACAAGGTCTACGCTCAGTTTAATGACGTAGACCTCGATGCACTTAAAAACCAGATGATTGGTGGTGAAGAAGTTCGCTATACCTATGGTTCGGCTAAAGATTTAAATGAACATATTGAACAGCTTGAACAGGAATTTGTGGGTCAGTCTGCGCTCAATCATTATCATGCCAGCTTGATTGTACTCATTCGTCGTGAAGTTGATGTTCAGAATAACTATGCAAGATTTAAAGAATTATGGTTGAGTGAGCGTGACTATTTACTGGCTTCATTAAATACACGCTGGTTAATTTCTGCCTGTGATACTTTTATTGATTTAGAAGATGATCCGCTATTACAAGCAATTCTGATGAATGCAGTGGTACTGATCAACACTATTAAACTACAGGAAACTGAACGTTTTTTATGTGACCAGTCTTTAACAGTAAATCCGGAACATCAGCAGTTATTGCAGCAACAGCGTTATGCCTTATTTGATGGTACGGCTGCATTTGCGGTTGGAACTGATGATACTTTACGTAATATGCGCTGGCGTCTCGAGCAAATATGTGAGGCCCATGAACTGGGTCAAATTGTAATTGAGATTTTTGACAGATTACAGCTTGATCAGAATAATAATGTATATTCACGTTTTAAACAGCGTCACACTCGTGAAAAGACGAGATGGTGGTAATTGTGAATACTTTAATTATCAATTTAAAAAGTTCACAGGATCGTCGTGATTTTCAAAAAAGACAATTTGAGAAATTAGGACTGGATTTTGAAATATTAGAAGCATTTTCAGTTGCTGATCTGAGCGAAGAGCAATACCAAAAATTCGGTTTTGGCTGGCAAAGGCCTTTGCGTAAAGTTGAGGTGGCTTGCTTTCTCAGTCACCAAAAAGCCTGGGAAGAAGTACTAAAAAGGAATCAGCCCTGTTTAATTCTTGAAGATGATGCAGTACTGGCTTCCAATGCAAAAGAAATTTTAAACGAAATTGAACAGCAACAATTTCCAGATGTGGACTTAATCAATCTGGAAGTAAGAAGCCGTAAAAAAATTATAAGTCGGACACCCGTGTGTACCTTAGATCATACTCAGGTCGAATTATATGAGTTATATCAAGATCGTACCGGAGCAGCAGGTTATATCCTCTACCCGAGTGGCGCGCAAAAATTATTAAATCGTTTAGCAAAAACTGCACCGGCAATTGCAGATGGATTTATATTTTCTGCTTATGAATTACATTGTTTGCAAGCTGAACCTGCAGTGATTATTCAAGAAGACCAGCTTGGCGCATATGGCCTCCTGCAACAAGGGTGTTTTGATTCGACCATTGGCCGTTCTGAACACTTTAAGCCTGAATTCAGCTCTATCAAAGAAAAATACACGTTTAAAAAAAGACGATTAGCGGGACAAATTGCGCTGGCGATACGATATTTACAAGTGATGGGGAGAGCAGAAAAAAGAATGATTAAATTGAATCAAGAAAAATTTATTCAGGATTAATACTGTATGAAAAAAACCATCGTATTGGCTATTTTTACTTTACAGGGAAATGGGGCGGAACGTTTTGCTTTAACTTTGGCAAAGGGTTTAATTGATGCGGGTCATGAAGCGCATATTGTTTATTTTAAAAATATTATAGATTTACCGATACCTGAAGGCGTAAAACTCCACTTTTTTGATTATCAAAAATATCGTGCAATTCCTAAATTTATGCGTTCCGGTATTGCAGCCAAAGCATTTGATAAATTTGTACTAAAAAATATCGGCACACCTGATCTAGTGCTTTCAAACTTATTGCCTGTCGATTTTATTTTGTCTAAAAGCCAGTTGCCTAATGTTCATTTAGTTATTCATAATACGACTAGTCTGGAATATGGTGAAAGACTGGAAGGGATGCGAAAAGAGCTGACCAAGATTTATTTGGCGAAACCATGCGTAGCAGTCAGTCAAGGTGTTGAGAAAGATTTTATTGAGGTTTTTGGCCGTAAAAGCAAAATAACCACTATTTATAACCCGATTGATGTTAAGCAAGTCGTTTCAACAGCTAGT
This sequence comes from Acinetobacter pecorum, assembly GCF_014837015.1. Taxonomy (GTDB): domain Bacteria; phylum Pseudomonadota; class Gammaproteobacteria; order Pseudomonadales; family Moraxellaceae; genus Acinetobacter; species Acinetobacter pecorum. Next base: position 275,318 of record NZ_JACSPT010000001.1, read on the forward strand.
GAATATGTGCCAGATATTGATACACCCTATATTGTGAATGTTGGAAAATTTAAACAACAGAAGCGCCATGATGTTTTAATTAAAGCGTATGCAAAAGCGAATGTTCAGGAAAAATTGGTTTTGGTGGGTACGGGCGAATTATTAGAGGCATCTCAAAGACTAGTTAAAGAGTTAGGTATTGAAGATAAAGTTGTTTTTACAGGTTTTAAAAAAAATCCCTATCCCTATATGAAGCATGCAAAATTTATGGTGTTGTCATCTGATTTTGAAGGGTTGGGGTTGGTCATTTTAGAATCTTTAGCTTTGGGTACACCTGTAATTAGTACTGATTGCCCATCAGGTCCCAATGAAATTTTGCCATCTGATTGTTTGGTTAAACCTGGCGACATTTCGGCATTATCAGATAAAATTTCTGCATATTCACAGCAAACAGATAATAATCCAGTTAGGTTGGATCGAAAATTTTTACCTGATTATGCAGCCAGCCAATATTTAGATCTCATTATTTAAATTATTTAAAGCTGATTATTGATGATAAGGCTTCCTTAAGCGCTTTTTGAGGGAACGTAAAAGGCGACTCATTAATTTGGACAGGTAAAACCCATTTATTCCCAAATTTAAGCACTGGTATAAAAGTCGATTATGCTCATTTTTGATTAATTTGCCAGAAAAAGGCAATTGCTGAATTTGTTGAGAAAATTTTTTCCAGTTCAGTTTTGCAGTCTGCTTATTTTTGTATTTGGTACTTTGATGGATATAAATATAAAAAAAATGCATTAATGGAATGATAAAAATCGCCTGTACCTTGGTTTTCTCAATGAGTATTGGAATAAGTTGTTCGAGACAGGCCAGCGACTTATCAATATTAGCACCTTGTTTAGAGTTTGTAGCACTACTTGAGCGTATCCGGTATCCATATAAGGGTTTAGGAATCGTATAAAATGATGTGGCTTTTATCATTATACTTGGAATGGTTGCTGCATCTTCATAGTGAGTTAGTTCTGGGAATTTAGTATCTTTAAACAGGCTGGTTTTATAGACATGAATTCCAGAAAACCAGCGATTATAGTTGAAAATTTCAATGAGAGCATTTTCACTGCTGGGTAAATTACTAATCTGTTGATTGACAAAGTGAGGAATAAATTGATCAGTACTTGATTTTAAATCTTCAGAAAGCTTTTTATATCCAAAACTCACTACATCTACATTATTTAAAAGAGCTAAATTTATCTCTTTAACGTAAGTCTCTAAAAGTACATCGTCTGGATCCACGAAAGTAAGATATGTACCTTTTGCATGTGAAATACCGAGATTCCTAGCAGAACTGACACCTGAATTTTTCTGTTGAAAGATTCTGATATTTTTTACGAGAGATTTAGGTTGCTGATTCAAATAATCTTTTAAAATTTCAATAGAATGATCTGTTGAGCCATCGTCAATACATAGAATCTCAATCCGATCATCTAACTGGTCGATGATGCTTTGAAGACAGTCAACAATATACTTCTCAACATTATAAATGGGGATGATGATAGTTAAATAAAGCATTTTAGTAATGATCATTCTTGATAAGGTTTAAAAATTTATTAACCATCGTTTCATTTGAGAGCAGTTTTTTCTCAAAAGAAGTACGATAGGTTTGATTCAGATTTTGATCTATTTTCTCTGCCAATTCATCTATATTTTGGGGAGTAACCAAATTTTCTTCTAAATTTGCGATGCTCAATTGGTGAGAAATCGCATCGCTTACATTATAGGCAATTACAGGAACATCCAGATAAAGTGCTTCTGAGATGACTAAACCATAACCTTCACTGACCGAGCTGGAAATTAATAACCGACTTTGCTGAATATATTGATACGGATTGTTGACCCATCCCATAAATTCTACGCGACTTTCAATATTTAGTTGTTTACATAAATCCTGTAGTGAAGGCTTTAAATCACCCTCTCCTACAATGAGCAGGTTTTTCGCTTTTTCAGATTTTGCAAATGCCCTGATAGCATGTTCTGGCTGTTTTTCCTGGCTTAAACGACCAACAAATATGCAATCCCAGATCTTTTGGGCTTCTATTAATTTTTGTTGCTCAATATGTTTTATATCAAGACCATTATAAATTGTTAAAATTTGTGAGTGGGGTAATAAGTGCTTATAATCTTTTTCCAGATTCTGGTTAACGGTAATAATATTTTTTCCGTCAAAAAGTTTAATAAAATATTTCTTATCGAGATAATGTCTTCGGTATTCTTTATACCATCTGAAAGGATTATTGGTCTGTTTTCTGGATGATTTGAAAATCTCGCCATGTATCCATAACCATATATTTCCACTGATAAAATCGGAAAGACAGAATGCAAATGCATGCGATAAAATAATAAGATCTGGCTGTATATCTGAAATTATTGTATTAATCTTTTCTATATCGGCTGTTGGTGTTTCTCGTTTTCTGAGTAATTTACCTGAACAAATACACTGATTAAAACTTTCTTTTATGAAGTTAAGATTCGTGGGAATGTCCATTTTAATCTCATGATGATTTAATGGTACAACCGTGACTTGATGCCCAGTCTTTTCTAAATTTGTAGCGGTATCAAGAAGAATTTTTTCTGCACCCCCTCCTTTAAGATGATCCACTATAAATAATATATGGTATTGATTAAATTCTTTTTTCATTAGACGCTGTAGATTTATTAAGTAGAAATTTATTGATGATCTTTATTATAAAGATTTTTAGGTATGTCTTGTAAGGCTCTCCACTGATTATATCCTGACAAATACTGTTTTAGAGTGATATAAATCACATATTCTGTTTTTGATTTAAGATATTGATAGAGAAATATAAATCTTTTGATGAAATGTCACCGTAAATTTGGGCGGTCACAATATCATAACCTGCTAATGAACTGTGTCTAAGGTAACTTGGCCTGATCACTGAATATTGAGTTTTTAGATGCCATTTGATAAATACAGACTGTTTTGATTTTTAAAGCTGCTTAAGCACCAGACATCAGATTATTTTCATCAGCTTTATAACCCGCATGTATAAGTCATGATGGCGTCTATCGCTTTCGAGGAGTTGTAGTACTGCTATTTTGCATGCCTTGGCATTAAACGACAATCATCACTATGATGATCCATCTGAACTAAAGGGTGTAAGCTGCAAAAGTATGGCTCCTTTGCATGATGCTTATATATTGGTTATAAAGTTAGCTATATCTGTATACGGGTACTTACACTTAACACTCCGGCTAGAACAAAAATACCTCAATAAGAAGAAAAATTTCTGATAAAAGCAATAATAAAGGCTTAGTTAAATTTGAGTGAAGAAAAAAAATGAGTTCAAGCTATCCTTATGTGTTATCTATCATTATCCCTGTATATGGGGTAGAGGACTATATTGAAGCTTGTATTACATCATTATTACCCCAGCTGAGTTCAGAGGTCGAATGCATTATTGTCGATGATGGCTGTAAAGACCGTTCAATAGAAATTTTGGAAGCCTATCTTGCTACCCATTCATCTCAGGCCAATATCCGTATTATCCACCAAGAAAATCAGGGTCTTAGCATGGCGCGTAATAATGGTTATGCGGTGGCGAAGGGGCAGTATATTGCCTATCTGGATTCTGATGATTATGTTGAGCCTCATTTTTTAGCGCGTATTTTAGAGGTCATTAGGCAGACACCAGAGGTGGAATTAATTCACTTTAATGCACTGATGGAAAATAAACAGTATGGGACTAAACCGCTGGTGCTGGCTGAACAGACAGGCCTGGTTTATGCCGATACAGATTATTTAAAACGCGTGTTTCTTAAAAACTATTGGTATACATGGTTAAGAGTGTATAACCGTAAACTTTTAAAGGACTTTCAGTTTCCACCAAATCATTTCTACGAAGACATGCTGTCGATTCCATTCCTGTATCGTAAAGGCCTCATCATTTATGAAATTGCCGAGCCTCTGTTCAGGTACCGTTATAGGGCAGACAGTATTACCAATGGTGAAATTAAGCCAGAACATATCAAGAGTCTGGAATATGGCTTAAGCCTGTATAGAGACAAACTGGAAAATCCTTATTTCCAGATATTGTATGAGCACCTCATTTTGGCACTGTTTGAACGGAACCTTAAACTGGGTTTTGCTATCTACAGCAAATTTTTATATCGTATTCATCACGATCTGGATTATTTACAGGATAAATTACAGCATTTGAACCGGGAAAAGCGACTGATGTTACAATATCCAAAACTGTTCTACTGGTATAAAAACTGGCTCAGTTCGCGACGGTCTATCTTCTGACAATTATTACACCGCATGATTTTAATGAGTCGGTTTATAAAGATTAACACCGCCTGCTAGACGTCTGAATCTCTTGTAACCCCACAAATACTGTTCTGGTGCGACATTAATCATGCGCTCCATTTCTTTATTTAAAGTATCTACAGAAAGCTGTAAATCTTTCGATAAAATATCGTCAGAAATTGGGGTCACCACAATATCATAGCCTGAAAGATCCTTGCGTCTGAGGCAACTCAGCCCGACCACTGAACATTGTGTTTTAGCTGCCAGTTTGGAAAGCAAGGTAGAAGATAAAGCGTTCTGGCCATAAAAATAAGAATAAATTCCCCCGGATTCTTTAGGAACATGGTCTGGCAAAATTGCAGAAAAACCGCCTTGCTTAAGATGCTTAAACACAGCACGCACACCAGAATCATCTGTTGGAACAAGGGTCGCCTTGAGCCGTTGTCTGGCTTCCAGCATAAAACGATCGATGTCTTCATTCTTGCTGGGTTTGTACATAATCACAGGAGAGGTGTGTTGATTCACCCAGACATTCAACAGCTCCCAAGTACCAAAATGTGGTACCACGGCCAAACAGCCATGAGGATTTTGCAAAGCTTGCAGGAAAATATCTTCGCCATGCACATCCTGAATTAAAGACAGCGCGTATTCGGGAGATGAGCCCCAAATCTTGACTGATTCTGCATAGGTCATGCACTGACTTTTCAGACTGCGTTTGGTCAAGTCAGACCGTTCAGCTTCAGATAGGTCAGGGTAGGCAGATGTCAGATTAATCTCTGTCACCTGGCGTGCAGAAGAGTGGCTGAGATACAAAAGAGATCCGGCCAGTTGTGCAAGATTTTGAATGAATCTTAACGGAAGCTTGGAGAAATTTTTGAGTAGGGTGTACATGTGATCCAGATAGTCAGATTATAGATCTTTATCTGGATTGCCCTTCAGCACCATATAAATCAAACCCACAAAAATCAGCAGGGCACCTAAAATACTACTCAGGCAAAAATATACAATACGGTCGTTGGTATCGAGATTGAACAGGTTGTTGGCAAGGATATAGCGCATAAACAGCCATTGAACCACTGAAAATACAATAAGCATAATGCTGCGATTACGAACTGCAGGACGCATAGCCATTGCTAATTACCTTAGATTAAAAACTATGGCTATTATGCCACTGTTCCAGATGCGACTCAATCTTACAAAAAAGCCCCGCTCAAGGCAGGGCTTTTTCACTTAAAACGTCAAGAATTATTCTTGAGATTCAGCTTTTGGTTTTTCACGCAAGCGAATACCAAGGTCACGCAGCTGGTTTGATTCAACTGGTGCTGGTGCTTGAGTCAATGGACATTCAGCAGTTTTGGTTTTCGGGAATGCGATTACGTCACGAATTGAAGATGCACCTGTCATCAACATCACCAGACGGTCAAGACCGAAGGCCAGACCACCATGTGGAGGCGCGCCATAACGTAAGGCATTTAGCAAGAAGCTGAATTTCTCTTCTGCTTCTTCTTCAGAAATACCTAGTGCTTCAAAGATGGCTTTTTGCATTTCAAGGTTATAGATACGCAATGAACCACCACCGATTTCAGTACCGTTCAATACCATATCGTACGCAACTGAAAGTGCAGCACCTGGGTTATTCTTCACTTCTTCAACGCTTGATTTAGGCAGCGTGAACGGATGGTGAACAGAGGTCCATTTGCCGTCATCTGTTTCTTCGAACATTGGGAAATCAACTACCCAAAGCGGAGCCCACTCGCAAGTCGCAAGATTCATGTCATGACCGATCTTCACACGAAGCGCGCCCATTGCATCATTTACAACTTTGGCTTTGTCTGCACCAAAGAACACGATATCGCCATTTTCAGCACCCACACGTTTCAACAGATCCAGCACGATTGGCTCGATGAATTTCACGATTGGAGATTGAAGACCCTCGATACCTTTTTCAAGTTCGTTAACTTTGATATAAGCCAAACCACGCGCACCGTAGATGCCTACAAATTTGGTGTATTCATCAATTGCGCTACGTGGGAGTGAACCAGCACCCGGTACGCGAAGCGCAACGATACGGCCTTTAGGATCCTTTGCAGGACCTGCGAATACCTTGAACTCAACGTCTTGCATCAAGTCTGCAACGTCAACCAGTTTCAAAGGAATACGCATATCTGGTTTGTCAGACGCATAGTCACGCATTGCATCGTTGTATGTCATGCGTGGAAATTTATCAAACTCAACGTTTAGAAGTTCTTTGAACATCTTGATCGTTAAAGTTTCCATTAAATCCATGATGTCATCGTCACTCATGAACGATGTTTCAACGTCGATTTGTGTGAATTCAGGCTGACGGTCAGCACGCAAGTCTTCGTCACGGAAACATTTAGCAATTTGGTAGTAACGATCAATACCACCCACCATCAACAACTGTTTAAACAGCTGTGGAGACTGTGGCAGTGCATAGAAGCTACCGTTCGATACACGGCTAGGCACTAAGTAGTCACGTGCACCTTCAGGGGTTGCACGAGTCAAGATCGGAGTTTCAACGTCCAGGAAACCATTTTCCTCGAAGTAGTTACGAATCAGGTTAGTCAATTTAGAACGGAAACGTAGGCGATCTAGCATTTCTGGACGACGAATGTCCAAAAAGCGGTATTTCAAACGAATTTCTTCAGAAATATTGGTATTTTCGTCATTCAAAGGGAATGGCGGAGTTTCAGACGCAGCAAGAACTTCAATTTCTTTACCCAGAACTTCGATTTGACCACTCACCATATTGGCATTTTCTGTGCCTGCATAACGGCGACGTACACGGCCTGTAATTTTTAAGACAAATTCTGAACGTACTTTATCAGCAGTTGCGAATGCTTCAGGAGTATCCGGGTCAATGACCACTTGAACAAGACCATCACGGTCACGCATGTCAAGGAAGATGACACCACCGTGGTCACGGCGACGGTGCACCCAACCGCATAATGTTACGGTCTGGTCAATTTGAGCTTCGGTTAAAGAACCGCAGTAATGAGTTCGCATCATAGCGTTAGAAATCCAACTATATGGTTTAAGGTCAGCGAATACGTAAACAGCGTACCGCTTTGAGTAAAGTTAAGATTATGCCTCTTTGGGCATGTTGTCACAAGAACTTGAGTCAAAAACAATATTATTTTACGGTGAAAGAACCTGGAGCCAGTGCTTTATTTAACCCATCCGGCGATCTCTGTCCAAAAATAAAAACAATAAACAACCCAGACTGAAGGTGATCAGAAAGCCCTGACTAAATTCATTGATCGAGCGGCCAGTAAAATAGTACAGATCCGATCGCCAGACATCTGTAGGAATATAGCGCGCATAATCCCAAACAGAAAACAGGCCGGTCAATACAGAAAACAGAACTAAGCTCCACGCAAACACTTTGATTTTTCGGCTGACTGCCAGATATTGCTGATGCTTTTTATAGTAGTGCACACTCATCCACAGCATAAACGGCAAAACAATCACGGATGTGCCGATCTGTAAAATCCGATGCAAGGGATAACTGTTGCCAAACAGCTGAAACTGTTGGGCTAAAAAATCATGAAAGGCAAAAGTACGAAAGTCGACATGCGTTAGTCCATCCCAGATTAAATGGCTTGCTGTACCGACAATCAGTGCAAGACAAACTGCCAAGAAAAACTTTAATGCTGAAAGGATGCTGCAAATATTTAACTCATGCTGAATACCGATGAAACGGTAAATGGCTGGGCGATATAGACCATACCAGATCATGCAGAAAACAAGTCCGATCCACAGGTCAGGATGTATCAGTGAAGACCATAAATGCGTGATATTTGAATTGCTCGAAGTAAAGAGACGATATAAATCGGGCACCATACAGCCAATCGCCAGTGCAGCAATCGGAAGCCGGTTTCCGCTTAAACGTGAAATGGGGGGAGCAAGCACAGCATGCGACAAGGTAAAGGGCATAAAAATAGTGTTTTTAATGTAATAAAAAATATTCAAAAGACATTCTAATAAAATATTCAGCTCATTATCGTAAAGGATTGCAAAAATAATGAAATGTTATATTATAACATTCATCCAAAATACTGAATTTGAGCTTCGGTCATGTCCTTTCCTAAGAATCTAATAACACTGTCAATTTTTGCTATAGCTGCGCCTACGGTATTTGCAGAACAAACTTTATCTTCAATACCTGTACAGACTTTGGATACCATTCAGGTGCAAGCTCATCCATTGGTGCAAACAGCGGCAGATTTTGCGGTTGCAGATCATGTTGTAGATCAGAAAGCGCTGTCTGAACGGGCGACGACCATTGGTGATGCCTTGGCAGATGAGCTGGGGGTTTATTCCAATCAGTTTGGCAGCGGTGCCAGCCGTCCCGTTATTCGTGGTCAGGATGGCCCACGCATAAAAGTATTGCAGCATGCGTCTGAAACAGCGGATGTGTCCACTTTGTCTCCTGACCATGCTGTCACCGTTGATCCGATTCTTGCCAAACAGGTTGAAGTGATTCGTGGTCCATCTACGCTACTTTATGGTGCCGGTACAGTCGGTGGTCTGGTAAATGTCACCGATCAGAAAATTCCGACCCAAATGCCTGAAGATGGTCTGGAAGGTACAGTGGGTCTACGTTATAACTCAGGCAGTGACGAGAAACTGGCGAGTGCTGGTGTGACAGCAGGTATTGGTGAAAGCTTTGCTTTGCGGGTAGAAGGTTCAAAACGTAAAGCTAATGATTATATTGCTCCGGATTATGTGGTCGAAGAGCCGCATGGAGATCACTCCCATTTTCATAAAGAACGCCGTGTAGGCAATACCTTTGCCGAAGGACAAACGGTGAATATTGGCGGTTCATGGATTCATGACCGTGGTTTTGTTGGTCTGTCTTATAGCAACCGTCAGGATCAGTATGGCTTGCCCGGTCATAGTCATGAATATCATGGCTGTGAAATTCATGGAGATCATTTTCACTGCCCAAAACCAGATGAAGATGAGCACGATCATGAAGAAACAGCTGGCCCTTGGGTGGATTTAAAATCCGAGCGTTATGAGGTGCGTACCGAACTGGAGCAACCATTTGCCGGTGTTGAAAAACTGCGTGCGCATGCCAGCTTTACTGACTATGAACATGATGAGCTTGAAGAAAGCGAAGTGATCAGTAATTTTAAAAGTAAGGGCTATGACGGCCGTTTAGAACTGGTGCATGTGCCAGTTGCAGGCTGGGAAGGGGTAGTTGGAACCCAGCTTTCACAGCAGAAAATTAATTTATCCGCTCCAGAATCCCATGGCCATGACGAGCATGATGATGAAGGACATGAGCATGATCATAGCGAACACGCTGGTCATAATCATGATGTGTTCATGCCAGACACCAAAACCCAGAAATACAGCTTATTTGCTTTGGAACATAAACAGTTTGGCGATGTGCATGTCGAGTTGGGCGCACGCGTTGAACATCAAAAAGTGAAAGTGGATTCTGAGCAGAAAGATTATTCAGGCACTGGCGTATCTGCATCTGCTGCGGCCAACTGGGAATTTGCACCGAACTACAAGCTTTCTGTGGTGGGATCACATCAGCAGCGTTTGCCTTTGGCCCAAGAGCTGTACGCGGATGGCCTGCATTTTGCCACCAATACGTATGAACTCGGTAACCCTGATCTCGATAAAGAAACTTCAAATAATCTTGAATTGGGTCTGCATTATGAAGGCGATCAGCTGGATTACCATGTGCATGTGTATCACAACTGGTTCGATGATTATATTTATGGCGAAACAATAGCGCAGAAAGGTAATTTACGCGGTGTGCAGTATACCCAAGACAAAGCCAGATTCTATGGGACTGAGGCACAGGCAGGTTACCAGATCAATGACATGTATAAAGTCAGTGTTTTCGGTGACTATGTGCGTGGCAAGATTGAAGCTGAGAATGCACCACGTGTACCCGCGGGTCGTTTAGGCACCAAAGTTGAAGCAGACTTTGCCGATGGCTGGTCAGGTCTGGCTGAATATTATCATGTCTTTAATCAGGACAAGATTGCCAGTTATGAAAATGAAACCCAAGGCTACAATATGGTGAATGTTGGCTTAAGTTATGCCAATAGCATCGCAGATAAAAATGCTTACCGGGTTTATTTCAAAGCCAATAATCTGCTTGATGATCAGGTGTATTCACATACTTCATTCCTGTCCAATATTCCTCAGGTGGGTCGCAACTTTACCGTCGGCCTACAGTATGATTTCTAATATATTCATAAACTAACAGGTCAAATCAAATAGAGATCACTGAAATCTACTTGAAAAATCATCAGATAAAACCTAGCCTGAACATATTGGGTTAGGTTTTTTCTTATGCGTATCTTTCAACGAATTCACAATAAACTGAACTGGTCGACTCGCCGTTATGCGGCCTTAGCCATCAGTCTGCTGGCAGTCAGTTATCTGGCATCTGCCATTTATCATACTTATAAGCCTTTACCGGAAGGCTTGAATTACACGGGCAAGCTGCGTCATGCCGAAGTCAAGTTTCTGGCCGATCAGACCTATCTGGATGCAGAAGGAAAACAGCATCTGGATCATCGCATTTTCAATGAAATGCTGAAAATGATTGAAGAGGCCAAATCACTGATTGTGCTGGATATGTTTTTGTTTAATCAGCAAACCGGAACCTCGAAACAGGAGCATCAGGCATTGAGTCAACAGCTGACGGATGCTCTGGTCAGTAAACGTCTGGTACAGCCCGAGGTGGAAATCAAGTTTATTACTGATCCGATCAATTCGGTCTATGGCGGGGTCAAGTCCGAACAGTATCGGGAGTTGCGCCAGCACGGCATCGATGTCATTGAAACCAATCTTCTTCCTTTACGAGCTTCCAATCCGGGCTGGTCAGGCTTCTGGTATTTATGTTGCCAAGGCATTGGCAATAACCCGGAAAAAGGCTGGTTACCAAATCCATTTGGACCAGAAAAAATTACCCTGCGCAGTTATTTTGATTTATTTAACTTTAAAGCCAATCATCGTAAAACTTTAGTGGTGGATACCGATCAGGGCTGGAAAGCTCTAGTCACCTCCATGAACCCGCATGATGGCAGTTCACGGCATTCCAATATTGGCTTGTTAGTCTGGGGGACTACAGCCGTAGACATTCTGAAAACGGAACAGTCTGTAGGCATGATGTCACATGCCAATATGCCAGCGATCGTTGCGGGGGATTTTCAGGCAGAGAATACCCAGCCACAGGTGCAGGTGCTGACAGAAAAAGCCATTTATGACGCGATTCTGAACCTGATCCAGACGGCAAAAGCCAATGAACAGATTGATCTGGCGATGTTTTATCTGTCTGAACGCAAAATTATTAAAAGCCTGATCGCGGCTCATGATCGTGGTGTCAAGGTTCGGGTTTTGCTCGATCCCAATAAAGATGCTTTTGGCCGTGAAAAGAACGGGATTCCAAACCGGCAGGTGGCTTGGGAACTGCATCAAGCTGGCATTCCGGTACGTTGGTGTAATACCCAAGGGGAGCAATGTCATAGCAAGATGATCATCAAGCGTAATACCCAGCAAGCTGAAATGATTTTAGGTTCAGCCAATTTCACGGCCCGTAACCTGAAAAACTATAATCTGGAAACTGATTTGCGTGTAGTTGGGTCATCACAGGCGAGTGTGTTCGTCGATGCCCAGCGTTATTTTAATAGTTCTTGGTCGAACCAGAATGGCCAAAAAGCAAGTCTTGATTATGCTGCCTATCAGGATGATTCACGATGGAAATACTGGCTGTATCGCTTTATGGAATGGAGTGGCTGGTCGACGTTTTGATTTTAAATTCCTCCTGACCTCTCTTTAAAAAATGGGAGGAAAGTCCCTCTTTGAAAAAGAGGGACTTAGGGAGATATTTTATGATCAGCTTTTTGATTCTGGATTTGGCGGAACCAGCTGATCCAGCTCTTTATCCGTTAATTGATCCAGTTCAGAAATATCAGTTTTAATTTTCCATTGGGTTTCATCATCGACCGGATTGGGTAGACGCGCTTCTAGCCAGTCACAGACCACGTCTGGCGGGAAATCTGCATGATTACACTGGATCACCCAGGACAGGAAATCTTTGGCAACACCATTCATGTACGGTGGAGGTGATACGGGAAGAAACTGAGTCGGAAGACGTTCATTTTTAGAAATATAATTCAGGACATGTCCCAGCTCTTGCACAGTTTGCCACGCCAGCGGATGATCTACATTAATCTGAAATTTAAACCACCATGCCTGTTTGCCATCTGAGCCATAGCTATCAATTCGCTCTTTCTGAACACTCGGCACTTTAGAAAAATATTCATATAAACGATCGAAATTTAAATCAGCCACGGTATTCAACTCGAAACATTAAAAAAGCAATTTTAGCATAAAGCAGCCGCCTGCCGATGTGCCTGCCAGAATGAAAACATGAAAGTGCATTACAAAAAATTGCAGGTCCTACAAGCTTATTCATATTTCCTGCATTTATTTTGTTTAAAATATAATCAGGATATTTAGAGGAAGCTCAAATGAAAATAGTATTATCGGGTGCAATATTCGCTACATTGCTATTGGGAGCTTCTGCACAGAGCATGGCTGGAAATGCCTGGGTGGGCTACAGTGGTGTAGACCGTTCTGTACCGAATTATCGTAGTGCACCACCAGCTTATGATCCACCACGGCAGCATCATCCGCAACGTCCGGTGCCACCAAGACCGTATTATCCGCAACGACCTGCACATGGCGGCCATCCACCGGTGCAGAGTCAAAGCGGCCTCAATATTCAGTATCAGGCACCGACCACCATTTACCAAAATTCGAACAGTTATAGCTGGGTCAATGGTGATCCGAACGTGGCTCGAATTGAAAGTTCCAGATATACCATGATCAGTGACTGGCAGCGCCTGGGTTTACCTGCACCACCGCGGGGAAGCTACTGGATCTATGAAAATGGACGTTATGTGCTGATGTCGAATCGTTAAACTGTTTTAAATTCTGAACGGATAATTCAGTTATAAGCGTAAATAACCAGAAAGACCAAAATAGTTCCCTCTCCTGTCAGGAGAGGGCTAGGGATAGGTTGCTTGAGATAAATAGTCCTAAACCCTGAGCGAGGCTTAAGTATGGCTTTAAGCTGAAGTGCAAAAAAAGAAGGCTTAAAAGACTATGCCAGTTCATCATCTTCTGGACGTGGCGTTTTGCCGGGCGGTAGGGGCTTTTCACTATGTTTGTCACGCATCACCGATGGATAGGTCCATGAAGCATAACGCACCACCAAGATTGCAAAAGCCAGAATCAGGATTGAACCGGTAATAATGACCAGATCCATGCTGGCCTTATGGGTATGTTGAATATCTGCAATCAGCAAACGGGTCAGTGCGGTAATAGCAATATAAATCAGGAAGCGTACCGGCATATGGTTGGTCTTGAAATAGATACCGACCATGGCGCCAAGTTCCAGATAAATAAACAGTAAAAGAATATCGTCAATAGTGGCAAACTGTTTGACAGTCAGAATATCGATGACGGTATGGCCCGCAGACCAGATCACCATACAGCCAATAATAAACAGGGCAATATAATGGAAGCTTTCTACAGCAAGATTACCGAAACGGTCGAGGAGGGCTTCAAATTTTTCAATTTTCGAACGAGATATGGACATATTATCCTCCTGATTTTCCATGTGATATAAACGATAGTTACAGAATAACGTGCAAAGATCATGCACAGAATGATTGAATGAAAAATAAAGATTAAATTATTTGAACTTTTGCGCTTTTTTTAGACTAAATTGCTATATTGTATGAGTGGTACATTGAATAAATAGGAGAAAAAAGTGTTAGATAAAATTCAAACAAAAATTAGCCAATTAGAAGCCGGAAAAAAATTAATCCTCGGCGTAGGCATTAAGGCTGAGGATATGCAAAAGGTGGTGGAACTTTGTGAGTCATTGGAGTCAGAGGGGAATATCAAAATTGTAAATAAACATTTGAACCCGAAAACGAATAATCAACCAGATACACTACTGATCCAAAAAGTTTAATTTTGGAGTCTAAAAAAACGCCTGCATCAGCAGGCGTTTTTTATTGCGGTTTTTTCAGTTTAAGCTTGGGTGGTAAAATAATCTTCAGAGAAGTTCATGATTACGTCAGCACCTGATTTTACTTTAGTAATGCGTACTGCCAGTTCAGGCAGGATACGTTGCACAAAGTAGCATGCCAGAGCGAGTTTATTTTTATAGAACTCACCCTCTTTATCTTTTGCTGCATTGGCAATGCGCGCAAACATATAAGAGAAGCTCAATAGACCTACTGCATGCAGATAGTCAACCGCAGCCGAGTTTGGAAAGTCATGACTTTCTTTTGCTGCTTCCAGAATATACTGAGTCACTGATTCAACTTCAGTGGCTGCATCCAGAGTAGCATCTTTAATGAAGTTCAGGTCTGCATCCAGGCTGTTGGCAAAGTCACGGATTTCAGAGATATATTCAGAGATATATTCACCGCCGCATTTAATGGTTTTACGACCGATCAAGTCTTGTGACTGTACGCCGTTGGTGCCTTCATAAATCTGGGAAATACGCAGGTCACGGATGCATTGCTCCACACCCCATTCACGGATATAGCCGTGGCCGCCAAAGACCATTTGCGCATCCAGGGTTGCCTGGAATGCAGTATCGGTCAGATACGCTTTTGCGATTGGTGTTAATAGCGCAACACGGTCATTGGCCTTTTTCACAGCTTCCGGATCGGTCGAGAACTTGGTGATATCCAGTTGTTGACCTACATATACCGCGAATGCACGCGAAGCTTCATTGTTGGCACGTGCATTCAGCAGCATACGGCGTACATCACCATGTACCAGAATACTGTCTGCAGGTTTGTTTGGCGACTGAACGCCAGCCGCACTACGACCCTGTAAACGGTCTGTCGCATATTGCGCAGCATTTTGGTAAGCAAATTCAGAAGCGCCCAAGCCCTGGATACCCATTGACAGGCGTTCATAGTTCATCATCACGAACATTGCCGCCAGCCCTTCATTTTCTTTACCAACCAGGTAACCTTTCGCACCGTCGAAGTTCATTACACACGTTGCAGATGCCTTGATCCCCATTTTGTGTTCAATCGAACCAGGGCCAACCGGATTGCGTTCACCCAGTGAACCATCTGCATTGACCAGGAATTTTGGTACGATGAACAGGGAAATACCACGAGAACCGGCAGGCGCATCAGGCGTTTTTGCAAGAACTAAATGAATGATGTTCTCAGCAAGGTCATGGTCACCGCCAGTGATGAAAATCTTGGTACCAGTAATGCTATAAGTACCATCATCATTACGTTCAGCTTTGGTCTTGATAATACCAAGATCGGTACCTGCATGCGGTTCAGTTAGGCACATGGTACCTGACCATTCACCAGAGTAAATTTTAGGCAGGTAAGTTTCTTTTTGCGCTTGAGAACCATAGCTGTTTAAAGCCATACCCGCACCCACTGAAAGAAGCGGGTAGAGCATGAAAGATGGATTGGTGGCAAAAAGCATTTCATCTGACAGAACGGTCAGCATTTTTGGCATTTCCTGGCCGCCCCATTCAGCATCAGCACCCAGGCCGATCCAGCCGCCCTCAGCATATTGTTTGAATGCTTCTTTAAAACCAGCAGGTGTGGTGACATTGCCATTTTCATATTTTGCACCTTCTTCATCACCTGTACGGTTCAGAGGAAGCGTGACATTTTGTGCAAACTTTGCCATTTCTTCAAGAATAGCTTCTGCTGTAGCAGTATCCAAGTGGGCAAGGTTTTCATTGGCTTGCCAGAACTGTTCTGCATTGAAGACATCGTTCAGAATGAATTTCATGTCAGCAAGTGGCGCGTTATAAATTGGCATAGTGTGTCACCTGTTTTATTGTTTGATTGGGTTGTTTGACTCAGTCTAAAGCATTAAAAATCTGAATGTTAGACGACTAAAGGTTAATTCTGTAACGCTTTATAAAGAAAAAGGACTGCCTGATGATGACCGTCCTTTTTCTTATTATGCATTTAAAACTGCACTAACTTAGAATGCGAAGTGTTCAGCATCTAAAGTCATTAACGGCTCTACACCTGTTGCAATTACGTCAACGTGTGCACGAACACGTGGCAGGATTTTCTTGAAGTAGAAACGTGCAGTAGTCAACTTGGCATTGTAGAAGTCTGCTTCAGTTGTACCAGCAGCAAGTGTTTCCTGAGCAACCAGTGCCATGCGTGCCCATAGGTATGCAAGGGTTACATAACCAGAGAAGTACAGGTAGTCAACCGCAGCTGCACCCACTTCTTCAGGGTTTTGCATCGCACGCATACCAATCTGCATGGTCAGGTCGCCCCATTCCTTGTTCAATGCCGCAAGCGGTTCAACAAACTCTTGCATTGCAGCATTGTCTTTGTTTGCTTCAGCAAATTTATGGATGATCTTGGTGAAGTCTTTCAACATTGCACCTTGAGTACCCAGAACTTTACGGCCTAACAAGTCCAGTGCCTGGATTTCAGTCGTACCTTCGTACAGGCAAGCAATACGTGTATCACGTACAATTTGCTCCATACCGTGCTCAGAAATAAAGCCATGACCACCGAATACCTGTACACCGTGTTTCGCAGCTTCAGAACCGGTTTCAGTCAGGAACGCTTTTGCGATAGGTGTGAGCAGTGACAAGATGTTGTCTGCAAATTTACGGTCTGCTTCTTCCGATGCATGTTCAACCACGTCAGCGTATTGTGCTAACAGGTAAACCAGGGCACGACCACCTTCTGCATATGCTTTTTGCGTCAACAGCATATTACGTACCGCAGGATGCACAATGATTGGATCTGCGTCTTTTTCAGGTGCTTTAGGACCACTTAAAGAACGCATCGCCAGGCGGTCTTTTGCATATGCAAGTGCGCCTTGGAATGAACCTTCAGATGCTGCAAGACCTTGAACTGCTGTACCGATACGTGCTGTGTTCATGAACGTGAACATGCAGTTTAGACCACGGTTTTCAGGCCCAATCAGGTAACCTTTTGCGTTATCAAAGTTGATCACACACGTTGCGTTACCATGGATACCCATTTTGTGTTCGATCGAACCACAACGTACGCCATTGCGGTCAGCGATTGAACCGTCAGCATTCAGGTTGAATTTTGGTACGATGAACAGAGAAATACCTTTGGTACCTTTCGGTGCGCCAGGAAGGCGAGCCAGTACAATGTGGATGATGTTCTCTGCCATGTCATGTTCACCAGCAGAGATAAAGATTTTCTCGCCAGAGATTGCATAGCTGCCGTCAGCTTGTGGCTCGGCTTTGGTACGGATAATACCTAAGTCAGAACCTGCGTGAGATTCGGTCAGACACATCGTACCCGTCCACTCGCCTGAAACCAGTTTAGGCAGATAGGTATCTTTTTGTTCTTGAGAACCGTGGTGTTCTAAAGTACGAACTGCACCGTGAGACAGACCCGGGTACATACCCCATGCCCAGTTCGCAGTACCGACCATTTCAGAAATTGTGATGCCTAAAGAGTTAGGAAGACCTTGGCCGCCATATTGCTCTTCAGCAGAAAGAGAAGGGAAGCCCAGCTCGATATATTTTTGGTATGCTTCTTTAAAACCAGTTGGAGTGGTGACAACGCCATCATTCCAGGTACAGCCTTCACGGTCACCGGTCTGGTTAATAGGAGATAATTCATTTTCACAGAAGTCTGCTGCAGCTTCTAAGTACTGATCCACCAGCTCACGGCTTACGTTTTCTTGGAATGCAGGGAGATTTGCATAGTGTTGTTCAGCATTTAATAACTCATGCAAAACGAATTGCATATCACGTAAAGGCGCTTTGTATTGTGGCATATCGGGTTCCTCAATACTGGTTGAACCAGCGTTATAATCTTAGATGAACTAAAACCTGTCGTCACTGACATGGTTTGGAATAGTCTAATCGTGCAACAACTTCCCTTGCGGTACAAGCTTTTTGAGGTGATTTGTTGGTGACTGTAAAGTCAAAGATTAATCTGAATAGTGCCTTAAATGTCTTGCGTATAAAGACTTTAGTCATATTCTGCAGGAAAGGAATAGTCAACTGTATGCAAAAAAGTGCACACAATAAAAAAGCACCCGAAGGTGCTGATGGTGACGCATTGATTCCTATGTATTAATAGGCAGGCGCTTTAGGCTGGAAACGAACAAGGCATTTGCCATTGATGGTGTGTTCACCCATCTTGATCTGTACTGCAGTACCGTCTTTTTTACCTTGACAGGCTTGGCGCATTGCCTGTTGATGTGCCTGACGTTGAGCCAGACGCTGATCAAACTGTTTGGTTAATTCTGCACGTTGGGCATCAGTCAGGACTTCGCCACGCATCATGCTTCCACGCATGTCACCACGCATTGGACCATATTCAGCTTGCATGCCGCGATATTCGCCACGTTGACCTTTCATCTCTTTACGATCTGCTTTAAAGACCATCTGGCAGGTACCATCTATAGTTTTATCGCCACTCTTGACCTGAATGGCTGAACCAGCAGCTTTATTGTCGCAGGCCTGTTGAAGCTGTTTGGCAAACTGCATCCGTTCTGCACGTTTCGCCTTAAACTGCTCACGCTGTTCAGGGCTTAGATGATGTTTTTTACCTTCATGATGTTTCATCATGTGGGGGTGATCACTACTTTGCACATTGCTGGTAGATTGACAGGCAGTCAAGGCACCCATTGATAAAACACTGGCACTGATTAATGCTATTTTTGTCATGGTTTGCATATGATTTATCCCGTTAAAGGTCTGATTCTTTTGATCGTTAAAGATTAAACAATAAAGATGTAGAAACAATGAAGGGTTTTTTGATGCAGTGTTCGCTACAATAATGAATATAGAAGAAAAATTGAGATTTCTATTTTGAACATTCGCCGTATTCCCATTGCATTACGTCTATTTTTGACTGTGCTGTTGACCACGCTGGTCATTACCACGGTGAGTCTGGGTGTATTGCATCTGAATATGCAGCGTAATTTTGCCCGCTATGTCGCCGATGTCGAAATGCAGAAGCTGGATTATGTGATTGAAAATCTGGCAGATGTTTATGCGGTCTATCAGGACTGGGGTAATGCGGTTCAGGCACAGATTCTCCAGATAGAAGGTGAAGCCGCACCGGATGATTATGACCGTTTATCACGTTGGTGGCTGCGCCGTCAGTATGATATTGCCTTGCAGCAGCGTTATTTTCAGGAACAGACCCTGGCTCAGGTCGCACCCAGTATGGTAGATCCGGCGCTGCCACAACGTCAGGTCAATGAAGAAGAATTACGTGTGCTGGCATCTAATTTGCCTTCACAGTTTCAGCCCTTTGAAGGTTTGAAATTCCCGCTCAGCTCCAATCAGAATCTGTTTAGATCTGACCGCAAGAATGGGGAACAGCCAGCACAGCAACCGACTGGCAAGAAGCAGTTTATCCAGATGCCGGATCGTCTTGGTCTCAGTTCACGTCTTTCCCTGTATGATGCCAAGCGTCGTTTTGTGGTCGGTGAGGCTTCGGATGAGCAGGTCTCCTATCGTCCGATTATGGTAAATAACCAGATTGTCGGCTATTTGGGCTTAAAACCGGTACTAGACCAAGATGATGCCTTAAGTATCAATTTCTTTAGTAACCAGAAGCGTTATTTATTTCTGGTATATGCACTCAGCGTTCTGGCAAGTCTGATTGCTTCTTTGTTACTGGCGACTTATTTTAAAAAGCCGATTCAACGTCTGCTGAATGGTACGCGAGCCTTAACCCAGGGTAATTATCAATATCAGATTAAAGTGAACCGCAATGATGAACTGGGTGATTTATCCAATGAACTAAATGCATTGGCAGTAATTCTGGATCAGCATGAAACCTCACGCCGTCAGTGGGTGGCAGATACTTCGCATGAATTAAAAACCCCACTGGCAGTATTGCAGGCACAGATTGAAGCAATGCAGGATGGAATCCGTAAACCAACCCCTGAGCATTTTGCTTCCATGCTGGCGCAGGTGAGTAGCCTGAAAAAGCTGACTCAAGATCTGGCTGCACTGGCACAGGCAGATGCCCAGCAATTGCAATTTTATTTCTCGACGGTCAATCCTTGGGAAGTGGTACAGCAGGAACTTATCAACTTCCAGCCGAACTTTGAACAGGCTGAATTGACAGTCACTGCAGAGGGTGAAGGTACTGAGTTAAATCTGGATCTGGATCGTTTTAAACAGATTGTGGCGAACTTGCTGAGCAACAGTATTCGCTATACTGAAGCAGGCGGGCAGGTTCATATTCATACCACACAGGATGATAAAGAATGGACCCTGTATGTTGATGACAGTCCGTATGGCCTGACCGATGAACAGCTGGCACGTATTGGTGAACGTTTCTACCGTGTCGATGATTCACGTACCCGGGCCACTGGCGGAACCGGCCTTGGTTTGGCATTATCATGTAAAATTACGCAGGCGCTGGGCGGCAGCTTAAGCTTTGCACATTCACCGTTGGGTGGTTTGCGATGCAAGCTGAGCTTTCCTAAACAAATGAAACCATGAAGGGAATATATTGATGAAACATATCATGCTGGTTGAAGATGAAATCGAACTCGCACAGTTGGTGCGAGACTATCTGGAAGCTGCTGGTTTTGAGGTCAGTATGTTTCATGATGGGCAGGAAGCATATAACAGCTTTACCCAGCGTAAACCGAGTCTGATGATTCTGGATCTGATGGTGCCGCGTATGGACGGTCTGACCATTTGCCGTAAAGTACGAGAACAGTCAGATTTGCCAATTATCATGGTGACCGCGCGTACCGAAGAGATTGATCGCGTGCTGGGGCTGAATATGGGGGCTGATGATTATATCTGTAAGCCATTTAGTCCAAAGGAGCTGGTAGCACGGGTACAGGCTGTGTTACGTCGTTTGGACCGTAAATCAGAACCGGAAAGCAATGACCTGTTCCGCATGGACAAATCCCAGCAACGGATCTGGTACCAGCAAAAAGCTTTGAACCTGACACCGACTGAATTCCGTTTACTGGAATTATTCCTGGAACATGTTGGACAGGTCTATTCTCGTGCGCAATTGCTGGATCATATCAATCCGGACAGTTTTGATGTCGCAGACCGGGTCATTGACAGTCATATCAAAAACCTGCGCCGCAAGATTTCCGATGCAGCTGAAACCGGTAACCGTCATGAGTGGATTCAGGCGGTGTATGGGGTCGGTTACCGTTTTGAATATCCTGAAGACTGATTAAGTTTTTAATGTTTAAGAGAAGCGAATGGGTGAGTACTTATTCGCTTTTTTTATAAAGCATTATTCTTTTGATTTTATGAAAAGAACAGGACACTTGTATAATGCCTCCTGGATCATTTTTAGAGGGTTCTGAAACCTAGGGTTTTTGATGGTTAAGAACTTATTCTGAAAATTATTTATTACTTTTTTAGATTCTGATTGAGTGCGAAAAACTGTTGGCTATCAATATTTTAATTTATTTCAATATAATAATGAATACAGTCTCTAGTATCCTCACCGATTAAAGGAAATCTTGCCCAATTTTTTAAAATGCCTGTTTGGGTGAAACCTGATTTCATCAGGGTGCTTTTTGATCTGCTATGTTCTGCATTACAAAAAGTCTCAATTCTTTCAAGAGTGCTATTATTTTTTAAATAGGTAATTACAGCTTTTAGTGACTCTTGCATGAATTCTTGTCCTTGAAATTTTTTTCCTAGTCCAAAGTGGATTTCCCCACAACTCTCTTTATTAAAAAGCAATACAATTCCCAGAGCCAAATCCGTTTTCTTGTCGCTAACAATCCAGGCAAAATTTTTATCTGGGTCTTCCCAGTTGACCCCACACCAATTTTCCAACATGTTTTTTGTCTGACTTATATTTTTATGTGGCATTCTCTGGAGATATTTGCTCGCTTCCCAGTCTCCGAAATATTCAGTAAAGAGAGAATTTTCATCCCCAGTCTGAAATTTACGTAAATTTAGACGATCAGTTTTTATAGGCGAAGCTAATACTTTGTGAGTTTTCATAGTTATTTAATTTAAAATTCTAGCCTTAGTTTAAAAATATATGATCAGTTTATTCAAGTACAGCTTAAATGCTCCTAAGTAATTTAATTCTCTGTTGATCTGTTTTATTTAACTTTGCTACCACCCGCTCATAAGAATTCAGTACCAAATCTTGGATCAAAGCTTCATCCAGATATTCACTCTCGTAAACTGAAATCCAATGCTGTTTATTCATATGCCAGCCAGTACGAATATATGGATAAATATCCCGCAGCATTGCACCGTGCTCAGGCTCGACTTTTAAATTAATGGCAGCTTTACCTCGCAAATGAAAAGTCAGCATAAAGACTTTATCCATGACTTTATAAACATCGCAGCCCTCACCAAAAGGCTGGGTGACTGTTATTTCAGGAAGTTTTAAAGCAGTTTGGGCAGTAAGAGTGTGTAAGGTCATAAGCTGTGAATAAATAAAAAAACTGTGGATAGTGTTTAAATTATCCACAGTTTTTATTTTAGATGTGAATAAATTAAGAAGAACAGCTGACCATTACTTCTGGCACATCACTTGGCAATGGTGCTAAATCTTCAGGCTGTTCCAGATCTGAATGTTTCTGATAAGGCTGACTCAATAATTTAAACAGGCGGTCTACTTCAGAAAAATCATCCCGCTCTGCCAGTTCAATGGCTTTCTGTGCCATATGATTTCGCAGAATATAATGCGGATTGGCCAGTTGCATGGCGGCATCCAATTCTTCTATATCCTGGTGTTCACGGATAGATTCATATTGCGCCAGGAATGCTTCAAACTGGCGTCGGTCCAGGCAATCATCTTTAAGGGCTTCATAGTCTTTATTTTGCAACCGGATAAAACTCTGGGTGTAGTCCAGTTGCTCACTTTGCAAAATTCGCAAGAATGCCATTGCACAGTCAAAACTGTCTTTATGGAAACTTGGCAACCCCATTTTCTGGTTTAAACCATGTTCATAATGTTCCAGGAAAGTTGGTTCATAGTGTTCCAGACATTGGGAAAGATCTTGTTTCCACTGTTCTTTATCATAGTCTATAGGGCAGAGCGAAATCAGGTTATTCAACCACATCCATAAATTCCAGTGTCCGATACTGGGCTGCTGCTGATAGGTGTAACGGCCCTGATAGTCCGAATGGTTATTGATCCAGTTCGGACGGAAACGTTCCATAAAACCATAAGGGCCAAAGTCGAGTGTTGATCCGGTAATATTCAGGTTGTCGGTATTCATGACGCCATGTGCAAAACCGACCAGTTGCCATTTGGCAATCATGACGGCAGTGCGCTGAATGACTTTTTTGGCAAAGGCTAATATAGGCTGTTTAGCTTGCAGACATTCCGGATAATGCCACTCAATACATTTTTGCGTGAACTCAACTAATACATCTGGTTGATATTGATTGATCCACTCGAAATGACCGAAACGGATATGACAATCCGAAGTGCGCAACATCATCGCGCCCGGCTCCAGCTTCTCGCGCTGAATTCCCTGCGTGGACGAGGTAAATCCAACTGCATTACTGGATGCGACACCCAAAGCATTCAAGGCATGACCTGCCAGATACTCACGGATAACTGAACGCAGTACGGCCCGGCCATCGCCCATACGCGAATAAGGCGTAGACCCAGCACCTTTTAAATGCAGGTCAATAGTCTGATTATTTTTATCCAGAATTTGCGCAATCAGCAGCCCGCGACCATCTCCCAACTGTCCTGCCCATTGTCCAAACTGATGGCCTGCATAGACCATGGCTAAGGGTTCAAACTCAGCAAAGACTTTCTGACCACTACAAATCTCGACCCATTGTGCCTTGTCTTCGTCCGACCATTGCAGCTGTTCTGCCAATACTGCATTAAAATGTCCGGCTTTTGCGCCTTTTAACGGAAGGGGAAGCTGATGATGATAGAGACAGGACGGAAGTGTTTGATAGCGAGAATTAAAATACATGGCATTCAGTACAGGCTAGGAGTAAATGAACTATAACAAAGATAGTTGTATAAAACTGTTGTATAAGCGAGAGTTCACGTTATCTTTCAGCATAAAAAAAGCCCCGAGCGGGGCTTTTCGTTTTGACAGATTTTTATTGAGAAACTGCAGATTTTTTCAAATTACGAACCAGTAAGTTCAAGGTCTCACGGTGATGGGAAAGACGTTGTTCTACCAGCTGGAATTCAACTTTCAATTTGTCATCCATCTGGTGAATCTTTTCAGCCATCGATGCTTTCTTGACCTGAATTTCCTGTTCTTTCAACTTCGCCCAGTCATTTAAAGTTTGGGTAAAAGCATCATATTCCTGTGCAATCTTGGTTTTCACTGTCGAGATATCTTCAGAAACGTCATGGCCATAAACTGCAAGATCCTGTTCAGCATATTTAAACTTCATTGCCAATTCCGCTTTTTTGATATTAAAGCTAGGAATACGGCGCAAGTTTTTTGCTAAACCGAGTTTAGAGCAGGTCCAGATCAACCATTTGGTTGGATCATACTGCCACCATTTCACGCCGTTACGGTAGTCGTACTGGAAAATGTGGTGATAGTTATGATAACCCTCACCCCAAGTTGCAATTGCGAGTACAAAATTGTCACGCGCAGTATTTTCGTCAGTATATGGACGATTCCCCCACATATGGCACAGTGAGTTGATGAAGAAAGTGACGTGATGGCTCAAAATTAAACGCATTAATCCGCCTAACAGCAATACACCCCAGACATCGCCTACCATCAAGCCAATAGGTAATAAAATTGCGGCATGAACGGCAATCACTAATGGAACGTAGTATTCGTCCTGAAACATCACTACTTTATCTTTTAACAGATCTGGCGCATTTTTGTAGTTGGCTACACCGGATGGATAATCACGTAACATCCAGCCAATATGTGCATACCAGAAGCCTCGATTAATCGAGTACGGGTCTTGCTCCACGTCATCAACATGGCGGTGATGGGTACGGTGACCAGATGCCCAGAATAAAATACTATTCTGTACTGCAAAGGTACCCATGATCATCAAGATGATTTTTAATGGTAAGGTGGCTTCATAAGCACGATGTGCCCACAGGCGATGGTATCCTGCTGTAATGCCAAGGCTGCTTACGCCCAGTAAAACAAACATACTGATCCAAGCGGCAACACTAAAATCATGGTGATACGCATACAACGGAATCGCAATCAGGGCTACGATTGGTAAAAATACCAAGGCAAACACAGCAATCCAGTTGATGGGGGCTTTGGGTAAGGGAGCATTCATCTCCAACAGCACTCCTAGAACCTCGAAAGGTTTAACAATAAGCAGAAACCGCTGTTCGTTTTAACAGCAGCCTATCTTGTTCATATTAGCATGTGGTCTAGGGCTTCACTAGCATTATTGTACGGTTGTATTGTACTTGTGAGTCTTGGAATAAGCCGGCGAAAACTGCCATTTTTCCAAGCTGGATAAGCCCTGATTTCTGTCTAAGTGGCTGAGGATTATCAACCTTTTATTTTTTTATTTTTGGCTTAGGATAGCTGAAAGGGTTGTTCATAATTTCTACAAGATTGCATATCAGTTTGCAGACAGATGCGGAAAATAAACCTAAGTTAACCTAGACTTAGCATAAGTTTAAGCAGATTCTCTATTTTTAAAAAATTGATGAGGGTAAAGATATAAACAAGAAGATAACTGCAAATTTATTATGTAAATGAGACTAGTACTTTAAAGCTGTTGCAGCATCAGTTTTGGATAATCTGTAATTAAGCCCTGAATACCCCAGTCCCGAAGCTGCTTGGCACGCGTCACATCATTGACCGTCCAGACACTGATATTTAGCTCGGCTGCCTGCGTAGCCTGGATCAGGTCTTGGCTAACCAGTTCATTCATCCAGCCAATATGACAGCATCCCAGTTCCAGCGCCTGATCAATGGCTTGGTGTTTGACATCGGTTTCAATCAACAAACCGCGTTTTAAGCAGGAGTTTTGCTGTTTCAAGGCATTCAGGATTTTCGCATCAAAGCTGGTAACAATAGCTGCCTGCTCATAGCCTTGCAGTTGTTGTTCGACTTCTAATGCTATTTTTTCGGCTGCTGCTTCGGAGTCAACGCTTTTGATTTCAACTTCAATATGTTCAAAATTTCGAATGACATTTAAGGTTTGATCAAGGAGCGGAGTGGCTTCGATTTTATTCCATTCTGACCATTTGACTGCATGATTATATTGGACAAGATCTTGACGGTTACACTCATACAAAGGTTTCTGCAAGCCGGTGGTACGAACAAAATTGTCGTCATGCATGATGATTAAAGCATTGTCTTTGAGTTGAC
Source organism: Acinetobacter pecorum (assembly GCF_014837015.1). GTDB lineage: Bacteria > Pseudomonadota > Gammaproteobacteria > Pseudomonadales > Moraxellaceae > Acinetobacter > Acinetobacter pecorum. The sequence goes on from NZ_JACSPT010000001.1 coordinate 301,959, forward strand.
GAACATCAAACTCAACGGCGCGAATGCCGATTTCCTGAATATACTGAAAACCGCCCAAGGTATTTTCAGGGGCTTCGCCACGTGCACCACGATGTCCAATTATGCGCATAAGATGCTCATGAGTGGGAAAGTTAAGTTCATTTTGCGAGGGCTACGTGACAGAAGGATGACACTATCTATTTTCGTCAGATGCCCTATAAAATCAAGACACATCTGACGCGTATTTTTAGATGCTAATCTGGAAGCTGATTTTACTTTTCGATGCTGTCATTGATATTTTTTTGCCAGAGCACTTCAGAACCACCCTCAGCGCGTTGCAGGGTACGTGATGCGACAAATAACCAGTCGGATAGACGGTTGAGTAGTTGTAGCGATGCAGCCTGAATATTTTGGTCACGGTGGTGGACTGACATCACGCTGCGTTCGGCGCGACGACAGACTGCACGAGCCTGATGGGCAAAGCTGCACACCAGCGTTCCAGCAGGCAGAATAAAGTCTTTTAACATCGGCAAAGTTTCATTCATACGGTCGATATCATTTTCCAGAAACTCAATCGATACCGGTTGCACCAGATTAAAACCCGGAATACACACTTCACCACCCAGATCAAATAGCCAGTGCTGGATCAGACTTAGGGATTTATCCCAAGGAGTTTTATCTTCAATAGTGCTTGCAGAAATCTGCGCGCGTAATACGCCAATTACTGCATTCAGCTCATCGACATCACCCAGCGCGGTAATACGCAAGTCATCTTTGGCAACGCGTGAGCCATCACCAAGCCCTGTAGTGCCCGAATCGCCTGTGCGCGTGTAGATTTTACTTAAACGGTGACCCATTTGAATTCCTTGATTTTTTAAATGCTGAATATAAAAAGAATCATGCCATAGGCATGACATGATTCTCAAAAGTATTTCTAAAAAGGTTGCACTTAGTATTTAAAGGTCACACCCGCAGAAGCGAGTCGGCCACCGTTCACATAGTACTGGTCGCCAGCACTATGCACAGTTTTGTATTTCACATCACCGACATTTTCAATGTTAGTAAACAGTTTAACTGTGGGATTAATATTCCAATAGGCATTTAAGTCAACACGTGCATAACCTGGAATATCACGACTAAAGTCCTTCGCTTTCGATTTTGCTACCAGTGCAGCACTTAAACCGTAATCCGCATTTTGTAGACCTGTCGATACAGTGAATGACTGACGAGGGCGACGTAATAGCTCTGAATTCTGTTTCGTATCTTCAGTTTTGACATAAGTGTAACCGGCATTAATAAAGAACTGATCTTTTACCCATTGTGCCGTCAATTCGCCGCCAGTCATCTTGGCTTGATCAATGTTCTGGTTTTGGTAAATCGGAAAGGTATTGACCCAGTCGCCATTACAGGTACTGACACAAATGGAGTTGATTAAATTATCGACTTCCGTATAGAAAACGGAAGCACCTGCCAAAATATTTAATGGAAGTTTTTGATCTATCCCCATTTCATACGAAATGCTTTCTTCAGGCTTCAATTGATCATTGCCGCCAAAAGCATACATATCATTTAAAGTCGGTGCCTTAAATGCTGAACCAATATTGGTATAAATGCTGGTATTAGGAAGCAGTTGATAACGGATACCACCTTGTGCAACGGTATGTGAGCCAAATTTTTCGTTATCTTCGATACGCACACCCACCTGAGTGCTTAAGCTATTTGTCTGATACTGGTGCTGAATATAGTAGCCTGTTGAATTAATGTCTTCATCAAGATCCTGGGTTTTTGCATCGGTATTACGCTGGGTAATGCCCAGTAAAACATTTTGTGCTGCCGTGAAATTCCATTTGCCATAGATTTCTGCTTCTTGCGTGGTGCTATGTACAAAGCTGCTTGAGGTGACCTGATCTAAGTCATCTTTAAACTGAGATAGACGTGCATTAATTTCAGTGGCTTGTGTTGGGTTAATACGACCTTTTAAATTTACAATTTCATTTTGAAAATCTTGGCTGGAAAATGCACCCCAATTACTGTATTGGACATTTCCTGAATTTTGACTGTAATCGAGTGATGTTGCATAACGCTCTTTTTCAATACCGAATTTTGCACTATAGCCTTTTTGATCATAACTGTAGTTACGGTTGTCATTGATATTGAATACAGGTGTGCCATCAGTTTCTATAACTTGACCGCGAATCTGCGCATACACCCCATTTTCTGCCAAGTCAGCCCCAATAATTGATTTGTAGGTTTGATTCTCACCAATTTCACCTGTTACAAAGGCACCCGTTTTTTCAGGCGTTTTTGTTACAAACTGCACTACACCACCAATTGCATCTGTACCATAAAGCACAGAAGCAGGGCCTTTTAAGACTTCAATCTGTTTAAGATCTGTGGTGTCTAAAAATGGAATAGACGCTGCACCTGTGGTGGCTGTATTTAAACGAACACCATCACGTAGTACCAAAACTTGATTGGAATTGGTGCCGCGTAAGAAAATAGAAGTTTGCTGGCCATAACCACCCGATTGCACGACATTAATACTTGGGTCTGTTTTAAGTAAATCTGGTAGTGCTTTAAGAGGTGACTGCTCAAGAATTGCAGGTTCAATAATCGAAATACGCGCTGGCACATTTTCAATTTTTTCTCCAGAGCGAGTCGCCGTGACTACAATGGTATCTAAAGATGCTTTTGCAACTTTTTGCTCGGTGGCATGAACAGATGAAGTGGTACCCAACGCAAGTGCGATCGCACCTACCAAGGCAGTAGGTTGAAATTGAATAGACATGAAATGCTCCATACATTCACTTCCCCGTGAATGATTGAGTTATAGAACACAACAAGCAGGTTTCCGGACTTAAATGTGCAAAGCAGCGACTTTGCTGTATATCCACCTTCCCACATCAAGATGCAGTGGTGTAAACCGAAGGGTTTAAATTGAGATACGTTTCATTTTTTACCGTTGCGGGGGCAGTGCTGGATTTACACCAGCTTCCCTAAAGCCTGAAGGCTTGGACTTGCTGCAAAGTGAGCGCAGTATAAAGTCAGGATGGCGGATACACAATCTGCATCAAGAATAATCCGGATGAACTTTACGCAAGTCAGGAAAATTGCATTACAATGATTTGCCCCAATCTTATAGATTGTTCAATACATTGGTAGATATAGAGCCAACATAATATGCGAACCCGTGCCAAAATTTGTGGAATCACCCGAGTTGAAGATGTACATGCCGTAGTCAATGCTGGCTGTGATGCGATAGGATTTGTATTTTATCCACCGAGTCCGCGGCATGTCACTTTAGAGCAGGCTGAAATCCTGATCCGGGCGGTTCCAGCTTATGTGCAGGCCGTAGGTTTATTTGTAAATAGTCGCGCAGATGAAATTCAGGATATTCTGAAAACTGTTCCACTGGATATTTTACAATTTCATGGTGATGAAACGCCTGAACAATGTCAGGCCATCGCCCAGCAGGTGGGGCGCCGCTGGTATAAAGCCATTCAGGTGCAACCTGATCTGGATGTGGTTGCAGAAATTCAGCGTTATCAAGATGCAGGCGCAAGTGCAGTACTGTTAGACGCATGGCATCCTGACCTGAAAGGTGGCACAGGGCACAGCTTCGATTGGGATACATTTCCCAAACTCAATATTCCCTTGATCTTGGCAGGCGGTTTAAATCCTGACAATATCGAACAGGCAATTCTCACCACACAGGCGTATGCCGTGGATGTGAGTGGCGGTGTCGAGTCCGCAAAAGGTATTAAAGACCAACAACTCATAGAACGCTTTATGCAAGGAGTCCATCGTGGATCAGCAAAGTACTAGCCAGAACAGTCAGGCAGTTGACTATACCCAATTCCCGGATGAACGCGGGCATTTCGGTATTCATGGCGGACGTTTTGTGTCAGAAACACTCATGGCGGCTTTAGAAGACTTGGAAAAGCTCTATTTTCGTATGAAAGATGATGCGCAGTTTTTGGCAGAATTTGACCGTGACATGGCGTTTTACGTCGGTCGTCCGAGTCCTTTATATCATGCTGAACGATGGTCGAAAGAGTTGGGTGGCGCACAGATTTACCTGAAACGTGAAGACCTGAACCATACCGGTTCTCACAAAGTAAATAATACAATCGGTCAGGCCTTACTGGCGAAGCTTTCCGGCAAGAAACGTATTATTGCCGAAACAGGGGCAGGCCAGCACGGTGTAGCAACGGCAACGATTGCAGCACGTTTAGGTCTTGAATGCGTAGTATTCATGGGCGCAGACGATGTAAAACGTCAGGCGATGAACGTCTACCGTATGCGTTTATTAGGTGCGACGGTTGTGTCGGTAGAAAGTGGATCTAAAACATTGAAAGATGCCATGAACGAAGCCATGCGTGACTGGGTGACCAATGTGGATTCAACTTACTACGTCATTGGTACCGTGGCAGGTCCACATCCATATCCGCAACTGGTTCGTGATTTCCAGTCGATCATCGGTCGTGAAGCACGCCGTCAGATTCAGGAACAGGCAGGCCGTCTGCCAGATGCACTGGTCGCATGTGTCGGTGGTGGATCCAATGCCATGGGCTTGTTCTACCCATTCCTGAATGATCAGGACGTGAAAATGTACGGAGTAGAAGCAGCAGGTCTGGGTATTGAAACTGGTAAGCACTCTGCACCGTTAAATGCCGGACATGTGGGCGTATTACACGGTAACCGGACTTACCTGATGTCTGATAAAGAAGGTCAGATCATTGAAACTCATTCAATTTCTGCAGGTCTGGACTATCCGGGTGTGGGGCCGGAACATAGCTTCCTGAAAGATATGGATCGTGTGAACTATGTACCAATTACAGATACTGAAGCATTACAGGGTTTCCGTGATTTAACCAAGATTGAAGGCATTATTCCGGCGCTGGAAAGTGCACATGCCATGGCTTATGTCACTAAACTTGCACCGACCATGGACAAGGATCAGATTATTATTGCGACGGTTTCAGGTCGTGGTGATAAGGACTTGATGACTGTGGCACGCATTGATGGCGTAGAAATGGTTGAGATGTAAGTTCCTTAAAGTTCTCTCCTTATAGGAGAGGGTTTGGGAGAGGTTATTTCAAATAAAAAATCGTGCTAATAAAACTTAGCACGATTTTTTTATCGGACAGATTTTGCGGGAACCTGCTTATCTGGAGTTAAGAGAACTCACCTTGTGCGCGTTCTTTAGCCCATTCACGTAAAACAAATTTCTGCAGTTTGCCGGTCGAAGTTTTTGGAATCTCGGTAATCACCACATCCTTAGGCACTTTAAAGCGGGCCAGATGCTCACGGCAGAATTCCATAATTTCTTCTTCAGTGGCCTGGGTACCTTCTTTAAGTTCAATAAAGGCACATGGCACTTCCTGCCAGCGTGGATCAGGCTTGGCAACTACTGCTGCAGTGAGTACGGCCGCATGTCGATATAATACTTCCTCGACTTCAAGCGAGGAAATATTTTCCCCACCGGAAATAATCACGTCTTTGGAGCGGTCAGTGATTTTGGCATAACCATCCGGTTGGCATACTGCCAGATCGCCAGTATGGAACCAGCCTCCTGCAAAGGCTTCCGCGGTGGCTTCGGGATTTTTCAGATAGCCTTTCATCACGATATTACCACGGAACATGATCTCACCCATGGTCTGTCCATCGTGTGGTACTTCCTGCATGGTGTCGGGATCAAGCACTTTCATGCCATCCTGCAACGGATAAGGTACGCCCTGACGGGAGTGCAACTGCGCCTGTTCCTGAATGGATAAATCACTCCAGCCTGCCTGAGATGCACATAGGGCAGAAGGGCCATAGGTTTCTGTCAAGCCGTAGACATGCGTTACATTAATGCCGATATTGCGCATACCCTCAATAATGGCCGCAGGAGGAGCAGCACCTGCCACCATGACTTCGACCCGGTGCTCAAACTTGGTCTTTTTCTCTTCAGGCGTATTGATCAGCATCGACAGGACAATCGGTGCACCACAGAAATAATCGACCTTATGTTCAGCGATCAGCTTAAAGATCAGTTCAGCATCGACTTTACGCAGGCAGACATTGGTTCCGCCGTTGGCCGCCATGGTCCAGGCAAAGCACCAGCCATTACAGTGGAATAGCGGCAGGGTCCATAAATAGGTGGCGCGGGGTGTCATGCCACAGGCAATGATATTACTGGCTGCATTAATGTAAGCACCGCGATGATGATAGACCACACCTTTCGGGTTGCCGGTAGTGCCAGAGGTATAGCTTAAGCTGATGGCATCCCATTCATCTTGGGGTAAATGCCATTCAAAGTTTGCGTCGCCTTGGGCAATCCAGTCTTCATATTCGATTTGACCAATACGCTGCTCTTCACCTTCAAACTCTTCATCAGCCACATCAATCACATAAATGTCTTGTGAAATCAAAGCCAGTGCTTCTGCTGCAAGTGCAGTAAATTCGGGGTCGACCAGCAAGACTTTACTTTCAGCATGCTCCAGCATGAAAGCAAGGGTTTTGGCATCCAGACGGGTATTTAAGGTGTTGAGGACTGCGCCTGCCATCGGTACGGCAAAATGCGCTTCGATCATGGCAGGGACATTAGGCAGCAGGACAGAAACAGTGTCATTTTTACCGATGCCTAATTTCTGCAGCTGGTGAGCAAACTGACGGCAACGGTTATATTTCTCACGCCAGGTGATCCGACGCTTTCCGTGGATAATCGCATTCTGATTTGGATAAATATAAGCTGCACGATCCAGATAGCGTAAAGGTGACAAAGCTACAAAATTCGCGGGTGTACGCGGTAATTCATCATATGCGCTAACCATGGTAAAACTCCGTTCTATATTTATTTTGATATCCTGCTGAAAAGATATGTACTTCTTGGAAATCTTGCATTTATGCTTTAGTCGAGTACGATTTTAATAATTTTAAGTAATTGAATATTAATAAAAATATTTAATCCTGTTTAAATGTTTTGAACCCATGGGTTCCCATGTTTGATTTTTTAGGTATTTTACTCTAATTGAGCCATTCAAATTATATAAGCCAAGGAATAATAATGAAAATACAACAGGCAGATGCCACATGGCGAAACTGGTCAGGAAGCCAGTTGAGTTCTCCTCACATTTTTCAGCCTGGAGAAATGAATGAATTACAAAATTTGGTGAAGTCCCAGGCGCAGATGCGTACAGTGGGTGCAGGGCATTCCTTTAGCCCACTCGCCAAAACAGATAAAGGACTGCTTAATCTTGATCAGTTCACAGGTGTGGTGGCCTTTAATCAAGCGAAATCCCAATGCACTGTCCAGGCCGGTACCCGTTTATATAATCTAGGTAAAGAACTGGCAGCCATTAATCAGGCTTTAATCAATCAGGGTGATATTGACCAGCAAAGTCTGGCTGGTGCAATTTCCACCGGAACCCATGGCACCGGTATCGATTTACCCTGTTTATCTGCTTTTGTGGAAGGCTTTGAATTACTGACTGCAGCGGGAGAGCTGCTGCAATGCGATGCCCAGCAGAATACCGAGATATTTCAGGCTGGACGGGTAGCGCTGGGTAGTTTGGGGGTGTTGACCAAAATTACCCTGCAAAATCGGCCATGCTATAAATTAAAAGAACAAATCCGTTTGTGTTCATTAAAAGATGTTTTTACGCATATTGAGCAATGGAAATATCAGCATCGACATATTGAGTTTTGGGCTTTTCTGCATGCTGATCAAGTAATGCTGAAAACTCTGGATGAAACAGAAGATGACGTTCAGCCGAGGCAAGAGAGCTGGCCTTCGGAAGATACTTTATTGACCTTATGTTCCGAGTTGACACGGCTTTTCCCCCAGACGAATCCTTATCTGCAAAAACTGCTCGGTGTATTTGTCAAACCGACTCGTTATGTAGACTGGTCATCCAGAATTTTTCCAACTCCGCGTAAGACCAGATTTAATGAAATGGAATATCAGATTCCGGTCGATTCGGGATTGCAGTGTCTGGACGAGATTCTGCATATTTTACGCAAACATCAGGTGCCGATGTTTTTTCCCATCGAGTTTCGTTATGTCAAAGCCGATGATATCTGGCTGAGTCCTTTTTATCAGTGTGACGCGGTTTCGATTTCGATTCACCAGTTTTATAAACAGGATTACCGGACCATCTTTGATCTGATTGAACCGATTTTACAGAAATATCAGGGACGGCCGCATTGGGGCAAGTTGCATAGCATGAGCGCTGCTTCGCTACGTGATCTCTATCCGAAATGGGATGATTTTATGCGAGTACGTCAGCAACTGGATCCACAGAAAAAATGGCTGAATCCGTACCTAAAACAATTATTTTTATCTGGAAACTGAGGCTTTGGCGATGCAAACAGAGTATTTTCAGCAACTGACGCAGGACTTAAAACAGCAGGGGACTGGTACACCGCAACTGATTCTGGATTTGACCCAATATCAGCATAATCTGGGTCTGGTACAATCAAGATTACCTGCGCAGTTAAAACCACGTCTGGTAGTAAAATCCTTGGCGAGTCCCCCGTTACTTCAACTGGCCAGTGAGAAACTGAATACCCGGCGCTTTATGGTCTTTCATTTGCCCCATCTGCTGGAGATTATAGGGACATTTCAACAGGCCGATATTTTGCTGGGAAAACCCATGCCGGTTCAGGCGCTAAAACATTTTTACCAAAAATCCTCTAGTCAGAATAAAGCAAATATCCAGTGGCTGATTGATGATATAGAGCGTCTGAAGCAATATCTGCAACTCGCGCAGAACCTGAATCTTTGCCTGAATGTCAATATTGAAATTGATGTGGGCCTGCATCGCGGAGGTGTAAGCAGTCAGGCACAGTTTGTCGGCTTACTTAAACTGATTCAGCAATATTCCTCATACCTGAAACTGTCTGGCTTGATGGGTTATGATGCGCATGTGGCAAAACTGCCAAAAATACTGAAATGTCCTGAAAAAAGCTATCGGCGATCGCAGCAGATTTATCAGCACTATAAAACTATTTTGCAGCAGCAATTCCCTTATTTATGGCATGAAGGTCTGTGTTTGAATGGTGGGGGAAGCGCTACTTTTATGCAGCATTGCCAGCAAAGTGTCTGCAATGATCTGTCTTTTGGTTCCATGCTGCTCAAACCCAGTGATTTTGATCTGGATCATCTCTCTACCTTGAACTGCGCTTTATGGATTGCTGCGCCAATTCTAAAAGTATTGCCTTATAGTCAGCTTCCCGGTCTCGAAGTACTTGATTATCTGCCACATCCGTATAAAGCATTATTTATTTATGGCGGTTATTGGCAGGCAAGTTACTGTTATCCTGAAAAAAGTCGACTGCATATGTTGTATGGTCGCAGCAGTAATCAGGAAATGGTTTTGGTGCCTAAATACTGCGGGCTACAAGTGGATGATTATGTCTTTTTGAGACCGACACAAAGTGAAGCTGTCATTCCGCAATTTGCCCAGCTTTATAGCTACAGCAAGAGAAAATTTATGGCATGGGACACTTTTCGGGAATAATAAAATTCTGAACTAAAAAATGAGCTTAAGTTTTTTTAAATCAGATATGGTTTTGGTGATAAATCTTATTTTTATTGGGGAAAAGGTTTAATCATGCGGCCAAGCCGTGTAAAATTCGAATCGATTTTTATTTATCCACCGTTTTTATCTTTTGAGGTTTTCCCTCGATCATAATCTCGCGGTGATATGCTCCATGGTACGGGGCATCACTCCTTAAGGATTTTCTTATGCCAATTATCACTTTGCCAAATGGCGATCAAAAACAGTTTGATCATGCCGTATCTGTGATGGAAGTTGCTCAAAGCATCGGTCCTGGTCTTGCAAAAAATACAGTCGCTGGACGTGTAAATGGCCGTCTGGTTGATGCATGCGATTTAATTACCGAAGACGCAACTTTACAGATTATCACGCCTAAAGATGATGAAGGCGTCGAAATTATTCGTCACTCATGTGCGCACTTGGTGGGTCATGCGGTTAAACAGCTGTTCCCAGAAGCGAAGATGGTGATTGGTCCTGTCATTGAAGATGGTTTCTATTACGACATTTTTAATGCAAAACCATTTACCCCAGATGATATGGCTGCGATTGAAGAGCGCATGAAAAAGCTCATCGATCAGGACTACGATGTCATCAAAAAAATGACGCCACGTGATGAAGTGATCAAAGTGTTCACTGAGCGCGGCGAAGATTACAAACTACGTCTGATTGAAGATATGCCAGATGAGACCCAGATGGGTCTTTACTATCATCAGGAATATGTGGATATGTGCCGTGGTCCCCACGTGCCAAACACCAAATTCCTGAAATCGTTTAAACTCACCAAGATGTCAGGTGCGTACTGGCGCGGTGATGCGAAGAACGAGCAGTTACAGCGTATCTACGGTACAGCTTGGGCAGACAAGAAACAGCTTGCAGCTTATATCAAGCGTATTGAAGAAGCAGAAAAACGCGATCACCGTAAAATTGGTAAAGCGCTGGACTTGTTCCATATGCAAGAAGAAGCACCGGGTATGGTGTTCTGGCATCCAAATGGTTGGACCATTTACCAAGTCCTTGAACAGTACATGCGTAAAGTGCAGCAGGACAATGGCTATCTAGAGATTAAAACACCACAAATCGTAGACTTTAGCTTGTGGGAAAAATCGGGCCATGCGGCGAACTATGCAGACAACATGTTCACCACGCATTCGGAAAGCCGTAATTATGCGGTGAAACCAATGAACTGCCCATGTCACGTGCAGGTGTTCAACCAGGGTTTGAAATCTTATCGTGATCTTCCAATTCGTTTGGCAGAGTTCGGTTCATGTCACCGTAACGAGCCATCGGGTTCATTACACGGCATTATGCGTGTTCGTGGCTTTACTCAAGATGATGCGCATATCTTCTGTACTAAAGAACAGATTGGTCCTGAAGTTGCAGACTTTATCAAATTGACACTAGACGTATACAAAGATTTCGGCTTTGAAGAAGTACAAATGAAGTTGTCGACACGTCCTGAAAAACGTGTAGGTGATGATGCGCTTTGGGATATGGCTGAAAAATCTTTAGCTGATGCTTTAGATGCAGCGGGTCTTGAGTGGGAGCTTCAACCGGGTGAAGGTGCATTTTACGGTCCGAAGATCGAATTCTCATTAAAAGACTGCTTAGGCCGTGTCTGGCAGTGTGGTACCATTCAGTGTGACTTCAACTTGCCAGAACGTCTGGATGCATCTTATGTAACTGAAGACAACGATCGTGACCAGCCTGTGATGTTGCACCGTGCAATTCTTGGTAGTTTCGAGCGTTTTATTGGTATACTGATTGAACACTATGCGGGCTTCATGCCACCTTGGCTGGCACCAGTGCAAGCCTGTGTGATGAATATTACCGATTCACAAGCAGAAGCGTGTGAGTCAGTCGTCGCAAAACTTAAAGAAAACGGTATCCGTGCAATTTCTGACTTGAGAAATGAGAAAATCGGCTTTAAGATTCGTGAACGTACATTAGAGCGTATTCCATACTTACTGGTACTTGGGGACCGTGAAGTAGAGGAAGGTACAGTAAACGTGCGTACCCGCTCAGGAAAAAATTTGGGTACTATGTCAATCGATGCTTTCGTTGATCTAGTAAAAACAGCCGTAGCCGAACGCGGCCGGTACATTGTGGAGTAACAGCGATTAAACAGCCTGACCGTAATCAACAGGGCGGTAACAAATCAAACCGTCCTGCCTTGAATGATGAAATTCGTGCGAAAGAAGTCCGTCTTGTAGACGAAAATGGTGAGCAAAAAGGGATTGTAAGCTTAGCTGAAGCCCTACGTGCAGCAGAAAGTGTTGAACTTGATCTTGTAGAGATCGTAGCAAATGCTGAGCCACCTGTATGTAAGATCATGGACTTCAACAAGCATTTGTTTGATCTTAAGCAAAAGCAGAAAGAAGCGAAGAAAAAACAACATCAAGTCCAGGTGAAAGAAATCAAGCTACGCCCGGGTACTGATGTTGGTGATTACAACGTAAAATTACGTGCAATCATCAAGTTCCTTGAAGAAGGTAATAAGGTGAAAATCACGCTTCGTTTCCGTGGTCGTGAGATGGCACACCAACAGTTGGGTCTAGCTCAATTGCAAAAAATTGAAGCTGACGTGGCTGAATTCGGTACTGTTGAACAGATGCCGAAAATGGAAGGCCGTCAAATGGGTATGCTGCTTGGTCCTAAAAAGAAAAAGTAAGCTCTCATTAAGCGAAAAAAGCCCTGCATCAGCAGGGCTTTTTTTATTAAAATCAGAAAATGTAGAGTATAAAACAATCAGATAGATTAAAATTGTTATAGCCTGATTCGTTTATTATTTAATGATTTTTTTTATGATGCAGTGGGTTAAAGAGTTTTTTAAAAATGATTCGATGATCGATCATCAGCATCACTTGCCCTATCAAGTGGTGATTTTTGATGTGGATGGTACTTTGGTCGATTCTTTCCCGCTCTTCATCGGTTTATTAAACCGGCATGCTACCAAGTACCAATATGCTGAGTTGAATGCTGAACGCATTGAATATTTTAGATCTTTTCCACCGCGTACCATTCGTAGAGAGTTGGGCTTGTCACGTTTAAGCGCGATTCGTTTAGCATTGGATTGTAAACGGACTATGCAACAGCACAGCCAGCAACCTGTCGTGTTCGACGGAATGGATCAATTGCTGCAACAGTTAAAGCAAGCTGGTATATGCTTGGCGGTCGTGACCTCCAATTCGCTGGAGAACTGTCATGCCAGTCTTGGCCAACAGCGTCTTGCTCTGTTCGACTGGATTATGCCAAATGCCTCAATTTATGGTAAACAGCGACAAATCAGAAAGATATTACGCCATACCCATTGTTCAGCACAACGCGCCATTTATATTGGTGACCAAATTTCAGATATTCATTCCGCACAAGCCTTGGGTATGCCTGTGGCAGCGGTGACATGGGGATTTAACCATGCGCATGCATTGGCAGAGGCCAAACCAACCTATTTGTGTCAAACAGTGGATGAATTGACAGCGTGTTTATTACCATAACCTGTTCACCCGGTATAAAAAAGTGTTCAGTTGATGGCTTTTTTATGCTCTGAAATTCCAGGCACTTTGTATGGCCTGCATAATCTGTTGAGCCTGCTGACGAGAAAACATCGACAGTTGAATCCGGAAAAATCCAAGACAAAATTGATTTATCCGACCGGGGTGGTGCAATTTAAAATCCAAAGTGCCATCGCGTTGACTGATGACATGCGCTGGCATGTTATAGAGCCAGCGTTTGAGATGGGCTTTGAGAGAATCATAGCGCGGATTCAGAAAACTATACTGTACCGAGTGCCGTTTTAAGCACAGGCTGATTCGGAAATCTGCCAAAGTATAATAAATGGCGTGTGAGGTAATTTTTAATTTAGTTCCAAGCATAAGTACGGCAAGACCAAGAAAGCCACCAATATAAATATAAAAGCCAGGAGCCTCCTGCCATAAAAATAGCAGCCCTTGAAGAAAACTGGAATTGCTACCCATACTGCTCAAATAGAAAATGCCGAATATTCCAACCGGACAGCACAGTAGCAGATATCCAGTTGCGCGCATGATTGGGCTGGCTTGATGAAACAGGATATTTTCTGGCGCATTCATGGTTTATTTTAATGATCAGAAAGCGTATTGCCTCAATGAGCTTAGGTAATCCGTAGCCAAAAAGAAAGGCCCTTTCGGACCTTGCTTTTTAGCCTAATCAAGCTTATTCCACTGATTTTTCACTATTTTCAATGAGCAGTTTCTTGCCGATCGGAATTTGTCGAGGTAATTTCTCTTCTGGAATAATGCGCTGCAAGTCAATGATCAGCAATCCATTTTCATAATCTGCCTGTTGTACCTCAATATACTCATCCAGGCGTAAAGACAATTTAAACGCGCGTCGTACAATTCCTTTGTGCAGGAATTCGATAGCGTTATTGTCCTGATTTTCAGGTTGCCCCAAGATGGTCAGCAACTTGTTTTCCAGACGAATGTCGAGTTCTTCCTGACGAAAACCCGCAGTTGCCATCACGATGCGGTAATTATTCTCCCCATGCTTTTCGATATTATACGGCGGATAATTCGGTGTATCGCTTTGCACGGCGTAATCAATAAAGTCATTCAGGCGATCAAAACCAATACTACGACGAAACAAGGGATGAAGATTTAAGTTACTCATGATTAGAACCTTCTCATTTAAGTAAAGTTATAAAAACAAGAAAATAAGATCTGTCAGGTGAGACATCTACAGTGCAGAAGACTGACTTAATTCTTATGCAAAAATAAATATGTGTATGTGGCTGAAATTTTCAAGATATCCAATATAAAAAATATAAAATTTTAATAATATATTGATTTTTATTATAAAATAATTTTTATCTCCAGGCTTGTTGTTTCCTTCTAAATCCTCTATGTTGGAGACATCATCGCACGTGACAAGTGCAGGGAGTATTAAAAGAAAATGATCGATTTATATTACTGGGGCACCCCGAATGGCCACAAAATCAGTATAGCCCTGGAAGAAATGGGGCTGGAATATCAAATTATTCCAATCAATATTCTAGAAAATGACCAGTTCCAGTCCGATTTTCTGGCTATTTCTCCCAACAATAAAATCCCGGCAATCGTTGATCAGAATGGGCCGAATGGTCAGCCCATTTCAATCTTTGAGTCAGGCGCGATCTTGCAATATCTGGGTCGAAAAACAGGTTTGTTTTATCCAGTTGATGAAGTAAAGCGTGTTCAGGTGGAACAATGGCTGATGTGGCAAATGGGCGGTCTGGGACCAATGCTCGGACAAAATCATCACTTTAGCCGTTTTGCACCTGAGCGGATTGCTTATGCCACAGATCGTTATGTCAATGAAAGCAAACGTCTGTATGGTGTGTTGAATAAACAGCTGGTCGGGCAGGAGTATGTGGCTGGCGAATACTCGATTGCCGATATGGCGATATTTCCATGGTTATTGCGATACGACTGGCAGCAGATCAATCTGGAAGATTATCCTGAAGTTTCCAAATATATTGATCGCTTGAATGCACGTCCTGCAGTTCAGAAAGCGTTGGCGATACAGGTCAGTTAAGCTGTAGCCTTTATGCTAAAATAGCCTTAAGCAAATAAAGCCACCCTTACGGTGGTTTTTTATTGGATGGATATATGAACGATTTTCTTCTGAACTTTACCAAGATTATTGAAAGCAATACCCGAATTTACTGGAGTATCCTCTTTGGAATTGCCGCATGTCTAGTGCTTTATATTGCTGAAATTGTGCATATTGATCAGGTGATTGCAGCCTTGAATACCAAAGATCAGCAGATTCTCCGTGCAGCGATTGAACCCATTACTCAGCAGTATAAATGGGGGCGGATTATTGTCATGGTGGCAGCAGTAATTTGGTCGAGTTGGGAATACAGCAAAGCCAAGAAAAAGCTGGGTTTGAGCCGTTAATAGCTGTATGAGTCTGTTGCTACTATTTCTGTCGGCCTTTGGTGCAGCGACTTTATTGCCTTTACAGTCTGAAGCTGTTTTGCTGGGGCTTTTAGTGCAGAACAAGCAGCATGAAGTGCTGTTAATTGCGGTGGCCAGTCTGGGGAATATACTGGGTTCCTGCGTGAACTGGTATCTGGGCCTCAAGATTGAACATTATAAAAATAAAAAGTGGTTTCCGGTTTCGGCAGACAAGATGCTCAAGGCGCAAACGACCTATCAGAAATATGGTTACTGGTCTTTACTGCTGAGCTGGGTGCCTATCATTGGTGATCCGATTACCCTGATTGCGGGACTATTAAAAGAAAACTTCGCCCGTTTTCTGCTGATGGTCAGCATCGCTAAAATTGGACGTTATCTGTTTGTCTATGCGGCCTTTGCCTTGTTCTAAGCCTGAAGCTATTTTCTTGATTCAGTCTTGGATATTATTTCAGAGCGAAATCATTCTTTAAATTCGCTTATTGGGTGAAGATGCTTTTGTTTTAAACAAAGATGCTTTAGAATACTCGCTCCCTTACCTGCAGGTCGTTTTGTAATGGTGCAAACGAGCCGAACAGGTGTTCAAAAGAGGTTGTTATGCCTAAGATGAAAACTCGCCGTGGTGCAGCTAAACGCTTTAAAGCGACTGCTAACGGTTTTAAGCGTAAACAAGCGTTCAAACGCCACATTTTGACCAAAAAATCTGCTAAGCGTATTCGTCAATTGCGCGGCTGTGTAATGGTTCACGTAAGTGACGTTGCTTCAGTTCGTCGTATGTGCCCGTACATCTAAGGAGATTATAAATGGCTCGTGTAAAACGTGGTGTACAGGCTCATCGCCGTCACAAAAAAATTCTTGCTCGCGCTAAAGGTTACTATGGTGCTCGTTCACGCGTTTACCGCGTAGCGTTCCAGGCGGTAATCAAAGCTGGTCAATATGCTTACCGTGACCGTCGTCAGAAGAAACGTCAATTCCGCGCTTTGTGGATTGCACGTATCAACGCTGGTGCTCGTCAAAATGGTTTGTCGTACAGCCGTATGATCGCTGGCTTGAAAAAAGCTCAAGTGATTATCGACCGTCGCGTACTTGCTGACATCGCTATGCATGACGCAGTTGCGTTTGCTGCTTTAGCTTCTAAAGCTAAAGATGCATTGGCTGCATAAGTCTTTATGACTTGAAAAAGACCGCTTTTAGCGGTCTTTTTTTATGCTTAAATAAAAGTAGTCATTTTAAATATTATTTAAAAATCAGTATTGTAAATCCTATATTTTTTAGTCATTGTTAAATTGCATAATCAAAAATAAGGCTTAAAAATAATGATTCGACTTGCCACTCAACAGGATGTCCTGCCGATTGCTCAAGTGCACGTACAAAGCTGGCGTGAAAGCTATAAAAACATCATCAAACAAGAAATTTTAGATGCATTATGTGTAGAGCAAAGAGCCGCCTTGTGGCGTTCTGTTCTTGAAGGGGCGAATCGACGGGTATTTGTCTATGAAGAAAATGCTCAGGTGCTGGGCTTTGCTGCTTTCAATTTTCCGGTAGATGCACCCATCAGTGAATTGAGAGCACTTTATTTGCTTCAAAATATTAAAGATCGCGGCATTGGACGTGATTTGGTTCAATTGGGTCTGGGCTTAAGTCGAGAAAAATCCTATCAGCATATGCAATGTAGCGTATTGAACCTGAATTCCAGTCGTTATTTTTATGAAAAGACCGGCGCCTATTTTGTCAGTGAAGGAGATGCCAGTGATCTGGGTGAGAATCTTAAAGATTTATATTATCAGTGGGACATTTAATTTTTGAAGACTCTGGGCAAGCTGGCTCAACGTAGAAAAATCTAAACCCTGGAAAAAGACGATGGGAAATAAATCAGCCCTTGCACTGTAGGGCTGATTTATCCTTTTATCTCAATATCTCCACCAGTCAATCAAAAGGGCATTTCCGGGCGATCAGCATAAATAACAGCTTTGGTCTCATTCCGACAATGCTGCAATTTTCAGACAGCTGCTTGACCTTAATTCCATCATAGGTTGGATAATCAAAACCTATCACAAAATCTTCAGCATTATTTCAAGCTGATGTCTGCTCCTGAGTATCAACGTCTCTATTGAATTCTGCCCGGGATGTAAGCTTTTCTGGCAAAATGTTAAAGGCCGAAATAGTAGCCAATCAGACAGATAATCACGGTAATCACAATTAAGGTCAGCACATTTGCAGACGAACTGGATTTTCCTGGGTCCTGAGGTTTTTCTGCTTTAGAAATTTTTGGTGAGCGGTCTTCGGTACTCATACCCACAAATGGATCAGGCGCAACTTTAGGTGTTAGCTGTGCCGTTTTATAGTGGTTGGCGACTTTGCTGATGAATTTAGCACTTAAATCATCAATTTTTTGCGAAAAATGTCGCAGGTTAAGTTGCTGCTCCGGGCTGAGTACTTCGCCATCTGCACGATAGGGATGCTGGATTTTCGTTTGAATAAAGTCATTTAAGGCATCTAGGCGGTACAAAGTCTGGTGAGCATAATCCGCTGAATAGTCAGTGGGAATTAAGGCCAAATGACTTTCGTTATCGGCCTGAATGGCAGGCATGGTGCCGTAATAGGGCAAATTGGTATACGCTGGTTCGGTAAAATCTTGGGCAAGGCTACTTTCAAACAGTTCATGATCGGTATAAGCCTGGATATCATCCCAGTTTGGGGCTTCCAGATCGACATCAATGCGCTTGGCCAGTTTAGGATTTAACTCATAACACCAGAAAGTTTCATGGCGTAAAGGGGACTGCTGTGATTTAGGAGCTTCGTAATCATTGTCTGCGCTGTACCATTCAGGCAGTTCCTTGCCGATGATCCAGGCTGTTTTGGTTTTGGCACCATGACTGACAATAAAATGCGCCAGTGGTAATAGCTCGACATTGGCATTCGGATTTTTTTCATCAATCAGTAAATCAGAGCGATGCAAGCTCAGTCGGCGTACGCCTTGTTTTTTCAGGCCTTCCAGCCAGATCTGAAAATGCTGAGCCAGCAGGTGTTGTGACATCAGATCCCGAAAGGCAAACTGATGCTGATTAAAAATGGCATGTTGAATCCAACGATTGAAACTCAGGCCCTGAGACAAATATTCATTGCCATAAGTGACCAGGGTCAGTTGCTGTTTCCAAATTTGATCGAGTGCCATAGTGATTTGATCTGATTGATATTGTGTTTATCTTATACTTTTTATATTTAATCATGCCAATCTAATTTTCCTTAAAACGCATCTTCATCAAAGTGTCTAAAAACTGTTAGAATGTGGGGTTTTTAAAATATTTTTTAACCTGTTGCTTTGAGAGTTACTATGTCACTGGAAGCCCTGACCACTGAAGCGCTCGCTGCGATTGCAGCAGCTCAAGACCTTGCTGCACTTGATCAAGTACGAGTGCAATTTACGGGGAAAAAAAGCCAGCTCGCGGAACAATCTAAGTCGCTTGGTAAAATGGATCCTGAAGAACGTAAAGTCTTCGGCGCACAAATCCATGCTGTACGTGAAACCATTACCGCTGCATTGACATCACGTCAGGCAGAACTGCATAAAGCTGCCTTAGAACAAAAACTGGCAAGCGAAACCATTGATATTACTTTACCAGGTCGTGGTCAGCAGGTGGGCAGTATCCATCCAGTGACCCAAGTGCAAGAGCGTATTTGCCAGTTCTTTACCAAGGCAGGTTTTACGGTTGCAACAGGTCCTGAAGTTGAAGATGACTATCACAACTTTGAAGCACTGAACATTCCAGGTCATCACCCAGCGCGTGCTATGCATGATACTTTCTATTTTGATGTGAACCATTTGCTGCGTACGCATACGTCTGGTGTGCAGATTCGTACCATGGAAACCCAGCAGCCACCAATCCAGATCGTGTGTCCAGGCCGTGTTTACCGTTGTGATTCGGATCAAACCCACTCGCCGATGTTCCATCAGATCGAAGGTTTATACGTGGCTGAAAATACCAGCTTCGCGGAACTGAAAGGTTTGCTGATTAACCTGCTGAACGAATTCTTCGAAAAAGATTTGAAAGTACGTTTCCGTCCATCTTATTTCCCGTTCACCGAGCCAAGTGCGGAAGTGGATATTATGGATGAACGGGGTCGCTGGCTGGAAGTACTGGGCTGCGGTATGGTGCATCCGAATGTGCTGCAAGCTGCAGGCATTGATCCTGAAAAATACAAAGGCTTTGCTTTTGGTCTGGGTGTTGAACGTTTTGCAATGCTGCGTTATGGCGTGAATGACTTACGTATGTTCTTCCAAAACGATGTGCGTTTCTTACGCCAGTTTGCTTAAAAACAAATTTATACCTCTCCCTAACCTCTCCTAAAAGGAGACGGGTGTCTAGATATGACATAGGGCTCTCCCTCTTTGGAAGAAAGTGGGAGTTAGAGGGGATTCTAGAGATTTGAATTACAGGTTTTATATCAATGAAAATTAGCGAAAATTGGCTACGCACATGGGTCAACCCAGCCATCGATAGCGAAAAACTTTCTGATCAATTGACCATGTTGGGTCTGGAAGTGGATGAGCTTGCACCTGCAGCAAAAGCATTTACTGGTGTAGTGGTTGGTGAAGTCCTGACAGTAGAACAGCATCCAGATGCTGACCGTTTACGTGTGACTACTGTCAATATCGGTTCAGGTGAGCCACTGCAAATTGTATGTGGTGCGCCAAACGTACGTGCCGGCATGAAAGCGCCAGTTGCGACCATTGGTGCAGTACTTCCAGGCGATTTCAAAATCAAGAAAGGCAAGCTACGTGGTATCGAGTCACAAGGTATGCTGTGCGGCGCTTCAGAAATCGATCTGGAAGATAAAATCGATGGTCTTTTAGAGCTGCCTGCAGATGCACCGGTTGGCGTCAATATCCGTGAATATCTGGATCTTGATGACAACGTGATTGACATCAGCATTACGCCGAACCGTGGGGACTGCTTCAGTATTCGCGGGATCGCACGTGAAATTGGGGTGATCAACCAATTGCCAGTGACTGCCCCTGAAATTAAAGAAGTAGCTGCGACTATTAGCGACGAAAAGAAAGTCGTTGTGTCGACTGAAGGCTGCCCACGCTACTTGGGTCGTGTGATCAAGAACGTAAATACCAAAGCGCCAACCCCTGAATGGATGGAGCGTGCATTGGCGCGTTCAGGTATCCGTCAGCACAGCATTCTGGTCGATATTACCAACTATGTGCTGATGGAGCTGGGTCAACCGCTACACGCATTTGATGGCGGTAAAGTGAAAGGTGCGGTACATGTACGTCAAGCGACGGAAGCTGAAAAGTTAGTTTTGCTCAATGAACAAGAAGTTGAACTTAACGAAAAAGTGATGGTGATTGCAGATGATGAAAAAGCATTGGCCATTGCCGGTATTATGGGCGGCTTGTCTTCAGCAGTCAGCGATGCAACCACTGAAATTTTCCTAGAATCTGCATTCTTCGCGCCACTGCATATTGCCGGTCGTGCACGTAGCTTTGGCTTGCATACCGATGCTTCTCAGCGTTATGAACGTGGTGTCGATTTTGAATTGCCATTGATCGCTATGCACCGCGCATCACAATTGATTGCGGAACTTGCCGGCGGTGAGTTCGGGCCAATTACGGTTGCAGAAAATGCAGCCCTATTGCCAACACGCGATGCAATTGAGTTGAATCAAGCCCAAGTGGATCAACTGCTAGGTTATAGTGTTGACTCAGCGTTCATTACTGATGCTTTAACCCGTTTAGGGTGTGAAGTCACAGTAAAAGCAGAAGGTGAGTGGTCTGTAGTGCCGCCATCACATCGTTATGATATGGTGATTTACCAAGACTTGATTGAAGAAGTGGCTCGTATTCATGGTTATGACAATATTCAAATCAGTTTGCCTGTGATTGATGTGAAGCTGGCCAAATATCAAGATCAATTCGAATTGGGCCAACTTCGTCAAACCGCGGTAACTTTGGGTTACCAAGAGGCAATCAGTTTTAGTTTTGCAGACCTAAAACTTGAAAAGCAACTTAATTCTCATGTGAAACCTTTAGCATTAGCGAATCCAATTTCAAGTGATTTAGCGGTAATGCGTTCAACCTTGCTCTCTAGCCTGATTCCTTGTGTTCAATACAATATCAATCGTCAGCAAAGTCGGGTACGTTTCTTCGAGCTAGGTCTGCGTTTTGACTATCAAGAAGCGAACAGTATTCATGATTTAAAACAGATTCCAACCTTTGCCCTGATTGCAACGGGTGCACGTACCCCTGAGTCTTGGCATGGCAAGGCACAGCCAATGGACTTCTTTGACTTTAAGGGCGATATAGAGGAAATTCTGGCTGCTGGTCGTGTCAAAGTGGAATATATACGTTCAGAGCGTAGCTGGTTGCATCCAGGACAATCCGCAGAGATTCTCGTGAATGGTCAATCAATTGGTTACTTGGGTCGTTTACATCCCTCACTTGAAGACGAGCTTGATCTGGCAACCACATGGGTAGCAGAATTGGATCAAGCGGCTGTTTTGCAAACTTATGTATCTAATTTTACAGAATTATCACGTTTTCCATCGGTTCGACGTGATATTGCTCTTTTAATTAATGATAAGATTAATGTTAGCGAAATTCAGGGACTTATCGAAAAAACAGGCGGAGAGCTTTTAGACTCAACTTGGTTGTTCGATGTGTACACTGGACAAGGAGTAGAAGAAGGGAAACGCTCACTGGCATTTGCACTTCTCTGGCAGCATCCAAGCCGTACACTGGAAGATGCTGAAATTAAATCAGGTATGGATAATATCCTTCAAGTGTTAGAAAACACTTACCAAGCGACATTGAGGGCTTCATGACAGCACTAACTAAAGCAGAAATGGCTGATCATTTAAGTGAGCTCACGAGTTTAAACCGTCGTGAAGCAAAACAAATGGTTGAGTTGTTCTTCGATGAGATTAGCCAGGCGCTAATCTCAGGCGAGCAAGTAAAACTTTCGGGTTTTGGTAATTTTGAGTTGCGTGACAAGCGTCAACGTCCAGGCCGTAACCCGAAAACGGGTGAAGAGATTCCGATTTCTGCACGCCGTGTAGTGACCTTCCGTGCGGGACAGAAGTTTCGTCAACGTGTGGGAAATGAGCAGATCAACTGATCTGCTTTTTTTAAATTCTGCTATTTTTTAAATTTCAGTATTTAAAATAAAAAAAGAGAGCCCAAGGCTCTCTTTTTTTATACTGAATAATCTAAAAGATTATTGAGCAGCAGCTTCAGAAGCAGCAGTAGCGTCAGCAGCAGCGTCAACAGCAACAGCAGCAGCAGCGTCAGCTTCAGCAACAGCAGCAGTTTCAGAAGCAGCAACTTCAGAAGTAGATTCTACAGCAGCAGCGTCAGCAGCAGCTTCAGCTTCAGATGCAGCTTCTACAGCTTCAGATGCAGCTTGGTTAGCGTCAGCAGCAGCGTCGTCAGCTTTTTTAGCACAACCAACGAAAGCTAAAGTAGTAGCAACTGCAGCAGCAATAGCGATTTTTTTGAATAACATGGCATCACTCTCTAAAAATTGAGATTAAAAAAAACCTAAGTTAGTCTGTTAAGTGCTTTTATTATTCCTAATTATGTTAGGTACTAACAATGCAGGAGCAGTCTAACTGGTCTGCAAATATGCTATCACTGCGCCTTTTTAAATGCTACTAGCAAGGCTTAAAAAAGTACTGAAATATGCTAAAAAGTAAGAAGTTTTTAACAGAAAATAACAATGGAATGAAACATTTAGATTGGAGAAAGGCTTGGTAAGTTTTTAAAAGTTATACAATTTTTAATCTGATTATTTTATTAATCAAAAACTTAAAAATAAGTTTACATAAATAGAGCTCGATTGTTTCATTGTGTAATTCATGTCAACTTAAAAAAGGCCACCGCTTAGGTGACCTTTCATTTGAAATTTTAATTTGAAGCTTTACGTTTCATCTGATCAAAGAAATCATCATTGGTTTTGGTTTCTTTCATACGGTCCAGCAAGAATTCCATTGCCGCCAATTCATCTTGCGTATGCAGCAGCTTACGCAGAATCCAGACCTTACGAAGATTATCTTCTGACATCAGGCGCTCTTCACGACGAGTACCAGATTTCTTGATGTTCATTGCAGGGAAGACGCGTTTTTCAGCAATACGGCGATCAAGGGTAATTTCCTGGTTACCTGTACCTTTGAATTCTTCGTAGATCACTTCATCCATTTTACTACCAGTTTCAATCAGGGCAGTAGAAATGATGGTTAGAGAGCCACCTTCTTCAATATTACGTGCCGCACCAAAGAAACGTTTGGGACGTTCTAGGGCATGTGCATCCACACCACCGGTTAATACCTTACCTGATGAAGGGATCACGGTATTATAGGCACGTGCCAGACGGGTAATTGAGTCAAGCAGAATCACCACATCTTTTTTATGCTCAACTAGACGTTTCGCTTTTTCAATGACCATTTCTGCAACCTGAACATGGCGCGCAGGTGATTCATCAAAGGTAGAAGCCACGACTTCACCGCGAACCGTACGTTCCATTTCGGTTACTTCTTCTGGACGTTCATCAATTAACAGAACGATCAGGATGACTTCAGGATTATTGCGAACGATCGATTGAGCAATGCTTTGCAGCAGCATGGTTTTACCGGCTTTCGGCGGAGCCACAATAATTGAACGTTGGCCTTTACCAATCGGTGCGACTAAGTCGATCACACGCGTGGTTAAATCTTCAGTGGTACCATTGCCTAATTCCATCACCAACTGTTCAGTCGGGAATAATGGCGTAAGGTTTTCAAACAGAATCTTGTTACGTGAGTTTTCAGGAGTGTCGTAGTTAATCTGGTTGACTTTAAGTAAGGCAAAATAACGTTCGCCTTCTTTTGGTGGACGAATGGTGCCGGTAATGGTGTCGCCAGTGCGTAGGTTAAAACGACGAATTTGAGAAGGGCTGACATAGATATCGTCAGGGCCTGCTAAATAAGAACCTGCGGCTGAGCGTAAAAAGCCAAAACCATCTGACAAAATTTCTAGAACGCCATCACCAAAAATCTCTTCGCCATTCATTGCATGACGTTTTAAGATGGCAAAAATAATGTCTTGCTTACGGTTACGGGCCATACCTTCAAGGCCCATAAACTCGGCAATCTTGATGAGTTCGCCAATCGGTTTTTTCTTGAGTTCGGTTAAATTCATAGGTGGTCAGATAGAATCAAAGTTCTGAGGTACAGGTTGGAAAGGGAGTAACATTCGGCCGCATACAAGCATTCAAACGAAAGCCATTGAATTTGAAAAAGAACAATTCAGAGATCTGTTTGAGTGTTTCAAAGAAAAATGTGAAAAACAATTTCTATTGCCGAGCGGCATCTTATGTAATGTGTCTTGTAAGAAATTGGCAGGATTTAGGATCCTTTATCTCTTGAGTAGCAAATATAAGAGAAAATGCTGACTTTGTCAATTTATAGCCGAAAAAAATACGCGAGCATAAGTCGCGTATTTTTTTACTAAAAAATGATCTGCTTAGATATTGTCATCAATAAATGCAGTCAGTTTAGATTTTGGTGCAGCACCGACTTGAGTCGCAACAACTTCACCATTTTTGAACATCAGCAAAGCCGGGATGTTACGAATGTTGAAATTTACAGCAGTTTGTTCGCAAGAAGTTACGTCAACTTTCACGATTTTAACCTTGCCTTGATATTCATCAGCAAGTACTTCTAGTACAGGTGCAATTGCTTTACATGGTGCACACCAACCTGCCCAGAAGTCGACCAGTACAGGAACGTCTGATTGAAGAACGTCTGCTTCGAAGTTTTCGTCAGTAGTGTTTACGATGTTGCCAGACATGGAATGTGCTCCAGATTAATATTTTAAAGATAACTAATTATTAGTATTACATAGCCATCTTTAACAATGTAGGGGAATCTGTAAATTTTCAATGCTTAATGTTATTTTGTCTAATGGATGATCACGATAGTGATGATCGTGTCTCACTATTATTCCCGATGCATAAAAAGAATAAGGCATAAAAATGTCGTTACAAATGGCTTTTAAATTGCATGCATGTGAATTACTCTAAGCACAATTCGTTAAAGGTTTATTTCTGGAATGTCTGACTTTTTGATTGATGAAGAATTACTTGCCGCCATCGATATGGGATCAAATAGCTTTCATTTGGCCATCGCTCGGGTGGATCATGGCGAAGTGAAGAAAGTGGCATCAATGTCAGAAAAAGTTCAGCTTGCCGCAGGACTAGACGAAAATAAAAATTTAACGGAAGCCGCACAGCAACGCGGTTTGGCCTGTCTGGCCCGTTTTGTCGGGCGTTTAGGTGCGGTTCAGCCGAACCGCTTGCGGATCGTGGCAACAAATGCTCTAAGGCAAGCCAAAAATGGCCATGAGTTTATCCAGAAAGCCGCAGAAATTTTGCCGAAACCGATCGAAATTATTGCCGGCCGTGAGGAAGCCCGCCTGATTTATCTGGGGGTATCGCATACCATGGCCAATAGCGGCCGTCGTCTGGTGGTTGACATCGGCGGTGGTTCGACTGAGCTGATTATCGGTGAAGAGTTCGAGCCTATTTATAC
The DNA here is from genome assembly GCF_014837015.1 of Acinetobacter pecorum. Classification (GTDB taxonomy): domain Bacteria; phylum Pseudomonadota; class Gammaproteobacteria; order Pseudomonadales; family Moraxellaceae; genus Acinetobacter; species Acinetobacter pecorum. The sequence goes on from NZ_JACSPT010000001.1 coordinate 327,985, forward strand.
TGAATCAGTACAGATGGGCTGCGTAGCCTTTACTAAGGCCTATTTTCAGGATGGGGAAATCAGTGCCAAAGCTTTTGACAAAGCAGTCACTGCGGCACGTAAAGAAATTTCTGGAATTGCCAATACCTATAAATCTGCCGGTTGGGATGCTGTCGTCGGATCGAGTGGTACAATTAAAGCCTGCCGCCAAATCTGTATTAATATGGGATGGAGCAATGATCGCGAACAGCTGACGCGAGAAGGCCTGGAAAAGCTTAAAGATAAGCTGCTCAAATATAAATATGTCTCGGATATGGAATTCGAAGGTCTGAAAGAGGATCGCCGTGCAGTTTTGCCGGCAGGAATTGCCATTTTATATGCGGTCTTTGATGTGCTGGATATTGAGTATCTGACTTATTCTGATGGGGCATTACGTGAAGGTGTCATGTATGACCTGTTAGGCCGTTTCAAACATGAAGATATCCGTGATCGTTCAGTCCATGCCCTGATTGGTCGTTATAATGCCGATGCCAAGCAGGCAGAACGTGTGGTACAAACGGCGCAAAAACTGTTTGATGATGTCGCGGCTGATCTTGGTCTGAATAGTGATGATAGTGACCTACTCCGTCGAGCCGCGTATCTCCATGAAATCGGTCTGGCGATTAGTCATAGTGGTTATCATCGTCATGGTGCCTATTTATTGCAGCATTCTGACATTGCCGGTTTTTCACAGGTTGATCAGAATCATTTGTCACATTTGGTCGCGCATCATCGGCGTAAATTGCGCACTGATGCCAAGCATGATGTGATGAAAGTGGGTGGAACTAAACTTTTACAGCTGTGTTTACTGCTCCGTCTGGCGGTTTTGGTCAATCACAGCCGTAGCGATGAGATGCTTCCTGCCATTGAACTCAAGGTCAAGAATGCGCAACAATGGCAGCTCAGTATTTCGGGTGATGCCAAACAATGGCCATTATTGATTGCTGAACTGCATGATGAACAGTTGCAGTTTAAAAATTGGGAGATTGAGCTCTCGGTTCTATCTGAACAATTTGTTAATTAATACCTTTATAGGGATGAAAACGGTTGACCTATGAAAAATAAAGCTACCCCATCAAAAGCATGGACGACAGTACAGATTGCTCGTCATCCGGAACGTCCACAATTTCTGGACTATGTTGGTGAAATATTCACTGAATTTGATGCTTTACATGGTGACCGTCTCTATGGTGATGATGGTGCAATGATCGGTGGCCTGGCTCGTTTCGATGGACAGCCAGTGATGATCGTAGGTCAGCACCGTGGCCGTAGTACCCGTGAAAAATTACAGCATAATTTCGGCATGAGTAATCCGGAAGGTTACCGTAAAGCACAACGTCTGCTGGATATGGCAGAACGTTTTAATCTGCCTGTTTTCACCTTTATTGATACCATGGGTGCTTACCCGGGTGTAGGTGCAGAAGAACGTGGTCAGGCTGAAGCCATTGCAACCAGTCTAGCGCAACTGTCTAACCTGAAAGTACCTGTAATTGCGACTGTCCTGGGTGAAGGAGGTTCAGGTGGTGCACTCGGTATTGGCGTAGCTGACCGTGTGGTAATGCTCTCTCATAGTATCTATTCGGTAATTTCACCGGAAGGTTGTGCCTCCATTCTATGGAAGACTGCAGAAAAAGCGGAACAGGCCAGTGAAGCCTTAGCCTTGACTGCAGAAAAACTGCAGAAGATGGGTATTGTAGAATATGTGGTGGATGAGGGTGAAGGTGCTCATTTAAATCCGGATCAGGTCATGAACAGCTTGAAAGCGGTACTGAAAGAAGCCTTAAATGAACTGCAAGCTATGGAACCACAAGCACGATGCGAAGCACGTTACCAGCGTTTAATGAAGTTTGGCAGCGACAATTTAGGTCTGGCATCTTAAAGCAGCTGCAGGAGTTTCCTGCAGGAACAAAATTTCTCATCGGATGCAGTGGCGGCGTAGATTCTATGCTGCTTCTGCATCTGATGTTTTTTTTATGCCCGGGAAAAATTCGGGCAATCTATGTGGATCATCAGCTGCAAAGTATCAGCAGGGCATGGGGCACTTTTGTCCAGCAGCAGTGTCAGCAACTGGATATTCCCTGCATCCTCCAGCCCGTTCATGTGGCTCTAGGTAACTTGGAACAGCAAGCGCGTAATTCACGTTATCAGGCCTATCTACAACATTTACAGCAAGATGAAATTCTGGTGCTCGGACATCATCAGCAGGATCAGGCGGAAACCTTGATGCTGCGTCTATTATCGGGTGCCGGTATAGATGGTCTGGCTGCAATGAAACAGCTGGATATACGTGAAAATCTCACGATTTGGCGGCCATTGCTGGATGTTTCCCGTGAGCAGATTTGCCAATGGGCATCGGGTCTGAATGTTCAGAATATCGAAGACCCGACCAATCAGGACATACATTATGACCGGGCTTGGGCCCGTCAAACTCTTTGGCCGATGTTAAGTGAACGTTATCCTAAAATGCAGTCTGCCCTGGTACGTACCAGCGAGCTGATGCAGGATGCACAGCATATTCTGCAGGAAGTGCTGGAGCAGGATTTAAAATGCTGTGGCAATGCCGAAAGTCTGAATTTATCTGCATTTTTAAACCTATCTAAAGCCCGGCAGCGCCAACTACTTTCTGTCTGGATGAAAGGAGAAGGGCAATATCGTCCTTCTCTAGAAATGGTTGAGCGAGTACAGAATGAAGTAATTGCGGCAAAACTGGATGCGCAGGCAGCTTTACATTGGCAAGGCTTTTATTATGTGCGTTATCAGCAACATTTGCATCGTTTAAAAGCTGAGGTCTATCGGGCGGATCAGCAACCGAAGCTAGCTGAGCAGCAGATTATTTTACGTGAACAGGATCAGGTTCAGCTGCCTTCAGGACAATTTAAGATTCAAACAGCTACTTTCGGATTATCTGCCGCCTTATTCGGTCAACGCTTATATTTGCGCACACGCAAAGGTGGGGAGAAAATTCATCTGCATGGCCGGATTGGACACTGGCCTCTGAAGAAAGCCATTCAGGAAGCGCAAATATTTCCATGGACTCGGCATACTATTCAAATATTAAGCACAGATAATGTTATGCTAGGCGTGTTTACACCTAAAGGATTTTGGTTAGCTCAATCTGCATATTGTGAAGCAGGGGGGTGGCTACCCATTTCGGTTTCTTCAACTTTAGAATTCAACGACGAGCATTAAACATGAGTGCAGCTTTAAATTGTAATATTGGCTTTATTGGTGGCGGTAATATGGCTCAAGCCTTGATTGGTGGGCTGATTTCACGGGGATTGCCACCAACACGTATTACAGTTTCTGATCCGGTCGAGAAAGTACGTTCACTGCTTGCAGAAAAAGAAGTGAATGTCACCGATGATAATCGTGCTGCCATCAAAAATGCGGATATTGTCGTGTTTGCAGTCAAACCACAGGTATTAGCTGAGGTATTGAAACCATTACAGGGTTTGCTGGACGGCAAGCTGGTTATTTCGATCGTTGCGGGTGCCGAGATTGCTACATTGTCTGCACTATTGGGGACTGACCGTATTGTTCGTGTCATGCCAAATACACCAGCACTCGTACAAACCGGTGCACATGGCCTATTTGCTAAAGATGAAGTAAAGGCAGAAGATCGTGAGCTGGCGAGTCAGGTTTTAGCTTCTACCGGCCTGACAATTTGGGTAGACTCTGAAGCTCAGATTGATGCGGTCACTGCAGTATCTGGTTCGGGACCTGCTTATTTTTTCTATATGATGGAAAGTATGATTCGTGCTGGCAAGAATTTAGGTCTGGATGAAAAAGTAGCCACAGCACTCACTTTGCAAACGGCTTTGGGGGCGGCACAAATGGCCATCACCAGTTCAAATACACCGGCTGAGCTACGTAAAAACGTCACCTCTCCAAATGGAACGACTCAGGCAGCACTAGAAGTGTTCGACCGTGCGCAAATTTCTCAGAATATTCAGGCAGCACTTGCTGCTGCGCAAAAACGCAGTCAGGAACTGGCTCAAGAGCTCAGTGAAAGCAGCAAATCTTCAGTTTAATTTTTAGGAAAGTTCAAGTATGGGTGCAAATTCTGCGCTAATTTTTGGCATTATCATTAACGTCGCGATTTTGCTCGTATTCTTCCGCTTTTTAATGCAATTGGCTGCGGTAAGTCCTTACAATCCCGTCGTTCTGTCTACCGTCAAAGCAACCAAAATTGTAGATGTATTCGGGCGTATTTTCCCGACGATGGGCAAAGGGCGAGTTAATACTGCGGCATTGGCACTTTTAGTGGTGCTGTATTTGCTGAAAATTTTCGGCATGATGTATCTGTCGGGTGGCATGCCGAATGGTCCTGTGCATTTGCTCATTCTGACTTTTGTCACCATGATGCAGGATTTGATCCGTTTCTGTCGTTATTTGATTTTCGCTACCATTATTTTAAGCTGGGTGGTGATGTTTACCCAATCCCGTTCACCTTATATTGAAGTAGTTCAGGAACTTGCCGAGCCATTACTGGCACCTTTCCGCCGGATTATGCCGAATATGGGCATGATTGACCTGTCTCCAATCCTGGCGATTCTGGCCTTGATTGTGATTGAAATGATCATGAACCAGGTGGCAATTGTATTGTTAACTGGTTTTTAATCTGAATGAAAAGAAAAGGACGCTTCAGCGTCCTTTTTTATTTGCTCCTCCCATTAGAAAAGGGAGGTTGGGAGGGATTTGTTAAACTTCCCAAACCGTGAACAAGTTTTAATCGCAGTACAAGAAGAAGATGGGATACCTTTAAAATAATATTGGTTTTCACACTATCTCCCAGAGGGAAAAGGGCTTAGGGTGAGGAAACCCTTTAATGCGCCTCATCCCAGTTTTTACCTTTACCGACTTCTACCACCAACGGTACAGAAATCTGCAATACCGATTGCATCACTTCAGCCAGTTTAGGTGCCAGTTCATCGGCAATTGCTTCATCGACTTCAAACACCAGTTCATCGTGCACTTGTAGCAGCATTTTGGCCTGATCTTTTGGCAACATCTTGTCGACTTCAATCATCGCCATTTTAATGATATCTGCAGCCGAACCTTGTAGCGGGGCATTAATTGCGGCACGTTCTGCCGCTTTACGCACCATCATATTACGGGCATCGATATCTGGGGTATATAAACGGCGTCCGAGCAGGGTTTCAACAAAACCTTGTTCTAATGCGACCTGACGGGTACGTTGCATATACTCATAAATGCCCGGATAACGGTGGAAATACTGCTTGATATAATCCTGTGATTCCTGACGGGTAAAACCTAACTGTCGGATCAGACCAAACTCGGACATACCGTAAAGTAGGCCGAAGTTGACGGCCTTGGCCTGACGACGCTGGTCATTGGTCACTTCTTCCAAAGGAATGCCCAAAACTTCCGCTGCGGTACGGCGGTGTACATCCTGACCATGAATAAATGCATCCAGCAGGGCTTCATCTTGAGATAAATGTGCCATGAGACGCAATTCAATTTGTGAGTAATCGGCTGCCAGCAAAACACGGCCTTCCGGTGCCACAAATGCCTTGCGGATTTGACGGCCAATTTCGGCACGAATCGGAATGTTCTGCAGGTTTGGATCAGTCGATGATAAACGGCCAGTTGCAGTTAATGCCTGATGATAACTGGTATGCACACGGTGGGTATCAGGATTGGCCTGTTTGCATAAGCCATCGGTATAGGTGCTTTTCAGCTTGGACAAACCACGATATTCCAGAATCAGCTGGGCAATCGGATGTTCAATTTTTTCCAGTACACTTTCACTGGTACTGTATTGTCCAGTGGTGGTTTTTTTACCGCCTTTTAGGCCCAACTTTTCAAACAGAACTTCACCGACCTGTTTAGGTGAGCTGACATTAAAGCTTTCACCGGCAATTTCCATAATCTGGTTTTCCAGATTTTGCATGGTGTTGGAAAATTCGCCCCCAAGCTGATCCAGAAAAGCCAGATCCAGTTCGATGCCGTTTTCTTCCATTTGCGTCAGTACACGTGCGACTGGAACTTCAATATTGTGCAGAATATTCACCAGTTCAGGATGTGCCTGTAATTTGCTGCTCAAGACTTCATAAAGACGATAGGTAACATGAGCATCTTCTGCAGCATAATGCGCTGCAGTTTCAAGTGGAATCTGGTTGAAGGTCTTCTGTTTGGCGCCTTTACCGGCCACCTGTTCATAAGTCGTGGTCAGATGACTCAAATACAGACGGGCTACATCATCCATGCCATGACGAGTCGCGACGGAATTCAGGACATAGGAAGCCAGCATGGTATCGAAATACCAGCCTGCCAGATGAATGCCATGATTTTCCAATACATGTGCATCATATTTCAGATGATGACCAATTTTTTTTACAGACTCATCTTCCAGAATTGGTTTGATCTGCGCCAGAATTACTTCACGATTCAGCTGCTCCGGTGCGCCTTCATAATCATGTGCCAAGGGAACATAATAAGCATCCTGCGCATCGAAGGCGACCGAGAAACCGACAATCTGTGCAATACGATAATCCAGACTGGTGGTTTCGGTATCAAAGGCAAAACGTTTTTCGGTACTTAAGCGCCCAAACAGTGTGTCCCAATCTTGTTGGCTTAATACCGTGTGATAGGTGGCTTGTCCTAACTGGTCATCACTGCTGGTCACAGACGCACGGTCTTCCAGAGGTTCTGGTACTGTAACCGCTTTGGCGTTAATAGATTTTGCCGCCTGCTTGTAGTTTGAATTATTCGGGTTGTTCGGGTGATCTAAGGACTGCAGTTGGTTACGGAATTCCAGCTCGGTGTATAAATGACGTAAGGTCTCGACATTCGGCTCACCCAGTTTTAAATCGTCATAACCAAAGTTAAGATCCAGATCGATGACAATACTGGCCAGTTGATGGTCCAGTGCAATGCCATCGACATGTTCTTTAATATTTTGACCGACTTTGCCTTTGATCTTGTCGACATTTTCTAAAATGCCACCAATCGAGCCATATTCAGTGAGCAGTTTTGCAGCAGTTTTGGCACCCACACCCGGCACGCCCATGATGCCATCCGATGCATCGCCCATCAGGGTCAGATAGTCAATAATCTGATTCGGCCAGACGCCAAACTTTTCAAACACGCCGTCGACATCCAGCGGTTTTTCTTTAAAGCTGTCTTCCAGGGTAACTTTTTCGGTCACCAGTTGCGCCATATCTTTATCGCCGGTAGAGATCAGCACCTGATGTCCCATCGCCTCGGCACGTTTGGCCAGTGTCCCGATAATGTCATCGGCTTCGGCACCCGGCAAGGTATGCAGGGGAATGCCCAAAGCGCGGATCAAGGCATGCAGATAAGGAATCTGTTCGGATAATTCCGTTGGCATGCTGGGACGGTCGCCTTTATAAATCGGTGAAAGCTCATGCCGGAAGGTCGGTTCTGGGGTATCGAAAATTACCGCCATATGGGTCGGTTGGGTCCGGCGCATCAGTTTTTGAATAGCAGAAATCGCACCACGAATTGCATTGGTATGTAAACCGGTTGACGTGGTTAATGGTGGCAGTGCGTGAAAGGCACGAAATAAAAAGTAAGAGCCATCGACCAAGACAAATGGTGGCATGTAATCAATTCCTTATTCAAAATACAGCGCTATTGTACGTGATTTTTACCGCGCTCGCTGAGACGAGTCTGAGTTTACAGCTTAGCGAATATCGGCCGAAGATGAAATAAGCAGCACAAGCTGTTGTATGATGGAGCGATTCAGGAAAGAGAAATATAAGAATGGCTGCAGGACGGAATGAGTTGCGCATGATCTGGCTGATTACCCTGCTGATTGCCGGGATCAGCGCTTGGTATCTGGGTTATCAGATTGTGACTTATCTGTGTGGTTTGGGGTTTATCTTTAGCGTGATGCAATATGTCACTGCGGTAGAAGCATCGATGAATCAATTGGCCGGACAGCAGCAGATGTCCTTGGAGCATAACTCTAAAGTTCCTTTATATATTTCCTCAATTACTGCCATTGTTGGTGGACTGGCTGAACTGGATTGGCTGATGGGCATCGGGATTACGGCCTGGGTATTCTTTTTGCTCAGGTGGCTGCAACGTCTGGAAGGGCGTTTGATACAGCTGCAATCGCAATCACATTCTGCCGATCCCTTACAGCGCTCACCGGATCGATCCGATTCTGTTCCATTCGTGAAAACTGAGCCTGCCCAAGAGGTAAATGACTCTCCTCATCTGGTAGATCAACTGCAGCGCTGGCTTTTCCAGGGAAATCCAGTCTTAAAAGTCGCGATTAGTATTTTGGTGATTGGGATTATTTTGCTGCTGCGTTTTGCCACCGAGCACTGGCAACTCAGTCTGGCTGCAAAATTGGGCCTGGTTGCACTGGCAAGTGGCTGTGTAACAGGTCTGGGTTATCGCCTGATGCAGAAAAATCGGAGTTTTGCTCTGGCACTGGAAGGACTGGGTTTGGGCAGTCTGTTCCTGACCTTATTTTTTGCCTATTACAATCTGGTGATTCCCACGTTACCGTTGGCGACTTTGCTATTCCTTATCATTCTGGTTATTACCCTGTATTTAAGTCTGAAACAGGAAAGCATCGAACTGGCCTTGATGGCTTTGCTGATTGCTTATCTGGCGCCGTTTACCTTGCCGACCCGCGATGCTTCTGCTGTTGAGCTGATCAGCTATTATCTTCTGATCAATATCGGGGTAGCAGTGCTGAGCAGTTTCCGGCCGTGGAAGATTCTCAATCAAATTGCCTTTTTAGTGACTGTGGTCGTTGGCGGGATATATAGCCTGATTCATGGTTATACATATGAGCGTTATGCCATGACTGCGCTGATTCTGGCACATACTGCACTGTTTATCTGGCTAGGTTACCGCTTTAGCCAGTTGCTGGCACGACAGGATCTCTCACGTTTTCAGTTAAAACCGGTATTGGACTTAGCGCTGATTTTTGCTGCTCCTATTACTGCTTATATTTTTCTGTATCTGATTCATTTTAATCAGCCCAATCAAAAACTCTGGCAAGCTGGATTAAGCCTGTTCTTTGCACTGGTCTTTGCCGCTTGCTGGACACTGTTGCGCCGTAAAAAAACTATCCAGCTCATTTCGCAGAGCTATCTGAGCCTGATGCTGATTTTCCTGGCCTTGGTGCCACCGATCTTATTGACAGAACAATGGAGTGTGATTGGCTGGGCAGTTGAAGGTGTGCTGATTTATTTATGGGCCTTGGAAAAAAATGTCCGGGTAGCACACTATCTGAGCATGGGCTTATTACTGATGGCCGGATTCAGCAGTCTGTATTATCTGGTCGAGATTAATCCAACACCGCGAATCATTTTCTGGATTTTGAGTCTGTGCTATGTGGCAGTCGTGGTCATCAGCCAGCTTAAAAAGCAGTACCAGCAGCAGATGGATAGTCTGAGTGTCAGTTTTTTAAGCAGCGTGAATGTCGCGGCCAGTCTGATGCTATTTGCCTTGCTGGAAGATGAATTCCCGAGTCAGCATGCCTATGTGCTGAGTTTATTTATCATCACACTGGGTTATGTACTGTTCAATGAAATGATCCTGCGCAAAAATCAGGAATGGTCCTGGTTACTGCCGAAGTGGAGCGGCATCTCACCCTTGCTGGTCATTGCGGCAATTCTGACCTTGGATCGTAGTCAAAATGCGGTGATTGTCTGGAATGGTGATCTGGAACGTGGGGTTTCTGCACTTTCAGCGATATTATTGGCCATTCTGTGGCTTAGACCGCTGGCTGGCTTGCAGCTCTCCAAGGAATGGATGAGCTTTGGTGTTTTTAGCAGCCTGGCTCTGGCAAGTTTATGCCTGATCCCGAACATGCCTTATCTGAGCATGGTGATTTTACCTTTATTATTCTGCCTGTGGTGCTATCGGCAGGATGTGCAGTCAGGCTGGCAGCAGCTTTGGCAAACCAAGAGCTGTTTATTGCTGATGGCAACTTGGCTGGTTTGTTCACAGCTGTTTAGCCAGCAAGCTTTTCAATATTACTGGCTGCCGATTCTCAATCCTTTTGACCTGATCAGTATTGCCATGTTTGCCAGTTTTATCTGGATGCTGTTACAGCAAATCAAGGTGGGACGTGATAAAGGCATGATTGCAGTTTTAATGGTACTAAGCCTGTTATGGCTTTCCAGTTATATAGTTTTAAGAGCTTTACATATGTATCTGCAGACACCGTTTAATGAGCTGGCATTATGGAATAATGCAACAGTTCAGCTGAGTCTGACCATACTCTGGGTATTACTGGCCTGGATTACCATGTGGACGGCGACACTCAAAAAACTGAAACCGATGTGGATTTTAGGCGGCAGTATTCTGGTGATTGTGACTTTAAAGCTCGTAATATTTGACCTGTCACATATTGGCACCCTGACCCGGGTGATTTCCTTCTTGCTGGCGGGCGGGGTGATGCTGCTGATTGCGTATATTGCGCCGATGCCGGAGAAGGAGCATTGAATCCTCTCCCTAACCCTCTCTTTTAAAAAAGGAGAGGGAATCTAAGGATTATTTTAGACTAGGCTCTCTTTTCAATGTCTTGTCATTGGCGTATTGATCAATTTCTTCATTTTCTAGAGGACGGGAAAGTGGAGGATCGACAAAGCCCATTTTTGGCACCGGAATTTCAATCTGGTTATCGACAAAGCCGTTGCGAATCCGTTCCTGCATTTCATCACGTACTTTCAGGTAGTTTTCCTGTTGGCACCACACCGCAAACAGCAGTTCAATCGAAGATTCACGGAACGCAGTAACGGTGACGGCCGGTTTCGGGTCGGCCAGAACCAGTGGATACTTATTGGCAACGTCCAGCAGAACTTCGCGTACCTTGATAATATCTTCATGGAAATTGATTGCCAAAGTAATTGGAATACGCCGTATCGGAAATTTTGACAGGTTCTGTACCGGTGCCCGAATCAGCTGTTCATTTGGCAACCGTACATAAATATTATCTTGGGTCAAAAGCTTAACCGAGAGCAGGTCAATCGAAATCACTTCGCCTTCAATGGTATGCCCACGAATCAAGGTAATCTGGATGGTATCACCCACTTCAAAGGAACCTTCACCAATCAGGAATAGACCACTGATCAGGTTGGATGCCGAGGTTTGTGAAGCGAAACCCAGTGCGACCGTTAGAATTCCGGCAGCGCCAAGGAAGACACTGAGTTTAAAGCCGGCCTCTTTCAGGCTGGCCATCACAAATAGCAGGAAGATAAAATAGAAAATCCCGCGGCGCCAGACCAGTTTCTGATGGGCATTAAAACGTACGCCAATGGTCCGGATAAAGGTATTGGAAATAAAGCGTGCGATCAGGAAACCAATAAAGCACAACACCACCGCCACCAGAACTTCGGTCAGGCGGTCGGTATTGATACTGGTAAACACTCCCTTCAGGCTGTTGGTGACTTCGGTCGGAATATTTGAACTTGGCATCAGACGCCCTTAGAAAAATGAATCAAACATATTAAATAACGCACCTGCCGGATCGCGCGGTGGGTGCAGATAGGCCACTTCACCAGCATTGGGCGGCGTGCGGTTTTCGACCCGAATCCGCGGTGGACGGTCCGAACTTTCATGCAAGACCCGGATTTGTGAGGTCCATAAGCGGCCGGTACTTTCACTATAAAATAAAGGTAGAGCCGGTACAGGAACATTCATCCGGTCAAAGCGCAATTGCTGGTTACTGGTATTGTGAAATTCAATCGGTGTGACTGCACGAAAGGCCCGTGGATGTAACTGTTTCAGTTCGGTTCTGCCATCAACTGCGGTGGCATAACAGATTTCCCCCGAACGGTGATTGGGTCCAAACCAGGTGTCTTTTGGTAAGATCACCGGCAAGTCAAAAATGGGTGCACGCTGACCTTCGACAAAACCTGCAATCCATAAGGGGGTGCTGATATAAAGCGTACCGCGTTGTCCGGCCGGGATGTAAATCGGATCGACTGGCTTGATCACCACAGAACGGTCTGCAAGACGTGGCATGAGTTGCAGTTTATTTTGTGTGGATTTGAACATGTAGCGTTCAATTTTCACTGGTAGTGGAAAGGCAAAATTTGGATCATCAATCTGATGCCATTGCTGCTCATAATCGTATTGTACGGAAGGACGATAATATTCCAGTCGCCATTCCTGAATGCCCCGGGTCAGACGAAACAGCAAGGAGCCAAACTGCCAGGCTTTGGATTGATTTATTTCAAAATTCTGTTCTCCCCACCAGCGCATTTTTGCTATATTCGGGATTAATTCATCTTTATCTTGCGGCAATCTTGGCACCCTTTCTTGCTAAATCTTTGAAAACATACTTCACGCTGTCATATGCTTAGAGTACACTCAATTTAAATTTTTTCATCATTATTATAATTCGCGATGCAAGTACTTAAACAATTACAAATCCCATATAGCTTCGCCAAGCGCCATGGAGTGCTGTTGCGTTATGAGGGAGATCAGGCCTTTATTCTGCGTCGTGACAATACCTCCATGCTTGCATTGCAGGAAGCCCGCCGTCTGCTCGGCTATCCGGCCCATTTTCAGCTGTGTAGCGAACAGGAATTTAACCAGTTGCTCAGTTCCAGTTTTGCCGGCGATAGCGGGGAATCACAACAGGTGGCTGCCGGTCTGGAAGATCATCCGGATTTACTCAGTCTGGCCGATTCCGTACCAGAAGCAGAAGACCTGATGGATCAGGAAGATGATGCGCCAATTGTGCGTCTGATCAATGCGCTATTATCCGAGGCGATTCGTGTCGGGGCTTCCGATATTCATATTGAATCTTTTGAGAAAAAACTCTCGGTGCGTTTACGGGTCGATGGCCAGTTACGCGAAATTGTCCAACCACGTCGTGAACTGGCCCCGCTTCTGGTTTCACGGATTAAAGTCATGGCCAAACTGGATATTGCGGAAAAACGTATTCCGCAAGATGGCCGTATTTCCTTGCGTCTGGCGGGGCGTGAAGTTGATGTGCGTGTATCCACTTTGCCTTCTTCTTATGGTGAACGGGTGGTGATGCGTCTATTAGACAAGCAGGCTGGCCGGTTAAATATGACCCATTTGGGTTTGATGCAACCAGACTATGAACGCTTAACCCATCTGGTACATCGTCCACATGGAATTATTCTGGTGACCGGCCCGACGGGTTCGGGTAAAACCACCACCTTATATGCGGCACTTTCTGATCTGAATGACGGTTCCAAAAATATTCTTACGGCTGAAGATCCGATTGAATACCAGTTAGAAGGGATTGGTCAGACTCAGGTTAATACCAAAGTGGATATGACTTTTGCCCGTGCGTTAAAAGCAATGCTGCGTCAGGACCCGGATGTCGTCATGGTCGGCGAGATTCGTGATCTGGAAACCGCAGAAATTGCGGTACAGGCTTCATTGACGGGGCATCTGGTTTTATCCACCTTGCATACCAATACTGCCATTGGTGCAGTGACCCGTCTTAAAGATATGGGAATTGAACCATTTCTGCTTTCAAGTTCCCTGATTGGCGTGATTGCACAGCGTCTGGTCAGAACCCTATGCCCACATTGCGCAACCTGGCGTGAAGCAGATGCTTTTGAGAAGAATCTGTTTGAACATATTGAACATCCCCAGGATTTAAAACTCCCTCAACCGCAAGGCTGTGAGCGCTGTGGCAATATGGGCTTTAGCGGGCGTACCGCAATTTATGAAATTGTGTCCGTCGATGATCATATGCGTCGTTTAATTCACGGCAATGCGGCTGAATATGAAATAGAAAGCTATGCCCGACAGTCATCAGGCTCCATTCGTGATGATGGTTTACGCAAAGTATTGGCAGGTAAAACTACGATTGAAGAAGTATTGCGAGTGACCAACGAAGCGGCGGACTAATCTTTTAATCTATTACTTTCATTATAAGGATCGTCAGGAATTTTGGGAATTTACCAAAGGCTGGCGATTTTTTCCATGAGCTGGGCACGAAATGGTGCAGTCGGATTGCCCGGATTACGCAAAGCTTCATTTTCATAAAAGTTCTGCCAAGTCTGACTCATTTCTAAAGTCAATCCTTCCTGTTTCATTGTTTCAACATCTGCCTGAGTGATATTGAAAAAACGGGCTTGCGCACCATCGGGACCTGTTCCCCAGCCGATAATTCCTTGACCAAATTCGGGTAAGTTCATGTTGTTTGGGGTAGGTGGAATGGGCAAGCGTTCAATCTTTGTATTGACCAGAGAATTTACCTGTGGGCGGATTTTTTCTGAGAGATGAAGATCTGCAAAAGAGGCGGTAGCAACGGTCAGTAAGAAAGAACTTAAAAGAACAGGTTTGAACATCAATATAAATCAGATAAATGCAAATAAGAATTATTATATATAATTTCTTAAGTTTTTGCTGTTGTTTTGAAAAGGAAGCTGGATGTTCAGGGAAAGTGAAGCAACTAAAAGTTGAAATTTATAATTGAAGCTTGGCTATCCTGAAACTCTTTTTCAGGATAGCAGTTAAGCAAAAAAGTTTAGGTAATGACGTTTAAGTTCACATCAATATTATTACGGGTCGCATTTGAATAGGGACAGACGATATGGGCAGCGTCTACCAGTTTTTGCGCTTCTTCCTGATCCATGCCTTCGAGATGAATATTTAAGGTCACTTCAATACCAAACCCGGTAGGAATCGGTCCAATACCAACATCACCTTCAATAAAAGCATCTTTAGTCATATTGAGCTTGTCGCGATTGGCCACAAACTTCATGGCACCCAAAAAGCAGGCTGAGTAACCTGCAGCGAACAGTTGTTCTGGATTGGTTCCACCGCCTGGGCCGCCCATTTCTTTGGGCACCGCCAATTGTACATCCAGAATCTGATCGTCAGAGGTCGCATGGCCATCGCGACCGCCGGTGGCTTTGGCATGTGCGGTATATACTACTTTTTCTAATGACATGAGATAAATTCCTGCTTATTTTTCATGGAGCTTTCATGCTCAGCTATTTCGCTCGAAGAATAAGCAGGGATTTTGTTATTTTATGCAAATATAAAAAAGTTTTTAAGAGAGCTGGAGCAATTTACGATGTTGCATTAAAGGCATGGAGTCACGCACTTTTTGTTGTTCGTTTAAATCAAAGTCTACCGTGATCAGACCTGCACCCTCTGCATGGATCATCTGCAGAAGCTGACCGCGACTGTTGGTGGCAGCTGCATGACCCCAAGTCTGACGTTTTTCACCATGCCAGCCTTGCTGGGCTGCACCAAGCACCGAGCATTGGGCATCCATAGCACGTGTTTGCAGCAAAAGCTGCCAGTGCATTTCACCGGTGGTATAGGTAAATGCAGAAGGTGCAGTTAAAAGATTTGCACCTTTGGCCCGCAGGTTTAAAGCCAGTTCCGGAAAGCGCAGGTCATAGCAGACCATTAAACCGATATTGCCAAAAGGGGTCTTTGCTACTACCACATCTGTACCAGGCTCAAAGAACTTGGATTCCTGATAACCACCAACTGCATCACCCACTTGTACATCAAACAGGTGAATTTTGTCATAACGCGCTTCAGTGCGTTCTGGACTAATACAAAGACTTACAGTACGTACCCGACCGTCTTCAATGACTGAGCCGTCTGGGCGATAGGGACAGGGTAAGGTCCCAGCCACAATCCAGGTTTCATATTGATGGGCAAGCTGTTCAAGACGTTGCTGAATGGCTTCAAACTGGGCAGCAGTTTCACGCTGTTTTCCTGCGGCAAAACAGACAAAGTTTTCAGGGAACACAATAAGTTCAGCGCCATTGGCCTTACTTTGTTGAATTAAAGATTCAATCTCCATGAAATTGGCATTAATTTCATTTTGAGAATTCATTTGTACAACAGAAAGTAAAGTCATAGTGTCCTCTTGGAAGATGGTTATACCTTTTGTTCGGAAACTTTATCCAAACTATCTTGCTCTTTCTGTAACTGTTTGACTAAAGGTTCAAACATGTTCTTGTTACTTTGATTCAGCTTCATCAAGGTTTTATGCGCATCCAGAACAGTATTCAACATATTCTGATGGGTAATATGTTCTTCCATCAGGGCGCGTGTGCATACATTAGGATCGCCACAATAATTCAGGATTACAAACACTTGGCTCAGTCCCATACTGTTGGCCAGAGTAGTAATGTCAGAATTGGTAGAAAGCATAACAGCTTGAATATTATGTACTTGTTTGAGCTTTAGGCCTAGCTTTGCCAGAACACCCAGTACAGTACTGTCAATAAAAGTGGTTTCGGTTAAATCAACGATAGCGCCAACTACGTTGTCTTGCTGTTCAATTCTGTTCAGTAATTTGTCTAGACTAATACAAGACTGGGCACGCACTTCGCCGATAAGCTTAAAAATATGCGTTCCATTCAGACTTGCATATTCAACATGACCTGTTGACATATAAATGCCATTTGCAGAGAAGGATATTAAATTATCCCATAGGGTCCAGGGATACTCAAGTGGCTGAAAGTAGTAATCAAATTAAGTGCTTATAAAGTCTGTAAATATAGTATTAATTCACTCTTATAAAACTTAAAAAGGCGATATCGTCGGCCACATGTTCTGGTACCTGAAAAGACTGATGTTGTAAATGGTGTAATAATTGCGAGAATTGTTCATTTAATCCGCCATCAAAAGGCTCCAGTGCACCATCTGAACAAATAATAAAACGGGAATTGCGGCTTAATACCCATTCATTTTCCTCAACCTCAAGCTCTTCAGTCAGGCCTAAAGGGAAGCTGCTCGTAGCAAAAATTTTAGGTTCTTGATTGGGTTCAAATATAATGGGTGGCGGATAATGTCCGGCACTGGACCATTTCAATACGTGGGTTTCCAGATTGAGAATCCCGGCAATCATGGTGATGTGTTTTTCAATATTCTCCTGCATCAGCATTCCGTTAAGCTTCTTGATCAGCTCGCGCGGGGTTTTGGAGCGTCCATGAAAAGCAGCCATCCAGGAGGTCAGCAAACTGCTCGTCACTCCATGTCCTGACACATCGGCTAAATAGAAAATGACTTCTTTATCGCTAATTTTCCAATAATCATACCAATCTCCTGAAAGATAGGCAGAAGGCTGAAAATAGGTTTCGACCTTATAATTGTTTAGTTCAATCGCATTCGGTAACAATCTTTTTTGTAATTCTGCTGCAGAGGGAAGATCCCGGCTATCCTGGTTACGCTTGTATTGTGCGTCAATTTTTTGCAGCGCCAGATCTGGATTATCAGGAAGTTTATTCCAGATCCAGCCGGCTAAAGCTCCTTGTTCCCAAGCTTGAGCCAAAGCGGTACCTTCATTCTCTAAGGCCAATACAATCGTAGGCAGATTCCATTTGTATTGCAGATAGTCATGCACATCTGCAATCGCGATAATTGTAGAGTCATAAAGTTCATGATCATCCAGATAGATCATCTGAACATGCGGAAGCGTATCAAGTACTTGATCTAAATAAGGAATATCACGAGTCGGTTGAATGAAGTACATAAAAAAGTGATTCAATCCCGGGATTGGTTATAAGAGCTACTATAACAAGCAAAAGATGGCTAGCGAAGAGATTTCACTAGCAATCATACATGAAACATAAACTTAAGGAGCATCGGGGGAAGATTCAATAGTGTCCTCACTAAAAGGTACATCATCTGAATTTTCGTCTTCAAAATCATCTTCCAGGAATAGAGTGTCCTGTTCTGTGCCTTTCTTTTCTGCAATCGTATAGTTAGTGCGTTGCAAATAAATATCACGAATCTGTGCATAACGATCACCCGTCAGTACCCCTTCAACGTCCAGTAGTTCCGAACGAGTATCAACCACACGCCAAAACTGATCACTCCAGTAAAGACCGTCGTTATCTTCGAGAATATATTTCTGTGGACGGGCCTGACTATCTACAACGCTACCAATTACTCCACGGACAGAACTTGGACCTAAAAACGGCAGCATGATATAAGGGCCGGAAGGCACCCCATAATAACCTAAAGTAATTCCAAACTTTTCATCTTCATGACTTAAGCCCAGACGACGTGCTGGGTCTGCCAACCCTAAAGTAGTTAAGGTATTAATCGTGAAACGGCCCAAAGACTTGGCGGCGCGAGCAGGACGACCTTGAATCAACTGGTTGACCACATTCCAGGGTTCACCCAGGTTACTACGGAACTGGGTATAGCTGCCGCGAACATCTTGGGGAACCTTTTCCACATATTGTACGGCTACAGGACGTAACACAGTGCGGTCAATGACATCATTAAACTGATAGATCTTTCTGTTTAATGGCTGAAAAGGATCTTTAACCTCTTCGGCCTGTGCTGCTCTAGCATCGACCTTCAATTGTGTCTGTAATTGTTGTGCTTTATTCGAGATTTTCGTTCTAAGCGGTGTTTTTGCAGGCTCGTCGTTTAGATTTTCCACATCGGTAGTCGTCTCAGCAAAAACCTGTGGGGTTATGGCTAAAGAAAATAAACATATAGAGAAGTAAATAGAACGATGCATAAAGTAACCTGAGGCCTTTTCTGGGTAAGTAGCACTACTTATTAGGATGAAAATAATAAACGTTATATTCACGAATAGACATCATTTAAGCAAATTTGTATAAAAAATGAATGAAAACACACGAAAAGATTAAAAAATATACATACAAGATGATTTTTTCAAAAATAGGGTTGCAACCCCTCTGAAATGCTGTAGAATGCACATCCATCGGCGGTGATGAAGATTAAAACTTCTGATAAAACAGTGACTTAGTTAAAATTGATTGAGTTGAGTTTTAGAAAGAAAGTTTAAAAATAATGTTCATGACTGGTTGACTTTCTAGAGATAGAGAGTAATATAGCCGACCTAGCTTGCTGGTGACGAATCAGCAAGAAGATCATTAAGAGATTATGAAGAACAACTTGTGTGGATTTTTACTGGTTGATTGATCGAAATTATTTTCATTGATTGATGGTAGAAATTACTCGAAGTTTATTTGAGAAATATTTGTCAGAAAATTGATGAGCCAAGATTGGCACCCTTTAAGGTGCTACTGATTTTAAACTGAAGAGTTTGATCATGGCTCAGATTGAACGCTGGCGGCAGGCTTAACACATGCAAGTCGAGCGGGGAAATGTAGCTTGCTACATTACCTAGCGGCGGACGGGTGAGTAATGCTTAGGAATCTGCCTATTAGTGGGGGACAACATCTCGAAAGGGATGCTA
>NZ_JACSPT010000020.1 GCF_014837015.1 Acinetobacter pecorum
AATCTTTTTCAGATTCAATCAATAATTGAACCGCTCTTTCTCTGATTTCAGGGGTATATTTTAATTTTGTCATCGGGGTAGTCTCTCAGAATATTGACTCTCCGACAAACCCGGTACGGTTCAATGGATGATTTATGTGACATCATCGGGGAAACTGAAATTGAATTTTGGCAAGTGGAAGGCTTGCGAGAAGACACATACATGGACGTTAAAAACTTTAAAGATCTAGAAACAGCTATCGAGCTAATCATGGAAAGTCATTTCCAAGAAGACTTGGATCAGTTCAGTCTGATTGTAAAAGATGGCTATGCTCCTAATCTAGAAGCTGCTCAAGAATGGCATGAAGAGAATCATTTTTGTGAAGATATGAACGACTATGATTTCGGTCACTATCTAATGACAGAAGTTAGCTGTATTGAAATTCCTGAAGCTTTACAAGGTTACATTGATTTTGAGCAATACGGCAAAGATGCAAAGATTAATGACTTTGTGACTATTGGCTCAAACATCTATAACAACCACTAAGGGGAGTTATATAAATGATTACTGTTCAAACCCTTAGAAGCTTGACACCTTGTTCTGTAGAAGTATTAAAAACTGTTAAAAATGGTAAAACTTACTACTACTTAAAAACAGAAGCAGATAGCAAATTTAGCCGTATTTCTAAAACTGTTTATCAAAGTTTAGATTTATTTTCTCAAAGCTCTAATAGCTTTTATACAGAAGTGAAAGGAGATGTATGCAAACAATTTAAGTCTATGACTTTAATATAGGAGCTATAGATATGAATGCACATGCTCAATTCTTTAAATCTGAAGCCGTTAAGCGTTTAAATACAAAACCTGTATTGTCTGAAGCTGCTGCTGTAATGTGGAAAGTTGATATAGACAAGGTTTTAAAAATTGTTCGTACTTCTACAGATGAATTTTATATTGTTGAAGAAGATACAAAGGGAAAATATGAAAACCCATATCATGTATGGGTGATGCTTAAATCAGGTTTTATTCTACGTTCTGCTAATGGTGTAATAGGTTACAAGACTATTTCTAAAGCAGTTTTAGAAATGGAACGTACTATAAGACTAAAGGGACAAAGTACCCTAATACTAAATTAAATGCTAATATCAAGCTCCTGAAATATGGAGCTTTTTCTATGAGTTTTGAAAATATGTACAACTTATCTAAAGAACTATTATTAGAAGTTCCTGATCCTGATTTTATTAAAGATTTGCGTTTATCTCTTAATCTATCAGCTAGAGAATGTTCAAAGATAGCAGGATTAAATGATGCTACTATCTGGAACAAGTACGAGAACGGCACACGTTCACCTAATAAACAAACATGGACTTTTTTCTGTTTAGCTATTGGAAAACATCCACAATTTAAGATTGAAAAAGTATAGTACTTGGTACTACCACCCTAAAAAAAATCGCGCGCCTTTTCCTTCATGCTGTGAATGATCATCTACCTATTCCTAATTAATGTAGGTCATAGATCGCTTTGCATCATGTGAGATCAGGAAAAGGCGAAATGGCTACTTTATGCATGTGATTTTATATTTACGGCTGTTATATTTTATTTTTAAATCTCGAGGAAGAATATATGTTTAAGTATGGCAGTAAAAAATATATGCATCTTTTAGCTGAAAAAGGTGAAGTTAAAATTGGTACAATACATGGCTACAAATATATGGAAGAGCAAAAAAAAGGAGTCTATGATCCTCTAGACGGAGAATATATTAATAGACTATTTATCGACGATCACACTTTTAATAATGGAAATCCAGTTAAAGACGCTATGTTACGTAGTGAACTAAGTCCAATTTTTCAGGGATTAGATGAGATTGATACCCCTATTAGAATAAGTGGCATACAATTCGAAGACCATAGGATTTCACCTAACCGTCTAGTTTTTTGTAGTTCTTATGAAAATTCAGTTTCTGTTATGAAGGAATTTGATGCTGAATGCTGTGTCCAAATAACAAATCCTAAAATGTTCTATATGTTAATAACTCATGAAATAAGTAAATTAATTGAAACTGAATTTATGGGAACACATAAAGTTAATTATGGAAATTACAATAGGCACAATGAAATAAGACTACAACAGCTACCACCTGAATTAGCAAAAACCAGAGATTACATTGGTCAGAAAGAACTCAGAACTATGTGGTATATTCCTAATGAATTTATGCATTTAGTTGATAATGATGGGTATATTTTTAAAATTCCACAACTAAAAAAATTCTGTAAAATAGTAAAAGTAAATCCTTACTGATCAAAGTAATGATATCTTTATTATGCGTAGTGATAACGGCATGAAATTATTGTTATCGCTACATCTGTTACTTCATAAACAAGTCGATTTTTTTCATCTATACGTCTGCTCCAAAATCCTGATAAGTCACCTAATAAAGCTTCAGGTTTTCCGATTCCTTCAAATGGAGTTCTCAGACTTTCTTTGATTAAAGCATTAATACGCTTCAATGTTTTCTTGTCTTGCCGTTGCCAATATTCGTAGTCCTTCCATGCTGAAAGAGTAAAGTTAATCGTCCTGCTCATCTAAAATTTCTCTTTCGATTGTCTTAGATGCTCGTAACTCTGCAATAGATTTAGCTAAATGTGCTGCATTACTTGGAGAAGACATAAGGTGTAATGTTTCCATTACACTATTGTAGTGATCTTGACCCATTACAACAGCATGTTGACCTTCTTTACGAGTAATTACTGCTACATCTGCATCCTCAATAACTGTATCTAAAACGGATTTTAGATTGTTACGTGCATCTGTGTATGTAAATACGTGCATATTCTTTAGCCCTCTTGAGCTAAGACAGCTTCAAAAAGCTATCTATTATTACGGATAATGTTAATGTGTTAATATTGATTAAATAATATTTAATGTACAATATTCTGTACATATAGTAAAGCCCCTACTCAATTAAAAGTAAGGGCTATTTTTTTACTTAGGATACTTGGACCATGTTAATTCAAAATGTGGTCCATCTTTAAACTTCTTCCAATCCCCACCCCAATCAATTGAGACGTTGAGTTCTGAAGCTGCTTTTTTCATAGCATCTGCAATTTGATAGTAGTATTTCCATTCCCATGAGACTGTATTGTCTACCCATACTGCTAGATCTACTGCATGACCTGTTAGATGCCTGCTGTTGCTAGTTGTTGTTTTCTTTTCTTTTAATAATTGAGCTTGTCTTTCTTTCGTTCTTAGTCCTTCTGTGATCGTAAAATCGCATTCAGTTATTTCAATTGCTCTCTTGACCACTTTAACCAAGTCAGGATGAACACCCTTTAGATTAGACAAGCTCTTTTGACCGAGCTTGTATCCCATTATTTTTATTTTTCTTCTTTATTAGTTTTTATATTTTTGATGTCTTTATTGATTTGATGCTTAAAGTATTTGCAGACCGCTTCTGTTCCCAACGTACCGAACAGACTAGCTAATCCAATGACTGCTAGGGTTGGTACTGAAGCCCACATCAAAACTGCTCCTGCCATTAGAGAGGTAAAGCCATTTAAAATAGCTTTAGCTCCAATTACTTTCCATGAGTCTTGATCTTGGGTAGCAACTGACTTTGCAAAGTAAATAGCAAAGCCAATTGTAAATAAGAAGGCGGTGAGATAGATATCACCTGATTTCATAATTTATCATTCTTATAGTTTTAGACTGCTTTAACAGTTAATGTGCCACTTGCTAAGTCTGTAGCTGATGCTGTCATATTCTTATGATAGACGGTTACTTTTCCTGTTGCAGTCACTTCTGCCCATAATTGTGTACCATTTAAAGGTAGACTAAATGTGGCTATTACAGGCTGTCCCATTTGGATTCCAGTTAAAGTTAGCTCTGTAGTATGAATTGCATTAGCAGCTAATGATGGAGGATCATAAGTAATAGAGCTACTAATTAAAGGGCTATCCTCAAGCCATGCTGTACCGTTCCATTTAACAAACTTCTTCTTGGTTGTGTCATAGTTGACTACACCAATGTCGAAGCTGGTTAAAACAGGTAGATCCGAAGTTGCAAACGAACCTGTTAACCATTTTATAGCCTGCCATTTTGAATTAGCAGTAAAAGCGGTTTTAGAAACTATTGAAATCCATTCATACGGATAACCTAAAATTTTATTTTCTAATTCATATACATCATCTTTATAAGCTGACATCGTTAATGTTGGTGCTGTAGTTCCAGTGATTTTTCGATAGCCAGTTTTTATATTTGGGTAGCCATTTTGCCCATTTGCATACACAAATTGATTAGCTCTCGCAGGTAGTGAACAATTTGGCAAGAAAGTTAATTCATTAATATTGGTTGTTGTATCACCGAAGGCAGGAGACAGATAGGTTGTAACATTTTCACCTAGTTCATTATATCCAAGAGTAATTCTTACGGGATAGCCAGGTGAGGAAGTATAAGCTCCTGCTGCTCCGACAAATGTTTTAGTATTAATCTTGCAGCCATCTATATAAAAGTTACAACCAACCCCTCCGTAGAAACTTGTAGGATGTGCCACTTTTGATAAATCACAATTTTTAAAAACTAATCTCATCTGATTATCTTGCATGTGTGATTCGACTCGAATAGCTGATGTTGTACTTCCTTCTAAATTTGGATCTTGCGATTCGATGATACAGTTATCAAAGATAAATTCAGTTAAATTACTTTGCTTATAGCCGTTATAGTTCATCAATATAGGGATATTTGCATTTACTTTAATATCATTTCTTAAAATAATTTTTGTATTTCTTATTGTTCCATTTGTAGGGTTGTACCAGGGTTGACCAGTGGTATGAAAAACACTGTTTTCAATTAATAATTTTTCAAACTTTTGATTAGCTTCCCTAGCAAAAAAGACATTCAGGGGGGAACTATGCACATTTACATTATTGAGATGCATCACACCGCCCCCCATACCTCCTATATCACATCCACCAGTAAAGTAACGCGGTGCATCACTTCCAACATCTTGATAATAGTTGATTAAGTATAAATAAGACTTAAAAGTTCCTCCTATTCCTGTTGAGTCAATTTCCACATCCATTCTTGCATCAAATGAAACCATTCCATCACCACGTACTATCGAATTACCACCTGTAAAAACTAATCCCCCTCTGAAACACCTTAGAGCCATTAAACCTTTAAATGTAATGTCAGTATTTCTCCAGACATGCAAACCATCTGATACAGAGTTCATAAATAGAACATTTTCAATATGAAACTTGCTTCTTTGCCATTGATTAGGAAAATTCTGATTTCCCATCAAAATCATGCAAGAAGCCTGTTCTTGGTTATAAGTATTCCAAGTCCAATTTGTATTGTTGTAATTACCATCTAAGATGAGATTTTTTATAGTAACTCGATGTTCTAAATCTGTTTCTGTAGTCCAAGAATTAACATCTACATCTATGATTCTCCACCACTTAGCTGTAGCTTCTGTTGTTTCAGGAGTGGCAGGAGTTCTTAGAATTTTTGCTGTGCCATTAGGACAAATTAAATTCACGCCTGCTTTTAATTTGATGAGTCGAGCTACATAAATTCTGTCAGGTCTGAATAGTAAAGTTCTTGGTTTACCATCTGCTTTAAATGCTTTAGATAATTCAGTAATTGCTAAATTAATTGCATCTGCATCAAAGGTAATTCCATCACCTTTAGCTCCCCAATTTTCGACATAGTATTCATGCGCTAATAGGTCATTTATCTCTTTTTGTGTTTTATTGCCATCTGCAATAAAAGAAGCGTCCCATCCCCTTTCTACGGAAATTTTAGCTAGGCTTTTTAATAGATCGTTGTAAAAATTCTCTAATTGATCTAGTGCTAAACCTTGTTTATTAATAAGATTTTCAAAATAAATATTACGTTTATTATCTTGGGTATCAACATAGCCTTTTAAATCATTCAGCTTGTTTTGGTTATTTGTTTTTTCATCATTAACGTAGTTCTGTAGATCGGTAATAATTTGATGAATAATCTGATCTTTGTTGTCGATGTTTTGCTGTTGTGTGGCATGAAGCCTATCTGCGTAGACTTTTAAAAGAGCATCTGCAACACCTAGTTCCTGAATTTTTAGCCAGATACGATCAATATCTTTATTTAAAACTTCTGGTCTGAATGAATTGTTGTAGGTTGCATAATTAGTCGCTCGATCGGCTATTGTACTTCTCTGAATTTCAATTGCATCACCTTGATTCAGGGTTGTATTGAATACAATTGAGTTACTGTTTGACTCATATCTATAGTCATTCTTAGACACAACCTGATCATTCTTTTTAACTTCAAAATGATCTTTGCCATCTACATAGAAACCCAAAGCAAAGTTAGTCTGTGAACCATTAGCTGTGAAGCTTTGGTAGGGAATCTGATTCTCTACGGTCATTATTTTTATTATTCCTAATTAGTTTTATTTTTATTTTTATTGTTGTATTAATACAACTAAAAATAGTTGTATTTTTAAAAGTCAATTTTCATGTCAGTGTAATGATTTGAAGCTTGCCAATTATTACTATCGTTATAAGTAGGATAGTGATTGTGTGTACCGATTCTGATCGGCTCTGAGGAGATTGCGCCTGCAAGTGAGTCTATATAGTCATCTTGATTATTCGTAATAGATGGATCATAGAGTCTCATCTGCTTCACTTGAGGACTGTCCTGTCCATTCAGTTTTAAAACAGCTTGGTGTGCATATAAGAAGCCTGATAGTAATGGAGCTTCAATACCTTCCAGGATTCTCTTGTTCTTGTTCTGATTTTCATGACGTTCAATGACACCACAATAGAGATTACGCTTCTTCAGTACAGATCTAAGAATTGTTCCGAAATAACCGCCGATCCCATTAGATTCAACTACAAGGCTAGGTAACTTAAACTCTTCTACGAGATCCGCAACTTGCCACGCTTGACCCCCTATAAACTGTCCATCTTTATCAGTGATAGCGACATCACCTTTTAAAGCTACAGATCTATGCCAGTACAAGCGTCCTTGTTCATCCTGAAGGACTAAAGCTGCTGCTGATATATCTGATTTAGTCTTACCTGAAGATGGATCTATTTTTAAAGTTGCTGAGACTATTCGTTTGTCACCTAACAACATCTGAATCTGATTATTTGATCTATGCCAGGTTACTTCTTCTGAATATGGTATGAGTCTTTCAGGATCTAGGCGTATCTCATTAATCGCCTTGTTGTGCATTTGATACTGAGAATCCCACTCTCCAAGTGTTCCACACTCTTTCCTACGTTGTTCCATTACTTCGGAAGTAAAGCGTTCAAGCCATAGAGCTTCTGAATAACAGTCAATGAGTCCGTGTTGTTCTTGGAATTGGATTAGATAATCTGTATCTGTTTTAGTGATCTTGTAGTCATCAAAATCTTTTAATAGTTTGGCTTGTGAACCGATACCACTAAAAATATAGGTAGGTTTAAATGTGGTCCTGATTTCTTTCTGTCCTGAAGTGAATCGAGCTTCTTTCTCAAACATCTTCAGGACTAAATGGTTAGCCCCTGCTTCTATCAAATTGGCATATAAAGAGTCTGCTGCATGTGGAGTACCTACAAAGAGTCTTTGTCCACCAGGAATCAAAATATGAATCTGTTCACTCAATCTGTAGCGTAGCTTTTCCCTTGCTTCTGGAGATCCAGTGGTATCAGGTACTTCTGTATCATCGTTACAGATATATGTGGCCCTTGCCCCTGTTACGTTGGAAAGGATACCTCTTGCATGGACTGAACCATGTTTAACGTCTGAACTACCTTTAACCCACCATTTTTTAATTTCACCACGTTCTTTCTGTACGTGCCAGGCTAAAGGATTCTGTTCAAGCATTTGTACGACTGCTCGACTTGTTTTATTACTGTCTGCATCTGTAGCTGATTGAGCAAGGATCAGTTCTTCAGGATTCTTATAGAGTCGGTATGCATTGTATATTTCTAAAAGCGTACTCTTGCCGTGTCCTCTAGGCATCATCAAAACACCTAAAGGACCAAAATTGTCTAAAAACTCACATACATCTAAATGGAAGTCGGGTACTGTCCATCGTTGGGTATGAGCGTAAACTAAGTAAAATTCGGCAAAAGTCGCTTTCTGATTAAGCTTCTTTACCATCCTTTTTAGTTTTTCCTTTACGTTTAGTCAGCTCTTTACGAACTGATAGCAGGAGCTTTTCAGCTTCTTTTTGTTTTTCTTCTTCTTCTTCTGTTGTTATTGCTTGTGTCTTGTTTCGATTTTCAATTAATTGCTCGATACGTGCAGCTATAGCTAGTGTTTGGTTAGCAGACTTATACAGCCAAAATGCATCACCTCTACCTACTTTCGTTTCTTTATCGCAACCGTTAGCACGTTCAACAAGATCAACTGTGTCTAGTATGGCTATATCCTGAATACGGCTTAGCTCTGATTTATATTCTTCTATTTTATTCATTTTTATTGTTATATTGGTTTTTTAATTTTTTAAAGTGTTTTATGGCTAGCAGAAATGTTCGAGATACAGTTCAAAAAAAGCTATTTGGTGACTCTGCTAACTGGTGTAATCTTTGCAGCCGTAAGGTAATTGGGCTTAAAGATCTATGTGAAAAACTTCAAATGGCTCACATCATTGCATTTGCTGATGATCCTTTAGAACCAAGATATGTAAAAGGAAAATCAGGAGATAATAGTTATGAGAATTTGATATTGGTATGTCCTAATCATCATGCTGAAATTGACGATAAAAGCCCAGAGAGCAGAGCTAAATATACTATTGAATACTTAAAACAAATTAAAAAAGAACACGAGGATAAAATTAAAGCTTTTAAGGACAAATCAAATCCTGTTCACCCTAGAGACACTCAACTGATAACAACTATTTTTGATACTTACGATATTGTTAAAATGTCAAATGCAACACAAGGTTATCCTGAATCAATCGAGGCAAACATATTTGAATTTCTAGATTTAATGGATATTTTAGAAACGAAAGGTAAATTGCACTATCCTTTCAAAGATGATGATCTAAATTTTTACTTTGAAAATATTAAAGATAATCTTGAAACATTAGTAAAATATAGATCGCTCTTGTATAAAATGAATCTAAGTTTAGAGAAGTATCATCTCAAAGATGATATATCAGATATTGACCTTAAATGTTTATTACCAATCGAAGGTCACGTCTTTGGCAATGAAAATCTAGATTTCGTTTGTACAGCCTTATATCTATTAGAACTCGACAAAGAAAGTTATTCTACTAATGATTTCTTCAATAAGTTACGTGGCCTTCCTCAACTCATAAAAACAATTACTGGGGATTTTAATGGCTTAATAAGGTATTACAGAGTTACTTATCAAGATTAATCTCTCATATTGATGTCAGGGACTTCTATAGAATTATTATCTAAGTCCCACCAGTATGAAGTGTTGTAGTTGCTTGCTTGTCTATCCTGCTTTCTGCTTCTGTAATCTTCATCGAATAGTTCTTGAAGTTCAGCTATCACTAAGCGGTCAAAAATCAATCTTGAATACCATACGTTTTGAAACGGTATATTGTTCTTAGCTACATTAATTGCTTCAGCTCCATAGCTCGATTCACGTTCATCTAGGAACTGCTTTCCTGCACCTGATAACATCGTACCGACTGACATCACATCTTTGAATGCAGCAGGAATAATGAAGTCCTTAACACTACGTTCTGTAGGATCTGCCGTTGCAGAAATTGCGTCAGATAAGTAACTTGCCGATCCTCCTTTCACGATAGACTTCATATAGAAATCTAAGGTTGTTGGATCATCTAAGTCCTTACCTTGTGTCAGGTTTTGAATCTGAGCAACGATAGCTCCCATGAAAGTTGTATAGGCAAAGAGTTTAGCCAGGTACACAAACTTCTCTTGTGGTGTGCCCTGAGCCATTGCTCTTGTCCATTGACGAGTAATCATAGCAAGCGGAAATTGCTTGAACTGGAAGAAGAATCGAGTGAGTTCATTACTTACTGTTCCACGTTCACGGCCTAAGCCCATGATCGTAGTTTCTCTAGCCCCAACCTCAAGCACCGCAGCATTAGTCTCTGTATACACATGATTCATATACTTATTTGCTAACTGTTCTTTTAATCTGAAGGCATGGTCAGCAAGCTCTTGAGCTGTATATCCTGTCTTATCAAAGTTGTAATGATTTAGAATTACATCATCTGACATCTTAAAAATGTCTTGATTGGTCACTAGCTTTTCACCTGTTGGAGCTTCAGTTCTAGTGACAAGTTGAAGAGCATTCCATTCATGTTCAGTGATACCACCACCTTCAAGCATTTTCTTATCTTTAGGTCCAAGTTCAGCCCATTTCTTAGCTGAGTTCAGATTAGATACATGATGCATAAGCGATACACCAAACGCTCTTTTAGCTGAAGCTGTAATATGGTTTAAGCCTGAAGATCTGATAACTGCATTTGCTATCTTTCTTGTATTAGTATTCGCTTTAGCCAGTTTAGTTGAAGCTGAAGCCAAGTCATCGTCACCAAAGCGCACAAGTGCATTGGTCATCTCACGGACCCCTAAACCGATAGAGATAGCAAAGTCTCTGTCTTCTTTATTGGCAAATTGTTTT
Organism: Acinetobacter pecorum; assembly: GCF_014837015.1. Lineage (GTDB taxonomy): Bacteria > Pseudomonadota > Gammaproteobacteria > Pseudomonadales > Moraxellaceae > Acinetobacter > Acinetobacter pecorum. The sequence continues at coordinate 10,578 of NZ_JACSPT010000020.1, forward strand.
AGATGTTTTCCAAATACTTTTGAGTAAGCCATTCCATGCATTTCAGAAGCTAGTTTCATCGTTGCCTGATCTGAGAAGGCTGTAATAAAAGCACTGCCCATCTTGGTAGCAACGGTCCATGATCTGAGCATACCGCCTACTTGAGCTAAGTTACTGTCGATAGGAAGAGCTTGTCCTGCAAGTTCATCGTAATGCTTCGAGACCAACTTGGCTTGTTTCTGAATCTTACGATGCTCTTTAACGTACTTTGGATCTTGCATCATCTGATTAAGCAGATTATGTCCTAGCTGTTTTACAGTTTTCTCAGGATTGCTACCAAATGTCTGCATAAGGCCAATCTCTATACTCATACGCCTTACATGGTTAGATAACAGATCATGGAAATTTACTTCTCCAAAGTCTTCTTGATATTTCACCCATGCGTCAGCGTCTTTAAAATGCACTTCCCTATGATGATGGTGAAGACCTTGCATATTGAAGCCTACAGGTAAATCTGTTTCCGATTGAACAGCATGAGCCTGTACTGATGCTTTGTTATGTCCTTCAGAAGCAATTGTCTGATAGACAGCTTTTAAGACATCTGCAACTTCAGCTTCACTCATTAATGATCCATCTTCATGTCTGTACTTGGATCTGTCTGTCATTGGAAGCGTATATTTAACCCAGGTATCCTGTCCTGCTTGAATGACTTTGTAGTGACTGTGTGATTGAGGAGTACCGTAGTTAGCAAGCTTCTTAATATCGCCACCGTACCTGTTATAGTGAAGTCTGAGCTGTTCTAAAACGTCTTGTACTGACTTAGCAAGTCCTGCAATTTCTGTATCTCCTGAAGGCTTGCCAAAGATCTCTTTAACGAGCAATTTAACTTTATCGGCATCTATCAGATAGCCTAAGCTTTTTTGAGTTTTGGTAAAGACATCTGCTAAAGCTCCGATATACCTAACTTCAATTGCTTGGATGTTGTGTTCTACACTTTGAATACCTGATTGATCAGTATGCATAACCAATTTTCTGTTCAAACTTTCTAATGGATTGAGCTTTGAATGAGAAGTCAGTTCATGGGCCAATTGTTCACGGATCTCTAAATCATTTACTAAGTTTGTGACTTCTTTAATATGCTGATCTGTATAATTCTTGATTGCCCTGTCAGCGATAGCTTCAGCACGTTCTTCATCTGACATACTCTTCCATGCTTTGATGTCTCCGGCAGGAAGTTCACGGCTTGCTTTGATAAATTGTTGCTCTAATAGGTCTGCTTCTTTATCAGATAGCTTTCTTCCTAAAACGCCTTCTACGGCTGATTTACATTGTTCTTTCATTCAATTCTCTTATTATTTTTATGCTGCTTGTTTTAATGCACACTTGGCTAAGGTACTCATTGCTTTAGCCATCATTTGTATATTGTCTTGTTCACGGATTAGTTTGTCTTTCCACTGAGCTGCTGTCAGATCTTCACCTGTCTTTTTAGATGAGATAACCAGGTCAGGATTAGCAATTAATTTGTCTATTGCCTGTTGTCCTTTAGGGATCTGAGATAAGTATCCAAAAGCTCGACCTTCATCAAAAATACGATCTAAGGCTGTTTCTAGTTCTTTATTACCTTTATGGTCTACAAAATTACTCTTATTTGAACGTCCTACGTGAATAGAATTAGTTTGATGTGCATCATTAACCGTTCTACGCACGTATGAGTCACGATATTGAAGCTCTTGAACTGTATTTCCATCCTTGTCTTTATAAGTACGTGTCAGTTCTTTATGGTATTTACCCTCTTCATAGCGTTGCTTTTCTTTCCAGTCTGATGCAATGCTTTCGTCAGGTTTAAACTCTTTTGCAGGATCATCTATCCTATCCTTCACTTTAATCGTATTTGATGTATGAGGAATCCTAGCTGTCTCACTTTCTGCAAAAACATCATCAAGCAATTTACTGAGTTCTGCATCTGATATAGGTTTATAGTTTGGGTCAGGAAGATCAGGTACTAAGTTACCGTGTTCATCTAATACCATGCTTGGAAGGTCTAGCTGTTCTGTTGTCAGATCTCCAACTACCTCATGGTCCATATTTCGATGTTCGAAAGCATTAAAGTCATGTGAACTGATAAACAGATTATCTACTTCAGGAAGGTTATCCAGGTCTAAACGATCTACTGTTCCTTCATAGCTTGATTCAGGTTTTATAGGAGCTTGTTCTAAAGCTGTTTCTGCTTCAGATTCAAAAACAGATTTATGTGTTGAGCCTGTACCACCATAATGTTGAGCTGTAATGTCATCTATCTTGTTAGTGAAGAAATGAACAGCATCATCTATTCGAGCATTTTTAGGTATGCCATTAATACGCATTAAGTGATCAGGATCTTTACTGAATCGGCTAATAACATCTCTTGCTGATTGGTTAGGATTATCTTTAATTGCTTTAAATACAATTTCAGCTCCACCCCTACCTAATAGATGTGGAATATAGATCTGTGATCCAGTCAGGACAATCCCCGTCTTATCTTTGATGTACTTGATATTAGATTTAGTATGTTTGATCCCTAGTTCAATCTGCTTGTTCAAGTCATGTCTATTTGCTGCTGTACCGCCTTCTGCTTGCCAAGTTGAGTCAATAAACTGGAATACACCTGTAGCTGATGATTTCGGATTCTTAACTGTAGTGCTGAATGTACCTATTGATTCAAAGTGAGCCAATGCAACAACTGTTCTTGCATCTGCATCTGATAAGCCTTTAGCCATTGCTTCATCATAGATACGTTTTTGTGTACCTGAAGCTATAAATGGTTTGAGTTGTGGCTGCTTTGGTATGCTTGTACCAGTATATTTCATTCTAGGATTCAGCTTTTCCCATATTATTTTTCTATTCTGTTCAGTAGCTTCAGCCAAAGATAGACTTGTATTTTTAGGTTTATTAATGGTTGTATTTTTAGTTTGAATATACTGCTTAACATCATCTAAAGTCTTGAGCTGTCCACCTGTAGCTTCCGAGATATTAACCTTCTCTCCTTTCATCACCTGATCAATTGCTTGATTCAAATTAGTCTGATGTTGAGCTAGATCATCTACCGATTGAGCCACGTTAGGCATACTTGATGTATCTGCATCTGCTAAGGCATTTTCAACTGTAGCATTAAAGTCTGCTTCTGCCTGATGGACCTGAGCTTCTGAAATATCAGGATTAGTTTTAGCATTCAGATAACGACTGCCTGCAAAGAATACCGAACCAATAGCTAAGTTAGTAAAGATCGCTGTTGGATCTGTTGCCATATCTTTGTATTGTTCGCCCAGCTTATTATAGCCTTTACTGTCCAGGTATACCCCTTCTCCATAGATAGAAGCCTGCCCTACTGCTGTTGGTGCAACAACTAATGCTGCATAGTCAGCAACAAGTGACTTCTTGAATACATTAGAGATAGGAAGAAGGGCTAAAGCTGCATTTGTAGCACCATAAATATTAGATGCTGTATCTGCTGTATCCTGATCTACGCCAAGTTGCTGAGTAAGTTTTGTATGCTCAATTGCTCTTGTACCAAGTCCTACAGTAGTTGCAACGCCATAAGGTCCAAGTGGTGAGCCTACTGTGCCTGCTGCTAGCACTTCTGTAATACCTGAAACTACGTGTCCTGCCGTTCCTTGATTGGTTGGAGTTAAAGCTTCATTGGTCTGAGCCATACGTCTGTCAGCTACTTCATCACCTTCAATAAGTCGGCTTGCTGCATTCGATACAGATAAAACACCTTTAGCTGCACCTGAGACTGTACCTAATCCAATATCGGATAAAGTTCCACGCTTAAACTTTCGAGGATCTGTTAGTTTTGTTTCATCAAAGGCCTGATCTTGTTCTGTTATAAATTCGCTTAATAAGCCCATCTATTTTCCTTGTTATTTTTGTATTTTTATCACGTATGCTTTTGCTGTCTTTGGATTCTTTAATGGCTGTCCATCATGTCCGATGAACTTAAACCAGTTTGGAAAACCCTGTATAGGTTGAACAACATGAGTCTTTAAGATGTTTTCGTCAGGAGGAAGGAAGCCTGTTTCTTTACGATACTGAGTTCTAAAATGGTTTTGGATATGATCTTCAAAACTTGTTTGAGTAAAGCCATAAGGCATGAAAATGTAATTCGTGTTCTTACCTAATTTTTGTTTGTAAGTACCGCCTGAAGCTATATCAAATGCCTGTTTAGCCATTTCCTTATTAATGATTGGATTGCCTTTATCATCACGTTTAATGATGTTCTCGCCACGTTTAGCTAGTCCTAAATAAATCGAATAAGCCAGGTTTTGATAAGCTCGATGTTCATTAGTACCAATAGCTGCTGCATTGCCAAATTCAGATTGAATAGCGTTATGAAATTCCTTTTCTACTCCTAGTACAGAAGCTTGTCCTTGATTGAGGATCTGCTTTCCTTCTAAAGCAACTTCTGCTGCTCTAATGTTTGTACCGTGAAGCGTTACATCTAACTGATTGAGTTTTGCAATACCCATGTAATCATAAGCATTCTTTTCACCACTGATCAGGCTGAAATACTCTTTCTGAGCTTCTTTATTCTTGCCTGCCATTTTGGTTAGATCAGTCAGCATTGCTTTCTGTTGTTTAGGGGTTGCATCAAAATATCTGTCTTTAAAAGCAGTATGTTCAGACTTGTTCCATTGGATCAGAGAACCAACATCACCATTTGCTTTCTTTTGTTCTGCAAGTAGATCAGTTGTTATCTGAGCCTTTTTAAAATCAATATTGCCTGTTCCGATCTGTTCAGGAGTAACTGTATAAAGCTTATGCCCTGTTTGAGATTGTACTGAAGCTATAGGATCATCATTTGCTCTTTGCTTTGATGTAGCTGCAATGTTTTTAAATACGTTCAGCTTCTTTTGAAGTAGAGTTGCATCTTCTTGAGGACTGTTTTCTAGTTCTGAAGTGAGTCGTGCAATGCTACGTTCCTGTTCAATTGGAGAAGCATCTCTGAATTTCTGAGCATCTTTATTTAATGTAATGGCTTCTTTGACTTCAGCTTCATATTTAGTACCTTTAACTGCATCTAATGTACTATTGACCAAGCTTGTAGATAATGGATAGCCTGTAAAAGCATCTGCTACAAAGTCTTTAGTATGTTGAGCTAGTTCCTTATCATGCTCTTTGGCCTTGATCTCAAGTCCTTTATTAATACGGTCAATTGCAGACTCAATATTTGCCTTATATGCATCTCTAGTCTCTACCTTCATGTGGGGAAAAACTGTATCTACATTCTTATGAAGTTCCTGTAGTGCCTTGATGTCCTGCTGATCTTCTAAACTGCTTAATACGCCTTTGCCATCTGATAAGTCTCTACGTTCATTCCATTTTTGCGGAGCTTCTTTCTTCTGTTCAGGAGTTAAAACAGGATTACGGTTTACTGTTTCCAAGTATAGAGCGTATGCCTGTTCTCTATTTTCAATTTTAAGAGTAGCTTCAGCGACTTGTTCAAAGTCTGCATTAATCGCTCTACGTTCTGTTTCATAAGCCAATGATTTTACATTGACTTCTGATTCCAGGTACATCTTTTCAGAATAGTAGTTGAACTTTTCATGTTTGGTTTCAGGAAGAGTCTGTCTGTATGTTTCGTTTAAGGTATCTGCTTGCTGTCTTAAATAAGCTTTAGCTGAGTTCTCATCAAATTCACCTGTAACCAACTTCTGTTTGGTTGTGGTAACGATGTCTGTATATTCAGCTCCATATTTAGCAGCCTGAGTATTGAAGAAATACTCTTCTTTCTCATCTTGGATCTTTTGCTGTTCATTCAGCTTTTTAACTGATACCTGTTGACCTACGTGAGCTAACTGCCCTGCTGCTTGAGCTACTTGTCCTGCACCTGAATCAATTACTCTTCTAGGTTGAGCTTGTGGCATGACGTTGCCAAACTGTCCTAATGGAATATTCGCCATCTATTAAGCCCATCCTGAAGCATTCTGTTTTATTCTGCTTGTGTCCATTGTCAGCGTATTTGATTGAATACCTGATACTGGTTGAGTAGTTGTCTTGCCTACTGTTGCGTTTTTAGGTGCATTGCCAAAGGCTGATAAAGCTGTAGATGCTGTATTCAGTATACCGCTTACAGTTGCATTCTTAGCCTGTAGGTTGTAGTTCTTTGCATCGGTTTGATATTGAGCAGACTGGTTTTTATAGTTGAAGAAAGTGGTCCAAACATCCTTAGAAGAGTTCAGATCTATATCCTGTGCAATGGTATCTACTACAGTGTTATCTGCATTTAGATCGAGTCCATTTGCAGCCATTTGTGCCTGTGCTGCACTTGCCTGTTTCTTACCAAGTTCTCGAATACGATTCGCTTCTACTCTGCCCTGTGACTCTGCATTCTTAGCATTCTGTTCTGCTTGTTTAGACTGTGCTTTAGCTGACTGCCTAGAGTTGTATGCTGCATAAGCTGTACTAGCCACTGCTAAAGCTGTTGCCGCCCAATAAGCGACTGCTGCTGCTCCTGCTGCTGCCATAGTTGTATTAAACCTCTTATTTATAATTGTATTATTAGTTGTATTTTATAACTTCATTTCTAAGAAGTTTCCTGTGTGATCAAAGCCCATCTTCTTATAGAAGCTTACTGTCTTTTCTGTATTGATACGTGTTGCTGTTCCGCACTGTATCCAGTCTGCACCCTGTTCTTTAGCCCATTCAATGAAAGCTTTAATAAGCATATAAGCAGCTTTACTTCCCCTTTTTTCAGGCTTAACAAATAAACAGTAGTCAAAAGCCATAAGTGAGTCAGATTGCCATTCTTCCTGTATGCCACCCATAAAGCCACCCAATATATTGTTATCTTCATCTTTAACGATTAATACGCATCCTTGAGATGGATACAGGATCAAAGTCTGTAATTGAGTTTTGACTTTATCTAAGTTGATTGGACGTTGTGAGTATGTGTCTGACTCTTGCCAGAATTGAACTGCTATCTCTAACAGTTCAGGTATGTCTAATATTCTTGCTTGTTCTAGTGTGTACATTAATCCTTGCCATATTTATTGTTATATATGTGTTGATAGAAATACTCTAATTCTTCATTTCCTTTATAAAAATCTCCACTTCCCATTGTTTGTATGGTCTGAAGAAAACCATAGCTTGCTAATTCTTGTCCGGCCCCGTCCAAATCGTTATTAAAAATTCTATAATCTTCATTATTTTTTCTTTCTAAATGCAGATGATAACTAGTAGAAATTTGTGTTAACAGGTAAGAAGTCAGTTTAGGGATGATATGTGAATATTTTAAAAATTTCCTTCTATCTAATTGTTTTGAATCATATAAAATAGATGCCCTAGCAATCATTTGTGAATGTTTAGGTAGATAACTTTTTTCTAGAGCATTAAGTATTTCTCCTCCCATTTCTATATTGCTTTTATCTTTAAAAATCTTAAAAATTTGACCAGGTTTGTGTAATTCACACTCTTCTACAAATTGTATAAATTTAAAAGATCTCTGATTTTCTTGATATGATATTACACAGTTATATATTCCTTTAACCGCATTTGTTATTGGAAATGCCTTTATAATTTCCTCTAAAGCTGTTTCTGCTACTTCTAAGACAACATTATCAAATCCATTTTCAACTGTTTCAGCTAATATCAAATTAGCATTAGTATCATTTCTCTTCATTGTAATACTCTGATTTAAGTTACTTTAATCATCTTACCTATCATTGATATTCTGTTCCATGACAATAGCCGTTATATGCAATGGTAATGGTTCAGATTGTTCTATGATTAACTTGAAGTTGTCGAAGTCAGCCCATCCGTTCATCTCAATCCTTTTTGATCCTGTATATGGTACAGGTGGTACAAAGATGTTATCTGTAAACTGCTTCAGCTCTACCATTTCTCCATTCACTGTAGGATTGATAGATTCATATAGATAAAGGTTGATATGGTTGATCTTGATAATGCTTGGACTTGAGGTTGCAGGACTGCCCTGTAATTCAGGAGCAAATAAACTCACTCTTGAAGTGAACTTACGTCCTATATAAATCGTATTAACAGCCATTTCACAATCAATCGTTAATGTATTGCCTTCTCTTTTTAAGATAGGAAGTGAGTAGGTTGTGTTGCCATCTTTATAGTATGCAGCTATATCATTTCCTAAGATCCCGATCTGAGGATGTTCTACGATACAAGGCTTGTTGTGCTGTACTTGGATCTGAATAACTGAATCTAATAAAAGCTCTTGCTTCATCTGTTCAATCTGTACTATTCCATTTCGATTGACCAAGAAATAAAGTCTGTCAGATCCACTAGTAGAAGGTAATGAAGTCACGCTTAATACTGTTCCACCAATATCATGTGTTGACCAAGCTATAACTGATTGTTCTCTATTTAGTGTCAAGCTTGCTATCTTGCCACTGTTTAATACAAACCAAATAATTGAGTCTGGTTCTGCTGCATAAGCCATTTCTTTAAAGCCACCATTGTTCTTAGCTATATGGCTTGCTAATACTGTCAGCTCTGAAGATGTTAATGAGTCAATTGAATAGTCATAAAGCAATGTACGAACTCTTTCTGCTCCACGTTGAATAAAGATCAGTTCTGATCCTACTTTAATTGGCTTGATGTTTTCAGTTGATCCAAAGCTTGTATGTTCCAGGATTGAAGTATTGGTAGGTGTCATTGCATTCTGTGAACTGATAACTAATTCAGCCCCCCCTGTCATTACACATATACCTCGTGATTGAGCTAAATGTAGTACGTTGGTCAATTGGTCCGAACTTGCTGAAACTGTAAAGCTATCCCCATCTGCTACTGTAGGAAGGAAGTTAGTTACATCTCCTACTCTTGATAACCAGACATAGTTTGGATAGGTTTTAGTTCCTGCTATCACAAGTCGCTGCTGATACATCGTTACGGCTCTTGGATAACCTAAATTCAGCTCAAAGATGCCTTGTTTCAAGGTCCATGAGTTGCCGATAGCTTCAATATCTGTATTTAGTTTTAAAAGGATTTCACCTCTTACTGTTGAAGGACTGACATACTGATCTATACGGACAATGCCCTCATTAATAAATACAAATTTATTAACATCTGCTGCTGTAAAGGCTTGAGCTTCAGTAACAGTTGTTTCTGTCCAGTTGTAGTCAGGCGTATGTCCACTGTCATCATAAGAGCCTAGAGTTGGTGTATTGCCCTGAGTAATACGAAGAGCCTTGAAGTAGCGTTTAACATTATTAATTGTGTAGTGACAAATATCACCAACCTGATAGCGTTTTGTGTTGTCGTATATATCGTATGGTGAAGCAGCTAATGTAACTGTTTTCCCTGCACTCTTTTCGTTTGGTTTAAGTGGAAGTGTTGGAGTCTCTACCTCTTCCAAAGGCGGTACATAAAAATCAAATGAATCATAACTCCAATTGGTTAGATCTTCTGATGCTCTAAGCCAAGCTAAAGGATGATTACTGTGTGCTAAGAAAAACTGATACCTGTTCTGACAATAACTGATCTCTTGGATTTCTTGAGCTGTATATGAAGTTGATAAGCTTCTGACTAATGAGCCGTTAGTATCCAGTACGTCTATCTGATTAGGTTTAAAAGCAAGTAGGTAGGTAATTGAATGACTGATAATAAAAGGAAGGATTCTGACTGCTCCTGCTGTAATTGCTAAGGCTTGTGTGCCTCCCCTTCTCTTTAATCCACCTTCTACAATAGGTAGAAAGTTCAGCATCTCTTTTGTGCCATTACGGTATTGTTGAAGATCCGTTCTCATCCAAATATGAGGACTGAGTTCTCCTGAAGTAAAGTTATTTTTTATAAGGTTGATCTTAGCCATATTAATGACCTCTGATCAGTGAATAGTCTGAGTCTTTAAAGAATTGTTGTGATGGTACTTCTTGTGCCTGTACTGCTTTTGCCTGCTTGATAAGCTCCTGACATTGCATGTAATAGCTGTCTGCTGTGCCTTGTGATCCTGTTACTGCTTTAGTGATCTTTGATGCTAAATAAAGAATTAAGCATTCAGTAAATAGACTATCGTATGTTTCTTCATTCTTGTTATCGAATACATAGACCAGGTTAAGTTCTGATTGATCTGAAAGAAGTCTGTCTGTCTCCACAACATAATCTTCTGTATTAGCATTGATGATTCTGATTAGATCATCAGGTAATTGGAATTGATATGAATAGCCAAACTCAGGTTGTGTTGAGATTGGATTTAACTTAATGCGCTTGGTTGAGCATTGGAAGGGATGAAGTCTAAGTAGTGCTTTACGTGATGTGTCATAGACTGTTCTCATGCGTCTAGCTGTACTTGTGTTCTCTTCAAAACTTGTAATCGAGTCAGCCCCGACTAAAGATAAAGCTTGATTTGCTATGTCTACTCTATTGGTCATGTAGCATCCTTAGTTATTGTTATTATTAGGTATTGAAAGCCCCCTACCCTGTTACAGATAGAGAGCCTTGTTTTATTTAGTTGTATTTAAACTTCTATTTATAGTTGTATTTTTACAATTAAATTTTAAACTTGAAAGCAACTACTTTCTTCTCATCGGTACGTACAGCACCAACTGATTCAATGTGGCCAATTGAATGGAAACGGTTAGCTGTTTCAACTTCTACGATCTTCAATGGAGAAATGCTATTCACACCAATCTCTACTGAGCTACGAGTATAGGCTACCCCTGTAGCTGATAGACCATCTGCTGCTGTAATGCCTTCATAGTGGACAAAATTAAAGCCTAAAAAGTTTGATACCTCTCCACGTTGGAGCATTTGCCCTGCAAGGTAATCTGCTGAAGTAAGAGTAGTATCTGCTAGTAAAGCGTTTAGTAAGTCAGCGTTATAAGTGATATAGATCTCTTCATCGTCAGCCAAATTTTTAGTGAACTTAGTACGGATGTCGATCAGAAGTTGTTTACTGATTGGAGTTGCTGCATCACCTAAGATTTGAGAAGCAGGAAGAGCTACGTTTGTATAAGTGTCTGCACCAACTTCTTTACGTGGAGCGTTACCAAGAAGAGCGTTATATACAACTGAATCTACTTTACGATTCCATTTTGAATGTAAGCGAGTTAATAGTTGATCTTGTGGATTAGCCTTGAGCTTAGGCAGGTCCTGTATTGCAAGTCTGGAAAAGTTAGAGAAGTCATTCATTGTTGCTAAACGAGAAGCGAATGATGCATCTACATAAGATGTGTTGCCGAAACGGTCAGGAGTTGCCAGTACATCACCTAAAGTACCCATCTCATTTACTGTGAATGAAGTACCTGTTACAGAGCCAATATTGGTTACTGTTGATAAAAGTTTAGATTCTTTTTGTTCTAAGAGTGCTACATAAGTATCCGCATACTGTTTAACGAATACTGAATCAATGCTTGAATATGCCATTGTTTTTATTGTCCTTGTTTATTTTTTATAATTATTTTTTGTATTTATAAAACTATTTATCATTGTATTTTTAGTTCTATGATTGTATTGTGGTTGTAGAGCTTATTGTTGTTTCAGTTGTCCATATCGGGCTGATAAGAGTTGATACAGTCACATGCTCTACACAAGGACTGTATGGCTTAAAGCTTTATCTGAACGCCACTTCAGGAGCTATAGAAATTATTTTCTTAGGCTGTCGTAATACGAATCAATCTGAGCCTTTACTGATTTGTGGTCAGGATGTTTAACATTGAAAAAGGCTTCACTACGCATTAAGGATTGAATGTCTGTACTGACTACTGAACCGTTACTGATTGGCTTGTCTTCATTTAACTGTGAGCCGAAGTAAGCTGCCATCTTAATGAATGCTATGTTGTTGCCAATCAGAGGATCTTGAATCTGATCTTCTGTAATGCCACAGGCTTTAGCTGCTTTAACTGCATTGAAGATATTTGACTCATATTTATCACCCCATTCTTGTTGAAGTGTCTGTACTGTCGTATCCGTATCAATCTGTGAACTATTGGATACCAGGTCTACAGCTCTTTTATCGTATTCAGAAATAAGGAAGTCTAATTGCTTGTTCGTGATCCCATGCTTATGAGCTTCAGCTAGAAATTCTTTATTTGATTCATCTGCTTTAAACTCTTCAAAGTCTTCACGTTCAAGTTTGTAGTCATCTACTGTCTTTGGTGGAAGGTCGCCAGTACCTACACGCTTCTCTAAACCGCTATACGATTCTGAAAGCTTTGCTACTGTTGCTTTGTAGTCTACCGATCCATCTTCTGCTGTTACCTTGAATTTTTCAGGAATACTTGTATATATAGTTGTATTATTACCTGTACTTAATACTGTATTAATCGTTGTATTTTCTATATTTGAGTCAGTTACGTTTTCGATTTGTTCTACGTTGTCTGTCATTCTTATTCTCTTTTTTATTCTTATTACTTGTTCTGTTCAGCTTCTTTGATACGAGCCAATATGTAGTTGATTACATCGGCTTGACCTAGATTGAAAGCTGTCTGAGTTGCTGAGTCTTTATCAAATGCTAACTTGGCATGAAAGATTGAAATAAGTTCATCTAATACTTTGATACCTTCTTCACTGGTAAAGACTCTTTTATATTGATTATTGTGCAAACATTTCTCCTAGCTGTTCAGGTGTCATGTTCCTTGCTTGATCTTTCGCTATGTCCAAGCCTGTCTGACCTACTTGTGACATAAGAGCTTGCTGTTGTTGCTGCTCTTGCATAGCCTGTTGTTGTTCCTGTTTGGCTTGTCTGAGTTCTGCTATTTCTTCATCCGTTCTAATCGCTTCAGTTGGTACTGCTAGAGCGTCAGCACATATCTGTACCATTGCATCCATGTTCAAGTTATCCATCACTGTAGGATCAATCTGTGCCATCTGACCGACATTCAACATAAGTTCTTGGATACTTGTTACCCAGGAAAGTTTTTGACTACTTGCCATAGGATTAAGGAAATTAAAACTAATACGTGAAGCTTGCATTAACTCTTCAGGTGCAGGAGGTAACATTCCTGATCTCATTGATAGACCCCATACACGTTCTAGTAGTGTTTGGAGATATTCAGATTGCATACGAGAGAAAATTGCACCTAACTGATTTCGATATACGTTTACTCTAGCTTGGATCTCTGTAGCGGTTAATGGTGAACTTCCTTGAGGTGTCAATTGGTCACTCATCAAAGTACGTTTAATCTTAGCTTGGAAGTGTTGAAGGAAGTCTAAGCCCATACCAACATTCGCTGATCCTGTATCTAGTCGTTTAATCGCATCTACACTGTTTGCAGCTATGATTGCATTAGGTCGAATACGCAATGTATTAGGATTAATAACGCCATCGTGTTGACTGATCCATAGGCCACCGAGGTTTAGCTCTGCTGTCTGTAGAGAGAGTTTCATAAGCTGATTGGTTGTCTTGCAGTCACTAATAACCATAGATCCCATACCCAAGCCATAATGTGAGTCTGGAATTTTCTTAAAACGAGAGACGATACAAGGGAACTCTTCATAACCTGATTCTTTCAAGATATGTTTTGATTGAGCTTCGATTGTGTATGAAGCAAAAGGCATTGCTGTTGAAACACGTTGTCCTGCTTCACCTTTAACGAGCTTCTTATCTCTAGGGAAGATTGCCTGTACTAAAATAAACTTCTGATCAGGTTTCTTATCGAGTGCTGTTTTAACTTTGTCTGATACGTTGTCTATGCCAAATTCAGATACGATCTGTTCTGCTGATAATTCAAATTCTCTGTATATCGTGTCTATAAGGCCTGAAGCTTGTGTAGAGCTGATATAACAATTGCCAATAGACCAGGTATTAAATGTGAATCCACCTTTTTCTCTATTGGTATCTGCAAATAATACAGCCCATCCTGCCACTACTAAGTCAGTAAGAAAGTCTGTTACTTCACTATCGAAGTTTGAAGAATGAATATTACGGAAGATAAAGTTATCAACCAAGTTAAGCCATTGTTCGCCCTGAGTGAGTTGTGAAGGAGTATCTACACCGCTTGGAATAGATTTGAACCATAGGCTAACAGGGGAGGTCGTACCGCTTACAATTGAACTGACTAAGAGCTGAATACCTTCAACTGCTGTCGTGTCATATAAATCTGTACGTGCCTGTTTACGTTCTGTTTCTAAGGCTAAGGCTGATACATCGGTAAAGCTTTGTTGTCTTTCAGGAGCGCAATATTTGTAGCATTCCTTCCAGTGAGCTTCATGTTTAATTCGATCTGATTTAAGTTGAGACAAGCGTTTTAATATTTGTACGCTGTCTACCATTTAAGTTCCTGTCTTTGTTTTAGGTGCTGCTAAACTTGATAAGGCTGTCTGACCATCTACCAAACTTCCTAATGCTGTGCTTTGTTTGTTTTTACGTCTAACTGCTGAGTTCTCATTAGATTCTTTTTGAGCGAGTTCCTTTGCTTTACGCTCAATTTCTTCTGGTGACTCTTGCTGTACGATTTTAGGTTTTGATCCCATTTCTTTAATTCCGTAGTTATTGTTTTGATGTTTGTATGTAGGCGTTTCTTGCGACCAGGCCTGTTGTCCTTCGGATCAAGCCAATACGATGAAGCTGTATTGTCTTGAGCAGAGCCAACGTCCTTAACGCTGTCTAGGTGCGTCTTACCGTATCTTTGTTCTTATGTTTACGTGGCATCCAATGATGCAAAATGCGCGCGCACGTACACGCACGTAGGTATATAGAAGGAGATGTTTATCTCTACTTAGAAAACTTGTTTTCAACCCTGTTCAGGTTTTAGAAAGCTCAGGAAGCTATGCAGTCTTGTCTTTAATTCTTATTGTTGTTGTACTGTAGTTGCTGTGCCTGTTATGGCTTGATTAGGTTGATTTCTTTTTTAAAAAAGGTTATGTCTGTTTAGATACAGATCTTATCTATTGTTATATTTATATGTGTATTTATAGTTGTATAAATAGTTGTAAAAGAATAAGCCAAATTAGAAAGAGAAAACTAAAGTGGCTTAAAAAGGGGATCTGATAGCCTACCTAGATAAGCTATGAGTAATTGATTAAATAAAGGATATATAAAATGACTGACCTAGTTTGGTATTACTTATAATTGTAATTATTACTTAGCCTAAGTCTGTCTAAGTAAGTGTATGAACTATATCACAATATCTCCAATTTGTCAATATGTAGTGGTTATAATGAAACTTAGATACAATATATAGTGTTTTTAATTTCAATTGTTCTCATGTTCCCTATACTTTCTAATTGTCCTCATTCGTTATATAATGACATTATCTAAATAGGAGAAGAAACCTTATGGCTACTGTCTCTTTTAATAAAAACTTTGTGGTGAGCAATCCTACTGCAATCAAGATGATCAGTGAAGATATTGCTAACCCTCGTTATGTTGAAATTAAGAAACGAGATCTCAAAGTAGAGAATGCAAAAGGTATTCAGTTATTAAAAAAACGCTTGTCCAGCTCAGCGAGATGATAGAAGCGTTTAGTCCAAGTGAACTAAACGAAATTCTGTCATCTTTTTCATGCCCTCAAAATTCTGATGTTGAAGATTTTCTTGTAAATCCGAATAAGGCTATTCGCTTTGAGTTAACCGAGAACTCAAGAACCTACATTATTCTAGATGATGAAACTTCAAATCTTTTAGGCTATTTTTCTTTAACCTTCAAAGAAATTGTCCTAGAAAATAAAAAAATCAGCAAAACAGAAATTAAAAATTTAGATGGAATAAGTAAGAATGCAAGCCGCATTAAAGCTTTTCTTATAGGCCAAATTGGAAAAAATAAAGGCATTAATAATAACTACTTGAATCTTCAGTTAATACTTGACGATGTATACACTGTGATCTCTAAAGTCCAATCATTGATTGGTGGAAGAGTTATTTTCTTAGAATGTGAAAATATACCAGGATTAATTAGACTATATGAGAATCATGGATTCAAACTGCTCGAAACTGAAGATCCTGATTGTGCAAAATTAAAGACAATGTACATCAACATTGCTCAGAAATAATTTTTTTTAAATCTTCACTTAAATCTGTATAGCATTCTGTTGTTGAACCATTAAAACTAATTTTTGGTCTGTAATGAAAACTTTCCATTTCTGTTTTGAATTGTACTTCCAAGTCATAGACGGCTTCGGCTGTTCCAGGTAATTCAAGTAGGATTTGCCATTCATAAGGCATTGAGCGTACTGTGCCGTAACGAGTCAGTATGTTATTGACTGTAACACCCAATTTATAAAACGACTCTTCCTTATCCCAACATTTGATTAAGTAGAAGATAGGCTGTCCACCATTTAGTACAGCTTGATCTATAAAGGATTGTCGTTTGCATCCCTTAATCTTCATTTTGTTTAACTACTTTTTTAGTACGAGGTTTTTTAGTTGCTTTAAGTTTTGGCCTAGTATCAGCTTTATCAGTACCTATAAGTTTTAATTCTTCTTTAATGATCTGATTAGCATCTAAGGCGTTGTAGATACTTGTTTCATGAGTAGTAATAGAAAACAGATCAGGGGATTTGTAGTAATCCTCAAATAGAGCAATAGGAATAGTTGGTCCATTTAAGATTAGTTTTAGTTTAGTGGTATCTGTAAACTCAGGAATGATGTCGTAATATGTGACAAGTACGAGCTTATCAGCTTGATAGATTTTATATACTGAATACATAGTTTCTCTTTTTAATTTAATGTTTTTCTTATTATTTTTGATGTGATTTTAAGCCTTCGGTTTTATGGCTGTTTAGTATAACTATTTGTTATATGAAAACAGATAATACATTATCATTTTTTATATTATTTGTCAACCTTTATAAATTTTAGTAATAAGAATGCCTAATCTGCATAGGCTATTTAAACTATTCTTTGGAATACTAATAAACAGAGTAGTAGCAGACAGTTCAATGTGAGTCCTTGTTGTGTACGGTAGTACACAATATGGATGATAGATTGAATACTGTCTGTTAATGGTTGATATGGTGTTGTGTCCGTAAGGATACAGTGACATAGAAAGTATGTTACAGATATCAATTCTATTTCTATCTACTATTTAATTAATTATTTAGTTAATAGGTATTTAAAAAACAAGTAAGTAAAGAGCAGCCAGTTCAAGATTAAATATGGATCTGTGCCTGTTAAGGTACAGTTCAGGTTTAAGATTGTTATTGGCTGTTAAAAGTAAAAATATGTTTGTGTCCGATAGGATACAAATATGATTTTAGTTTGTTATAGGTTAAGTAAAAAATAAGTAAATAGAAAAGAATGAGATTTGAAGCTCCTTAGAGCTTTAAATTGAATGGTTATTTATTATTTAATTCTTTATTCTTGAAAAACAAGAAACAACAAATTTATATCTGTTGATAACTTCTACTTTTCCATTACCCTACTTGTAATAGTAATGCGGAAATGTCAAAAAAATTAGACAATTTTATTTATAAAACACCATAAAAAACCAGTATTTATAAGAATATTTTAGATTTTATACACTGTCTAATTTTTTTAGAACATCTTTTTAATTTTTAGACTCTTTTAAATTCAAACTTTGAGCTGTTGTTGCGAACAATCAATATCTAAATCGAGTCACTATAGAAACAGAGCAACGTCAGATCAAAGTATCACGCCCATGATGGTATCAGATAATTGAAACTATTTGTTGGCGTGAATAACGCACCTTATTTTTTAATTGTAGTTGTGAATCCGATGTTTGATTAGGGGAATTTTTCTGTCTATTTTTTTCTAAAAAAGCTCTATTTCTCGTATAGAAATGCTAAATTTATTAGATGTTAAATCTTTATCTGATATATAAATATCAATAGCTTAGGTGTTGTTTACTATATTTTAATGTCAAAAAAAATAGTTGACATTGATATTCAAATTTTATACAATGCACGAAATAGGGGATAAGCACCCTCTAACTGCTTAAACATATATATAAATGACATGAAAATATAAGACCTATTTAGGTATACCCAATAATGGAATTACAAGATTTAATCATTGATGATGCAGTAAGTATTCAACAAAGCACTCAAGAAAACACAATTACAATTAAAGCCGGCGACTCTTCTAAACGACTTTCGGATCTTATTAAAGACTTCCCTGAAAATTGCTATATCAATAAACAAATTACTGGCTGTGGTGGCACCACGTTGGTTTTAAGAAATGCTGTTGATTATGTGGTATTAGTACCATACGTTAATTTACTTAAATCCAAAGTTGCCGATAACGAACATTTAGACCATATCAATATCATCAAACGTGGTGGTGAATGGACTGATAATGATGCTGAAATTTCTGAGCAATTAGCAGATCGTTCAAAGCCAAGAAAGATCATCTGCACCTTTGATTCACTTCCTGCTTTAATGAAGATTAAAGGTTTTGTTCCAGGTGAGTTCAAACTACTCGTTGATGAAGCGCATACACTTGTTAATTTAGGTTCATTCAAAGCCCCTAAATGCGAGTTCATCCTGCATAACTACAATAAATTTGCATCCTATGTATTTTTGACCGCTACACCAACTAAGCGTGAATATTTCCCTGATCTGATTGGGCATTTACCTTTATGTACAATTGAATGGGATAACGTAAGAGCTGTTAAATTTAACCTACAAAAATTAGATAAAGGTGTGAGTATCAACAATGCCTTATTCAATTTATGTTTGAGCTTCTTGCTTGGTCGTGAAGAAGGGAATGCTCATATTTTCTATAACTCAGTTAAAGAAATTACTCAGGTTATGGAGTGGTTAAGCAAGATTGTTGGTACTGATGGTAAACCTGTTTTCAATCGTGATGAGATCCGATTGATCTGTTCTAAGTCTGCACGTAATGAGAAGAAACTAGATACTAAATTAGGTGCATGGGGATTAGTTGACGATGTTGTAGAAAAGCCAGTAGGTAAGCTGAATTTCTATACTTCAACCATGTTTGAAGGTGCTGATATTTATGATGAGCATGGTAAAACTTACATCATCATTAATGGTTTACGTGACTATACCAAGATTGATTTTGCAGTATTAGTTCCACAAATATGCGGAAGATTGCGAGACAGCCAATATAATGAATCTATCAATATTTTATTGAGCAATGTTCCTGAAGTTGCAAGCTGTACTAAAGAAGAATGGCAATCAAATGTACTGACTAAAATTAAAGGTTCAAATGATTTACTTGAAGCTTTGAATAGTCCTACCAATAAAGATAAGCCTGCTGTTGTAAAAGCACTTCTGGACAGTATTGGTAAAGATCCATACATCTTCTTAAACGATGAAACCAAACAATTCTATGTATCTGATGTTGCTTTAAAATCAGAACTTCAATCATTTGAAGCTATGGAAGCAACTTATGTAGTACGTGATGTTGAAGGCGTTGATCATAACGCTTCAGGTTATTCAGCTTCATTCCGTGAACTATTAACTGATGAATCAAAACAGGTTCAATTTACTAGCCCAATCTCAGGTATGTCTAAGCTCTTGAGTGGTTATCAAAGTTTTAGTGAAACGATGGAAGAGTACGTGGCTGCTAAAGAGAAGAAAGATGATCAAATCGTTGCCTTGATTGATGCCCGAAATAAGAACTTTGCTAAATACTATGATGCTCTTGGAGCTGAAAAGATCAAAGCATTGCGCTATAGAAATAAAGATATTGATGAGCTGTATGAAGCTCAATTTGCAGCTACAGATAATAAACGTACTATCCAGGCTAGATTAGCTTTACGTTTAAGTGAATTTATTTCTAATGCCGAAGCAAAAGAAAAACTACGAACAATTTATGAAGCTCTAGAAATTAATAGAACTCCAAAAGCAAAAGATTTATTTGATTGGTACGATTTAAAACCAACTAAAGTTAAAGGTGAAAATGGATTATTGGTTGTTAAAATCAAATAATTTTATTTTATCTAATGATTGCTTGGTATTTTTAAAATTTCATATCACATATTTTAAACTATTGCAATCTATATTTTAATTCGATATACTTCTCAATATAAAGAAAACAATAAAAACATTAGTGGGGCATAGTCAGCCCATATTAAAAAACATCACTGACTATAAAAAAATAAACAACTCAATATATTAAGTCTGCATCCAATCAGGATATTGCGGACTCAAAATATTTATTATTTAAAGGATAAAAAAATAATGACATCATTAGTATTAAATACTCAAAACGCAACAGCATATAACACTACTCCAATTTCAGTTGTATCTACTCCTACAGTTCAAACTATGTCTTCTAGAGAGATTGCGAATCTGACAGGTAAGCGTCATGACCATGTGATCCGTGACATTCGTTCTATGCTTGAACAGCTTCAGTCCCCAAATTTGGGTTCTGAGGAATATCAAGTAATTTTAGCACCTAACAATATGACGGCAGAGATCCTACTGAACAAAGATTTATCAATTTGTTTGGTATCGGGATACAACGTACAGCTCAGAATGGCAATCATCAAAAGATGGAATGAACTAGAAGCTCAACAACAATTTGCAGTACCAACTACTTTCAGTCAGGCATTGCTATTAGCAGCTCAACTAGAAGAGCAAAAAGAACAATTAGTTTTACAGGTAGCTCAACAACAACAAGTGATTGAAGTGATTCAGCCAAAAGCAGATGTATATGACATCATTGCTAATCGTGACAACACATACACTATAAGAGATACAGCTAAACTTCTTAAAATGCGTCCTAAAGATCTTACTGATTGGCTATTAGCTAACGGATGGATATATGGAAAGACTTCAGCAACGTATAAACCATTCGCAGCACATGACCGCAATCATTTAAAACTTGTAGCTTCAAATTATGGAACACAAGTACGAGTGACAGGTAAAGGTTTAGTTTGGTTAACACGTAAGTTGAAAGTAGAACTTGAATCTAGTGATTTTGAATAAGTTTAAGGGGGCATGGGAGGAGCTAGATCAGTTCCTTTCAACCTATGATTTATCCATGCTTGCAGAGATAAATAAGGACCAGGTACATAGCCTATTGGAAGAGATCTATCCTGAAAGAATCCCATCAAAACGCATCATCACTTACATAGACCACAAAAAGAAAGAACATATACATACTGAGTATTTCATTAATGCTGAAGAAGCTGAAGCAATACTCAAAAGGGCGAGGGAACTAAGCATTCCCTTTAAAGATTAACCAGGAACAGGAATGAAAAAATTAACTAAAACTGCATACAACAAATTAGTAAAAGCAAAAATATTAAGTACAGGTTTATATAACGGCACAAACGTAGAAGCAGCAGAAATTGATGATCAACTTTATGCTCACTTACAAGACATCAAACAAGATTATAAAAAAGGGGAATTAACCCTATTCAATGCAGATGCAGAAATTGCAGTTAATTATTTAAAGTTTGAAGATGCATATTCAGATGAGTTAGATATTGATTATAGCTCAGATGATTTTTACGGATCTTATGACGACAATATGAAAGACATTAAAACACATTTTGGAGACTACTAATGGAAGCCGTATTAATCACTTACCTAATGATCAACTTATTTATCACACTACATTTAATTGATGTGAAACTAGATGATAGGCATTGAATTTCATTACTGCAATTAATGGCCCTTAGATCAATTGGAGCTAAAGGCATTTACTACAAAGACTGATTATCCTTTACCCTTGTTTCCGAAATGGAGCAGGGGGGTTATTTTATAAAGATGTACTTCTTTAAATCTATTTTTAACTCAAAATGTGCTATTGACACTTTCGCTATGCTATCCAGAACTTGTCTTTTAATCTGTTCATGTGTAGATCCTTCTTCAAAAGCTAGATTTACTATATCAATAAATTTATTTGTGGCTTCCATGTAATTAGTCAATAGGATACTTGTTTTTGGACTTTCAGCTAACAAAAGAAAATTAAATTTTTCTGAACCATTTTCGTCAAGTTTACTTATAAATTGCAAACAGGATCTTACGAACCTTGTTGGATTCCGAGGATCAATAACCGTTGAAGAATGAGAACTATCTTGAATTTTAGTATTAATATCTACAATAAGTTTTGTTTCAATATTTAGAATATTCCAAATAGCTTTAGCATCTTTCGATATAACTTGACGATTGTGCTGATCTTTCCACGACAGAAAACCAATAATAGCTACGATAGGGGTTATTACATAAGCAGTTGTAGTGATGATGGTATTTATACCTTGCATGTCAAAAGCACAAGCTAACGACTTTCCCTGACAAACTGCCATATATTGAAAAAAGCCACAGACTGCTAAAACCGCAACATAGACCAGTAAGTACAAACCTACATACTTCTCTATTTCTTTGCTCATATACCCCTCGAAATAATACAATAATCCTACTTTTATTTCCTTAGTTGGACTAGGTGATTTTATGCAAGAATGAATTGTCTTAAATGTAGCCTTATATTCTGATTGGCTTCACAAAGTCTTTCTCTAAAATCAGTTTCGGTTACTTCAATATCTGAGACAGTCTCTTTATCACCAATTTTTTCTAAGTAAGTTTTATAGTCTTTATATATTCCATAAAATTCCATATATAAAATTGAAGCATCTTTACTACCTGAGAGTTCATTAAAATAATCAAAACGTACCATTGCGTTTTCTGTATTCTTTTTAATATTCTCGATTTTATCTAATATTTTTTTATTCTCATTGAAATAAAGATAATCAGAAACTTGTAGATTATAGTAGTCATGGTCCAAATCTAGCGTCTCTATTGAAAGCTCTACTAAAAGATTCCAAACTTTTTTTGCTTCATCTGATATTACAGTTTTATTATGTTGCTCCTTCCATGCACCATAAAAAAGAATTATTAGTAAAGATGATAAAATTGAACCAACTGCTGAAATCAAATAAAAAAGTAAAGTTGTATAGTCTTTAAACTCCTCATACTCTTTTGTAATTTCAGGTAGCATCGTAGTTTTCGGATTTACACCTAAAGCACTCCAATAATGATTAAATAAGAGTATTGCTAAGATAATAAATAACCCAGCACCTAAGAAACCATATTTTCCTAAATTTTTATAGATATGCTCTTTCATAAAGTCCCCAAACTAATGCAGCACATCATACCGTATCCACTTATCAAATAAAGATAAATTCTTCTTTATACTCTTAAAAATACACTGTATTATCGTTGTATATTTAAAACTAAATAATAGAGTTAAACATATATGGCAATATACGTAATCGCCAATAGGAAAGGTGGCGTAGGAAAAAGCACTACAGCAACAAATTTAGCTTATTACTTATCAACTAAAGGCTCAGTAGTCTTAGTTGATGCCGATGACCAGAAGACAGCTTTAACCTGGCATAAATACCGTGAATCAAAAGACTTTGATTGTGTCTATCTACAAGGTGAGATTGATACTGAACTTAGCAAATTAGCCAAAACTTATGACAATATTGTTGTTGATGTGGCGGGTAAAGATTCAAAAGAATTTCGTTCAACCTTATTTGTAGCTGATCGTCTATATATTCCAACCCAAACAAGCCAATTTGATTTAGACGTTTTGCCACAAGTTACGGCATTCGTTGATGAGATCCAGGCTAAAGCTAATCCAAACTTGAAAAAGTTTTTCTTTATCAGTCGTGCAAGTACAAATGCTAAGTCTAAGGATGCAGATACAACAATTGAATATCTGACATCTGAGTACCCATCTTATACAGCTATGAAAGCTAAGTTGCATGAACGTGTGCAATTTAAAGAAGCTGCTGCTGCAAGCCAATCTGTTTTAGAAATGGCTTCAAATAAAGCAAAAGATGATTTTTATAATTGGTTATTAGAGGCTCTTTGATATGGCTAATGTAATTCGTAAACGTGAAGAAAAGCCGACTGAAGCTGCTGAAACAAAAGATACTTTAACGCCCGAACAACGTGCAGAGTTATTGAAGACACAAGCAGAAAAAGAAGATGAAGCCAAGAAACAGGATCAACCTAAAGTGATTGAGCGTCATCATGCTAAAAATGGTGCTAAAAAAGTTTGGGTAGAAGATGATGTAGATCCAACCAAAGAAAAGCGTAAACGCAATAAGCATGGTACAGCGATCAATATACCTGTATTTGTTGAAGAGTTCTTAGCCATTGAGCAAGTGTTTGAAGAAGCATTGAAGTCAGGCCAAACTGATTCTTTTGCTGATTATGTTCGAGAAATTTTGAAAGCTCATGCTAAAAACAAGCTTGGTAAAGAAAAGTATGAGGAAATTTTGAGTAAAAAATACAATCAAGTGATCCTCAAAAAAGACGATAAGATTATATCTGAATAAAAGAAAAGCTCCTTACGGAGCTTTTTTATTATCTTGGTTGTCAGTTGATTCAAGAACTTTTTTCATAAATTTTTTGCCTAACATACCTGCAAGAGCAACACCACCTACTATTGGTCCACCTAATGCGAAAGCTGCTGTACTAAGTAATACTGTACCTGCTGTACTAGGTGATGCACTAAGACTACCACCTCCCAAGTATGCAATTGCTGCCGATCCATCTTTTGCTCTAGCTAGTGACTCAAGTAACTCATTGTTTGAAGTAAGCAATGTGCCGTTTAATGCCTGAACTTTAACTTCATCATTTGTCAGAGCTTCATCTAATGCACTAAATACAGATCTAGGTTCTGTCCCATAAAATGCTGCAAGTTGATAAACCTGAACCACAGCAAATTTAGATTTTCCCTTTTCCATATTTGAAATAGCGGCTTTAGTAACACCTAAACAACTTGCTGCTTGTTCTTGAGTAATTTTTTTTTCTGCTCTAATAGTAGCCAATACTAATCCTAGAATTGCATCTACAGTCGTAACAACTGAATCTTCATTAAAAATTTCTGACATATCTCAACCCCTTACTATGACTGTATTTTATCATAAAAACGCATAAGTACAATGAATATTAATTAATCAATTAAAAATTAAAAGTAAACTCACAATTTACTTTTGCTGTTTTAAGCAATATATTTGCATCCATCGGAGCGCAACGATATGGAAATCCTGATAACAGCAGGACTTAATCAATAGTCAAATATAAAGGTAAAAATATGAAACTTTCTTTAGAACAACTCCAAGCCCTAAACGCAATTAACATGCTGAATGAAGATCAAAAGGCTGAACTAAAACGCTTAGAAGCAGAAGAGCAAAATGCTCCTGTAGAAAATGACGAGTTCAACTTTGAAACACAGACTGAAGCCAAAGAGATTTTTGATCGTAAATCTGCATTTACTCAAAAGACCCTGCCAGAATTCTTAAATGAAGCAGACCGTGATGATCTTGTCTTAACAGCAATGGCAGCATGTTCAGGCAAAGATACGAAGAATGATATGTTGCTTGTTGTTCCAGAAGAACTGAAAAAGCATGTTGCATTAGTGATTGGTTCACAGGCGTTTGGTTATGTATTTTCAGCAGACAAACTAATGAACGGTATTGTGAAAAACAAACTCATGGAAGATCCAAAACATAAGCCGATCCTTGCTTTGTATGATAAAGAACTGCCTAACCCATTCCGTCCGCATACGAAAGAAGAGCTTGAATGCTTAGGTCATCAAATCCTGATCACATCGAATGCAGATATTGGCTTATCTAAACTCAACCCTTCTTACATTGGTACTAAGGAATATTTATTTAAAACTGAAAACGCTGAAGATCTTCCAAATTTAGAAGATGACAGCAACACCACTCTTGGTCGTGAAAAATCAAATTTACGTTGGGATCAGAAAGATTGGTTTATGAAAAACCGTGAATTAATTAATCAACGGACTCAGCAAATTGCAGAGACTAAATGCCCTAAAAATGTAGACTTGGAATTATTTAAACCATTTTGTTTAAAAGCTGCATATGCTTCATTTATTTCAAAGGCATTATTTAAAGCAGTATTAGAGGATTCATTAAAGCAAGCAGCGGAAACATTAAAAGACGATGCAAGCTTATTTTTAGAAGCGACTGAAATTGCATTAACCAATTTTGAATCTTCATTTACAGGTGAGATTAATATTTCAACAAAAATGCTAGCTCATTTGATTAACAATGCACGTATTAGCGGTTTAAAATCTTTAGGTCATATTAAAGTTGCAAGCTATCTTGATGATATGCATATTTCAACACAGAAGCTTCCATGCTTCCAAGTCGGATCTTCAGCCGTAGTATTGGCACAGTTGAAACGTAAGATTGCTGAACTCAAAGCAGCATAATGATTAAGAAAGCAAGCCTTGATGACTGATCACCTTTAAGGCTTATGTTCTAAAGCCCTTTGCACTGTAGCAATACCTACTCCAAATCTTTTAGCCACACTTCTAAAAGTCGAGCCATCTTCCTGCATGGCTTTTTGTATTTCTGAATAATCTACTTTGCGCTTCCTGCCTTTATACAAGCCTTTTGCTTTGGCTTTAGCAATACCTTCCTTTTGACGTTCACGGATCATGGAGCGTTCAAATTCAGCGAATGCAGCGAGCATCTGGAACATAAGCTTATTCATTGCTGATTGTGCTACATCATGGCTGAAGGTCAGATTTTCTTTATGAAAAATGATGGTTATGCCACGAGCATTCAGGCTGTTCACAATGTCATTCAGGTCATTCGTATTACGCGCCAAGCGGTCAATACTGTGAACATGCACCGTATCCCCATCACGAAGGTATTCGAGCATAGTGTTCAATTGAGGACGTTCTCGGCTACCACCGCTAGCCTTCTCTGTGAATTTTTTATCTAGGTGGATTCCATCTAATTGACGTTCAGTATTTTGTTCAGTTGAACTGACTCGAATGTAACCGACTTGATTAGGCATTTTGTACCGTTAGATATTAGATTTATAGATACATATTGTACCTAAATATAAAGTTAAGTCTATAGATACGGATTTTTATATGATTTTGTTAGATCTTGAATTGTTCCGTTAGGCTATACCTTATAGTTACATAAATTTAGATATTAAAAACTTGTCTCCGACAAACCCAGTACGGTTCACCTAAACGGATTGCTCCCCCTCAACAAATGGAAACAGAACCCGAAAAAAGAGGCTTCTGGAGCCGATTCTTTAAGCTCTATGGCTGATCTGATTGTTCATCTAGGCTTATCAAAACCATGGAGCATTACTCAAATAGTAAGCGTGGAACGTAAATAGTCACAAAGAAACCATGATAGTGCGCTGAATCCCATCATGGTTTCATATAAGATATTGATGCTTATAGGTAAAATTCAAGCATTTCGTATAAGGTGTATTATGTTAATTTTAGGGAAATTAAAGAGTAGAAATGAACTTAAATCTGAATAATAAAAAATTTGTAAATGCTAAAAATACATCTAATGGAGAAGTATCCCATGAAACTATTTTTAATTATTACCAAGTAGGTGAGCATATAGAAGCTACATATGCTGGTGGTGGTATTACGAATGGACATTTACTAGGTTTCATGACTTCTGAGAAAACTTTCACTATGGCGTACCACCACATCAATGAGATGAATGAATTACGTATAGGTGAATGTAATACTGAGATTGAGATCCAAACCAATGGGAAAATTAAGTTAATTGAAAAGTGGCAATGGCGTAATGGGGATTGTTCTACAGGCGAATCAATCCTTGTTGAAATGTAAAGTTGAATAACTAAAGCCCTGATTTTATTTCAGGGCTTCGCATAATCCGTATTATGTTAATTTTAGAAAAATTAAACGTCAGTTAACTACTAAAATATTTTTTAAACTTTATAAACTACCGCCCCCATCAACATTAATTACTTGTCCTGTAATGAAGCTTGAATTCTCCGATAATAAGAATGATACGGCATGACCTACATCCTCTGGTGTACCTACTCTACCAAGAGGAATTTTGGCTAATAATACTTTTTCAGCATCACTTCCTTTAGGTCGAGTCTTTCTAAAAAGTTCCGTTTCAATCGGACCTGGGGCAACACAATTCACTGTAATGCCATATTCCGCTAGTTCAAGAGCCCAGGTACGTGTACAACCGACTAAAGCACTTTTTGCAGCAGCATAAGAGGTTCTGTCTTTAGAACCATACATAGCACGGCTACCAATATTAATAATTCGACCAGATTTTTGTTTTTTTAGATCTTCAATAAAGTGCTGAGTGACTTGAATAGCCGACCTAACATTCAAGTTCCATACATCCTGTAATGAGTCTAAATTAATCTTGCCTAATGGTTCAGGGAGACTAATACCAGCATTATTGATGATTCCATTTATCTGATATGAAGATGAAATGGTTTGTAGGATCTCTTGAGTTTGATCAATATTTGTTAAATCACATTTAAATATTTTTCCAGGAAAGTCGATATTTTCAATATTTCTAGCGATACCAATAACTTGATTACCTTCGCTAATAATTTTTTCACAGATGGCCCGACCAATTCCTCTACTGGCACCTGTTACTAAATATAGTTTTTCCATTTGATATCAGTTTTTTAATTAAATAAAAAATGATGAACGATCATGTAATAGATGTCTATACACATTACATCCTATTCCACTTAACATAATAGCGATTATGCGAAATGAGGACTATAGGATCCTCATTTTTTTGAGTTCGTATAAGATGTATTATGTTAATTTTAGATATTCTTAATTCTAATCCTTTCTTTCCATAATTCTTTTGGAATTTGTGGATAAGCCAACGATTCAAGTTAGTAAGGCGGTGGCTTAAGCAGGATTCAGGTTAACTAAGTTTAATTTAAAGAAGTAAGAGTTTTTTAATTTTATTGTTGAGATCTTTTAATTATGTATTGCAGCAAAAATGAGTTAACTTGAACTAAAAAATATTATTAGAGAAAATAGTTTATAGAATAAAAAATTATTGTAACTAAAATTCATAAAAATTACTTTTATTATTTTATAGTCACTACTGACATAATTTCTGAGAATTTTATAAAATATTAGGATTAAGACTATATTTGAATTTTTGTTAGGTAAAATTTTATGAGATTAGAAAAGGATTCTCTGTGTTGTAATAACAAGCAGTATTTTTCAGACCCATATTTCATAAAAAGTAATATATATCAGTTGATCACAAGCACTTCTGCCTTTAGGAGATTAGACGGTATTACTTTCTTAGGTGCTATTGGCCTAGTAGAGAAAGTAAATGGGAAAAAAGATATCAGTAGAGCTCAACATTCTATAAATATTGCTTCTTTAATCTACAAAATTAGTAATGCTAGATGTTATGATCAAGAATTAACCAAACACTTATGCGTTGCAGGGCTATTAAATGATATTGGTCATTTCCCTCTTTCTCACAGTGTGTCAGGTTACTTATCTAGAAAATTAAATATGGATCATCATACTCTAGGGAGTTTAATTATCGATGGTGAGTTTTCACAGCTTAGTGACTTAAATAAAATACTAAAAAATAATTTAGATATTAATTTTATTAAATCTTTACTAGATAAAAAAATAGAAAAAGATCTTGGTGGAGATATTTTTAGCAGTAAATTTAATGTAAGTACAATTAATGGAATATACCAAAGTGGGTTATTTATAGGTCATGATTTTTTTGATAAAGATAAAATAGCTAATGAGGTATTTTTAAAAAGCAGTAGAGATATTAACTATAGGTTATTAGATCAGTTTTGGGAGTCTAAGAATTTTATTTATAATCAGTTTATTCAGAGTGAATTTGGTTTATTTGTAGATAATATAGGTGAATTGTTTTTTAAAAAAAATAAAAATCTTTTAGATATTAATGATCTATTAAGCATAGAAAAAACATGGCATAAAAAGTTCTTTTTTATGAAGTTATTTAAAAACTTAGATTCTTCTAGTCTCCTTTCAAATTACAGAGGAAGAACATTTTATGTTCCTAAAGAAATCAATGGTAGTGATCAACTCTTTTATAAAAAACGAAAATATACTGTTAACACAAATGAAATTTCATTAAGTAATAGATATATTTGTTTAATGAATATGGAGAAACAGAAAAAGTTTAATGATAAAATTCCAACAAAAAATCTTAGCCTTTTTTAGTGTAAAGTCTTAATTTCAAAAAGTTTATGCATTCTTACTTAGCTAAACACTTACTGTAATAATTCTTATGCCTGAGCTTGGCCAAAGTAATAGGTCTGCACTTACTTCCTATTCAATTTAACATAATGGTTGTTATACGAAATTAATGGATGTTCGTATAGATTACTTGCATATTGTATTCGATCGAATACAATATAGTGAGAAGATAAGGAATTCTCATGATTGAAATTAAACGTCTGCCAGAATTTGATGAATGGTTGGATGGCATTAAAGACAATATGACCCGTATTCGCCTGAATCGTAGATTAGATAAGGTTCAACGTGGAAATTGGGGAGACATTAAGCCTCTCCAAGATGGCGTTTGGGAAATGAGAGAATTCTTCGGTGCTGGATGGAGAATGTATTACATCCAACATGGTGACGTAGTGATTGTAATGCTTGGTGGAGGAGATAAATCGACTCAACAACAAGACATCGATCGTGCAGTTAAATTATCGAAAACATTGGAGGATTAAAATGGTTAAAGTCGCTGATTTACCAAGTTTTGATATGGCTGAGTCACTCAAAACTGAAGAAGACATTGTGATGTATCTCAATATGGTTCTTGAAGATAATGATCCAGCTGAATTAGCCCATGCACTTGGTGTTATTGCTAAAGCTCGTGGCATGACTCAAATTGCTAAAGAAGCAGGGATTGGGCGTGAGGCACTCTACAAAGCCCTACGTCATGATTCAGCACCACGTTTTGATACGATTAATCGTGTAGTAAATGCTTTAGGCTTAAAACTCACTGTACAACACGCCTAAAACTTTAAAAAATATAGTAAAAATGGGAGCTAAAGGCTCCCATTTTTAGGTTCATATAACGTGTATTATGTTAATTTTAGAAAATCTTAATCTTTAACTAACATAATCTTCAGTTGATATCACTTGAGCATATGCAAATTCAAAAGCGGCCATTAATGTTGCATGGACATGACCAGCAGGTACTTTAACGCCATTAAATTCCAAGTCTAGTGTTGCACAAGCATCATGAATAACTTTTACCTTATAACCAAAATCAGAAGCAGCACGAACAGCAGCATCAATACACATATGGCTCATAGCACCAATCACGACTAACTCAGTCACTTGATTGCTATCTAAAATTTCTTTGAGATTCGTGTTTAAGAACGCATTGATGTGATTTTTAATGATCACAGATTCATCTTCTTGCGGCTTAACTGTGTCCTGAAATTCAATACCATTTGAGCTAGGTTCAAATATAGGAGATTCAGCATCAGCAATATGTTGGACATGAATCACTTGAGTACCCTGTTTACGGGCCTTCGCAATTACTTTCACTGCATTAGCAGCAGCTTGTTCAATATTTACCAATGGTAATTTACCTGTAGGTAGATATTCATTTTGTAAGTCGATAACTAATAAAGCTGATTTTGACATATCTATTCCTTTACTTAACTAATATTGGTTTTGTTCTGCTTAGGATTTTAAAGAAGTGGAATGCTTCCACTTCTTTAAGTTACTTTAGAAAGAAAGCGTTTCACCATCGATAGGAATTAAAACCTTATCTTGAATCCCTTTGTCTTCTACATATTCTGCAAGTTGAGCACGTGTTACCGACATATGATTAATGGCATCCATATGAACCGCGACAATTTTAGCATTAGGTGCTTTTTGGGTTGCGTGATAAGTATCTTCTTTCCCCATAATGATGGACTCTTTATATCCATCCATTAATGCATTACCTGTATTTAATACAATTACATCAGGTTTAAATGTTTGAATTGCCTGATCAACTTCAGGACGCCAAATGGTATCTCCTGCAACATAAACTGTTTCATGGCCTGCTGCTTCAAAAACCATACCCATCGCTTCACCTAAGCCAGCTTTAAGTTCAGCATTACGATACATTTCGTCAGTACCATGTTGACCACCAGTTTTAGTTAACTTAACACCTTGGAAAGTAGTTACAGTTAATACACGAACATCTTTGAAGCCTTGTGCTTGGATGATTTTTTGATCTGCTTTATTCTGTACAAACAAAGGCATATTTTTTGGAATAGCCGCTTGGGCTGCATCATCCCAATGATCTAAATGGGTATGTGTCACAATTACCGCATCTACACCTTCTAAAACCGTTTCAGGCTTGATAGGTAAATCAACTAATGGATTGCGTAAATAACTGCGATGACTATTAGGGAAACCCTCATAAAAGCCTTTTTTCGCAAACATTGGGTCAATTAAAAAAGTTGTATCCGCATAGGTTACTTTAATCGTTGCATTGCGAATTTCTTGTATATGCGTCACTTTAGAGGTATCTCGCTGAACTACTTTATCATTCGCATATAAATGGACTGAAGCCATTGCCAGAGAGAGTGCAATAACAGAGCTACTTAAAATTTTATTCATGTTCCAGATCCAATCATTTAGTCATACTCGAATCATGATAGGAAAAATCAAATAATAAAATTGTCCTTAAGGACAATCATCGAAACTATTGGGACAACATGCTATATTTGTTATTTTAGAGAGGTAGATCGAATGGCTATACCAGTGATTGGATTATTCGTTTATCCCAATATAAATCCATTTCACTTCTCTATCCCTCATATCATTTTCAATATCAAGATTGAAGATAAACGCTTATTTGATCTGAAAATTTTTTCTATAGATGGCCAACCCGTAAAAACAGAACAGTCTATGATGATTATCCCTGATGGTGGGATTGAACTCATTAAAGAGTCGGATCTTATTATTATTCCTGGATGGGATGATTTTAATCATGAGCCTGAACAAGTACTTATCGATGCCCTAAATTGTGCATATCAGACTGGAATTAGAATTGTAGGGTTATGCTATGGAACTTATGCATTGGCATATGCTGGTTTACTTGATCATAAAAAAGCAGCTACGCACTGGATGGCTGAACAAGATTTTAGTGAGCGATTTCCACAGGTTCAGCTTGATCATGATGCCCTGTATGTAGAAGACCAAAGGATCGTAACCTCTGCAGGAACAGGCGCAGCGTTAGATTGCTGTTTGTACTTAGTACGTGAAATTTATAATGCACAAATTGCGAATAAAGTCTCTAGAGTAATGGTAATTCCGCCTCACCGTGAAGGTGGGCAAGCTCAGTTTATTGAACAGCCAGTAGCAGAGTCGATCCAAGATGCACAAATCAACCTATTACTTGATTTTTTAAGAAAGAATTTAGCTTTACAACATAATATTGAAAGCCTAGCTGAACGGACACATATGACACGTAGGACGTTCACACGGCACTTTAAGAAAGCGACAGGTATGACCTTAGTCGATTGGCTGAATACTGAAAGAATCAGATTAAGTTGTGAACTTTTAGAAACGACAAACTTGTCTATCGAAAAGATAGCCGAGCTTTCAGGTTTTAATAATACAGTGTCATTTAGAAAAAATTTTCGTGAAAAATATGGTACAAGTCCTCAAGCGTGGAGAAAATCTTT
Source organism: Acinetobacter pecorum (assembly GCF_014837015.1). GTDB lineage: Bacteria > Pseudomonadota > Gammaproteobacteria > Pseudomonadales > Moraxellaceae > Acinetobacter > Acinetobacter pecorum. The sequence goes on from NZ_JACSPT010000020.1 coordinate 43,892, forward strand.
TGGGATCATTAATGAGAATAATCCGCCTCATTTAACATAATGGCCGTTATACGAAATGCCTTTGTTAGAACCCATTTAAAGTGTCTATATTCTCACCAATAAAAATGTCTGGTTTATGATGGTTTTTATCACCATGGACTGGATATAAAATATAGATGCTGATCACTATGTCTGATAAAGAAATTCAACGTCTTGCAGTTCTGCAAGACGTTAGAGATCATCGTATTACCCAGGTCCGTGCTGCTGAAATCCTGAATCTTTCCACCCGTCAAATTACCCGGTTATTGCAGAAGCTCAATCAAGATGGTGTCTCAGGTATGGCACATGCCAGTCGTGGTCAACCGGGTCATCGTCGCCATGACGTCCTGTTAAAATCAGAATGTCTTTCCATTATTTCTGAACATTTACTTGGCTTTGGTCCTACATTGGCTCATGAGAAGCTCAGCAGCATGTTTGGCCTGCATATCCCGGTAGAAACGGTTCGTCGCTGGATGACTGCAAATGACCTCTGGATTCCTCGATCCAAGCGCCTGAAACGCCCATATCAGCCTCGATACAACCGTGATTGCTTCGGTGAGCTGATCCAGATCGATGGCTCATATCATGACTGGTTTGAAGGCCGAGCTTCCAAATGCTGCTTGCTGGTTTATATCGATGACGCCACTGGAAAGCTGTTGCATCTGCGCTTTTGTGAGGCTGAAACGACCTTTGATTATATGCTTTCAACCCGAGCCTACATTGAGCAATACGGCAAGCCTTTGGCCTTTTATAGCGATAAACACTCGGTATTCCGAGTGAATCAGAAATCGAGCCAAGATAGCCAGATCACGCAATTTGGGCGGATTCTGAATGAGTTAAATATTGATATTATCTTCGCCAACTCTCCACAGGCCAAAGGCCGTGTGGAACGTGCCAATAGAACACTCCAGGATCGCCTGATCAAGGAAATGCGCCTAGAAGGTATCTGTTCAATTGCCGAGGCAAATGCCTGGCTGCCCTGCTTTATTGAGCATTTCAATCAGAAGTTTGCCAAGTGTGCGCGAAACTCAAAGAATTTACATCGGCCATTAACCGAATCTCATCTTGAACTGGATGATATTTTTACCTGGCAGAAACCGCGTAAGGTCACTAAGAATCTGACCCTGACCTATGACAAATGTATTTATCTGCTTGAACCGACAGAGCTGAATCATAAGCTTGTTGGGCAATATATTTCATTTCTGGAGTACCCGGATGGGACTGTGGCCCTCATGCACGAGGGACGAAAGCTCAACTACAGCATTTTCAATAAATTAGCTGGGCTACAGCAGAATGAGATCGTTGAGAATAAACGGTTAGGTACAGTTCTGGCACATATTCAGCAACAGCATGAAGAGTTGGAAAAACAGAATAAACGTTCCCGTCTCAAGAAAAGTATGCCGAGTCGTAAAGCTCAGAAAGCTGTTATTGAACAAAGAAAGTTAAATCCTGTGCTTGACTCTTGTGGTTAAAAACAGGACATTTTAAATGGTTTATCGCATAGACATTTTAATTGGTGAATAACAGCCTTTTTAAATAGTGTTATTTATCAAGCACTTGAACCAATAAATCCAAAACCCAAAAGATCAAAAAACAGACGTTTTAACAACTCGTGTGTTTTTTAAGCATATTTGTAATATTTAGCCAATAAATTTGATCGTTTTTTAATCAAATTGAGGATTTTTTCAATGTTCCCGGTCGTCCCAGGGCAAAAAATATCCCCAATTTCTGGGGATAAAATTTAGGCTATTTGTACGCTTTAACTTACATAAGTTCCGGTTCTTTGCTGCTATCAGGATAGCTAGAATAGTCCTACGATAGATTCATACAGGAACAGGATGTTCCGGAGCAAAAAACAACAATGATAAGTTCTAACACTAGGATGGTGAGGTAGAAGAGCAGCTACCGCCAGATGTCGCATAATAAAAAACCCCGGCAGGATGCCGGGGTTTTTTATTATCTACACTATTTAGATCAGAGTTGGATGGGCATCCAGAATGCGAATTAAATAAGCCAATTTTCTCACGTACCTTTTTAATATCTGGCAGTTCAAGCTCTGAGACTTGACTTGCCTTCACCTCATTACGTTTGATGGCACCAGCTTCTTTGATTGAAGCAACCAGGTCATCAAATAAGTTGTTATCCATGAAATTGCTCCTTCACTAATTGACGCAGGATCGAGGTTTCTTTATCGCTCAGGTTATCTTTCACTGACTTTGGATAAGCAACCAAGAAAAATATCTGATCATTCTCTGTGACCCAGTAATAAATAGATCACACGGATAATACTGCTTTTGCTTTTATTGCCCTGAGCACAAAGTACTTTACGAATGCCACCGCCATTCTTGATTAAGTCGCCCTTATCAGGCTGTACCAAGAGATCTTGCTGGAACTGACGCTACTCTTCATCACTTAAAAACTCTTTGATTTTCTTGGTAAAAATACTTTTTTCAATGAATAACATATGGTGAAGTACGTCAATGGTGTATAAAAATCTTAGCAGTTTTAAAAGAAAAAACGAGAGATTCTAGCTCTCGGCTCGCATAATCCAAGTTGTATTAATTTAAAGAAAATTCAAATTTATTTAGCAGATTATATTTTCCTGTTTTGCTATTTTTTTAAACACAAAATGTCAACACGCCTGGATTTTACAAAGAGTATTTTTGTTTTAACAAGATACGTATAACCTTGTCTTCACTGTCAGATAAATTTTAGAATTATGGAGCAAGATATGAATAATATATTCAGAAAAAAATATTTAAAATCAATAAATTGCAAAATAATGGTATCTAAAGATACTAAGATCAATAGTAAGACCAGTAGTGTCATTCCACCAGTTCGCTCTACTGACTATAAAATACTAAAATTAAAAGTCATTTTTTTGATTCTTACAACTGTTAGTAGCAATACTGTTTGGGCAGCTGTGATATGCGTAACTGATCCTGTTTCTGGAGGAAATACGGCAACAGGTGCAATTGCAGTGGCCTGTGGAATAAATAATACAGCAAGTGGTCTAAATAGCAGTGCTTCGGGCATTGATAATACAGCTTCTAATGAAGCTACTAGTGCTTTGGGTTATGCAAATGAAGCTAAAGGTAACTCTAGTAGTTCAATAGGATTTTTTAATACATCCTCTGGCAGTTATAGTAGTGCAATTGGTTATATTAACAATGCATCAGGCGATTATAGTAGTGCCTTAGGTTCTGATAATAAAGCATCAATTGAGTATAGTAGTGCTATTGGCTTTAACAATAATGCATCTAATATAAATAGTAGCGCCATAGGATCTAGTAATATCGCATCAGGCAAAGATAGTAGTGCATTTGGCTTTAACAATAATGCATCTAATATAAATAGCAGTGCATTTGGTTATAAAAACACAGCATCAGGCAAAGATAGTAGTGCAGTAGGTTTTGAAAATATATCAAAGGGTGATTATAGCAGTGCATTTGGTTATAAAAACACAGCATCAGGCAAAGATAGTAGTGCATTTGGCAGCTATAGCCAAGCAACTGCAACAGGCGCAACCGCTATCGGTAGTTTCTCGATTGCAGATGAAAGCAATACGATTTCAGTTGGTAGCAGGGGATTTGAGAAGCGTATTACTAATGTAGAAGATCCAATAAATGATACTGATGCTGTAAATAAAGCCTATACTGACAGCAAAGCAACTGAAACTCTAACTGCCTCCAAAGATTATACTGACAGCAAAGCAACTGAAACTCTAACTGCCTCCAAAGATTATACTGACAGCAAAGCAACTGAAACCCTAACTGCCTCTAAAAATTATACTGACAGCAAAGCAACTGAGACCCTAACTGCCTCCAAAGATTATACTGACAGCAAAGCAACTGAAACCTTAACTACCTCTAAAGATTATACTGACAGCAAAGCAACTGAGACCCTAACTGCCTCCAAAGATTATACTGATAACCAGGTATCAATCGTTAAAAAGACTATTGCTACACAACATAAATATATAAAGATCAATGGTGGTACATCCAGAGAGGCAGTTGCTACTGGAGAAAAAGGAATTGCTTTAGGGGGTAATACAAATGCACAAGGCAAGCAATCTATTGTAATAGGCGATAGTGCACAAGCCATCGGTGAGCAATCTATTAGCATTGGTACTGGTAATAAAATAACTGGAAATCAATCAGGGGGGATTGGTGGTTTAAGTTCAGTCAATGGTAACAACAGCTACAGTATTGGTAATGACAATACTGTGTCTGGTGATGGCACATTTGTATTAGGTAATAATGTTAATACTACCGCAAAAAATGTGGTGGTACTTGGCAATGGCTCTAGTTCTAATCGTGAAAATACGGTTTCAGTGGGTTCTAGTTCTAACCAACGTCAGATTATTAATGTAGCTAACGGTACTGCTGATACTGATGCAGTCAATGTAAGTCAGTTACAAGCTGCAAAAACAAGCGCTATCGAAACTTCGAACACTTATACCGATACTAAATTTAATTATCTTAATGAGTCTATTAATAGTTATGTTCAAGATAATAAACAACGTTTCAAAGAAATTGATGAGCGTTTCGATCGTCAAGGTGCTATGAGTGCTGCAATGTTAAATATGGCAACCAGTACTTCAGGTCTTAAAGGTCAAAATCGTGTAGGTGTAGGTGCCGGTTTTCAGGGCTCTGAACAAGCCGTTTCCTTAGGTTACCAACGGATAATTAACCCCAATACTAGCTTTAGTCTAGGGGGAGCTTTTACTAAAGATGAGAGTTCTGGTGGGGTAGGCATGGGATTTAGCTGGTAAGTCTTAAGTATAAAATACTTCAAAGTATTCCATAGAATACTAAATGAAAATATTTTTTATATAAGTATGATTTTGATAGCCTTATTTATCAAGGCTATCCCATTGTGTACTTGAATAAAAAAGATCTGCAGTTTAAACCATAAAATTTTGTGACTATAAGGTGATTATTTTTTACTTAACATAAAATCTCTTATGCGAAATTCGTATGTAAGCCTCAAATAGAAATGTCCTAGATAAATAAATGAGCTAATTAACCGATACATTCGGCTCATTAATTGAGCTTAATGTATGCTATATTCAACTCATCTTAGATTTTCAGAGAAAGATTGAAAATGCAGGAATGGATTTGGCAAATACAAAACTGGACAAATTTCACATGGCAAGATTCAATTATCTTACCTAAAACCAGACAGATACATCAAAAAATAGGGTTTCTTCTTGGACAAAGTCAGCATGATTTAGCAAAAGAACAATTCACTCTAGATACTCTACTTGCCAATCTTGTTGCTTCATCAGCAATTGAAAATGAAACCATCAATATTTTTTCATTGCGATCATCTCTAGCTCAACGCTTGGGTGTCACGCTTGAACAGCCTTATCCAAGCTCAGATCGATCAGAAGGTTTAGCCAATATCATGCTAGATGCACTTAACGATGTTAAGCAACCACTGACTGTTGAGCGTCTTATGCAATGGCATCGTTGGCTTTTCAATGATCCAGACTGGACAATGCAACGTTTACGCATTGGTCAACTCCGGGGATCAGAGCCTATGCAGGTCGTTTCAGGTCGATTGGATTATCCTAAAGTACATTTTGAAGCACCTCCAAGAGAAGGCTTAGAAGATCGCTTAAATGCCTTCATAGAGTGGTTTAATCAGAGTTTGAATGATTCATTGCTTGATCCCTTGTTACGTGCAGGCATTACCCATTTATGGTTTGTTACTCTGCATCCTTTTGATGATGGGAATGGCCGTATTACCCGTACACTTACAGACCTTGCTCTCGCTCAAATGGATGAACAGAGCATCCGTTTGTATGCAATGTCTACTGCGATATTAAACAAACGTAAAAGTTACTATGAGGTATTAGAACAAACCCAAAAAAATGATTCTGATATCACAAATTGGCTGATTTGGTTTCTAGACACATTGAATGATAGCCTTGAAAAAACCTTAGCACAGATCAGTCGAACTTTATTTAAAAGTCAATTTTGGCATAAACATTCAAATGCAACCCTAGGTGAAGAACAACGCAAAGTCCTAAATCGCTTATTAGACGGTGGCGAAAATGGCTTTGAACAGGGTATCAGTGCTTCACAATATCAAAAGGTTGCTAAAGTCAGTAAAGCAACAGCTACTCGCCATTTATCAGACTTACTTGAGAAAGAATGTATCGTCAAATTGGAAGGTGGTGGACGTAATACACGCTATCAGATCAATACTCAGTTATAGATATTCTAAGCAATAAAAAACCCCGGCATCCTGCCGGGGTTTTTTATATTGGTTCGCTTGGTATGTCTCCTGTCGTACCTTGCAGTCCTTGTGCCTATCTCTTGTTATTCTTCTCTGGAACATCCTGCTCTCTATGTCCCATCATAGGAAAGTTCCAGTATCCTGGACAGCCGCAAAGAACCGGAACTCACGTAAGTCCATGCGTACAAAATAGCCTAAATTTTATCCCCAGCAATTGGGGATAGTTTTGGAACCTGGATCCGTATGAAATGGGCACCAATTGCTAAATTGATCGTTTTTTAACCAATTATATTGGCAAAAAGTTACAGATTCGCTTAAAAACTCACCAACTTATTACAAAAGCCGATTTTTTGCCTTTTCTTTATCATAACTAAAATTTTAAGGTATTGATATTTAAATTAATATACAAGTGTAATTTGTATAATATCCATTATGTCAAATATGAACCGTACCGGGTTTGTCGGAGATTTTTTTATTTAAGTTAGGCCACCTGACCTAACGGGTTAATCTTATCATAGTACATTGCTTCAAACTCAAAAGGCGAT
>NZ_JACSPT010000021.1 GCF_014837015.1 Acinetobacter pecorum
TTACCCATGTGAGAGTAAGTCATCGCCAGCTCATTATTCGAAACACCCCCGGTCTAAAGGCCGGGGGTGTTTTTTTATGGGGGGAATTTAGTCGAAAGCTTAGACACTTTTTAGATGTATAAAAGGTACTGGAGCGGCTAGAGCTTCCTGAAAGGAATAATCTAAGGGAGAGAGCGTGTTTCAAAACCCGATAACATGGCTTTGGGCACATGATTACGGGGCTGGTCCTAAGTTGAAATGATCTGGCTTATAAGAGCCTACCAAGCCTGCAAAGTATAGATGCCGCTGTTGAAATGCAGGAAATAAAAAAACCAGCGATTCGCTGGTTTTTTACTGCTGGCTATTTTAGCCAAATACACGCATAACGGCTGCAATCAACACCCAGAGAATTGCAATGGCTACGATTGGTTCAACAATCTTTGCCCATGTTGGGGTTTCTACAAGAATAACATCTTCGACATCTTGATGCTGCTGATTCTGGCTTACCATTTGATTAAACTCCTTCATTGATGCTTCCAATGATAGCTCTTCTTGTACAATTGGTTTAGAGCCTTTTAGTTCTATTAGCTTATTTGTTGTCCAAATCCAGTCATCTGCTTGACCGGATAAATGTTCAATTTGTCCTTTAAGAAGTTCTTGAATACTATTCAGATTATGATTGCCGGTATCATTTAACTGTTTCAGCTCATTGAGCTGGAAATGAAAGATTTCTGAGGTGACCTGCTCAAGTTGCGGTCGTGGCAAGGCTGACTTGTTTTCAACTTGGGTCGTCAGGTGGCGGGCAATTTCCAGTATATATAATTCATCTGGATGCTTGATTTCATTATAAATTTTTTGCGGATTGTGACGCCACTCAGTAATAAGTTTACCTAAAGTTAAAGCATTGATTTCGCAGATATATTTTCGCCTTTCTTCTTTTGTATACTCTTTTAGAAGCTCAGGCTTTTGAGTTTCTATCTGTTCAACAAAATATTGTACTAAATCAAAAGCCATTCACTTACTCCATTATTTTTAATCTAATAGTCTTAAAGTTGTTTTTTTCTTTGGTGGTTCAGCTGGTTCTTCAGTGCTTGATTTTAAAGCATCTTCATCATTTTGTGTATGCTCATATTCACTTGGATCAAAGAATAAACCTTGTCCATTTTCACGTGCATAAATACCCAGTACTGCTTCTATAGGTACATAGATATCCCGAGATACACCGCCAAATCGGGCCGAGAAGCTAATCGCATCATTGCTTATATGCAGCGCATGGACGGCATGGGGTACGATATTCAGAACAATTTGTCCATCTTTAACAAACTGCTCCGGAACCATTGTATTTGGACGTGTAGCATCCACCAATAGATAAGGCGTCATATTGTTGTCGCAAACCCACTCATAGATTGCACGTGCCATATAGGGACGGGTAGGGCTAAGGTTGAATTCTTGTTCGGACATGAGGTTTCTCTACAGATGCTTGAGTTGCGCTGAATAACGGTTCTTTTCCTGCAATGTCATGGATTTTACAAAAGCAGGACGACTGAATATTCGCTGGCAATACAGGTGAAATGGACGGCATTGCTGCTGTGGTAATTCGATACCCATGTGTTTCAGACGGATAAAAATTGGTGCCAGCATGCAATCTAGGATACTAAATTGTTCAGACATAAAATAGGGAAAATGCTGGAATAAGGGCATTAGTGAAATCAGAATGTCCTGTAACTGTTTCTGTGCCTTAACTTTGGCTTTCTTATCCAGGGTATCAGGATGACATAGCATGATATCAGCCAGTTTCAACCAGTCATTTTCAAAGCGCCAGATATATTGGCGTTGTTCTGCACGTGGCATTGGAGCATCGGCATAGAGTTTATTCTGGCGATAACGATCATCTATATATTCAGAAATAATCGGCGTATTGAATAATTTGAGCTCATTTTCAATCAGCATCGGCAATTGATTATAAGGATTGAGACTGGCCAAATCCTCATCATCAGTATCTACCAAAATCAGGTTATATTTAATCTGTTTTTCGGCAAGTACGTAGCGAATCCAATGGGAACGAAAGTCATCGGCATGACTATAGAGAGTAATTCCTTGAAGAGGCGCGCTTTCGACTGACATAAATCCTGATAAGCTTCTAATGAATAGACTAGGATACTAAAATTCAACCCAAAAAGCACTAATCATCAAAAGTCACTCCCTTTGAGTCGGGGTAGATTATAAGAAAAACAACAGGAGGAAAATAAAATGCTGATCAAGCTTCCTATCATTTTGCTGTTTATCTGTATTGGGATTGCAAATTATTATTTGATGAAGTCATTCTGGTGCCATGAAGGGGTATGGGGTAAAGATGTGCATGAACAATAAAGAGAAAATCTTTCCATCTACTCGACTAATATACCCATAAAAAAACCCTGGAAAATCCAGGGTTTTTTGTCCGATTCGGTAAACGAATTAACGTTTAGAGAATTGAGGACGTTTACGAGCTTTACGTAAACCAAGTTTCTTACGTTCAACTTCACGAGCATCACGAGTAACGAAACCAGCTTGACGAAGAGCAGGTTTTAAAGTTTCGTCAGAAGCGATCAGTGCACGAGTAATACCGTGACGGATAGCGCCTGCTTGACCACCGATACCACCACCAGCAACAGTGATGTAAAGGTCATATTTGTTAGTCGCTTCAAGAAGCTCAAGTGGTTGGTTAACAACCATACGAGCAGTTTCACGACCGAAATACTGTTCAAGAGTGCGGTTGTTAATTACGAGTTTACCAGTACCAGCTGATAGGAAAACACGTGCAGTTGCGGTCTTACGGCGACCTGTACCATAATTAGTAGCCATGTGCTGTTATCCCTTAGATGTCCAAAACTTGTGGCTGTTGAGCAGCGTGTGGATGCTCAGTACCTGCATACACTTTCATTTTCTTGATCATTGCATAACCAAGAGGACCTTTAGGTAACATACCTTTAACAGCTTTTTCTAGAACTGCTTCTGGTTTGTGAGCGATTAACTTTTCAAAGTTAGTCTCACGGATACCACCAGGGAAACCAGTGTGGCGATAGTATTTCTTATCTTGTGACTTTTTACCAGTCACAGTGATTTCTTCAGCATTGATAACTACGATATAGTCGCCAGTGTCAACGTGAGGAGTATAAGAAGTTTTATGCTTACCGCGTAAACGACGAGCGATTTCAGTCGCAAGGCGACCTAAAGTTTTGCCAGAAGCATCAACAACGTACCAGTCGTGTTGAACTTCAGCTGGCTTAGCGCTGAGAGTTTTCATTAAACCACTACCTATTATAGTTGGTTTGGACTATGGAATCTGTCCAAACTAAAGGAGACGCGATTCTAAACGAATACGTGAAGAATCACAAATGAAAATTAAAATTTCAAGCGCTGTATTTTATCTAATCTCCTTGGTGAAAGAAAGGCCTAAGCCATTATATGCTGCAAAAACTGCAACTATATTTGTAACCATAGTTTCAATCGTATCAAAATATTGATTTATAAGTACTCTTTGCAATGATCACTACAGCGTAGGCGTGATCGGGTTATAATATTTCTCAGCTTTGCCAAATTGAGAAGATGATGCTGCCTTTATATGTCACCAGTGGGGAACCTGCTGGAATTGGTCCTGATATTTGCCTGAGTCTTGCAGAGCGTGTTGATGAGCGCCCAATTGTGGTATTAGCAGATATGGATATGCTCAAGCAACTTGCTCAGACACTTAAATTGCCGGTTGAGCTGATTCCGTATCACGGGCAGGATGCATCTTCAGGTATCGGTGAGCTTTTTGTAGAGCATGTACCTTTGCAGCAAGAGGTGGTATTGGGTGAATTGAATCCGAACAATGCTGCTTATGTACTGGAGCAACTGCGTCGATCCGCAGACTACGCCATGTCAGGAAAAAGTGTTGGCGTTGCGACTGCGCCTGTACAAAAATCTGTAATTAATGAAGCAGGTATTTCTTTTAGTGGCCATACCGAGTATTACCAGGAATTTGCTGGTGTTCCACGTGTGGTCATGATGCTGGCCACCAAAACCTTACGTGTGGCTTTGGCTACCACACATCTTCCTTTACGTGCCGTGGCAGATGCAATTACCCCTGAACGCTTGCATCAGGTAATTGATATTCTGATTCACGATCTGAAATCCAAATTCAAGATTGAACAGCCGAAGATACTGGTTTGCGGTTTAAATCCGCATGCGGGTGAGGGTGGTTACTTGGGGATGGAAGAAATTGAAGTGATCAATCCGGTACTCGAAAGTTATCGTGCTCAAGGTATCAACATGAGTTTAAGCCTACCTGCTGATACTTTGTTTACCCCGGAAAACCTAAAAGATGCTGATGCTGTTCTGGCGATGTATCACGATCAGGGTTTACCTGTGTTAAAATCACAGGGTTTTGGTGAAGCCATTAATATTACCCTCGGCTTACCGTTTATTCGAACTTCTGTTGATCATGGCACAGCACTCTCCCTTGCGGGGACGGGACTTGCGAAAAGTTCCAGCCTGCACGTTGCTGTCGATTTAGCCCTCGATCTGGCGCGCCACTGATTATTGTTCATCACTCACGTTGGAAATGTTTTTATGTATCAAATTAATGCCTTAAACCCAAAAGATGAAGGGCATCAGGCTCGAAAAAGATTTGGTCAAAACTTTTTACATGACCAGCGTGTCATTGCCAAAATTGTACGCTCAGTCAATCCGCGTCCAGGTCAGAACATTCTGGAAATTGGCCCGGGTCTGGCCGCTTTGACTTCACCTTTAATTGGTGAATGTGATGCCTTAACCGTACTTGAGCTGGATCGTGATCTGGCTGCTGGTCTGCCGGGTCGTGTACCGCATCCGGAACGTTTAACCATTATTGAAGCCGATGCCTTGAGATACGATTATTCTCAATTGTTTCAGGAAGGTCGTCCATTACGTGTCGTTGGTAACTTGCCCTATAATATTTCAACGCCACTGTTATTCCATCTCCTGGAATTTGGTGACAAAGTGCAAGACATGCATTTCATGCTGCAAAAAGAAGTCGTGGACCGCATTACCGCATCACCGAATACCAAAGAATATGGCCGTCTGTCGGTGATGATTCAATATTTCTGTAAACCGACTTTCCTGTTCGAAGTACCACCAGGCTCTTTTAATCCGCCTCCAAAAGTAACTTCAGCGGTATTCCGTTTAGAGCCTTATAAAGTTAAACCGATTGTGGCGAAGAATGAAAAAGCGCTGGCACGTCTGGTATCTCATGTCTTTACCCAGCGTCGTAAAACCTTGCGTAACAGCTTGAAGGGTATGCTGGTAGAAGATGGTTTTGAAAAAGCGGGTGTTGACCCGATGGCGCGTCCAGAAACCCTGACCCTTGAACAGTTTGTTGTACTTTCAGATCAAATGGTGGCTTAAATTACGATGAACCGTACTGCTCGATATAATTATGTGATTGGTGATGTTCAAGGCTGTTTTGAGGCTTTGAAAGCTTTGCTTAAACAAATCAAGTTTGATGCAGATCAGGATTTTATCTGGTTTGCTGGAGATTTGGTGGCACGGGGTGAAAACTCAATTGGCGCACTGCGGTTTATCAAGAAACTGGCTGAGCAGGGTGCGGCTGCAACTGTCTTGGGAAATCATGATTTAACGTTGCTGGCCTATGCCCGTGGCATCAAGCCAGTAAAAGCAAAAGACAATGTTCAGGATGTCATTGATGCGATCGACAGCGATGAACTGATTGACTGGCTACGTAAACAGCCACTTTGTTTATTTCCCAATGAGCAGACTATTCTGACCCATGCCGGGATTCCGAGTCTCTGGAGTGCAGAAAAAACTGCACAGCTGGCACAGGAAGTAGAAGCAATTATTGCTCATGATGACTTTGATGTGCTGGATAATTTTCTCAAAGAGATGTTTGGGAAAGAGCCGGCACTTTGGTCAGATCAACTGCAAGGTCAAGAACGTATTCGCTGTATCGTAAACTATCTCACCCGAATGCGTTTAACCGATGTAGAAGGACGTCTGGAATACAGTTTTAAAGATGGGCTGGATGATCCGATGCCGGAAGGCTTTAAACCCTGGTTTGATTTTGAGTCCCAGGCTGCGAAAAGTCATCAGATCCTGTTTGGTCACTGGGCAGCTTTAAATGGTAAAACCATTTCAGACAGGATTCAGAATGTCGATGGTGGCTGTGTTTGGGGCAATCAGCTGATGGCATTTCGTCTGGAAGACCAGCAGATGTTTGCAGTTAACAATCCGGTGATGTAAGTAAAGCTATTAAAAAAGCCACGTGATTACACGTGGCTTTTTTAATTTTAAATTTAGTCTGCCCGAATCCAGGTCTGGTTTCGGCCCAATACAGAAACACCAATACTGGCACGTAAAGTTAAGCGTTTCCCCGTGTTGTTCAGACGCATTTTTGCATCATAAATTTTACCTACCAAGGGATCAATAACTTTACCTTTTTCATAGTTATTGGTGCCTTCTACATGTTTTAGGCCCCTGATAATGGTCATTCCCAGAATAGGCTGATTGGTATAGGGCGCGGGGCAATTATTGCATTTTTCACGTGGCGTATAACCCGGGCGAGGAGTGATCTTTACAATTTTGCCTGAATAGGTGTTGTTGTCCTCTTTGAAAATGACAATGATGGCTTTTGCTGCACCACTTTTATCATCAATCTGTTGCCAGATCCCGGTAATATCTTTTGCCCAAAGGTTGGTCATGCATGCTGCTAGCAGTATGACAAGCAATATTTTTCTAAACATAGAGGCTTATTCCACAGAATTTTTATCAGCGCCGCTCATGTTAGAAATCTTACTAAAATAGTCAATAATTATTTGAAAAAATCTAGAATGAATGCACTAAAAAGCTGCCAATTCGGCAGCTTTTGTATACTCAGAATTTATTAGTCCTGACGGATCCAGGTCTGGCTACGGCCTAAAGCGGAAACCCCAACATAACCACGCAAGGTTAAACGTTTGCCATTCGCACTCAAGCGTACCTTGGCATCATAAATTTTACCTGATAGTGGATCAATCACTCTACCTTTCTCGTAGTTATTGGTGCCTTCCACATTTTTTAAACCAGTCAAAACGTCCATGCCTAAAATAGGTTGATTGGTATAAGGGGCCGGACATTTATTGCAGGTTTTCTGAGGCGTATAGCCTGGACGTGGAGTCACTTTGACAATTTTTCCAGCAAAAGTTCCATTGTCATTTTGACGAATTTCAATAATCGCTTTTGGTGAGCCGGTTTTGTCATCAATTTGCTGCCAGGTGCCAGTTAAATCCTGTGCATAAATCATCCCGCTCATCATTGTCACGAAGAACATTAATACTAATTTAAATTGTTTCATTATATTTATCTCTTTTTTTATGGATGAAATAAAAGATCCCCAACACCGAAGTGCTATTTTATTAATCCTGACGGATCCAAGTTTGTGTACGCCCGATAGCAGATATCCCAATATATCCACGTAAGGTCAGTCGTTTCCCATTGGCGGAAATCCGCCCCTTTAAATCATAAATTTTGCCGGTGAGTGGATCGAGTACCTGGCCATGTGCAAAGTTATTTTTGGTGGTGGGCTTCAATCCTTTAATGACATCTAAACCCAAAATCGGTTTATCTGTATAAGGTGCCGGACATTTGATGCATTTTTCCCGTGGTGTATAACCCTGGCGGGGTGTGACTTTAGTAATCGTTCCTGTATAGGAACCATCTGCTTCAGTTTTCATTTCAATCAATGCTTTAGGTGAGCCAGTTTTATCATCAATCTGTTGCCATAGGCCAGACAGTTCCTGAGCAAATGCCATAGAGCCAGTAAATAAAGAAGCTGAAATAATAGTTAAAGCTGCAATTTTATGCATGTTATATCCTTATTTTTTTAATTAACGTTCACCCAATTCCATGTGGTGAACGTTGCTGCACATTACCCGAATACATTTTCATAATCTTTATTGCATGAAAAAGTATGTGTCTAATATTCATACAACTTAATGTATAAAAATGCAAGCTTCTATCTACTAAAGCATAAATTAATCACATTTTATGTGATTAAACCTGACTTATTCATATTTGATCCAGGTCTGACTACGGCCCAGTGCTGAAACCCCTACATAGCCACGCAATGTCAGACGTTTTCCATTGGCACTCAATTTCGCTTTGGTATTATAAATATTGCCTGATAATGGGTCGAGAAGTTTACCCTGACTGAAACTGTTATTGCCTGTGTATTTCAGGCCTGTCAGTACATCCAGTCCTAGAATTGGCTTATTGGTATATGGAGCGGGACAGGAAACACAGGTTTCTTTTGCTGTATAACCAGGGCGCGGAGTGATTTTCGTAATTTTAGCTGTATAGACGCCTTCTGATGTCTCACGAATCTCCAGGAATGCTTTAGACGAGCCGGTCTTGTCATCAATGCTTCGCCATGTCCCTGAAAGGTCAGAGGCCAAAGCCAGATGGCTGAAAGAGGCTAAAAGTAAAGTTGAAAAAAATTGAACCTTTTTCATATATCTGTTCCTAGGTAAGATTAGTGTTCTTACTCTATAGTAAGAACGATTACCACATAAAACAAACAATTAATTTGATTCACTAGTCACATTTTTTGCAGATACAGTATAAAAGTTGGCAACCAGATTGCAGTAAAGACTGCATTTACCGCCATACCAAAAGCAGCATAACGACCTGCAACACTGCCGCGCTGCCAGGCCTGAGCTGTGCCGATGGCATGTGCTGCCAGTCCCAAGGCGAGTCCGGATGCACGTTCATCATTAATATGTCTCAGAATAAACGGAGAAAAAGCCGCACCAATCACACCGGAGAGAATCACAATCAGAATAACCATACTGATAGGTGCATCCAGCAGGGTGGCAATATTAATTGCAATTGGCGTAGTGACGGCACGAGTAGCAAAAGCCAAAATGTCGGCAGAAGCCATATGTAGCAGATAAGCCAGACCCATCGGTAAGGCAACCGCACTGATACTGGCAAAGACCAAAATGCCGATAATGGCTTTGAGCGGCAAATCATCATAGCGCATGGCAGCCAGAGGAATAGCCAATGCGACTGTTACATAGCCGAGTAAATGGTTGAAAAGTGGATTTACTTCATCCATGTAATTTTCATAGGGAATTCCGAGTGCAAATAAAAGTGCCAGCACAAAAAACATGCTAAACACGATGACGGGAATTTGCGGAATGATCCGGTTACAGGGTTTGGCAATCAGATAGGCGATGAGTGTGACCGCGAAGCCATACAAAATAGATAACATGCGGAACTCCTATAACCAGCGCTTGGCCATTTTGGCATACACCCATAAAGGAATTAGGGTGCTAAAAAACATGATGAACAGAAAAGCCGGAATTTTCTGGCCCATATGTACCAGCATCATTAGGGCACCTGCACTGACGGGAAGGAAAGCAAAGGCACTTTCCTTCATCAGTTTGTTATTGGTATCCACCAGGCGAGCGGGGAGTTTGCCGAAATAGCGCCAAGTAAAAAGTGCAATTAATAGGCTTAATAACCCGACCAGATTACCCAGTTCAGGATGATTCAGCTGGGTCATTAACCAGACCGAAGCTTCCCGAAAGATAACAATAAGTAACAGGGTGCCGATCCATGCTGGCCAGTCAATTTGTTTTATCCAGTTCATTACTCTGATCATTAATAAGTTTACTTATCAAGTTTTACTCGATCTTTGACTGGATTTCAAACGCTTCCAGTGGACGTTGAAACTGCTGCGCCTGTTTTCCCAAAATTTCGTCTAAAGGTAAATGCGCCTGTTTAATCAATTGTTCCAGTTTTTGTGGCGCAATTCGAATATGCAGATGCAGTTGGCCTTCATCATCATAATGTTCAGACTGAATCACATTCAAGCTATACAGCTGGTTGCGCAGCTTGCCGTAGGCAGGTTTGAGAATTAAATCGAAGGACTGCAGTTGCCCCATCAAGGATTCATGTACCGCTTTACGCAGCAGGTCGATACCTTCGCCAGTATGTGCCGAGACATAGACCCGTTCCGGTTCACCCGGGCGTCGATAAATAATTTTGGCTTCTTCACCGCTACAGTCAATTTTATTGTAAACCTGAAGGATGGGAACATCGGCCCCAATTTCTTTCAGCACTTTTTCAACGGCTTCAATCTGTTCCAGCATCTCTGGACTACTTGAATCAATCACATGCAGTAACAGTGTGGCTTCAACGGTTTCTTCCAGCGTTGCCTTAAAGGATTCCACCAGTGAATGGGAAAGATTACGGACAAAACCGACCGTATCGGCCAATACCAGATTGCCGATACCATCCCATTCCAGACGCCGTAAGGTAGGGTCCAAAGTGGCAAACAGCTGATCGGCTGCATAAACATCGCTATTGGCGAGTAAATTAAATAGGGTCGACTTACCGGCATTGGTATAGCCGACTAAAGATACTGTTGGAACAGCTGCTTTTTGACGGGCAACACGGCCTTGCATCCGGGTTTGGCGGACTTTATCAATACGTGCCTTGAGTTGCCCCATACGGATACGTAGCAAGCGCCGATCTGTTTCCAGGAGGGTTTCACCCGGACCACGCAAACCGATCCCGCCTTTCTGGCTGTCGAGATTGCCACGACTACGAATCAAGCGCGAAGATAAATGCTGTAATTGTGCCAGTTCAACTTGCAGCTTGCCTTCGTAGCTACGTGCACGCTGGGCAAAAATATCCAGAATCAGTTCGGTACGATCTACCACGCGGCATTTGATTACCTGTTCCAGATTCCGGGCTTGAGCAGGGGTTAAGGCATGATCAAAAATGACCAGATTGGCATCTAGTTCTTTTACACGTTCGGCAATTTCTTCTGCCTTGCCGGAGCCGATAAAAAATTTGGCATCAGGTTTAACCCGCTGAGCATGAATATGTTCCAGAATTTCGGCATCTGCAGACTGTGCCAGCAAACGAAACTCTTCAGCATCAAGGTCATCCAGCATTTGTACGCTGACACTCACCAGAATGACGCGCTCTTTCCCTCGATGTTGTTGTAAATATTCCACTCAGGCCGATCTCCACTTAAAAACTTAAGTGTAGTAGAAAACGGACTATACAGATACTGAATTAGTGCGGCTTAGGTTTAAAGTGCGCTAATAAATAGTTGTGCAAGTGTTACCAGTACTACGGCATAGATAAGGGTACCACCCAAAATATATTTGAGCACTTGTAGAGGCTGAAGAGTTTCTTTCGCGGGCTGTATTTGATCTGGCATGGCTGCGATCCTTTTCAATCTAATATTTCGATAGTTTTATTTTGAATGATTTTTTAATCCAATTAAAATTGGAGATATAGATGTTATTGGCCGATTTTTATTATCAATGCAAGTTGCGAATGAACAGTATAGAATGAGTTTAATTCGTAGATATTCCCTGTATCTAGCTTAGGATTTTAGTGACGTTTTTATGAACCCGACTGTACAAGATCAAACATCCGACATACGTGGCTTGACAAAATTCTTCCTCTACACAAGAAAAATTGGTGCCTTGCTGGCAGCCATTAGTAACGGATTTTATCTGGTTTTTCGTCATGGCTTATATAAAAATCCGAATAATCCCTCCAATACCCGTTATGTGCAATATTTTTGCCGCCAATTGTGTCAGGTTTTTAATATTAAAGTGCAGGTGCATGGGGAGATTCCACGGGAACCCGCTTTATGGGTAAGCAATCATATCTCTTGGCTAGACATTGCAGTGCTGGGATCAGGGGCACGCGTATTTTTCCTGGCCAAGGCCGAGATTGAAAACTGGCCCGTTTTTGGAAAATTGGCCAAAGGCGGCGGCACCTTATTTATTAAACGTGGTTCTGGAGATTCTGTCAGAATTCGTGAACAAATTACTGATTTTCTCAAGCAGGATATTCCGGTGCTGTTCTTTCCTGAAGCCACGACTTCAGATGGCCGTTTTATTAAAAAGGTTCATGGCCGGATTCTAGGGGCTGCGATTGAAGCTAATCGTCCAGTGCAAATCTGTTTGATCTGTTATGTGAATCAGCAGGGTGAACTGGATCTGGTCGCGCCGTATGTCAATGATCTGAGTTTTGCTGCCCATGTCAAAAAAGTACTGGAAATGCCAGAAGTTACTGCACATTTAATGGCTTTGCCTGCAATTTCTTCCGAGGGGCATACGGTAGACAGTCTGACTCGTGTGGTACAGGAAAAAATGCAGGAAGGCTTACATGAGTTGCAATCCCAAGTATTAAAAAAGCCTCGGTAAACGGGGTTTTTTAGAAATAAAATTTATGCGTCGGTCTTACATAAAGCCTTCAATTGGCAACCACGACAACAGTTTTAATCCGGTTTTCTGATACCATTTTATTCCTGGCTCTTTGCTAAAGGTTTTTATTTCGCCATTGGCTTTCCTGATTTTCCAGTTAATGTTCTGGTTCGCATCTAAGACCAGTTTATAGGCATATTTACTCAAATTCTGATCCATGGTTTCGTGTACGGCTTTTGCCAGAGCAGGGCTGTTTAGCAACACACCAATTTCAGTATTCAGATAAGCTGAACGCGGATCAAAGTTAAATGAACCGATGAAAACCTGTTTTTGGTCTAGTGCCATCAGTTTGGCATGCA
Organism: Acinetobacter pecorum; assembly: GCF_014837015.1. GTDB lineage: Bacteria > Pseudomonadota > Gammaproteobacteria > Pseudomonadales > Moraxellaceae > Acinetobacter > Acinetobacter pecorum. The sequence goes on from NZ_JACSPT010000021.1 coordinate 12,569, forward strand.
GACTGGAGCGACTCAGGCCTTTCAGGCTAACTTTTGCTTTTTTGGCAATCTCTTCTGTATTGACGTTTAAGTTGTGTGAATCTGGGGCAGCCAGAAATTCATATAGCTGTACATCATTTTCCAGCAGGTCCTTTCGATATTTGGCATAAAAGGCATGTACTACAGAAACGTCATTGGCTTTAAATGAGTTGGTTAATACCCGAACCTTGATATTCTCATTCACCAGTTTTTTCAGACGGTCTGCACCGGTTTTTTCCGGCACGAAATAGGCAGAGACAATGTCTACACTCTGTTCAGGCTTTTCCAGATGCTGTAATAACTGGAAATTGAGATGTTCTTCAGTTTTGGCTTTGGCCTTGATTTTACTGGGTGGATCTTTGACGACTTCTGCTTCAACCCAGTCTAGCTGAATCTTCTGTTCTAACCATTGATCAAAGGCCAGAGAACGATTTGCCAGATCCAGATAATTCTTTGTGGCTGGATCCTGACTATGGGCTTCAAGCTGTTGCCTCAGGCTCGGGAAACGTAACCCGTGATGGTGCGGATTGACAATTTCTTGTACCGGATAAGCATAATCATCATTCCAGTATTCATCGAAGGAATGGATGATTTCATCCGAAGCCGCACCGACCAGCATGACATCGACATCCGAGAACTGATAGTTTTCACTGACATTATAATACTGGTTGCTCATATTACGCCCACCAATCAGTGCAATCTGGTTGTCAGCAATAAAGCTTTTATTATGCATGCGGCGATTGATTCGCTTTAAATCCAGCACCATGTCCATGGCGCGATATTTACGGAAACGATAAGGGTTGTACAGTTTCACATCGATATTCTGATGCTGGTTCAAGGCCAGATAAATCCCTTCCATTTTCTTGGCATTGTTATCATCCATCAACAGGCGTACTTTTACACCACGGTCCGCTGCCTGAATAATGGCATGCAGGGCGAGGGCGCCAATGCGGTCGTTATCCCAGATGTAATATTGCAGATCCAGACTGCGTTCTGCTTTATGGATCAGCTGCATACGTGCAGCCAGTGCTTCCAATGGATCATAAAGCACGCGATAACCGGTCAGACCGATATTCTGTTCACGTAAAGGTTCAATAATTTGAGCCAGACTGGTTTGCGAGGTATCAGTTTCAAATGCCATCTGGCTTGGCTGTTCAGTTTGCTTGGGTAAGGTGCTACATGCAGGAAGTCCCAGTACTAGACTACAGCTTAGTAAAATGCCGGCTTTATAACGATGGGTGCGGATAAAACCTGAGGATTGAAGATAGATTTGATCGCTGGAAGCATTGGCCATATAAGTCGCAGAATGAAAAATTAGAATTGAGTATAATTGCCAGCTATGAAAAGATAAATATAAAGCCAGTGATATACTGCTTGACTGAAACAAGGCGAATATATGTGGGATTCAAATTCCGTACTTTTTTATTGTTATCTCGGCATGGCCATTCTCGCCATCTGGGCTGTGTATCAGGCTTGGTCGAGTCAAACCCGCACCGAGACCATTCACCCATTTAAAGCATTCTGTCATTTACTGGCTTTTTATCTTTCCTATTTATTAATCCCATTGGTGTTCTTCAGTATTTTTGCTGGATGGACGGGTCATTATTCGCTACATGAAGCTGTTTTTGTATTTCTACTCAGTGCGGTTTTAAGTTATGCACGCTTTATTGAGCCGCATCTAATTCAAGTGAAAACGACACAATATCAGATCAATGCGGATAAACGTTTACAGAAACCGGTCAAAATCGCCCTGATTGCAGACTTGCATATCGGTCTGTTTTCAGGGCATGAACGGCAGTTACGACAAATTGTACATAAATTAAATCATATTCAGCCTGATTTGGTGGTGGTCGCCGGCGACTGGACCTACGAACCGGAAAATAAACTGGCTCAAGAGCTGGCAGTTTTAAAAGAGATTCACGCTCCGGTCTATTCAGTCAATGGTAACCATGACGAGCAATATCCTGGCCCCCCGATTCAGGAATTGTTGCATTATGCACTGCAAGTCAATCAGGTCATGGATATTGAAGGTCAAATTGTCGAATTTGATGAGTTCCGTCTCTTGGGCGTAGGCGACCTCTGGGCTGGAAAAGCTGATATGCGCAGTTTGCCTGATCTCCCTCAGGACAAGCCCTGGATCATTCTTTCGCATAACCCGGATACGGTCGATATGGTTCCAAAACTGCCAACGCGTCCTTTGATGCTGTCCGGGCATACCCATGGCGGGCAGGTGGAGCTGCCTTGGCTGACCGATTATGTGATGAAAAGAGTGTCCATTTTAGGACATAAGAAAGGCATGTACCGTCATGAACATGCAGATGTGTTCGTGACAGTTGGAACGGGGCTGGTTGGTGTACCTTTTCGCTTCCGGGTACCACCTACCATTGATATTATCGAACTGATTTAAAGTCAGTTCGCCTTCTGTGCAGGATTAACTGATCAGCCAGATCAGAATCAGCAAGATGACAGCGACTGTTGCTATTATCCAGATTTTCTTTTCGATTTTTCGGGGCGGTACATTTTCACGTAATTGTTGTGCAGTGATTTCAGCTTCTGTAGGTGCACTCAAACTAGGATGATTGGGAATTTCCAAGGGAGGCGTGACCAGGTCAATATCATCAGCATCATCACTAAAACGTGGGCCGGTACTTTCATGTTTCATGACGATGTCGTGTTCACGCACAATCTCTTCAATTACTTGCAGCGCCTGAACTTCATCTAAAGGGGTATTCCCGGTGATATAGCCAACAGCTTCTTTTTTCTTATCATCTTCCAGTAAAATAATGATATTGACCAGCTGTTCCTGTGATAAGGATTCGATGAAATCTTGCATACCCGTGCCTCATTTTTTGAATTGAGTCCATTTGATTGTTGAGCAAATTTAACGAGATAAGTAGCAGAGTTTTGTTGTGAAATCATAAAAAAGCCAGCATCGAATGCTGGCTTTTCATCCATCTAAAATCTTAGATCTGGTTATTTACATCATCATTCTTGGTTTCACGAATCATCAGAAACGCGACTAGGGACAGGATCGATGCTGCGGTCAGGTAGTAACCGACTGCAGACAAACCATAAGTAGTCGCCAGTTTGGTGGCGATTAACGGAGCAAATGATGCACCGAAGATACCTGCCAGGTTAAAAGTCAATGCAGAACCGGTATAGCGGACTGAAGTCGGGAAGATTTCAGATAATACGGTACCGATAGGCCCATAGGTTAAGCCCATGATTGACAGACCAATACACAAAAACAGGAACACCACCAGGGTACTGCCAGATTCAAGCATATCTGCAAAGAAAATACCGAAGATCGCAGAAACGACACATACCGCAATCGAAGTAGTCTTACGGCCAAATTTCTCTGCCAATACTGCTGAAAGCGGGATGAATGCAGCAAAACACAGGGTTGCAACTAACTGCAATTGCAGGAATGCTTCACGAGAATAACCAAGTTGTTTGGTTCCCCATTGCAGCGCAAATACCGTAGTCAGGTAGAACACGACAAAGGTACAGATTGCGGCAATCGTACCCAGAACCAGCATGCGGGAATGCTTTTTGAATACCTGAACAAAAGGAACATTCACTTCTTGTTGTTTATCCAGCACTTTCTGGAAAGCAGGCGTTTCATGCAGTTTTAAACGGATCCATAAACCCATAATTACCAACAAGGCACTTGAGATAAACGGAATACGCCAGCCCCACGCCATAAAGTCAGCTTCAGACATGAAAGCGCCAAGCGTCAGGAAGGAACCTGTCGCCAGAATAAAGCCGATTGGGGCACCCAGTTGCGGGAACATGCCATACCAGGCACGCTTACCTTCAGGTGCATTTTCGGTGGCAAGCAGTACTGCACCTGACCATTCACCACCCAGACCCAAGCCCTGACCTAAACGGCACAGTGCCAGCAGCAGTGGCGCAGCAATCCCGATTTGTGCATAAGTTGGCAGCAAGCCAATCGCAACGGTTGAAATCCCCATGGTCAGCAAAGCCGCGACCAATGTCGCTTTTCGTCCGATCCGGTCACCTAAATGACCAAATAATGCAGCACCAATAGGGCGGGCAATAAAGGCAATGGCAAAAGTCGCAAGAGACTGAATGGTTGCGGTCATCGGATCTGTACTTGCAGGGAAGAACAGATACGGGAAAATAATAACAGCAGCGGTGGCATAAATATAAAAATCGAAGAACTCGATTGTGGTACCTACCAAGCTCGCTGTTAAAACGCGAAATTTTGAATTTTGTGCTGGCTGAGCAGCAGAATTAGACGACGCCATGGAAAACCTTACACTTACTAAAAATAAAAAAACTTAGTTTTAAAAGCGTAATCTTTTTAAAAAAGGCGTAATTTTTTAAAAAAACAACTGCAATCTTCTCGCTTAAACTCGCTCAGGGTCACTGAAATGAAAAAGGAGATGATTAAATCACGTAAAGATAGATAGCCAGAAAATGTGATCCTGCGCCTATCAATACAAATATGTGCCAGATAGCGTGGGTATATCTTACTCTTTTTAAAGCGTAAAACAATGCACCCACGGTATAAGCCAATCCGCCAATGATGAGAAAGGTTAAAGATTGAGCACTTAGATATTGCTGCATATCATCCATGACCAGCAGTGCCAGCCAGCCCATGGCCAGATAAGCAGCCAAAGAAAGTTTCTGGAAACGATGAATGAAAACGAACTTGAAAAGTGTACCAAGGATGGCAATCACCCACAGCGCAATCAATAAATAATGGGCTTTAGGGGTGGGAATGGCGATTGACAGAAACGGGGTATAGGTTCCGGCAATCAAATAATAAATCGCGGTATGATCGACTTTTTTGTAAAAATAACGACGGTCTGCTGTGGTGGCCATATGGTAAAGCATGGAAGCAGAAAACAGCAAAATCATGCTGAGCGCATAGACCCAAAGCCCAATCCATTGTCCGGTACTTAGATAAGAACCTTTAATAATTAAAAGAATACCGGCAACAACGGAGAGTCCGGCACCTATACCATGACTGACATAGTTAATCCGTTCCTCATTCTGATCATAATCTGGAACCAGTGGAGCATTCTGCATCATTGTCATTCTTTCTTCAAATATACACTTGTATAGTAATTCAATTTTGCTTTTAGGTTAAGAAGATTTAAACTTAATATGCAATTCATTTCAGGTTTTATCTATGTCAACATTGGCAACTCTCTCGGACCAGGAACAGCAATTCCTGGATACATTTCAGCAAACTGTTGAAAGGAATCAGTTTGATCGTCTGATCTTAAGCCAGTATAAGGGTGAGCTGCAGGATTTAGAGAAAATGACCTGGCGAGTCATTACATTAAATGAACAACGGGTATTGAGCTGCCTGTATCGCTACAAGACGCAGGATGTCACTAAAAACTATCCTTTGGAAGAAGCGTTATCGCAGGTGACTACATTGCTAGCATGTTGCAAGCAGGCCAATCTGATGACAGTAGATGAAGAATTACAGCTGAAAAAAAACAAGAAAAAAGCCATGTTGACACGCAACAAACATACAGGATCTGCTACTCAGGCAAAGCCCGCTGAACAAATTCATGACCGGATGAAACAGCGTTTCGTGGATCAGGACAGTATTTTTCTCCAGCATCTTGGCATTACCGATCAAAAAGGGCAAATCATTCCGAGCATGGCGCGCAAATGGAAACAGATTAACAAATTTGTGGAAATTTTCTCAGGCGCGCTGACGCAGATCAAGCCACAGGCTGAAGGCCTGCGTGTAGTAGATTTTGGTTCGGGTAAAGGCTATCTGACCTGTGCTTTATATGACTATATGCAAAAATATGGTCAAACGCCGTATGTCACGGGGGTAGAGCTTAATCCAAAAATGGTCGAGTTCTGCCAGAGTGTCGCGCAACACTCCGGCTTTGAGCAGCTGGACTTTTTCCAGGGGGATGTACGTACTTATGCGCCAGAACGCCTGGATGTGATGATTGCCTTGCATGCCTGTGATGTAGCAACAGATTTCGCGATTCATAGCGGGATTCGCCTGAATGCACAGATGATCATGTGTGCGCCATGTTGTCATAAGGAATTACGTCCACAGTTACAAGCACCCAAAGTCCTGAGTCCGATGTTGCAATTCGGTATTCATGCGGGACAGCAGGCCGAAATGCTGACTGATACCATACGTGCTTTACTGCTCAAAGCTTATGGTTATGAAACCAAGGTATTTGAATTTGTGGCGCTGGAACATACCAGTAAAAATAAAATGATTCTGGCGACAAAACGCAAAGACTATCAACAACCTGATCAGGAGATTCTGGCACAAATTCAGGCCTTAAAAGAGATGTATGGAATCCAGAAACATTCACTGGAATTGTTGCTCAATGATCAGTGGGATCAGCAGGGAATTGGCTCTAAATGCTAAGTAGCCCAGAACTTAAAATAATTTCCGGGAGCTGGAAGGATTTGGCAGTGCATGCCAAAGTGATTCGTGAAGCTGTGTTTATTCAAGAACAGCATATTGCAGCTGAAGATGAGTGGGATGCTGAAGATGCGGTTGCTGTACATTTCATTGTTTTTCAGCAGGATCAGGCGATTGCTACAGCACGCTTATTGTCAAATAGCAGTATCGGTCGGGTTGCGGTCCTAACCACAGCACGCGGTTTAGGTGTTGGTCAGCGCCTGATGCAGGCCGTGATTGACTATGCGCGTGCAGAGCAGCGCGAGTTGGTCAAGCTGTCTTCGCAAGTGCATGCCATTGGCTTCTATCAAGCATTCGGGTTCGAAGTTCAAGGCGAGGAATATCTGGATTGTGGCATTCCACATATTAATATGTATTTAAAGCTTTAATTTTCAGCCATTCAAATATAAAAAAGCGAGGCATTGACCTCGCTTTTTTATGCATAGCCTGAATCTGGATCAGTGGCCATGTGCTGGATTTGAGCTGTGCTCGGCATTATCCATGTTGGCATGTTCTTCAGCTGACATATGATGCTCAGTGGCTGTCGTATCTGTAGGAGCCACATTGGCAGCTTCACGTGCTTCACGATCCGCTTGCGCTTTGGCAATGGCTTCTGGAGACATCGTCGGTGCATTTTTAAAAGCGTGTTGCTGAGTGTTCTGTTTATTTTGCTGGCTTGGCATGTAATCCGGTTCATTACTTACTGCAAGCCAAAAAATAAGCATGAATAATCCACCTAAAATACAGAAGATAATAAGTGCTTTCCAACCCCAAGGAGATTTTTCAGGTGAACTGTGATCAGTCATAGGTCTTACCCACGTGGATACCAAACTTATGTAACTTTATAACATAAATTAATCAAAAAGCAGATCAAAATCTGTCATCACATAACGCTGTTCCGTGCTTGAAGCAAATCTGAAAGATAAAAAAAGAGGAAACACGTTCCTCTTTTATTTAAGTGCTCAAATTATTGAATCGGCTGGGTGTGTGCTGCGCGATCTTTGAGGAGCTGTGGAGCTTTGAAGCGTTCGCCATATTTATTTTCAAGTACTTTGGCACGGGTCACAGCTCTGGCCAGACCATACTGATTCAAGAATTGTACTGCACCGCCCGTCCAGGCGGCAAAGCCAATACCAAAAATGGAACCCACATTGGCATCGACCACGGATTCCAGGACACCTTCTTCCAGACAGCGTACGGTATCTAGTGCCTGTACAAACAGGAAGCGGTCAATCATTTCCTGTTCAGAAATATCGTTGTCTTTTTTCCAGTGGCTGAGACCAGACCAGAGCTGCTTTTTGGCATCGGCCGGATAATCATAAAAACCTGCGCCTGCAACCTTACCTTTACGGTTAAATTCGTGAATCATGCTGTGAATCACGTCATCCGCAGGTGATTTAGTGATGGTCTGACCTTGTGCTTCTAAAGCTTTGTATCTTTCATTGGCTACATGTTCAGACAAGGTCAATGACACTTCATCCTGAATCGCCAACGGGCCCACTGGCATACCGGCTTTGAGTGCAGCCATTTCAATTCGCGCTGGATGTACACCTTCTGCCAGCAGGCGTAAACCTTCCTGTACAAAGGTACCAAACACGCGGCTGGTAAAGAAACCACGGCTGTCATTCACCACAATCGGTAATTTGCCAATTTGCTGCACGAAGTCGAAAGCTTTGGCCAGCGTTTCTGCCGAGGTATTTTTACCTTTGATAATTTCCACCAGCTGCATTTTATCGACCGGACTGAAGAAATGCAGGCCGATAAAGTTCTGATCATTTTTTGAAGCCTGGGCTAACTCTGTAATCGGCAGGGTCGAGGTATTCGAAGCCATTACGCCGTTGCTGGCAAGATATTGTTCTGCCTCTTGTGTAACTTGAGCCTTGAGTGCGGGATTTTCAAAAACTGCTTCAATGATCAGGTCACAACCGGCTAGATCTGTATTAGATGCAGTTGTTTGAATCAGGCTTAAAACCTGATCTCGTTTCTCGGCTGATAAACGCCCCTGAGCGACTTTTTTATCCAGCAGTTTCTGGCTATAGGCTTTGCCTTTTTCAGCCGCTTCGATTGAAATATCTTTTAATACCACAGGAATGCCTGTGCTGACAGTCGCATAGGCGATCCCAGCCCCCATCATACCAGCACCTAGAATACCGACTTTAGTGGCTTTCCACCTTTCAATACCTTGAGGGCGACTGGCGCCGGACTTGTTTGCATTCAGGCCATGCCAGAAGGTACCAATCATATTTTTAGAAATTTGACCGATGGCAAGATAAGTAAAGTAACGTGATTCAATGGTCAGGGCTGTATCGACATCGACCTGTGCACCTTCTACCGCAGCCGACATGATTGCTTCAGGTGCAGGGTAGCAGCCTTTGGTTTTATCGCGTAGCATCGCCGGAGCAATTGCCAGCATTTGGGCAACTGCTGGTGTCGAAGGGCTACCACCCGGAATTTTATAGCCTTTTGCATCGAATGGCTGCTGAGATTTTGGATTGGCTTTGATCCAGGCAATGGCCTTTTCCAGCAATTCATCGGTACTGTCTGCGACATCATGAATTAAGCCAAGAGATACGGCTTTATCGACTCCAAACTGTTTGCCTTCCATCAATAAAGGAAGGGCATTTTGCAGACCGAGCAGGCGGACGCTACGGACGATACCACCGCCACCTGGTAATAAACCCAATGTGACTTCAGGCAGGCCAAATTTGCTTTTAGGGTCATTCAGGGCAATACGATGATGGGCACACAAGGCAATTTCCCAACCACCGCCAAGCGCCGTACCATTCAGTGCAGCAACCACAGGAATACCGCGAGTTTCGATATAGCGTAGTTTGGCTTTCATCTCTTCAATCATATTGAAGAATTCAGTTGCATGTTCAGGAGTAGCTTGAATCAGTTCGTCCAGATCACCACCAGCAAAGAAAGTTTTTTTCGTTGAACGGAAAATAATCCCGGCAATATCTTCATCTGCTTGTAACTGGGCAACGACTTCATCCAGTGCCGTGCGAAAGTCGGCATTCATGGTATTGGCAGACTGGTTTGGAGAATCAAAGGTCAGAATGACAATATTATCTTTATTTTTTTGATATTGAATTGCGCTCATTATTTTTCTCCTTATACCAGTTCAATAATAGTTGCGATGCCCATACCGCCACCCACGCAAAGTGTGGCTAGTCCACGTTTTTTGCCCTGGCGTTCTAACTCGTCCAGTAATGTCCCTAAAATCATCGCACCAGTCGCACCGAGTGGATGTCCCATGGCAATTGCGCCCCCGTTAACATTCACCTTGGCAGGATCAACCTTCATCTCATTGATAAAGCGCATCACCACGGCAGCAAAGGCTTCATTGACTTCAAACAGGTCAATATCATCAATTGTTAAACCGGCTTTCGCCAAGGCCTTACGAGCAGCCGGGGCAGGGCCGGTCAGCATAATGGTCGGATCTGCACCGACCAGTGCCGTCGCCAGTACTTTGGCACGTGGCTTCAGACCTTGTTCTTTTACTGCTTGTTCCGAGGCCAATAAAACCACAGCCGCGCCATCGACAATGCCTGAAGAATTCCCGGCATGATGCACATGATTGACAGCACCGACTTCAGGATATTTTTGCAGGGCAATTGCATCAAAGCCCATTTGCCCCATAGTGGCGAAACTTGGATTGAGTTTGCCCAGGCCTTCTGCAGTCGTTGTCGGTTTGATAAATTCGTCTTTGTCCAGAATTACTACACCAGCTTTGTCTTTTACTGGAATAACAGAGGCGTTGAAATAACCATTGGCTTGAGCGGCAGCTGCTTTCTTTTGTGATTGTTCGGCAAACTGATCCACATCTGCACGGCTATAACCGTCAATGGTAGCAATCAAATCTGCACCAATACCTTGTGGAATAAAGTCACAGGCCATATTGGTCTCAGGATCCAGTGCCCAGGGCCCGCCGTCTGAACCCATCGGCACGCGGGACATGGATTCGACTCCACCTGCAACAACCAGATCTTCCCAGCCAGAACGGACTTTTTGTGCGGCCAGATTGACAGCTTCCAGACCGGACGCACAAAAACGGTTAATTTGCACACCCGCTACATCATTGTCCCAGCCGGCAGCGATGGCAGCCGTTTTGGCAATATCGGCACCCTGATCACCAATCGGGGTAACACAACCGAGCACGATATCATCCACTTTTGCGGTATCAAACTGATGACGCGCCTGAAGTTCGTTGAGTAAGCCAGTCAATAAGGAAATGGGTTTTACCTGATATAAAGATCCATCTTTTTTGCCTTTTCCACGTGGGGTACGAATGGCGTCAATAATATATGCCTCGCTCATAGCTTGTCCCTTTTATTGATTTGATGAAATTTATTCTAATGACTCGAGTGTAATACTTAATTTTTGAAGTGCAATGACGAGAACGGGCCAGATCATTTGAGCGATTTAGCCAATTTTAACCATAAAAAAAGCCTAAGCTAGGGAGCTTAGGCGGAGAGAAACGATTTTAATTTTTGACGGTTCGGTAGTATCAGCTTAATGATAACCGTGTAATTGACGATACAGACCCGGAGTCACACCTGTCCATTTTTTGAAAGCACGGTGGAAGGTACTGGTTTCACTGAAACCGACCTGTTGTGCGACATCTTCAAGGGTAAGATCAGGGTTAAGTAACAGGTGAATTGCGGCATCACGACGCAATGCATCTTTCACACCTTGATAGCTTTTGCCTTCGGCTGCCAGACGACGACGCAAGGTTTGCGGTGATAGATATAACATCGATGCCACATCATTCAAGGTTGGCATTTCTTCACCAATCTGGCTCTTCAGCACATCACGGATTCTGGAGGTCAGTGAATTGGTATTTTTGAATTTCACCAGCAGTTGGGCCGGTGCTGCTTTCAAAAACTCTTCCAGAGTTTCTTCATTCTGGCGAACGGGCAGATCCAGATAGTCCGCAGCAAAGGTAATTTCGGTGCGTGGCATGTCAAACTGCATCACTGGTGCAAAGAATAAAGCATCATATTCATCAGCATGGGCTGGACGCGGATAGCTAAAGTGTACGCGTTCCAGCGGTACACGACGCTCAATAAGCCAGGAAGCAAGGCCATGCCAGATCATTAGCATACTTTCGGTAATAAAGTGATCCGGATCCATTGCATTTGGAATCAATGGCACCAGACGTGCTTCATGCTTGTCACGTTCCAGGGTCACCGACCAGTCATCACCGAAGAGTTTGTAGAACTGGGAAGAAAGTTCCAGTGCATCACCGAGGGTTTTGGCATGAATAATCAGCTGGCACATGATCGCAAACGTACCCAGACGGCGTTGCTGTTTATCAAAACCGACATGCTCGTCCTGAGTCACCATCCACAACATTTTTATAAAGCGGGTATATTGTTCAGGTGAAATACGCGCTTTGGGCTGATGCAGCAGTTCTGCTTCAATCCCGACGTGAGACAATAAAGTATCGACATCCATGCCCAGACGTTTAACGCCAGATAGAGCTGCGTTGACGAAATGGATACTGATCGTATCACGACTCATGTTTAATCCTTCAGTCTCTTTAATGTTCACTAATAATTGACCTAAATGACAAAAAATAATAAAGCAATGGCAATTTACAAGAATACCTTTGCCATTTTCTTACATATTAGATTGCCGAAACTATCAAGGTAAATGGCTGAACATGACATTGTTTTTGTGCATTTATATTCTTATGATGCTAAAAAAAGCAATAGAAGTAGAGCAAATACTCCAATGTCATATGCATTAAAAGGATTGAAAATCCTAGACTTTTCTACACTTTTGCCCGGCCCGTTTGCCACTTTATATCTTGCTGATTTAGGTGCAGAAGTTGTGCATATTGAATCACCAACTCGACCGGACCTGCTCCGGTTAATGCCACCTTTTGCCAATGGGCAGGCCACCTCACAGAGTTATCTGAACCGTAACAAGCAATCGGTTGCTCTGGATCTGAAAGATCCTGCAAATATCGAATTGGTCAAATCCAGGATTGCAGATTATGACATTGTGATTGAGCAATTTCGCCCCGGTGTGATGCAACGTCTAGGGCTAGACTATCAAACCTTAAGTGAAATTAATCCGAAACTGATTTACTGTTCCATTACCGGTTATGGCCAAACTGGCACATATAAAGATAAGGCAGGCCACGATATTAACTATCTGGCTTTGTCCGGAATTGCCGGACACAGTGGCCGGACTGAAAATGGTCCACCCGCCCTGGGAATTCAGGTTGCCGATGTTGCAGGTGGTTCCATGCATGCTGTAATTGCAGTTTTGGCTGCCGTAATTGAACGTCAGCAAAGTGGCAAAGGGCAATATATTGATATATCCATGACCGATTGCGTGGTGACGATGAATAATCTGGCCGCATCTGCCAGTCTGGCTGGCAATCAGCATCAACGACCTGAGTCGGGCTATCTGAATGGCGGGACTTTTTACGACTATTATGAAACCCAGGATGGCCGTTATCTGTCAATTGGTAGTTTGGAGCCACAATTTATGCAGGGGCTGGCACAGGCCTTAGAGCTGCCAATTATTCTGGAAAAGGGCAACTCTTTTGCTGAAGAAGATCGTGCCGAGGTGAAGCAGGCGATTCAAAATAAAATCAAGACCAAGCCTTTATCTGAATGGCAAACACAGTTTGCCGCGCTGGATGTCTGCGTCGAACCAGTACTCAAACTTGAAGAAGCGTTACATTCTGATCTGGCCCAGCAGCGAGGCTGGGTGGTACAGGTGCCACTTAAAGCCCGCAGTCAGCAAACTGAAGCACAACTGGCTTGCCCGATTAAATTTTCACGTTCAACGATACGCTATGAATTTGTAGGACAGCAATTGGGAGAAAGTCAAAAGTGGTAATATTTTTAACGTGTTAATAAGATGATTAATGAAATGAGAGGAAATTTTTCCTATATGAAAATAAGTAATAATGATTGAAGATTTTCATCATTATTACTTTAAATTTAATCCAATGCTGTAAATACAGAGATCCGTGAAAGTTTGACAGGCTTATCAATAAAACCGCTATGAAATATGTATAAAAAGCATTTTATTGATAGGTTCAATCTCGCTATCCTTGCCGGCGATATAATAGAAACTACTAGCTGTACGCCATGTATTTATATACTGATTTTGATCAGCAACTGATTAATGAACGTGTTGCACAGTTCCGAGACCAGACGGAACGTTATTTAGCCGGTAAACTCACTGAAGATGAGTATCGTCCGCTTCGTCTGCAAAATGGTTTGTACGTACAGCGTTATGCGCCAATGTTACGTATTGCCGTGCCATATGGTTTGATGAATTCAAAACAACTTCGTAAAGTGGCTGATTTGGCAAAAGAATATGACCGTGGCTACGCGCATATTTCGACCCGCCAAAATATCCAGTTTAACTGGCCTGCACTGGAAAATGTGCCGGATATGCTGGCTGAACTGGCGACGGTGCAAATGCATGCGATCCAGACCTCAGGGAACTGTATCCGTAATACCACGACGGACCAGTATGCAGGTGTGGTTGCCGGTGAAATTGCCGATCCGCGTCCGACCTGTGAATTGATCCGTCAATGGTCAACTTTCCACCCGGAATTTGCTTTCTTGCCACGTAAATTCAAGATCGCAGTTTCTGCGCTGGAAGAGATTGACCGTGCAGCCACTGCATTCCACGATATTGGTGTATATATCGTGCGTAATGAAGCAGGCGAAATGGGCTATAAAATCAAAGTGGGTGGTGGTCTCGGCCGTACGCCAGTGATTGGTAGCTTTATCCGTGAGTTCTTGCCACGAGAAGACCTGATTGCTTATTTGGAAGCAGTACTTCGTGTGTATAACTTGCATGGCCGTCGCGACAACAAATATAAAGCGCGGATCAAGATTCTGGTAAAAGCCTTAACACCAGCAGTATTTGCCGAGAAAGTTGAAGCTGAATTTGCGCATACGGTTAAAACACTGAAAATTGATGCAGACACCTTGGCAAAAATGGATGAGAACTTCACGCCATTCGATTACCAAGATTATGCAGATGAAGATTTCACTGAATTGTTCGCGCAATATCCGAAATTCAAACAGTGGTTCAACATCAATACCAATGCCCATAAAGTGAAAGGGTATCGTATTGTGACGATTTCACTGAAACGTGCCGGAATTGCACCGGGTGATGTGAGCACTGAAGAAATGAACCTGATTGCAGACCTTGCAGACAAGTACACTTTCGGTGAGCTGCGTACCACGCATGAGCAAAACATTTCTCTAGTTGATGTACCGCAAAAAGATTTGTTCGCTGTATGGCAAACCCTTGACCAAAACAACTTGGCACGTGCGCATATCGGTTTCTTGACTGACATCATTTGCTGCCCGGGCGGTGACTTCTGTTCATTGGCCAATGCCAAATCTATTCCAATTTCGGAAGCGATTTCACGCCGTTTTGATGATCTGGATACAATTTACAATTTAGGCAAACTGGATCTGAATATTTCAGGTTGTATGAATGCCTGTGGTCATCACCACGTTGGTAATATTGGTATTCTAGGTGTAGATAAAAAAGGTGCAGAATTCTACCAGATTACGCTTGGTGGAAATGCCGATCATGATGCTTCAATTGGTGATATTCTTGGCCCATCATTTGCAGCCGAAGTCGTGCCGGATATTGTAGAAGAAATTCTGAATACTTATCTTGACCTGCGTCAGGATGGTGAAGAGTTTATTGATACTTATCGCCGTGTCGGCATTCAACCATTCAAGGAGCGTGCATATGCTTAATACCGCACTTCAAGTGCTCTCTAAAGATGGCACGATTGCAGACAATACCTATCAATTGATTGGTGAAGATGGTGTTTTGCCACAGGGTGATGTGGTTCTGACTGTGGACCAGTTAGACCAGATTGGCAATGTATCAGGTAAAAAAGCATTGTACTTAACTGTCGATGCTTCTCCTGAAAACCATGAATTTCCACTGGACCAGCTAGACGCAATCTTTATCGAGTTTGCCGGTTTTAATGATGGCCGTGGTTATTCATTTGCAGCACTTCTTCGTCGCCAGGGTTTTCAGGGCGAACTGCGTGCTACTGGGGATGTATTCAAAGATGTGTTGAACTACATGAAGCGTTCTGGTTTCGACACTTTCGTGATTAAAGAAGGTAAAGATATTCAGGAAGCTGCTGCCGGTTTGAATGATTTCAAAAATCCGTATCAGGCATCGACTGCGGTTGCACAGGCACATTATCAAACAGGTGCATAATTTAAATTATGCTGCTGTAAAAAGCCGGATTGAGTCCGGCTTTTTTATGTCTTGATTAAGATACTCAACTTTCTTCAAGTTGACAGTTGATCATCCAGTGAATTCCAAACTGATCGCTAAAGGCAGCATAAAGTGCGCCCCAAAAGGTCTTTTCTAGCGGCATCTCAATTTGACCATTCACCGATAAAGCATCAAAGAGTCGTTGTGCTTCAGCTTGTTCGCTGGCGTCTAAGTTAATGGAAATATAGTGGTTATTACCTTGCGTGAACACGGTATTGGTTTACGTACAAAATTGATCATTCGTATCAGATGCCATCAGTTCTGTAAATTCGTTAATGGGAAGTGAGATATGCAGGATTTTATTTTTATCCGCTTCCGGCAGTGTGATACCTTCTTCAGTTGGCATTTCACTATAACGACTCAGACTTGAAAATTCGCCTCCAAAAACTGATTTATAAAAGTTAAAGGCTGCTTCAGCCTGACCTTGGAAATTGAGGTAATGATTCAGTTGCATGGGAGAACTCCCTTTTATTTACTTGCTTTAATCTACGCCACTTTGCGGTATTTTGCGCGAGCAAGCCTTATCAAGATGTAAGCGAAAAAAATCCCCCAGATCAGGAGGATTTTTAACTCCCTATGGGAGAGGGATGGGATGAGGGAAGAGGTTACAGTAATTCAATCGCCACAGCAGTCGCTTCACCCCCACCAATACACAGAGCTGCAATCCCTTTTTTTCCACCGGTACGTTTTAGTGCATGAATCAAAGTCAGGATAATACGTGAACCGGTAGAACCCACAGGATGGCCGAGTGCACATGCACCACCATTGATGTTGACTTTTTCAGGGTCTAGCTTGAACTCATCCATTGGGCACATGGTCACCATGGCAAAGGCCTCATTGATTTCCCAAAGGTCGACATCAGAAGCGGCCCATCCAGTTTTATCGAGCACTTTCTGGATTGCACCGACTGGAGCAATCGTAAACTCAGATGGATGTTGAGAATTCGATGCATAGGCAACAATTTTAGCCAAAGGATTCAACCCTTTTGCTGCTGCATTGTCAGCCGAGGTAATTACTAAAGCTGATGCACCATCTGAAATCGAGCTGGCATTAGCCGCCGTAATCGTACCGTCTTTAGCGAAAGCAGGACGCAAAGTTGGAATTTTATCGATGTTAGCATTGAACGGCTGTTCGTCTTTATCAACGACCACATCACCTTTACGGGTTTTAACTGTTACAGGCACGATTTCATCAGCAAAGTAGCCTTCATTGACCGCAGTTTGCGCACGCTTTAATGAGCGAATCGCAAAATCATCCATCTGCTCGCGGGTATAACCTCTGGTATTTGCCATATCTTGGGCAAATGAACCCATCAAACGACCTGTTTCAGCATCTTCCAAGCCATCCAGGAACATATGATCCTTGATTTCACCATGGCCCATACGGAAACCACCCCGTGCTTTTGGCAATACATAAGGCGCATTGGTCATGGATTCCATACCGCCGGCAACCACGATATTTGCAGAACCAGCTTTAATCATGTCAGCCGCTTGCATGACGGCTTTCATGCCTGAACCACATAATTTATTAATGGTTACCGCACCAGTAGAATCTGGAAGACCAGCTTGACGCATCGCTTGACGTGCAGGACCCTGCTTTAAGCCTGCAGGGAGTACACAACCCATAATGACTTCTTCAATATCCGTTGGTTGCAGACCCGCACGGGCAATTGCTTCCTTAATAGTGACAGCACCCAGTTCCGGTGCAGTTACACTGGCCAGACTGCCCTGAAAGCCACCCATGGCTGTACGTGCACCATTTACAATTACGATGTCAGTCATTGTTGTATCTCCCTATCAGTTTTGATCGTTTTATCTTGAACTTAAGCAGTATATTGAAAAAAACTGACGATTGAAGCTTTAATCGTACCGAAGCATAAACTGGATAGTTCTATTAACATGAGGGAAGACTTTCCCTCCGGATATGCCCCATTTTGCTAAGTACAATACGCTGTTGGCTAGAAAACTGGGCAGAACAGTAGTAGAAACTGCCATTTGAACCAATAGGCAGACCTGTTTGTGCCTGATAAGTGACACTTGGTAAGCTCAAAGCTCCTCGCCAACTCAGGTTACCGTATTTGAGATTAACTACATCAATATGTAAAATGGTCTCACCTGTATCCACTTGCCTGTTTTTATTTTTATCAATGAAAACCAGCATAGTCTTGTTCCATTGATTGGCTTGGCAAGTGAGAGAATCTTGGCTTGGGCAGATCACTACATTCTGTCGCAAAATTGCAGCCTGGCTGCGTGCATAACGATTAATTGTAGATAACTTGATCGGTATGTTTTGAGCTTCCTGTCTGGCTCGGTACTCGTGATAGTAAGGAAGCGCGATACTGGCGAGAATTGCAATCATTGCAATACAGATAATTAACTCAACAATAGTAAACGCTCTTGTTATTTTTTTATACATAGAGTTACCTGATTTATATATTATTTTTCTTATAAGGGTGCTATTAATTATATGTTTTTTATGCTTTATTGAGCGTGTAATTCATTGCTTACTTAAGTTTAAAGAAAGCTGTTAAAAATAATTGGCAATCACAATAGGTCATTCAGAATAAAAAATTGAGTAAAAAGTTACCGAATTACAACGGAAATTGTAAGTAATTTTGTCAATAATTTACTTGATTAGATTAATCAAGCACTTGGAAAAATAATAAAGTGTTTGTATGATGCCATGTGAATAGCTTAAGAATAATACTGGGGTAATAAAAAGCCTATCTCAGGATGGCCTATTTATAAGGCTTGAGCTTGAACAACAATTGTTATCTCTGGAGGATAAATCCATGAAAATGAGTCGTATTGCTTTAGCTATGCTTGTAGTTGCACCTTTTGCTGCTGCAAACGCAGGCGTAACTGTTACTCCATTAATGCTGGGTTATACTTGGCAAGACACCAAGCATAACAATGGTCAGTCCCACTTGTTATCTGCACAACTAGGTCAAGGCGAAATGCAAAACGACTTGTTCGTTGGTGCAGCACTTGGTGTAGAACTAACTCCATGGTTAGGTTTCGAGGCTGAATATAACCAGGTAAAAGGTGATGTTAACCAATCACTTCGTTACATTACTGATGGTCGTCCATCACAAGTTGAACCAGGCGCTGAGTATAAGCAAACTCAAATCAACGGTAACTTCTATGTTACTTCTGATTTAATCACTGGTAACTATGACAGCAAAGTTAAGCCTTACCTATTGGCGGGTGCGGGTCACTACAAATATAAATTTGATGGTTTAACTCGTCTTAACAGCCCAACAGCTCCAGTACGTCGTGACCGTGGTAATACTTCAGAAGGTACTTTAGCAAATACAGGTATCGGTGCTTTCTGGCAGTTAAATGACGCGTTATCACTACGTACTGAAGCTCGTGCTACGTATAACTTTGATCACGAGTTCTGGAACTATACAGCACTTGCTGGTCTTAACGTAGTTCTAGGTGGTCACCTGAAGCCAGCTGCTCCAGTAGTTGAAGTTGCTCCAGTTGAGCCAGTTGCTCCAGCTCCACAAGAGTTGACTGAAGACCTGAACATGGAACTTCGTGTATTCTTTGATACTAACAAGTCAAACATCAAAGATCAGTACAAACCAGAAATCGCGAAAGTTGCTGAGAAGCTAGTTGAATATCCAAACGCTACTGCTCGCATCGAAGGTCATACTGATAACACTGGTCCACGTGCATTGAACGAACGTTTGTCTCTAGCTCGTGCTAACTCTGTTAAGTCTTCACTTGTGAACGAATACAACGTAGATGCATCTCGTTTGTCTACTCAAGGTTTCGCTTGGGATCAACCGATTGCTGATAACACTACTAAAGAAGGTCGTGCTATGAACCGTCGTGTATTCGCGACAATTACTGGTAGCCGTACTGTTCTAGCTGAACCAGTTATGCAACAACAAGCTCCTGCTGCTCAATAATTCGTTATTGAACACAGACTGAAAAAGCGACTCTAAGGAGTCGCTTTTTTTATGGCTGTTTTTTGCATACACTTGCTGCTCTAAAATGATTTTGAGTAAAGGCATGAGCATAGAACTTCCTCAAGACTTGCTGAGTCTGGAAGCCAATAGTGGTATTTATGCAATTTGGATGATCTTTCATCATTATGGTATCGATCTACATATTCCTGATCTGGTGCAATTGACACGGCACGATGATGAGATGGGAACTTCAACTATTGCGCTCGCAGTTGCGCTCAAAACCTTGGGGCTGGATGCTGAATTTTTTACACAAGTTGATCCGGATAAACAGCCTGTTGAAGTAGAATTTTATCAAAAGGCCCAAGAACTCAAATTACCTGTTTATGAATCTCCTCTTTCATATGCCGAAATTCAAAAAAAGGCAGGTGAAGGTCGTTTTGTGATTGTGTTCTATGACAGTTTAGACGGGATAGGGAATCACTCGTTAATTTATTCTATCGATGAGCAGGAAATCAGTTTCTTTGATAGCTTTGAGGCCATGCCGGCGCATGTGTTTGAGCAGCAACGTCGGGTAGATGGAATCTGTCAGCAAGCGATTGTGGTTGATGACCGTAACTTTGTAATGCGAAATAGCTAAAATAGAGAGATTAAAAAAGCAGTCCTGAGACTGCTTTTTCATTATTGACTGGGTTATTCCTGATCGAGCTTCATGGGCTGAACGTCCATTTCCTGATAAGACACCAGTTTGGTTTTTTTCTTCCATTTGTAGCCAAACCAGATGGCCAGGAATAGCGGAATACTGATATAGGTCGATAATACGCCCATCCAGTGACCGGCCAAAACATCCTGATAGTTCTGACCCAGAACGACAATCGTACACAGGATAAATGCAAACCAGGGAGCAAAAGGAAAGAATTTGGCACGATAAGCCAGATCTTCGAGTTTATATCCTTGTGCCAGATAACCTTTACGGAAGCGGTAATGGGAAATGGCAATACCGAGCCAGACGATAAAGCCGCACATTCCTGACATGTTCAGCAGCCAGTTAAAGACTTCCTGCTCACCAAAGAAAGTGGTCAGAAAGCATAGAGCTGCGATTGCAGTCGTGGCATAGAGTGCATTCATCGGCACACCACGCGGGTCCAGACGCGCAAACATTTTAGGTGCACTACCTTTACGTGCCATATCAAAAAGCATACGTGTAGATGAATACATGCCCGAGTTACCTGCAGATAGAATGGCGGTCAAGATCACCGCATTCATGATACTGGCAGCAAAGGCAAAACCAGCTTTTTCATACAATAAGGTAAATGGAGAAAGCGCAATATCGTCGGTTGCAGCTGCCTGTAATAAACGTGGGTCATTATAGGCAATCAATGTGCCGATAATAAAAATACACACGATATAAAACAACAGGATACGCCAGAATATCTGTTTAATGGCTACCGGAATGGTTTTCTTTGGATCTTTCGATTCACCTGCCGCGACACCGACCATTTCGGTACCCTGAAAGGAGAATCCGGCAATCATCGCCACACCAATTAATGCCTGAAAACCACCGACAAAAGGTGCATCGCCAATGCTCCAGTTGGCAAATGCTTCTACACCCGGAGTCAG
Source organism: Acinetobacter pecorum (assembly GCF_014837015.1). GTDB lineage: Bacteria > Pseudomonadota > Gammaproteobacteria > Pseudomonadales > Moraxellaceae > Acinetobacter > Acinetobacter pecorum. The sequence goes on from NZ_JACSPT010000021.1 coordinate 33,841, forward strand.
CATGATCTTCACGATCATCCAGATTCCGATGATAATAAAGGCAATGATCGCAAGGACTTTAATCAGCGAAAAGAAAAATTCAGATTCGCCAAAGCCTTTTACTGTCAGGGCATTAATCCCAAAAATAATGGCAAGGAAAATTGCGCTCCAGTACACGCCCGGTATATCGGGAAACCAGAATTTCATAATGAACTGAACGGCAACCAGCTCAAAAGCCACGGTAATGGCCCAGTTGTACCAGTAATTCCAGCCTAAAGCGAAACCAAAACCACCTTCGACATATTTGGTGCCGTAAGTGAAAAATGCACCTGAAGTCGGATTGTGCGTGGCAAGCTCCCCCAAGCTGGTCATCAGGAAATAAATCATGATCCCAATCAGTACATATGCAAGCAATGCACCACCTGGTCCAGCATTGGCAATGGTCGCACCTGAGGCCAAAAATAAACCTGTACCAATGGATCCGCCAATGGCGATCATATTCAGATGACGAGCACCCAGCTTACGCTGCAGCTGCATCGTATTTTGCGTTTCGCTCATCATGATTCCTTAACATTTTTTTGAGTGCTGGCGAAGAGCACTTTAAAGCCTTGTTGATCCGCTTTCACTGTGCAGCTACCAAAGTTTTGTTCAATCAGGGTAGGATAGTTCAAGAAACGGTTGGCCACGATCCAAAGCTCGCCGCCTGATTTTAAATGACGACGCGAGGTTTTACATAAGGTTTCACTTGCTGTGTAATCGGTCTCGATTCCCATATGAAAAGGCGGATTACTGACAATGGCATGGAGGAACAAGGGTGCATCCTCAATGCCTGTAACCGCTTTGATTTCAATCTGTTCAGGAGTAAGCTGGTTTTCTTCAAATGTCATTTGTGTAGAAACCAGTGCAAAGGCATCAACATCCATGGCAAAAATCCGGTTTTTCGGATTCAACTTTGCCAGATACGCGCTAATCACCCCCGCACCACAACCAAAGTCAGCAATTTTACCTGAAGTGACTTGTGACAAATAAGGCAATAGCGTAGCAGTTCCTACATCCAAACGGTTTTGACTAAAGACGCCTGGAAGTGCACAAATAATTAAGTCACCATTTGGTGTAGATACGGTATAACGCTGTGCCCAGTCTGCAAGTGCTTTTTTCTCGACCGTATGGTCTAAAACCAATTGCCAAAGCTGGCAATGACGTGCGCTGTCAAGTTTGAGAGTTTTACCAAAAGGCTGCAACTGTTTGGCTGCGCGTTCTATCCCGCCTTTCTTTTCACCGACCAGAAAAATACTGCTGCCCGGTTTAAGCTGCGCTGCCACAGTGTGCAGTAAATAATTCAACAGTTCTTTAGACTTGGGTACAAAAATAACTGCCTGATCAAATTCAGCTTCAGGCATTTCTGCACCAAAATGCACATCTGCTTGTTGTGACTGGAAATATTGAAAATCGTTAAAATTCCATGTCCAGACAGCCGGATTGATAGAGGCATCGAATTCAGCGAGCAGATTATCTGTCGGTGCATTAATCAGTAAGATGCGACCCGACAAAAAATCATATTGTCTTAATAAAACTTCGCTTTTAGGATCCATAGGTATCTCTCCAATATAAAGAACACTGCCTAAGCCTGACCTAGACAGTGTTCTTTGGACATGAAATTACTTCTTTGTTTCAGGAAGTACCACATTCAGAATAAGGGCAGCGATACCACCAGTGGCAACGCCTGAGCTAAAGATATTACGGAATAACTCAGGAAGATGCTCAAGAATTTGTGGAACTTGTGCAACACCTAAACCCAGTGCCAGTGAAATCGCAATAATCAGCAGGGCGCGACGGTCCAGATTTACACCAGACAGAATGTTAATACCAGAGGCTGCGACTGCGCCAAACATGACCATGACTGCGCCGCCCAGTACCGCTTGTGGAACGGCCTGAATAATACCAGCAACTGCAGGCAACAAACCAAGAATAACCAGCAAAGCAGCAATCCAGATGCCGACATAACGACTTGCTACGCCCGTCAACTGGATTACGCCATTATTTTGTGCAAATACTGAACTAGGGAAGGTATTAAAAATACCGGCAAGGAATGAATTCGCGCCATTGACCAGTACACCGCCTTTAATGCGCTGCATCCATTTTGGACCATCAACTGGTTGATTGGAAAGCTTTGAAGTCGCAGTGATATCACCAATCGCTTCTAAAGAGGTCACCAGGTAAATAAATGCCATCGGAATAAACAGGCTCCAGGAGAAGCTTAAACCGAAATGCATGGGAGTCGGAATTTGTACCAGAGGTGCATCTTTTAAGCCGGAAAAATCCAGATGGCCCATAAAGCCCGCCAGGATATAACCACAAACCAGAGCGATCAAAATGGCAGAACTTTTTACCCAGGTAATCCGGATACGGTTCAGAATAATAATCAGCGCCAGAACGGTACAAGACATGATCAGGTTATCGGCATTGGCAAAAGTTTTATCGCTCATGGCCTGATAACCACCGCCCATGCTGATTAAACCTTCTTTAATCAGGGTTAAGCCAATCAGGAGTACGACAATTCCAGTGACCAAAGGGGTAATCAGTTTTTTGATCCAAGGCAGAATTTGTGACACGCCCATTTCAATGAATGCACCTGCAATCACTACACCAAAGATAGACGCCATTACTGCTTCTACAGGTGTACCCGCAGCCACCATGGCTGACCCAATACCAATAATTGGACCGATGAAGTTGAAACTGGTTCCCTGAACGATCAGCAGACCGGCACCAAATGGCCCTACTTTTTTAGACTGTAAAAAAGTCGCGATACCCGAGATCACCAGAGACATGGATAAAATCATGTTGGTGTCTTCTTTGGAAACACCAAGCGCCAGACAAATCAGCAGGCCAGGGGTCACAATCGGGACAATAATCGCTAATAAATGCTGGAAAGCAGCTAGAAAAGCAATCAGGGGTTTTGGACGATCATCCAGACCGTATACCAGGTCGAGTTGATCTTTAGAAGGAGGAGATTGATTAAAATCAGACATGTGTCAATGCAAAATAAGGCTGGATGGCGCTATTCTAATCGAGTTACACGTCTTTACAAAATCAAAAAAGCCTCGACCAGACAAAAAAAGTTGAGGAGTAGGGCTACAGTGACTATAAAAGTTTTGTATTTTTCTGTATAATTTGCCCTCAAATTACACACGCATTGAATTTACATGTCAGATATTAAAACTCTCCGTAACATCGCCATTATTGCGCACGTCGATCATGGTAAAACCACTCTTGTAGACAAACTTTTGCAACAATCAGGTGCTCTCGGTGATCGCGCGGGTGAGATCGAGCGTGTCATGGATTCCGGTGCTATTGAAAGTGAACGTGGTATTACCATTCTTGCAAAAAATACTGCAATCAAATGGTTAGATGAACGTACCAATACTGAATACCGCATTAACATCGTGGACACCCCGGGACACGCCGACTTCGGTGGTGAAGTTGAACGTGTAATGTCGATGGTTGACTGCGTACTTCTTCTTGTAGATTCACAAGAAGGCCCGATGCCACAAACACGTTTCGTAACGCAAAAAGCATTCGCACGTGGTTTAAAACCAATCGTAATTATTAACAAAGTAGACAAGCCAAGCGCGCGTCCAGACTGGGTAATTGACCAAGTATTTGATTTGTTTGATAATTTGGGTGCTTCTGACGAACAGTTAGACTTCCCGGTTGTTTATGCTTCAGGCCTTCGTGGTGTTGCTGGTCCTTCTCCAGAAGAACTTGCTGAAGACATGACTCCGTTGTTCCAAACGATTGTAGATATCGTTGAACCACCAAAAGTTGACGTTGATGGTCCATTCCAAATGCAAGTGTCTTCACTTGACTATAACAGCTTCGTTGGTGTTATCGGTATTGGTCGTATTCAACGTGGTTCAGTAAAATTGAATACGCAAGTCACTGTAATCGATAAAGAGGGCAAAACACGTAACGGCCGTATCTTAAAAATCATGGGTTATCATGGTCTAGATCGCGTTGACGTTGAAGAAGCTTCTGCAGGCGATATCGTTTGTGTAACAGGTATCGATGCACTCAACATTTCTGACACCATTTGTGATCCGAAAAATGTTGAAGCTTTACCTCCATTATCTGTAGATGAGCCTACAGTATCGATGACCTTCCAGGTAAACAACTCACCGTTTGCTGGTAAAGAAGGTAAATTCGTGACTTCACGTAATATCCGTGAACGTCTAGACCGCGAATTGATTCACAACGTAGCACTTCGCGTTGAAGATACTGACAGTCCGGACCGTTTTAAAGTGTCTGGTCGTGGTGAACTTCACCTTTCAGTTCTGATTGAAAACATGCGCCGTGAAGGCTTCGAGATGGGTGTATCCCGTCCGCAAGTAATCATCAAAGAAATTGATGGTGAAAAACAAGAGCCATACGAGAACGTAACGTTTGACGTTGAAGAACAGCATCAAGGTGCTGTAATGGAACAAATGGGTTTCCGTAAAGGTGAAATGACCAATATGGAAGTTGACGGTAAAGGCCGTATCCGTATTGAAGCAACTGTTCCTTCACGTGGCTTGATTGGTTTCCGTTCTGAATTCCTGACCATGACTTCTGGTACAGGGATCATGACATCAAGCTTCTCGCATTACGGTCCAATGAAACAAGGTACTGTTGCGAAACGTCAAAACGGTGTATTGATTTCTATGGTTCAAGGTACTTGCTTGGGCTATGCATTGTTTACGCTTCAAGACCGCGGTCGTCTATTCGCTAAACCTCAGTTAGAAGTTTACGAAGGTATGATCATCGGTATTAACTCTCGTTCAGACGACATGACAGTTAACCCGACTAAAGCGAAACAGTTAACGAACGTACGTGCATCTGGTACAGATGAAGCGTTAACACTTGTTCCTGCAATTGAATATACGCTTGAACAAGCGCTTGAATTCATTGAAGATGATGAGTTAGTAGAAGTAACACCGAAGTCAATCCGTATCCGTAAGCGTTTCTTGACTGAAAACGAACGTAAACGTAACCGTTCTGGTAAATAATCTGTAGATTATTGGCCCGCTTACTAAAAACCGTAATCTTTTCGAAGATTACGGTTTTTTTATATTTACGCTATGCTCACATCGTAATTTATTAAATCGTATTAAACTAAGTCAAAATTAGAAGTTTCTAGTCAGGTATAATTTAGCCCAAAACTTGAAAATAAAATATGGGAGCAGACATGAGTATTATTCAAGAATTTAAAGAGTTCGCCATCAAAGGCAACGTGATGGATCTGGCGATTGGTGTCATCATTGGCGGTGCATTCAATAAAATCATCGACTCGATGGTCAAAGACATTGTTATGCCGGTAATCAGCTGGATTTTAGGCGGAGATGTTGACTATTCCAACTGGTTCCTGGTACTGGGGGATAATCCGAATAATGTCACGACTCTCGCTCAGGCCCAAGCGGCTGGCCTAAACGTTTTTGCTTATGGTAACTTTTTGACTATTCTGATCAATTTCTTGTTATTGGCTTGGGTGGTATTCCTGTTAGTTAAAGCGATGAACAAGTTGCGCCGTAAGCAGGAAGCAGAACCTACTACGGAAGAGACTCCGGAAGATGTCGCATTGTTACGTGAAATTCGTGACGAGTTAAAAAAACGTCCTGATCCTGAAGCTTAAGTTCCAGGGATTAAAAAACGGCGCCTATTGCGCCGTTTTTTAATTTTCCTCTGCGGCTGCGGCCAAGAGATGAGACACATTGTTTTGCAAGAGGAGAGCTTAAATATAATCTAATTTATTTAAATATCTCGTTAGCCTTGCTGCTGACTATATTCCTCACCTCCAAAAGGAAGAAAGGAAAAATATTTAGAAATCTGCCCGAAACTTAATTTCGACTAAATGGAAACCAAACTGGCTTTTGACCGGGCCATGCAATACCCGTTCTGCTGCAGTAAAAACCAGTTTATCAATCACTGGAACCAGCTGACCTTTTTTGATTTCACCCAGCTCACCACCACGTTTGGCAGAATTACAGGTCGAATACTGTTTGGCAATTTTATTAAAATCTGCACCACTTAAAATCTTCTTTTTAAGCTGTTCTGCAGTTTCTTTGTCTTTGACCAGAATATGACGCACAATGGCTGTTTTCATGACTTTTTCCCTCGTACAGTTGCCATTTTTTTGACAGGGAGCTGGAGCTTTTTCAAAGGTTGGCATTCAGGACAAAAAACAGAAGCCCGTTGCCCCAATTTAATATTTTCAAGCGTAGTTTCACAGTTCACGCACATTTCACCAGCGCGGCCATAAGCCAGCAAGGTTTGCTGGAAATAGCCATTTTCGCCCATGGCATTGGTGTAGTCTCTTAAGGTTGAACCACCCAGATCAATCGCCTGCTTCAAGATACGTTTAATTTCCAGCACCAACTTTTCAACCTGCATTAAACTTAAAGTCGAGGCTGGTTGTGCAGGGTGAATACCCAGATTAAACAGACTCTCAGTCGCATAAATATTGCCTACGCCCACCACCACATGGTTATCCATAATTGCAACTTTGGTGCCAACATTTTTATTCTTCAGTTTTTCAAACAAATACTCGGCATTAAAGCTCTCACTTAAGGGTTCTGGTCCCAAGGTATCAATCAGTTTGCTTTGGGATTGGGCATCTAGCCAAAGAATACAGCCAAAACGGCGCGGGTCGTGATAACGCAGTTCGATATCTTCAAACTGGATAATCAGATGGTCATGTTTGCGTAATTCTTCCGTGCTCTCGCATAGACGGAAACTCCCAGACATGCCCAAATGCCAGAGCATCGTCTCATGTTCAAACTCTGCCAGAATATATTTGGAACGGCGACTAAGCTTGAGCAATTTCTGTCCCACCAGCCTGTCTATATTTTCCGGAATAGGCCAACGTAAACTTGACTGGCGCACTTCAACACGTTTCACGCGTTGTTCCAATAAGGGTAATAAACTGATTTTAGTGGTTTCAACTTCTGGTAATTCAGGCATAACACATCGCTGGCGAGGGAGATGCAGCTAATATTGGGTGAATCGGCCAGGATTGCAAGCATTAATCTAAAGGAAATAATTGGAAAATAACTGGATACCCCATATTTATTTAAGCTGTATTTTATTTGAAAAATGAACTTTATTTTTAGGTCTCTCTAGCAGAATTTTAGTTGAATAAACCTAACGAGAAAATTGGTTAAATTATAAGAATTTGAAAAATATATAAATAATTTAAAATATCAAAATAAAAATTATATTTTTATATTTAAATTATAACTAAAAGTTTAATCAATAATAAAAAAAATGCTGAGAATTTATATGAAAATTTATGTAACTTCATGTGCCTGAAAGCAATTTTTAAAACCTTGCTTGTTTTTCTCCTTATGTTCGGGTTTTACATGAAATATTTAGGTCTAGCACTATTGCCTTTGTTGGCTGCCATGACAACCGCACAAGCGGAAACTGCATTTGACCCACAAGGTCAGTATTTACTGGGGGACTGGAATGGTCAACGTACAAAAATGGCCCAACAGGGGATCAAATTTGAAGCCAATCTGTTAACCGATACTGCATATCTTGCTGATGGTGGCCGTAATGAAGGTGCAGATCCATTAACTTCTGCCCAATTATGGCTGGGTACTCAACTGGACATGGAAAAACTGGCAGGATGGGAAGGGGTCACTATACGTGCCGCGATGACTGCACGTCAGGGGCAAAGTACCTCTATTCGTGATTTGCAGGATCCTAATGCCCCACAGTTGGCAAATGTACAAGGCACTTTTGGACGCGGTAATCAGGATAGCCGCCTGAGCGAGCTGTCCATTGAGAAGAATTTTAAAGACCAGGGGCTCAGTATTAAGGCAGGCCGTCTTGGTCTGGGCATGGATTTTAATGTCATGGCCTGTGATTTTGCCAGTACGGCATTCTGTGCAGCGCAAATGGGCAAATGGCAGGGCAATATCTGGATGAATACGCCAGTTGCACAATGGGGTGCACGGGTGAAGCAGCAAGTGGCCCCTGAACTCGCGATACAAGTTGGTGTCTACGAGTTTAATCCAGACAATGGTAATGGTGCCAAAGAAGGTCAAGGCTGGAGTCTGGATACCGACCATGCCGATGGCGTAACCATTCCTGCAGAAATCGTATGGACACCGAAATCATTGGTGAATGGCTTGCCAGGCAGTTACCGTATCGGCGGGATGTACAATACTGCTGATGAGGTTGCCAACCAGAAAGATATTGCCAATCCTGCAGATGCCAAAAACCGTACCTTTGCAGGCTGGTTAGCAGTGGAACAACAGATAACGTCTACAGGTCAGGGCCGCCAGGGTCTGCATTCATTTGCCAACTTTACCTGGCATGACCGCGATACTAACAAAGTGGATAATTCACAACAAATTGGTGTGAAATATATCGGTTTGGTTGACACTCAGCCAAATGATATTCTGGGCTTGGCGGTTAACCGTCTGCATGTCAATCATCGCTTCGCAGATTCGCGTCCAGCTTTGAATGCAGATGCAGAATACAATATTGAACTGAACTATAGCTATAATGCAACAAAGTGGCTGATGCTACGTCCAAACCTGCAATATGTGGTGAATCCAGGATCAAGCAATAACGTAGATAATGCGCTGGTGCTCGGTTTAAGCAGTCGGCTGATCTTCTAAAAAGTGATGCTTCACGTTATAACTAAACAGGCTTATTAAAGCCTGTTTTTTATTGCCCGATCATACTTGACATGAAGAAAGAGGGAATGCCACGTGACATTATTATTTCAACCGCTACAGTTTGGTTCATTATCACTCAGCAATAAGATTATTATTGCACCGATGTGTCAATATTCAGCCACAGATCAGGGTGAAATCACCTATTGGCATGAGCAGCAATGGGCAAGTTATGCGCTCTCTGGTGCGGGTCTGTGTATTGTGGAAGCGACTGCGGTACAGCCAGAAGGCCGGATCAGTTATGTCGACTTAGGCTTATGGAATGATCAGCAAGCTGCCCAAATAAAAGCATTACTGGCCAAGGTCAAATCTATATCGCCAATGCCATTTGCGATTCAGCTCGCACATGCCGGACGTAAGGCTTCTACAGATAAACCCTGGTCAGGAAAAGGGCAGATCGCGCCAGATCAGCTCCATGGCTGGCAAACCGTTTCTGCAAGCAATCTGCCGTTTCAGGCAGACGAACATCCACCCAAAGCCCTAAGCCATTCAGAAATTGAGCAAGTCATTGCTGACTTTGCAAAAAGTGCCGAACGTGCAGTGGATGCCGGCTTTGACATGATTGAGTTGCATGCAGCACATGGTTATTTATTGCATCAGTTTATGTCACCGCTTTCAAATAAACGCGATGATCAGTATGGTGGTTCACTGGAAAACCGGATTCGTCTGACACTGGAAGTATTGCAAGCCATGATGGCCGCAGTTCCGGAAGGCTATCCGATCGGGGTACGTATTTCGGCCAGCGACTGGATGGATCAGCCAGACAGCTGGACCATTGATTCTTCAATTGAATTGTCTAAAGCACTGGAAGCTGCTGGGGCTGCCTATATTCATATTTCCAGTGCCGGTCTGCATGTCAAACAGCACATTGATGTGAAACCGAATTATCAGGTGCCTTTTGCAGATGCGATCAAGAAAGTGGTGAGTATTCCTGTGATTGCTGTGGGATTGATCACTGAAGCAGAGCAGGCAGAAGATATTCTGCAAAAAGGCCAGGCCGATGCCATCGCCATTGCCCGTGCCATTCTGTACGATCCACATTGGCCTTGGCATGCAGCCGCAGCGCTTGAAGAGAAAATCAAGATTTCACCGCAATATCTGCGCAGTGCCCCGCATGGGTTGAATCATTTATTTGAGCCTTTTTAACACTGCTTTAGTGTCAGAAATTCTTATAATAGGAAATCGCTGGCAAGAGGATAGTGCATTATGATTTTTGCGGTCATTGTGCCCATATTTTTATTATTGGCACTGGGTTATCTGACTGTAAAGAGTCAAGTATTAAGCAAGGAACAGGTAGGTACGGTCGGTGCTTTTGTCATTAAAGTGGCCTTACCCTTGCTGTTCTTTCAATCCCTTGCCTCCAAAGACCTGCATGAAATCTGGTATTTTGAATACTTTGCGGTGTATAGCAGCGTGACCTTAGTGCTCTATGGCAGTGGCTTCTGGATCATGCGCCAGTATTTTCAGAATACGCATTCGCAAAGTGCTGTCCTGTCTCTAGGTGCCGCAATGTCAAATACCGGTCTGATTGGTACGGCTGTGCTGAGTTTATTGATGGGACAGCAGGCAATGACCTATACCTCTCTGGTGGTGATCATTGAAAGTGTATTGCTGATTCCGCTGGTGCTGGTACTCGCGGCAATGGGGACACAACATCAGGCGAATCTAGGTTCCATTTTAAAAAGTGCATTGCTCACCTTGCTAAAAAATCCCCTGTTTATGGGGGTGATGCTCGGGATGGCCTGTGCTGTATTCCAGATTAGAATTCCGGTCTATCTCGATCAGATGTTTGCCTTGATTGGTCAGACTGCCTCACCGCTGGCCCTGTTCGCAATTGGCGGTGGTATCGTGGGAATGAGCCTGAGATATGTCAACCTGCAAAGTTTTTATCTGGTATTTTCCAGCAATATTATCATGCCACTCTTGATGTATCTGGGGCTAAGCCAGTTGACGGACTTAAATCAGGAAATGGTTCGTGCCGGTACATTGATTGCAGCTTTGCCAATGCCCACGATTTTTGGCATGTTGGGGCAGGCGTATGGGCTGAATGATCGAGCCTTAACCCCATTGTTGATGAGTACTATTGCCGGTTTTATGGTGACCAGTGGTTTAATTGCTTTATGGTGGGGATAATCTTTTAGAAGATGAATGCTCTGTCATTAAAAAAAGCCCCCGATGTGTGGGGCTTTTTTATTTAAATTTATTGATTCAACTTAACTTTTTTTCGCAGGTGCTTTTTTCTGCTCAGCCAGCATTTTATCTACTGCTGCCAAAGATTCTTTGGCCTGCGGAATATTTTGCTGCGCCAGTGCGGCAAAGATTTTTTTCGCTTCTGGCAGGTTTTGCGGCACGATACTGCCATTCGCAAACATATTACCTACTGCCATCAGCGCCGGAATATAGCCTTTTTTTGCCAGTTCCTGAATGCTGCTTAGGCCTTGCTGAATCGGTTTTTCATCTTTGTTTTTGAAACCGCTGCTGATGTCATATAAGGCCTTTGCATGAATGGCCTGCATATTGCCTTTGCTGATTAGCGGTTGCAGTTTTTGCAGACCGGCTTTATTGGAGGCTGGCGTATTTTCAGAAAATAGCAGTACCGCCAGATCTACGCTGGCATCTTCAAAATTGGCTGCCGAGGCACGTTCCAGATGCTGTTTGGCTTTGGTCAAATCCTGTTTGAGACCGAGCGTGCCAGCTGCGTAGTTTTTACCCAATACATAATTGGCCACCGGATAGCCTTTGCTGGCAGACTGCTCATAGAGTTGAATGGCTTTTTTCTCGTCTTTGACGGTACCTTGGCCAGTCTGGGTTAAATAGCCTAAGTTATATAAAGCCTGGGCATTGCCTTGGCTGGCTAGCTTGTTTAAAGCTTCATAGGCGCCTTTAAAATTATTGGCTTTCACCATAGCTTCAATTTTTTCAAATTGCGGATCGATTTGATCTTGTGCAGTATTTGCCAGAGCGAATGATGCAGAAGCGGCGAGAGCTACCGCGAGGATTAACTTTTTCATGGTTCCTATAACCTTATTATTGCTGGCACCTTATTCCTTGGTGCGGTTTTAATCATTTTTACTTACATCATCATAAAAGGATTTTATGCTTTGTAAATATGTAATTTGTCACTAAATACAAATCATCAGGACATAATTCACTGGTTTAATCGATGCATGATAGGGACAGGTTTTCGCTCAATTCCAAAGATATTGAAAGGATTACTTTAATTCAGCTATTTTCTCTGATTAAATCTCGCTTTGCATCAGACTCCCAGGATTTCAGCATGTTTGTCAAAACTATTAGACGTCACTATGACAGAATCAACGCAGATGACTCGATTGCCGATGAGGACAAGATTGATGCGTTATTGATGAAACTTGGGGCAGAGTTTTTGATTAGCCAGGAAGACCGGGTATATATCTTTCAAAAAGGTGAACTCACGGCAAAGTTTGATGCCAAACATGCGCGAGCCTATCATTTTAAAGACTATGTCGTGAAAGACATGAACAAACTGTTCCACGGTTTCTAAAATTCCAAAATAAAAAAAGCCAAGAATCTCATCTTGGCTTTTTTTATGGGCGGAACCTGAATTATTGCGGACGCGCGACATCCCCACTCAATGCTTCCGGAAGCTCCAGCACTTCTAGGCCCAATTCGGTTAATGCCTCAGGCTTTGCGACCACCAGCGCTTTATAACCGGCATCAGTCGTGATGCTATTGATGACTTCTACATCATTATTCAGTTTTGTTGCCACAGCAGGTGTGGCACCTGTACCTTGAACCAGATGTAACCAGTGTTTTGGCTTGGCTTTAAACCATAAGCGCGCAATCACTTCCTGACCCAGATAGCAGCCTTTGTCATAGTGAATGCCTTCGCGTTGATGCAAACGCAATTCCTGAGGTTGAAACAGATTGGCGGTAGCTGCCTGAATCCAGGCCTGACCTGATTCAATGGCTTGCTGCTCCCACAGGGTGACATTGGTTTCAGTCGCAACGAAGTCAGTATAAATACCATTGATGACCGGATATACCGGACCGACCAGTTCCAGTTTCATTTTTGAAAAAGCACCAAACTTCTTAATGTGATTCGCCAGTTCTGTTGCCTGATCTTCAGTGCTTACGATTTCAAAGCTTTCCGGACTGATCTTTTTAAGCCATAAGCCAAATTGAATCCGTCCTTTCAGGCTACAGATCGCAGTATAGCGGGTCTGGTTTTCTGCCAAAGTTTCAGTATTCAAAGTCACCTGACCTTGAAGGAATTTTTGTGCATCGACACCATTTAGACTAAACAATGTGAAAGCAGGAGACGTTGCCATAATAAGCCCCAGTTTGAATACTATAAATCAATGCAGTTATTGTGCAGCATGCATCAGACAGAGGCAAACAAAAAAGCCCACAATCTAAATCAAGAGGTTTTTGGGGTAATTGGGAGGTAGAGATGATATGTTTCTAATGCAGATCAATGACAATGAGCTTACCTTCAAAAATACTTACTGTTTTTCTCAAGCGCTAATTTTTGGGGGCGGGGATAGAACAAAGATTCTGCCTGAAATTTGATGGTTTTTTATGCTTTCATTAATTTCTCATACTAAAGAATGAGAAAAATTCAGGTCAATTTTTAAGAAAAATCACAATTTAGAGTCAAAATTCTAAAGTGTGAAGCGTAAATTACTGTAAAAAGGCTATATTTCATATTTAAAGCTTTGAAAATTATAAGATTTGGGAAATGGACTTTCGACAGCGTACAATGCCTTGATTAAAAAACAAGTCATCAAGAAAATTTGATGAATAAAAAGAGTAATGAATGAGGGCAGGTAAGCTATGAATAACAACTACCGTAAACCACTACAAGGCACCCAGTTAGAATACTATGACGTGCGTCAGGCCGTTGAAGATATCCAGCCAGGCGCATATGCCAAACTCCCCTATACCTCCAAAGTGCTGGCTGAACAGCTGGTCCGTCGTTGTGATCCTGCCATTTTAGAACAGTCTTTACGTCAGCTCATCGAACGTAAACAGGACCATGATTTTCCTTGGTATCCGGCACGTGTGGTCTGTCATGACATCTTGGGTCAAACTGCACTGGTTGACCTTGCAGGCCTGCGTGATGCCATTGCCGACCAGGGTGGTGATCCTTCTAAAGTCAATCCGGTGGTGCCGACCCAGCTCATTGTCGATCACTCTTTAGCTGTAGAGTATGGCGGTTTTGATCCGGATGCTTTTGAGAAAAACCGTGCCATTGAAGACCGCCGTAATGAAGACCGTTTCCATTTTATTGAATGGACCAAAACGGCATTTGAAAATGTCGATGTGATTCCGGCAGGTAACGGCATCATGCACCAGATCAATCTGGAAAAAATGTCACCGGTGATTCAGAATCGTGATGGTGTGGCATTTCCTGATACCTGTATCGGTACAGATTCGCATACACCACATACCGATGCCTTGGGCGTAATCTCGATTGGTGTCGGTGGTTTGGAAGCTGAAAATGTGATGCTGGGCCGTGCCTCGTGGATGCGTCTGCCAGATATCATTGGGGTAGAGCTGGTCGGGCAACGTCAGCCGGGCATTACTGCAACGGATATCGTTCTCGCTTTAACCGAATTCCTGCGTAAGGAACGTGTGGTTGGCGCATATTTAGAATTCTTCGGTGAAGGGGCAGACAGCATGTCAGTCGGTGATCGTGCCACGATTTCCAATATGACCCCGGAATATGGTGCAACGGCAGCCATGTTCTATATCGACCAGAACACCATTGATTATCTGACTTTGACCGGCCGTGAGCCTGAGCAGGTGAAACTGGTTGAAACTTATGCCAAAGAGATCGGACTTTGGGCATCGGAGATGACTCAGGCTGAATATCCGCGTGTGCTGCGTTTCGATTTATCCACCGTAACACGTAACATTGCCGGCCCATCCAATCCGCATGCGCGTGTATCTACGGCAGACCTAAAAGAAAAAGGCATTGCCGGTAATCTGGAAGCTGCTCGCGCACAGGAAGCAGAAGGTCTGATGCCGGATGGTGCGGTGATTATCGCGGCGATTACCTCATGTACCAATACCTCCAACCCGCGTAATACCGTAGCAGCCGGTTTGCTGGCACGTAAAGCCAATGAACTTGGTCTGACCCGTAAACCTTGGGTAAAATCATCTTTCGCGCCAGGTTCTAAAGCGGCTGCCCTGTACCTGGAAGAAGCCGGGGTGTTAAAAGATTTAGAAAAGCTGGGTTTTGGTATCGTGGCTTATGCATGCACCACCTGTAACGGTATGTCTGGTGCATTAGATCCAAAAATCCAGCAAGAAATTATTGACCGTGATCTATACACGACCGCAGTATTGTCAGGTAACCGTAATTTCGATGGCCGTATCCATCCGTATGCGAAACAGGCTTTCCTGGCATCTCCACCGCTAGTAGTCGCTTATGCGATTGCCGGAACCATCCGTTTTGACATCGAAAAAGATGCCCTAGGCACAGACAAAGACGGTAATCCGATTTACTTAAAAGATATCTGGCCTTCGGATGAGGAAATTGATGCCTTGGTAAAAGAGTCAGTTAAACCGGAACAGTTCAAGAAAGTGTATATTCCGATGTTTGATCTGGGTGAGCGTAAAAAGGCAGCAAGTCCGCTATATGACTGGCGTCCGCAAAGCACCTATATTCGCCGTCCGCCGTATTGGGAAGGTGCACTGGCTGCACCGCGTACCCTCACCAACATGCGTCCATTGGCTATTCTTGGCGATAACATCACTACCGATCATTTATCCCCATCAAATGCGATTGTGCGTGACTCGGCAGCAGGTGAATATCTGGGGAAAATGGGTGTACCTGAGGAAGACTTTAACTCTTATGCAACGCATCGGGGTGATCACCTGACTGCACAGCGTGCAACCTTGGCGAATCCGAAGCTGTATAACGAAATGGTGGTACGTTCTGACGGTACCATCAAGCAGGGTTCAAAAGCGCGTGTGGAGCCTGAAGGCGAAGTGATGCGCATGTGGGAGGCGATTGAAACCTACATGAACCGCAAGCAGCCGTTGATCATTATTGCCGGTAAGGATTATGGTCAGGGTTCAAGCCGTGACTGGGCAGCGAAAGGTGTGCGTCTGGCAGGTGTAGAAGCGATTGTGGCTGAAGGTTTTGAACGTATTCACCGTACCAATCTGGTCGGTATGGGCGTGTTGCCGCTTGAGTTTAAGCCGGGTACAGACCGTAAAACATTAAAACTGGATGGTACTGAACTGTATAGCGTGATTGGGAATATTGCACCACGTTCGACTTTAACTCTGGTGATTGAACGTGCCACGGAAGATGGTAAGGAACAGACCATTGAAGTGCCTGTGACCTGTCGTCTGGATACCGAAGAAGAAGTATCTGTGTATGAAGCGGGTGGGGTATTGCAGCGCTTTGCACAGGATTTCTTGGAAGGGAATGTGGCTTAATCTTTTTTAAAATCACCCCTAGCCCCTCTTTGAAAAAGAGGGGAACTTCCTCCTTTTTTAAAGGTGAGAAGCATTGCTTCGCAAGAGTAGATTAAAGTTGTTGATATTGTTTAAAAAAGACCCTACTGTGAAGTGGGGTTTTTTATTAGGAAATTGATGATGCATCGTATAACAGAAATAAAAATTAGTAACTTTAAATCGTGTCGAGAAACTTTTTTAAAATTAGAATCTTTTACAGCTTTAGTTGGATATAACAACGCGGGGAAATCAAATTTATTAAAGTGTATTGATGCTCTAGTAAGGGGCAAAGCACAAGATGAAAATAGTTTTTATGATCCTAGGGTGTGTCCTCATTTGGCTTTGCACCAAATAAATATACAGGCTATACGAATCATAGATTTATAATTGCGTGCC
>NZ_JACSPT010000022.1 GCF_014837015.1 Acinetobacter pecorum
CAGAAGCTGGACTTCGATATACTTAACAACTCAGCAATCTGCTTCGTTCGTTTCCGTCTATCTCGTCGGTATGGGTGCATTCTAGAGGATTTCAGAATCATTGCAACCCCCAATTCACTATATTTTTCACGCATGTATCTTTTTTCTACAAAATTCATTAAAAAATCGTTTTTTTATCTAAATTTTGAGCATTTTTCTGCATTAAAAGCTGTACTCAGTGCAATTTTCTTTAATACCGCCAATCTCATTAAGACCTCATAGCTATCAAAAATGTATAAATTTCAAAAAAATGCCTAAACTTCAATCAGACGTTAAGTTTTCCACACTCTATATCCAGAACTTTCTAAAATTTCCTTATATCTATTTATATCTTTTTCTGTTTTCTAACTGGCTTATTAGACAAATAAAGGTAGAAAGCAAAATTTACTACTTTTTCTATGATCTTTTTTTACTACGAGATTTTTAAAAGCACAAATACCGGCCTGATCCCCACTGGTTCCAGATCAGTTCTAAAATTTCATTAAAGATATTTAAAGATAAAAAGGGATTAAAGTAGATTAATTCGTCTTTGATGAACTACGATCTTTTATCCAATGCTGCATCACTTCCTGAATAACCTCTTTTTTACCGTTATAGTCTTCAGCAGCGAATAATAATTTAGCCCGATGTGGTAATCGTTCTTTGACTAAGGAAAAAAGCAGATAATGTGAGGCAAGATCTAATTGCTGGAATAAAGCACAAGCATAGTGAAAAGACTTTCGCTTTTGTTCAGAAACGTCATATTCAAATAAAAAACGTAAAATGAAATCAATATCTTCATCAAACATCTGTTCAGTCTGGTAGTGATACACCTTATTTACCTTTCTTTTTTATAAATGAAATGAGGTTTAAAAAAGGATTAAGCTAATTTCGACTTTATTTCATTTGTTGAATACCGAAAATCGCGCTTAGACCACAGCAATAAAAAAGGAAGAGATCTCTCCCAAAATCTCTCCCTTAGAATTGAATCTTTACCCGATCCACGATGTCATTATTATAGTTATTCACTTTAAAGCTTAAAAAGAGTCTCTTTGGAAGGAGACCTTATAAATTGTGGATTTACCTTATTATTACTACCCTCTAGATGTCTAAACAAATTCTCTAGATGAATAAATCCTATACATAATATTCCCGAAAAGCAAGCAATTTGGAAAAAATTACCTATTGTTTTCATAGGGTTTTTTTTGAAGTTACTTATTCGATTTATGAATATAAGACATCAATAAAAAAGCAGGCCAAAGCCTGCTTTTATTTCAACAACTTAGCTCTAAATTTAGTCAACAAAAGTTACTTTAGCAATGGATTTTTTACTCGCTTGTATAATCAAAGTCACGTTCTCTTTCACAGAAAAAGAGGCATCAACTGGCTTCCAGTCTACTTTTACCGCACCACGACCTAAAGCATCTTTGGCTTGTGCTGCATTTTTAGTTAAGCCTGCTTCACGTAAAATTGAAGTAATAAAGATTTCGCCACCGAATTCAGCACGTGAAATGGTCACTTCAGGCGTACCCTCAGGCAGTTCACCTTCAGTAATGATATTACCTGCACCTTTATGTGCATTGGCAGCCGCTTCAGCACCATGGAAACGCTCGACCAACTCTAACGCAAGAATCTTTTTGACTTCTTGCGGATTACGGCCTTCTGCCACTTCTTTTAATAGTTGCTGAATTTCTTCAATTGACTTGAAACTTAACAGGTCAAAATAACGCTCGATCAGAGAATCCGGCATTGAAAGCACTTTTTGGTACATCGCACCTGGTGCATCAAATACACCAATATAGTTACCTAAAGATTTGGACATCTTGTTGACGCCATCCAGACCTTCAAGAATTGGTACAGTAATACAGACTTGTGGTTCCTGATCATAACGACCTTGAAGCGTACGACCCATCAACAGGTTAAAGGTCTGGTCTGTACCACCCAACTCTACATCTGCTTCCAGTGCGATCGAGTCATAACCCTGAACCAATGGATACAAGAATTCATGAATCGCGATTGGCTGATGATTGTTATAGCGCTTGGTAAAGTCATCACGCTCAAGCATACGTGCAACCGTTTGCTGAGATGCCAGTTGAATCAGATCAGCTGCAGTTTTTTGAGCAAACCATTCCGAGTTGAACACCACTTTGGTTTTGTTTGGATCAAGAATTTTAAACACCTGTTCTTGATATGTTTTTGCATTTTCTAAAACCTGTTCACGTGACAACGGCGGACGTGTAGCACTTTTTCCGGTTGGATCACCGATCATCGCAGTATAGTCACCGATCAGGAAGTACACCTCATGACCCAAGTCTTGGAATACTTTTAACTTATTAATGAGAACCGTATGACCCAGGTGTAAGTCAGGCGCAGTCGGGTCAAAACCCGCTTTAATTTTTAATGGGCGATTCTGTTTTAATTTCTTGAGAAGGTCTTCTTCAGAAATAATTTCGTGGGTGCCTCGTTGAATGAGGGCAAGTTGTTCTTCAGCCGGCAGGAAATTTGACATCACAAAATCCAATACATCAGTTACTCAATTTGTGCGATATACTAACACTTTTTCAGCATATTGCAGGCTTAAGAATAACCATGACAGCGATCTATATTGGGGTAATGACCGGCACGAGCATGGATGGTGTCGATATTGTTGCTGCTTCTTTTGATCCACTCCAGCTTCATGCCACACTCACTTTGGCATTTGATCCCGACCTTCGGGATGAGCTGATGGCACTGACCTTGCCAGATGACAATGAAATTGACCGCATGGGTAAGGCCGATGTTGCATTGGCACAAATGATTGGTCATGGTATTAATGCGCTGATTGAAAAAAATAACCTGGATAAATCCAGAATTAAGGCGATTGGCTCGCATGGCCAGACTATCCGGCATCGTCCTGAACATGGCTTCACCCTGCAAATTGGTGACCCGAACATCATTACTGAAATTACCCAGATTCCGGTGATTTCAGATTTCCGTCGTCGTGATCTGGCGGCAGGTGGTCAGGGAGCACCTTTAGTTCCAGCATTTCATCAGGATATCTTCCAGCATGACAGCATTCACCGGGTAATTTTAAATCTGGGCGGTATTGCGAATGTCAGCCTGCTGCCTGCCGGCAAGCCTGAAGAGGTGTATGGTTTTGATACCGGACCGGCCAATATCTTGATGGATGCTTGGTGTTCCCGTTATACCGGTCAGCCTTTTGATGAAAATGGTAACTGGGCAGCCTATGGCACCCCGATTCGCAGCTTGCTGGATCGCTTGCAGTCACACGAATTCTTCTCCAAAGAGCCTCCGAAAAGTACCGGTCGTGAAGATTTTAACTTGGAATGGCTGGATGAACAGATTGCTGACTGGCGCAATGACCTACAATACGATGAACTGGAAGACACTCCAGAAAATGTACAGGCGACTTTATTAAAGCTCACCACCCGTGCCATTAAAAAAGCCATTTACCGCTCCGGCATGGATACCGGACAGGTTTTTGTTTGCGGTGGTGGTGCCTACAACTCACATTTACTGGAGCAGTTGCGCTGGCGCCTGCGCAAACATGAATGGAGCGTACAGACTACCGCCGATCTGGGCCTCAGTCCGACCTGGGTAGAAGCTACTGCCTTTGCCTGGCTGGCCATGCGTTTTATGAATCAGCTAAATGGCAACCTGCCTGCAGTCACTGGTGCCGCTGGCTATCGCGTTCTCGGCACCATTACTGCTGTTTAAATTCAGCGAATTACTATTATCTTGCATGGCTATGCTACACAGCTACTCAAAATAGCTACTCAAAAACAGTCGTCAAAAAAGGTTTGCAAAAATGCAGACCTTTTTCAGTTTTCAATATTCTTTATTGCATCATGCGTTTGGCATTTTCATTTCTAAAGGCCCGCAAAATTTGCTGACCGGCACGACCTGTAGGACTTAAGCCCAAACGCTGCTGTTCCTGACGAATCGCCTGACGGGTTTTATCTCCAATCAGGCCATCCACCGCACCAATGTCATAACCTCGATTCAATAAAAATTGCTGGATCTCACGACGTTCTGCACGAGAAGTTCCCGGATCATCGGTGGGCCATGTGGCCGTAAAGCTACCTTTACCCTGCAAACGATCTGACAGATGTGCAATCGCCAAGGCATAACTTTCTGCCGCGTTATAGCTATAAATGGCATCAAAGTTTTTAAAGACCAGGAACACCGGGCCATTCGGCCCCGCAGGCGCAAGTAATCCGGCTTGAGAGGATTGTGATAAATTTCCTTGAATTAAAGGCGAACCGTCGGCACGCACCACCCCCTGATTAAGCCAGTTACTCAAGGATTTTTTATTACGACGGCCTTCACCAGAAACCGACATGCCTTGCGGGATCTTGACTTCAAAACCCCAAGGTTGTCCGCTCTGCCAGCCTCGCTTGCTTAAAAAGTTTGCGGTCGACGCCAGTGCATCAGGAATGCTCGAAACCAGATCACGTCGGCCATCACCATCAAAATCAACTGCAAGTTCATCATAAGTCGATGGCATAAACTGGGTATGACCAAATGCGCCTGCCCATGAGCCACGCAGCTGCTCTTCACGCACATCACCACGCTGCAGCAGTTTCATGGTGGTAAAGAACTCACCACGGAAATAACTTTGACGACGACCTTCACAGCTCAAGGTACCCAAAGCCTGCAATAAAGGGTAACGACCCGAAATATCACCGAAATTACTTTCTACTCCCCATACCGCCACGATGGTTTCTGCAGGCACCCCATAAACGGCACTAATACGGTTTAACACTTCACGATGCTGCTGCAGTTTTTGCCGGCCCAGTTGGACACGCTCTTCATCAACCAAACCTGACAAATAATCCCAGATCGGTGTTGAAAACTCAGGCTGATAGTTCAGGCGCTCGATCACAGAATAATCGGGTGTTAAATTTTGGGTATAGCGATCATAAGTTGAACCACTCACCCCTTGGGCAACTGCCTGACTGCGTAAATTGGCAAGACAATTCTGAAAATTATTTTGGGATGCATAATTTGGACTACTTGAACTAGCAGGCAAATTAGTCGGTGTGACACGCTGGCCATTAATAATAAGTTCTGCCTGTGCCTGAGTTGCAGCCAAAACCACAGAACCAACAAAAAGTGCAAGCCGTTGCATAAGACCCCTGAATATTTAGATTTCGAATTATGTTTTTACCTTAGCAGCTCATGATGAAAATTAAAGCGCCAATACGTAAATTTAAATTCATAATTTCTACACTTTTGAATTCATTTTGTAGTTTTAAATTTAAATATTTATCCACAGGTTGTTTTTTAAATTCAAAATGCGCGCGGTTTTGAATTTAAAGTTATAAATTGAGTCCAATTTTATGAATTTAAAAATTAATTGTGGATAACTTAAGTTGATAATAGAGTGCTTTAAACCGTCAGAGCTTCTGGCTGACACGATGCTGGTTTTAAATTCATTAAAATGACGAGCCAGTTTTAAATTCAGAAACTTTGAATTTATTTATCGGATTTTAAATTTGAATTCATGCTTTTGAATTTAAAAGTACAATTTGAATTCAAAGCTATTTTAAATTTGAATTTATTTTTATGAATTTAAATTTAAAACCATATCCTAGTTTTAAATTCAAATATTGATTCAGGCTTATCCATAGTTGAATAGCAACAATCCCGCGCAAAATCGGCTTGAATGAGATGATGATATTTATAATCAATTGATCGGTTTATAATCAATTATTCTACAAAATGATCCGACCAATGGCAGGTATTTTTAAAGAGGCGCAATCATGCCTGAAAGCAGGCAAATAAAAAAGCGATCACAGTAGTGATCGCTTTTTTTATCAGCAAGTTAAAGCCTAGATGGTCATATCTTCGCTCAATGCCAATGGATTTGGTAGAATTTTCGCCAGTTGACGGCAAAGTATAGACAATTGCGTACTGTCATTTGGCATCAGGGTAATATGACCAATCTTGCGGCCTTCGCGCTCTGACTTGTTGTAAAGATGCAAATGCGCCCCTTCTAATGCCAGTACATCTTCAGACTTTGGATACTGCCCAATGATGTTCACCAAGACAGTTGGACGGATCACTTCCGTTGAACCTAAAGGTAAACCTGCCACTGCACGTACATGATTCTCAAACTGTGAACATACGGCGCCTTCAATCGACCAGTGCCCCGAGTTATGCACGCGTGGCGCCATCTCGTTGGCATATAAGCCTTTGTCTGTCACAAACAGCTCAAGGGTCAGCACACCAACATAGTTCAGATGATTCAGCAGGCGAGTGATGTAGTCCTGCGCCACAGGCTGCAAATCTGCACTGTATGGTGCAGGCACAATCGAATGCGACAGGATGCCGTTATGATGATGATTTTCTGCTAAAGGCCAGGTTTTGACATCGCCATTCTGGCCACGTACTGCAATGATTGAGACTTCACGTGAGAAAGTTACAAAACTTTCAGCAATCAGTTCACCCGCAGGACCCAATTCTGCCCAGGCCTGATCCATCTGGTCTGCCGAACGTAAAACGAATTGTCCTTTGCCATCATAACCGCCACGCGAGGTTTTCAGTACGATCGGCAAGCCCAGTTCCGCTACAGCTGTTTTTAAACTTTCCAGTGAAGTGACCGCTTTATACGGTGCAACCGGAATAGCCAGTTCATCAAACAAGGCTTTTTCAGACAGACGATGCTGTGCAATCGCCAAAGCCTGACGTGGCGGATGCAGTTGCTTGCTTTGTGTGAGTACGTCAACATCTGCAAGGGGCGTGTTTTCAAACTCCAGGCTAAATACATCTGCACTGTTAATAAAGTCTTGCAGACCATTTTCAGCCTGGCTCGAAATCACCGGACCCAAAGCAGCAGAAGGGCAGTCTGTGCTGGCTTCAAAAAATGTACATTGAATATTTAATGGAAGTGCCGCTTGCGCCATCATACGACCCAGCTGACCGCCACCAAAAATACCGATGGTTTTATCCATAATCTGTATCTCGACTTAAACCTGGCCTGGAATATTGTTGCTTGCCACTTTATCTGTTTGCGCCGTACGGAAATCTGCAATATTTTTTGCGATCTCTGGACGGGACAAACCCAGAATTTGCGCCGCCATAATGGCAGCATTCGTGGCACCGGCAGGACCAATCGCCAAGGTACCGACTGCAATACCGGCTGGCATTTGCACAATAGATAGCAATGAATCAACACCGTTTAAAATCGAAGATTTCACCGGCACACCCAGTACGGGCAGATCAGTTTTCGCTGCACACATCCCTGGTAAATGCGCTGCACCGCCTGCACCGGCAATAATCACCTGAATACCACGATCACGCGCTTGCTCGGCATATTCAAATAGGCGGTCTGGGGTACGATGTGCAGAAACGACTTCGGCTTCAAATGGGACACCAAGCTGCTTGAGCATATTGGCAGTGTGTTCGAGAGTTGCCCAATCTGATTGAGAACCCATGATAATACCTACGAGAGGAGTATCTTGTGCAGCAGCCGCATTCATTGCAAATTTTCCAGAGATTAAAGTAAGAAAAGATAAATCTCGACGAGAGAGCCAAGCTTGAATAGGAGTACTCATTATAGACTGAAAATTCAGCTTCATAAAATTTAACGGTCAAAGCAAGACTCGATTTTTCTTATTTTTTTCTTGAATTCTTAAAAACTGGAATAAAAATAGGGGAGTAGTCCTAGTTACTGCCATTCAGGAACTGCGGAATACAAAATAGATACATCCGCACAGACACAAAGCGGCCCAAAGATAATCCAGTCTAAGCGGCTGTTTAAACATGAAAATCATAAAAGGTACAAACACCAGTAAGGTCACCACTTCCTGGGTAATTTTCATTTGGCCGACAGCCAGTCCTTGCTGTGCTAGTAATTTGGTCGCCGGAATCATCAGGCTATATTCAAACAGGGCAATGATCCAGCTGAATAAAATCGCCTGCCAGAGCGGTGCATCATGTGGCAAAAACTTTAAATGCCCGTACCAGGCCAGTGTCATGAAACAGTTGGCAATCACCAGAAGAAATAGAGCCTGGAGCATCTGCATGCACTCTGCAAAAAGGTTTAACTTATTTTACCGTTTATTTGGTGAAAAGATATTGCACTGCTTGTAACTTTTCTTCGAGTTTATCCTTGAAACTGGATTAAAAAAATCCCGCAATCCGCTCTGAGTTTTGACTATCTTTTCGTGTAAAGCCTTGCTATCGTTGCTTGCAAATTGAATAAATCATGCCAGTAGCACCAATCTAAGGTGACAGGGTCAGACAGGAACGGAGTGAAGTAGATGCATCTGCATATTTTGGGTATTTGTGGCACCTTTATGGGCTCGTTAGCGCTACTTGCACGAGATCTGGGCCATCAGGTAACAGGTTCTGACCTGAATGTATATCCGCCGATGTCGACCCAACTTGAAAATGCAGGCATTACTTTAATGCAGGGCTATGATCGTAGTCATTTGCAGCCTCATCCGGATCTGGTGATTGTCGGTAATGCCATGAAGCGCGGCATTGATGCTGTGGAATACATGCTGAATGAAGGTCTGCCTTATATTTCGGGTCCGCAGTTCCTGGCCGATCATGTGCTGCAGGGCAAACATGTTTTAGGTGTTGCCGGAACACATGGCAAAACGACGACGACCACCATGCTGGCCTGGGTCCTGGATCAGGCAGGTCTGGAGCCGGGTTTCCTGATTGGTGGTGTACCCCTTGGCTTTTCGGAAAGCGCACGTCTGGGCGGTGGCAAATACTTCTGTGTCGAAGCGGATGAATATGACTCTGCTTTCTTCGACAAGCGTTCCAAGTTCGTACATTACCATCCTAAAACTGCAATTTTAAATAACCTGGAATTTGACCATGCCGATATCTTCGATGATCTGGCAGCAATTCAAAAACAGTTTCATCATCTAGTCCGTACCATTCCCAGCGAAGGCCGAATTATCGCACCAATTACTGAAAGTAATATTGATGAAGTCTTGGAACAAGGCTGCTGGACACCGGTGGTGCGTACCAGTCTGGATGCCAATGAAAAAGCTGAGCTGTATGCTGAGCAGTTATCGGAAGATGGTTCCCATTTCAAAGTGCTGCAGCACGGTGTGGTCAAAGGCGAAGTGCTGTGGAATATGACCGGGCAACATTCAGTTGCCAATGCACTTGCGACAATCGCAGCCGCTGAACATGTCGGGGTATCCATTGCAACAGCCTGTGAAGCGCTATCGAATTTTGGCGGGGTAAAACGCCGTATGGAGCTGCTAGGTACAGTCCGTGGTATCGAGGTGTATGATGATTTTGCCCATCATCCGACGGCGATTGACACGACCCTGGAAGGCGCGCGCAAACGTCTGGGTGAACGCAAACTCTGGGCGATTATCGAACCGCGCTCCAATACCATGCGTATGGGCAGCCATAAAGATGGCCTGGCCCATTCTGCTCGTCTGGCTGATGAAGTGATCTGGTATCAACCTGAAGGGCTGGACTGGGATCTGCAACCGGTCATTGATGCTGCACCCAACAAAGCCAAAGTTGCACGCACACTGGATGACATCATTCAGACTGTGGTCGCTGAAGCAGGCGAGGGGGATGCCGTAGTGATTATGTCAAATGGTGGTTTTGGCGGTTTGCATCAGAAGCTAATGACTGTTTTACAAGCATAAATTAATCTCGATCTAGTAAAAAAGCCCGCTAAGCGGGCTTTTTTTGACAGTTTAAAATATTCATTGAGCAAAAGTGTATACCTGTGCTGATCTTGAAATACCATGACTTGGATATTGATCCAAACTGCGGATTCCTACCTAAATCCCTCTAATGATTTTTTGTTGCAATCTATACATAAGACTCATTGTAGCCCCATAACACGCAAGGCATAATCGGGAAGAATACAGGTATTTATAGACCTGAAAGCTAGATCATGAATCAGCCCATTGCTGCCACTCTAATAAAAGCGATCAAGGCATTCACCATTCTGGCTAAGCCAGGTCATTCTCACTCCTCACTCCCTTAGGAGATGTGTCATGACAAGTATGAAAGCAATGGTCTATTACGGCGAAAATGATATCCGCTTTGAAGACCGCCCTGTTCCCACCCTTTTGCATCCTGGCGATGCCATCATCAAACTAGAAAAAGTCACGATTTGTGGTACCGATCTCGGGATATGGAAAGGTAAAAACCCGGAAATTGAGCAGGAAGCCGTACGAAAAGAAGGTAGTTTTAATGGCCGGATTCTGGGCCATGAAGGCATTGGCATAGTGGAAGAAGTCGGTGCGGCAGTCAAGAACTTCAAAAAGGGTGACCGGGTCATTATCTCCTGTGTCAGCCGCTGTGGAACCTGTGAAAACTGCCAGAAACAGCTGTATGCCCATTGTCGCAATGACGGCGGCTGGATCATGGGTTATATGATTGACGGCACTCATGCCGAATATGTGCGTACTCCCTTTGCCGACACTTCACTTTATCATTTACCTGAAGGCCTGGATCAAGACGTGGCCGTGTTTCTCTCAGATATTTTGCCTACTTCCCATGAAATTGGGGTGCAATATGGCGATGTCAAACCAGGTGACAATGTCGCTGTGGTCGGCGCAGGGCCAATTGGCATGAGTTGCCTGTTGACTGCACAATTCTACTCACCTGCCAATATTATTATGGTAGATACAGATGATAACCGGCTGGAATTTTCCAAAACTATAGGGGCGACTCATACCGTCAACTCCGCCAAGGAAGATGCCATCCAGAAAATTTTAGAGATTACTGATGGGCGCGGTGTGGACTGTGCCATTGAAGCAGTAGGGATAGAACCTACCTGGAATATTTGTCAACATATCGTCAAAGAGGGTGGACATGTTGCCAACGTCGGCGTGCACGGCAAACCTGTCAGCTTTGAACTGAACAAACTCTGGATTAAAAACCTGACGATTACTACAGGTCTAGTCAATGCCAATACAACCGGTATGCTGCTCAAAACCTGCTGTTCCGGCAAACTGCCACTGGAAAAACTGGCAACCCATCATTTTAAATTTGCCGATTTTGAAAAAGCCTATGATGTATTTAAACATGCAGCTGATGAAAAGGCATTAAAAGTCATGATTGACATGAACTGATGCCTGTCAGATAAAAAAGTCCGCTATGCGGACTTTTTTATTTTCTACTTTTATCTACAGATCAATAGATCAGAAATAGGGGACATACCCGCGTTGCTTATAACCTTTTGGTGATGCCAGACTGGCCTGATTTTCCTCCAGGCGATACAGCACTTTTAAAAATTCAGAAATTCCTGACTGCTGTAAAGCATGCGGTTCAAACTGCTTGAAACCTAAACGTGAAAATAAAGAAGAAATTTCACTATGTTTATGCACATATTTCATTGACCATTCCGAGAAATGGGATTGCTCTACGATCGCATCTTCAAAACGCAGGACATTGTGATGGCGGGCATCTCGAGAAATGCGCTGAAATAAGCTTTCCACTATTTCAGCCTGACCTTCCAGACATTGGAAAAACTTGCCATGGGAATAATATAAAACGCCATGAATCTGATGCTGTTGATTAAAATTCCGGGCAGTCGCCAAAATATCGCTCAACTCTTGTAACAACTCTTGTTCAGATTCTATCCGTTCACTGGCATAGCAAAGTTGTAGCATCATGCGTCTTACTCAGAGGAGGAATTAAAACTACAGTTTAATCAATTATTTTACCTCAAGTCGACTATTTTTTAAGCAAATATCCGTTTTTGCTTACAAGCATTTCTGTTTGCATTTTAGATTTGAACTTTTAACAATAGCTCTAAATTATTAAACGAATATTTTCATACACCTATCATAAACATAAGGACACAGCCTGATGTTAAAAGATTTGATCTTAACCCTTGGCTTACTATGTGGGTGTTTTGCCCTGATGATCACTTTAAATAATCTGACCTTCAGTACTCAAACCAATCTGCTCATCAGTTCGATTTTTATCAGCTGGGCCATTTTGCAATTTGTCGGTCATCACATTTATTTCCATGCCAGTTATCTGCTGATTATGGCAATTTTGTTGATGCTGCAACAATTTGAAGAAATTTTCTGGGCCATGACCGGTATGATGGCAGGCTTTGGTATATATACCCTGTTACAGGGTGTAGTTCTGCCTGTCTTAAAAGAAAAACTAGGCCGATCTTTTGAAAAATCCCCCTGGATAGTCAAATAGCCGTTGCTGCGACATCGGCCAGACTAGAATCACGTTTAAACATGACATCCACATAGGAACATTGCGGAACAATTTTCAACTGTTTCTGGCGGGCAAAATCCACCAGTACGTCCAGCATTTTGCGTGCAATCCCCTGACCGCGTAAGGAATTGTCTACCCAGGTATGATCGGCCACAATGGTTGACGCATCATGCCACTGGTAGGTAATTTCGGCCAGACGTCGGCCATTCTCTTCCATAAAAAATACACCGCCGCGTTTTGAATCCTGATGTTGAATATCCATACTGAAAGCTGATCCTGTATAAAATTGCTGGTTCCTTCAATTTAAAACATCTTGCTGAATTAACAATATGAATTATTGTTAAGTTTTTAATAGGTAATGAAATTTTTTATTTCACTCCCTTATTCATTTTAAATTTTCCTGCCCTCTATCAGGTTTTATTGCTGTCTTAATTGCAGGGATAATCTCGCTTAAATCATCACAGTTTTTTCTACATTTTTTTCTTTCTAGAATTTTAATTTTTATCTACTTCCTGATTAAGAGACAGGATTAGAATACTGCATCTTTTTACAGGCAATCCCTTATGTCTGATTCAGCTTCTGCTTCTTCTGTCACCCAGCAATGGATTGGGGTAATTGCCTTAGCCTGTGCAGCTTTTATTTTTAATACGACTGAATTTATTCCTGTGGCCTTACTGAGCGGAATCGGCCATAGCTTTGCCATGTCTGCGACCCAGGTCGGCATCATGCTCACTATTTATGCCTGGGTCGTGGCATTACTCTCACTTCCGATCATGCTACTCACTAAAACCGTAGAACGGCGTTTTTTGCTGATGCTGGTCTTTGCAGTATTTATTTTGAGTCATGTCCTGTCTTATTTTGCCTGGAGTTTTAGTGTACTACTAGTTAGCCGGGTCGGGATTGCCATTGCACATGCCTTATTCTGGTCGATTACTGCCTCACTCGCGGTTCGGGTGGCACCTAAAGGCAAAGAATTTCAGGCACTGGGCTTGCTGGCCACAGGAACAGCCATGGCTATGGTACTGGGCATTCCATTTGGCCGGATGATTGGTGAAGCATATGGCTGGCGTAACAGTTTTGCCCTGATTGCCTGTGCTGCACTTATCATTTGTCTGATTCTGGCTAAAGCCTTGCCACTTCTGCCCAGTGTAAATTCAGGCTCCTTGAGCAGCCTAAAAGTCCTGATCCGACGTCCAAGCCTGATGCTGGTCTTTGCTTTGACCATTCTGATGATTACTGCGCAATTTACCGCCTATAGTTATATTGAGCCGTTTTCTCTGAATATCGCCGGATTTACTTCTGAACAGACTACGATCTTACTGCTGGTCTATGGCGGAGCAGGTTTTCTGGGTTCATATCTGTTTGGCCGCTTTGCTGCACAATTCCCGAAAATGACAATTCCTGCTTTTAGCTTGGGTATGGCCATTTCAATGTTACTGCTCTTGCCACTCTCTGCTACGGTCACAGGACTGTCTGGATTAACCTTGCTGTGGGGCTTGAGTATTATTGGCTTTAGTCTGGCCTTACAATCCAAAACCCTGAATCTTGCGGCAGATGCTACCGATGTCGCCATGGCCATTTATTCAGGACTATATAATGTCGGTATAGGTGCCGGTGCCTTACTTGGCAGTATCATAACAACACAGATCGGTTTAGACAGCATAGGCTGGGTGGGAGCGGGGCTGGCAATGCTTGGATTTCTACTCAGTATCTATCTGGTCAAACGTCCAGATTTTCTGTCCAAAGCTGCTGATTAAACGCTGCTTTTTTGTAAAATAAATTGTGATTTCCAGTCAGATCTGTCATGCTCCTTGCATATTGAGCAATCGCTCAAACAGAATTGAGTTTGAACAAGGGGAGTAGCCTCCTCCAAACGTTTAAGAATGAAATTTCAGTTTTTGAACGTGTCAGAATATCGTCATTACACTTTGCAAAAAGTCGGTATCTGAGCATCTTTAGGTCACACTTGATACAAAAAAGTGAAACACCAAGATGTAGGCAAGACCTTGATCATGTTGTTATAGATGTTTTTCATCTGGCAGCTGGTCAAGGTTTTTTATGGCCAGTCGTCCGATGTGGAGAATTCACATGGAAACAATTGGTACGCTCTGGCTGTATCTTGTCTTTTTCGCAATTGTCGCCGTCATGCTGGTGATCGATTTTATCGGCTTTAAGCATCAGCATGGCCAGGAAGTAAAAGTCCGCACTGCGGCCTACTGGAGTATTGCCTGGGTCAGTGTCGCCACCTTATTTGGTGGCGGTTTATGGCTGTATCTGGAACAGACTGCAGGTGCGGCAATTGCCAATACCAAGGTCATGGAATACTTTGCCGGTTATCTGCTGGAAAAATCCCTGGCAATCGATAATGTTTTTGTCTGGCTGATGATCTTTGCCGCCTTTGCCATTCCACCGGCGCTACAACGTAAATTGCTGTTATATGGTGTATTGGGTGCGATTGTGCTCAGAACCATCTTCATTTTTATTGGTGCCTGGTTTGTACAGGAGTTCTCCTGGATACTGTATATCTTCGGTGCGTTCCTGGTGTATACCGGCTTTAAGTTTCTGCGCGGTCAGCATGAAGAAGACAGTAATATTGAAGATATGGCCATCCTGAAATGGCTACGTAAACACATGCGTATCACACCGAAACTTCAGGGTGACAAATTCTTTGTACGTCAAAACGGATTGCTCTGGGCAACGCCGTTGTTCCTGGTCCTGATTCTGGTCGAAGCCTCTGATGTGATCTTTGCCGTCGATTCTATTCCAGCTATTTTTGCCGTTACCACCGATCCCTTTATTGTTCTCACTGCAAACCTGATGGCGATTTTAGGCCTGCGCGCCATGTTCTTCCTGCTCTCAGGTGCAGCCTCAAAAATGCATTATCTGCCTTATGGTCTCGGGATCATTCTGGTCTTTATCGGCTTTAAGATGCTGATGCTGGATGTATTCCATATGCCGATCTGGATTTCCTTAAGCTTTATTGTGCTTGTCTTGACTATCACTGCAATCTTGTCGATTCGACATAGCAAGAAGCATAACGAAACCACCCTGTAAAATTAATCATTAAAAAGCCTGCATCAGCAGGCTTTTTTATTGTTCTATCAGGGATAATTTGGTCCATTTTTGCAAAAACTGTTTGCTCAATATGCGCTGATCGAACACGGCATAGCTGACTAAATTTGGATTCCAACGCAACTTTAACTCAAATAAATCGGTCAAACTGAAAGGGGGTGATCAACTCTAATACATTATCATCTTGCAGGCGCAGTGCCAAAGCTGTGGCTGTTTCTGGCCAAAGAGATAGGGGGCTGTTCAACTGAAGTCAAAGGTTCAATCCTTTTATTTTGATCGCTCCGGTACCACTCATGTACAAAAGCTTGATTAGTCACATCCCAAATAATATCTAGAAAATAGTTCTTTAGCTGATCTGCCAGTTGCCACGCTAAAGGACGAGCCTGCTCATTGGGGGCAAAGAAAATCACGTTGACCTCGGTATGATCAATCTCATAGTCAGATCCATGTAAATGCGCCCAGATCACATGAGGTAATCATCTGCTGCGATATAGGCATGGGGGTGCAACAGAGCCAATGTCTGCAAAATTTTCATCCGTACAGGTTGCACACGCACAATCTGATAAAACTGATCAAGAGCGTTTTGGGAGGTCATGGCAAATTAAGATCACCTTTTAAATATGAATGTTCATACAAACATGGCAATTTTTTCAGCTACAATCAATCGAAAAAATCAAAAAGCGTAGGTTTAAAATGTCTTCTGTAATTGCAACGACAGCGATCCGTGGTCGCTTCCTCGACATTCAGAATACAGTTGCCCAAGCACGTGATATACACGACCAAGTGCGATATGTAGAAGATGGTTTACTCATCATAAAAAATGGAAAAATCCAGTGGTTTGGCTCCTGGCAGGAAGGACAGCATCAACTTGCTGCAGGGCTAACGGTGACCCACTATCCTGAACAGCTCATTATTCCCGGCATGATTGATACCCACATCCATTTCCCGCAAACTGAAATGGTCGGGGCTTATGGTGAACAGCTGCTGGAATGGTTAAATACCTATACTTTTCCCACTGAAATCCAGTTCCAGGATTCATCCTATAGCGAAAAAATTGCCGAATTTTTCGTGCAGGAATTGCTTAAAAATGGCACTACGACGGCATTAGTCTTTTGTACTGTGCATCCTGAATCTGTAGATGCTTTGTTCAATGCGGCGACCACGCGCAATATGCGCCTGATTGCAGGTAAAGTTCTGATGGATCGTCATGCGCCAGATGCCCTGATGGACACTGCAGACAGGGCTTATTCTGAGTCTAAAGCCCTGATCGAGAAATGGCACGGTAAAGGACGAAACCTGTATGCCATCACACCGCGCTTTGCTCCGACCTCAACACCTGAACAACTGCAAAAAGCCGGCCAGCTCAAAAGTGAATATCCGGACGTGTATGTACATACCCATCTCAGTGAAAATAAAAACGAAATTGCCTGGGTAAAAGAGCTCTTTCCAGAACATGAAGGTTATCTGGATGTTTACCATCATTATGGCTTAACCGGCAGCAAATCCGTCTTCGCGCATTGCGTACATCTGGAAGAAGGGGAGTGGGACTGTATGCAGCAAACCGACTCTGCGATTGCTTTCTGTCCAACCTCCAACCTGTTCCTTGGCAGTGGTTTATTTCCCCTGAAGAAAGCCTGGAGTAAAGGAGTTAAAGTAGGTTTAGGTACAGATATTGGAGCAGGAACGTCCTTTAACCAGCTGCAAACCCTGAATGAAGCGTATAAAGTTCAACAGCTGCAGGGAGAAAAACTATCAGCTTTTGAATCGCTGTATCATGCCACTTTAGGTGGTGCTAGAGCTTTAAGTCTGGATGACCGGCTGGGTAACTTCAACATTGGCAAAGAGGCAGACTTTGTGGTTCTGGATCTGAATGCGACTGCCTTACAAACACTGCGTCAGAGCAAGGCGAGGAATATTGAAGATACCTTTTTTGCACTGACCATGCTGGGGGATGACCGTAATATTGCAGCTACTTATGTTGCTGGACAAGCTGTCTATGTCAAAGCCCAATAAACCGCGTCAGCGCCGGATCATTTTGACTGCAATCGTCGCTCTCTGTGCTTTTGCACTGAAACGAGACTCTCGGCAGCCGAAAAAATGATTACATTTACCGCAGGTAAAACAGGTGCATCTCAGCTAAGGATGTATTAAAATTACCGTAATTCAGGTGTTGCAGGTCAACACCTTTTTTATTTTGCTATTTTTACTTTTTAGGTATCTACCCATGACCGTTCAAATGAGCGTAATGATTTCCGCTGAAGAAATTCAAGCTAAAGTCAAAGAGCTTGGTGCTCAAATCGATGCACACTATGCCAATAGTGACAAAGAACTTGTGCTCATCGGTTTATTACGCGGTTCAGTGATTTTTATGGCTGATTTATGTCGTGCCATTAACAAGCCGCATGAACTCGACTTCATGACTGTATCTAGCTACGCTGGCGGTACGGTGTCAAGCCGCGATGTTAAAATCCTGAAAGATCTGGACGGTGAAATTCATGGTAAAGATGTACTGGTCGTTGAAGATATTATCGACTCGGGCAATACCTTGAGCAAAGTACTGGAAATCCTGCAGACCCGTAAACCTAATTCTATTCAGTTATGTACGTTGGTAAGCAAACCTTCACGTCGCGAGATTGAACTTGAGGTGAAATTTTTGGGCTTTGAAGTTGAAGACAAGTTTATTGTCGGTTATGGCCTGGATTATGATCAGAAATACCGTCATATTCCTTTTATTGGTGAAATCGGTCTTTAAGATTGGGTTAAATCGATAAGCACTGTTTAGAAAGTGGCCTTGTGCCACTTTTTTTTATTTCTTGAATAATTTCAGTAACACAGGGAACAAAAACACAACAGCCCGTTTCAGGATTCAACTTTTTATCCACCCGACTTTATTTCAATATGAGTGAACGATGTAAAACAAAGACATGACAAGAAGGAGTATGCATATGTGGACAATTATTATGGCTATTGTCATCGGTTTTATAGCAGGTCTGATTGCTCGTGCCATTCATCCCGGTAACGATAAGGCAGGTTTTATTATGACGACCTTGCTAGGTATAGCAGGCTCCTTGTTGGCAACTTTTGCTGGCCGTATGCTGGGTTTGTATTCTGCGGACTCAGCTGCCGGTCTGATCGCTTCGGTGATTGGTGCGGTGATTATTCTGTTTATTTATAATATGATCAACAAACGCCATACCATCTAAAGCAATTTGCCATTTCGGTTAGGCTAGGCTTAATTGCCGGCATATAAAAAAAAGCACCTGATCAGGTGCTTTTTTTTATATTGCATAACGGATCATTTGATTGGATATTATAGCTCGAATTCTTTAAAGATCTGTTCAATCTGTTCTGCCGGATAGGCACCCATCACCTTAAAACCATTTGAAAATATAATCGCTGGTGTTCCATTCACACCTAAAGATTGCGCCAGTTTGTTATTACGCTCAATCGGATTGGTACAGCCTTTTTTAGAACCCGGCTGAATTCCTTTAGCAATCAAATCTTCCCAAGCCTGTGCTGGATTGGACTCGCAGTACACCTGTTTTGAAGGAGCCACAGATTGCGATTTTAATGGCAGGATAAAAGTATAAATGGTTACATCATTGAGTTTTTTCAGCTCTAGTTCAAGTTTTTTGCAATACGGGCAATTTGGGTCAGAAAAGATCGCAATCTGACGTTTACCCGTACCTCTTACACTTTTCAGTGCATCCTGAAGCGGTAATTTTTTCCAGTCGATACTATTTTGTTTTAGCATTAAATCGCGGGTCAAATTATGCTGATCCTGAATCCGCAGCATCGGGCCGGCAATTACATGCTTGGCATCTTCATTCAGATAAACCACCTGGTCCTGCATGGAGCCGCTATAAATGCCTTGCATTTCTGTGGTCTGAATATTTTCAATTTTTAAGTTAGGACTGTTTTTGGCCAAATTCGTTTTCACCGTATCAATATTGGCGAATGCAAAGCTTGAAACGAAGGCACTTAAACTCATAATCAGTATTTTTTTTAACATGAATGTTCTACATGAATTAGATAAAAATGTACTTCGATTCTAAACGCTCTTCTTTTAAATTTCTCAAGCATTTATGTTACTGCGCATTCTGGGTTAAATCCTCTTGTGATGTTTCACGTGGAACAAAAAGAAGAATTATATTTAATTCAACCACACCAAAACCAGAATAAAAACAAATAAGTTTTTGTATTTTATAATTAAATTATGATCTAAATTATTCCAGAAAAATATCTGGGCAATTGAGCCTTGACCATTTTTCTCTATCCATTCTAAACTGCAGACACTTTCTATATTCCTCGCTATGCCCTGACATGGATTGGCCAAGGATTAATACTAAAATGGCATTTTCATGACAATAACGACCAGCTGGCGACCGTTCTTGATGGTTAGCCTGGCTTTAATGATGGGAACGCTTGGCACAGCTTTGGCGAGCCCTCTTTATCCGATCTATCAGCAACTCTGGCATTTACTGCCCAGTCAGATTACCTACATTTTTGTTGCCTATATGTTGGGCTGTCTCTCGACCCTGTTATTTTTGGGCAGGACCAGCAATAGCATCGGATTTTTACGCACCCTGCAAATTGGTCTGGCACTGATCACACTGGGACTCATCGTTTCGGTCTTTGCCCAGAATGCACTCATACTGTCGATTGGCCGTTTTATTATTGGGATTGCCTCAGGCCTGATGACTACTTCTGCCATGATGGGTTTGCTGTATACCATTCCAGAAAGCCATAAACATACAGCACCACAACTGATTTCAATCATTACCGCAATGGGGTTTGGTTTGGGACCTCTGGTCGGGGGAGTGATTGCACAGTTTTCCGCTGCACCTTTGGTGATGCCATATTTACCGGTTATTCTGGGCGCTATGTTCTGTCTGTTTGGTCTGTTCTGGATCAAGGTGCCCAAGGTTGAGCTGCAGCCCTTTAGTATGGCACCCAAACTGCAACGACCTGAAGCCAAGTTTCATCTGGTGTTTATGATTATTGCAGTAACGGCTTTTAGTGCTTTTGCCGCTTTTAGCCTGTTTGCTTCTCTGTCACCCTCCTTTGTCCGCAATATTTTACCTTGGCATGGTCCTCTGGTCAGTGGCCTGGCCATTACCAGTATTCTGGTGGTCTCGGTGATCGTGCAGATGATGGCCAAAACGGTCGCAGCTTCAAAATGTCTGAATATCGGCCTGATAATGATGGGCTTGAGCATGATAATTCTGGCGCTCTGTATGTACGCAAAAATCAGCCTGCTTTTTTTTATCAGTGATCTTTGCTTTGGAATCGGCCATGGTTTTGCCCTGATGGGGGCTTTTGCAATGATTCACCAAATCACCAGCATGAACAACCGTGCAGCCGTCATGTCGACCTATCTGTTTATTGCCTATCTGGGCACCATTGTGCCCATTATTGCCGTGGGTTATCTGGCCGATCACTGGGGGCTGGATTTCGCCGTAATCAGCTTTTGTATCGCGATCAGTCTGTTGTGTTCTGCACTGTGGTGGACTTATCAAAAAGCCCCTGTAGCTGCCTAAAAAAATCCCTCAATTGAGGGATTTTTTAAATAATTATTTACCAATACAGAACGATCCGAAGATCTTGCCCAGCAGATCATCGGCACTAAAATCACCCGTGATTTCGCCCAAGGCATTTTGTGCCAGACGCAAGGACTCTGCCACCAGCTCACCCGCATTATACACCACCAACTGTTCACGCGCTTCAGCCAAGTACATTTGAGTGCGCTTCATTGCGTCTAAATGACGGGTACGGGCAATAAAGGTGTCTTCCTCAGGCTGGAAGCCTGCATGCGCTGTAATCGCTTCTATGAGCGCCTGAACGCCGGTTTCCTGTTTGGCAGAGACAGTGATATGGCGAAAGCCATTTAAATCCCCAATCTTGGCTTCAGTACCAGTCAGGTCGCATTTATTGCCAATCAGCATCAAACGTTTCGGTTCGATATATTCGGCAAAATATTCCTGAGCAAGTTGCAACGGATCTTCCCCCTGGCTTAAATCATAGACCAGCAGTAATAAATCAGCCTGTTCAATTTCTTTAATCGCGCGGCGGATTCCTTCTTTTTCAACAATATCGCCGGTTTCACGCAAACCTGCGGTATCGGTGAGGGTAATTGGCAGACCATTTAAGGTAATTTTTTCATGCAAGACATCACGTGTGGTACCGGCAATATCGGTCACAATCGCACGTTCAATTCCGGCCAGCGCATTCAGCAGAGAGGATTTACCGGCATTCGGTTTACCTGCAATTACGACTTGCAAGCCTTCACGTAATAACTGACCTTGACGTGCAGATTGCTGTACTTGAGTGACTGCACTGGATACGCCATCCAGCAGATTTAAAATCTTGCCATCCGCCAGAAAATCAATTTCTTCTTCCGGGAAATCAATCGCGGCTTCCACATGCAAACGCAGGTGAATCAGCTGCTCAAGCACTGCATTGACTTTGGTCGAAAACGCGCCTTGCAAAGAACGTACCGCAGAACGGGCGGCTGCTTGCGAGCTTGCATCAATCAGGTCGGCAATCGCCTCGGCCTGCACCAGATCCAGCTTGCCATTCTCAAAAGCACGCATGGAAAACTCACCCGCTTTGGCCGCAGTAGCGCCCAGCTCAAGCAAACGGCCGAGCAGGGCATTCTGAATTACCGGCCCGCCATGACCTTGCAGTTCCACCACATCTTCACCGGTAAATGAGTTTGGATTCGGAAAACAGATGACCAGTCCTTCATCCATGACCTCACCGGCTGCATCATAGAACTGGCGGAAACCGGCAAAACGCGCTTTAGGCAGCGCTTTTTGGGTCAGTTGCTGGGCAATCTCATAGGATTTTGGACCAGACAGGCGAATCACCCCAACGCCGCCACGTCCTGGTGGAGTTGCAATCGCAGCAATAGTTGTGGTTCGGTTGAGCATAAAATTCACCTGCAAAGACTCAAAAGTACAGCCAAAAAAAATCCGCCTAAGATTACCATCTTAAGCGGATTTATTCAGCCTATCCGTACAACTTAGTTGACTGGAGTGGCCTCATCACGTTTAGCACGATCTTTGGCAACAGACTTGTTAATCAAAGTTTGTTGCAGAATCGTGATCAAGTTGTTGACGATCCAGTATAAAACCAAGCCTGCCGGGAAGAATAACAAGAATACCGTAAAGATAATCGGCATAAACTTGAAGACTTTCGCCTGCATTGGATCGGTCGGCTGCGGATTTAACGACTGCTGGATATACATGGTCAAGCCCATCAGCAATGGCAGGATGAACCAAGGATCCATTGAAGATAAATCCTGAATCCACAGAATCCATGGGGCATGACGCAGTTCAACCGATTCCATCAATACCCAGTACAAGGCCAGGAAGATTGGCATTTGCAATAATAGCGGTAAACAGCCCGCAAGCGGATTGACCTGTTCACGTTTGTACAATGCCATCATTTCTTGAGAGAAGCGCATCCGGTCTTCACCGAATTCTTCTTTCATGCGCTGCATTTCCGGGGCAATCAAGCGCATTTTCGCCATCGAGCGATAGCTCTTCGACGACAATGGCCACAGGATCAGTTTCACCAGAACGGTCAACAGAATAATTGCCCACCCCCAGTTACCTACCAAGCCATGGAAGAATTCAAGACCCACGAACAGCAATTTTGCAATTGGCCATAACCAGCCATAATCAACGGTCTGGTTTAAACCTG
The DNA here is from genome assembly GCF_014837015.1 of Acinetobacter pecorum. GTDB lineage: Bacteria > Pseudomonadota > Gammaproteobacteria > Pseudomonadales > Moraxellaceae > Acinetobacter > Acinetobacter pecorum. The sequence goes on from NZ_JACSPT010000022.1 coordinate 22,978, forward strand.
GAGCCAAATCTTTCAGTTCTGACTGGATTTTTGGACCTGAATAGAAAGTCGCATCTACTTCAGCCACGGTACCTGCAGGCACATTGAAAGTCGGTGAAGTAAAACCGATGATGTTCATGTTATCGGTTGATTTGCGTGATTCAAGCTTGGCGCTATAGGCTTCACCATCGCCTTGAGTCAACTTCAGATGACCTGGTACCCATGCACTCACAAAGTAATGCTGCACCATTGCCACCCAGCCACCTTTGGCTTCAGTACTGACTTTCTCTTCAACAAAGTTGTCGAATTTAAGTTTGTTGTACTGCTCGTCCGGAGTACCCCATGCACCGCCCAGGAATGTTCCCAGCGTGAAGATACCCTGATCGGATTTGCCTGGATCTTCCGAGTTATCCCGTTTGATCTGACCGAACATCTGACCTTGCCAGGTCTGGCCACTGCGGTTAACCACTTTATGGTTCACCACGACCGGATATTCACCTTCAGTGAAATTGAAGGTCTTGATGATCTCGACACCATCAGCGGTTTTAAACACCAGCGGTACAGACAAGACTTTCAGGTTTTTACCGTCTTTGCTCTTGACTGTCTTTGCATCTGCCAGAGTATAAGCGGTTTTTTCCATTTCATAGGTTGGACGGCCGTTACGGCTGCTGTCCGGTCCATTCAGACCGATCAGGCCAGACTGGGCGACATAGGTCCGTTTCGCATCGCTTTCCAGCATGACGAAAGGTTCATCGCTGTCTTTGTTCTTGTCATGATTGAGTAATTCAACACGAACAATATCACCACCCTTGGGATTGATCCAAAGATGATAAAGGTCAGTTTGTACTGAAATAAGCTGCTGACTTACAGGTGCTGTGGCATCCGTGGCTTGCTGCGCTGGCACATTTGCTTGTGGCAGATCAGAGGCAACTGTAGCCGTCTGACCATTTGGCAAATCTGCAGATACGTCATGCGAAACAACAGCAGTTTCCTGCTGCGGTTTTGTTTCAGCATTTCCATAATCTTTTTGCCACGCCAAAATGAGCAAATATGCGACAACAAACATGGCTCCGAGAATTGCAATCCTGGCCCATTGTTGCATATGTATTACCCCAAGTGGTGAGAGTGATTTTGGTTCAATAAACGATCACGAAAGGGTACAGCAACGTGAAGCGTTTGAGAATCTATTTGCTGAAATGAAATAAAACGAATCGCTTTTGAGGGAACAGGATCATATCCCGAGCCCCCCCACGGATGACAACGGCAAATACGTTTAGTAGCCAGCCACACTCCACGCCCAGCGCCATGCATCTGGACTGCTTCCAAGGAATATTGAGAACAAGTTGGAATATAACGACAGCGCGGTCCAAGAAGAGGACTAATCGCAATCTGATAGAAACGGATCAACCAATGCAGTAAACGTACCATTGGCCAACTCTACTTTTGTGGGAAGGGGGCTATTTTTGAATGCTTTTTGGCAAGACGGTTAAGTTTTTGCCAGGCAAATTGTAATTGCTGGTGCAATTCTGCATTAGATACTGTCTCAATACCAATTTTCGGCATGATTACAATGTCTAAGTCATCTAATTGCTGTTGATGCAGGCGAAAACTTTCGCGAGCAAGTCGTTTTACTCTATTTCTTTCGTGTGCGCGTCGCACTTTCTTCTTGGCAACAACTAAACCCAAACGGCTATTTGGCAGTTCGGAATGTTTTGCAAGAAATAAGAAATGGGGTTGATGCACTTTAAAAAGCGCACCATCAAAGACACCTTTATAATCGGCAGCACAGCGTAATCGCAACTCTGTGCCAAAACTATAAAGTTTTGTCATAACACCCAAAATCGTCTTAGCGTAACTGATTAAACAGTTAAGCTATGACGACCTTTTGCACGACGGCGAGCTAATACTTGACGACCAGCTTTAGTAGCCATACGAGCACGGAAACCATGAACACGCTTACGCTTTAATTCAGACGGTTGGAATGTACGTTTCATATTGAAACTCCAAAAAATGATCTTTCTGTGAAGGTCCGCGATTTTAGTGCTCATTGCTTGAGCTGTCAATGCAAAAGCACTTTTCTTTTCAAATAACAGCAAAAAAGAGCGAAGGTGTATTTTTTATGCAGAACTGGATAACACTAGCTCGATTTGAGTTAACCACAAATCAAGTTATTGTTATTTAAATAAATATAAGTTATAAACAACTCTATCAACAAAGTTATCCACATGTTATCCAGAGTTTAAATTTGAACTCCGAGTTTTGAATTTAAATTTAATACTTTTTGAGTTATCCACAAAAACTCGCGATCTTATAAGTAAATTCAAATTTATAAATTTAAATTTATTACTATTAGGGAGCGCTTTTTCTATGGATAAGCTATTTTTTATTTATATAAACATTAAGTTATGTTGTGGATAAAACTGTTGTTATTAATTTTATACTTTGTGGATAACTTTGTGATATATTTTATCCACAGCTTGCGGATAAACTTATCCACACCGGGTTTTAAATTTAAATTTATGCACCTTGATTTCTTTTTGCACAATTTTTGTGGAAATTGCCATGACAGATGTGGATAACTTGGTTAGAATGGCGACCCGCTTTTGGTCGCGGGCAGCTTTTTTTCGAATGAACAATGGAATGAATAGGGGATTCACATGCTTTGGACGGACTGCTTAAATCGCCTGCGACAAGAGCTCTCTGGAAATGTCTTTACCATGTGGATTCGGCCATTGGTTGCAGAAGAGCTGGAGGATACCTTGCGTCTTTATGCACCGAATCCTTACTGGACGCGCTACATTCAGGAACATCATCTGGAACTGATTTCAATTCTGGCAGAACAGCTGTCTGAAGGTCGCGTGCGTAAAGTTGAAATTCTGGTAGATTCTCGCCCGGGGGCAATCTTGTCTGCGAGTGAACAGCCGGCCACCACGACTGCTGCACTAGAATCCGCACCTGTTGTCGCGCCATCCCCGCGTCCCAAGAAAGAAAAAGAAGATTCAGGCAAAAATAGCCGTAAACGTCAGTTGAACCCCTTATTCACCTTTTCGCTGTTTGTGGAAGGTCGTTCTAACCAGATGGCAGCAGAAACCTGTCGTAAGGTACTGACCCAGCTGGGTGCTTCCCAGCATAACCCCTTATTTTTATATGGTCCGACTGGTCTGGGTAAAACCCATTTGATGCAGGCAGTCGGCAATGCACTGTTGCAGGCCAAACCGAATGCCCGGGTCATGTACATGACCGCAGAAAGTTTTGTGCAGGATTTTGTCAGCTCTTTGCAGCAGGGCAAGGTTGAAGAGTTTAAAAAGAACTGCCGCTCTCTGGATCTGTTACTGGTTGATGATATCCATCTGCTGGCGGGTAAAGAAGCCAGTCTGGTGGAGTTTTTCTATACTTTTAACGCACTGCTGGACGAGTCCAAGCAGATTATCCTGACCTCGGATCGTTATCCTAAAGAGCTGACCGAACTGGATCCACGTCTGGTTTCACGTTTTTCCTGGGGCTTATCGGTAGGTGTTGAACCACCGGATATTGAAACCCGGATTGAAATTTTGCTGAAAAAAGCAGAAAACACCGGAGTGGATTTACCACGTAACTGTGCGCTGTTTATTGCTCAGCAGGTCGTGGCCAATGTACGTGAGCTTGAAGGTGCGCTGAATAAAGTGGTGGCGATTTCACGTTTCAAAGGCACGCCGATTGATCTGGATGTAGTGCGTGAATCTTTGAAAGATGTGCTGGCGATTCGAGCGCGTACCATCAGTACTGAAAACATTCAGCGTGTGGTCAGTGAATATTTCCGTATTCCGTTAAAAGAGATTGTTGGTCCAAAACGTACCCGGATTTATGCCCGCCCCCGTCAGCTGGCGATGGGCTTGGCCCGTGAACTCACCGGCGACAGTTTTCCGGAAATTGGCATGGCTTTTGGGGGGCGTGATCACAGTACCGTGATGCATGCCTGCGAGAAAGTACAGAGCCTGCGCGAAGAAGATCCGATCTTTAACGAAGACTATAAAAACCTGCAACGTCTGTTGCAAAGTTGACCGAAAACGCTCAAATTCTATTCTTGCTATGCGGCTGCTTTTGCCGCATAGTAAACCGTCAAAAAATCACTTTTTCTATATTAATCTTCAGCTTTAGAGGAATGCACCGTGCGTTTAAAAATCGCGAAAGAAAGCTTACTGAATGTTCTCTCACATGTCGTAGGAGCGGTTGAACGTCGCCATACCTTGAATATCCTGTCTAATCTGAAAATTCAGGTGACCGCACAAGCATTGACCGTAACCGGTTCGGATCTGGAGGTTGAGCTGGTGGCGAGTACGGCGCTGGCTGAAGGTGCCTGTCTGCAGGAAGGTGAGACCACAGTTCCTGCACGTAAACTGATTGATATCTGTAAGTCACTTCCTTCAGCGGCATTGATCGATTTGCATATTACTGAAGACCAGCGCTGCATTCTTAAATCAGGTAACAGCCGTTTTGTACTGGGTACCTTGCCTGCTGATGATTATCCATTACTAAATACTGAAAACACGCAAGGCACGCAAGTGACAGTGACACAGCGTGAACTGAAACGCCTGTTTGAAAAAACTGCTTTTGCCATGGCGGTTCAGGATGTGCGTTTTTACCTGACCGGTACCTTGCTGGAAATTGATGCCAATCAGCTTCGTGCAGTAACTACCGATGGCCACCGTCTGGCATTGTGTGAAACGACAGCACAATCTACGGCAACCCAGCCGATTCAGGCGATTGTGCCACGTAAAGCCGTTGCAGAATTACAGCGTCTGCTGAGCGTTGAAGATGAGCAATTATCTTTATTGATTGGTCGTGAACTGCTCAATGTGACCATTACCATGCCAAGCCGTGACAAGGAACAGGCGGATATTACCGTACGTTTCACGACTAAACTGATTGATGGTAAGTTCCCGGACTACCGCCGTGTAATTCCACGTGGTGGCGACAAAGTGGTGATGATCGCACATGACGTGTTCAAGCAGTCTTTGCAACGTGTGGCGATTTTAAGTAATGAAAAACTTCGCGGTGTGTTTCTGAACTTCAATGCCGATTCCTTGCAGCTTCGCGCCAATAACCCGGAGCAGGATGAAGCAATTGAAGACCTGGCAATTCAATATCCAGATTCCCCGCTAGAAATGTCATTTAATGCGCAGTATCTAATTGAAGTGCTCGGTGTACTGGATGGCGATGATGTGTCGATGACCATGACTGAAGCGAACCAGTCTGTTTTGGTACAGGACCCGGCACATACAGATCAAGTCTATGTTGTCATGCCGATGCGTGTTTAAGCCGCGGCTTTTTGATACTCAGATAAGCTATGCATATTACGCGTTTACATATTGAGCGTGTACGGAATTTAAAGACGGTTGCTCTCCACGGATTGCAGCCGTTTAATGTTTTTTATGGCCAAAATGGTTCAGGTAAAACCTCGATTTTAGAGGCGATTCATTTACTGGCTGCCGGGCGTTCCTTCCGTACCCATATTCCCAAAAATTATATCCAGCATGGCGCACAAGATGCGATTGTGTTTGCACAGTCTACGACTGAAAAAATTGGCATGCAAAAAATGGCTGGCGGGGAACAGTTGATTAAGGTCAATGGTGATCTGGTCGCGACTCAGGGTCAGCTGGCCAAACTGCTACCCTTGCAGCTGATTGATCCGCAAAGTACCGATATTATTGATCATGGTGCCAAACCACGGCGTCAATTGCTGGACTGGTTGATGTTCCACGTGGAACCGGAATTTTATCATGCCTGGCAATATTATTCGCGTGCGCTGAAACAGCGGAACAGCCTGCTCAAAAGCAAACGCTTTCTCAGTCTTTCCGATCTGGAACCGTGGAACCAGATGCTGAGTGAATATGGAGAAATCCTGCATTCGCAGCGTGTCGGGATCGTAGAACAATGGAAGCCATTTTTTGAAGATGATCTGAAACAGTTGTTACCTGACGTACAGGTCAGTCTGGAATACAGTCCAGGCTTCCATAGTGAAAGCGGTCTGTTGAATGACCTGACCAATCATCATGAAAAAGACTGCGAGCGACGCTATACCGAATATGGTCCACATCGCGCAGATTTGCGTTTAAAGACCCCGATGGGGGACGCAGATGTAATCCTGTCGCGCGGGCAGAAAAAGCTGCTGATGATCGCATTAAAACTGTCGCAAATCGCAATGCTACATTCTTGTAATAAGGAAACTGTGGTATTATTAGATGATGTGACAGCAGAATTAGATTTAACCGCACAACAACGTTTAATTGAGCGATTGAGCCAACTTGGTAGTCAAGTTTTTATTACCACCTTAGACCATGAAGCAGTACAGAAGCACTTACATGATTTGTCTATCTCATATCAGTTATTCAGTGTTGAAAACGGTACTGTTCAAGTTGTGCAATAATATTTTTTGAGTTTTACCCATCTTTGGATAGACCTATTTTTCACTAGGGAGAAACCATGAGTTCAGAAGATCAAGCTGCTTCTCAAACAGAACAAACCATTGAAAAGGCTTATGATTCCTCTAGCATCAAGGTATTACGTGGTTTAGACGCAGTCCGTAAGCGTCCGGGCATGTATATTGGTGACACAGACGATGGTACGGGCCTGCACCACATGGTGTTCGAAGTAGTCGACAACTCGATTGACGAAGCCTTGGCGGGCCACTGTGATGAAATTATAGTCACCATCCATGAAGATGAATCGGTTTCAGTTTCTGATAATGGCCGTGGTATTCCGACCGATATTCACCCTGAAGAAGGGGTGTCTGCAGCAGAAGTAATTTTAACGATTCTGCATGCCGGTGGTAAGTTCGATGATAACAGTTATAAGGTCTCTGGCGGTCTGCATGGTGTGGGTGTTTCCGTAGTCAACGCACTGTCTGAAAAATTACTACTGAATATCAGCCGTGCCGGAAAAACCTATGAACAAGAATACCGTCATGGTGATCCTGTTTATAAATTACGCGAAACAGGCACTACAGATCAATCGGGTACTACCGTTCGTTTCTGGCCAAGTGCAGAAACCTTTAGCCAGACCATTTTCAATGTTGATATTTTGGCACGTCGTTTGCGTGAACTGTCATTCCTGAATGCTGGCGTACGCATTGTGCTTCGCGATGAGCGCGTGAATCTTGAAAATGTTTATGACTATGAGGGTGGCCTGTCCGAATTCGTTAAATATATTAACGAAGGCAAAACTCACCTGAATGATATTTTCCATTTCACCACACAGGCTGAAAATGGCATTGGTGTGGAAGTGGCGTTGCAGTGGAATGATTCTTATCAGGAAAACGTGCGCTGCTTTACCAATAACATCCCGCAAAAGGATGGCGGTACGCATTTGGCTGGTTTCCGTGCTGCTTTGACCCGTGGTTTAAATAACTACATGGACAGCGAAAATATCCTGAAAAAGGAAAAAGTGGTAGTCTCGGGTGATGATGCGCGTGAAGGCCTGACTGCCATTGTGTCAGTCAAAGTACCTGATCCAAAATTCTCTTCACAAACCAAAGAAAAACTGGTGTCAAGTGAAGTGAAGACTGCGGTTGAACAGGCCATGAATAAGTCATTCTCTGAGTACTTGCTGGAAAATCCACAAGCAGCGAAAGCTATTGCCGGTAAGATTATTGATGCAGCGCGTGCCCGTGATGCAGCACGTAAAGCGCGTGAAATGACACGTCGTAAGAGTGCGCTGGATATTGCCGGTCTTCCAGGTAAACTGGCCGATTGTCAGGAAAAAGATCCGGCACTGTCGGAACTGTATCTGGTCGAGGGTGATTCTGCAGGTGGTTCAGCCAAGCAGGGTCGTAACCGTAAGATGCAGGCGATTTTACCGTTGAAAGGTAAGATTTTGAACGTAGAGCGTGCCCGTTTTGACCGGATGATTTCATCTGCTGAAGTCGGTACCCTCATTACTGCGCTCGGCTGTGGCATTGGCCGTGAAGAATATAATCCGGACAAGCTGCGTTATCACAAAATCATCATCATGACCGATGCTGACGTGGATGGTTCGCACATCCGTACGCTGCTCTTGACCTTCTTCTTCCGTCAAATGCCGGAACTGGTCGAGCGGGGTCATATCTATATCGCGCAGCCACCATTGTATAAGCTGAAAAAAGGCAAGCAGGAACAGTACATCAAGGACAATGATGCACTGGAAACTTACCTGATCTCCAATGCGATTGATGAGCTGGAACTGCATATTAGCGCAGAGGCTCCCGCGATTCGTGGTGAAGCTTTGGCACAAGTCATTGCAGATTATCAAACCTCGCAAAAGAGTTTGGCGCGTTTAACTGTACGCTATCCTGCAACGGTACTTGATGGCTTGCTTGCTCTTGATGCGTTCAAACTTGATCAAGCCAATGATTTGGATTATGTGGAAACTTGGGCTAAGCAAATGCGCAACCATGTTGAGAATATGCAACCAAGTTTGCGGCCTGAACTCAGCATTGAAACCTTTGAAAAAGAAGATGCTGAAGGTAATAAATCAAATACCTATTTACCACGTATCACGATTTATATTCATAACTTACCGCATTCTTATTTGCTGGATGCAAACTTGTTGGGTTCAAGTGAATACGCACGTTTGTTGAAAAACTCGAAGAGTTGGTTCACCTTGCTTGAAGAAGGGGCTTACCTGCAAAAAGGCGAGCGTAAAATCCCTGTTTCAAGCTTCCATCAGGTGTGGCAAAACATCTTGGCTGACTCACGTCGTGGCATGATGATCCAGCGTTATAAAGGTCTGGGCGAGATGAATGCAGAGCAGTTGTGGGAAACTACCATGGATCCAGACAATCGTAATATGCTGCAAGTGACAGTCACAGATGCGATTGAGGCGGACCGTATGTTCTCTTGCTTGATGGGCGATGACGTAGAACCACGTCGTGCCTTCATTGAAGAAAATGCCTTGAATGCTGACATTGATGCCTGATCCTTCAGGATAAAATCAAACATAAAAAAGCGCCTTTCGAGGCGCTTTTTTTAGATCAATTTTTTACTCATATCCTGTGGACTAGGCAGAATAGAGTAAATATGGACAGATTTTTAGATATCGAACTGGTTCATTTTAGTTTTAAAAAGCCGGATTGAGTGAGCCAGTTGGATTCTAGGAAAGGGGTTAGGTATAGATCCACCAGCTTGGAGGAAGACAGGAAGTTTGGAATGAGTATCTCATTATAAAAATGAACTGCATCAGAAATTTAAAGAGAATTTTTTGAATAATAAGGTGAGGGAGAAAGACGCTATTTATGCGATGAGGAGTATCTATACAGTCCAAAATGTTGGGTGAACACTGTATCGGTCAAAATGGAATTAAAGGAATATATACAATAAGGGCTGTTCAAACGCTTAGTAGGGAATTGGCTAAAAATAAAAAATAGCTTGTTCAAAAAAATCCAATATCCCAAAAGAAATGAAAAATTGCTGAATATAAATTTTTATATTTTCAATAACTTGTAAAAAATTTGGTATAAGAAGTTAAATAATACGTGAATGGTATTGCTTTAAGCGTGTAGTAAGCCTGATTAAATATGTGGATAACTCTGAAGTTATCCACGATTTTTATGTGAATAAGATAGTATTTTACGATGAGTTTTAATTCACTTCTTAATTCTTTTTTTAAATTCAAAGTTAAACTTTATGGTCTTGTGGGTAAGTGTTTTTAAATTTAAAATAGCACTTTAAATTTAAAAATGGATTTGGCGAGATATTCGTAGAGTGTCCAGACTATTTTCTATATGGGTTTTAAAATAATAAATTATTATAAATTATATACTTGTGTATATAGTGTAGTTTCTCTAACCATTGGCGTGGAACATATTTTTTAATCAAAACTCAGGGTGTAGTTAAACTACATAGTTAATTTAATAATCAAGTGAACTTTCATTTTTATTTAAAATCATAATATTATCGATCTTTGCTTAATTTTTTCTTTTTCCTCTTAGGGCTTATTTTTGACTTCATTAGTGAAAATCGAACATCTCTTTCGTTTCTGGATAGAAAAGAGGGAGGGGATTGCTGAAGTGTGATGAGGAGGAGTAGAAAAAAGAGGAGTGATAAAATAACTATAAAAATAAAAAAAAGCGCCTGACGGCGCTTTCCTTTAATCATCTTTATGGCGTCAGGATGACTTTACGGCAATCTTCTTCCCGTTTATCAAAGATACGATAACCTTCAGCTGCATCTTCCAGTTTCATGCGATGGGTAATGATTACATCAGGAGAAAGATCCCCATTTTCAATATATTCTAATAACTGCGGCAGATACTTATGCACATGAGTTTGTCCCATTTTAAAGGTCAAACCTTTGTCGAAGGCATCGCCGAACAGGAAGCCATGAATTGGGCCGGCATAAACTCCCGGTACACTGACTACGCCGCCACGACGGACTGCCGCAATACATTGTCTCAGGGCAGAGCCACTCGAACCTTCTAGTTTCAGATTGGTCATTACAGTTTCCAGAACGCTACCTTTGGCTTCAAAACCAACAGCATCAATGACTGCATCAACCCCACGATAACCTGCGGTATTTTGAATAATAAACTCAGCAGCATCGACTTCATCAAAATTGACCGGAATCGCCCCATAAGTTTGATGAGCAAATCGCAAGCGGTAAGGATGGTGATCGACCATGAAGATCTGTTCAGCACCGAGCATCCGTGCACAGGCAGCAGCAAGTAGACCCACTGGTCCAGCTCCATAAATGGCGACACTGGAACCTCGACCAACTTGGGCATTGGTGACCGCCTGCCAGGCAGTCGGCAGAATATCGGTCAGGAACAATACTTTTTCATCCGGCAAGGAGCCGGGTACCTTAAACGGGCCCACATTGCCTTTGGGAATTCGTACATATTCGGCTTGACCACCTGGCACACCACCATACAGGTGGCTATATCCAAACAATGCTGCACCGGGTGGAATCTGCTTTTTATTCAGGATGGCACCACGGCCTGTATTGGTATTCTCACAGGCAGCCATGAGTTCATGCTCACAGAAAAAACAGTGTCCGCATGCAATCACAAACGGAATAATAACCCGGTCACCTTTTTTTACTGAAGTGACTTCAGGACCGACTTCTTCAACCACCCCCATAAATTCATGACCAAAAATATCCCCTTGTTCGGTTGCTGGAATTTTCCCCCGATAAAGATGCAGATCTGAGCCACAGATGGCAGTGGCCGTTACTCTAAGGATGACATCATCTGCTTCCTGAATGACTGGATCAGGAACGGATTCAACTCGTACATCGCGAGTACCGTGATAAGTAAGAGCACGCATGCGGATTTCCTCTCTAGTTCAACATTAAACAGACTTGAATTTAAGGCTGCCAAAAATTAAAAGTACTTGTATTAGAGCCTTAGGAGGTAAACTGGCGCTGTAAATTAATGTATGAAAAAAGCCACTCAACTGTTTAAAAAATAAACTTATATAAGAGTTGCGTAATTCGCATACAAAATGTGTCAATTAATCAATAAAGAGGAAACTTGAAAGCACGGGGGAATAAAATGGGTAAAAAAATATTGAAACTAGACTATTCAAATAAAAAAAGAGACGAGTAACGATTGTTACCCATCTCTCAGCTAATGAATGGGATAGAAACAGCTTTAGAAGGATTGTTCCAGATTTTCCAGTTCCATCATCAGTTCCAGCATCTGTTCTTCGGCTGTTTCCAGCTTGGTTTTCAGCTCGGTTTGCTCATTCATCAATTTCAGTAAGTCGTTTTTACGTGATGCTTCATATAAAGCGCTGTCACCGAGTAAGGTTTCAATTTCAGCCAGGCGCGGTTGAAGCTTTGCAATCTGTGCTTCGCATTTTTCAATATTTTTACGAATCGGACGGCTGAGTTCCCGCTGGCGCGCAGCTTCTTTACGTTGAGCTTCTTTATCCAGTTTGGAAATAGTCGGTTTGACTTCAACCTGAGATTTTACCGGTTCGGCCGGCTTTTGCCCGTTTTTGATCATCTCGCTCCGGGCCTGGCGTAACCAGTCCGCATAAGCAGCGAGATCACCGTCAAATTCACGGCATTGACCATTATGAACCAGTAACAGTTCATCACAGACACTGGCAATCAGCTGGCGTTCATGCGAAACCAGTACCACGGCACCCTGGAAATCTTGCAAGGCCATGGTCAGTGCATGACGCATATCCAGATCTAAGTGGTTGGTTGGCTCATCCAGAATCAGTACATTGGGACGCTGCCAGACAATCAGTGCCAAGGCCAGACGTGCGCGCTCACCGCCCGAGAAGCTTTCACTTGGCGTATCCATACGTTCGCCACTAAACCCAAAACTACCCAGGAAAGAACGCAGGCTGGCTTCACTGATTTTTTTATCGGCAATACGTGCCAGCTGTAACATTGGGCTGGCATTGCCATCCAGTGCGTCCATCTGATGCTGGGCAAAATAACCGATATTGAGCAATTCTGAATCTTTACGCAGACCTTGAATCAGTTTTAAGTCACCGACCAGTGATTTGATCAGCGTGGATTTACCGGCGCCATTCATCCCGAGCAAACCGATCCGGCTGTTTGGCGTGATCTGTAAATTTACATTGGTCACAATCAGCTTGTCACCATAACCGATATCGGCATGTTCCAGTTGCAATAATGGCGAACTCATTTTGGTCGGTTCACGGAAACTGAAAGTAAATGGTGTATCGACATGCGCAGCAGACAGCTCCTGCATACGTTCCAGTTGCTTGATCCGGCTCTGGGCCTGTTTGGCTTTGGTCGCTTGCGCTTTGAACCGGTCAATATATTTTTGCAGATGCGCACGAGTTTCTAGCTGCTTTTCATAAGCCTGCTGCTGCTGCGCCAGACGTTCACTGCGGGTACGCTCGAAAGTCGAGTAGTTGCCGGTATATAAAGTCAGTTCCTGATTTTCGATATGTAAAATATGATCGGTAATCGCATCGAGGAAATCCCGGTCATGCGAAATCAGTACCAGGGTGCCTTCATAAGCCTTGAGCCAGTCTTCGAGCCAGAGAATCGCATCCAGGTCCAGATGGTTGGTCGGTTCATCAAGAAGCAGTAAGTCTGACCGGCTCATCAGGGTACGCGCCAGATTCAGGCGCATACGCCAGCCACCAGAAAAACTTGAAACATCCAGTTGTGATTGGTGTTCAAAGAAGCCCAGACCAGCCATCAGCTGCGAGGCTTTGGCAGGAGCCGAATAACCTGAAATTTCATCAAAACGGCCATATAAATGGGCCAGTTCTGCATCATCAAGTTGATCCGGTTGATCGAGTTTCTGCTGAATCTCCCAGTATTCTTCATCGCCCGACAACACGAAATCAATGGCTTTCATATCCAGGGCTTTAATTTCCTGAGCCATATGCGCCACAGTCCATACCGCAGGTCGGGTCAGTGAACCACTGTCCGATTCCATACCACCGAGCAAGGCTGAAAACAGGGTCGATTTCCCGGCACCATTGACACCGGTTAGGCCAATTTTCCATCCTGGGTGTAACTGCATCGACGCTTTTTGAAATAAAACACGTCCACCGCGACGTATAGATAACTGGTCTAACTGAATCATTGAGAAATCAAGGCTAAGCAATAAGATGTGCCTATTCTAAAGGAAAGCCCCAGGAAAATGAAAAATCTTGCAGTTTTTACTGAAATGAAAGGTTTTGACCTCTGTTCCCCACTAGGAGGTAAACGCTCAAGTTGAGTAAAAACTCTATTTTTACTGTGAGTAGTCGTTTATAGTTCATATGGTTAGAACAATAAGTACGATAGAGTCAAATAAAAATGAAAAAGGGATATTTAATTTTGTCTGCGCTGGGTCTGTTGGTGTCGACTTCGAGTCAAGCCAGCGTGAATGTCTGTGTTTTCGATTTGCTGGGAAAATCGGGTGAGTCCTATAAGTTACTGGAGGAATGGGCACTGGCAGCAAAAAGCTGGGGGACGCAGGTCCAGTTGAGCGCCTATCAGGATGAAGCCAAGGTAGATCAGGATGTCAAAGCTGGAAAGTGTGATGCTTTTTATATGACCTCCATGCGCTCCCGGGCCTATAACAAATTTGCTGGATCAATTGATGCGATTGGTGGCGTGCCGAATAATGACATTGCCATGAAAGCTATCAGTTATGTACTGGATAAACGCAACAGCAAACGCCTGATGACCCAAATTGGCAAGGAAAAATTTGAAGTCGCAGGTATCGGCCAGATTGGTCCGGCTTATATTTTTGTTCGTGATCGCGGACTGAATAAACTGGAACAGGTCAAAGGCAAGAAATTTGCCGTATTGCATTATGACTATGCACAAAAGATCATGGTGAACCGGATTGAAGCGGTACCGGTAATGTCGGAAATTTCCAATTTTATCCGTAAGTTCAATCAGGGTGAAGTCGATATTGTGGCTGCACCGGCCTATGCTTTTAAACCGCTGGAGCTAGAAAAAGGCTTAGGTTCTAGAGGTGCCATGATCAATTTTCCGGTAGTGAATGTCACTGCAGACCTGATTATTCGACCAGATAAGTTCCCAGCAAGCTTTGCAGCGCAATCCCGAAGCTGGTTTGTCAGACAGTTACCGCGCAGCTTTGCCATGGTCAAGCGCATGGAAGCTGAAATTCCAAGCAAATATATTCTGAATCTCAGCCGTGAAGACCGTGTGGCTTATCAAAAGATTTTGCGTGAGGGCCGAATCGATTTAACCAAGCAGGGGATTTATGATTCAGGCATGATGACTGTGTTGAAGCGTGCGCGTTGTACGGTAGAAAGAACCAATTTTGAGTGTTCAATTAGTGGTGAATAAAACTGTAATCATGTATATCTTTGTAACTATGATGAGCTAAATGTAATTATAAGCAAGCAGTATTTAAATTTAAATTACTGATAATTAACAATATATTTAAAAGTGGCTTGGGCAGCTTAAATGAATTTATCTTTAGAGGCCAAAATGCGGCTTTTGAATGGAGTAAATGCTCTATTTTTTTTAATTAAACTTGCTTAATATTTGTTCCGTGTACGGACACTCAGCAAATAACAAGATTTCAAAGGATCACTACAATGAAAAAAACACTCTTATCATTGGCTGCATTTTCTGCATTTGGTTTTGCAAGTGTGGCACATGCAGAAAAAGTCGATATCTGTGTGTTTGACTTACTGGGTAAATCCGGTGAGTCTTTCCAGATGGCGCAAGAATGGGCACTGGCTGCAAAAGGCTGGGGCGCAGACATCAATCTGATTGCGCGTCAGGATGAAGCGGTTGCTGACAATGACTTTAAGGCAGGCAAATGTGATGGCGTATTTATGACTGCCATGCGTGCCCGTCAATATAACAAGTTTGCCGGTTCCATCGATGCCTTGGGTGGTGCACCGAATAATGCCATCGCCCAGCGTGCCATCAGTTTTGCCTTGGATAAACGTAATGCAGGCAAAATGGTGACCAATATGGGCGGCAAAAAATATGAAATCGCCGGTATTTCTCCGCTGGGTTCGGCATTTATTTTTGTTCGTGATAAAAATATCAATTCGATTGAAAAAGCCGCAGGTAAAAAATTCGCAGTACTTGGCTACGACGATGCCCAGAAAATCATGGTACAGCGTGTCGGTGCGCAGGCAGTAATTTCCGATGTTTCCAACTTTGTGGCCAAATTTAATAATGGTCAGGTAGATATGGTCGGTGCACCTGCCTATGCTTATAAGCCGCTGGAAATCTACAAGGGCTTGGGTAATAACGGCGCGATGTTTAATTTCCCGGTGCTGCATGTGACTTCTGATTTTGTGATCCGTCCGGAAAAATTCCCGGCAGGTTTTGGGCAAAAATCGCGTGACTGGTTTATCAAAAACCTGCCAAAGAGCATGGGAATGATCAGCCGTCTGGAAGCAGGTATTCCGTCAAAGTATAAAATGAATCTGAGTGCTGAAGATAAAACCAAGTATCAGAAAATGTTACGTGATGGCCGGATGGATATGACCAAACGCGGAATCTATGATGCTAGCATGATGTCGGTATTAAAACGTGCGCGCTGTTCTGTCGATAAAGCCAACTTTGAATGTTCACTTTCTGGCGAATAATTTGATTTTTAAAGAAAAAAGCTTAGAGTCATCTAAGCTTTTTTTATGGATGCCTCGGTCAGATCTGCCATTGTGCAGCGAATAAAATAGCTTAAGCTTGATCTAAATATTAAATTCACATGTTTTATATAAAAAACAGTCACATGTGACTAAAACTGCAATAACAAAAACAAGCAATAAGGAAATGAGGATGATGCATAGAGGATGGAAAGCACTGGCATTGGCTACGGCGACACTGGCTGTTTCAGGTCTGGCCCAAGCCAAACAGGTGATTTGCGTATTTGATCTGGTCGGTAAAAACGGTGATGTCTATAGTGTGATGAAAGACTATCAGTTGGCGGCCAAAAACTGGGGTGCAGATGTCGAACTGCGAGTAAATACCAATGAAGCCGTAGTTGCAGAAGATTTTAAAGCTGGAAAATGTGACGGGATCAGTGTGACCGGTATGCGTGGCCGTCAATTTAACAAGTTCACCGGTTCTCTGGATGCAATCGGGGCTATCACTGATCTGAATCTGGCGGTTAAAGTCATGCAGGGCCTGGCCAGTCCCACCTTCGCCAAACAAATGCTGCAAGGTAAATATGAAATTGTCGGCGTGATTCCGGTGGGGGATGCTTATCTGCTGGTGAATGACCGCAGTATCAATACTGTTGCCAAAGCAGCCGGCAAGAAAATTGCGGTACTGAGCCATGACGAAGCACAAAAAATCATGGTACAGCAGGTCGGTGCACAAGCGGTGAGTGCCGAAATCAGCAATTTTGCCAGTATGTTTAACAATGGTCAGGTGGATATTATCGGTGCACCAGCTGCAGCATTTAAGCCTTTAGAATTACATAAGGGGTTAGGTAGTAAAGGTGCGATTGTGAATTATCCGGTGTTGCAGGTTACCGGTAATATTATTATCCGTCCCGATAAATTCCCGGCCGGATACGGACAAAAATCACGTGAATGGGTTAAGAGCCAGTTACCGCGTGCCTTTGGTATTTTGGGGAAAATGAAATCAGATATTCCATCAAAATACTGGATGGATATTCCTGCGGCAGATAAACCGGGTTATCAAAAAATGATGCGGGATTCCCGAATTGACCTGACTAAACGCGGCGTTTATGACAAACGTATGATGAAACTGCTGTGGCAATTCCGTTGCAAACAGAATCCGACAAATTTTGAATGTGCCTTACAGGATGAGAACTACAAATAATCCTGATAAAATTACTCTGATTTGACTTTTAATCTGTAGAGACTGACCATATATTGAGTGTGTTATACTTAAATATGGTCTTTTCTTTCTAAAGACATTCCATTCAACAGAGGAATCCGCCATGAATGCCCAAGCGCTTGTGCTCACCGACAATGCCGCAAATAAAGTACGCCAGTTGCGTGACAGTGAAGGTAACCAAGACTTAATGCTCCGTGTTTATGTCACCGGTGGCGGCTGTTCAGGTTTCTCTTATGGCTTTAACTTTGCAGAAAGCCAGAATGAAGATGATGCAGAATTTGCCAATGGTGATGTTAAAGTCCTGGTCGATTCACTGAGTTATCAGTATCTGGTCGGTTCAGTTGTGGATTATTTAGAAGGTCTGGAAGGTTCACGTTTCGTAGTACAAAACCCGAATGCTACTACCACCTGTGGTTGTGGATCTTCATTCTCGATCTAAATCCATGCACAAAAAAAAGTCCTCTTAATGAGGACTTTTTTATATCTGGATAAAGTTTAGCTATCCAGTTTAACCGCTTCAAGCAGGTCAAAGATTACGGTAGTAACATCCTGACTCAACTCGCGGTTATTAAAAATTTCATAGGCGCTAATGGTAATGTCGGTATCGCTTGGTAACAGACGCTGTTCTTCTTCAATCAGGTCATTGATCGGTAATAAAGTCTGTTTGATTGCCAGATGCAGAATATCTTTGTATTCCAGATTTTCATCGTCGAGTTCAATCAGTTGTTCATTGAAATAAGGCAATAAAATCGAATGAAGATAGGGTTGGATGTCCTCGATATCAAAGATTTCGATATCACGGGTTTCATCAATCGTACTAATGTGGTCATTTACTTCAATTAAAATATGGTAGTAACTCACACGAATCTCCAAAGATGGCCTGAACAATGTAGCCGTTCACAATAACATGAAATCAGAATGGAGTCTTTTTTATAATACTTATACACTTAAATTAACTAGGGGATTCAGACTAATTAACTAACGGTTATATAGCAGGGTTTTATCTGCAGGGCGTAGCTGGAAGTGTTGCAGATTCTGTTTGCCCAGTACAGGATACATCAGCGCTTCGGGGTCATTATGGTGATACAGCCCCAAGGCATGTCCGAGTTCATGTGCCAGAGTTAGGCGGAGGTCATCTTTTGCATCAAACTGATAAACCTGAATTTGATCACCCATAAAAACACCCTTATGAAATTCGCGGGCAGGAAAACGCTGTTGAGCCTGAATGATATTCTGCTGATGGTTCTGGAGGCCATGCTGATGCATGGAAACATTCATATTAAAGGAACTTTGCTGTTCCTGCAGGTACTGAAGTTCCCGTTGAAAAGTTGCCGATTTACGCTGTAAAGCCAAGACTTCATATTCAATCTGTTCGCGTTCATATGCGGATAAATCTGACTGCTGACGGCGGTGCTGTAAGGCTTGAAATTCACTATTGATCTGGTTTTTTTGCTGAATGAGGCGTTGCTGCTGACTTTCCAGATGTTGATAGGAGGCTTGCAGATTTTTGACCTGACGCTGATACCTGGCATCATCTGCCAGTAACTGTTTTTCAATTTTCTTTAAGGCATTGTAGTCTTGCTGGCGTTGATCATAGATCAGGCGAATACTTAGTCTGGCATTTTCATCATATACCAGCAGATCATCACGATTTGTACCCTGATGCCAGATCTCGACTGCTTCCTTGCTCAGCTGAATGACCTGATCTTTACTCATTCCAAAGCCTGAATCGACCTGATCAATGCGAAAACGTAAGCGGGTGTCGAAAGGATGCGTCAAGCGATCAGCCAGTGAGTTATAGCGCAGTTGTGGATGGGTTTTGGTCTGCATATGTAGATAGGCAGACACGATCAATCCCATAATGAACAGGCAGAGCAAGAGACGCATATTTTTATTTAAATGTTTATTTTTTAAAAATATAACTTAATTTTAATACTTTTCCCATGCCTATTTGCTTTGCTGCTCCGCTTTTGGGTAAAGCCCTAATTCGCCTAGAGCCTGCTGTAGAATTTCAAGGCGAATGGCTGGATTCATATTGGTTTGCATTTGCATATTCAGGGAAAATGCCACGATTTCCCCCTGAGGGGTTTCGACCCACCCGGTCAGCCAGCCGACTTGCGGTTCTACATCCATGCCCCAACCGGATTTAGCATACAGGCGATAAGCTTGCCGTTCCTGTAAAAGTAACATGGCTTTAACTTGCTGCTGGACTTGAGGATCAAAGGCAAGTTCTCCTCGAGCAAGAGCAGAGACAAATTCGACTTCCTGTTTCGGACTAATTTTTAGAGGCCCGACCAGCCAGAAGTTATCGACCTGCTGCCCAATCTGCTGATTGCCGAACCGGATGCGTTGCACTTCCTGCTGCATCAATTCCAGACCGATACGGCGTGCCAGTTCCTGATAGACCGGTACCGCAGAAGCTTGCATGGCCTCGCCGAGCGTCATATCTTTTTCCCAGGTGGCAAAACTGCGTTTCTTGCCATCCCATTTAAAGATTTCATTGGCTGTGGCTTTGCCATGTTGCAAGCCAATCAGGGCATTCACTATTTTAAAGGTTGAAGCAGGAACATATTCGGTATCTGCTCGGCTCAAATCATTGCCATAGACCTGTAACTGTTGACCACGCTGAATCACTAGAACGCCAGAGCTTTGTGCTTGATCAAATAAGCTGGCGATGGCTTGGGTGGATTGAGTCAAAGTGCTTTGAGATGGGGAAGATGAAACGGGCAGGCTACATGCTGTCAGGCCCAAGCAACTCAGTAAAGGCAGCAAAATCAGAATTTTCATGGGTTCAAGGTATTTTAATGATTGATTTAACTTAAACAGCTTTTCCTGAAAATACGATCAAATTTTAGTAATTTTTATTTTATTCCCTCAATTCGAGACATAAAAAACCGCGCTTTCGCGCGGTTTTTTCAGTTAAAGCGACAAATTATTTTTTGTCATCTTTCACTTCAGTGAACTCAGCATCTACAACGCCGTCATCCGCTTTTTGAGCTTGGCCTTCGCCACCTTGGAATGCATTCGGGTCGAAACCTTGTGCACCGCCTTGGCCTTGTGCTGCTTCATATGCACGTTGTGTGATCGGCATGATGATGTTTTGCAATGCTTCAGTTTTAGACTTAATCACTTCAGCGTCATTTTCTTTAGTTGAAGCTTCAAGTTCAGAAACCGCAGTTTCAACCGCAGTTTTCTCGTCCGCAGTCACTTGTTCACCAAGATCTTTCACTGCTTTTTGAGCAGAAGCAATTAATGCATCAGCTTCGTTACGTGCTTTTGCAAGCTCTTCAAACTTACGGTCTTCTTCAGCATTCGCTTCAGCATCTTTGATCATCGCTTCAATTTCAGCATCACTCAAACCGGAGTTTGCTTTAATTTGAATAGATTGCTCTTTACCTGTGCTCTTATCTTTCGCAGATACTTTCAAGATACCATCAGCATTGATGTCGAACGATACTTCAATTTGTGGCACACCACGTGGAGCCGGTGGAATATCGCCTAATTGGAAGTTACCCAACAATTTGTTTTGTTGAGCCATTTTACGTTCACCTTGGTAAACCGAAATGTCTACTGCAGGCTGGTTGTCAGCAGCTGTAGAGAACACTTGTGATTTTTTCGCCGGAATTGTAGTGTTTTTCTCGATAATTGGAGTTAACACACCACCCATTGTTTCAATACCAAGAGTCAATGGAGTTACGTCAAGAAGAAGTACGTCAGTTTTATCACCAGACAATACTGCACCTTGAATTGCTGCACCAATCGCTACTGCTTCGTCAGGGTTTACGTCTTTACGTGGCTCTTTACCAAAGAATTCC
This sequence comes from Acinetobacter pecorum, assembly GCF_014837015.1. Lineage (GTDB taxonomy): Bacteria > Pseudomonadota > Gammaproteobacteria > Pseudomonadales > Moraxellaceae > Acinetobacter > Acinetobacter pecorum. Next base: position 44,009 of record NZ_JACSPT010000022.1, read on the forward strand.
TGAACTTTTTGTTGTACCAGTGGCATACGTGATTGACCACCGACCAAAATCACATCAGAAATATCAGAAGTCGAAAGACCTGCATCTTTAAGTGCAGTCTTACATGGTTCAATCGTACGTGCTACCAGATCAGCCACCAAACCTTCAAGTTTTGCACGGGTAACGTTAATCACCAAATGTTTAGGACCAGTTGCATCCGCGGTAATGTATGGAAGGTTGATTTCAGTTGCATTAGAAGATGAAAGTTCGATCTTCGCTTTCTCAGCAGCTTCTTTCAAACGTTGTAACGCTAAAGGATCTTGCTTCAAGTTGAAGTTCTGTTCTTTCTTGAACTCTTCAACCAGGTACTCGATTAACGCGTTATCGAAGTCTTCACCACCCAGGAATGTATCACCGTTGGTAGATAACACTTCAATTTGCTGGTCGCCATCAAGGTCTGCAATTTCAATGATTGATACGTCAAAAGTACCACCACCCAAGTCGTAAACTGCGATTTTACGATCGCCTTCTTTCTTGTCCATACCGAACGCAAGTGCCGCAGCAGTTGGTTCGTTGATGATACGTTTAACTTCTAGACCAGCAATTCGGCCTGCATCTTTGGTAGCCTGACGCTGTGCATCGTTGAAGTAAGCAGGGACAGTAATGACTGCTTCAGTCACTGTCTCGCCCAGGTAATCTTCAGCAGTTTTCTTCATCTTTTTCAAGATTTCAGCAGAAACCTGTTGTGGCGCAAGTTTTTTGTCGTTGACCTCAACCCAGGCATCACCATTATCCGCTTTGATGATCTTATAAGGTACCAGACCGATATCTTTTTGTACCGCTTGGTCTTCATAACGACGACCGATCAAACGTTTGATCGCGAATAGTGTATTTTTCGGATTAGTTACTGCCTGACGCTTTGCAGATTGACCCACAAGAATCTCGCCATCTTTATAGGCAATAATAGATGGCGTAGTACGTGTGCCTTCAGCATTTTCGATTACTTTAACTTTGTCGCCTTCAAGTACTGCAACACATGAGTTGGTAGTACCTAAGTCAATACCAATAATTTTAGCCATTTGGATGTTTCCTCAAAAATTTTCTTGTGATTTCCACTTGTTATCTGATATGAGAGTCATTCATTTTTTTTCAAGTAACATTTTTGAAAAAAATGTACAAACTCCCTAATTTATTCAGCTTAAGCGCCAACCATCACCATTGCAGGACGCAATAAGCGACTGTTTAACGTATAGCCTTTCTGCAAAACACTACCAATTTCATTGGCCTTAGCATTTGCATCGATGCCTACGGCCTGATGAAGCTCAGCATTAAATCCGTTACTGGTATCTACAACCACAACACCAAATTTTTCCAGTGTAGTGAGTAATGATTTCAAGGTAAGTTTGACGCCCTCAAGCAAAGGAGATTCTTCTTCATTCGCAGCATTAATTGCGCGCTCAAGATTATCAACCGTATCCAAAAGCTCTTTGGCGAATTTTTCTAATACTGTATCTTTATGTTTTTCAGATTCACGCTGAATACGTTCCACGCTTTTCTGTGCTTCATAGACTGCATTGGCCGTACGTGCTTTCTCTAGCTTTAAGTCACCTTCAAGCTGCGCAATCTGTTCTTGTAAAGACTCAACAGAAACTTCTGCCTGCTCGGATTCAGCTTGAGTTTGCGCTATATCTTTTTCCGCTTGCTCTTGCTCAAATTCTTGAGCTTGCTCATTTTGCTCAGTCGCCATTGATTTACTCCGTTTGAATGGGTTCTTAAACATGTACAGTCTACAGTCCTTGGCCCTTAGTGTTCATCGTATTAAGATGGAACTGCCAAGGTTGAAATAGTCAATTACCTTAAGAAATCGGGGCAGGGTATAAAAATTCAAGCATAAGTCCAGATAAATTTTATGATTTATGCAAAATCCCGAATACAGGAAGGAGAAGATTTTATAATTAGGAAAAAAATACAGCGGAAAAATCTTAAAAAAACAGCTAGTCTTTAGGTGCCTAAGTCCAGTATCCTGATGTAAATATGTTGTATTTATTAGAATATAAAAAAGAAAAATCCACTAAATATTAAAATGAAAATAATAATAATCGTATTTTTAAATTAAAATGGCAGTCTTGATTTATTTTAAGTCACTATAAAAAAGTAACCTTGCACTTTTGCTTATCCTAGTGGCCTTAATTAGAAAAATACACTAAACCAGCCTCATAATCTCCTGTTTTTAATTTGCTTTTTTCGGCTACACCTCTCCCAAAAACTCAGCTTTTTTAGCTGCTTATTTATTAGACACAAAAGCGATTAATATTTAACTAATAAAGTATTACACAAAAAATAAGCAACTCGGTATGATTCATTTTAGATTCTATCGCTGTAGTTTCTTCTTATTTTGAATGTGTTTTCGTGGCTTATCCTATTCTCTAGATAAGCCTTTTTTTTGCCCGATATTTTCTCGCATTCAAATAAAAAGCCCGATCCGGGCTTTTAGTGAATACAATGACAGATCTTAATCACGACGATCGCGTGAACGTTGCTCCTGATGGCGTCGGTTATCATTCCAGCGTGGATTGGAACGATTTTGCTGGACTTTCTTTGTGCGCTGATCTGTGGCACGTTTACGATCCAGCTCCTGACGACGCTTATTACGATCTGCTTCTGCCTGTTTTTGCCGTTGCGTCATCAGATTTTTACGCTGCTGTTCCTGGCGTTGCCGTTCTAGCTGGTTTTTACGTCGATCCTGATCTAACTGGTTTTTACGTCGATCCTGATCTAACTGTCTTTTGCGATCCTGTTCCCAATTACGACGCTGTAATTCCTGTTTACGTCGATCCTGCTCAATACGTTTGCGCTGCTGTTCATATTCCCAGCGTTGCCGGTCATAGCGACGATCCTGTTCATAACCACGGTCATAACGCTGATCATAGCGACCGTCATAATAGCCGCCATCTTCAGGAAATGCGACGCAGCCTACAGCTAAAAATGCAGTCGCCAAAGACAAAGCTATAATTTTAATAGCCATAGGCATTCTCCCGATTTTTAATAAAAAATATACTTAATCATGCAAAATTACGTCAAAAATAACCTTTAACCGGTCAATGACATCTTCTATAAATGAGGATAACGTATCGGGTAAAAGCTATCTGTACATAGATATTAAGACTTCTATAAGAAAACGGTCACTGAAACGCTAATCGTGTAGAAACTATGAAGAATTAAGAGAATAAGGACTAAAAGTAATGACAGTGAATCATCCGGTTCTGCAACGTTTGATGGAAAAAGGACAGGGAACTGCAGCCCGTATGCTGGATCGCTTACCCGGTATGGCCCAGGAGGCAGTAGTGAAGGCTTTGGATTATCCTCATGTCTATCCTGATTTAGACCCTTTGGTAAAATGCCTGATGGCCATCCAGATCAAACAGGGGCACAGCAGTTTTATCAGTAAAGATGTTGTACATTCACGTGCCCTGTTTGACGCACGCATGAAAGCCATCCGGGCCAGACCGACCGCGGTCAAATTTGTCGAAGAGCTCCGCCTTCCTCTACAGAGTGGCAGTATTTTTGCACGACATTATCATCCTGCACCGCAAAAGAAGTTACCGATGGTAATTTTTTATCATGGCGGTGCCTTTATGGTCGGCGGTCTGGATACTCACGATGAATTTTGTCGCTTGCTGGCAGTGCATGCCAAAGTTCAGGTATTAAGTGTAGCCTATCCGCTGACGCCAGAATTTAGCCCCTTGCAGATGGTACAGGTGTGTGAAGATGCCTTGGCGTGGGCACATCAGCATAGCAAGCAACTGAAAGTCTATAAAAACCGTATTGCCGTGGCAGGGGATAGTGCCGGCGGAAATCTGGCAGCTGTGGTAGCGCAGCGCAGCGCAGGAAAATCTTATGCCGCACGGGCACAACTTCTGCTTTATCCTGCGGTTGACTTCAAAAGTCGCCATCCATCTTTTTATGCCTATAAAGATGGACTGGTACTTTCAGAGCAGGATATTGATCTGGTGACCTTCATGTATGCCCAAACCCATCAGATTGAACTGGATGACCCACTGATTTCGCCGACCTATGGCGAGCTGAAAAACTTGCCGCCAAGTTATGTGATTACAGCACGTCATGATGTCCTGCATGATGAGGGTTCAATCTATGCACACAAGTTGCGTCAGAATGGTGTAGCTGTTCATTATGATGAATATACCGATCAGGCCCATGGTTTTATCAATCTGACGCCGATTTCCCGTCGTGCCAAAAAATATGTGATTGAGATCAGTAAGAACTTCCGCAAATTTTGGGACAAAAACAGTTAAGCCGAAAGCATGAAGAAAAAGGTGTTTCTTATGAAACACCTTTTTTATATTTATAGCTAAATTTAAATGCAGGTTATGGCTTGTTACTGATCTGTGCTTCAGGAAAGATCAGATTAAATTGGGGGACATAAAAGCTTTGCAGCAATTTGGCTTTGGAAAAATCTGGAAATATATCCTCAGCATCTTGCCACTCTACTTGTGAAAGTGTGGAGAGGTGTCCACGAAACTGGGGACTAAACTGAAAACGTTGACCTTTCCAGGCCTGCTGAATCTTGAGCATAGATGCTGGAATATGGTGACTATTAATATAAAATTGACGTGCAGATTTGGTTTTCTTCAACCGAATCGTCATCTGCTGGTTCTGATGCTGAATCTGACACAGAATTTCCTGATCCTTTTCTTGCCATTTAAATTGTGCATATTGTTTGGGAATGCCCCATAAATGCTGACCATGTATGACAGATTCATGGGTAGACACATAAATTTTAGGAATCGAGCTGAGACGCCGTTTACTAATTAAAGGATGATCCAGAATTAGTAACTCATCATAGGGACCAATCGGTGAAGTTTGATAGCGTACCAGCATCACTTGAACCATACGACCCAGCGGAGAGGGCGCGATCCGGAACTGTTTTGCTTGTTCAATGAAGCTGGGGGTCAGCCAATAGTTCAGAATAAAACCTTCACCCTGCAAGCGCCAAGGTGGAAACTGATGGATATTTTGCTCCTGTAATAATGCATGTTTCATTCTTATTCTCTTGTCTTTAGTCGGCAGGTCACTGCAATATAAATCATAAAAGATTAATATATAGTCATTCACAACCATTACTTCTAAGTAGATGAGTTAATAAATGTTAAAGAAATCATTATGTGTGATCGCGCTTGCCGCGACCAGTCTGCCAAGCTTTGCTGCAAATACGATTATTGAGATGAATACTTCAATGGGAAATATTGAAATTGAACTCTTTAATGATAAAGCCCCCATCTCGGCAAAAAATTTTGAAAATTATGTAAAGAGCAACTTTTATAAGGACACCATTTTTCACCGGGTCATTCCTGGCTTTATGGTTCAGGGTGGTGGCTTTGATGTGAACATGCAGGAAAAAGCCAATACCAAAGCACCGATTAAAAACGAATCGTCAAATGGTCTGCATAACAAGCGTGGCACTTTAGCCATGGCACGTACCAATCAGCCGGATTCTGCCCGCGCACAATTCTTTGTAAACCTGGTCGATAATGATTTTCTGGATCGTTCTGCTAGAAATGCCGGCTATGCGGTATTTGGTAAGGTCACTAAAGGTATGGATATCGTCGATCAGATTGCTAAAGTACCCACTAGAAACTATGGAATGCATCAAAATGTGCCAGTAAACCCTGTAAAAATCACCAGTGTGACGATTAAAGCACCAGTTGTGAAAAACTAGGCATAGAATAAAACAGAAATATTTAATTTATATTTCTGTTTTAAAAATATGTACTTATGTAATTATTTGCATAAAATTGAACCAATTTGGTGCATAAAAATAAAACACTCGTGATTCTTGTGCGTTAAAAGCGCTTGCACGTGTAAGAAATTGCCCTATAATGAGCACATACCGACGAGATAGACGAAAACGAACGAAGCAGATTGCTGAGTTGTTAAGTATATCGAAGTCCAGCTTCTA
>NZ_JACSPT010000023.1 GCF_014837015.1 Acinetobacter pecorum
GTATAGATGCCGCTGTTGAAATGCAGGAAATAAAAAAACCAGCGATTCGCTGGTTTTTTACTGCTGGCTATTTTAGCTATATACATACATTGTTGTTGCGAAATAACTTATAGATGGACTACACAGAGTAACGAATCTAGAATCCACTATGATGAGAAATTAAAAATTTTTCTTAATTTACTTAAAATAGCCTAAGCATGATTATTGGACTCCTATCATTAAGTAATTAAAGAGAGTTCTTTAATATTTTTTTATGTTGTTTCACTTGTTTGGCATACCGTTTACCCTGTTTGCGCATTTTGCGATTATTCTCATAACCTGACGGACCCACATTATAGTAGGCAAGAGCTTTTTTCCAGTTGCCAGATGATTGATTATACTTAGCAAGAATATAAGTACCGCACTGGATATTACTGTTCTCACTATATAAATCACCTGGACAAGTTTGTTGCCAGTATCTTGGAATTACTTGCATTAATCCTACCGCACCTGCAGGAGAAGTCGCTTGGCTACGATAAGTAGATTCCTGACGAATCACTGCTGCTACTAGTAGGGGATCTACACCCTGATTTTGCGCATGCTGCACAATCAAAGGAGAAACACGATTAGCTGTATCCGCAGGAGTAGAATACGCAGTTTGAATGCCTTTAGACAATTTAGCTGCACGTTTTTCTATAGAGCCTCCACCCAAGGATGAGCAGCCAGCAAAAAGAAAGGTACTCAATAAAATAGAGGAAAATTTAAAAGAATGAGAATGAAATAATGAAGATTGAGATTGAGCTGGATTGAAGAAATAAGAAAAAAACAAACTGTGGATTCCATGCCTGAATAAACCTATTTCGATGTTAGGTAGCCTATATATAAGAGTCAAGCCTGGTGCAGATAAAAGTATTATATTTCTGCACTAATCTTATAAATCTGATAAAACCTTGTTCTAAGTTGCAAGAGTTTTAAGCATCCAGATTTCACAGGCCTTACTATGTCCGGTATTGCCTTTAGGCTGAGGTAGATGCTGAAAACCTAATTTTTCATAGAGATTTATTGCTTGCCATAGCGTTTTAGTTGTTTCTAAATAGACAGCCTTAATCTGATGAGCCTGTGCAAATTCAAAGGATAATTCTAAGATTTTTTTGGCAAAACCTTGCTGACGGATCTCAAGTAAAAAGTACATTTTCTGAATTTCTAAAATGTTTGCGTCACCTTGTAAGGGAGCAATTCCACCACCGCCATAAACCTGATTCCATTTATCCACAATAACCCAGTAAGCTGCATACGGTTGGTTATAGAATTCATATAAATTATCTAGAATTGAATCACCTACCGCAAAGCCGGACTCTGCGGCAAGACCAAACTCTATAGAAACTTCACGAATGACCTCGGCAATTTGTGCATTATCTTGAGGCTGAATAGGACGAATAGAGTACATATTGAACTGATTTTATTTTAAAAAAAGATGAATTTTTATAGCCTTAAACCCATAAAAAATCCATCGTTTAATCAACTCAAATAATTTTAATTCGTTATTTAATGAGCAATCATTATTTTAATTCGCTCGATGATTTCCCTAATTCCCGTCGGGCAATAATGAGTTGCTGAATCTGTTGAGTGCCTTCAAAAATATCCAGAATCTTGGAATCACGTGCCCATTTTTCTAGAAGTTCAGTTTCGTTATAACCAATGGCTGCTGCCAGTTCAACACATTTTAAGGTGATTTCATTACCGATCCGGCCTGCTTTGGCTTTGGCAATAGAGGCTTCACGCGAATTTGGTTTACGATTATCCGCCATCCATGCAGCTTTCAGCATGAGCAGGCGTGCGGCTTCCCATTCGGCTTCCATACGATAGATTTGTGCTGCGATATTGGAGCTTTGCAAATACGGTGTAGCATATGTGGCATCTAACTTTTCCTCAAAAATCTCCTTAATTCGTTCTAGTGAAGCTTTCGCACAACCAATTGCCATTGCAGCGACTAATGGACGAGTATTATCAAAGGTTTCCATGACGCCGGCAAAACCTTTGGCGACATCAACTTCCGCATGACCAAGCAAGTTTTTTGCGGGGACCCTGCAGTTGATAAAGCTAATGGCGGCAGTATCAGATGATTTAATCCCTAATTTATGTTCTAGCCGTTCAACTTTCATGCCCGGGGTACCTTTGGTCACCACAAATGATTTAATTGCTGATCGTCCCAGTTTTTTATCCAAAGTTGCCCAAACGACGACTGCATCTGCCCGTTCACCGGAAGTTACGAAGATTTTTTCACCATTTAAAATATAATCAGTACCATCTTTGATTGCAGTTGTACGGATCGCAGCGGAATCTGAACCACAGCCTGGTTCTGTAATTGCCATGGCGGCCCAAATTTCGTGAAAACGCTGCAATTGTTCCTCATTTGCTACGGCTGCAATCGCTGAGTTTCCTAATCCCTGACGTGGCATCGAAAGTAATAAACCAGTATCGCCATAACACATTTCAATAATACTCAGGGCGGTAGACATATTAATGCCATTTTTATTACTGCTGTCTGCATCACCACGTTTATTGACTGCTGCACCGGCATTCATGCCTTCGCTACCATGATTCATACCGTCGACCACAGAAGCAAGTATGTCTAGTTCTATCGGATAGGCATGTTCAGCCTTGTCATATTTTCGTGAAATCGGACGCAAAACATTGACGGCAACTTCATGTGCTTGATCAATCAAGAGTTTGAATTTTGGCGGATTTTGTAGATTCATAATTATTCTTCTTTACTTTCTGATCAGGCATGCAAGCCAGAGTGGAGAATAGCAGTGGCTCTCAGGTCCCGATACCAGCGTTCTACCGGATGTTCTTTAGTAAACCCGTGACCACCTAAAATCTGTACACCATCGGTGCCGATTTTCATGGATTTTTCTGCGCAGAGCAGACGGGCCAGATAGGCCTCACGATGAAAGCTTTGCCCCGATTCAGCCAGACTCGCAGCATTCAGGATCAGTATCTGCATCGCATCAATTTCAATGGCCATATCGGCAATCATAAAAGCGACACTCTGACGATGAGAAATTGGTTCACCAAAGGCGATACGTTCATTGGCATATTGCACACAATATTTCTTAATAGCTTCACAGGTGCCTACTGCCATCGCACACCACATTAAATTACCCAGATCAACAAAAGCTGCATAATCAAAATCCTCATCTCCCAGACGTTGAGCCGGGGTATTTACGAATTTAAGCGTCACAGTTTCAGTAGCTTTTAAGCCCATTGCCGGAGAATTTTGTACAGTCATCGTATTATGTCGTTGCACGACAAACACGTCAGCTTTGCCATGCAGGTCGGCGCTGACCAGATAGATATCCGCAATTTCTCCCAGTATTACCAAGGTTTTTTCACCGTTAATGAGATAATGATTCTGACTATGAATGGCGGTGGTTTTAAGCTGATAAGGATTAAATGCAGCCGTGGCTTCTTGCACTGCAAAGGTGGCCTTCAACTCAGGATTCTCTGCGAAAGCGCCCAGATATTCTGCCTGAATCTGCTCTGAGCCCCAGCGAGTGATCGCATTGATGACACTAAAATTCGTAAGTAAACCAGCGGTCAGGCTGAAATCTCCTTGTGCTAAATGTTGAGTGATTAAAATATTGCTGACGATATTCTGTTCTGCTGCAACACCCCCTAAGGCTTCGGGAAGGGCATAGAGATTCAAGCCTAAATCAGTGCTGTATTGCCAGAGCTCATGAGGAAATAATTCGTGTTGATCTGCATTATGCGCTAAAGGATATAGCACCTCTTGTGCAAATTGCTGCATGGCATCACAAGTCATTTGCTGTTCTTCAGTCAAGTTCAGGTCAAATAGGGATTTGGACTGATGCGGCAGACGCTGTTTTTCAATCTTCTGGCCAGATTTTAGGATTTTCTGGGTTTGACTCAGAGTTTTGAATCCTGCTTTTGAACTTTGATAAAGTGATTTTTCTACAAATTTACGCAGCTTTAACTGGTCTAATACTTCGCTGCCTGCGATTTTGGTCAATATAGACAAGCCAAATCCCTGGGCTTTATTCACCATATTATTCATTCTGATTATCCTAAGGTGTCGTCACATTATTTTTTTTAATACTGACATGTGCTCAAGGATAAAACTATGTCGTAGGTGACAAGATTAATTGTCAGTTCACAGGTTTTTTAAGATTAATAAATTAAAATGTAAATCAATGAAAATAAGAAGAAAGATCTAAATTAAAAAAAACTTTAATAAATAAAAATTGACCCGGATGACAAAATCATCCGGGTCTTTATGAGGTATTTATTTTAAGAGAGATGTTTTTTAATCATGGCACGTACATTGGTTTTGGCATCAATGACGGTCATAAAGGTATAGGCACCAATAAATTTACGGCTAATAAACATAAATTCCTTTGGCGGTACACTGAAATAACGCGACGCCATAGATCTTGAAGCCTGTTGCATGACACGGCTATGCAGTTGACTCTTTTTCCAGTCATAACGATTATGTTCGTCCATTACGCCGGCTGGCAGCTCCTGATTATTCAGTGGTGAGCTAAATGCTTCAGTAGCTAATAAGAAGACCTTGGCCATATCGGGTTTGATACTTTGTGGAATTGAATCAAAAAATTCATAACCCGTCATGGCCTTGACCATCATATCCGAGTCATGATGATAGCCTGCCTGAATCAGGTTGCGCGCAACATTGAGCAGGTGCTGGTCAAACTGGCGGATTGCGCCAAAGTCGAGCAGAACGATCTTGTCATGCACATCAGCGCCATTGCCGAGACGAACCAGATAGTTACCAAAGTTCGGATCGGTTTGCATCTCGCCCCATTCAAAAATTTCACGTACTGCAATTTCCAGAGAGGCTTCGCCTAACAGGTTGCGGCGTTCTTGAGGTAGGGATAACATCACCGGACTATTAATTGGCACACCACGTTCAAAGGTCATGCACAACACCCGATCAGAGCAATATTCATCAATAATCGTCGGTACAATATAGCGTGGATCATCTTTCAAGCGTGCAGCAAAACGACGCGTTGTATCTGCCTCAATCTGATAGTTCACTTCACGATGCATCATCTCGCGGACTTCGTCGAACCACTGGTCAAACTCGCGGGTTTGCGGCACCATACGGGTTAATTTAAGCATGTTCTTAAACAGGCTCATATCTGAATCAATGGCTTCAGCTACACCGGGATACTGAATTTTTAAAACCAGCTCCATACCATCGGATTTTCGGGTAGCGCGATGTACCTGTGCTAAAGAGGCTGTGCCTAAAGGCTCATGATCAATGGTGAGGTCATCTAGTTTTGAACCAAGCTGTTGCTGTAATTGGGTTCTGATGGCTGGCCATGCCAGTGCAACTGTCTGGTTATTCAGGGTATTTAAAGCCTGAGTGACTTCTTCAGGCAAAAAATGCTCTCCATAGAGCGCCATCATTTGCCCAATTTTAACAATAGAACCTTTGAGCTTACCGATTTCTGCAACCAGATAGTCAGCCTGTTCTTTCATGGCTTTTTTACGTTTCTTTTCTTTATCTTCTTCGCTTGAGAACATGGAGCTTGCACTAGAAGCCGCCCAACGTGTGCCTGCCAGCAAGGATGCCTTTGCGATCGATAAGCGTCGATCCATAGAGGAGGTTTTCAGTTGTTTAAGCTTATCGTTCTGATCTGACATGTAAACTCGATCCTTTCATCATCAGCATGAAGCAGAATAAATCATTGTAAGAGATATTAGCGTTTCTGCACGTATTAAAAAAGTTTAAGCGGCTGAATTCATAGTAAAAGCTAGGCAAGCTTTCAATTATTCACCAACCAGTATCAGTTTAGACAGGGCATTATGCCATTTGAAATTGGATTTTTAATTCAGATCGTTGCTGCAACTGTTGTTTATTTGTTTGAATATGTTGATGAATCAGACGCTGTACGCTGTCATGCATGAAGCCCAGAGAATAGCCTTTAACAATCACAATACTTGGCAAGCCAAAGAACAGATATTTGGCATCTTCCAGCGTTGCATCGGTAAATACGCCATGCTGTATCAAGGCTGACTGTAAAAATCCCTTTTCTTGCTGCACCTGACCGGATGCTTGATCATTCCAGTAATTCTGGCGCATCGCCATAAGATTATTGTGCTTATAGCTCATAGATAGAGGCTCGTTTGAAGATTGAATATGAATTATATGAGGGTCACAGGCCAATTTTCAATTGTGGAACTGTGGAATCTTTCTTTCCAAGAAATGCATAGGATTTTTGTCCGGACTACGTTAATATCAGTGGATAATTTAAACAATATTGATTGTTAAACATTTATTGGGATTGTACCGCTTTCGGTAAAGGGGATGTTATGCGTCTTGCGTGGTTTTTAGTTGCAATTTTTGTGGGTACTTCCGCTCAAACACAGGCTGCTATGGGGTATTCCAAAGAATATTCACAATGTATGAATTTCAGTTATGGAAATACTGCTAAAATTGAAAAATGCCTTAATAAAGAGCTAAAATTTCACAATAAACGCCTGAAGAAAAACTATAAAACTTATCTAAAATTAAATCCGAATCAGACTGCTGCCATCCGCAGTCAGCATGTGCTTTGGGAGCGTAAACTGACTCAGCAATGTAATTTTAGAATGTCAGGAAAATATGCCAAACAGCAACAAGGTCAATGTATGCTGACTTTGATTATGGATCAGGCCAATCTTTATCAATCTCGCTCTTATGCATCAGCTTCCAGATAAAATGCCATAGTATTAGCATCGGCATTTAACTGAAACATTTACGAATAAAGTCAAAATTTATGCTGATAATTACTCACAAAAACAGGAATTTTATAATTTTTGAAGGCGTAGAGAATTCGTGTTTTTCATGCTTTTAGCATTATAAAAGCACGCAAAACAAGGTATCATAAGGCGTTTAAAAAAATGACCTTGGAGACGCCTTAAGTGGATCGACCGACTATTAGCCCTGAACATATGCAGGAAGCCGCTGAAAATTTAACCACCATTCGTGATTTTATTCGTTTTGGTGTGACAGCATTACGTCAATACGATGCACATTTGGGCCAAGGCACAGAAGATTATTTTGCTGAAAGTTCAGCGCTAGTGTTGCAAACCCTGTCACTAGAATGGAAAGCGGACGCTGAAATTCTAGATGCCAAATTATTGCCAAGTGAAAAAGCCGAATTTTTAAGTCTGCTGGAACGCCGTATTAATGAAAAAGTTCCAACTTCATATTTATTGAATCTGGCTTACTTTGACGGCAAACCCTACTACGTTGATGAACGCGTGCTGATTCCACGTTCACCGATTGCTGAACTGATTCAGAACCGTTTTGCCCCGTATTTCCTGGGTGAACATGGTCAAATGGGTGAAGCGGTTAATAACTTGCCGGAAAACCCGAATCCGAAGACACCACAACGCATTCTAGATATGTGTACCGGTTCCGGCTGTATCGCAATTGCCTTGGCTTATGCTTTCCCTGAAGCGGAAGTAGATGCCACCGATATTTCGAAAGAAGCATTGGAAGTTGCGCAAATCAATACTGAGCATCATGACAAGCAATATCAGATCGCATTGCTTGAATCCGACTTGTTCGAAAAAATTCCAGCCGAAAATCAGTACGATTTAATCGTATCTAATCCGCCATATGTCGATGCGGAAGATATGGCTGATTTGCCTGAAGAATTCCATCATGAGCCTGAGCTTGCACTTGCTGCAGGTCAGGATGGTTTGGATCTAGTACGTAAAATGCTGGCTCAAGCTGCAGATTATCTGACTGAGAATGGCCTGATTGTGATCGAAGTGGGTAACTCAGAATGGGCAATGCGCCAAAACTTCAATTCGGTTGATTTCTACTGGTTACAATTCCAGAAAGGTGGTACTGGTATCTTTGCGTTGACTGCAGAGCAATGCCGTACCTACCGTGATTTATTCATTCAGTCTATTCAAGCATAAGGAGTCGTTTGACATGGCAGGTAATAGTATAGGGCAACTGTTCCGTGTAACGACTTGTGGTGAATCTCATGGTGTTGGCTTGATGGCCATCATCGATGGGGTTCCACCCGGCATTGAGCTGACTGAAGCGGATTTGCAAAAAGATCTGGATCGCCGTAAGCCGGGTACATCGAAATTTGCAACCCAGCGCAAAGAGCCTGATGAAGTAGAAATTATTTCCGGTGTTTTTGAGGGTAAAACCACCGGTACTTCAATTGGTTTGTTAATTCGTAATACGGATCAAAAATCGAAAGACTACGGCAATATCGCACAGACATTCCGCCCGGGTCATGCCGATTATACCTATACCCAAAAGTATGGTTTCCGTGATTATCGTGGTGGCGGCCGTTCAAGTGCGCGTGAAACAGCAATGCGTGTTGCAGCGGGTGCAATTGCCAAGAAATTCCTTTTCGAAAAATTTGGCATTGAGATTCGTGGTCATGTAACCCAGATCGGCCCTGAAAAAGCAGAGAAACTGGACTGGAACGAAGTTCCAAACAATCCGTTTTTCTGTGGCGATGTGGATGCAGTACCACGTTTTGAAGCACTGGTGACGTCTTTGCGTGAGCAAGGTACCAGTTGTGGTGCTAAACTTGAGATCATTGCGTCTAAAGTACCTGTGGGTTGGGGCGAGCCAGTCTTTGATCGTCTGGATGCTGACATCGCACATGCCATGATGTCGATTAATGCCGTTAAAGGTGTTGAAATCGGTGATGGTTTTGGCGTCGCTGAACAGTTTGGTCATGAAAGCCGTGATGAACTTACTACGGACGGCTTCCTGGCGAACCATGCTGGCGGTATTCTAGGCGGTATTTCTAGCGGTCAGGACATTCGTGTTGCGATTGCCTTGAAACCGACTGCTTCAATCACTACTCCGGGTAAAACCATTAATATTGATCGTGAAGATACCGATGTGCTGACCAAAGGCCGTCATGATCCTTGCGTGGGTGTACGTGCTACGCCAATTGCAGAAGCGATGCTGGCGATTGTGCTGATGGATCACTTTATGCGTCACCGTGCACAAAATGCGGATGTAGTTGCGCCGTTCGCACCGATTGAACCGAAATAATTTGCTTTATAGAAGTGAATAAAATTAAAGTCAGACTTCGGTCTGGCTTTTTTTTGTATAAAAACTATCATGTTAAAAAGAAATCAGATTAAGCTAAGATTTTTCTAAAAATAATGATCAGGGGAGGTATTTATGGAAATATGGTTAAGTGCTGAGCTGAGTAGTGAAGTTTTAAGTGAAGAGCAAACTCTACAGGAATGTAAAGCACGTAATGCAGTTGAAGATGTATTAAATGCTCAACTTCAAAATAAGTCTTATGATATTCCGATAAATAAGTGGAAATGTATTTCAATTATAATGGGAACGGATAATTTTGATGAACGTATTTATTATTCTCCTAAACGAAAAAACATGGATTTTCGCTTAAGAATAGATCCAACAAGCTTTAAGGCTACAGATGATTTGGGCCGAAAGAAACTTATTTTTAGAATGCTCTTAAGAAGTTTAGACTTATTAAAAGTTAAATTAGAAAAAGTTCGTCCAAAACTGGATTCAACAGTTTTTGATGAGTTAGAAAAACTTAAAATAGATGTATTAAATATTGCAAAAGAAGAAAGCTGGATTTAAACGATTTATTCATTAGTCAGATAGAGTCGCTCTTATTTATTATCCATTTATTTTTCCATTGTTTTTTATACGGTAATACGAGGGTTGTTGTATGCTTGTTACTTGACGGGCAATTAGGGTTGATTGCCACAAAACTGCATATCAAGAGTTGCTCAATGTTTCAGACTATCTTCACCGTACTGTTTCCGCTTATTGGCCTCATTAGCTTGGGATATGTATTAAAACAAAGAAAATGGCTGGAAGATGATTTTTGGCGCGGTGCAGAAAAGTTAAATTATTATGTGCTTTTTCCAGTGATGCTATTTTTAAATCTGGCCACTGCCAAGATTCAAATGGCAGTCATTGAAGATGTGGTGCTGGTTGTATTTAGCATTATGGCCGTGGTCAGTATTGCATTATATATTTTGCGTCATATTTACCAGATATCTTATGTGCGTTTCGGCGTGTATGTCCAAGGTTTACTACGCTTTAACACCTATATTGGCCTTGCTGCTGTCAGTGCCTTATTTCAGCAGCAGGGTATGACTATTTTCGCGGTGATCATGGTGCTGTGTATTCCTTTGGTGAATGTCTTATCGGTACTGGCATTTACCCGTAGTCACGAAATGCAGCTCACCAAAATTATTCTGGGCTTGGCTAAAAACCCATTAATTCTGGGCTGTATTATAGGCGGTTTATTTAATTTCTCGGGGTGGTCACTTTGGATTGGGTCAGAACACTTTCTTAAACAGATTGCACTGTGCAGTTTACCCTTAGGACTAATGTGTGTGGGAGCTGCCCTACAGTTTCAGGGCTTTCAGCGTGAGGTGTTGCCACTGGGTATGATGACTTTCGGGCGTCTTTTCGCAATGCCGCTCATTGCATTTTTAGTATGCAAAACTTTTCAGATTGATGCATTAACTACTCAGGTCTTGGTCCTGTTCTTTGCACTTCCTACTGCCTCAGCTTCCTATGTCTTAACCCGGGTATATGGCGGTGATAGCGAGTTAATGGCCAGTATCATCAGCGTACAAACAGTGGTCGCAGCAGGAAGCTTAATATTGGTACTTTCCTGGATGATTTAAATTCTTAAATGGATAATGAAACAGTCTACATTTTGCTCCAGATCATACCTGTTTTAAGTGATTAAAATAGCCTAAGCAAATTGTGATCTTTTGACTGGCTTTAATCATTTAACTCTTAGACTGTTACAAATCCTAGGAAAGGGCTGCGACTCAGTGACTGTAAGTAAGAAAGATATACAAATCTGCTATAGGGTTGAAGTTTTCAATTTAACTAATAAATTATTGATTAAAATAAGCAATTAAAGATTGATTCACGTGAATTAACATAAATTAAAACAGCGTATTTCTTAAAAATGGTATATAAATTGCTCATGATAATAAAACATTATTGCAGGAGAGAAATGCTTCTGCATTCGCCGAAGGAGCAAGTTCCCAGGAAACTCTCAGGCAAAAGGACTGTGATAATGGATAAAGACTCTGGAGAGAAGTGTTCAATCACTCACCGAAGGGGAAGGTGGCCGCATTGATGTGCAATGCATCTACCGAAGCTCTCAGGTACACATGACAGATGGGAAAAGACATCAATATAATCAAGGAGGTGTCTATGCGTCATGTCGTGGTGATTGGGGCTGGTATTATTGGAGTAACTACCGCTTATGAGCTTGCATTATCAGGCTATCAGGTGACCGTGGTGGATCGGCATCTATATCCGGCGATGGAAACATCCTTTGCCAATGGTGGCCAGCTTTCTGCCTGCAATGCCGAAGTATGGAACCAGAAAGCTACGGTGCTGAAAGGCATTAAATGGATGTCACAAAAAACTGCACCACTTTTGCTCAATCCCTCTTTTAGTGTGCATAAATACAGCTGGCTCATGGAGTTTTTAGGCAATATCAAACATTACGAAGCCAATACCCGAGAAACGGTACGGTTGGCGTTACTGGCCAGAGCGCGTTTGTTTGAAATTGCTCAAACAGAAGGTATTGATTTTAATCTGGAAAAACGCGGTATTTTACATTTTTATCATAACAAGACAGATTATGACGTTGCGATCAAAGTCAATGATTTGTTGTGTAGTGGGGGGCTGGAGCGAAATGCCATTTCCGATACAGAAATCAAGCAGATCGAACCTGCATTAACGGGCGATTATTACGCAGGATTTTACTGCCAGAGCGATGCCACCGGGGATATTCATAAATTTAGCACCGGGCTGGCTAAAGCCTGTATGCAAAAAGGCGTAAAATTTGAGTTTGGTCAAGATGTTTTCGCTGTTGATTATCAAGCTCAGAATATTCGGGTTAAATGCAAACCCAGTACTGAAAATGTCCATTCCTCTCCAGAGGATATTCTGGAAATTAATGCAGATGCCATTGTGGTATGTGCAGGTGTTGGCAGTTATCAGCTGGCTGAAATTCTCGGTGAGCGGGTCAATGTTTATCCAGTCAAAGGTTATTCCATAACCTTACAGTTAAATGATGAGCAGAGCCAGAACAATGCGCCTTGGGTCAGCCTGCTAGATGAAAGTGCTAAAATTGTCTTGTCACGTCTAGGCAAGGACCGTTTACGTGTTGCAGGCACCGCCGAGTTTAATGGCTATAACCGCGATATTCGCGCGGACCGGATTCAACCGCTGATTGACTGGACCAATCGCAATTTTGACCTGTGTACCGAACATGTCGTGCCTTGGGCTGGCTTACGCCCAATGATGCCAAATATGATGCCGGTAGTACGCCGTGGCAAACATGAGCGGGTATTTTACAATACCGGACATGGTCATCTGGGGTGGACTTTATCAGCAGCAACCGCAGCCATGATTGGTCAGGAAGTGGCTCAATATTATCCTGCTTGAACTGATAGCCCGCTTTCGGGCTATTTTTTAAAGATGAATTTTAAAAATCTTTAAAGGGTTATCTGAACTTTAAAATAGTGTAGTTCTTTCATAAATTATTTTTAAACCATTCAAAATGAGCAAGGAAATTTCCTCTTTTTATAGGAGTGTGGAGCATGCTCCTCTGGGGAGAGGTTCTTATAAATATCTGGTTATCTCCTTGGGAAGCAGTGCTTCTCATCCCTGAGGGAGAAGGAAATTTAGATACTAATTAATGCTCGCTTTTTGATGACTTTAGATTAGCTATTTAATCATATAAACGATAAATGCCAGTAAATCGCTCACAACCTTTCTGCTGGCTGCTGACAACTAAAATGGCTTTACTATAGTCAAACTCATAGCGGCAGTCATTTTCATTGTCGGTAATCTGATTTTTTGCCTCAGGTGTGGTATAAGCTAAAAAGGGAATGGTCTGCGTCTCGGCCCGGTTATTCGGATTGCGATATGCCAGGCCTTCAATCTTGATCCGGTCTTTGGTCAGTTGATGAATCTTGAGATGAACAGGCTGCTTGGCAATTTGCCCCTGTTCAAACTTGATATAATGCTGGGTTAAACTTTGATTCAGCGAAATATAGATATTTAAATCATCTAAACGCCATTCGAACTGCTGTTTAAAACAGTCTATGGTTTTGCATTGCTGCAAGCGGCTTACCCATAATTTTTGGGTATCTTGCAATAAGCGTACAGGTGCATCAGTAATCAGGAAAGCAGTAAAGTATTGGTCTGTAAGTTTTTCACGAGATTCGGCCAGTGCTGCTGAACAGAGTTTCTTCATGGCAGCCGTTTTTTTACTGTCGTTATTACAGTCTAGTGTAATCGCCGAACTGCCCGTAGAAATCATCCCCAGACCGAGCATCATTGCAATTATTTTCAACATTTTTATATCAGTTTTCAGTAGCATGATCGCTTATACTTTCACTGTGTTACGCTTGGTCTAACTATAGCGAAATAGAAAGCAAGTGTACAAGATTTCAATTGGCTATTTCTAAAGGATGTATAAGGTGATCGCACAAATTCGTATTGGCCAGGGGCTGGATGTGCATGCATTTGAAGAAGGTGATTTTGTCACTTTGGCAGGCATTCAAATTCCGCATACTCATGGTCTGAAAGCACATTCGGATGGTGATGTGGTGTTGCATGCACTCTGTGATGCTTTGTTGGGGGCCTTGGCGCTTGGAGATATTGGCCAGCATTTTCCGGATACAGATCCTGAGTTTAAAGGTGCAGATAGCCGGGTATTACTCAAACATGTTTATCAGTTGATTCTGGATCGTGGTTATCTTTTGAATAATGCCGATATTACCGTAGCCTGTGAACGTCCAAAACTGGCGAAACACAATCTGGCAATGCGTCAAAGTATCGCGGATGTCTTGGATGTCGATGTGACACAGATCAGTATTAAAGCCACCACTACTGAGCAGCTAGGCTTTACTGGTCGTCAGGAAGGAATTATGTCCACGGCAATCGTGCTGTTGAGCCATAGTAAATAAGCTCAAGTAAAATGATTCGGATTAATCAGGGAAAGTTCCAGTTCCTGTGTTGCTTTACGGCCTTGTAACTGTAGGGCAACCGCATGCATTAAACCGGTCCAGGTTTCATTAGGTTCCCAAATTTTATGCAAATGCTGTTGTGCGTGAGGCAGTTCAATATCCATATAGTATTGGCGATATAGATACATGAGACAACTGACATGGTAATTTTGCGAACAATGTACCCAGATCATTTGATCTTTTACCAGGTGATCGATCAGGTCTAGTACCAGCAGGCACTGATTGTCTGAAGGCGTTTCCCAGGAAAGTGGAACCTGAATATAGTTCAATCCCAGTTCAAGACAAATTTTATCTTCATGTGGTAGATGCTGCTGGCTATCGGTTAATGCTACGTTAATGACTGTAGACACGCCGTATTCTTTCATCAGCTGTAGCTGGGCAATGGTCGGCTGACCCGAACTAAACAGATGTTCATGTATGAACTGAAAATTCTCAATCTGGCTTAATGCCGTTTCAATGTCATTCATCAGATATAATTTCCTTGTTCTAGAAATGCAAACGCCATCTTGGCGATGGCGTTTGTCAGATCATTTAACGATTAGGTAAAATGTCTTTCAATGCCTCATGCATGTCGAGTAAAACTTTTTCAGTCGTTTCCCAGTCGATACAGCCATCAGTAACTGATTTTCCATATTCCAGATCACATAGATTGGCAGGAATATCCTGACGGCCACCTTTCAGGTGACTTTCTACCATAATACCAACAATTGACTTATTTCCATCAAGAATTTGTTCCGTAATATTTTTTAAGACGAGCGGTTGTAAGTACGGATCTTTGTTCGAGTTTGCATGACTGGCATCGATCATGATCTTGCCGCTGACCTTGGCTTTGGCCAGTGCAGCTTCTGCATCTGCGACCGAGCCTGCATCATAGTTCGGTTTGCCATTACCACCACGCAATACCACGTGCGCATATGGGTTACCAGAGGTACGAATGACAGCCACCTGACCCTGGTCATTCAGACCCAGGAAACTATGGCCGTGTTTCACCGACTGCATCGCATTGGTTGCGACAGTTAAACCGCCGTCAGTACCATTTTTAAAGCCGACCGGAGAAGAAAGGCCTGAAGACATTTCACGATGGGTCTGGCTTTCAGTCGTACGTGCACCAATCGCTGACCATGAAATCAAGTCTTGATAATACTGTGGAGAGTTTGGATCAAGTGCTTCAGTGGCACATGGCAAGCCCATTTCATTTAGTTCAAGTAACAGTTTGCGACCAATACGCAGACCTTTTTCAATATTGAATGAATCATTCATATCTGGATCATTGATCAGGCCTTTCCAGCCTATTGTGGTACGTGGTTTTTCAAAATAAACCCGCATCACAATATATAAGCTGTCTTTAACTTTTTCGCTCAGTACTTTTAAACGTTCTGCATATTCATGTGCAGCCGCCGGATCATGTATAGAGCAAGGGCCAATCACTACGAACAGGCGTTTGTCTTCGCCATCCAGGATTTTACGAATCGTTTCACGACCATGCAGTACGGTTTGATAAGCAGTTTCAGTCAACGGTAATTCTGCTTTAAGCTCGGCAGGGGTTACAAGAGGAATCATGCTGTGGATATTCACGTCATCAATATCTGATGCTGAAATAGGATTTGACTGTTGTGTATTCATTGCCGTCACTGGTTCGATCATACAAAAGGTTGTTTAATAGCCCGAATATAACATGAATGATGCGTCACTTTGTTATAAAAAAGATGAATATTTCTTTGAAAAAAAAGTGATGAATCGGATAGTTAAGTTAAACAGATTGTGAATTTTGGCTCATGATTATCATTGCTGTTTCAGCAGGTTGGGCCGGTTTTGATTTCACAGGATTAATCATGAAATTTACACCTAGGGCAAATAGGGTGATACCTAAAATTTTGCGGATCAGTTTTTCCGGCATACGTGAACTAAGCAAGGTCCCCACAATAATCGCCGGAATAGATCCCACCAATAACCACATGAGTAGCATGAAATCGACGTTGCCTGAAGACATATGACCCAGCCCTGCAACCAGGGTCAGTAACACTGCATGCACAACATCTGAGCCAATGATACGAATCATCGGTAGATTCGGGAACATCACTACAAGAGCCATGATACCAAATGCACCGGCCCCCACTGAAGAGAGCGTGACAAATATGCCTAAGATAATGCCCATAATGATAATGGCTACACGCTTATCTTTGGCTTGCAGTTTTATTTTTTCCAGATCCTGCGTCATGTCAGGCAGTTCTTGTTTTCTGTATTTATTGATAAGATTTTCGATCTGGGTGCGAAACAGAATAGATAAGCCGGTAATGGTCAGCATAAAGCCCAATACCATGGTCAGGACGGCCTTGTAATGCGTTGATTGGCTCAGATAGTTATCAAGAACCCAATGCGTTGCAAAAGAAGCGGGGATACTGCCGACAGCCAGCCAGATCACAATCGGCCAGACAATATTCATTTTCTTGGCATGCACAAACGAGCCACAGAATTTAGAAATCGCGGCATAAAGAAGATCAGTACCAATCGCGATATGTGGTTCAATCCGGAATAAACTGATGAGAATTGGCGTCATCAATGAACCACCACCTACACCGGTGACACCTACACAAAAACCTACCAGAACCCCTGCTAAAATAAATTCAATCGGACCAAACATGCATATATGCCAAAATCAAAAAACGAGCATATCTTATGACTTTTGGATATAAGTCGTTGTCTTGATTATTGATTTACTTATGCATAAAAAAGATAAAGCTAGGTGAAGAATATTAGGTGATCTTTCATGTTGATTCACCGGGTTGTGTATAAAGTGCGAATATGATGATTGATTTTAACTGCCCGATTTAACCCATTTCTGTCTAATTTAATGTACCTGTAAATGTCGATTTAATTCTTGTTATGCAAGCTCGATCATTGACTAAGTCATTCTAAACGGTGAGTTTCTTAAAATTAGAAGATGCTTAAGCTTATTCCGGAATAGCGACAGGATTATGTTAGAATCCCGATTCAATAAATTTCCATGCGGATCTGAGAGGAAACCCACTTGCTAAATCGAAAACTTAAAATTGGAATCGTGGTCGGTGAAGTTTCTGGAGATACGCTTGGCGCAAAATTGATTCGCCGTTTTCGTGAGCAAGGCATTGATGCTGAATTTGAAGGTATCGGTGGTCCGCAAATGATCGCGGAAGGTTTTAAAAGCTATTATCCGATGGATATTTTATCGGTGATGGGCATTGTCGAAGTTTTAAAAGATATTAAAAAACTTTTTGCTGTGCGGGATGGTCTGGTGGAAACCTGGACTAAAGACCCGGTCGATATTTTTATCGGGATTGATGCGCCTGATTTTAACCTGCGTTTGTCAAAAACTATTAAACAAAAACAGTTACCGATTAAAACGGTGCAATACGTCAGTCCTTCGGTCTGGGCATGGCGTCAGGGACGTGTGCATGGGATTAAAGCCAGTATTGATCTGGTACTGTGCTTATTTCCATTTGAAAAAGCCTTTTTCAAGCAATGGGATGTGCCAGCAGCTTTTGTTGGACATCCATTGGCCAGCCAGTTACCGCTTGAAAATCCAATTCTGGCGGCCAAGACAGAACTAGGTCTCGATCCACATCAGAAATATATTGCCTTATTGCCGGGCAGCCGTCGTGGTGAAATTGAACGTTTAGGGCCTTTGGTTCTGGATGCTGCCAATATTTTGCATCAGAAATATCCGGAATATACCTTTCTGATTCCTGCCATTAATGATGCACGCAAGCAGCAAATCGAAAGTTTACTGGTCACTTATTCTGAGAGCCTAAAGGCCCAGATGCGCCTGATGGAAAATACCAGCCCTGAGTCCAAAATTGGTCGTCAGGTCATGAATGCATCCAATATCATTGCATTGGCTTCCGGAACTGCAACGCTTGAAGCGATGTTGCTGCACCGTCCGATGGTGACTTTTTATAAACTGCACTGGCTGACTTATCAAATTGCCAAATTACTGGTAAAAATCCCTTATTTTTCATTGCCAAATATTATTGCCGGCAAAAAAGTGATTCAGGAATTGATTCAGTCCGATGCTACTCCGGAAAATCTGGCTGCTGAAATTGAAAAGTTAATGGATATTGAAGTGGCGCAGACTCAGGTCATGCAGCATATTACTATGCACAAGCAGCTGCTTTCTGGTAATAGTGAAGACCCGGTCAAAGCGGTACTCGCTTTAGTCCAGTAATTTTAGTCTGGTAATATAGACTGATTCTTCTGAGAATTCAGCCGGTATTGGGTCGGCGTCTGTTCAAACTGTTTTTTAAAACTTTGACTAAACGCCGTCTCGGATGAATAACCAACCAGATAAGCGATCTGCTGGATACCAAATCCACTATTTCTCAAATATTGCGCAGCCAGACGCAGACGGTGCTGTTGCAGATAGGCCAGTGGCGGTTCACCGACAATCTGGTTAAACAACTGGGCGAATTTGGAACGTGACATATGACACTGTTCGGCCAGACTTTCCACAGTCCAGGACTGTTCAGGTTTGCCATGAATCGCTGCCAGTGCATTGGATAATTCCGGATGCGAGAGAGCATTCAGCCAGCTCGAGGCATTTTCCAGGTTTAAAATATAATCACGCACGCATTCAATCAGTAGAATACTGACCAGATGATCCAGAATCTTGTCACGTCCCGGACGAAGTTGCTGGGTTTCCAGTGCCAGAAACTGCAAGCCGACCTGTAACCATTCCGGCGCCGTATCACCCAGAATATGTTGAATATGCAGGTATTTAGGTAAGGCACTCAAAAGAGGTTTGGCCATCTGGATATCCAGGCTGGAACGAATGGCGAGTATGAAACTATGCTCCGCCGAATTTTCCCGATTGAGATCGACACATTGCTGTGCATGGCTCTGAAAATAAGGATTAATCGCATGATGCTCAGAAAAATCGGCATTGTCTGGACAGGAAACATGATGGGCAGAACCTGCAGGTAATAGCACCAGATCACCTTGCTGCAGCTCCAGCCGATCACCATTCATGAACTTTAATTGGGCTTGTCCCTGTAACAGGATATAGGCTAGCATAAAAGGCTCATGCTGATAGTCAAAGCCGCCTGGATGAAATACATTCAGATAAAGATATTCTGATTTTTCCAGATGAATATCATCAAAAATTTTACTTAAAGCATCCATGCCTAACTCTATTCTTCTGTTTTATTTCATTTAATTGACTATAAATTTTTAACTTTGTGATTTTAGGCCAGAATTTGGCAGCATGTGCCAAAGACGCTGACATAGCTTTTCTGGACGTTGAATACTGTTCGCTGCTGCTGAAATATTCAACTATAAGTGCAGAGTAACATAAAAAAGGAAGGTCGCAATGAATGCCCCTGCACAAATCCAGAAAGCGCAGTTTACGCAGGAAGCGTCGGCACTAAAGGGTGTCAAGCTGGATAAAAAACGTTTTGGCTGGTTGCTCAGCCCAGGTCTGCCTGTGATCGGAATGGGAATTCTGGCTGGTTATCATTTTGGTCCCAAAGCCACTCAAAAAATCTTTGCGATGGGCGGGCCTTTATTACTGCATGTAATTATTCCCACTTTAGATGCCCTGATTGGCGATGATGCCAATAACCCAAATGATGCGCAGATCAAGGCACTGGTTAACGATCCTTATTATGACCGCATTGTAAAAGCATTTATTCCCTTGCAAATGGCAGCCAATGCCTTTGCCGGCTATGTCGTAAGCCGGCCAAATGTGTCTTTGCTGGATCAGATACTGCTGGGAGTTTCTATGGGTGCGATTAATGGGGTGGGCGTGAATACCGCACATGAACTCAGCCATCGTCCACAGAAAAAAGACCATTACTGGTCTCATGCCAGCCTGATGCCTTTGGGCTATAACCATTTCCGGATTGAACATCCTTATGGACACCATAAACGGGTGGCCACGCCTGAAGATCCGGCATCTTCGAAAATGGGTGAATCTTTTTACCGTTTCTGGCCACGTACCGTAATAGGCGGATTAAAATCTGCAATCCAGATTGAAAAAAGACGGCTCGAGCGTAAAGGACTGAAATTCTTTAGTCAGGAAAATGAACTGTTTCATGGTTGGGCCATGAGTGCTGGCTATCATGCCTTGATGCTGAAGGCGTATGGCAAGAAAATTATTCCTTATACACTGACACAGGCATTTTATGGCGTCAGCCTGTTTGAGATTGTGAATTATATCGAGCACTACGGACTAAAACGCGGACAGAAAGCGGATGGCAGTTATGAGCGAACCTTGCCGGAACATAGCTGGAACAACAACAATATCGTGACTAATCTGTTTTTGTACCAGTTACAGCGCCATTCTGACCATCATGCCTTTCCAGGCCGGCCATTTCAGGCGTTACGGCATTTTGATGAAGCGCCAGAATTACCGAGCGGTTATGCAACCATGTTAATTCCAGCCTTGATTCCACCTTTATGGTACAAAATCATGGATCAGCGGGTATATCAGCACTATCAGGGCGATTTAAGCAAGGCCAATATCTTGCCTTCCAAGCGTGCCAAGCTGTTTAAAAAATTTCGTGTAAAAGACTCTATAGCTTAATGAATTACAAAATAAAAATGCGCCGATAAAGGCGCATTTTTTGATGAATTCTGTCTAGAACCAGTCAGCTTGCATATTGAGGCAAGTATCATCCAGATTCATCAGTAATTTGGCGTGATGTTCAATTTCAGGGAGTTCCCAGCGAATAAAATATTGAGTTGCCTGAATTTTCCCTGCCAGAAAAGTCTGATCTTCTGTCTGCAAAGATGTGCCAAACTTGAGTTGAGCTTGATTCGCCATTTCCAGCCATAGCCAGGATAGGATGGTTTTTCCCATCATATCCAGATACAGTCCTGAATTGGCCAAAGCTTCACTGACTTTGCCTTGATGCAAGGCCTGGCCTAAAATCTGTGTAGTCTTTTGCACAGTGGCAAGGTGCTGTTTAAAGATATCTGCGAGTTCCACTAGCTTAGGTTCATGAATTTCTGACAAGGTCTTCTGGATGCGCTGCATGAGCAGATTGAGCCCTTTGCCATTATGCTGCCAGAGTTTACGTCCCAGCAGATCCAGAGATTGAATGCCGTAAGTTCCTTCATGAATCGGATTTAAACGGTTATCACGATAACATTGCTCCACCGGATATTCACGGGTATAACCCGCGCCGCCCAAGACCTGAATGGCCAGATCATTGGCTTTCGGACCATAGGCAGAAGGGAAAGATTTGACCACCGGGGTTATGAGATCAAGCAGAATTGCACTATCTTCATCTTGAGCTGCCTGATGTTCATCAATTAATCGGGCGGCAAATAAGCAAAGTGCCAGCGAACCTTCTACATACGACTTTTGCGCCAGCAGCATACGTTTGACATCTGTATGTTCAATGATATTCACTGGTTTCGAGTCAGGTGTTTTTTCATGAACTGGCCGGCCTTGCGGACGGTTTTTAGCATAATCCAGAGATTCCAGATAGCCACGATAACCAATCATGGCTGCGCCCAGACCGACACCCACACGTGCTTCATTCATCATCTTGAACATGTATTTTAAGCCATGACCGGGTTCACCAATTAAATAGCCTAAGCAATTATCATTTTCTCCAAAGCTTAAAACTGTGGATGTGGTACCTCGATAGCCCATTTTGTGCAGTAAGCCAGCCAGCTGTACATCATTGGCTTCACCGAGTGAACCATCTTCATGAGTTTTGAATTTTGGTACGATAAACAGGGAAATTCCTTTTACGCCTTGTGGTGCATCATGAATCCGCGCCAAGACCAGATGCACAATATTTTCGCTAATGTCCTGATCGCCCCCCGAAATAAACATTTTCTGGCCTTTAATTTTATAAATTCCATCTGCTTGAGGAATGGCTTTAGTGGTCAGATCGCCCAAAGAGGAACCTACATTCGGCTCGGTCATGGCCATGGTGCCGGCAAAGCGGCCACTCAGCATATGCGGTAGGAATATTTGCTTTTGTTCTGGGGAAGCAAAAGCCTGTATCAGGTTCGCCGCAGCGGCTGTTAGAAAAGAATAAGCCACGGTGGACGGATTGGCCGACATGAAATACGCATTACAAGCCATATTCACCAAAGTGGGCAGTTGCATGCCACCATCTGCATAATCATGCTGGGCGCAAAGCAGGCCGGCATCGGCAAACTGTTGCCAGGCTGTCTTCACTTCATCAATGGTTTTGACCTGTTTGCCATCAAAGTTCGGTTCATGCTGATCAGCTTTGGCATTATGCGGTGCAAAATAATCAGTCGCGATACCTTTTGCCGTTTCCAGAATACTGTCGAAAGTATTTTTGTCATGATCCTGATAGCGTTGCAGTTTAGTCAGCGCTTCAAGTTTGAATACGTCATAAAGCTGGAAATACAGATCTTTATCATTAATCAGTTGGGTCACGGTACTATCCTAAATGTGCAATCCTTGAGATAGCATCAAGACTAGCAGTTGCTTTTATTGAGGAGGATTGTCAATAATGACATGAATCGGGTGAAAAATGACAAATAGAAAAATATGCAAGATGTGGTGATTTTAGGCTTTGATGGCGCTCTGGCTTCGGCCATTACGGGTGTGGTCGATTTATTTGCCATGGCTGGCGTAAGCTGGAACCGGATCCAGCAGCAGGATGTAAAGCGCTTGTTTAAGGTGAGTATCGCCAGTCCGGATGGACACCCGATTCGGTGTATCAATGGGCTGCAGTTGCAGGCACATGTTTCTTATCAAGAGATTCAAACTGCTGATATTCTGGTGGTGCCGACTATTGCCGCACCGATTCAGGATGTATTGCAACAGAATCCAGAACTGATTCATTTTTTACAATCTGCACATGCAGATGCGACTTTAATTGCAGGAAACTGTACCGGGAATTTCTTTCTGGCAGAAGCAGGCATTTTAGATGACCGAGTTGCAACAACGCATTGGGGTTTTCAGGAAATGTTCCGTTCACGCTATCCAAAGGTGAAACTGAATGCCGATCTGATGATTAGCCGGGATCAGAATATCTATTGCGCGGGTGGAGGCCTGGCCTGGTTTGACCTGGGTTTGCATCTGATTGAGCGCTTGTATGGCTTTGAGGTGGCCATGCAATCGGCTAAATCTTTCGTAATTGATTACCGCAGAGATAGCCAGTTGTCTTATTCATTGCTGAATATTGGCCAGCCGCACCATGATGAACTGGTACAAAAAATCCAGAACTGGCTAGAGCAGCATTTTCATGAAGATTTTAGTTTGAACCAGCTGGCAGAGCAGTTTAATGTGACTGGCCGAACCCTGATTCGACGCTTTAAACAAGCCTTAGACATACCGCCCAATCAGTATCTACAAGCGATCCGAATTGAAGCTGCCCGTAAACGACTGGAAGAAACCGATCAAGCTGTGGATGTGATCATGCAAAATGTCGGCTATCAGGATCCAAGTTCATTCCGCCGTTTATTTCATAAAAAAACCGGTCTGACGCCGTTGGAATACCGGCGCCGGTTTAGCCGGCGCTTTTAAAAGTGTTTAATGAGAAGGCTGTACTTTTCCTGCTTTACGGCCATGCACAAGGTAATACCAGACCAGACAGCTCAGGGTGAGCAGTGCCAAGAATAGATAAAGCTGGCGATAACCAATCTGATCCAGCAGAATACCCAAGAAATAAGGGCCAAAACCAAGACCTGCATCCAGGGCAATAAAGAAGGTTGAGGTTGCGAGTCCCATACGCTGCAATGTCGTACTTTTCACCGCAATGGTTTGACACACCGACTGGATATTACCAAAACCAAAACCAAGCAAGGCAGCACTGGCAAGTAACATCACAGAGTTTTGCGCCTGACTGAGTAGCAATATCCCCAGTGCCATAATCACAATGGCAGGATAGATAATGATATTTTCGCCTTTACGATC
This sequence comes from Acinetobacter pecorum, assembly GCF_014837015.1. Lineage (GTDB taxonomy): Bacteria > Pseudomonadota > Gammaproteobacteria > Pseudomonadales > Moraxellaceae > Acinetobacter > Acinetobacter pecorum. The sequence goes on from NZ_JACSPT010000023.1 coordinate 23,939, forward strand.
CATGAGCGGGCCGGTAAAAGGACGCGAAAGCAAAATGGCAAAGGCATACATTAAGAAAAAGAATGATGCTGCTTCGACCAGATTAATGTCTTTGGCATAAAAATGAATAAAGGACAGTACACCTGAGTAAGAAGTAGCCACCAGCAGTACAATCAGTGCAATCGGTAGGGCATTCGGTTCAATATACTGAGCCAGTTTGCTGGTGCTTTGCGAGGTAGAATCTGCTGATGAATGACTTGCCTTAAGGCGTGGTGGCTGGATGAACAAGCCACAAATCAGGCAGCTGAGCGCAACGATACTGGTAAAGATGAAAATAACCTGATAATTAAAATTTGTCATCAGCCAGATTCCGACAAAGGGACCAATCGCTGTGCCAAGGGTGCTGCTCATGCTGTAATAGCCAATTCCTTCACCACGCCGGGTGGCAGGAATGGTCTGTGCAATCACTGTACCCAGTACAGTAGAAGCCATACCCATCATAAAACCGTGTATCAGCCGGATCCCTAATAAAACCTCCAGCTTGGCTGGAATCAAATACAGTCCGGAAAAAAGAAGGAAACCAGTCAAACCAATAACAAGAGTATTTTTCAAACCTAGACGATTCAGTAATTTTCCAATCAATAATCGTCCAAATAACGTACCCACAATAAACAGACCGGATACCAGACCGGCTTGAGCAGTCGACGCACCTAACTCAGCAACCGAGTAACCGACGATGACAATCACTAGCAAGTAAAACACCAGAACCAGTTGAAAATTTACCAGACTGATCAGGATAAAGTTGGGCGTCCATAAAGGCGCTTCTTGTTCTTGGCTCATCATGAATTTTCCTGAGAATTAGGTTGTAACTGCTGAATAAGTTGTACCAGGGTGGTTTTACTTTTTTGCAGATCATTTGCCTCAATCTGTTCAAGTAACTGATCTTCAAATGCATCAATCTGCTTGGAACACATGGCAAAGGTTTCTATGCCTTGTTCACTCAGTTTGAATAGTTTTTGACGCTTATCTTCAGTTTCGATCTGGGCGATCAGATCCAGCTCCACCAGTTGCTGAATCCGCTTGGTAATACCGGGCTTCGACACATTCAAATAGCTTGAAATATCAACCAATGTACATTGTTGGTGGGCTTGAATGATGTAAAGCACTTGCCATAGGGAGTAATTGAGCTGAGAGGATAATAAAATAGTATTGATCTCATCACTCATGAGTCGTGCGCACCGCAACAACAAGGAACGAAATCTGGAAGTCTGATAGAACATATAGTTAACCTGGGTAACTAATTTTTGCTTAATTTACGCCTGTTTTATCTAAAGCTCAAGGGGGGATTTTTAAAATGATTAAGCATGTTCTTTTTGCTAGCTATAGTTACATGGTTTAACATGATTAAAAAATAACCAACAAAAGAATACATACTTTTTATAATGGTCGCGCCTAAGCTAGCCATGTCACTAGAAGAATTCATGACTTAAAAATTGTAAGGCAAAGATGCCAAATAACAATACATAGGTGAAGCTTATGACTCTGGGTTTAACTGCATTAGAGTTAGCACGAATACAGTTCGCCTTTACTGTATCTTTTCATATCATTTTTCCTGCCATTTCAATTGGGCTGGCCGGTTTTCTGGCTATTCTGGAATGGCGCTGGCTCAAAACCAAAAACCCGATTTTTCAGGATCTGTTCAAATTCTGGGTGAAAATTTTCGCTGTTGCATTCGGGATGGGTGTAGTCTCAGGCGTGGTCATGAGCTATCAGTTCGGAACGAACTGGAGTGAGTTTTCACGGGTGGCGGGTAGTGTCACCGGACCTTTACTGGCCTATGAAGTTTTAACCGCTTTCTTTCTGGAAGCCGGATTTCTCGGCATCATGTTATTTGGCTGGGGACGAGTGGGACCGAAGGCACATTTTTTCTCGACCTTGATGGTTTCGCTTGGAACCTGTATTTCCATGTTCTGGATTTTATCTTCCAACAGCTGGATGCAGACTCCACACGGTTTTGCAATAGAAAATGGCCTGATTATCCCGCAAGACTGGATTGCTATCATATTTAATCCTTCTTTCCTTTATCGTCTGGCACATATGGGTACAGCTGCTTTTCTGGTTTCTGCTTTGCTGGTAGCTTCTGCAGCAGCCTGGCATCTGCTCAAGGGACGTCGTGATCCACTGGTTAAAACTTCATTCTCTATGGCAATGTGGTTGATTCTGGTACTTGCGCCATTGCAGGTGGTTATTGGTGATATGCATGGTATTAATACTCTTGAGCATCAACCAGCGAAACTGGCCGCAATAGAAGGGCACTGGGAAACCAATCATGATGAAGGCATGCCTTTATATCTTTTTGGGATTCCCGATATGCAAGCTGAAGAAACCAAATATGCAATCGGAATTCCGAACTTGGGGAGCCTGATTCTGACTCACTCAATGGATGGAACGGTCACAGGACTCAAAGATTTTGCACCTGAAGACCGGCCTAATTCATTAATCGTTTTCTGGAGCTTCAGGATCATGGTCGGTCTGGGAGTCCTCATGCTGTTACTGGCATTATGGGGGGCGTGGGCACGTAACCGAGGTCGTTTTTATGAGTCCCGCGCATTACACCGTTTTGCCTTGATTATGGGTCCCTCCGGATTTATTGCCTTGCTGGCTGGATGGTTTACGACGGAAGTCGGCCGTCAGCCTTGGGTAGTCTACGGCATCATGCGGACCAAGGATGCACTGTCACCGGTATCCGCCGAACAGGTGGGGCTAACCCTGATAATTTTTGTAGTCGTCTACTGTGTGGTATTTGGCATCGGGATCTACTACATGTTACGTCTTATGCACAAAGGTCCAGAGTTCATTCATTCCAGACCGCATCATGAAACAGATAGCGATGTGGTTCAGGCTTCGCGTCGACCATTAAGTAGTATTCGCGAGCGTATTGAAGAAGTTCCTGAACAACCGGATCAGGAGGATAAAAAATGATTGATTTATCATTAATCTGGATTGCGATTATTGGTCTTGGTGTACTGGTATATACCATTCTTGATGGTTTCGATCTGGGAATCGGTATCTTGTTTCCTTTTTTCCCGCATCAGGATGAACGTGATGTCATGATGAATACTGTTGCTCCGGTTTGGGATGGTAATGAAACCTGGATGGTGTTGGGCGGTGCCGGGCTATTTGCAGCTTTCCCCCTTGCTTACTCAACCGTACTCTCGGCATTGTATATGCCAATTATTCTGATGGTGATTGCTCTGATTTTCCGGGGCGTGGCTTTTGAATTCCGCTTCAAGGCAAACCGTAGCAAGCATTGGTGGGATAAAGCCTTTATAGGCGGCTCTGTACTTACCAGTTTTCTGCAAGGCATGATTCTAGGAGCCTATATTCAGGGCATTGAAACCCGGAACGGTGTCTATGTCGGAGGTGGTCTGGACTGGCTTAGTCCATTTAGTATTTTTACTGGTATTAGTGTGGTAGTACTCTATGCAGCATTGGGTTGTGGTTGGCTGATCTATAAAACTGGAGATGACTTGCAGGATCGAATGTTTAAACTGATGCCAAAGCTGATTATTGCCTTGCTGATCATACTGGCCGGTGTGAGTATATATACGCCGTTAACCCATCCGCAAATTGCTGAACGCTGGTTTAGCCAGCCTCAACTTACGTATTTTATGCCGGTTCCAATTCTGGTTCTGCTATTTACCTGGCTGGCTTTGCGTGCCTGTAAGAGACGCAGTGAATTAGGTCCATTTACCTATATGCTGGTGCTGGTTTTCCTCGCTTATACTGGCTTCTTAATCAGCCTGTGGCCATATATTATTCCGCCAAGCGTGACCATCTGGCAGGCAGCAGCGCATGAAAATAGCCAGTTATTCACTTTGATTGGTGCGTTGATCCTGATCCCGATTATTGTGATTTATACGGGTATGTCCTATTGGGTATTCCGGCATAAGGTCAGGGTCGGCGATGATGGCTATCATTAAGGAGCGGTCATGAAAGGCAAACAGGTATTATGGTTTGTAGGATTATGGCTAGCGGGATTTTTAACGCTGGCAGTGATTGCCGGTGCATTCCGCTTTATGGTGCATTTAGCTTACTAAATTATTAAAACCAAGATGAAAAAAGTGATCTGGATGTCCTGATCACTTTTTTTAGCTGCAATTAATCTATTATAAAAAAATTAAATTGAGGATTTTAACTGTTTGCGATAAACACTTGGACGTACAGGACGAGTATGTTTCCAAAGGCCCTTCTTCTGCTTCTTAGCTTTATCTTGCAGTCCAATCATATAGCGTAAATGGTTTTTATCTTTAATGTATTCCTCATAAACCCAAGCTGCACCACGTTTAACAATCTCTTCATTGATATTTTTACGATAGCGGTAGACCACCCCGACGCAACGGCCATAACGGTCAATGTCGGTAATCTTTACCCGAACCATTTTATTATGCACCATACTTTTGACTAGTCGCTGTGATTCCTTGCCATAGGCCTGACTAGATTCTGGTGCATCTACAAAAGCAAAGCGTAATTTGGTTTCAGAGCGACGGATATTAAAACGGTAGCAGGTGAGTGTATCCCCATCACTCACAGCTTTTACGCGGCACCAATATTTTTTACCTTTCTTAAAGGGACGGAATATGTCTTTTAAATAGACCGTAATTTTGTGCAGCAGATAATAGGAAAAACACAGCAGTACTAGACCCAGCACAATTTGCCAGCTGGTGGAGAGATTTAACAAGGGCGAGATCCAAATCAGCAAGATACAGCTGCGAGAACACAGCTAAAAGTTGGGTCATTTTAGAGCAAAGCCAGTAGATCTACGGATTAAAAGCTAATCACTTAGTGTTTAGTTTTGTACCGACTAAAATAGCCTAAGTATATTTTTCTGCTGATAAGATAAATCCACGGCCATCAAAAATTAATATTTTAAATAGCCTAAGCAAATTTAAATTCCTTTATAAATAGCCTAAGTAAAAATTTTATAGATTTCACTTCTCAAAAATTGATATCTTTTATTCTCTTGTAAATCTTTATGCCAATACATACCCATATTAATTTCAGGCAGTTCTACAGGAACTTTAAAAACGTTAAGACAAGAAGCCAGTTGTAAATGTGCCAATACATTTTTAGGAATAGTCAACATAGCTGTTTTTTGTTGCTGCAAAATTTGTAGTGCAGTTGAATAATGCTGACAACGTAAAAAAATCTGCCGTGAATACTGTTTCCGATTTAAATAAATATCTTCAACTAAAACCCCAGTACGACGTGAGGACACGCCAATATGAGGGGAGGCAAGATAAATCTGTTCACTCATTTCTGTCAATTGTGTACATACTACAAATTCATCTTGTACCAGGCGCTCAAACTGAATTTTTTCAGCAATATTTTGTTCCAGATCTATGACGAAATCGACCTGCTGAGACGCCAGATCTGCTGCAATATTTTTACGATCCAGCTTCATGCTGCTAAGTTGAATATCGAGGCTAAGCTGCTGAAAGTGCTGAACCAGTTTAGGAAAAATCATCGGCTCAATTTCATCATGAACCGCAATCTTCAGGCTCTGGATCATTTCAGGGTTAAACTGCTGATGCTGAATCGAAATATTTTGAATCGCAAAAAGTGCGTTTTTTACTCCAGGATATATCTGTTCTGAAAATGGGGTAGGCTGCATTTTGCTACCGGTGCGCACAAATAAATCATCTTGTAAATGCTGTCTTAAACGTTGCAACGCGTGACTGGCAGCAGACTGACTAACTGATAAAATCTGTGCAGCTTTAGAAATACTATTTTGCTCATAAATCGCAATAAAAAGTGGATAAAGGTTAATGTCAATACGATGGAAATTTCGAAGATCCATCACGGTTTTAGAATGAATACTATGCATAATATTATATGGGTTAAAATCATTTTGTTCATAATAGAATTTGGGTTAAGGTGTTGTAAAGAGTATGAATTAGAATATTTAGAGAGATGAATCAATGTTTGAACTTTCAGCACATGCACAGGATTATTTAAACAGAACTAAAAAGTTTATTACTGAAGAAATTGAACCGGTCGAAGCTGAATTCTGGCAGCAGGTTCACGAGTTGAACCAAGGGGGAGACTGGACCAAATGGCAATGGCCTGTAGAACTGGAAAATTTAAAAGCCAAAGCCAAAGCTGCAAGCCTCTGGAATATGTTTCTTCCTTGTCCAGAACTTGGTCAAGGCCTGTCGGTTCAGGAATATGCACATATCGCGGAACTTTCCGGCCGTAGCCTGATTGCGCCAACGGTATTTAACTGTAATGCGCCTGATAGCGGCAATATGGAAGTTTTATGGCGTTATGGTTCTGAAGAACAGAAACAGCAATGGTTGATGCCACTTTTAGAAGGAAAAATCCGTTCGGTCTTTTGTATGACTGAACCTGCAGTTGCATCCAGTGATGCCACCAATATGCAGGCAACGGCGGTAATTCAAGGTGATGAGATTGTTCTGAATGGTCGTAAATGGTGGTCATCAGGTCTGGGTGATCCGAATGCTAAAATCATTATTTTTATGGCGCATACTCCAAATGAAACAAAAGACCGTCATCATCAGCATTCGATGGTTCTGGTTCCGGTAGATACTGCCGGCGTTAAAATCGAACGTATGCTGCCAGTGTTTGGTGACTATGATGCACCACATGGCCACGGCGAAATCAGTTTTGATAATGTCCGTGTCCCTGTTTCAAATTTTATTGGTGGTGCCGGTCAGGGCTTTGAAATTGCTCAAGGTCGCTTAGGACCAGGTCGTATTCATCATTGCATGCGCTGTATTGGTGCGGCGGAAAAATCTTTGGAGTTGATGATAGACCGTGGTATGAGCCGCAGCGCATTTGGCAAAGAGATTTTAAAACTTGGCGGCAACCTGGAGCGTGTCGCGGAAGCACGGGTTGCAATTGATCAGGCGCGTCTTTTGACCTTGTATGCTGCCTATAAAATGGATACTTTAGGGAATATGGCTGCATTGACTGAAATTTCTGCAATTAAAGTCGTTGCGCCAAGTGTGCTGGAAAAAGTGGTCGATATGGCGATCCAGATCCACGGCGGTGCCGGAGTCTCTCGGGATACGCCATTGACAGGATTCTTTGCTCAGGCACGTGCCTTACGTCTGGCCGATGGCCCGGATGAAGTGCATAAAGGCATGATTGCCAAACTGGAACTGGCAAAACGTGGCTACAGTACTCGTCGCAAAAAGTAATCTGGTTTTTTAACAAGAAGATTGAAACGTATTAAAAAATTTTGAGGAAACATTATGGCGGTTATTGATGTTGGTGGAAGAGTTCGTCAAGGTGAAGAACTGGATGTACAGGCCATTACCGAATGGTTAATCCAAAACGGTAACAATGTTGAAAGCCCCGTTGAAGTGACTCAATATTCAGGTGGGGCTTCAAACTGGACCTATCGTCTAAAGTATGCCAATGCCGATCTAATTTTACGTCGCCCGCCACAAGGCACCAAAGCCAAATCAGCCCATGATATGGCACGTGAATATCATGTGCAGAAAGCTTTGGCTGGGTACTATCCGGTCGTACCTGAAATGGTCGCGCTTTGTCAGGATGAATCGGTGATTGGCTGTGACTTCTATGTGATGAAACGCATCGAAGGCATTATTCCACGCGCCAAAATGCCACCTGAATTGCAACTGACTGAGTCTGATATTCGGACATTATGTATCAATATGATTGATAAACTGATCGAATTGCATCAGGTTCCTTATACAGGCACCGAGCTGGAAAAGTTGGGCAAAGGTGAGGGTTATTGCCGCCGTCAGGTAGAAGGTTGGGATAATCGTTATGAGAAAGCCAAGACCATAAATGTTCCATCTTTTAAATATGTACGCAACTGGCTTAATGAAAATATTCCTTCCGACTCTAAAACCTGCGTCATTCATAATGACTGGCGTTTTGACAATCTCATTCTGGATCCAGAGAATCCGACTGAAGTGATTGGTGTACTGGACTGGGAAATGGCCACTCTCGGCGATCCGCTGATGGATCTGGGTTCTGCCTTGGCCTATTGGGTAGAAGATACCGATAATGCCATTTTTAAAGCGACTCGTCGTCAGCCAACCAATCTAAAAGGTATGTTTACCCGTAAAGAGGTCGTAGATTACTATCTTGAAAAAACCGGTTTGCAGCCTGAGAACTGGACATTTTATGAGGTGTTTGGTGTATTCCGCCTCGCGGTCATCGCCCAGCAGATTTATTATCGTTATTACCACAAACAAACCAATAATCCGGCCTTTAAGGATTTCTGGGTGATAATTCATGCCTTGCATATTCGTGCTTTAAAACTGATTGGCAGCCAAAAACTGGAAGCTAATGAGATCGCACAGAAATATATTCTGAAATTTAAAGAGATAATGCCAAAATGACCACTATTTACCTGATCCGGCATGGCCAAGCCTCTTTTGGCGCAGAAAGTTATGATCAGCTTTCGCCCAATGGCGAGTTACAGGCAAAGCTTTTGGGCCGCTATTTTGATGAAATTCTGAAAGAAGCACCTTATGTGGTTGCAGGCTCCATGCAGCGTCATCAACAGACAGCAAAATTATCTCTGGAAGAATGTTTTCCGGAAAGTGAGATTCTGACGGATAGTGCCTGGAATGAATTTAATCATCAGCAGGTATTTGCACGTTATGAACCGCGTTTTAATCAGCCTGAATTGCTCAAACAGGACGTGTCAGAGCATGCAAATCCTCGGGATTACCTCAGCAAAATTTTTACCGGTGCGATTGCACGTTGGACCGGCGATGATTACCACCATGAATATGATGAATCCTGGCCGAATTTTAAAGACCGTGTGGAAACCGGTTTGCAAAATCTGTGTGACCAGCTGGCCAAAAGCCGCCCACGTTATGCAGTCGTTTATACCTCAGGTGGCGTGATTTCTGTGGCTGTAGGCAAAATTTTGGGCCTTAGCCCAGAAAAAACCTTTGCTTTGAACTGGGCGATTACCAATACCAGTATTACGACACTGCGGCTGGTAGGTAATGAACCACAACTACTCAGTTTAAATGAACATCATTTTATCAAGGCACAGCATCCGGAATTGCTGACCTGGATCTAAATCATATCGAATACTACTGTAAAAAAATAAAGGAATAGGATAAACCCATGGCTAAAACAATTTTAATTACCGGTGCAAGTTCAGGGATCGGTGCCGGTATGGCACGTGAATTTGCCAAGAAAGGCTATAACCTGGCGATTTGTGCACGTCGCCTGGATCGTCTGGAAACCTTAAAGCAGGAACTGGAAAGCCAATATAATATTAAAGTCATTGCCAAAACACTGGATGTCACCGATTACGATCAGGTTTTTGAAGTTTTGCGCGCTTTTAAAGAAGACTTCGGCACCATTGACCGGATTATCGTGAATGCAGGTGTGGGTGAAGGTCGCCGGATTGGTAAAGGTAATTTTGCTATCAATAAAGCCACGGTTGAAACCAACTTTATTTCGGCATTGGCACAATGTGAAGCTGCAGTGGAAATTTTCCGCGCCCAAAACTCTGGCCATCTGGTCATGATCTCATCCATGAGTGCCATGCGTGGTATGCCAAAACATTTAACGGCTTATGGCGCAAGTAAGGCCGGCGTGGCTCATTTAGCGGAAGGCATTCGAGCTGAATTGATCGATACGCCAATAAAAGTGACCACCATTTTCCCAGGATATATTCGGACTGAAATCAATGAGGGGGCGAAAAAGCTACCTTTTGAAGTAGATGAGAAAACTGGTTCACGTTTATTGGCAGCAGAAATTGAAAAAGCGCCAGTTAAAGCCTATGTACCGAAATGGCCTTGGTTGCCACTTGGTCTAGCCATGAAAGTATTACCACTTAAACTGGTAAATAAATTGGGCTAAAAGCAATTTTAGATATTTAAAAAGAGAAGCGAGAATGCTTCTCTTTTTATGATAACGATATTACAGCCAAACCTTAAAAAACTTTAATGATTAATGACCAGTTAATTCGACTAATTTTGACTGTTGATTTCATGAAAAAGATAATCTCTCAATTTTCATAATTCCCTCCAATTTAAAGAATTATCTCAACTGTCCAAAACTTAGACATACTCGCTTCAAAAGTGGAAAGATAACTTCTTTTTTCTAGAATTTCCTTTAATGTACAACTGTTCAAAAATCAAAGGTTGTCCATATGTCTACATCTTCCGATATGACTGACCAGCAGCGAATCTCCAAGGTTAGAAGTATCGTTATTCAGGCTGGGGAAGAGGTGCGTGCTCGTTATCCCATACTTAAACATCAGAATTTTATCGGTGCAAGTATTCTAGGCTTGGCGTGGGCAGGTATGATTACATGCGCAGTAGCATATGGAACGGGTTATCTCTCAGCATGGTTTACCATTCCTTTAATCGCGATTTTTGCATCTTTAACGCATGAATTGGAACATGACCTGATTCATTATATGTATTTCAAGAAAACGCCTTGGGCCCATCATCTGATGCTGGCACTTGTCTGGCTGGCGCGTCCAAACACGATTAGTCCCTGGGCACGTCGTCGTTTACATTTGCATCATCATAAATATTCAGGCACTGAACATGACCTGGAAGAACGTGGCATCAGTAATGGTATGCCTTGGGGCATTCACCGAATTCTGGTGATTAGTGACCAGTTAATGTCAGTGTATCTGCGTCCATTTCAGATGTTTAAAATGATTCATCTTTTTCTGGAAAAACAGCCTGAAAAAGAACGTAAAATTGCCATGATCTCCCAGTTACTCGGCTTTTTGCCACTCAGCATTATTTATTATGGATTGTGCTATCTGTTTGTGGTCTTTCATGGTTTAAATGCAGTTACACCACTGTTCGGTTATGAGATGCTTTGGTCGCAAGGCATTGTCGATGCTATGCCGATCGTAAATCTGCTGGCAGTCATCTGGGTGATTCCGAACTTTATCCGTTCTTTTAGCTTGCAGTTTGTCAGTTCAAATATGCATTATTATGGCGATATTGATCCACGTGATGTGATCAAACAAACCCAGGTACTCAATCCATGGTGGATGGTTCCGTTCCAGTTATTCTGCTGTAATTTTGGTTCAACTCATGCCATTCATCATTTTGTGGTCAAGGAGCCATTTTATATCCGTCAACTGACATCCAAAACGGCGCATAAAGTGATGAAAGAAGTAGGTGTACGTTTCAATGATGTTGGAACCTTCAAGCGTATGAATCGCTGGAATGATTATAAAATCTGATAAGTGAGCTTGTAAAAATCCTGCTTTTTAGCGGGATTTTTTATTATTTATCGAAGATAAGATAAAGATATCTAAGCCTATATTTTGCAAGAATCCTATCTCAGTCAAATTTAGGTGATTATTCATCTAAAGTGACTGCTGAGGAAATAGTTCAAAAGAACAAACTCAGGTAAAATCAAATATATCTCTATATAAAATAGCCCGCTATGTTGCTGAAAGCCGCCACCATTGCCTTGATTCCTGCACTTGTCATTCAAGGTAGTCGCGTTAAGAAAAATACCTTAAGGCTTCCGGAACCTGAAGGTGCGCGTAAAGGAAAAATCGGAACAGGCAAAAAACTGTCTCTGCTCATTTTAGGAGATTCCGCGGCAGCAGGCGTAGGCGTAGAACATCAGGATGATGCATTACTGGGTGCAATTCTGCATGAACTGAAAAATGACTTTCAGGTTGAATGGAAGTTGCAAGCCAAAACCGGTGATACCACCTCGAATGTACTGCGTACTTTGGACCAGATGGAAGTCCAGCATTATAATGTAATTGTTACTTCAGTTGGGGTCAATGATGTAACTAGGCTCATGTCTGCAGAAGTCTGGATTCAGAAACAGCAACAACTTTATAGCAAAATCCAGCAAAAATTTAGTCCGAAGCTGGTTATTGCTGCCGGTGTTCCCCCCATGAATATGTTCCCGGCACTGCCTAATCCTTTAGCCTGGTTATTTGGCCAATATGCCAAACAGATGAATCTGCAACTGGAAAAATTTGTAAATCAGCAGGTAAATATGCAATGGATTGAATACGATATTGAAAAATACCGTGCCATGAATTTACAAATGGCTGCAGATGGTTTTCACCCGAGTAAGGAAGTTTATACACTTTGGGGACAAGAAGTGGCTGGCAAGATTCAGAAGGCATTCTAAAATAGTAAAAATCTCTCAATTTAGTTAATCCTATGTCCGATATTGAAACCCATCCGTTACCGCCATTTTTACCGCCCAATGCCAAATTGCTGATGTTGGGTAGTTTTCCGCCACCTGCCACACGCTGGAAAATGAATTTTTATTATCCAAACTATCAAAATGATATGTGGCGGATTTTTGGACTGATTTTTTTTAATAATAAAGATTATTTTTTAGATCTATCCAACAAAAAGTTTAAGGAAAATTTAATCCGGGAGTTTTTGAAAGAAAGGGGAATTGCAATCTTTGACAGTGGTTATCAGATCCGGCGTTTAAAAGGTAATGCTTCAGACAAATTTCTGGAAATTGTCGTGCCCACCAATATCGAGCAACTGCTTAGTCAAATGCCGCAGTGCAATCATATTATGACTACTGGAGATAAGGCTACAGATACTATGATGTTGTCCATGCCGGAAGGTACGGTCAAACCGAGCATTGGTCAACCAAGTCAGGCTCATTTTGCCGGACGTGATCTGTATTTATATCGTATGCCTTCATCTTCCCGCGCTTATCCGGTTTCTTTAGAGAAAAAAGCCGAAAGTTACAGATTGATGTTTAAGCATGTGGGGCTGATTTAATATTTAATTCAATATTCAGATGAAAATAGCTAGAAAAGTTTAAAACTGTAAATATGAAATTAACTTATGCTTAGTAACTTGGTTTTTATTATTCACATATTTGGATATTCGACCCAACGATAGCTATGAATTTGAATATCCCGAACATGATGAAAGTTGGACCAGATTAACTGACTGCCTTTAGTCCATTTTAAAACTCGAATACGAGATTCCACCTGCTGTATTTCTTCAGATGTGGCTGAACGTAAAGGGCCAATTTCTGCATACAAACGTACTCCTGGATAACGTTTGAATTTACCCTTGAGCAGCGCATTCAACCAAAACAGTTTACTAGTATTCACAGCCTGTATGCAGGCCAGTGGCTGATGCTGTAAATTTTCAGTAAAGGTAGTGGAATAGGTATCAAAGAAGAAACCTATACTGGTCTTTTGATTTAAAAATACCGTTCCAATCGGGGTAATACTAGGAAAGCCTTTGGAATTGACTGTTGCAATAGAGCAATGCATGGCAGCACGTTGTGCATCAGCAACGATCTGGCGAATCTGTTGCCATTCACTATCAGAAATCATGTATTGATTCTCTTATTATTTTTTATAAAGCTTATAGTAAATTTTTCCATATAGCATTGTCTGAAAAAACCTTGAACACAGGTAGCTTTACCAATCTAAAATATGTTTCAGATTATAAAAAAAGAGCCAAATGGCTCTTTGAAAAATGGGAGCAGGCGATTAGCCATCGTATTCGACATAATCCCACAAGTTTAAACGTGCTTTAATCTCCCGGCGGATTTCAGGTAACATCGGTAATAAACTACCATCAATCCATAAGCTCAAAGCTTGTGCAGAGAGCACTTGCTGCTGTTCATCGACCAGTTGAGCACCTTTTAATATAATGCCAGCCTCATCAGTAGCTTCAGTTTCTACACCTTTAAATAAAACCTGTAACTCATAGCCATTATCCTGAATCAGCCATTCCAGTTCGAGCTGGATATTTTCATTCGATTTTAAAACTACCTGACCCTCGACTGTATCGGATTCAGACAGACAGTCATGTTCAACCCGAATCTTGGCCAGATACCACTCTTGCTGGGATAAATCATGGAGAGTTTTAACAGGCGTCAGAATGTCACTAAACTTAAACTGGCGACTTAAATCAAAAAATTGCATGGGAGTGAGGGCGAATAATCGCAAAAGATTGGAAAAGTGTAATTTTAAAGCAATCGAGGGAGGAGGTAAAAGCTTTGTCGTGATTGAGCTGATTAATGTATAAGAAAAAAACTAATAAATATAAGTATAAGAATTTAATTAATATTGAAAATCTCTCCTCCCACAGGGAATAGACTGGAATGATAAGAAGGAGATTACTCAAAAAATGAAATTTCATTTATGATTTTTAATCATTAAAATAATTTGTGTAATTAAAACGTAATTTTTTTGTCATTACATTAACCATTCGCCTGGAAATTTGGTCACAAGATTCATCATGAAGCGCTGGAATTTTGTAGTGTCTGGATCATGTAAATGTTGAATGATACGACCATCTTTTTGATATTCCAGCCAAATGATTTCATTTTTTTCATTCAGCTTGAGCTGATAAGCGATACGTGGCAAATACTGATCCATTGCGTAAGTAATTTCCTTCTGGAAATCTTCCGACTGGATCACGAGGCCGACTTCAGTATTCAAAAAAGCTGAACGCGGATCAAAATTGAAGGAACCAATAAATACCATGCCATCCAGATCAAAGAATTTGGCATGCAAACTTGAGCTATTTTTATTCTTTGCCGGAATAATATTTCCAGTCATGACTTCATACCAGGTACGTTCAGGCCGGATAATATAAGGTTTAAATTCCCAGAGTTCGATGCCGTTTTGTAGTAACTGCTGACGATATTGTTGATAATAGGCATATACCAGAGCCACATCATTGGCCTGAAAAGAGTTGGTCAGGATTCTGATTTTGACGCCTTGTTGAGCACGATGAGTTAAATAGTCGGTGCCTTCTTGTGTTGGAATGAAATATGAAGACACCAGTTCCAGATGTTTTTTGGGCTCACCCATGAGTTCGAGCATATGAGTATAAATATAATCGCCATTTTTTGCATGGGGACGTGCTTTAGCGGGAGTATCCGCGACGAAATAAGCAGGTGCCCAGTGAACGGGCTGTTTTTTCAATTGCTGTTCGACTTGTTTCTCGGCTATTCCTACCCGGCGTTTTAATTCAGTTTCATCAACATCTTCGCGCGCAAACTCAGTTTTGAGTTTTTTGAGCATTTCAGGATTGCCTGCATCATTTAGCACCTGCTGAAGATTATAACTAAGATCATCATTCCAGAACTTGATAAAGGTCTGATTCGCAGCATTTACGCTTTGACCTGTAAAAAAGATATCGACATCGGTAAACTGGAAATCTTCACTGGCATCAAAGTATTCACTGCTGATATTACGACCACCAGTCACTGCTGCAGTTCCATCAGCAATGATCAGTTTATTATGCATGCGATGATTAACCTGTTTCATCCGGAAACCATAATCAAGTGCACGTAATTTACGAAATTTATAGGGATTAAAAAGCTTTACCTGAATATTTGGATGCTGGCTTAGGGCCAGCAATTTGTCATCTAGCTGCGTACCATTCTGATCATCAATCTGTAACCGTACCTTGACTCCACGCTCCGCAGCTTTTAACAGTTGGGCCAACATCATGTTACCGATATAATCATCTTTCCAGATATAATATTGCAGATCAAGATGGTGATGGGCCTTATTAATCAGGTACAGGCGTGCCGCCATGCTTATAAAGCCGTCATATAAGGGTAAAAAAGCAGTTTTCCCTTCATGAATCTGCTGTTTTGAAAATTGACCCTCTATCCATTGCGCGGGTTGGGCTGGAGTAATTTCTGCATCTTTGGCAGTGTTGGGAGCCAGTTCGCAGCCAGAAATCATGAGGGTTAAAGTAAAAACACTTAAACAGATAAACGGTGAAGGTTTAGTCATTGATCTTCCATTGATTATAGGATTTTTTATTCCTTAACTCCCGATGTTAATAGTTGAATCTACGAATAGAAAGAGGTTACTGTTAGTCATCTGTAAACCAGCAAAAAAAGGATAGTTTTACATGAAATCACGTGCAGCGGTTGCGTTTGGTCCGGGCCAACCCTTAGAGATTGTTGAGGTGGATGTTGCTCCACCAAAAGCAGGTGAAGTACTGGTGAAAATTAGCCATACAGGTGTGTGTCATACCGATGCATTTACCTTGTCTGGTGAAGACCCTGAAGGTGTATTTCCTGCAATCCTGGGTCATGAAGGTGCAGGTGTAGTGGTTGAAGTGGGTGAAGGTGTCACCAGTCTGAAACCAGGTGATCACGTAATTCCACTTTATACTGCTGAATGTGGTGAGTGCTTGTTCTGTAAATCTGGAAAAACCAACCTGTGTGTTGCTGTACGGGCGACCCAAGGTAAAGGTGTCATGCCAGATGGAACTACGCGTTTTTCTTATAACGGCGAGCCAATCTACCATTACATGGGCTGTTCAACATTCTCTGAATATACCGTAGTTGCTGAAGTATCCTTGGCAAAAATTAATCCTGAAGCTAACCATGAGCATGTCTGCCTGCTGGGCTGTGGCGTGACGACAGGCATTGGTGCTGTCCATAACACTGCCAAAGTACAGGAAGGTGACAGTGTTGCTGTATTTGGTTTAGGCGGTATTGGTCTTGCTGTGGTACAGGGCGCCCGCCAGGCAAAAGCCGGCCGTATTATTGTGGTAGATACCAATCCAGATAAGTTTGAACTGGCAAAACAGTTTGGTGCGACAGATTTCTTGAATCCAAAAGACTATGATCAGCCAATCCAGCAAGTGATCGTCGAAATGACCGGTTGGGGTGTAGACCATTCATTCGAATGTATCGGTAATGTGGATGTGATGCGTTCAGCACTGGAATGCGCGCACCGTGGCTGGGGCCAGTCGGTGATTATTGGCGTAGCCGGTGCGGGTAAAGAAATTTCAACCCGTCCATTCCAGTTAGTCACAGGGCGTAAATGGATGGGTACCGCTTTTGGGGGCGTGAAAGGCCGTTCACAATTACCGGGAATGGTAGAGCAGTCAATGAAAGGTGAAATTCAGCTTGAACCTTTTGTAACTCATACCATGCCATTAGATCAGATCAATGAAGCTTTTGACCTGATGCATGAAGGTAAATCAATCCGTACGGTTATTCATTTTGAATAAATGATTATCGTAGGCTTAAGATAAAAAAAGACCGGTATTAAACCGGTCTTTTTTTATGCGGATTTCACTTGATTCAGGATACATTAGTGCATTAAAGCATCACACAGACTCACCCAAAGAACACAAGCAAACTAAGGTCATTACATTCCAGATGTTTATATTAAATAGAACGTATCAACATACGTGATTGAAACCATTTTAAAAAATAAGGATAAGTTTTATGTCGAATGATAATTTTGATCGTGATGTTATTAAGAACTCTCCAAAAGATGTCCGCGACGATTTAAATGCAGATCCGATTACTGGTGAACCTGGTGCACATCCTGTAGGAACAGGTTTGGGTGCTGCAGGCGGTGCAGCCGCAGGCGTAGCAGTTGGTGCAGCAGGTGGTCCTGTTGGTGCTGCTGTAGGTGGTGTTGTGGGTGCTGTGGTCGGTGGTCTGGCCGGTAAAGGTATAGGCGAAGCAGTAAATCCAACCGAAGAACAGGCTTACTGGCGTGATAATTCTGTAAATACCCCATACTATTCAGATGCCCGTACCACATACAGCGATCTGGATTATGACCGTGATTACGATACTGCTTACCGCGTAGGTTATGAAAACCGTAGCAGCTATGATGCCCACACCCGTTTTGAAGATGCAGAACCAGATCTGAAATTAAAATGGGAACAAATGAAAGGCGAATCTCGTTTAAACTGGGAACAGGCGAAATTTGCAGTACGTGATGCCTGGAATCGTGTTTCACGTTAATTATTCATCTTCATGAAAATGAAGTGAAGTACTGTTGGCAAAATCTACATTTCTGTGGGTTTTGCCATTTTTATTGATATATTTAACTGTGTGATAAAATCATAAAAAAAAGTAGAAAAGTTAATAAATATTTTTTTATATTTAATACTTGTCAAATGATCCTAGAGCGCGTATTTTAATTTCAGATTCATATTTTATGAAAGACATAATATGTTAACGCAACCTCTCATTTCAAACGCATATTTTTATTTCTGGCAGTTTAGATAATTGCCTGAATGCGTTTGGGCAATGAAAAGGTTGCCCACCAGTTTATACCTGATCGGCAACCCTGATCAGGTTTTTTTATGCCTTTAATTTTTAAGAATATTTTGGAGACAATCATGACAACATTTAACTATTCATACTTTAATAGCTTTTATTGGTCTTATTTTAGTCAGCTAATGACCCTCAAAACAGTTTCGATTAGACCCATAACGCTCAAATAAAAGTTTGGACTGCTTTACAGTCCCAGGATTAAAGTCATGAATACCCCAAATACATCACAACAACATCACGCTGAAAGCATTTTAACTTTACCCCAGCAACTTAAGCAGCAATTGCCACTGTCTCCACAATTAGCTAGCCAGGTCGCTGAACATCGTCAAACTGTTCAAAATATATTAGAAGGCAGAGATCATCGATTAATGGTGATTACAGGCCCATGTTCCATTCATGATGAAGCTTGCGCGCTAGAATATGCAAAAAAATTAAAACAGCTACAAACTCAGGTTTCTGATCAGATTTTTCTGGTCATGCGTACTTATATTGAAAAACCGCGGACTACGGTAGGCTGGAAAGGTTTCCTTTACGATCCGAATCTGGATGGTTCATCCAATATGCAACTGGGTCTGGAAAAATCCCGTGACTTATATCTTAAAATTATTGAAATGGGTCTGCCAATCGCTTCGGAAATTCTCAGCCCGATGGCAACCGCTTATTTCGATGATCTGCTGGCTTGGGGCGCGATTGGAGCACGTACCAGCGAATCACAAATTCACCGTGAAATCTCAAGTCATATGCCATATAGCATTGGTTTCAAAAATGGTACTGATGGTTCGATCCAGATTGCCCTAGATGCTATTCAGTCTGCCTCTCATCCGCATCAATTCCTGGGTATGAGCCAGTCCGGTTTGCCATGTATTTTACATTCTCAAGGTAATCCTAAAGCGCATTTAATTTTACGTGGTTCAAATAGTGGACCTAATTACCAGCTGGCTGAAATCGAGAAAATACAGGCAAAACATCAGATGGAATTGCCGGCACTGGTGATTGACTGTAGTCATGGCAACAGCTCAAAAAATCCGATGCTACAACCTGAAGTGCTGAAACAGATCCTGGCAGAACGTTTACACACCAAGGTTCGCGGTGTAATGCTTGAAAGTCATCTGGTCGATGGAAATCAGAAAATCTCTGAGCAAATGACTTATGGTCAATCAATCACTGATGGATGTCTGGGTTGGGCTAAAACCGAACAGATGTTGTTAAATATGACTGACTCACTGCGACTTGAAGGTTTAAGGCGTAGTGCTTAAAAATCAGGTTCTGTCTTTCTCCAAGTCATTGGGGGAAGGCAGAAGAAGCTAATGAGGGAATTTACCTTGATGTTTAAAATTGCTCATTAAATAGTTTAAAAATATAATGAATAAATAGATGCAAAGGTCGAGATTAATTTTTACTAAGATATGCATAATATATGTCTAAATGTTATCCCCAGAAATTGGGGATAGTTTTTGCCCTGGGAAGACCGGGAACATTGAAAAAATCCTCGATTTGATCAAAAAACAATCAATTTTATTGGCGAAACATTACAAAGTTGATCAAAAAACACACTAGTTATTAAAACGTATGTTTTTTGATCTTTTGGGTTTTGGATTTATTGAGTTAAATATTTGATAAATAACATTATTTAAAAATGCATTTCGCATAATCGCTATTATGTTAAATAAAAGATAGTGATGACTATTTTACTGGCTTGAATCCGAAATTGGAGATACATTCCATGTGTCTAAAAGTCTCCAAATTGCAGCATCCACCTCTTTCCATCTATGCAAATTACGTTTATCTATACTCCACTCTATTGTAATCCCCCCATATAAAGGCTCCCATGATTCTGCCAACACCCAATTACTTTGATCCCCACCCATATTCTTAAAAAGAACACCCACGTCTACTTTATGTTTTGATTGTCCATAGCATCGCAAACTATCTGTTGATTGATTACGCCAACATTGCATACCATACTTATTTGAATTTTCTGCATTAAAATCATTCGGTTTATTTTTCAACCTGTAATTAATTACATCACTTGTTCTACCATCAAGCCTTGTATTTAGCAGTCTAACTTTTACTTGATCTGGATGATCTAATCCTTGATCACTATTTATCGTTCGATCTGTTGCCTGTGCAGTTGAGCCATTGAGCATTAAGTCAAACTCAAGTTGTCCATTAGAATAAGGGAATGGCAGACTTTCCGCTTCTACTACACTAATTTTTGGAAATTTTTCAGGTACATAATCTATTGGAAACTGACCAATATATTGTTCATGTTCTGGTTGATAAAACTCTGCTTCACATCTTTTACAACCTGTATCAACATGTTCTCTCCTTGGACCAAGTTTAGCTTTCACAACTAAATGATCATTTTGCTTCCATGTCTCAATATTTCCCTCTTTTGGAAACATAGGTTTCTCTCGCTGAAAACATCCTGTGAGAAGAACCAAACATAAAGAGACCATTATCTTTTTCTGCATTATTTTTCTCTTGAATGGATTTTATTATTTTAAGTCTGAGTGAGTTTAGTTTTCCTAAAATTAACATAATACACCTTATGCGAAGTCAAAATTGTAAGCCCAAAATAGAAATGTCCGGTTTCTCCAAAGTAAAAATGTCCGCTTTTAGAATATGCACTTTTGCAATTTC
>NZ_JACSPT010000024.1 GCF_014837015.1 Acinetobacter pecorum
AATCTTTTTCAGATTCAATCAATAATTGAACCGCTCTTTCTCTGATTTCAGGGGTATATTTTAATTTTGTCATCGGGATAGTCTCTCAGAATATTGACTCTCCGACAAACCCAGTACGGTTCACAATGATTTTACATCAAGTTTATCATATAAGAATTTTAGAATCTGAATACTAATTTATTTTATAAATTGCCATCTAATCATATTCTTAATCAGGTAAGGTGATTCCAATATTTTACTAATAAGCAAATAATAAATCTTGAAAATTTCATTCTTGGAACGTTATTTCAAAATTGAAATCCATAGAATATGTTTAAGTTATTGTATTTTATATTAAATTTAAATGGCATGCTCCTTGCTGAATTAGAAGTAAAAGGAGAGTTTCTATGGATGGTTTACAACTTCAAAATTTGAGAAATCTTTTAGAAAAGCATCTCAATTTTACAACTGATTTACCGATGAATATAAAAAAGCTTAGCGGAGGAGCGATTCAGGAAAATTGGGCTATTTCTGGCAAATTAGATCAAGAAGATTATGAAATTGTGTTAAGAAAGAATGCGGCTACAGTGGTAGATGCAAGTTCTGGCCGTCAACAAGAATATGAGTTATTAAAACGTTTATATGAACTGAATATTTGTGTGCCTCAACCTCTATTATTTGAAAAAAAAGATAATTTTCTTAATAGTGAATTTTTTGTGATGAATAAAATTTCTGGGGTTGCCGAAGGTCATAAATTAGTCCGCCTTAATCAACCAGACTTGCAATGTAAGATTCTGCAAGATATTGGGCATAAACTTGCCGCTATTCATTTAATAGAATCTGATCCAGAAATTGAAAGAATCATTCAGAAGCCTCCAAAAGAAAATTATTTAAATCAACTTACAGAAGATCTTCATGAGCAACTTCTTAAATTAAGAGAGCCTCGGCCGATACTTGAGTTTGCTCTTAGCTGGATGAAGCAGGAGCAGCCAGAAACAGATGATTTGGTTATTGTTCACGGTGATTACCGCACGGGAAATATCATGATTGATCATGATCATGTCTCCGGCATTCTGGATTGGGAATTTACCCATTGGGGAGATCGCCGGGAAGATATTGGCTGGTTCACTTCAAAATGCTGGAGATTTGGAAAAGAAGCTCAGGTCGCCGGTGGGATCGGTTCTTATAAAGATTTTATGCAGGCTTATTCCCAAGTTTCGGATATTTATATTCCAGAGTTTGAGCTGAAATTTTGGCATGTTTTATCGCATGTCCGTTGGGCAATTATTGCGATACAGCAAGCCAACCGGAATCTGAGTAATGCGCGTCCTTCTCTGGAATTAGCGCTAACAGCGTTTTTAGTGCCTCAATTAGAAAAAAATATTCTCGACATAATTGGTGATAAAGAATGAATCAGGAAAGAATTATACAGCTTATTGAAGCGGGACAATCACTGTTAAAGCATGAACTGCAATTAAAGCATCCTGAGTCAAAGTACAGCTTATTAATGCTGCAGCGCAGTTTTCAAATCTTAAAAAATTATATTGAATCTCAGTCAGAACAAGAGCAAAAACAGCTGGATATTTATCAGAATTATTTTCATTTTCCTATCACTAATGTAGTTCAGAGTGCTGACCAGTTATGTGTTGAGATGAGGGAAAATTTCGATATGCAGGCACTTGCAGTCTTGGAGCAGCTGAATCAACTGGAGCTGGAAATAATTAAAGCAGGTTAAATTATGAAATATATAAGGCTTTATCTGGTTCGGCATGGACATGTTCAATATTTTGACGAACAACATCAACCTGTTAATCCCAAATATGCTGCTTTATCCACGCAGGGTGAACAGCAAATACAGTTGCTTGCTGAACAATTAAAAGCAATTCAGATGGATCAGATTTTTTCTTCAACTATGCCGCGCTCTATCCAAACGGCCGAGATTCTATCTTCTGCCCAAAAGAATCCAATAATTCATTCCTTTGATGAGATTAGGGAAATTAAATCAGGACGTCTCAAGAATATTCCTGATGACCAGGCTGAAATTTTAATCAGAAAAGCATATTACCCGAAAAAATATGCATTAAAAGATTTTTTACTAGGCGAGGCATGGTCTTCCTTTGAACAACGTATAACCCACTGGTTTGAGGCAATGCTGTTGCAGGAATTTCAAGCAAAGCATCAGCATATTCTTGTTTCTTCACATGATGCTGTGAATCGAATCGTACTGAACTGGATATATGGCTTAAAGGGCCAAGATGTTCAGGTTCAGGAACAAAATTATGCATGTTTGAATATTGTAGATTTCTATATTGAGGATCAGAAAATCCAAGAAACCCGTATCTTACTGCAGAATTTCACTGCTCATAACATATTAAAGATCAACGAATCTGGAAATGCTTTAGATCATGTCTATGAAATGTACATGAAAGCAAATGGATTTAAAAAATCAAACGGATTGAAAGGGGAAGTAGCATGAAAACATTATCTCAGGATTTGATCGAACTGCAGCAAAAAGTACGTCATTTTATTGAACATGAAATAAAACCTTTTGAGAATGATCTTCGTCAGGATAGCCATGGCCCAAGTAATGAATTGCGCGTAGAACTAATTGAAAAAGCCAGACAATATAATTTGCTGACACCTCACGCAAGCTTAGAAATGGGTGGTCAAGGCTGGACACATTTGCAGAAAGCTGTTGCCTTTGAAGAGGCGGGCTATTCACCGCTTGGCCCCATTGCCATGAATATTCATGCGCCAGATGAAGGCAATATCCATCTCATGGATATTGTGGCAAATGAATCACAAAAAAAGCGGTGGTTGCAGCCGATGGTAGAAGGGAAAATCCGTTCTTGTTTTGCAATGACTGAACCAGCGCCTGGTGCAGGCTCTGACCCTTCAATGCTGCTTACCACCGCTGTACAGGACGGTAATGATTATATTATCAATGGAAGAAAATGGCTGATTACTGGAGCAGACGGGGCTGAAGTCGCCATTATTATGGCAAAAATGGAAGATGGCTCTGCTTCCATGTTTCTCACGGATACCTCTGCTGATGGCTTTATTCTTGAAAAAAATATGAATGCTATGGATTCCTGCTTTGCAGGGGGGCATGGAATACTCCGCTTTGAGAATTTAAGGATTCCCAAAGAAAATGTATTAGGTGAAACAGGTAAAGGATTTAAATATGCTCAGGTTAGGCTTGCACCGGCACGTTTAACCCATTGTATGCGCTGGTTAGGGCAGGCGCGCCGTGCACATGATATAGCTACTGAATATGCTAGAGAAAGGCAGTCTTTTGGGCAGCGTCTAGGTGATCATCAAGGCGTCGGTTTTATGTTGGCTGATAATGAACAGGATCTTTTAACTACACGTTTGTCCATCCATTATTGTGCACAGGTTCTGGATATGAATGACAAGGCGAATTATGAATCCAGCCTAGTTAAGGTGATTAGTTCTGAAAATATCTGGAAAATTATTGATCGCAGCTTGCAGATATTGGGTGGGCAAGCCATCACAGATGAAAATCTCGTCTGTAAAATTTTCAAAGATGCACGTGGATTCAGAATATATGATGGTGCCAATGAAGTTCATCGCATGAGTATTGCTAAAAAGTTGATGAATAGAAAAATCTAAAATTAAGTTTTCAAGGATGAATAAACATGTTCAATATAAAAGATAAGAATATTATTGTGACTGGCGCCTCAAGTGGGCTAGGGCAGCATATCGCTGAGTTTTATGCTCAGCAGGGCGCTAATATTGTGATCTGCGCGCGCCGTGAAAAACGCCTAGAGCAATTAAAAGATAAATTGGAACAGCTGTATCAGGTCAAAGTATATAGTTATGCTTTTGATATTAATGACCGCATAGCTGTTCAGCGAATGCTGCAAGACCTTAAGGAAAAACAGATACCTGTTCATGTATTAATTAACAATGCGGGTGTAGGTGATTCTAAGCGCTTTTTGGATTATAACGATCAAGATTGGGATACCATTGTTGGGACTAATTTAAAAGCTCCGTGGATGTGTGCACAAGAAGTCGCATCGTATATGCAAGCACAGAAAACCGCTGGGTCAATTATTAATATCACTTCTATACTGTCTGAAACTATTAATTTGGGTGTATCACCTTATTGCGCATCTAAAGCAGGGCTGAAGCACCTCACCGAGGTAATGGCAGTGGAACTGGCGCGTTTTAATATCCGGGTGAATGCGATTGCGCCAGGATATATGGTGACCGAAATTAATGAAGACTATTTAAAAAGTGATGCTGGCCAAACAATTTTAAAAAGAATTCCCATGCGTAGATTTGTGGAATTTTCAGATTTAAATGGTGCATTATTACTGTTAGCATCAGAAGCGGGTCGAGGAATGACCGGCATTGAAATTAAAGTGGACTGCGGGCACAGCTGTTCACCAATATCATAGGAAGATAAGTAGCATGCTGAGTCAGAAGCCAATTAATATTTTGGTAAGTTATATTAAAACCCCATCTATTAATGGCTTTCGAGCCCTAGCGGAACAGACCATTGAAAAAGTACAGTCAGACAAAATTGGTTTTGTTGAATGCCATATTTCTGATGTGTTGGAAGTGGCACAACAACTTGTTAAAAATGGCAGCGAAATTTTACTCTGTACAGGTGCAACTGCCCATTATCTGCAAAGAAAGCTGCCTATTGAGTTGCATACTATACGTACTGGAGCCTTTGACGTCATCCAGGCGATTTCAAATTTAAAGCAATATCAGAAAATTGCATTATTGGGAAATGCTTCCAGTGTAAATTTGACCCAGTATTCCGATGTTTTCGCCCTGAAGGTTCAACAGTTTAGTTATGATTCTTATCTGGCTGCAAAGAAGGCTGTACAGCAGGCTCAGCAGCAAGAATTTGATGCGGTAATTGGTTCACCTGTTGCTGTAGAAATGGCTTTAGGTATGAATATGGCTGCACAGCTGGCGATTAGCAGTAATTCATTACAAGATCATTTATATAGTGCTCTGCAGCGTTTAGATAAAATACGTGCGGAAAAGCAACATACGCAAAGATTAAATGAGATTTTTAACCAGCTGACGGATGGGATTTGCTGTATTTCTGACACAGGAAATATTCTTTTTATTAATCAGTCGATGACAGCCTTACTGAACTTGGATCTAACCCAAGTCTTGAATAAATCGGTCTATTCCATTTTCCAGAATCTGGATTTGAATGTAGAGAAAAGTCATCAGGTTTTGTCAGTAGGAGCAAAAAAATTAGCCGTACATTTATCTGCACTGAAAAATGAATATATAGACGGCTTTATTCTTAGTGTGCAGGATTTAGATGCTTTTGAAAAATCCAGCAGCGAATTCAGAAAGGTTTCTACACGAAAATTTAATATTCGTTATAGTTTTTCAGACCTTATTACTGAGGATCCAGCTTTTGTTCAAAGTATAGAATTGGCCAAACAATATGCCAAAACGGAAGCAACGATTCTAATTACCGGTGAAAGTGGCACAGGCAAGGAACTATTGGCACAAAGCATTCATCATTATAGCTCAAGAGCCAAAGCGCCTTTTGTTGCAATTAACTGTGCTTCTTTTCCAGAAAGCATTTTGGAAAGTGAATTATTTGGTTATGAAGAGGGGGCTTTTACCGGGGCGAAGAAAAATGGAAAAGTAGGACTGATTGAGGCGGCCCATAATGGCACCTTATTTTTAGATGAAATCGGTGATATGCCCCTGCATCTTCAGACACGTTTTTTAAGGGTGCTGCAAGAAAAACAAATTAACCGCTTAGGTTCAATCGTGAGTCATCAGGTTAATATCCGGGTTCTGGCCGCTACTCATTCAAATCTGGAAGAGAAGGTAAATAAAGGTGAGTTCCGAGCTGACCTATATTATCGATTAAATATTTTAAGAGTATTTGTGCCAGCGCTGAAGCAGCGCCGTACCGATATCATGGCGCTAACAAAACATTTTCTTCGGAAGCATCATCTGGATATAGAGGCACTGCCAGATTACTTGAAAAAGGCTTTGCAAAAATATCATTGGCCTGGAAATATTCGGGAACTTGAAAATATTATAGAAAGATTTGCAGTGATAAGCAGATTAGACAGAGAAATATTCAATCAGCAGATTGTTGAAAAGCACATTCCAGAAATTTTTCAAAACTATGATTTCTTGGTATCTGAACAAGCAAACCCCTTAAAAGAAGTAAAAATAAATCAGGAATTACAGTTAATCCAGCAGGCTATAGATGCAGCCAATGGAAATCTTGATGCGGCTGCCCAAAATTTAAATATCAGCCGCACAACCCTATGGCGCAAGATGAAAATGTTAAAAGCCTAACTGCCAGCTCCAAGAATTTCACAATTGAAAACAGTTTCATCTTTGAAAAAATATAAAAACATAAGTCACTGATAATTAATGATTAAAAAATTGGCATCATAGTTGCAATATTAGTATTCAGACTCAATTGGGAAATTGTGCAAGGATATAATAATGATGAATGGACTGATGATGTATTGCAATTTAAACATTACTTCAATTATGCGGCATGCAATGATGGTTCATGCTGAGCAGCAAATTGTTTCCTTAAAATCAGATGGTATTAGTGTACATCGTTATACTTACCGCGATGCTTTTAAACGTGTGGCTCAGTTCGCACATGTCCTTGATCAATTAAATATTTCTCAAAATGCCAAAGTCGGTACATTGGCTTGGAATACATATCAGCATATGGAACTGCATTATGCCATTCCATGTTCTGGGCGTATTTATCATACGATTAATCCTAAACTGTTACCGGAGCAGATCAAGCAGATTATTTGTGATGCGAAAAATGAAGTTTTGATTGTTGAACCTGAGAATGTGCCGTTACTAGAAAGCCTGTATCCGAGCTTTTCATCATTTCTTAAGGAAATTATTGTCCTAGGAGATATTGATCCAAACCTTAAAGCCAGTTTTCGGTTTAGTTTCTATGAAGATTTAATCCAATTTCAGCCTGAAAGCTATGAATGGCCGGATATACCAGAATTGCAAGCCAGCGGTTTATGTTATACATCTGGAACGACAGGAAAACCAAAAGGTGTTCTTTATTCACATCGCAGTACTGTACTGCATGCATTAACGTTAAGCATGGTTGAAGTGGTAGGATTGCATTCGCAAAGCACCATGATGCCTATGGTTCCGCTTTATCATATCAGTGCTTGGGATATGCCTTTCAATGCCATTCTGTGCGGGGCAAAAATAGTCTGGCCAAACCAGTTTGCAGGACAGACTGAGAAAATGACGGCACTGATGCAGGCAGAAAATGTCAATATTTCTATGGCTGTGCCGACTGTATGGACCTCGATAAAAACATATTTACAGCAGAATCCAGACTTAAAGCTTAATCTTAAACGGGCTATTTCAGGCGGTTCAGCCGCACCGCTTGCATTAATCAAAAGTATGCGGGATTTAGGCATTCAGCTCGAAAATGGCTGGGGTATGACAGAAACCAGCTCTTTGGGAGCTATTAATCAGACACAGCTTATTCGTGAACCTGAACAGTTTGACCAGCAGGCAATCAAATGCGGCCGGCCGATATTTGGCTTGCAAATGCGTTTGAAGCATTTTGATGGAACGGTACTTGAACATGACGGCATTCAGGAGGGGGTTCTCGAATTAAGAGGCCATACGGTGGTGCAGCAATATATCAATAGCTCTGAGGATCAGAAGCATTCACAAGCTGAAGACCTTTGGTTTGATACAGGAGATATAGCCACGATAGACAAACATGGCTATATGCATATTACTGACCGCGCCAAAGACATGATTAAATCAGGAGGAGAGTGGATCAGCAGCGTTGAAGTTGAAAACGCAGCAATGGGATATCACAAAGTTCATGAAGCTGCGGTAATTGCAGCAGAACATCCGAAATGGGGAGAACGTCCTTTATTAATTGCGGTTGCAAAGAATAACGAATCGATAAGTCATGAGGAGATTATTCATTATTTGTCGGGCTATCTGCATAAATGGGCTTTGCCTTCAGCAACTATCTTGGTCAAAGAAATACCTCATACACCTACAGGAAAAATTAGTAAAAAACAATTAAGGGAACGCTATCACGATTATTTTCAGCAATTAAATGCCGTATGAATTCATCAAAAAAAGGATTTTTGATATGTCAAAAAATGTAGAAATTGCCATTATTCAAAATATGAAATTCAAGGATATGGTTAGAGCGCGTAATCGTTTTGCCATGTGGTTAAGTATAGTCATTCTATTTATCTATTTTTTATTCATTGGTATAGCTAGCTTTTATCCTCAACTTCTTGCTCAAACAATGGGAGATCGGGTTCTTACTGTTGGAATGCCAATGGCAGCATTAGTCATCATTATAAGCTGGCTCATTACTGGTATATATATTTACATTACAAATCAGCATTTCGATCGCATCAAGGAAGAACTGAAGCGGGAGTATCAATATGAATAAATTCTTGCTTCTCGCCATAATGATTGTCTCTAGCAGCCAGACACAAGCAGCAACAAACAGCCCACTCAACTGGACCGCTATAAGCATGTTTGCATCAGTGGTTTTTATTACCTTGATTATTACTTGGAGAGCTGCACGGCAAACCCATTCTAAAGAAGACTTTTATACGGCAGGAAATTCGATTTCAGCTCGGCAAAACGGGTTAGCAATTGCAGGGGATTATATGTCTGCCTCTACCTTGCTTGGAGTATCAAGCATGGTTTTTTTTAAAGGTTATGATGGTTTCATTTATGTCACAGGCTTTTTTGTATGCTGGCCAATTTTGACATTTGTTATGGCCGAACGTTTAAGAAATTTGGGTAAATATACATTTGCAGATATTGTATCTTATCGTTTAGACCCCGCAAAAACCCGTATTCTTGCTACTTCCGGCTCCCTAATTGTTGTGTGCTGTTACTTGCTCTTGCAGATGGTGGGTGCTGGCCAGCTAATTAAATTGCTGTTCGGAATCGATTATAAGATTGCCGTAATGCTGGTGGGATGTCTGATGCTGATTTATGTCATGTTTGGCGGTATGCTAGCAACAACTTGGATTCAGATTGTTAAAGCTGTCTTGTTATTATTTGGTGGTACAGTACTGACTTTTCTGTGCTTAAGATATTTTAACTTTAGTCTGGATAATTTGGCTGCAGCAGCAGTAAAAAATCATAATTTAGGACAAAAGGTATTAGAACCAGGCCCAATGCTTTCCAATCCGATAAATGCGCTATCTACTTCAATAGGCCTGATTTTTGGACTAGCTGGTTTGCCACATATTCTAATGCGCTTTTTTACTGTTTCAAATTCTAAAGACGCACGTAAATCCGTGTTTTATGCGTCTGGATACATTGGTTATTTCTTTATTCTCGTATGTATCTTGGGCTTTGCAGCAATTTCAGTCATTGGAACAAATCCCGCATTTTATGTTGATGGGATATTGGGTGGAGAACTGATTGGCGGTTCAAATATGGTGGCTATTCATCTAGCCGGCGCATTGGGTGGTAATGTTTTACTTGGATTTCTATCCGCTGTTGCCTTTGCCACGATTTTAGCAGTAGTTGCAGGTTTAACGCTGGCAGGTGCATCTGCTATCTCACATGACCTGTTCCAAAAAGTAATCAAAAAGGGCTCAGCTACAGAAAAGCAGGAAATGGCGGTGTCCAGATTTGCTGTAGTAGGTTTAGGTATAGTGGCCATTGCCTGCGGTATTTTATTTGAAAAAATGAATATTGCGTTCTTGATGGGCCTTACTTTCGGTATTGCTGCATCAGCAAATTTCCCTGTACTTTTCCTTGCCATGTACTGGAAAGACCTCACTACCCGAGGGGCAATCTGGGGCGGATTTACTGGTATAATTTCAGCTATTGTTTTTGTTGCTATGTCGCCAACGGTCTGGGTAGGTGTGTTTGGCTATGAACATGCAATTTTCCCTTACGATAATCCTGCATTATTTTCTATGCCTCTCGCATTCATAGTGAGCTGTTTGGTCTCTTTAATGGATCGTAGTGAACGGGCTGCAATAGATAGAGCTGGATTTGAGCAGCAGGTAGTACGTTCTGAATTGGGCGCACAACAATCTGACCTGGAAAAAGTACCAGTTCATTAATAAATTTAAATTGATATCTGTAATACTGGCTTTTAAGATATATAACTCGATGCTTGATCAAGAGGATTTTTATTCAAGCTCGGGTTATATTTCAGGTAATACATTTAAGATGTGTATAGATAACAATTTATCTGGGATTTATTTAAGTCCTTCAGTGGAAGAGATCAAAATTAAAAAGATAATTGTTATTCCATTAGATGAGGTGGGGAAGTAAAACGGTACTAAAAAGTTTGATTGATCAAAAAAACAACATTTGAATCGTGTATCCTGCTTTGTATCCTGAATTTTTCTATGAATAATTAATTTATTAAAAACAATAGGATAATGGACTGTTTTCGTCTGTGTGGGCCCACCAAATATATCAAGCACTTAAGAGCGATTCTCTTAAGTGCTTTTTTTATTCTAAAATCTATGTAAGCAATAAAAATAAATGGTAATGCCATGTTCAGTATTGCAAGGCCAACATCTGAAAAGAAACCAAAATGGAAATCACTGGAGTTTTATAAGGACAATTGGAGTATTTTTATTTTCCTTGCGGTGGGAGCGGGGAGGTTATTTCAACTGCTACACTTGTTATCTATGGTTCCATCTTTGCTTAGATTTTTTCTGTAGAGAAAGTCGTTGTTCCCGATGGCCTTATTTTTATATTCTTATGCTTTACTCGGCTATTTGCTTTTTTACGACTTATAAAATGAAATAAAGAAGGGCTACCCTTCTTAAGGGTGACAACGTGGACTACTAACAGAGATGAGTTTGAAATCAAAAAAAAAGATTTTATTTTAAATTTCCAGATATTTGCAGGAGCGTAAATGAGAGCACATGACTTGCTAAGATGCCCCCAAAAAAGCCGCTTTGATTAAACTGAGTGCTACAAATTGGAAAGTACTGTCATTATTACCTTGGTATTTTTAAACGGCTCCTGCCGATCCATATAAATATAATTCACCACCCTCTTAAAAAACGATATATAGAATTTATATAAACAGCTTTTACATTTGATTGCACAAAATTAAGAATTTTTTAAGGTAGGACTTCTATCTTGAGTAGCAAGTTAATTTCGTGGTATGAGCCGAATGATCAAGTTTAGTTGTGATCCTCAGTCATCTGATCAGATTTATTATTTGGATGGATATTTCAACCAGTCTCAATACAAAAAACAAATCTATCACAATAAATTTTCAGTACAGGCCCATCACTTTGATCCCGTGATCTCGGTACAAGATAATGCTCTACAGCTAAGCGTACAAATGGTACGCCGTGGTGAGACGTGGGAACGTCGAGCACTGGAAAATTTTATTCAGGAAAAGTATCAACAAGTCCATCAGGCCACGATATCCACCTTCTCTTCGACCCTGTTTGCCGGTTATGACGGAGCCGAAATGCAGGTTGTAATTGGCATGGAGCATTTACACCAAACCAATGCCTTCCTGGAACAGTATCTCGATGAACCAATTGAAAATATTCTTGGCAAGCTCAGCCAGACGGAGATTAGTCGGAACAAGATTGTAGAAATTGGCAACTTGGCTGCAGTAGACATAAATCAGGCCAAACTGATAGTGGCATTTCTGGTCTTTCATCTCTCGCAGCAATGCATTGAATGGGCAGTATGTACCGGGACAACTGCGGTGCGTTATGTGTTGCAACAGATGGGATTACGTTTTCATGTGCTTGAAAAAGCTGACCCGCAAGTCCTAGGAGAGGCACAGCGCCTGTGGGGTAGTTATTACCAGCAGAAACCTTATGTCCTGGCGATTGATGTGGCAGAAGCCCTACAAGTCGCTCGTCAATTTTATCAATTTAGTCATTAAGGCATTTTGCTTGATTACCGAGGCACAGAATTTAAATGATGACTGCTTTATTTGAACGTATCAGCCTGCACGCACAACAATATCCGCAGCGAGAAGCAGTAGTCACCGCACAGGCAACCCTCAGCTATGCCGAGCTGCAGCAGCGGGTAGAATTATTGAGTGCCAGTTTCAAACAGCTTAATCTGCGCCATCTGGCTTTGTGGGGCGTAAATAGTATGGACTGGATTGTAGCCGATCTTGCCGCACAAAAAGCCGGCATGACTGTAATACCTGTTCCTCTATTTTTTACTGCAGCCCAAGTACGGCATCTGCTTTCCGACAGCCAAACCGAGCTGCTCTGTATTCTGGATGAATCTTTCTCTGCACCAGAATGGATGTTAAATCTGGCTCAAGACATGAGTGGAGATGAGATATTTATTGCCGGCCAGCTACATGCACGCTTTTTTCAGCTAGAGCTGGCCGTACACTATTCATCTTCTTTACAGACCCAGCATCCGGCAAAAATCACCTATACCTCAGGCAGTACCGGAACACCGAAAGGCGTGTGTCTGGCAGAAGATACCATAGAGTCAATTACGCATTCACTCAGTCAGGCACTGGCCAGCAGTCAGCTTGGACGGCATTTGTGTCTGATTCCATTCGCCACCTTGCTGGAAAATATTGCCGGAATTTATGTCGCACTGAGCATGGGGCGCGCTGTAGTAGTCGGTGAGGTGAGCCAGTTCGGTCTGGTATCTAACCATACTTTTGATACACAGCGGTTTGTAAATACAGTGCAGAGCTATCAAATCGAAAGTGTGATTTTATTACCGCAGATGCTGAAAGCGATTGTGGAATATAGCGCTACACACGGTGCTGCAGGGTTTAAGATGCTGAAATTTATTGCGGTCGGTGGAGGGAAAGTCTCTGCTGATTTACTCAAACAGTTCCAGCAACTTAACCTTCCGGTTTATGAGGGGTATGGCCTGTCCGAGTGTGCCTCGGTAGTCAGTCTGAATCTGCCGGGTGCACGCCGTATTGGCAGTGTGGGCCGGATTTTACCGCATGTCGAAGTTGAGATTGTAGCCAACAGCGAAGTAGTAGTGAAGGGTAATGCCATGCTGGGTTATGTCAATGACATGGCTGCAACACCATATATTCATACGGGTGATGCCGGCTATTTTGATGAGGAAGGCTATTTGTACATTACCGGACGCATCAAGCAGATGATTATCAGCAGTTTTGGACGCAATATTTCCCCGGAATGGGTTGAGTCCAACAGTCTGACCGAGCCGGAAATCCAGCAGATTGCCATTTTTGGCGAAGCTCAACCACATCTATCGGCCGTGATTTATGCCCCGGATGATACGCCAGACCAGCAACTGGCAGTAGCGCTTCAGCGGGCCAACAGCCGGATGCCAGACTATGCCCAGATCAAACACTGGTGCAGGTCTGCAGAGCCATTTTCCCTGAACAACCAGATGTTGACCGACAACGGCAAACTGCGCAGACAGCAGATTCAGCAAAAGTTTCAGGCTGAACTGATACCGGACGAGTCCCAACTTAATTTTGCCTAGTTCACAGACCCATTGACCTGTTGAATGAGAGAGAACACATGAATATTGCACAGCAAGCTTTGCACACCACGCCTAATCAGATTAAAACGCAATTGGTAGAACAGGGTTGGGTCTTGTTAAGACATGAACACTATGACGTGACCTCGTTTAGTGAACTCATGAATAGGCTATGCCAGCGGCTGACTTATGATCCTGCACGCAAAAATGTCACTCGCCAGTCCCAGAAAGTTGATGCAGGTAGCCAGGCCATGGGACTGCATATTGAAAATGGCACGACGCCTTTACCGCCCGATATCATCGCCTTTTTCAGTAAAAAAAGTGCTTCGCGCGGTTCGCAGACTACCTTATGTGATGGGCATGAAGTCTGGAAAAATATGTCGGATGCTCTCAAGCAGAAATTTGCCGAACCGATGACCATTCGCCGTTATTTACCCAAACCGATCTGGCAGAAGTATGTGGCCACTGTCTTGAATATTGAAAATGCAGAGCAGGTCGGCCTACAGGAGCTGGAACACTTTATCCAGATGGTTCCTGGCCAGCAGATTAGCCCGGCACACGATCAAGGGGTGCACTACCATTTAAATATGCCGATGGTCCGCCATGACACTCTTAAGGGTATTCCAGCCTTTGCCAATACCTTACTCGGGCCTTCTTATAATTATGAAAAACCCCGTTTTTATTTTGTTGATGGTTCAGAGATCAGTTCAGACTTGCTTGCAGAACTGGCAGAGCGTTGTGAAGCCCGGACCTCAGAAATTGACTGGCAGGATGGTGATCTGGTGATCATTGATAACAAACGCTTTATGCATGGCCGACGTGAAATCTTGGTGCCACTTGAGCAGCGCAAGTTATACATTTGTATGGGACTGGGCCTGAATCCTGACTTTTAAGCAAAGCAGAAAAAGACATCTAAAAAATTCAACCATAAGGGAAGTGATCTATGTCCAATTTAACAGCAGTTCTTCTAGGTGCGACCGGTGGCATTGGTCAGGCCATTGCCGATATTCTTGGGAAAAATGGCCTGAATCTGGTTCTGGTCGGACGTAATGAACAGACTTTGCGAAAATTAGGTGAAAAACTGGCACAGCGTTATCCGGATATACAACTGCAAGGGATCTGCTGTGACCTGGCCGAGCAGCACAGCCGTAACGAATTACTGGGTGCGCTGGCCGAACTGAATACCCCCATTCACTATTACATCAATAATGCCGGTATCAATGATTTCAGTCTGTTCTCACAGCAGGCACAGGAAATGATGGAACAGATAATGCTGATTAATGTGGTCTATCCCTTGCAACTGGTGCAGGGCATGATTCCACTGATGTCTAAAACTCAGCCGAGCCAGATCATTCATATTGGCTCTACCTTTGGCAGCATTGGCTATCCGGGTTATGTCAGCTATTGTGCCAGTAAGTTCGCCTTGCGCGGTGCTACCGAAACTTTGGCACGTGAGTATGCTAAGACCCCAATTCAATTTCGTTATTTCTCACCAAGGGCAACGATCACGGAGATGAATGATGCAAATGTCACAGAAATGAATCAGGCACTGGGAACTAAAATGGATGATCCTGATTTTGTCGCACAAGAGTTTTATCTTTTTTTAGAGAAAAACAGTCAGTCCTATCAGGTGGGTTATCTGGAAAAAATCTTTGTGAAGGTAAATCAGGTTTTACCCCATATCGTTTCCGGGTCAATTGAAAAAGATCTGGATACTATTTATAGATATGCGAACCGAGATCCAGCAGCCTACAACACTGAACAGTAGAAGATGAATGCAATGACTGATTCAGCACTAGATCAATAAACAGTTGTTTTATTCTTTACAGATGTCGCTGTAACCGATATGTTCTGGAGCTTTTGTATCTGTTGACACGAAAAATTTTTCTTTTTAGAGAAACCTGCGGCAGCGGTGGCACAGGGTATTTTGCTGTAATAAATAATATTTTAATTTTGAAAAAGAAAGTTTTCAGGCTAAAAGTAATTTCATGCTTTTTTGAAAAGTAATAATTTTGATTTCAAAAAATCTCTATGGCTTGCAGTCATATTGTATTTTTAATATGGAACCATAGATGAATATTTTATTGATCGCAGGCTGGGGATTAGGAACAACAGTCCTGGAAGAATTTTCTGAAAAACTCAGGACAGATCATACAGTTGTACTCTCTGATATTTTTGACCCCTTTGATGCGGTGACCCTGCA
Organism: Acinetobacter pecorum; assembly: GCF_014837015.1. Taxonomy (GTDB): domain Bacteria; phylum Pseudomonadota; class Gammaproteobacteria; order Pseudomonadales; family Moraxellaceae; genus Acinetobacter; species Acinetobacter pecorum. Next base: position 15,638 of record NZ_JACSPT010000024.1, read on the forward strand.
GGAAAAGATAAAGCTCGCACAAGATTATGATGTACTCATAGGCTGGTCTTTAGGGGGACAACTGGCTATTTATTTGGCCAATGAAATCTATCAGCAGACAGGGGTAGCAAAGCCTGTGATTGCCTGTATGTCTAATCCCTGTTTTGTGGTTAATACACATTGGCAACAGGCAATGCCTGAAGCTGATTTTGAAAAATTTTCTCAGGCGGCCCGACTGGACATGCTAACGACATTGAAACGTTTTAGTCATCTTGTCTGTATGGGGGCGAAGGATGCACGGCAACGGGTAAAATATTTACAATCCAAACTGTCTTTAATTGATTTAAATCATCAAGAAAAGCATCTTTATCTTTTGAAACAATTAAATTTGGTAGAGATCTTAAAAACCTGTTCAACGAAGATACTGTTTATATTTTCAACCCAAGATTCACTAGTTCCTTACCAAGTTTCCATAGAATCTGTCTTTTATCAACAAAGTTTGATCAAAGTCAAAGAAATCGAGGCTGCGCATGATGCAATCCTGTTCGATACAGAATTGCTGCTAACCCCTATTATGGATTTTCTGGATGATTTACCAGTTACTTCAGCAAGATAGAGAGTTCAGTCATTTGCATTTTTAACTGAGCAGGCTAAGATCGATATTTCCACAATTTTTCAGGATGAATTTTGTGTTTGACGCTTTTGATCAAGAGCATATTTGGCATCCCTATACCTCAATGACTGCACCCTTGCCATGTTATCCGGTCGCTAGCGCCAGCGGTGCCCAGATCTATCTGCAAGATGGCACGGCGCTGATTGATGGTATGTCCTCCTGGTGGTGTACGATTCATGGCTACAGTCATCCTGAGCTGAATCAGGCCGCCATTGAGCAGCTTAATAAGATGTCACATGTGATGTTTGGCGGATTGACCCATCAGCCTGCCATTGAACTTGCGAAAATCCTGCTGGAGATCACGACATCTGAGCTTGATAAAGTCTTTTTTGCTGATTCCGGTTCAGTTGCTGTAGAAGTTGCCTTGAAAATGGCGGTGCAATACTGGCATGCCCAAGGTCAACCGGAAAAAAGTAATTTTGTCACGACACGTTCGGGCTACCATGGTGATACATGGAACGCGATGTCAGTTTGCGATCCCGTCACGGGTATGCATCAAATCTTCGGTTCAAGCCTGCCTAATCGATATTTTGTTCCTGCACCTGAAAGTAGTTTCAATGGCGAATGGCAGGAGCAGGATATCCAGCCACTGGAACAGTTACTGGCAGAAAAACACAGACAAATCGCTGCCCTGATTATTGAGCCGATCGTTCAGGGTGCGGGGGGGATGCGTTTTTATCATCCTGAATACTTACGTCAAGCCAAAGCTTTGTGTAAGCAATACGATGTACTCCTGATTCTGGATGAGATTGCGACAGGTTTTGGACGCACTGGTAAGTTATTTGCCTATGAGCATGCCGATATCATCCCTGACATACTTTGTTTAGGTAAAGCCCTGACCAGTGGCTATATGACATTATCTGCTACGCTCACCACCAGGCAGGTTGCAGAGACCATTTCTCGGGGTGAAGCGGGCGTTTTTATGCATGGCCCGACCTTTATGGCCAATCCGTTGGCGTGTGCAGTTGCAGTAAAAAGTATCCAGCTTTTACTGGCACAGGACTGGCAAGCCAATATCCAGTGTATTGAACAGCAATTAAGTACTTTGTATGTTTTAGAGGGGCATCCTGTAGTCAAAGATGTGCGGGTGCTTGGGGCAATTGGAGTGGTTGAGCTGCATCAGGCAGTTAATCTGGCTGAATTCCAGGCAGAATGTGTTCGTCGTGGTGTATGGATTCGTCCATTTGGCAGACTGGTGTATGTCATGCCGCCTTTTATTATTTCTACAGCCGAATTGCAGACATTGCTGGAACATATGATCGCTATGATTCAGCATCTGGAGCTTGCAGCATGAATCACCTCGAACATTTCGCACAGCAACTTGATGTATTAAAGCAACAAGGGCAGTACCGCGAGTTTAAATCCAACATTACCAGTGCTGCCCATTTTGAACTCAACGGCAAAACCATGTTGAATCTGGCATCGAATGATTATCTGGGTCTTGCCAGCCAAGTGGATTTACGGGAAGCATTTTTTGATATGACTCCTGTTTCTGAGCGGCAGATGAGTGCCAGTTCCTCCCGGTTGCTGACTGGAAATTTTCCCGCTTATGAACAGCTTGAACATGACATGTCGCAAGCCTTTGGCCGTGCGGTACTGCTGTTTAATAGCGGCTATCATATGAATATCGGGATTTTACCTGCGCTTGCAGACAGTAAGACCCAAATCATTGCAGATAAACTGGTTCATGCCAGTATGATTGATGGTATCCGTTTATCTAAAGCGAATTATGTGCGATATCGGCATAATGATTTAGATCACTTGGCACAACTTTTATTGAAATATCATTCAGATGATTCAATTGAACGTATCATTGTCGTCACAGAATCCATTTTTAGTATGGATGGGAATGAAACCGATTTAACTGCTTTGGTGGCGCTAAAGAAACAGCATCCTAAAGTCATGCTGTATGTTGATGAGGCGCATGCGATAGGCGTACGCGGTTTACGTGGACTGGGCTGTGCCGAACAATATAATGTGATAGGAGATATCGATTTCCTGGTAGGTACCTTTGGTAAAGCGCTTGCTTCGGTTGGCGGCTATTTGGTCTGCGAACCGGTAATCCGGGAATATCTGATTAATTCAATGCGCCCGCTCATTTTCAGTACTGCCCAACCTCCCATCTGTATGGCCTGGACAAATTTTATCTTTCAGCATCAACAGGGCTTAAACGCAGAACGCCAAGCATTAACTGCATTATCACAATACAGTCAGCAGGCAGTAAAAAATCTGGGTTATGACTGTCCGTCAAGTTCCCAGATTATTCCGGTCATTATTGGGGAAACGCATCAGACCGTAGCTTCGGCAGCCTATTTGCAAGATCATGGTTTTTATGTATTGCCTGTACGTCCACCCACTGTTCCCAAAAACTCGTCACGACTGCGGATATGTTTGCATCATGGAATAAAGAATCAGGAAATTCAGCACTGTTTTAGTGTACTGGAGCAATATCAGCCATGAACAACACACTGATTGCACAACGATTTGCTCAGGCTCAGCACAGTTATGATCAGCATGCCGTAGCACAGCGCCATGTCGCTCAACATTTACTTCATTTAATGCAACAGCATATTCCCCAACCGCATATGCAACGTGCGCTAGAAATTGGTTGCGGTTCAGGTCTGTTTAGCCATGCTTTTTTACAGCATTATGGGGTTGATCAGTTGTTTTTAAATGATCTTTATCCTGAAGTGAAACAGCATTTTCCTGAAACTGAGCAATTCATCTGGGGTATAGGCGATATTGAACAGTTACCATTACCGCAGTCTTTAGACGTGGTGGTGTCCTGTTCAGCCTTGCAGTGGATTCAGGAGCTACCGGCCTTAATCCGAAAAGTGGCCACTGCCTTGAACCCATCAGGATATTTCTGTTTTGCCAGTTATGCAGAAGACAATTTAAAAGAAATTAAAGTATTAACAGGACAGGGTCTGGATTATTTACCACTGGAAACTGTAGCCAATATCTTGCAGGCACAGGGCTTTGAACTACTAATGGCAAATGAAGAACGGATCCAGCTCAACTTTGCCCAGCCTAGAGATGTGCTAAAACACATGAAATCTACCGGTGTGCAGGCAACGGCTCAGGGTTTTCGCTGGAGCAAAAGCTTACTTGCGCAGTTCGAGCACCATTATGCTCAATTCCAGATCCCGGAAACAGGGAGTTATCCTTTGACCTACCATCCCATTTACCTGATTGCACGGAAAGCTCTATGAGTTCGAAAATCTATTTTGTCAGCGGCATTGATACCGCTATTGGTAAGACCTATGCCACCGGTTTTTTGGCCAGAAGCTGGAATGAACAGGGAATTCGAACCATTACCCAAAAGCTGATTCAAACTGGCAATGTGGATGTTTCAGAAGATATCGAGCAGCACAGGATGATCATGGGGTGTGGGCTGCTGCCTGAAGACCATGACAAGCTGACCATGCCAGAAATTTTTAGCTATCCGGCCTCACCGCATCTGGCATCTGAACTGGATCGGCGTTCGATCGATTTCGGAAAAATTCAGCAGGCAGCCACTATACTGGCCGAGCGTTATGACCGGGTTTTGCTTGAAGGGGCGGGCGGATTAATGGTGCCGCTAACCCGGGACATGCTGACGATCGATTATATTGCAGCGCACGATTATCCTGTCATTCTGGTGACTTCAGGCCGTCTGGGCAGTATTAATCATACTTTACTGAGTCTGGAGCTACTCAAAAAGCGTAAAGTCGCACTTCATGCTGTGGCATTTAACCATGCTGATGACCACCAGGACCAAACGATTGCGATGGATACCATTCAATATTTAAAGGAGTATCTGACCCGGTATTTTCCAACAGCCGTATGGCTAGATATTCCTAAGCTTGCAGGTCACGCTTAGACACGCCGTACTTGATTTCAATGCGAAGCCCATAGGGCCGTCGGGCATTAAAAGAGAGCAGATAGCCATACTGTTTTAACAGGTTAACGGTCAATGCCAGTCCTAAACCATGGCCATGCTGCTGAGCAGATTTTCGCCAGAAGCGTTGTCCTAAATGTTGGATATCCTTGGCTGTAAGTTGTTGTCCATCATCTTCAATCACCAGGCCATGAGACTGCATGGAAATCCAGATATGGGTAGCCTGTGCATGCAGCAGTGCATTTTCAAGCAGATTTTTCAGTACCGTATACAGCACAAATTCAGGTAGCTGAATTTCGCCTAGACTTTCCCAGTCCACCTGTATTTTTTCATTAATTTCAGGATAGCGTGTACTTAAGTCTGCAAGCACCTTCTCAAGCGTGGGGCGAAGCCAGATGGCTTCAGACATTGCTTGGATACTGTTTTCTGATTGGGTCAGCAATAAAAGCTGCTCGAGTAACAGCGTATAACGCCGGATGCTCTCATTGGCCTGCTGCAAATTGTGCTGAATGGATTCAGGCAGGTTCTGCTGCTGACCGATCAGCTGGGCCAGTTGTACATGGGTTTTAATTGCGGTCAGGGGACTGCGTAATTCATGTGCAGCATAGGCACTAAAGGCTTTCTCCTGTTGCAGACTGTCATTGAGTTTCTGAATCAACTGCGTGGAATTGTTGACAAAAGGCTGTACTTCCTGAGGGATGCTTGCAGGCTTGAGCTGCATTAAAAAATCTGCCGCCTGTGAATAGTTGAGGTTTTTCTGGTTCAGGTATTGACTGAGCTGATCCAAAGGCCGGAACTGTCTGCGGATAATAAAGATGATCAAGGCAATACAGATCAGCAGTGAGAAGACCAAGGGAACCAGTACGGACTGCAGAATCTGCTGTAGTAGCATATCCCTCAAGAACATGCGTTCTGCCGCCACCACCTGAATATCGCCACGACGCAGAACATAACTGCGCCATTCCGTATCACCCTGCTGCCAGGTGCTGAATCCTTCTGGTCGCTGGCTTAAATTTTGGGGGGCACCGCGTGTTTTGGCAATCACCTGATTACCTAACGAGATGTCAGAGCTAAAAAGAGAGACTTCACAGGCAATTAACTGGTTTGCATCATCATTCTTGGCTAATTTTGATAGGGTTGCATCCCCCAGACTATCCAGCGGTAACTGCTGAATCAGCCGGGCAACCATTTGTGCAGATGCCGATAAGCGTTGATCCAGTGTGTCTTGTAAACGCTGTTTCAGGTCAATATACAGCCATGAAAATACCGCACTCCACAACACAATAAACACGGCCAAAAGACTCATGACCAAACGCCATTTCAAGCTGTGACTAAACATGACGTTGCTCAAACGGTTTGAAAATATAGCCCACACCGCGAACGGTCTGAATCAAGTCTGGATGCAGTTTTTGTCTCAGGTGATAAATGTGTACATTCAGGGCATTGCTCTCTATAGCGTCCTGAAAGCCATAGAGCTTGTCAATAAGCTGTTCATTTTTCAGGATCTGGTTGGGGTGACTCATCAGGGTTTCCAGCAGGCTGAATTCACGGCGAGATAAATTCACGGCCTGGTCTTGATAGGTCACAGTCTGGGTATCCCGGTTCAGAACCAGTTCATCAAATTGCAGTGTATTCGAGGCAAAGCCACGGTGGCGCCGGGTGAGGGCATGAATCCGGGCAATCAGCTCCTCCAGTTCAAAGGGTTTGGTCAGATAGTCATCGGCACCGGCATTCAGGGCCTGAACACACTGATCGGTCCGCAGCCGCGCCGTCAATACCAGTACCGGGAGATCAATCTGGTCGCGTCGCCAGCTGTGCAGCAACTCCAGGCCATCCTGATCCGGCAGACCTAAATCCAGCAAACACAAATCGACTGCACTATGCCGGATAAAATAATCCGCAGCACGTGCGTGACTAACATGCTCCACTGAAATATTCAGATAGTTCAGAGCAGCACAAATGCTCTGTGCGATATAGGGGTCATCCTCAACCAATACAATAAACATAGAACATCCTGATCAAACTGCCATTATTTTATAAATGATTTGGGCTGTTAATGTTGCCTTAATTTTAGTTTTTCAATAATGCAGTCCTAACAGGAGGAGAGCAGCTGGATGTTGAAGTGGATATTGGGTGCCGTGATCGGCGTTGGAATCATGACGGGAACTGTACATGCAGACTTTTTACCACCGGATCAGGCATTTCAGTTTCAGGTGGTTTCTACAAGCCAGGATCAGGCAGAGCTTAGCTGGAAAATCGCAGAGGGTTATTACCTGTATCATGACCAGCTTAAAGTGTCTCATCAGCAGACCCCAGTCAAGTTGGCGTTGCCCAAACCCGAAGACAAAGACGATCCCAATTTCGGTTTGACCCAAGTGCATTATGGGCAAGTCAAAACCAATATGAATGTGCAGCCCAACCAGCAGTTTGTAGTGCAATGGCAGGGCTGTGCAGAAAGTGGTTTATGTTATCCGGTACAACGCACCACAGTAACAACTGATGCAGATGGTTTATTTCCAGCGCAAAACTTGAGCAAGCCTCAAAAGCTGCTGGCCAGCACTACACAGCCACAAGTAAACGAAAAAATTCTGACTGCTCAGAAAGATGAGCTCCAAGCTATAGAGCAAACTCCAATTACAGATAAAGCACTGACCGAAGAAAAGATAGAGGAAATACAAGTCGCTGCAGTTTCTGAACCTGTGGTGCAGCCTGAGGTGGAATTAACAGAGAAAAATGACCAGCTCATTGCAGACCCTAAAAATCAAACTTCGTCAGCAGGCATGAATAGCCAGTGGAACAATGACCAGTATTTTTTAAGTCTGCTGTCAGAACAAGGTCTGTTAATTAATGCCCTGATTTTTCTCGGGCTTGGCATTCTGCTGGCATTTTTACCATGTTCTTTACCTTTAATTCCAATTTTAACGGGAATTCTGGTTCAGCAGCACCGGGGCTACCGTGCGGCACTAATTGCGCTGGTTTTCGTTTTGGGTATGGCACTGGTCTATGCGGTCATGGGACTTGCTGTGGCACAGCTCGGTTATAGTTTTCAGCGCTGGTTTCAAAGTCCGGTATTCATCAGTATTTTCAGCATTCTGTTTGTTTTGTTCGCACTTAATCTGTTCGGAGCATTTCAGCTGTCCTTACCCCAAGGAATGTTGCAGCGTCTGGATCAATGGCAGCAAAAGCAGAAGGGTGGCACGCTGATTGGTGCTGGTCTTATGGGCATGATCGCCGCACTGATTGTAGGGCCATGTATGAGTGCACCGTTGGCCGGTGCCTTAATCTATGTGTCTCAGCTCAATCAACCGATACTGGGTGCCAGTTATCTGTTCGTCTTAGGCCTTGGGTTGGGCTTGCCGCTATTTATTGCAGCCGTATTTGGGTCCCATCTTTTACCCAAGCCTGGCATCTGGATGGATCGCCTGAAGTTTAGTTTTGGCTTTGTCATGCTGGCCCTGGCCTTGTATTTTGCCCGCCCTCTATTGCCCGGCATTTTATACCTGAGCCTTTTGGGTGTGGTACTGATCACCTGTTCAGGCTATTTCTTGTTCAAGATGCTGCCCCATGTGCATCGGTCTGTATCGAAAATAGCCCTGATGCTGCTCAGTGGTTTGTTGGTCTATGCAGGAGGCAGGCAGCTCTATCATGTCTGGAGTCAGGTACAGGTAGCCCATGTAGAATCACGGCTTGAATGGCAGAAGGTCAGTACAGCCGAACAACTGCAACAGGTTTTAGCCAAACATCCTGCACAGCCGGTGGTGATTGATGTGTATGCGGACTGGTGTGTGGCCTGTCAACCGGTTGAAAAGGAAGTGATTCCACGTAGTGATGTCCAGACGGCTTTACAAAATGTGGTTCGTATCAAATTAGACCTGACCCACTATCATCCAAGTCAGGATGAGTTGCTAAAAGAATGGCAAGTCCTCGGTCCACCCACCTTTATATTTTTAAATGCAGCACATCAGGAACAGCGGGACTTGCGCTTGACCGGAAGCTTTAGCGCGACACATTTACTAGGCACATTGCAGCAACTGCAAGGGGAGCAACCATGATGATTTCCAGTGATGCGCTGCATCTGGGACCTTTGATGTTGCCCTGGACACTCATAATTGTTGCCACTGGCTTGATGCTGTTATCTGCCGTTTTGTTTGGATTAGCCAGAAAGTATTCATGGTCTAAACAGCAGCTTGGACAAAGTCAGGATTTGCTCTGGAGCAGTTTTTTTCTGGGGATGCTGGGTGCACGTCTTGTTTTCGTTCTACTCAATGCCGAGCTGTATTTTGCAGCACCCATCGACATACTGAAAATCCAGGACAAAGGTTTCCATTTATGGGGAGGGGTGCTGCTTGGTGCTTTGTGGTATGTCATTCGAAATAGACAGCTGCAGACCCGATTCAAAGCCATTTTGTTGATCATCTTTGTACTCTGGGTCGGGCTTGGACTCGCGTTCAAATCCAGCCTAAAAACTGAAGCAGCGTTTCCTGATCTAGCCTTTGCTGGACTAGAACAGGAGCGTTTGGGTACAGACAAGATTTCACTCAGCCAATTCATTGGCCAGCCCACGATAATTAATTTGTGGGCGAGCTGGTGTCCGCCCTGTCACCGCGAAATGCCGGTGTTGGCCAGAGCAGTCCAGCAGCATCCTCAAGTGAATTTTATCATGCTCAATCAGGGTGAGGAGGTAGCCACCGTAAATGCCTATTTAAGAAAACATCAGTTTCAATTTAAACATGTCCTGCTGGACCCATATGGTGAACTACCCCAGCAGCTGAATAGTTTTGGCCTGCCAACGACGCTGTTTTTTAATGCTCAAGGCCAGCTGGTCGAGCGGCATATGGGGGAACTCAGTCCGGCCATGTTGCAGCAATATTTAAACAGAATTTCAGATCAACCTTAAAAAAACGGAAGGACTTAGTATGAATAAAATTCACCAGGTGCTTGGTGCAGGTATGTTCCTGATCATGAGCATGCACACACAGGCAAATATTAAACAGAACATTGAAAAACAGGGTTTTGTGTTTGTAAAACCGATTCCGGCACCGCAAGGAATGACCGGCTGGGTGGGGCATGAAGACCAATACTCCAATACGCTCTTTATCTCCAATGATGACAAATATTATATCAAGGGCGAACTGTTTGATGCGCAAGGGAAAAGCCTATCCAATGAACAGATTGAAAAGCATATGAAAAAAGCGGTATTGGACGACGTCTGGAAAACCCTGGAAAAATCGACCTGGATTCAGGATGGTAAGCCGGATGCACTACGGGTGGTTTATGTCTTTTCCGATCCCAATTGTCCATATTGCTATAAATTCTGGCAGGCGGCCCGACCTTGGGTCGAATCAGGCAAGGTACAGCTGCGTCATATTCAGGTCGGTGTGATCCGTGAAGAAAGCCGTGGTCAGGTGGCAACATTGTTAATGTCGAAAGATCCAGCGGCAGTTTTTAACGATATGAACAAGAATAAAGGTAAAAAGCAGCTCAAGAAAATGGAAAAGATTCCTGCCGAAATTGCTGCCAGAATTGATGCCAATCAGGCCTTGATGGGGAAATACGGCTTTTTCTCCACACCGTCGATGGCCTGGAAAAACAGTCAGGGTGAATTTAAATCTACTCAAGGCCTGGCGATGGACGTCAAGGAAATTTTTGAACAATAAGATTTTAACTACATGATAGAAAAAGTAATTTTTACTTAAAACCTCTATACATGATAGGGGAGCAGATTTACATTGGTGGATAGGCTAAGCATGAAGAGCAGATAAGACATGTCAAATTTGGATGATCCACGGGTACTGCTTGCTTTGGAACGAACCGCTCTGGCGTGGAACCGGAGTGGTTTGGCATTAATTGCTTTTGGTTTTGTGATTGAAAAATCCAACCTGCTAGTGCAACTGGTGGACCCAGACACTTATGCACAGAAAATAGCTTATTCACAATGGTTGGGAATTGCGGTGATTGTATTTGGTATGTTGGTAAATTTCGCCTCAATCCTGCAATATCGACGGGGGTTGGCATCACTGCGACCGCCGGAATTTATTGAAGGTTATTACACCCAGTATCCCGTATGGCTAAACCTGTTTACTGCTTTTAGCGGACTGCTTCTGATCATTTCTTTTTGGCTGCACTAGGAAGAGGGTTGGGCGCAATACAGCTCGTACAGCTTTTGCATCAGGCTCAAGACCTTGGGGTCACTCAGACGATAGAAAATCTGTTTACCCTCACGTCGGGTGCCAACCATGTCGGCCTTACGCAGTACAGTCAGCTGTTGTGAAAGTGTAGGTTGATGAATATCGGTAGATTCTTCAATTTCCTGAACATTCATTTCCCCGTCGACCAGGACACATAAGATTTTCAGACGATCAGGATTGGCTAAAACTTTTAGGCATTGGCTGACGAAATCGACCTGTGAAAAATCAATTTTGGCATTTGCAGCAATCATATCCATAAATGTCCTCGAAACCTTTGATGTAGCCCGTGCAGTTTACACAATTTACCATAAAACTGCTTGATTATTATTTTTTATTATATAATATAAAAAAGTATATTGTATAGAGATTGATTCACCATGCATGACTTCCTCATCGCATTTATTGGCGGTTTAATGCTCGGACTTTCAGTGGTCGGCTATCTGTACGTCAATGGCCGTATTGCAGGAATCAGTGGTTTGGTTGGGCAGGTATTAAACCCAAAAACCGTATTTAAAACGCCTGCGATCTGGTTTTTATCAGGCTTGATCATTACACCGTTTATTTATGGTCTGTTTGTACAACCTGAAATTGAATTGAATGCCAGCCCATTGATGATGATTGTGGCAGGTCTGCTGGTAGGCTTTGGGACACGTCTGGGTTCGGGCTGTACCAGTGGTCACGGAATTTGTGGCATTAGTCGGCTGTCTAAGCGTTCTATTGTCGCGACCATGACTTTCATGTTTGCAGGTTTTGTCACCGTTTATATTATCCGTCATATCACAGGAGCATTCTAAAATGAAAAATGTGTTTGCCTTTTTATTTGGTGCCCTGTTCTCTGTGGGTCTGATGGTGTCGGGCATGTCCAATCCTGAAAAAGTACTCGACTTTCTGGATCTGTTTGGTGATTGGGATGCCAGTCTGGCCTTTGTGATGATGGGCGCGATTGCGGTGGCCTTTATTCCTTTCCAGAAAGCGGTACGTGCGGCTCAACCGAAAACAGTATTTAATGAGCCTATTGATTTGCCTAAAAATAATCAGATAGATAAGAAACTGATTACCGGTGCGGTTTTATTTGGTGTGGGTTGGGGGATTGCGGGCATCTGTCCGGCACCAAGTTTCACCTTGATCGGTTTGGGTCACTATCAAGTGCTCTATTTTGTTGTAGCAATGCTGGTGGGTGTATGGATTCACCGTAAATGGTCAGGAGCTTAACTATGCAAGACATTTCAATGGAAAAACAGGTACAACAACCGGTTGTGCAAGATTTCTTTGAAGAAAACACCAATACTTTCAGTTATGTGGTAAGTGATCCTGTAACCGGACATTGTGCCATTATTGACAGTGTCCTGGATTATGATGCGGCCTCGGCCAGTACATCGACTACACATGCAGATCGTATTATTGCCTATGTTAAGGCAGAAAATTTAACTGTTGAGTGGATTCTGGAAACCCATGTTCATGCCGATCATCTGACCGCAGCGCAATACCTCAAGGCAGAACTGGGCGGTAAAATTGCCATGAGCCAGAAGATTTCTGTGGTACAGGAAACCTTTGGTGCGATTTATCATCTGGACATGAAACAGTTTAATGCCCTGCAACCATTTGACTACCTGTTTGAGGATCATGAGTATTTCAAGATTGGTAAACTGGATGCCTATAATATCCCTACGCCAGGGCATACACCGGCCTGTCTCAGCTATGTAATCGGGGATGCGGTATTTGTGGGTGATACCCTGTTTATGCCGGACTATGGTACAGCGCGTTGCGATTTCCCGCGTGGTAGTGCATCGACCTTATTCGATTCGGTACAGTCACTGTATCAGCTTCCGCCTGAAACTAGGATGTTCTTGTGTCATGACTACCTGCCTTCAACACGTCATGACTATGTCTGTGAAACAGATGTACGAACCCAGAAAACCCAGAATATTCATATTCACGAAGGTACCAGTAAAGCAGAGTTTGTCGAAATGCGACATCAGCGTGATGCTACTTTAAATATGCCGAAACTGATTCTGCCGGCAATTCAGATCAATATGAAAGCAGGGCAGTTCCCTGAGCCTGAAGCCAACGGTGTGTCTTATTTGAAATTGCCGTTGAATTATTTTAAGTCTTAAAATCCTCCTTGGCATGTGTGATCATGTTGATTGCACATGTTTTTTTTTATCTGAATCAGACTGAAGTTAAACGTTAACCAAGGTGAGCTCGTCTGCTTCGTACGAGCCAGCGAGAAGTGAATCTAGTTATTCAATTAAATTTACTTCTCGCTATTTTTTGAACAGCAAATGTTAATATATTTTTTATTTAAGCAGTTTTATCCAGGTTTACTGTTTTAAACAGATCTCCCTGTCCGGATGGGCGCTACATAATAATCTTTTCAGTTCTATCTTTTCATCAAAGAGCTTCTTTGCAGCACAATAGGTTAGTCTTGTATCAAGGTGTTATTTTGGTTTGGTATATTTAAATTATTCTCTTTAATCCCAAAAAATAATATTCGTGAAAGGACTATGTTGCGTTTCAAAAAAATTAACAAAAAAAGTGAAAAGTAGATGAAATGCATTTTACAAGTGAAAAAATTATGTTAATTAATAGGAGGTGATTTTTTAGTCAAAAATCATGATGTTTCAGGAAGGAATATCTTAAGAAGCGTATTAAAAAAATGATTAAACAGGAGTTTCAAAGATGCTTCAGCTTTTAAGAAAACTGTTCTGTCTGCATATTTATGAATATGAGCAAATGCAAGAAATCGGCGAACATAGGGAGTGTCGTAAATGCGGGACAAATAAGGACTAACGTTCTTGCAAGAAAAGTGAGCATAGGCTCACTTTTTTATGTCTGTAATTCGCTAATTTACGTTAAAATTAAAGGGAATTTTAACTGGGTGAACAGCGGAAGATGAGCAAGGATTTCTATGCAGATACCTATATCGTAGATGATAACCTGGCGGATACGCTGCACTGGCTCAGCCTGCATCAAGACAGTTATGACGCATTTAGCTATGATGCAGTCACTCAAGAGCTAGTGGTGCATCATGCCAATGGAACAGATCAAATCCGAGTGGGAGATTATCTGAATGCCCGTTATGGCATTTTAATTACTGCACATAACTTTTCTACGAGTTCATCAAGTTAAACAATTATTAGCTTGTCATGGCATCTGTGGCCAGACTACGAACACCTGGTTTTGGCTGTTCTGCAACCAGACCTAATTTAGCAAAAAGTTGCTGATCTCTGCCTTGAGCAGTATTAGGGGTCGTCAACAGTTTTTCACCCGAGAAAATAGAATTTGCACCGGCCATAAATGCCAGAGCCTGATCTGAATCGGTTAAGGATTCGCGGCCTGCAGAAAGGCGGATATAACTTTTTGGCATCAGCAAGCGTGCTACGGCAATCGTCCGAATCCACTCGATGACATCCAGTTTTTCTACATCTGCCATCGGTGTGCCTTCAATCGGAACCAGCATATTGATTGGCACAGATTCCGGATGCACAGCCAAAGTCGCAAGTTCATACAATAAGCCAATCCGGTCATTACGGCTTTCGCCCAGACCAACGATACCGCCACTACAGACTTTCAGGCCAGCTTGACGCACATGATCCAACGTATCTAGACGATCATCAAAGCTACGTGTGCTGATAACGTGTGAGTAGTATTCACGAGAAGTATCCAGGTTGTGGTTATAATAATCCAGACCTGCATCTTTCAGGCGTTCTGCCTGTGACTCATTTAGCATACCCAGTGTCATGCAGGTTTCCAAACCTAATGCTTTGACTTCACGTACCATTTCCAGCACATAAGGCATATCGCGTTCATGCGGGTTGCGCCACGCAGCACCCATACAAAAACGTGAACTGCCAGAAGCCAGTGCCTGTTTAGCTTCCTGGATGACTTTCTCGACTGCAATACGTTTTTCAGCTTCCAGTTTGGAATCATAGTGAGCTGATTGAGAACAGTATTTGCAATCTTCAGGGCATTTACCGGTTTTAATCGAGAGCAGGGTACTGACCTGAACGGTATTTGCAGTGAAATTTTCACGATGAACCTGTTGTGCCTGAAACACTAAATCCATTAAAGGTTGCTGATAAAGTGCTTGTATTTCTTCACGTGACCAATCATTACGTACGACATCACTACTGTTCATCTGTCTGTCCTTGTTCATACTTATTTACATGCTTCATCTTAAGTAAAAGCATGGCTATCTTCATTAGCAAAATATGACCTTATAGAAAAAACAAAACCCACACAAGGTGGGCTTTGCATTTTACTGGACAGCTTATTTGTTGCTGTGATTTCCATGAATATCCTGACCATGCAGATCACTACGATGCTGCTTGTTAAACACGCGCTGGTCCTGTTCATGCTGGTTGTTTTTCGGAGAATTAATTGGCCCATGCTGGGGTTGCTGCTGTTGGTGCTTCTGCTGTTCTTCCTGAAGCTGTTCAAGTAGCTCTTGATTTGGATTTTTTGATGACATCATCTTTCCTCCATTTCATTTTGACTATTTGTATTTATGCCATAGTCTGAAATAAGGGTGTGTAAGGCTTTTAAGTGAAACTGTGACGCTAGGTAAAGATAGAAAATTAACTGGATTTTGCCAGTTGTTCTTGAACAGCCCAATCAATATGCACTTGTACAATCTCATCATGATGGGCGCGCTGCTGATGGAGTGCCTGAACAATTTGTTCATCAAAAGGTGCATTTCCCAGACCGATCGCGATATTACGCATAAAGCTTTGATAACCGGTACGGCGCATCGGGCTACCTTCAGTCGCACTTAAAAAGGTCGCTTCATCCCATTGCCATAAGTCCAGTAAACTGACCTGATCCAGTCCGTGCCGTGGATGAAAATCCTCTACCGAGGTGACTTGGGCAAAGCTGTTCCAAGGGCAAATCAGCTGACAATCGTCACAGCCAAAAACACGGTTACCAATCCCGCGTCGCAAATCTTCTGGAATAACGCCTTTATATTCGATAGTCAGATAGGCAATACAGCGGCGAGCATCCAGCATATAAGGCTCGACAATTGCCTGAGTCGGACAGATGTCGATACATGCAGTACAGGAGCCACAATGTTTACTGGCAGGTGCATCAAAAGGGAGTTCGAGTGAAGTAAACAGTTCGCCCAGCACAAAGAATGAGCCTGATGTTTTATGAATCAGAAGGGTGTGTTTACCTGTCCAGCCCATACCGGCACTTTCAGCCAGAGATTTTTCAAAGATGGGTGCTGAATCCGCAAAAGGACGTGATTCAAAATCTCCTACTTTTTCCCGGATTTTTGACGCCAAGGTCTTCAGGCGTCCACGCATGGTCTTATGATAATCCCTGCCACGGGCATAACGGGCAATAATAGCGGAGTTCGGAGCATAAGGAATATACCTGGGTTCCGGTTTATCAACCAGATAATCCATGCGTACACAGATAATGCTGCGTGTGCCGGGAACCAGTAAAGCGGGATTGGCACGTTTTTCTAGATTGTCTTCCAGAAATTTCATGTCACCATGATATCCGCGATCCAGATATTCCTGTAAGCGGGCTAATTCTGCTTGAGCATCCGGTTTGGCAATGACACAATCAGTAAAACCCAATTCTAAAGCCTGTGCTTTAATCCAGGCCTTTAACTCAGCTGGATCTTGTTGATAGAACTGAATTTGCGCGTGAGAATCGGGAGTTGTCATAAACCAAAGACAGGAAATTAGAAATGCAGCAACAAGTTTACCATAGCCTCGTTTATCATAGCCAAAGTATTCAAGCCTGGGAAAAGCGCTGGTTTCAGCAGCAAAATAGCTCCTATGGTTTAATGCAACAAATGGCTTGGGCAATCAGCCAGCAACTGGGCACTTTATTTTTCAGGCAAAAAATTAAAAAAATCGCTGTCTGCTGCGGTCAGGGTAATAATGCCGGCGATGGTTATCTGGTGGCCAAATATTTAAAACAGGCTGGTTTTCAAGTTGAAATTTATGCGGCTGAACCGGGCAGTTCCAGAGATCTGGCAACAGCTGTGCAGGAAGCCAAACAAGCCGGTTTGCAGCCTTATTCGCAGTTTGACTTTCAAACCGAATATGAAGCCTATGTCGATGCTTTATTTGGCATTGGTCTGAACCGTCAGCTGGATTCGAATTGGCAAGATATTATTTATGGCATTAACCGGCAAAACGGATTAAAAATCTCGATCGATATTCCGAGTGGGTTGGGTGCCAATACTGGCCAGCCTATGCCTGTTGCGATTAAAGCTGACTACACTTTTACAGGTTTAGGGTTCAAGGCCGGACTGTTCACCGGTCAGGGTAAGGAATATGCGGGCAAGATCGAACTGATTTCTGTAATTCCCGCAGATACTGAGCTTCAACCGATTGCCCAGCTTGCATCACATCAGATCCAATTACCCAAACGCCAAACTTTTGGTCATAAAGGCAGTTATGGTCATGTGTTGGTGATTGGTGGACATGCCAATATGGGAGGGGCTGTGATTATGGCTGCCGAAGCAGCATTTGCTGCAGGAGCGGGAAAAGTCACCATTGCTTGTGATGCGAAACACCATACAGCGATTTTGTCGCGTGCGCCGAATATCATGCTGCGTGATATTAATGCTCTCACTGTAGAGCAGCGCATAGCATTGATTCAGCAGGTTGACGCGGTCTGTTTCGGGATGGGATTGGGGCGTGATGAATGGGCAAAAGAGCAATATCAGGCATGGTTTGATTTAATTCAAAATTCAGACCTCGAAATTGTCCTGGATGCAGATGCACTGTGGTTTTTAGCCAGACAGCCCCAAATATTGAACTCCAAAACCTATGCTACACCGCATTCCGGGGAAGCCGCTACGCTACTGCAGAAAGGTACTCAAGAAATAGAATTAGACCGGGTTGCAGCTATTCATACCCTGCAACAAAAATATCAGGGACAATGGCTGCTAAAAGGTTCAGGCAGTCTGATTCTGGAAGAAAAACTTTATATATGCACAGCTGGAAATGCCGGTATGGGGACGGGTGGAATGGGAGATGTGCTGGCCGGAATGATTGCCAGTCTAAAGGCACAATTTAAACAAAAAATTCATTTGCATGAAATTGTAACGCTGCATGCACTTGCCGGTGATGAACTGGCCAAAAATGGCCAACGTGGTTTGCAGGCTCAGGATATGAAACACGCGATTTATCAGGTAGTGAATCGCTAAGGAGAATAGCGTGCCAGTCATCAAATTAAATATTTCAGGCCAGGTACAAGGAGTTGGGTATCGTTACTGGTTTGCCGAGCAGGCTCAACAACTTGGACTGAAAGGATATGTGAAGAACTTGAGCATAGGTGGGGTAGAGGCTGTTATTGCTGGAACAGACTCCCAGCTTCAGGAAATGATTACACGAAGTTGGCAAGGGCCTGCTTGTGCCAACGTACAAGCGGTTATTCAAGAGCATCTGGAATCTGACCTGGATGCTCAAGACTTTAGAATATTGCGTTAAACCTTATCGACGACGGCTACTGACACGACTCCGGCCGCGTGCCATACCGCCCAACGCATTCAATACCGCCATTTTACTCATACTACCTGAAGCATGAGCATGACAAATGGCAGCAGCTAAGGCATCGGCAGCATCCTGCTGGGGCTTGATGCTGAGTTTTAGAATATTCATCACCATCATCTGTACCTGTTCTTTGTCAGCAGCACCATAACCCACCACCGACTGCTTGATCTGGCGCGCGGTATATTCAGCGACTTTCAAATCCAGATTGACCAGTGCAGCAACTGCAGCACCACGCGCCTGCCCAAGTTTTAGGGCAGAATCCGGATTTTGTGCCATAAAAACCTGTTCGACTGCAGCTTCAGTGGGGCCATAAAATTTTACAATGCGCTCTACGCCGGCAAAGATCCGTTTTAAACGTTCAGGCATTTCCGCCGTTTCTGTTCTAATGGTACCTGCATCGACAAAAGTCAGTTTGGAGCCGTCTTTTTCGATAATCCCGTAACCAGTTAAACGAGAACCGGGGTCAATCCCAATAATTAATGACATGCCTGCACTTTAAAAATAGAATAATGCCCATATTGTTACATAAGCGTATCAAAAAAGCTTGATCCTGATGAAGCTGTTGATTTCCCCATCCTATTATTTATTTTACTGAGATTAGATTAATTTTCATGAAATTATTTCTTATTATCCTTGCAGGTGTAATCCTAGAAGTACTGGTCTGGATTGGCGTGGGTGACCTCGTCGGGAGCATGTGGTACGTATTTTTCTGGTTTGTAGCCGCATTCTTTATTGGTATGAATCTGATCCGTAAATATTCGGCCGGTGTCATGCCACAGATGCAGCAAATGCAGATGGGACAGATGAGTGCAGATCCTGCACTAACAGGAAATTTACCTAAAATTCTGGCAGGTTTCTTTTTGCTTATTCCTGGATTGATTACTGACGTACTGGCAGTCTTGATGCTTATTCCGGCAGTTCAGCAGGTCTTTAAAGCCGCAATAATGAAAGCGATGATGAAGCGTCAGCAACTCATGATGGAAAAAATGATGGGGGGTATGATGGGTGATATGGGTGGTGCACAAGGCCAAAATCCATTTGCCGAGATGATGCGTCAAATGCAGGATATGCAAAAGCAGCAGTCAGGCCACGGTGATTCAACGATCATTGATGGTGAAGCACGTGAAGTGACACCTGATGCCAAAAAAATTGAAATGAAAGATGTGAATCCTAAATAAGTATTCTATTTGAAGCTTGAACCGAATCATTTGATTCGGTTTTTTATTACCAGAATAAATAATGCGAATATTCACGCAAAAGTTATAATGCACTGTTTTCAGAATTCTTTTATGGAACCCATGTCACTGCTTCTAACCATTTGTGCCTTACATTTTGTGGCCCAGTTAAGTCCCGGCCCCGATATTCTTTTGATTGCCAAAAGCGCCGCATCTACCACACGCAAAAATGCCCTGAAAGTTATCGCAGGCATCTCTGCCGGAATTGTGGTGTGGGTCATCCTGACATTGGCTGGATTCACTGTATTGATTGATCAGTTTCCATGGATTCAACAGGTATTGATGGTGCTCGGTGGTGTGTTCCTGGCGAAGATGGGCTGGACCATGCTAAAGGGAGGCCTGCACAGCTTTAAAAATAGATATCAACCCGATGATAATGTAAATGAGCAAGTGCAAGTTAAAAACTATTTTATGCTGGGCTTATGGACCAATCTTTCTAATCCTAAAACACTGATCTATTTTAGTAGCGTATTTTCACTCGCCTTGAGTTCATCTGCTTCAGATTATTTGAAAACACAGTTGGCTGTGATTATTCCCTCGCAGACCTTTATTACGTTCGCTTTATTAATGCTGTTGATTTCCCAACCAAAAATTAAAGCGTTGTACCAACGTTCAGGTAGTTATATTGATATGATTTCAGGCGGACTCTTTCTGCTGTTCGCATTGTGGTTGTGGTATGACGCGCTTATTCTGATGAATTAATTTGTGCATCTTCATGCAAGGCTGTAGTGGTAGATGAGACAGGTATAGGAGATACTGCATTATCCTGGCTTTTAAGCGCCGTTTGATAGCGATTAGGCTTTAAAGTGGTTTCAGTATTTTCAGAACCTTGATAGCTGCGGCTACGGTTGGCGCGCTCACGCAATCCACCTTTTTTAATTAGCTGAACCATGACCTGTCTCTCATTTGAATCTATGGTTATTGTAAATCAAATCTAGGTCTTATGAGGTGGTTTTTCTGCAGCACAATTCGGATGACTCAAGTATCATAAAAGACCTGTTTGGGATGAACAGGTCTTGCTGCGGGGTGAATAAAATTAACGAAGCCTTTTATCTTCTTCTTTTAAAACATCCAATAGTGAGTGTTGTGCCGGTACTTCTTGTTGCGACTGCACATACAAATGCACCACTTTAAATATGATAGCTGTAACGAGACAGGCGATTAGACATAAAATCCAGAAACCAAAAGGGCTGCGAATATGGTGTGAACCACAATCGTTACAAACCTTTTGAGTGGATTCAACCACTTTGTCACAGCATGCACAATGATACTGGTAACGTAGCATGATGATCTCCTTGAATTCACAGCATTCGAGTGAATAATTTATTTTTTTTAATGTACATCAGCATGTTTTTTACACATCAGATTCTAAATCAATGCATGAACCATGCCTATGGGGTTTAACAAAAAGGTTACTAAAGCATTTTTTGCCTAAAAACCATTTCATTTAAAACGATCAATATCAGGAGTGCGGCAACGCAGCCAAAAAAGATTATCTTAGCGACCCAAGGTATTCTAAAAATTTTTAAATATTTGATTTAAAGCATGAGTTGTAATTATTAACGAGGGGGTTAGCGGGAAATTTATATATAAAAATTAGGTAAATATTTAAATAATTTTGATAATTTATGTTATGTAACCAGAAATACTCCAATAAAGAGTCAAAGCATGAAAAAAATAGCAGTGCTACTTGTAAGTTTAAGGGGGATGGGCAATGTTTCGTACAAACTGAGGTGGAAAAACAAGCTGTCACGTAGTTTCAGCAAGATTTTAACGCAGCTGCATATGAAAGGTTGTTTCAATGCTTTTTGAATTTTAGACCTGAATAATAAAAAAGCAGTGACTATCTTAAATAATGTATCTGCCATTCATTCAGAAATGGGCAATATTGAGCACTTAACAGCCGAGCTCCGAAAATAAAAATTGTACTTAAAACAAAAAAGCCAGTCAGGATGACTGGCTTTTCTATCGTTAAGATTACTGTCCTGAACGGATGATGTAATCAAATGCAGACAGCGAGGCTTTTGCACCTTCACCGGTCGCAATGATGATCTGCTTGTAAGGTACGGTGGTACAGTCACCTGCAGCAAATACACCTTTCACATTGGTTTCGTTGCGCTCGTTAATCACAATCTCGCCACG
>NZ_JACSPT010000025.1 GCF_014837015.1 Acinetobacter pecorum
AAAAAGACTCGGCTTTAAAAGTCCGAGTCAGGTATTATGGCAACAATATGGTGTTGCACTTCAAATGCTAATCTAAGAAGATAAAAATGCCCGGATAAGTACCACCATCCGAGCTTTAGTAAAAATATAATTTCTTGGCTAAGAAAATTAATGCATTCCTAAATCAGTAATAGCGATAATCTTAATATCCTCTTTTAAATCAAGATAACTCATGACTTCTTTAGTAATCTGCTCTAGATCAGTTCCACCATGTTCTGCCAGTCCGACAGAAGCATTTTTGAGTTCGACTGTCTTAATTTCACCGTTCTGCATGTAAGCAATTAAATGTGTGGGTTGAGGACCTGATGGCACTCCTAGATTAACGACACTTTGAAAATCAGCATCCATTTTTATTCCTTACAATTTAATTAATGTGTTTCTTATTTAAGCGAAGAAAATAGAGCAAAACAATTGAATGACCTTTATTGATTATTATCCAATTTGTAAAGCGCGACCAGTTGGGTTCTGTGCTGCCAAAGTACATTTTTTTTGCACCTGATGCGTTTCAACCTCATTGCTCGCGTCTACTTATTGCAGATAAACCAGCAACTCAAAGGCCCGATAATTCTACTTATAAAAAACTTTATGAAAGGCATTCGTATCCAACTAAAGATCGCAAATGTCTTTAACTGTGAGCTGTTTCAGATATTCATCCCCCTCCTTTCAACACAATAGCGGTATTGCCACACAATCTTAAGGTTAGGTATTAGTCGAATCGACAGACCTTCCCGATCTATCCCCCCACCTTTTCATGTAGTTGTGCTTTATTGAATTTAAGCCCACCATCACTTCAACCCATATAAATTTTCCTGCCCAAATGCTCTATACTTTGCATATATTCAAGCAGAGCAAAATTATGTATACCCCGATGTACATAATTTTTTCTTGAAAGGTAAATGATTTTGTTGAACTTTGAAATTATTTGATCACCGTTAAAGAACGCGAAAGACAGCTAATTTCATTGAATCTAAAGCTTTTCTACATGCTTTGTTGAACTTTGAAAAACTTTGGAGAATCCTGAATGCAAAGACCGACTATCATTTTCGATATGGATGGTACTTTACTTGACCTTGCCTACGATGATTTTATCTGGAACGAGTTATTGCCTGTACGTTATGCAGCAACTCATGGCTGTAGCCTGGAACAAAGCCAAGCGATACTCTTTGCATTTTATCAGCAACATAATCACACTTTAAACTGGTACTCCTCGCGCTTCTGGACGGCGAAAGTCGGAATTGATGTTTTGGCCATGCAAATTGAACATAAAGATAAAGTCGCTTTACGCCCTCACTGTCTTGAATTACTGGATTATCTCAAAAATAACGGCTATCCCATCTGGCTGGCCACCAACGCTGACTGTGCCGGTCTAGCTTTCAAACTGGATCACTTGAATTTAAGAGATTATTTTGATGTGATTGTCAGCTCAGAAACGATTGGGCATGCCAAAGAATTTGTCGAATTCTGGCAAGGCCTGAATGCACTGCATCCATTTGATCCCACACATGCTTATTTTATTGATGATACTGAAAAAGTCCTGAATGGCGCCAAAACCTATGGCATTCAAAATCTGTTGAGCATCCAGCAACCCTCTTCAGCCAAAGTCGCACGCGAGACTTGCAATTACCCGATGCTGGACCAATTAACAGATTTAATTACTCATTTAAATCAGGCTGAGGTAGAAATAAAATATGCGTAAATCGTCTTTACCCGAAGATGCGGTAGGCATGCGTATAGACAAATGGCTATGGGCAGCAAGGTTTTTCAAGACCCGTTCGATTGCCAAACATGCGATTGAAGGCGGTAAAGTTCATCACAATGGTGAACGTGTCAAGGTATCACGCGAAGTCCGTGTCGGCATGGAACTGACGATTCAGCAAGGTATCGACAAAAAAACCGTGCTGGTTAAGGAACTTTCTGATGTTCGTGGCCCTGCACCGGTGGCACAAAAACTGTATGAAGAAACCGAAGTCAGTATTGCACGTCGGGAATTGATTACATCACAAAGAAAGTTGCATAATCTAGCTCGTCCCGACCATCGTCCAAGCAAGAAAGATCGTCGTGACATCAGTAAATTTAAAAATGAAAATAGTCAGAATTTTGATGAGTCATGGTCCTATAATGACGATTAAATTTAAGCGTCAGAATATGTCGTACATGCGCTGACTTTTATAGAACACTAGGGAAAATTCTGTCACTATACACCTGTGGAACAAAGCTCTAATTTAAGACATCCACTTGAGTACTAACTTAGTGACATCGTATTGAGGTTGTAAGATGGATGAGAATAAAAACAAGGCGCTCAATGCTGCCTTAAGCCAGATTGAAAAACAGTTTGGTAAAAATACAGTTATGCGTCTTGGTGACAATACCGTTCAGGCAGTTGAAGCTGTGTCTACAGGTTCTTTAACGCTGGATATCGCGCTCGGTATTGGTGGTTTACCTAAAGGTCGTATCATCGAGATCTATGGTCCTGAATCTTCAGGTAAAACCACAATGACATTGCAAGCAATTGCAGAGTGTCAGAAAGCAGGCGGTACATGTGCATTCATTGATGCGGAACACGCACTAGATCCTCAATATGCACGTAAGCTTGGTGTAGATATCGACAACCTGCTGGTATCGCAACCCGATCACGGTGAACAGGCACTTGAAATCGCAGACATGCTGGTACGTTCTGGCGCGATCGACATGATCGTTGTCGATTCCGTGGCTGCCTTAACTCCGCGCGCTGAAATTGAAGGCGAAATGGGTGACTCGCATATGGGTCTGCAAGCCCGCTTGATGAGCCAGGCACTGCGTAAAATTACCGGTAATGCCAAACGCTCAAACTGTATGGTGATCTTCATTAACCAGATTCGTATGAAGATTGGTGTTATGTTTGGTAGCCCTGAAACCACAACTGGTGGTAACGCACTGAAGTTCTATGCATCTGTACGTCTGGATATTCGTCGTATTGGACAAGTGAAAGAAGGTGACGAGATTGTTGGTTCTGAAACCAAAGTCAAAGTCGTGAAAAACAAAATGGCGCCTCCGTTTAAAGAAGCTTTATTCCAGATTCTTTATGGCAAAGGTGTTAACCATCTAGGTGAATTGATCGACCTTGCTGTACAGCAAGAAATCGTGCAGAAAGCCGGTGCGTGGTATTCATATCAAGGCGAAAAAATTGGCCAAGGTAAGAACAACACCATCCGTTATCTGGAAGAGCATAAAGAAATGGCTCAGACGATTGAAAAACTGATTCGCGACCAGCTTCTGACTAAAACAGTGGTTGTTGAAGAAGACAATAGCAAGGAAGAGCCCGACTTTTTAGATGCGTGATCTTATTAGATGCATCATCTATAAACGTCAAGACACAGCGCCCTACGGGGCGTTTTGTTATTATATATGGAATGCAAAATCCGAGAGAATCATGTCAGACGCGAAATTTAGCAAACTGCTCGATTATGAAACTTTAAAACAGCAGTTCGGCGATGCTGAAGATCATACTCAACCTGCAAAAACAACGCGGCAAGACACTCCTGAATTCGATCCCGAGGAACGCCTGTTTTCTTCATCATCAGCCAAAGATGAGAAAAAACCAGGACTGACTGGCTCACGTTTACGTTCTTATGCCTTTGCGGTACTGACGCGCAAGGAATATTCCAAAGCTGAACTGATAGAGAAACTCGCCCTCTATGCAGAGCATCGTGATGAAGTTATTCACCTGGTTGAAGAGCTGTCCCGTGAGAACTATCAAAGTGATCAGCGCGTAGCGGAAACCATGTTGTCGAGTCAAAAGCGTAAAGGCAAAGGCCCCAATCAAATTAAACTGAAACTCAAGAGTAAAAAGATTGATGCCGCGCTTATTTCGGAAGAACTCAAAGAAACCGACTGGGTACAGCAAGCCTACGAGCTAAAAGTCAAAAAATATGGAATAGAAGTCACTAAAGATCCTAAGCTCAAAGCCAAACAGATCCGTTTTTTGATGTATCGTGGTTTTGAAATGGATGCAATTATCAAGGCAATTAACCGTAAAGCAGATGATTGATTATTATTTTATCTGACGGCCTGAATGAATAAGTGTCTTGGACATTTAATCCCATATAGTTTGAAAAAAGTAAAATACAACATAAGCTAATGATGATTTAATCATTAAACTAATAAGATAATGCTGTGTGAGGATATTGAAAAAGGAATGATATTTAAAAATATAAAACTGCGAATTCGCATTGTTATTATAATAAGAATATGGTGGCAACCCTACCAGCAAAGCTCCGGCACATCATAGTTCTACTACCGTTGCTACCTTCCGGTCCTGGCGGGGTTCATAGAGTACAATTGCGAAGTAACCAGCAGGGCTACCATTACAAAAACAGAGTATAGAGATTTTTAATCAAGTTGCAAGCCTTGTTTCTTAAAATACCCCTTTCAGCTATCCGTTTGATTATTTTAAAAACAATATCGATATTTCTGCAGCTTTGGGAGCAATCTTCACAATCAATCCATCAATACTCAGATTCACATGATCTTTGTAAAACCTTGTTGCATTTTCTAAAAATGCCGTTTTTAATGTGTGCAACGTATATCAATGATCTACCTTGAAAAGATGAGTAGCGGATCCGCATCTCACAAAGAATTATGGAAATTTTATGATGCTTAAAAAGACCGTATTGTGTGCAGTGACAGCACTCTTTACCATGCCTCTATTTGCCAATATTCCTATTGAATCGCGTGGCCTGAGTCAAACCAACAACCAGACTGCAGTCAATACCCCAGCCGCAATCCCTGCTGGCGCAGCTCCAGCCGTTCAAACAAATACCAGCTGGCAAATCATGCAAAAGAACCAGCAGCTCGAGAATGATCTGCGGATTTTGCGCGGTAAAATAGAGGAACAGGAAAACGAGATTGCGCAGCTTAAAAATGAACTGAACAATCGTTATGCCGATCTCGATCAGCGCCTAGAACTGTTACAGCAAAAAATTGAGCCTACTGAAGACAATCCAACGGAGGAAAACCCACAGGATACTGCACCCAGTCTAAGCGCAAATAAGGTCAATACAGCAAGCAGTGGACAGCAACCTGCTGAGCTGGAAAAAGCAGCTTATACCGTGGCTTTAGATGCTTATAAAAATGGCGGTGCAGCCAAAGCCATTGCACCCATGCAGAACTTTATCAAGAATAACCCGAATAGCGTTTATATCAGCAATGCTTATTTCTGGTTAGCGGAATTCAATCTGGCGATCGACCCGCCAAAATTTGCTGAAGCGAAACGTAATTATCTGATTGTCGTTGACCGCTATCCAAATTCTGCGAAAGCCTCCACTGCCCTGTATCAGCTTTATAACATCAGCAAAGATGTCGAAAAGAATGCTACGCTTGCATCGCAATATAAAACAAAGCTATTGAAGAATTATCCGAAAGCTGAAGAAATAAAATTTCTTAAGTAAAATAGAAAGTTGTAAAGCAAAAAAAGACACCATGAAGGTGTCTTTTTTAATTCTGTCATTTAGCGCACGATGCCACGCTTAGACTGCTCAAGTGAATCAATCAGACGTTGTGCTTCAGGAACTTCTGGAAGAATTTCGCTACGGATTTTCTTAACCGCTTCCTGAGTGGTTAACCCCGATTTATAAATCAGCTTAAAGGATTCACGCAAACCGTTAATGGTATCTTTCGACCAGCCTTTACGACGCATACCTTCGACATTCATGGCAAATGCATGCGCCGGATTGCCTGAAACCATGACATAAGCCGGGACATCTTTTAGAATTAATGATGCACCCCCAATCATGCTATAAGAGTCAATCTTGCAGAACTGATGAATTCCAGAGTTACCGCCAATGACGACGTAATCACCTATATGCACATGACCAGCCACACCGACATTGTTGGCGAAAATATTATAATCACCGACCATACAGTCATGAGCAATATGCGTATTCACCATGAGCAGATTATGACTGCCAATCTTGGTTATACCTTGATCCTGGACCGTACCACGATGCAGACTGCAATGCTCGCGAATCTTGTTATGATCACCAATTTCCAGCCAGGTTTCTTCACCTGCGTATTTTAGATCCTGACAAACTTCGCCCACACTGGCAAACTGGAAAATTTCGTTATATTCACCTATACGCGTATAGCCTCCCACCACGACATGTGAATGAAGTTTGCTACCCGCCCCAATAGTGACATTTGGCCCAACAATACAATAAGGACCAATTTCTACACCGGCAGCAATGACTGCTGATGAATCAATAATGGCAGTTGGATGAATCAGGGGATTATTGCTCATGCCTGCTCGACTTTCTGATGCGAAACCATAATTTCCGCGGTTGTTGCGACGACGCCATCTACTGTGGCAGTACAATTATATTTGTAAATGCCGCGTTTATGCATCACTAATTCAGATTTTAAAACCAATTGGTCACCTGCAACCACCTGTTTTTTAAATCTAACCCTCTCAGCACCCGCAAACAGGAACAATGAACCCTCGCTTGGAACTTCATTATTCATCACAAAGCCCAAGATTCCAGAAATTTGAGCCAATGCCTCTACAATCAGCACACCCGGCATGATGGGATAATTCGGGAAATGGCCTTGCAGAAACTCTTCATTAATTGAGACATTCTTATAACCAACAATGCCATTTTCGGTAATCTCAACAACGCGATCAACCAGTAAAAATGGATAACGATGGGGCAAATATTCACGAATCTTTTGAATATTCATTGGCAATTCAGGCTTCGTGAATGTAGGCAAATTCGACTCTATCATCATAATTATTTACGCAACTTAAATGTTGATTCAATGGACTCAATTTGAGATTGCATATGATCTAATCGTTTTACCAATTGGGTCAATGGCACATCTGCTAATTGTCTTAAACGAACCACCGTGCGTTTCCATTGCTGATTTGGCAGCAATCCCATACCTGAAGAATATGTTCCCGCTTCAGTAATGTTATTTGTCACCATTGACATTCCAGTTAATGTCACATTATCGACTATATCTAGATGTCCTGATACACCACAAGCACCTGCCAGAATACAGTTTTTGCCAATTGTGGTACTACCTGCAATACCGCATTTAGCCGCAATAGCGGTATTAGCACCAATCTTGACGTTATGGGCGATTTGCACAAGATTATCAATAATGACACCTTGTTCCAAAATCGTGTCATCCAAGGCACCACGATCGATACTACAGTTTGAACCAATCCGGACATCATCAGCAATGCGCACCGAACCCAACTGGGCAATACGATGCCATTTACCTTGATAAGGCGCAAAACCAAAACCTTCACTGCCAATCACGCTATTGGCATGAATGCGAACACGATTTCCGATTTTGGTTTCACCGGTCAATGTGACATGTGCATCGATAAAACAGTCATTACCAATTTCAACCTGATTATCTATTTGAACATGCGACTGAATAATCGTGTTTTCACCCACTACGCAGTTCTCGCCAATTACTACATAATGTCCAATATAGGCACTGTCAGCAATGATGGCAGATGGATGAATTTGCGCAGTACTCTCAATGCCCCGATTCGTATGCTTTTTCTCAAAAACGTGAGTCAGAATAGCAAAAGCCAGGTAAGGATTGGCCACTATAATAAAGTTGTGCTTGGACCTTAGCTGCTCTTTTAATTCAGCAGTTACAATCAAAGCGCCCGCCTGACTCTGAGCAGCCTGTTCCAGATATTTATCTGCATTAACAAATGCCAGGTCTTGAGAAGTTGCCTTTTCAAGACTTGCCAGACCTCTCAAACACAAATCTGCCTGACCTGCGTACTCGCCTTGTACAAGGCGAGCAAGATCAGCTAACTGAAGTTTTTGATGATTCATTGATTACTTAATTGCATTAACCTTTTGAATCATTTTATCAGTTAAATCATATTTAGCGTCATAAGCAAGTGCTGAATTTTTATTTAAAATCCCATCCAGGTTATTTTCTTTGCGCAGTTGCTCAGCAACCAACTTGACACGTGCATCAAATATGGTACGAATCTGTTTAATTGAACCCTGAACACTACTCTGCACAGATTGCTGGAGCTGGTTTAATTCCTGAAACTTGGTTTGATACTGGGCAGACATTTGCTGTTTTTCTGCATCAGTCAATTTGGTATTTGACTGAGCACGTTGCTGTAAAGCTTCTAGTTCTTTACTGAGCTGCTCAATCTTGGTCGTTTGCGGCTGAATTTTTTGCTGGAATATCGAATTTTGTTGTTTCAAGTATGTACTCCCCTCAACCACTCGTTCCAGATCAATTACCCCAATACTGGCCGCTTGAGTTATAGGAGCAATATTCGCTAAAGCCAGGCTCATCGCCATAATCATTTTTTTCATATTCTTACTCATTCAAAAAAATTTGCTCACAAAGTTTTTAAACCTCATGAGCAAAATCTACCTTCAGGATTTCCTGAGACTCTTAGAAAGTACGTCCAATTTCAAACTGGATATTTTTGGTTTCATCGCCGTCTTTTTTATTCAATGGATAAGCATAGCTCAATGATAATGGCCCAATCATGGTAATCCAGGTAAAGCCAGCACCTACGCTATAACGCATATTATCCACATCAAAACCGAAGTTATCTTTACAGTATTGTTTAGCATCAATACCTGGATCATTTTTATCACCGGTCAAGTACAGCTTACCACTTGGTACACTACACTGCGTATCGAAGACCTGAGCACCTTCAGCAAACAGAACCGGACGAACCTGACGTGCCCAATCTCCCTTGAACGGAATAGGAAGCACAAGTTCAGTACCAAACTGCACTAAAGCATTACCACCGACTTCTTCAGGATCCCAATCTCTTTGATTGGTTTCATTAAAAGTTACGCCTGGATATCTAGGTCCCAGTGTACTGTTCTCATAACCACGAACTGAGCC
This sequence comes from Acinetobacter pecorum, assembly GCF_014837015.1. GTDB lineage: Bacteria > Pseudomonadota > Gammaproteobacteria > Pseudomonadales > Moraxellaceae > Acinetobacter > Acinetobacter pecorum. Next base: position 8,920 of record NZ_JACSPT010000025.1, read on the forward strand.
AAAACCACCTGCAAAGAAATTCTTATAGAATGGCAGATCATTACCATAACCCAACTTGCCATAACCTCGCAGGATAAAATCTTTACCTAGCGGGAAGAATGCCTGTGCATCATAAGTCAGTTTTTGGTATTCCACATCACTGCCCGGCAATGCGACTTCACCATTGATTCGATGAGACATACCACTTGTCGGGAACATCGGGCGGTTTAAGGTATTATAAGACCATCCCAAATTCAAATTGTAGGTTAAGAAGTCACCTTTGAACTGGTCATCAAAATCAACCAAGTTCGCTGTCTGACGATCGGTATACAGACACTTGTCTTTGACGTCATAACCTTCAGGTGGATTTGTTGGTCTCGGCTTTTCATCCAACACATCTAAATCTGCCTGAGAATACAAATAGGCTGTACACACATCAGTCCGGCGATTAGTGGCCTTGCCACCTTTCGACAACAAATAGTCACGTACATAAGTAGATACATACGGACCAGTTGTTACTTCGGTCTGGTCAATATTCAGCCCCATGCTGACACTCTGGTTCTCATCAATTGGATAACCAAAGTTGATCCCACCACCAAAACTGTCTGTTACATAGTTGTTGACGTTATAGTCATCATCCAGCTTGGTTTTACGATAATAAAGATTATAACCGCGACGCACCCCATCAATCGTAAAGTACGGGTCCATCACACTCAGGTTATAGTAATCTTGCGTTTCAGAACGTGATAAATCGATCGATACACTATTACCGGTGCCCAAGAAATTGGTCTGGCTTAGACCGGCCTGGAATGTAACACCACCACTTTGCGAGAAACCAACCGCCAAGGTACTGGTTCCTGAATGCTGCTCTTCAACGGCAACATTCAGATCTACCTGATCCGGCGAACCAGGAATACGTGCCGGCTTAATATCTACGGTTTTAAAGAAGCCGGTACGCTCCAGACGCACTTTAGAAAGGTCAATCTTCTCATTACTTGCTAATGCACCTTCCATCTGGCGCATTTCACGGCGTAATACTTCATCGGCTGTTTTATTGTTACCGGTAAAATTAATACGTCGTACCGTAACCTGCTGACCCGGATTAATATAGTAATTCAGATCAACCATTTTGGTGTCATTGTTAATTTGAGGAACAACGTTGACTTCGGCATAGTAATAACCCGCATTACCATACTTGCGTAACAATAACTGCTTAACCGCGTTGACCTTTTCCTGAGAATAAATTTCGCCTTCTTTGAAGATTTGCAAGGCTTGCAATTCTTCAGTCTTATAAAGCGCATCGCCTAAATATTTGGTTTGACCAAATTTAAACTGCTCACCTTCATCCACAGAAACTTCGATAAAGACATTCTTTTTATCTTCACTCAAGTTAAGACTAGAATTGGTAATATTAAAGTTGATATAACCGCGATTCAGATACATGGCACGCAAAGCTTCCAGGCTTGCCGCCATTTTTTCACGTGCATAACGGTCATTTCGGGAAATGACAGAACTCCAGCCACTTTCTTTTACTGCGAAAGCCTGCTTGATATCGGATTCTTTAAATACAGTATTACCAATAATATTGATATCGAAAACTTTGGCTGCTTTGCCTTCAACAAAATCGATCAGCAATTCAACCCGGTTATTTGGTCGAGGAGTTGTCTTAACTGTAATATCCGCATCATAACGACCTTGCTGCATGTACTGCTGTTCAAGTTCAGTTTCAATGGTTTGTAATGCTGACTTCTTCAGCACCTCACCTTCAGCCAGACCCATTTTCTTCAGGCCATCTTCAAGTGCTTCCTTAGGAATCAGTTTATTGCCTTTCAATTCAATTTTTGAAATGACTGGGCGTTCAACCACCTGGAAAACCAAAGTATTGCCTTGCTGAACAGCTTTAATGTCATCAAACAGGCCTGATGCATACAAGCTACGAATTGCATTAGAGATGATAGGATCATTGACCCGATCACCACTGTTAATCGGCACTAGGCCATACACATTGTCAGGAGTTAAACGTACTAATCCATCAAATTTTATATCTTGTACAATGAATTCATCTGCTGCATATACTTGTTGTGCTACTGCCATTGCACTAACGAGTGCCAGAGGCATAAATAAATGTGTGTGCTGCATGCCAGTCTTTTCCGCTGTTAATTTATTCCATCTACGTTGTTATAAACGCATAAAATCATTAAATAATGCTAGAAGCATCATACTGCCGAGCAGTACCATACCAATTTTTAGTCCAACCAATTGTATTTGTTCGGAAACAGGTTTACCACGAATTAATTCAACAAAATAGTAAACCAGATGTCCACCATCAAGCATTGGAATAGGCAATAGGTTTAATATTCCTAAACTTACACTCATTAAGGCCATAAAGGAAATAAAAGTTTCCCAACCCATTTCTGCGCTCTGCCCGGCCACTTTGGCAATGGTAATTGGTCCTGATAAATTATCCAGACCAATCAGGCCACGCACCATTTTGACAATCGAGTTCAGAATCATTGAAGATAAATGTGCTGTTTTATCAAATGCCATGACCAGCGCTTCACCTGGCGTATAATGGATGGTCTGCTTATATTCTGCAGGAATGTTAATTTTACCCGGGTCACTTTGCACGCCCAGCATACCGGTCACATTCCCCATATTGTCACGTTTGCCTTGCGGCATGACCTCAAGCTGAACCACCTGATTTCCACGTAGTACATCAATTTTAAGCAACTTTTCTGGAGATGCCTGCACTACCTGTACGACATCAAACCAGTCTTTCATCTGCACACCATCAATTGCCAGAATCTTATCACCCTCTTTCAAGCCTTGACGGATGGCCGCTCCATCATCGCTGAGTTTGGAGATGACTGCTGGAATCTGTGGGCGATATGGCAAGAAGCCCAGACTATCGAGTGGTGACTGGCTTTGATCTTTGAGGAATTCCTGAATCGGCAACTGGAACTGTTTGTTCTCACCCGCACGATCCACCTGTATAGAAACCACGCCAGTTTCACCAACACGATCTACCAAGGCATAATTGAGTTTTTCCCAGGTTTCTACCTGAGTGCCATCCACAGCTACAATCTTGTCACCTGGCTGCATCTGTACGGTCGCAGCAGGAGTATTTGGTAGAACTTTACCTACCCGCGTATTGAGTTGTTCTTGTGCCGGTAAAAACAGCACCCAAAACAGAAGGACTGCAAAAATCAGGTTGATCAACGGACCCGCGGCCACAATGGCGATCCGCTTCCACGGATGCTGCCGATTGAAGGCTTTCGGTAAATCCTCTTCAGCGACATTGCCTTCTCGCTCATCCAGCATTTTGACGTACCCGCCCAAAGGCAAGGCAGACAATTGATACTGAATTCCGGATTTTTTCGAGGTCCATTTTAATAAGGTCGGTCCAAAACCAATGGAATAGACCAGAACTTTAACGCCCAGTTTACGCGCTACAATATAGTGACCAAACTCATGAATCGCAATTAAGGGACCGAGTAACAGGATTGCGGCTGCAATAATAAACAAGGCGCTCATGTTTTAACTTCCTTTATTCACAACATACTGCTGTGATAAACCTCGTGCTATTTGATCTGCTTGCAAGATAGCCTCCAGATCATGTGCGGGCTGATTGTCCATCTGATTCAGAACATGCTCAACCACTTGAGGAATTTGAGTAAATCTGATCTGTTGATTTAAAAATGCAGCAACTGCAATTTCATTGGCCGCATTTAAAATCGTGGGTGCAATTCCGCCACTCTGCATGGCCTGACGTGCCAGTTTTAATGCAGGGAAACGGACTACATCCGGTTCTTGAAAATTGAGTTGTGAATGCATAAACAGATCCAGCGGTGCCACATGCGTACTGATACGCTCAGGCCATGCCAAAGCATGTGCAATAGGCGTGCCCATATCCGGATTACCCATTTGTGCCAAAGTCGAACCATCTACATATTGAACCATTGAGTGAATAATACTCTGTGGATGCACAACAACTGTAACAAATTGTTCTTGAACTGCAAACAAATGGCAGGCTTCGATCAATTCCAAACCTTTATTCATCAAGGTAGCAGAATCGACTGAAATTTTTTGACCCATAGACCAGTTGGGATGCTTGCAGGCTTGGGCAGGTGTAACTACCTCAAGTTGCTGCATGCTGTGGTTTAGAAATGGACCACCTGATGCGGTCAGCAAAATCTGGGATACACCCAGTTTTGGTTTACCGTGACGCTCTGCTTCAAAATAATGCTGGGGCAGACACTGAAAAATTGCATTGTGTTCAGAATCAACAGGAAGCAATAAGGCACCATGATTGCGCACTGCCTGCATCATGATGTCACCTGACATGACCAAGGCTTCTTTATTGGCCAGCAGTACACGCTTACCCGCTTTCACCGCAGCCAAGGTTGGCAACAAGCCTGCTGCACCAACAATTGCTGCCATCACAATATCGACATCAGTATGTTCAGCCACTGCAATTAAACCGGCTTCATCATGCAGAATTTCAATATCGGATAAATGGTGTTGCTGGAGTCGTTTTGAGAGTTCATCTACTTTATCAGCTGGCACCACCACCACTTTAGGATGGTATTGACGGCAAATTTCGACCAGCTCATTAATACGACTTTGCGCGGTCACAGCAAAAACCGAGTATGCTTCAGGGTGTCGCTGCAAGATTTTTAAAGTACTTTGACCAATGGAACCTGTAGCACCCAGTATACAAACTGCTTGTGACATTTATAAATCTACACCAATAAGTTTTAAAACAGCCATACCTGCTGCAAAGATTGGAGCTGCAGCAAGCAAAGAATCAATACGATCCAGTACTCCGCCATGCCCTGGCAAAATTCGACCTGAATCCTTAATACCGGCACGACGTTTGATCATGGATTCAAACAGGTCTCCCAGCACCGAACTAAATACTGTAACCACTGACAAAATAAGGAATAAAATCAGTTCTGGCCAAGTCATATCCAGATAAAGCAAAGCAACTGCAGTCACGATCAGCATTGAAGTAACAATACCACCATAAAGTCCTTCTATAGACTTGTTAGGACTGACATCTGGCGCCAGTTTTTTCTTGCCGAATTTACGACCTACAAAATACGCACCGCTGTCTGCGCCCCATACCAGTAAAAACAGGTACATCAGCCACCAAGGTGAACTTTGCCAGACCGAGAAAATTGCAGTAACCGCAGCGGAAATTAACACCACCCCGATGCCATGCAGACTGTTATTGTACCAGCCATCATATTCAGGATAGGTTTTTACCCAGTAAATACTGAGTAACCAGGTAACAATAGAAGCTACCCATAACAATAAGGCGACCTCAGCAAAATACAATGCCAAAGCGGAAAGTGCTGCAGTGAGCACTCCATATCCCCAAGCAACAGGTTTGACGACATGTTTAAATTTTCGAGGCATGAGTTTAAACCACTCATAACCTGCCACCCCGGCAGCCACAACCATCAATGCGAACATTGGATAATGTGATTCGGTAGCAAACATGCAACTAAGTACAACTGCTACCAGTACCAATGCGGTTATAATCCGCTCAAACATTTATTAATTCTCAAGTCTTTCTTGATGAATCTGCTCTGATGTTTTACCAAAACGACGTTCGCGACCACCAAACACAGCAAGTGCATCGTCAAACTCTTCTATGGTAAATTCTGGCCATAAGGTCTCAGTAAAATACAACTCTGCATATGCTGCCTGCCAGAGCAGGAAATTGGACAAGCGGAAATCTCCACCAGTACGAATCAGCAGATCAACAGGCGGCAAGTCACTCAGACTGACATATTGACCAAACATATCAGTATCAATTGCTTCAAGATCTAATTTATTTGTTAAAACATCCGCAGCAATCTGCTTCGCAGCTTGTGCCATGTCCCACATTCCACCATAGCTGATTGCAATGGTGAGCGTCATACTATCGAAATTAGCAGTCCTTTGTTCTGCTTGCAACATCAGCGCCCGCAGTTCAGGAGATAAACGCGACCGATCACCAATAAATCGCAAGGAAATGTTAAATTTTTCCATACGTGGCAACTGTTCATGAATGGTGTCTTCCAACAGCTTCATGAGCAGGTCTACTTCATATTGGGGACGGTTCCAGTTTTCACTGGAAAATGCAAAGACAGTTAAAGCCTGGATATTTCTTTTTCTGCAATGTTCGACGATAGGATCCAGAACCGTTTTTCCTTCACGGTGCCCGTCACCTTTTTGCATCTGATTTTTTTTGGCAAAACGATTGTTGCCATCCATAATGATGGCAACATGTTTTGGAAGACAGGAATTTTCTTCAGCAGCGGTCATCGATGAATTAGACCTTCATCAATTCAGCTTCTTTCGCAGCCAAGCGTTTGTCTACTTCAGCAACAAATTTGTCTGTAATTTTCTGAATGTCGTCAGAAGCGCGGCGTTCATCATCTTCAGAAATTTCTTTTTCTTTCAACAATGCTTTGATATCACCCAATACATCACGACGGATGTTACGGATGGCAACTTTGGCATTTTCAGCTTCATTTCGTGCAACTTTCTGCATGTCACGACGGGTTTCTTCAGTCAGAGCTGCCATTGGCACACGGATCGCGTCCGCAGTAATCGGGTTCAGCCCCAGATCAGATTCACGGATCGCCTTGTCAATTGCAGCCACCATTGAACGTTCAAATGGCTGAACCAGCAAAGTACGTGAATCTTCAACACCTACGTTTGCAACCTGGTTCAATGGCACATCAGAGCCATAGTAAGGAACCATGACACCGTTTAGAATCGAGGGATGCGCACGTCCGGTACGAACTTTAGCAAAACCGTGTTCCAACGAGTCAAGTGACTTGTTCATACGCTCTTCTGCGTCTTTTTTAAGATCGTTAATCATATGATCTTCCTTACTTAATTCTTTAAAAGAGGTTATTACTAAATTAGTGTGTAGTATAAAGTGCTTTGGTGCTCACGTCATTAATTGGTAACGTGAGTCCCTTCTTTTTCGCCCATAACAACAGAAAGCAATGCACCAGATTTATTCATATCGAATACTTGTAGCGGTACATTATGGTCGCGACACAAGCAGATCGCTGTTAAATCCATCACACCCAGCTTTTCGTCCAGAACCTGATCAAAAGTCAAAGTGTCATATTTCACTGCATCTTCGTACTTGCTTGGATCTTTGTTATATACGCCATCTACCTTGGTTGCTTTCAAGATCAAATCTGATTCGATTTCGATACCGCGTAAACAGGCAGCAGTATCTGTAGTAAAGAACGGATTACCTGTCCCTGCAACAAATACACATACTTCACCCTGAGTCAGGTGACGGATTGCATCACGGCTTGAGTAAGACTCAACCACAGCACCAATTGGCAAAGCAGACATTAAACGGGTTTTAATATTACGGCGCACCAAAGCGTCGCGAAGTGCCAAACCGTTCATGACTGTAGCCAGCATACCCATCTGGTCGCCAGTTACACGACCCACCAGGCCATCTTTTTGTAGTTGACTACCGCGATAGAGGTTACCACCACCAACAACAATACCTACTTGTACGCCTAAACCCACAAGGTGCGCAATAGAAAGTGACATCTGATCGAGCACTTGTGCATCGATTCCCATGTCTTTATTGCCTGCCAGCGCTTCACCAGAAAGCTTTAACAGGATGCGACCAAAGCGTGGCTTTTTAGAATCCAACATCATCAAACTCCAAAGTATTCAATTTAAATTTTTTTAATTCAAAATCTTAAGCAGACTTGACTGAAATGAGTTTTGCATACAGATCGTATTCATCTGCATCAGTAATCTCAACTTCAAGCAAATCCCCTGCCTTAATGACACTTTTATCGATATCTTCAACAAAAACATTGCCATCAATTTCAGGTGCATCTGCATACGAACGTGCAACCGCTACCGGGAATTCATCTTCCAAGTCATCTACCAGCACAGTCATGATCTGACCGATACGCTGTTGGAGTTTGGCTGCCGAGATTTCCTGCTGAACCTGCATGAAACGCTCATAGCGTTCTTGTTTAATTTCTTCAGGAACGTGATCTGGCAAATCATTTGCTGTCGCACCTTCAACTGGCGAATAGGTGAAACATCCTACACGGTCCAGCTGGGCTTCTTTCAGCCAGTCCAGTAACATCTGGAAGTCTTCTTCGGTTTCACCCGGGAAACCCACCACAAATGTTGAACGGAGCACCAGATCAGGACATTTCTCACGCCAGATTTTCAAACGCTCCAGGGTATTTTCACTGTGCGCAGGCCGTTTCATCAGTTTGAGAATTTTTGGACTTGCATGCTGGAATGGAATATCCAGATAAGGCAGGATTTTGCCTTGTGCCATCAAGTCGATCACCGCATCCACATGTGGATACGGGTAGACATAATGCAGACGCACCCAAATGCCTAACTGACCCAGTGCTTCACACATGTCATAGAATTTGGTTTTAACCGGCTGGCCATTCCAGAAATCCAGCTTGTATTTCGTGTCCAGGCCATAAGCAGAAGTATCCTGGGAGATAACGAGTACTTCTTTTACACCGGCACGTTTCAGCGCTGCAGCTTCTTCAAGCACAGAACCGACTGGACGTGAAACTAAATCGCCACGCATGCTTGGAATAATACAGAAGGTACAACGATGGTTGCAGCCTTCTGATATTTTCAGATAAGCATAATGTTTTGGGGTCAGGCGGATGCCTTGCTCTGGAACCAGATCAATAAATGGATTGTGTTTTGGCGGCTCAGGCACGTATTGATGAACCGCATCCATAACCTCTTTATATGCCGCTGCACCTGTCACTTTCAGGACATTCGGATGCATCTGGCGAATCTTGTCTTCGTCTTTACCTAGACAACCTGTTACGATCACGCGACCATTCGCGCTCATCGCCTCACCAATCGCATCTAGCGATTCTTGCACTGCGGATTCAATGAAACCACAGGTATTTACTACAACTAAATCAGCACCGTCATAATCCGAAGCGACGTCATAACCTTCAGTCTTTAACTGGGTTAAAATACGTTCAGAATCTACCAATGCCTTAGGACAACCTAAAGATACAAAACCGACTTTGGGGGACTTCATGAATTTTCGCTCTACTAGAATGCGCGTATTGTATGTCTTTTCGCATCATAAAAATAGTTGAAAACCTGACTCTTTGCATCACGCACTAAAATATAGCCATAAAATATTCAAGATACCCAGCAACGCACCAAAATGAATCATTTTAGATTTACAGCCTCAAATTAATCCGTTATATCTAAGATGAACCATGTTGCTCTGCCACATTTCTGCGTTTTCCAGCAAAAAATAAACTCTATTCATAAAAGTTGGCGTGCATCTTGCATCAAATCAGAACTTAAAATTGATTAAATTGCTTTATGAAGATGCCATTGCGCCATTTTAATACAGGAACAAACCCGCGAATGGATCAACTTATTCCGATCGACTATCGTGTTTTAGTGGACAATATGACCACATGTATCTTATTGATAGACCGCGATCTAAATATTTATTATCTGAACTCTGCCTGCGAAGCCCTATTTGATGTGAGCTTATTTCGGGCGAGTGGCACATCTGTGCTGAATATTTTGCAAAACCCGACAGATGAGTTTAATACCGAAGAAGCCCTGAATAATACCTTAAGTACGGGACAGCCCTATACGCGTCGTGAAGCCACTATTCTGGTCAACTTTAAAGACATTCATGTCGATTACACTGTTTCTCAGCTAAACCTTGGCAAACCTTATCATCCGCTGTTACTCATCGAACTCAATCCTCGCGATCGCATGCTAAAAATCTCGCGTGAAGAAAATCTGGTACAACAGCACCAGGTCGCGCGCCAGCTGATTCGCGGTGTCGCGCATGAAATCAAGAATCCACTCGGTGGCATTCGCGGGGCGACCCAATTGCTGGCACGCAGCCTGAATGATCCACAATATAAAGAATTTACTGACATTATCATTAGCGAAGTGGATCGACTTAGAAATCTGGCCGATACCATGCTCGGCTCACGCCAGCTTCCAAGCTATGAACTGGTCAATATACATGAACCCCTGGAACGGGTACGCTCCCTGATTGCCAGCCAGACCAAAAAGAAAATCAAAATTACCCGGGATTACGACCTGTCATTACCTGAAGTTCTGGCAGACCGAGACCAACTGATTCAAGTCATTTTGAATATTTGTGCCAATGCTGTACAGGCCATGACCGAAAACAAAGAATTCTTTATCGAACATCAACCGGAACTGATTCTAAGAACCCGGATTCAGCGTCTCTTTACCATTAACGGGGTGATTCACCGTTCTGTGGTACGGATTGATATTGAAGACAATGGCCCGGGAGTTCAGGAAGACATTATCGAATCGGTGTTTTATCCACTGGTCACCAGCCGGGCCAAAGGAACCGGTCTGGGCCTCAGTATTGCTCAAAATATTATTCATCAGCACAACGGCATGATCGAGTGTCAGTCTGTGGCTGGAAAAACTGTCTTTAGCTTATATTTACCTTGGGAGTCAAATCATGTCGCGAAATAAAATATGGGTGATTGATGACGATCGCGCCATGCGCTGGGTACTGGAAAAGACCTTTAAAGAAGAAGGTCTGGATGTGACCAGTTTTGAAGAAGCACAATCTGCTCTGGATCAATTGAGTATTGAAGCACCCGATGTAATTCTGACCGATATCCGCATGCCGGGTATTGATGGACTTACCTTCCTGGGCAAGGTTAAACACAGTTATCCTGACCTGCCCGTCATTATTATGACAGCACATTCAGACCTGGAATCTGCTGTATCAAGTTATCAAACCGGTGCATTTGAATATTTACCTAAGCCTTTTGATATTGATGAAGCGCTGGCGCTGGTAAATCGTGCAATTTTACATATCACCAAGCTACAGCAGCAGGAGTCAGCAAAGACTGCCCCGCCAATTCAATCTACAGAGATTATTGGTGAGTCACCTGCCATGCAGGAAGTATTCCGAGCCATTGGCCGTTTGTCTCAATCGCACATTACCGTATTGATTAATGGTGAGTCGGGTACAGGTAAAGAGCTGGTGGCGCATGCCCTGCATCGTCATTCACCACGCAGTTCAAAACCTTTTATTGCACTCAATATGGCAGCCATTCCAAAAGACCTGATCGAAACCGAACTGTTCGGTCATGAGAAAGGTGCTTTTACCGGTGCCAATACCCAACGTCAAGGCCGTTTTGAACAGGCCAACGGCGGTACATTGTTCTTAGATGAAATTGGTGACATGCCATTTGAAACCCAAACACGTTTATTGCGTGTACTCGCAGATGGCGAGTTCTACCGTGTCGGTGGTCATATTCCGGTTAAGGTCGATGTGCGTATCGTGGCAGCGACGCATCAGGATCTGGAAAAGCTGGTCCATGATGGCCGTTTCCGGGAGGACTTGTATCACCGACTGAATGTGATCCGGATTCATATCCCAAAACTGGCACATCGCTCTGAAGATATTCCAATGCTGGCACAGCACTTCCTTGCACGTGCAGGTAAAGAACTCGGTGTAAATCCTAAGATATTGCGTCCTGAAACTCAGGAATACATGCAAAAGCTGCCTTGGCAAGGTAATGTTCGTCAGCTGGAAAATACCTGTCGCTGGCTAACTGTCATGATTACAGGTCGTGAAGTTTATCCTGAAGACCTGCCACCTGAACTGAAACAGATTCCGATCCAGCAACAGGATCCTGGTGCTCCGATCCCAAACCTGAACCAGATTGCACCGCATCACTGGGATGAATTACTAGGTCAATGGGCAATCCAGAAGCTGAAAAATGGCGAGATGAAATTACTGGATGCAGCGACACCCATGTTTGAGCGCACCCTGATCAATGCAGCCCTGCAACAAACACGCGGCCGCAAGCGTCATGCTGCCGAACTTCTGGGCTGGGGGCGTAACACCTTGACCCGCAAACTTAAAGAACTGGGCATGGACAGTGCTGATGATGACGAAGTAGAAGAAATCGAAAGCCAGGCCTGAAAATAAAAAAGCACCCGCGGGTGCTTTTTTATTACGACCAGTAAAAAGCTAGACAGTTAAACCAATATAACGTGAATAGCCTGCTGCGCCCAAATCAGATTTTAATATTAAATAGTTTGGATATGTACTTAGGCTAATTTCCTCAAACATATTTACCACGTCGTCATTGGCATGCAATTCATCCACTGTTTTTTGCATGGTTTGCTCGAATTCATCAGTGATATATTCAAAGCCAATATCCATGGCAATAAACAAGGTATGTTCACAAGGTTGGATATATTGCTCTTCCTGCCAGTTAATGATGTCTTGGTGGCAATGTGGGCAGGCAATATTATCGGTGGCCTGAATCGAAAGCGGAATAATTTGATATGCCATATGAAAGTCAATCTGTTTGCTATTTGTCTATTTTAGCAAATTTTATGGATTGTCTTTACTCAATTAAAAAATCCGGATGATAAAAAGGGAATCTTCAGACTCCCTTTTTTAATATTGAAAGCTCTCAAGGCTCAATTAGGTATGTGCAGCCTTATAACGTGATAATGCTGTGACTGCGACTGCCGAGACCACCACTGCCGGTAAACTTGCCATAAGAATACCTGTAGTTCCAAAACCCAATGCCAGAATCTTTCCGGTTAACAACGGCCCGGTCATCGCCCCTAAACGTCCTAGCGAGATTGCACTCCCCACACCGGTCACCTTACCCAAGTCCGAATAAAAAATCGGTGAGATCCCGTAGAGAATAGACTGGCCACCTGTAGAGAAAATACCCCCCATAATTCCCGCAAAAATCAAAAGTGGAATAGAAGTAGTGGTAAAAAGTAATACCAAGGCCACAAACAAACCACTATAAATAATGACTGCCATTTGCCAAAGCTTTAAACGGTCCAGTAAATAACCCAAGCTCAAGGTACCAATCACTGCCCCTACCTGGAACATTAACATTACCAAAAATGCCTGCTGCTTCTGCAAACCTTGTTCCATAAGTAAATTAGGCAACCAGCTGATCAAAATATAATTGATCATGAGGGTAAAAAAGAAACCAACCCAAAGAGGTAATGTATTTCTATACTGTCGCTGCTTGAACAAAACTTCAGCCATTCCCGGTACAGCTTCGCCAGAAACCGGCACTTCCGCATTCATTTTAGGCTTATCTTTAAGAATAAACGCCATCAATGGAATCAATACCAAAGGCGTTAATCCCCCAATCAGGAATAAGGTTTGCCATTGAATATCCGGAAGCAGCATGGCCAGACCGGCAACAAAGATCGCACCTACCGGCAAACCACAATACATCAAACTATTTAACTTGCCACGGTTGGCTTCCGTTGCTTCATCACCGACGACTGAAATCATGGTCGGCATTGCGGCACCTAAACCCAGCCCGGTAAAGAAACGCGCTGCATATAAAACTTCGATACTTGGCGCAATCGCAGTCAGCGACATGAACAGACCAAAAATAGTCACAGAGAGCATCAGGACTTTTTTTTGCCCTAAATAATCGGCGATACGTCCACCAAAGAATGCGCCGAACAGCATTCCGAAGACGCCTAGGCTAAACACATAACCCATTTGAACCTGACCTAAACCAAAGCTTGCTGCAATTCCTTTCGCTGCAACCCCGGGAGCTTGAAGGTCAAAACCTTCAAAAAATGCGACCCAAAAACATAAGAATATGGTTAAGATTTTTTGGGTTTTTCCGCTGTATGGCTGTGCCATGATTGATCTCCATCAATAATCTACAAATCGCTTCATCACCTGGCGATCCGTTACCCTATTCTCAACTTAATGCTGATTGAGAAATAGCACGACAATAGTCGGGTTTAAGTACTCTCATCGGCAATAAATAGTGTCAAAATTAGACCTAAAAGATTAAGTATCCAGACTTATTACATCTTAATAATTTCAATTGAATATATTTTTCAATAACTTGACTTCATAGTAGGTATTTCTAATCTCACGATAGTCAAAACTTATACAAAACCACCAGCCAATAAAAAACCCGCGAGATGCGGGCTTTTCTAGCTCAAAATCTTAAGCAGATTTTTTCGCTTGGACATTCTTACGAATCGTGATCATCACCAGTTGTACTGCTGCTGGGGTTACACCTGGAATACGGCTTGCTTGCGCTAAAGTCTCAGGACGAACATCTTTCAGCTTCAGAGTAATTTCACGAGACAAACCCGACACGATGTCATAGTTAAAATCAGCAGGAATACGGGTTTCTTCCAGACGTTTCATTTGTGCCACGTCTTCATGCTGACGGTTAATATAACCCGCATATTTCACTGCAATTTCAATTTGTTCACCGACAAATGGTGAGACTTCAGAATTGGTCAATTCTGCAATTTGAGCAAATGAAATATTAGGACGTTTCAACAAATCAATTGCCGAACACTCTTTAGACAGGTCTGCACCGGTCATCTCAACGAATTTTTTACCCATTGGATTGTTTGGCGCCGCCCACAGATGCTGCAAACGACCTGTTTCTTTTTCTACTGCTTCCATTTTCTCGCAGTATGCAGCCCAACGTTCGTCATCCACCAGACCCATTTCACGTCCGATTGGCGTTAAGCGCTGGTCTGCATTGTCTTCACGCAGCATCAAACGGTATTCCGCACGCGAGGTAAACATGCGGTACGGTTCTTTGGTACCTAATGTGATCAGGTCATCCACAAGTACACCCATATACGCTTCATCACGTTTTGGTGTCCATTGCTCCTGATCCCACGCACGGCGTGCAGCGTTCAAGCCTGCCAGCAAACCTTGCGCACCTGCCTCTTCATAACCGGTGGTACCGTTGATTTGGCCAGCAAAATACAGGTTATTGATCGCTTTGGTTTCAAGCGTGAACTTCAAGGCTTGCGGGTTGAAATAATCGTACTCAATCGCATAACCCGGACGAAGAATATGCGCATTCTCCATACCACGGATAGAACGTACCAGTTCAAACTGAACGTCAAATGGTAATGATGTTGAAATACCGTTCGGATAAAGCTCGTGTGTATCCAGACCTTCAGGCTCTAGGAAAACCTGATGCGAGTCTTTATCGGCGAAACGGTGAATCTTATCTTCAATCGACGGACAGTAACGTGGCCCCACCCCTTCAATCACCCCGGTATACATCGGTGAACGGTCTAAACCGCCACGAATGATTTCATGCGTGCGCTCATTGGTATGCGTAATATAGCAATTTACCTGCTCAGGGTGCATTGATGCATCCCCCATGAATGACATGGTCGGAGACGGGAAATCACCAGGCTGTGGCGTCATCACAGAGAAATCAACCGAACGCGCATCAATCCGTGGTGGTGTACCTGTTTTTAAACGACCTACCGGCAGTTGCAGCTCACGTAAACGATGGGCAAGTGAAATAGACGGTGGATCACCGGCACGACCACCACTGGATTTTTCCAACCCCACGTGAATTACGCCGCCCAAAAAGGTCCCTGCGGTGAGCACAACGGTTTTCGCATCAAAGCGAATACCCATTTGGGTTACAACACCTTTAACAGTATCGCCTTCAAGAATCAGGTCATCTGCTGCTTGCTGGAAAATATCTAAGTTCGCTTGGTTTTCTAATGTTTCGCGAATAGCGGCTTTATATCGCACACGGTCAGCCTGCGCGCGAGTGGCACGAACCGCTGCACCTTTACGTGAATTTAAAATACGGAATTGAATACCGCCTTTATCGGCAGCCAGCGCCATAGCGCCGCCCAAGGCATCAATTTCACGTACTAAATGCGATTTACCAATACCCCCGATGGCCGGGTTACAGCTCATCTGCCCTAAAGTCTCAATGTTGTGAGTTAAGAGTAAAGTCTGTCGGCCCATACGCGCCGCAGCTAAGGCCGCTTCCGTACCGGCGTGACCGCCACCGATAACAATAACATCGTATACTTTAGGATAGTGCATAGTGGTAAATTGAGAGATAAAAAGAATAGCTGGGCATTATAGCAAATTTCATTCTAAAGTAGACGAATTCAATCGATTTTATCTTGATATAACAACCTTTATATAGCAATTGGATAATGCAATGTAATTTAACTTTGCAGAGTAACTATATAAATTAAACATATAAGCCAAGAAATTTACTCGATTTACATTGTTTAATTTCGCATATTTTTTAATCTATACATTGATGACATTACAAACAAAGGTATAGAAGATGAATAAGAATATTTTGCTCTCAACTGTTTTATGTGGCTTATGTCTTGCTCCATTTGCTGCTATCGCAAATGATAAAATTGCGACCAGTTATAATGCTCAAAAGTACCAACAGGTTTGTAAAGGCAAAACCCAAGGTGCTCAAGTCAGTTACAGTACACGCGGGGTTCTCTTTAATGGCACCTGTGAACCACGTTTCTTCCCTGCCGGTAATCCTAGTTCTATCATAGGTGACGAGCCTGAACTTTATACTGCATGTACAAGCACAAGTGGCACAGCCACAGCGACCATTAATGGTACACAAATGAGCGGTAAGTGTGCTTTAGGCTTTACTCCACCGCACCCTCCTGTATCACAAATGATGCAGAATCAGTCACAAATGCAAAATCAGCGTATGCAACAACAAAACAATACTCAACCAATGCAACAGGGTTCTCAAACACAGCCCGGCATGTAATATGTAAGCAGTCCTATCCATAAACTGGCTGCATTACAAGAAAAAGTTATGACGGGCAAAGTGACTGCATTTTGCTCGTTTTTATTGCTTATTTATTCATCTAAGCTAAACTCGAAATATATCTATAAATGTATAATAAAAAGGCAAATACATGGATTCGGGGTTTTTTAGCATTTTTTTGCCAATTACATTGGCAATCATGATGATGGGACTAGGGCTAGAGCTAACCCTCAAAGATTTTTTGCGATTAAGCCGCTATCCTAAAGTTATTTTTATTACTTTATTTGCGCAGTTAATACTAATACCCAGCCTTACTTTTTTTATTTGTCTGATTCTGGATTTACCGCCTTTACTTGCGGTAGGCCTGATGATTCTGGCTGGCTCACCTGGTGGACCGACAGCGAACTTGTTCAGCTATCTATATAAAGGTGATGTTGCACTTAATATTACCCTTACAGCTATTAATACCCTCATTTCTATTTTTACTTTACCTTTTATTATCAACCTGTCATTACATTATTTCTTGAGTCATGATTCCAATGTGGCTTTTCCAGTCGAAAAGATTGTTCTGGTTTTTTTAATTACCTTAATTCCGGTCATTATCGGAATGCTACTCCGAGACAAATTTCCGAATCTATCCATTACCGTCAGCAAGCGCATGCGCCTAGTCTCCATCAGTTTTTTAGCAATACTGGTAATCTTCGCCATTTTCAGAGAACGTTTTAATTTGGTGGAATACTTTGCCAATATTGGGGCGGCAGCTGCAATTCTATGTTTTTCCAGCCTGTTTATAGGATATTGCATTCCTTTATTGATGGGCATTCCAGAGAAAATGGCGCGCGCCTGTACCTTTGAAATCGGCATTCATAATACAGCGATTGCCCTGACAATTGCGATTTCGGTGCTGAATAATGTCACTATGGCCATTCCGGCAGGGATCTATACGATTTTCATGTATAGTTTCGCAGCTATTTTCGGTGTGCTGTTGAGCCGCCAACAAGTGGTTTACAACAAAAAAACTCGTTTATCAGATTTATAAGCTTATTGATTAATGTTTAGTTAGCACGGTATTCTTTTCCAAAGAAAATCAACAATATTAAAAAAATCGACAAGGAGCATACAGATGGATTCTGGCCTTATAACTATATTACTACCGCTGGCACTTGCAATCATCATGATGGGGCTTGGCCTTGAACTGACGCCTCGGGACTTTAGTCGTGTAACGCGTCATCCCAAAGCGGTATTTATCGCTCTTTTCTGCCAACTGGTCGTTCTGGTAGGAATTGCATTTTTGCTCTGCAAGCTGTTCGCTTTACCGCCACTGCTTTCGGTTGGACTCATGCTATTGGCAGCTTCTCCTGGAGGTGCGACCGCTAACCTGTTTAGTTACCTGTTTAAAGGTGACTTAGCTCTTAATATTACTCTGACTGCTATCAATTCGGTCATTGCAGCCATTACCCTGCCTCTAATTATTAATTTTTCGATCATGCATTTCCTGCAGGATAGTCAGCAGGTTGGCCTGCAATTCGGCAAGATTCTGCAAGTCTTTGCGATCATCCTGATTCCGGTGGGAATTGGCATGCTGATTCGACATTATGCCCCAGGCGTGACCGCAAAACTGAACCGCCCACTGCGCATATTTTCCATCAGCTTTTTAGTCTTGATTATTATTGCCACACTCATCAAAGAGCGCAGCAATATCGGTGAATACCTGACCCAGGTTGGCTTGGCAACTGCGTTGTTCTGCATACTGAGCCTTGGAATTGGTTATCTCATCCCGCGATTGCTCAATATTAACAGTGCACAAGCCCGTGCCAGTGCATTTGAAATTGGTATCCATAACAGCACCCTTGCCATGACGATTGCTCTGACAGTGATTGGCAGTGCCGCTGTAGCAATGCCGGCTGCGGTTTATTCTATTTTTATGTATATCTTCGCTGCAATTTTTGGCAGCTTGTTAAATCGGCTTGCCCCACTTCCTGCACAAAAACCAGTTACCACCCTGGATTAAAGCAGGTCTGGAACCTTTAAAAGGATGCGTCAGGCATCCTTTTTTATTTTAGGTCAGGAGCAAGAAGATAGCAGCGTTGATTCCGAACTTCCGCTACAATAGCTTTTTTAAAAAATGTATAAAGGTTATTTCTGTGAAGTGGTTACAAATTCATATTACGGTTGAACAGGCTCAGGTTGATTTTACTGAGACATTACTCAGCTCCCTGGGTGCAGTGAGTGTAACGTTGGATGATGCTGAAAACCAGGATTTGCTGGAACCCCTTCCAGGTGAAACACCACTTTGGAATAAAGTGATTGTAACCGGTATTTATGCACAGGAAGACGGCGAAGAAATTGATGTTGCTGCACTGGAAACTTTTATCCGTACACAATTGCCAGATGCGCCGATCCATCATGAGTTAATTGAAGATCAGGCATGGGAACGCACCTGGATGGATGCTTATGAACCCATTCAGATTGCTGAAAAATACTGGATCGTGCCAGAGTGGATGGAGGCACCTGAAG
Source organism: Acinetobacter pecorum (assembly GCF_014837015.1). GTDB lineage: Bacteria > Pseudomonadota > Gammaproteobacteria > Pseudomonadales > Moraxellaceae > Acinetobacter > Acinetobacter pecorum. The sequence continues at coordinate 28,032 of NZ_JACSPT010000025.1, forward strand.
CGGATGCGGTAAACATCAAGCTTGATCCGGGTCTGGCTTTCGGAACAGGTAACCATGCATCAACTTTTTTATGCTTACAATGGTTAGGCAAAATTGATGTAAAAGATAAAATCGTCATCGATTACGGTTGTGGCTCAGGTATTCTCGCGGTAGCTGCACTGCTATTAGGTGCAAAAAAAGCATATGCTACTGATATCGACCCACAAGCGGTACTGGCCACCCAGCAAAATGCTGAGCTGAATGGCGTTCTGGATAAACTTTATGTTGGTTTGCCAGAAGATTTTAGAGAAGAACTCGGCACTACCAAAGCTGACGTATTTGTTGCCAATATTCTAGCAGCACCACTAATGATGTTGGCTCCTGAGTTCGCAACTTTAATCAAATCTGAGGGACAGTTCGCACTTGCAGGAGTGATTGAAGAGCAAGTGGCTGATGTTACTAGCATTTACTCAAATTATTTTGATATATTAGAGGTAGAAAAACGAGACGAGCACTGGTGCCGCATCTCGGGTAAACGCCATAAGAATGAATGAGCCTATAAATAATCCATGAGTGACAAAAGAACCTATTGCCCTACCTGTTCCACTATTTACAAGGTCACAGTTGCTCAACTTACCGTTGCGCAGGGTATGGTTTGCTGTCCAAAATGTACAACTTCCTTTAATGCCTTATCGCATTTGGTGACCGAAGCCCGGAATTCGGTCACCACCCCAACGGCTCAATCTCAACCAAACTCGAACGAAGCTGGCAAAACTGACATTGAAAACAGCTCAGGTGATTACTATCCTGAACAGCAGCATAATCGTCATAGTTTGCTACAGATCTTTGATCAGAAAGTTGAACATTCTAATATTGATCTGCAAACTTATTTAAATAACCTGAATTATTTTAGTACCGAGCCGATTTCGGCACTGCCAAGCATGATCTGGGAAGATCAGCCAAACAAACAAACCAAGCACGGGCCTCTGTACTATATAAGTTGGAGCTTGATCAATCTTTTACTGTTTAGCCTGCTACTGTTTCAATTTTTCTGGTTCAATCCGCAATATATTAAAAACAGCCATGTTATGAGTCTGGTTTTTAATAGTACATGTGACGTGTTTAATTGTTCCAATCTGGAAGAATACTACACGCTGATTCAGACCAATAAAGTCAAACTTAAAGCCACTGCTAAAAATCAAACTGAACTGAGCGGTGAGCTGATCAATTTCCATGACCGTAGCCTGGCCTTACCGATTTTAAGAATTAATCTGGAACGCCGCGGTGAAGTTATTGCAACTTACAATTTATCTTCAGAAGAATATCTGGTTGAAAGTCTGGTTAATATCAAACGCATCCCGAAAAATAGCCCGTTTAAATTCAAATTTCAGCTTCCAGTCGATCGCAAAAGCTTTGATCGTTATACTTTGGAAATAATTCGCCCTTAATCTGCCGAGAAAGTATTAAAAAGTTAAAAAAAATTAAAAAAAATGCAGTTTTCTTGCTCACTTTTGCTTAGACAATGGTATGATACGCGCCACGAAAGCTATGTGCTGCAACTCCTCGCGACTTTTTCACAACAAATACAGTCTTGCCTAATGCGCTATAAAATTTATTGCGTATCGTGCAGATTTTTTTGTTTTGATTTTGGTCTGTAACAAAACTTTAACTATTGTTACGCTTATTTTTCGACCAAAACGTTGAGATGTGTCAAGCTATTGGCTCAATGCAATGATTAAGTTTTAGAACTCCGGTTTTAGGATCTAAAGCGGAGTTCATTTCAATTTCTAGACCACTTTTTATATCACTTTACCCAAGTGATATTTGTTTTTCGGATTAATTCGCATGAATAGCAAATCTCCTATTTTTACTGCACAATCTGATGTTGCTTTACGTATCCACGTAGATCGCGCAGTTCGCCATTATTTTGCGCAACTACAAGGCGAGCAACCATCTCAGGTATACGACATGGTGCTGGCAGAAATGGAGAAACCTCTTCTATCTGTAGTTCTAGAATATACACGTGGTAACCAAACACGTGCTGCCGAGATTCTCGGACTCAACCGTGGTACTTTACGTAAAAAGTTAAAAGCTCACGGTTTAATGAGTGAATAAATGATAAAATGCTTGCGGCTTCCGCAGGCATTTTTTTTGACTGTAAATTAGCTATTTAGATTTAATCTGTTCCTTGAAAACTGTGACGAAGATCATGACTATTAAACGCGCTTTAATCTCTGTGTCTGACAAGACTGGTATTGTTGAATTTGCACAAGAACTTGCTGCTCTAGGGGTAGAAATTTTATCTACAGGTGGTACCTACAAATTGTTGAAAGACAATAATGTCGCTGTAGTTGAAGTTTCGGAGCACACTGGTTTCCCAGAGATGATGGACGGCCGTGTTAAAACGCTACATCCGAAAATTCATGGTGGCATCCTGGCTCGTCGTGGTCTAGACGAAGCTGTGATGGCTGAACACAATATCGATGCGATCGATCTTGTTGTTGTTAACCTCTATCCATTTGCTGCAACGGTAGCAAAACCGAACTGTTCACTTGCTGATGCGATTGAAAACATCGACATCGGTGGTCCAACAATGGTTCGTGCAGCTGCGAAAAACCATGCTTCTGTAGGTATCGTGGTAAATGCATCTGACTATGCAACAGTTGTCGCTGAGCTTAAAGCTGAGGGTGCTTTATCTTATGCAACCCGTTTTGACCTGGCAGTGAAAGCATTTGAACATACTGCACAATATGACGGCATGATTGCATCTTACTTAGGCGCTCGCGTAGGTAAAGAAGAAGGCCAAGCGGATAAATTCCCGCGCACCTTCAACACACAGTTAAATAAAGCTCAAGATTTACGTTACGGTGAAAACCCGCATCAATCTGCTGCTTTCTATGTAGATCCTGCTGCGACTGAAGCCTCTGTATCAACTGCAAAACAGTTACAAGGTAAAGAATTATCTTATAACAACATTGCAGATACCGATGCTGCCCTTGAATGTGTTAAATCATTCGCAAAACCTGCTTGTGTGATCGTTAAACACGCTAACCCATGTGGCGTTGCGGTGTCTCTAGACGGTATCAAAGCAGCTTACGATCTTGCTTATGCAACTGATCCAGAATCTGCATTCGGCGGCATCATTGCATTCAACCGTGAATTAGACGTTGAAACTGCACAAGCGATTGTTGACCGTCAATTCGTTGAAGTGATCATTGCGCCAAGCATTGCTGAAGGCGTTCTTGAAGTCACTGGCGCGAAGAAAAACGTTCGTGTCCTAGTATGTGGTGAACTTCCGAAGATTGATGAACGTGCTACACAACTTGACTACAAGCGCGTAAACGGCGGTTTGTTAGTTCAAGATCAAGACTTGGGTATGATCACGAAAGATGACCTTAAAGTTGTGACAAAACGCGCACCAACTGAGCAAGAAATTGACGACATGATCTTCGCTTGGAAAGTGGCGAAATACGTGAAATCTAATGCGATTGTTTATGCGAAAAACCGCCAAACGATTGGTGTGGGCGCAGGTCAAATGAGCCGTGTTAACTCTGCTCGTATTGCTGCGATCAAAGCTGAGCATGCAGGTTTAGTGGTTGAAGGTGCAGTAATGGCATCTGATGCATTCTTCCCATTCCGTGATGGTATTGATAACGCTGCAAAAGCAGGTATCAAGTGCATTATCCAACCGGGTGGTTCTATGCGTGACGAAGAAACGATTGCTGCAGCTGACGAGGCTGGTATTGCAATGGTGTTCACTGGTATGCGTCATTTCCGCCACTAAGTTGTAAAATTTAAAAATAAGCCCTCCTTTCTATAAGGGGGGTTTATTATGTCTGTATTGATTTGCATCTTGCGTTAAGATGTTAATGATTTTTAAGCCGAATTAGGCTTTGGGAATTTCATTTTCGAGGATTATTCTAAAGATGAACATTTTAGTTTTGGGTAGTGGCGGTCGTGAGCATGCATTGGCGTGGAAAATCGCACAAGACGATCAAGTTACAAAAGTTTTTGTAGCGCCAGGTAATGCAGGTACTGCAACTGAAAATAAATGTGAAAATGTCGCTTTAGACATTCTCGACAACCCTGCGATTATTGATTTTGCCAAAAACAATGCAGTTAAACTGATTATTGTCGGCCCTGAAGCACCGCTTGTAAATGGTGTGGTTGATGCTTGCCGTGAAGCGGATGTAAAAATTTGGGGTCCAACGCAGTTTGCTGCACAGCTTGAAGGCTCTAAGGCTTTTGCCAAGCACTTCCTTAAACGCCACAACATTCCAACAGCTTTCTATGACGTATTTACTGAAGTAGACGCAGCGAAAGCATTTGTTGAGAAAAATGGTGCGCCAATTGTGATCAAGGCTGATGGTCTTGCTGCGGGTAAAGGTGTAATCGTTGCAATGACCAATCAAGAAGCATTCGATGCCATTGATGACATGCTTGCAGGCAACAAGTTTGGTGATGCAGGTTCTCGTGTTGTGATCGAAGAATTCCTTGCAGGTGAAGAAGCATCTTTCATTTGTATGATCGATGGCGACAACATCTTGCCAATGGCGACTTCGCAAGACCATAAGCGTATTTTTGAAGGCGACCAAGGTCCTAACACTGGTGGTATGGGTGCTTACTCACCTGCGCCTGTCGTAACAGCTGAAGTCTTTGAAAAAACCATGAATGAAGTGATGCGTCCTACCGTTGAAGGTATGAAAAAAGACGGTCACGTTTATACTGGTTTCTTATATGCTGGCTTGATGATTGACGACAAAGGTCAACCAAAAGTAATCGAGTTCAACTGTCGTTTTGGCGACCCTGAAACCCAACCGATCATGATGCGTTTAAAATCATCTTTGGTTGATTTGGTTCAAGCAGGTATTGAAGGTAAACTTCCTGCCGAAGCTGAATGGGATGAGCGCAAAACTGTCGGTATCGTTTTAGCGTCTAAAGGCTACCCTGAAACTTCAAGCAATGGCGATGTAATTTCAGGTTTAGACACTGAAATGGCAGATGCGAAAGTCTTCCATGCAGGTACAAAAGCCAATGAAAATGGCGACATCGTAACTGCTGGTGGTCGTGTGCTTTGTGTGACTGCGCTTGGCAATACCATTGGTGAAGCTCAAGTAAAAGCTTTAGAGCTTTGTGAAAAAGTAACATTCGATGGCGTTCAATATCGTAAAGATATTGGTTACCGCGCGATTGCTCGTGAAAATGCTTAATCTGTATTTAGCTTAAATAAAAACCCCGATTCGTTCGGGGTTTTTTGATATATTCGATTAGATATAAAACACATACTTCCTGAAAAATGATAACTAATTTATTTAATCGACCATCTGAAGAAATACAATATATGGGTACGCTATATACGCAAGATTGTTTAGAAGCAATTGGTTTTATTTTGCAAACTCAAAAAGAAATCGAGAAAGCATTACTCCTCTCTTGTGATCAAAAACATGCTTTTTTAATAAAATCCAATAGGAATATTTATATTATTCGTTCAGGTTTTACTTCTGGATATCAAGGTGAAGGACCAAAAGGCTTAGCATCATCCCTACAACTTCTTTTAAAGCATAATATTAGATCTCTTTCATAAATCAAAAAATGATCTACCTTTTGCTGATTATTTGTACCGAAGAATCTTAAATATTCATGCATAATTTGCAGATGAAATACGTCGATTCAAAAAATCTTTCTGAACCCCAGTTTAAGCGATATACAGGCATCTCATGGTCAACCTTTGATTTAATGATTGAACAACTGAAATTGTCTGTCCCTGCTAAAGGTAGACCATCCAAATTGAGCATAGAAGATCAAATCCTTCTGTGCTTAAGTTATTGGCGTGAATACCGAACATTGTTCCATATTGCAACGAACTATGGTGTGTCAGAGCCCACTGCTTCAAGAATTGTCCGCCATGTAGAGGACTGCCTCATCAAGTCTAATCTCTTTAACTTGCCGAAGGATTTACCTGAAGGCGAAGGTATAGACTGGAATGTGGTGATCGTAGACGCCACAGAAATTCCAATACAAAGACCTAAAAAAACAAAAGAAAAGCTATAGTGGCAAGAAGAAAGCGCATACTTTCAAAGTTCAAGCCATCATGCATTATAAAACTCAACAAATTCTGAGTTTATGCACCAGTCGTGGTGCTGTACATGATTTCGAACTCTTCAAACGTAACTTGAATCAGATTCCTGCAGATGCCTTCATCCTTGCAGATAAAGGCTATCAAGGGATTTATGCCGTATATCCAAATAGTCTATTGCCATTAAAAGCAAAGAAGTGCTGCAAACTAGATCCAGAGCTGAAGATTTATAATAAGGAAATCAATAAAAGAAGAATTGGCATTGAGCATGTATTTGGCAGTTTGAAAACTTTCAAAATCCTTGCAGAACGTTATAGAAACAGAGGAAAAAGACTTGGTTTGAGATTCAATTTAATCGCTGGAATCTACAATTTAGAACTGTGTAAAAAATGATTTATGAAAGAGGTCTATAGAAATCGATGAAATCATCATTTCCGAAAAAATAATGACAAAAGTTAATCATAGTTCATTATCGGACGCTAATATTAAAATGTTTCTAACAACCAAAGTTGTACGACCAACTAACCTATACGAATATATCTGAATAGCCACCGATTTTGTAGACACCTTTTAGTTAGATATGGACTGCCACCACTCTCCTAGACAAATATCGTCTATTCTTTTTGCACAGGAGAAAACATTATGAGTGGACAACGAT
>NZ_JACSPT010000026.1 GCF_014837015.1 Acinetobacter pecorum
ATATAAAAATAATAATAGTAAGGTTAGACTTTTGTGTATTCTATCTGCGCTTTATAAAGGTTAAATTGATATATTTTTAGTAGAAATGAAAAAACTAATTAAAATGAATAAAGAACCAAATATCAGTCTAAATCTATATTAGAAAATGTAATTTTTAAAGATTTACATAGGATCTTAACGCTTAAATTTTAATTCTTTTCACTATTTCTTTTTTTTCAAAAATAAATAGGTTAATATTTGAAAAATAGGGAGTTTTATGTTTTTTTGGAGAAGCAGGCTAATAACTATTCGATTATAAAATTATGTCATTAAAATAAAATACTTTAATAATAATTTGTATGGAAAATAAAAATAAAATTATGGCGCAAATCCACCTACTTAATTTATAAGAATTAAGTGGGATTTTTTAATACGAACAAAATGTGAATTTAAGTTTCGTAAAGTAAAGGTTTAAGTACGTTTTCTAACTATTTTAAAATCTAAAAATGTTTTATCTTTTAATGCTTATTAATTCGACCAGAAGATATAGGCATTCACATGACACAGGAAACACTGGTTTTAGTATATGATGAAGCTCTGAAGGTGCATGGTTCAGCTACGCATGACATAAACGGTAAGTTGAAGTTTCTTGCAGAATACTTATCATTGTATGCAAAATTAAGGAATGAAGAAGCTCTTATTGAAATTAAGACTTTGACCGTACGATGCAAATACAGATCTAGGTCTAGAACCTATTGGGTATTCGATATGCCTGAAATATCTAATAAAAAGCTATATATTGAATATCTTTTTGATTTAATTGGCGAATTTAAAAGGCTGTAATAATCATTATAAATTACTAGCAATTGAATATTTAACATCTTTAAGAGACAGAATTTTATAAAACTCATAGATAGGTCATATAGCATTAGGGTCTCTCTATTTTAAACCTCCTTTATTAGGAGGTATTTTTTGCCTGTTAAAAAATCAAGGTTTTAATTTCTGTTTTTAAATCTCTATTTCATAATGTGTATTAAGATTGTTGATAAAGCTAGGCTCATATAAACCGTCTGTCTTAGGTATGATCCTACTTTTATTTATTAAAGATATAAGTTTATGAAATTTATTTATAATTTATCATTTATTCTTGCAGCAGTGGCCTTGAATGCTTGTGCCGGAACTCCAGATAAAGAAGTCGTTTACAAGCCTGAAATGATGAAAAAATAAGTACCTGACAGTGCAGCTAAATTAGCACGTAAGACATTAGCAATGTGAAGCTGATATCAAATCAAAAACAAATGCTGAGGTTGTTAGACTGGTTGCACCGGGTCAACCTATCACTAAGGATTATCATCTAGGACGAATCAATGTAATTGTTGATCCACAAACTCAAAAAATTGTTAAGGCATTTTGTGATTAAAAACTAAAAAGCAATAGTCTACAGAATCTTCTTCGGGAGGTTATTTCCATTATAACTGTTAAAAAAATACGAAATTCGCCAAATCATCAAGCTGAAAGCAAGATACTTTTTTTATTAAGCTTTCTGTTTAAATAGAATGTATAGAGATTGTTGTTAAGCCTGTAGTCGAGGCTACCATATTCTGTATGATTACCTTTTTTATCCTGAAAAGACAAAATTTTATGAAAATTATCCAGAATTTATCTTTAATGTTAGTTGCTGTCGCATTGACAGCATGTGCAAATAATCCTGAACAGATGCCTCCTCACCAAGGAAATACTATGAGCAGCTGTATATCTGATGAAGCAGCAAAACTTGTTGGGCAAACTGGTTTATCTGAAGCGACAATTAAGGCAAAGACTAAAGCTGAAATTGTACGTATGGTGGCGCCTGGCCAGCCGGTAACTTTAGATTACCGTTCAAATAGAATTACAGTAGTTACTGATCCACAAACTAAAATTATCGTTCAAGCATCTTGTGGCTAATAACTCAAGACTGATTAACAAAAAGCCATCTTCGGATGGTTTTTTTATGGTGGCAATTTATGGACGCTCATTAATCTAAAACCCTAACCCATAAGCCTCTATCCAAGAAGAAATCTCGCCATCAATCACAACCATTGCTAACCTAACTTATTCAGATGTGAAAAAGCGGCAATTTGAATTCATGCCAAATAAGATCAAGTGCATATTCAAAATAAATTTCCATATTTAAATATCGTAGATCACTGATTAAAATGACGAGATCTATGAATCCCAAATTATTTTTAAAAAGAATTATATAAAATTCCAAGAGTGATAAAATTATAAGAATTAGCAATTTAGAAAGGAATCTACAAAAATAAAATTTGTAGATTGTAGAAATGCAAAATAAGGTCAATTCAGTGCAGTTAAGAACCACTTTTAGTAAGTTGCAAGTTTTGAAAATACAAGGATATAGATATCTATGCCAGCTCTAGCAATTCAGCATAGACTCAGTGGATTCTACTTTTTTTACTATGCAATTGTCGGGGCGTTCCTGCCTTTTTGGAGTCTGTATCTTGAAGATCAGGGCTTCAATTATCAGGAAATCGGGATTTTATCCTCTATTGCTATTATTACCCGGTTCTTTGCGCCGTTGATTTGGGGCTGGATTGCAGACAAGTCGGGTAAGCGAATGCTGCTGGTGCGTATAGCCACCTGGATGGAAGCTTGTATCTGGCTCATGATTTTCATTATTCCGAATAGCTTTCAATCTGTAGCCTTGCTAATGCTGATTTTCAGTTTCTTTCAGAATGCTATTCTTGCTCAGTTTGAAGGCGTAACCTTGTTCTGGCTCGGAGAAAAAAGAGCAGAGCTCTATGGCAAAGTACGAAAATGGGGATCTGTCGGTTTTATAATCGGTGTATTCGGCTTAGGTACCGTCTTTGAAGTTATCAGCATCAGCATGTTGCCAGTCTTGTTGCTCTGTATTTCATTTCTGGCCTTTCTCTGGTCATTTACTATTAAAGAACCAAGGGCGGCACCCGCTGCACAGAAACAGCTCGAACCTTTATGGCCGATATTCAAACGTCCTGTCGTGTATAGTTTTTTTCTGATTGAATTAATTCTGCTTTTTTCGCATGCACCATTCTATAGTTTTTATAGCAATTATCTAAGTCAGACAGGATTTAGTACCAGCCAGATTGGTGTGCTGTGGTCAGTCGGAGTTATTGCGGAAATTATCATGTTTGCCTATGCAACATTCTTTCTGACACGCTGGTCATGGCGTCATCTGGTCACAGTATGTTTATTAATGACCGGATTGAGATGGTTGATGGTCGGGATGCTTCCTGCCTCATTCCTGGCACAGTTTTTTGCTCAAACGATTCATGCTTTCAGTTTTGGCTTGTTTCATATGATCGCAATGCGGGTGATTTTTCAGAACTTCTCTGCAGGGCAGCAAGGACGTGGACAGGCACTTTATAGCACTATGTGGGGGATCGGGGTGGCAAGCGGTAGTATTCTGGCTGGTTATTATTGGGATCAAATAGGCGGAACATCTATCTTTATCGCTGCTGCGGCATCGACCTTGTCAGGTTTATTGCTGGTTTTCGGGTTGCCTAACAAAGTCGAACTGCAAAAATAGGCTTGAACATATTATCTTGACATTAAATACGGATTTTTGAGTATTGCTCAAACCACGGCTGTGCCTGCTCCAGTTGGGCCGCCAGTTGGAGCAGTAGATCTTCACGTGCAAACGGCGCAATAAACTGTGAACCGAGCGGCAGGTTCTGGTCATTCCAGTACAGCGGTACCGACATTGCCGGAAGGCCGGTAATATTGGCGAGCTGGGTAAAGGGCACCCATTTCAGATTTTCTTTAACAATTTTATCGACCAGTTTGCCTTGTGCCAGCAAATGGGCTTTACCCACATTCAATAAAGCTTTTAAAATTGGTTTTTGCCAAGCAGGTGTTTTGACCTCACCATTTTTTGGAGCCACTGTGGCCGTTGCAGGCGTCAAATACAGATCATAATCATCAAAGAAATGATTCATCTGGGTTACATACTGACCCCAGTTATTTAGGTTCTGAATATAATCCAGCGCGCTGGTCTTGGCTCCGAAGGCGGCCAGTGCCAAAGAGTCCAATTCAAAATCATTCGATCTAGACGGATAGCTTTTCTGGATTTCATCCAGCATGAAAGAAAACTGGCTAAACCATGTGGTAATAAAATCCTTGGCCAACTGCATCCCATCAATCGCTGGACGGTCTTCAATCACTTCATGACCCAGAGACTCTAGTAGTTTTGCTGTATGTTTAATAGCTTGAATTGCATCCTGAGAGACAGGTGTGCCAATCGTAGAATAAGTGCTAAACGCGATTTTCAGCTTCTTGGGTGGCTGCTGAATCACATCCAGATAATGATGTTGAGGACGTTGAATTTTAAACAGTGAACTATGATCTTCACCATGAGTAGCATCCAGCATTGCAGCACTGTCACGCACCGTTTTGGTTAATACATGCTGAATCGCAGCGCCATGCATGGCTTCACTCATTTGTGGTCCCCAAGGTGTACGGCCTCGACTCGGTTTCAGGCCGAAAAGGCCACAATAGGAGGCAGGGATACGAATCGAGCCACCACCATCGCCAGCACCCGCAATTGGCACAATTCCGGCTGCCACAGCAGAAGCCGAACCACCTGAAGAGCCGCCACTATTATGCTGTAAATTCCACGGATTTTTACAGATGCCCCAAGCATCTGGTTCAGTAATACCTTTAATGCCAAATTCAGGCGTATTGGTGCGTCCAAAGGTCACAATTCCGGCTTTTTCCCAGCGATTGACAATCTCGGCATTGGTCTCGGCGATATAACTGATCCGTTTTAAACCCTGACAGCCATAAGAAGTCGGATAGCCTGCATATTCCTGAAACAGGTCTTTGACCAGAAAAGGTACACCGGCAAAAGGGCCAGACAGATTTTGCTGGCTACGTTTTAACGCATGTTCATGCATCGGGATGATAATTGCATTCAGCTCGGGATTGGCAATTGAGCTACGTTCCAGGGCAGCAGATAAAAGTTCACTTGAATGTACCTGTTTATTGCGGACCAGTTCAGCGAGCCCTAAACCGTCATATTGTAGATATTCTTCTAATTTCATTGCCCTTCCCTAGCGTTGATACTGTTTTAAGGTTGTAGAGGTTTTATGCTTAAGATGCAAGTACCACCTGATTGCGCCCACGATGTTTGGCCTGATATAGGGCTTGGTCTGCAATATTAATCAGGTTTTGCAGATCTTGGGAGTTGGGTTCATTTTGGTGGGTGATGCCTATGCTCACTGTAATATACAAAGATGAGCCATCTGATTGATGCATCGGGGTTTTCTCCACAAGGTCTCGAATCCGTTCTGCAATGATGCGGGCTTCTGAAGGCTCAGTATTCCAGAGTAAGAGTACAAATTCTTCTCCGCCAATGCGTGCAAATAGATCTTGGGCACGTAAGTTGTTACGTACAATTTGTGCAAAGTGTTGCAGGACTTTATCACCGACATGATGGCCAAAATGATCGTTCAGGCGTTTGAAATAATCAATATCCAGCATGATCACTGAAAATTCCATCGTCTTGGCATATTGCAGTAAATATTCGCCTTTCTTAAAGAAGAAATGACGATTCATGGTTCGCGTTAGACTATCGTGATTAGCCAGATATAGAACCCGTTTAAACAGTTCATTGCGGTTTTGGCTGATAATACACAGGATGAGCGGAGATAAGGCCAGCATAAACAGCCCGATCCGCAGTGAAATATAAATCGTGGAATCGGCCAGTATGGTGTGATTGGTTGCATAAAACTGTGTCAGGCTGTAATAGGTCAAAATGATGACAAAAGCATTGATCATGGTCATGGTAAACAGGCGATAGGTCAATGCAGCCCAGATCAGTGCAGCCAAAGGGTAGAGCATTGCGCCCGGGCCTGCAAAAATATTGGTAATGATGACACAGGCCACGACTGAAGATGCCGGTAAAAAATAGCTGAAATAATTACGTTTTTGACGACGGTTTTTAAATAGATACTGCAGGTCTTTTATTCTTGGGAATGCCAAGATTAAAGGGAGAAACACAATATAATTCACCATTTCACCGGTCCACCACAGACCAAAATCAATCCATAAATTTTCTTTGGTCATGAATGAATTTGGTAGATTCGGCAAGGTGAGAACTGCAAAGGCTGCACTGGCCAGACAGCCTGCAAAAGCGAAGATGCCAAATAAATGAACAAAGGTATAACCGGTATTATAGTATTTGTAATTAATCTTGAAATATCGAATAAAAAATATCGAAACAATGGTACTAATCAAATTGGAAAGGGTAAGAAACAGGCTATGCAGTAAACCATTCCCGGTGACCAGATCTGCAAACATAAAAGCACTGAACGCGCCTAACCAGCCTCCCAGATTATTTAAATGTGGAAAGCGTAAAAATAGGGCCAGCAAAGCCGCGTTCGCCGGCCATAATAAGGCCAGATACTCTAGCGGTCTGGTTGCGATCCCAATAAGACAACATACTAAAACAGCAAAAACAATAACGAAATAAGCATGAGTTTCATGATTTAATTGTTTTTCTGTTATTCGAGCTAATTGCAAATTTAAAATCCTATATTCAAATTTTTAAGTGTGAATGATCACTTTGTTTAGCAACTAAGTTTGACCCAAAATATGATTTTATTGTTTGATTAATCTGTTATTAATACGAACTATTAAGATTCTTATATACGAAATATATACAAAAAAAATCAGAAAAGAAATCTATGTTTTTAAACAATGTGATAAATAGTTTCTGACTCTGTATTGAAATTGCGTTAGAGTGGGACATGATCCCAATAAATATGATAATTTAGAATTAATTGTTAAAAAGATGCCAGTAAATATGAAAAAAACATGTCTTAGCCTTATCTTAATCATGAGCTCACCTTGGCTAATGGCGACAGAAAATAAAAAATCAGAGAATACTCCAGTTAAAACTGCTGAAATTCCAAATACCTTTACTGTTAAAACCCGTCCGGAAATTGTCGGTTTGTGGGGGATGGAAATTCCGAATAATAAAAAGTGCATCGAATATTATAATTTTAAGGGAAATAATAATGTTGTGATCAAAAGTGGCGACGAATGGACATCAGGGTTATATGATTATCAACCCGCACAAGACCCTTCGCAGCAGATTCCCGCACTAATTCTGCAAGTGAAATATGATAATAATGAAAAAGACTGCTCGGGTAACCAAGTTGACCAATCTGGTGAAATTTCACAGTATTTTGTGAAATGGCAAAACTCTTATACGATTAATTTCTGTGCCAATGAAAAAGCTGAGCAATGTTTTGCCGTCCTCAGACGCGTATTGCCTTAGATTGCAAACAATAAAAAACCGCTGAATGACAGCGGTTTTTTTATAAGCTTGGTTTTAGGCGTTGTCTTCAGCATTTTCAAGCTGCTTTAACAAATGTTTTTCCAGATAATGAATATCCATTGCCTGTTTGCAGAAGTTCTTGTCCTGAAGGATTAAATCTTTATGCAAAGGAATATTGGTTTTCACACCAGTCAGAATCATTTCGTCCAGAGCATTTCTCATGCGCGAAATAGACGTTTCACGATCCTTACCATGTGCAATCAGTTTCGCAATCATCGAATCATAATAGGGTGGAATGCTATAACCTGGATAAACATGTGAATCCAGGCGAATGCCCGCACCCCCTGGTGCATAAAAGTTTTCGATCTTGCCTGGTGAAGGTAAGAAGGTAGAGGGATCTTCTGCGTTAATACGGCATTCAATCGCATGCCCCAAAACCTTGACATCTTCTTGCTGGATATCGAGACCTAAACCACCCGCAATACGCAATTGCTGTTCAATAATATCAATACCCGTAACCATTTCTGTCACCGGATGTTCAACCTGAACACGCGTATTCATTTCAATAAAGAAGAATTCATCATCTTCAAACAAGAATTCGAAGGTACCCGCACCACGATATTGCATCAGCTTACATGCATTCACACAAGCTTCCAGAATGTCAGCACGTGCTTGCTCTGGCAAGTTCGGTGCTGGAGCTTCTTCCAGTACTTTTTGGTGGCGGCGCTGCAGCGAGCAGTCACGATCATACAGATGAATCGCATGGCCATTACCATCGGCGAGTACTTGTACTTCGACATGACGTGGCTTTTGCAGGAAACGTTCCATATAGACCGTATCATCTCCAAACCACATTTCTGCATCACGCTGTGCAGCCTGAACTGATTCCAGCAGGGTATCGACATTTTCCACGATACGCATACCACGACCACCACCGCCAGAAGCGGCTTTGACGATCAGCGGGAAACCGATTTCTTTCGCTTCAGCCAAGGCATTATTAGGCGTCACTGCATGAGCTGAACCGGGTACAGTCGGGACACCCGCTTTACGCATGGCCATAATCGCAGAAACTTTGTTCCCCATTAAACGAATATGTTCAGGACGTGGACCAATAAAGATAAAACCAGAATTTTCTACGATTTCGGCAAATTCTGCATTTTCAGCGAGGAAGCCATAGCCAGGATGGATAGCGTCTGCACCGGTAATTTCGGCAGCAGTAATAATCGCTGGAATATTCAGGTAGCTGTCACTGCTCGCACCTGGGCCAATGCATACTGCTTCATCACAGAAACGCAAATGCATTAGGTCCTTGTCTGCGTCAGAATAGACACCTACAGTTTTGATCCCTAAAGTTCTGCAAGCTCGGGTGATGCGTAACGCAATCTCACCACGGTTTGCAATTAAAACTTTTTGCAACATTATAAATCCCCGGGGTGATTAAGCGCGGTAGCGGAAAAGTGGTTGACCGAATTGAATCACTTCACCATTTTTCACCAGAATTTCTTCAATCACACCGCTTTGAGTGGCTTCAATCGGGTTCATGATTTTCATTGCTTCGATAATACCGAGCGTATCGCCTGCAGAAACGGTCTGGCCAACTTTAACAAATGTCGGTTCACCTGGGCTTGGTGCTGCATAGAACACGCCGACCATTGGTGAAGTTTCAACAGCACCGCGAGGAGATTTTGCCACTGGCGCTTCGGCTGCTGGTGCAGGCATCGCAGGAACAGCTGCTGCAACCACTGGATTACGACGAGTTAATGCAATCGATTGATCGCCTTCTTTAACTTCGATCGCCTGTAAG
Source organism: Acinetobacter pecorum (assembly GCF_014837015.1). GTDB lineage: Bacteria > Pseudomonadota > Gammaproteobacteria > Pseudomonadales > Moraxellaceae > Acinetobacter > Acinetobacter pecorum. The sequence continues at coordinate 9,102 of NZ_JACSPT010000026.1, forward strand.
TCAGATTCAATCATCAAATCGATGAGTTTCTTGATTTTACGGATATCCATGAGACAGTATTCCTAATTAAGATTGTGTAGAAGATTGTATTTTTTCAATGACATAATCGAGGGCAGCAGCATAGCCTTTTGCACCCAGACCACAGATCACACCGATGGCTTTATCGGACAAGTACGAATGATGTCGAAATGCCTCACGTGCGTGCACATTCGACAGATGGACTTCAATGAAAGGAATGGCGACGCCAAGGAGGGCATCGCGAACCGCAACAGAGGTATGGGTCAATGCTGCCGGATTAATAATGATGTATTGAACGCCGTCTTGCTGGGCTTGATGAATCCGGTCAACAATGGCACCTTCCCAGTTGCTCTGGAAAGTTTCAAGTTGTAATGTGGCCTGTTGAGCTTGGACAGTCAGTTGCTGGTTAATATCATCAAGACTAAGGTGACCATAAACTTCCGGTTCGCGCTTCCCAAGCAAGTTTAAATTCGGTCCATGAATAACCAAAATGGTCGAACTCATCCAGCATGCTCCAATTAAAAAGTATCGGGTTTTGTTTGCAAGATGTCTGCAAACTCTGCTTATTATTGCATGATTTTCTACATTACTATTTATAATTTCTTTGAATTGACGTAGAAAGCATATAGCAAACAGTGGCGCTATAATGAAAACTTTGCAGAGATTTGGCAATGTTAAAAAATTACAATTCGCGAGGTATTCATATTATTTTCATTGTAAACCCAATTGGCAAAAACAGTTAATATCCTTTGTGTAACTGTATCTTCATGTTAACGCTAAATTCTTCCTCTTAGTGATATTTTTAATTTTAAACAGCTTTTTCCTGACAAATTTGAATGCGGTATATAAGTTGAATCCGGTAAAAACTCTCAGATTAATGTTGAAAATTTTTCTGCTCATTTCTTTTGGATAAAAGTGATAATTTCCTCCGTATCAGGTAATGAAATTTAAAAAAACCTAAAATAAGACAATAACTTAATGGGTTTTACTTGATGTAAATTTGCATTTTTTTCAAAGAGTCTAAAATTAGTCATATCTCTCTAAATTCAGTTGTGCATCATAAATATGATTTCAAGAGGTACTTTATTGCCGAGATATACAGTCTGTATCTCGGCAAGTTTGACAGAAGATCCTTGGAATATTTACTTCCTATTTATAAGCTAGATGAAGTGACGAATGTGTTCATCTTCATATTTTCTTGCAATCAAAAAATGACCTCTCTAACGCTTAGATAGTGGCAAAAACGCATACATTTGCTGTAATTTTGCTCATCTCCATCTTTGTAATAAAAACTTAAAAAAATGCTGATAGCCACAATGATTGACTAAAAAATGAAGGCTTTAAAACAAAATAGGTTTGAAGAGGCCAGAATAGGGATTTAAAGCAAAATTTGCTCTTTAGTTAGTTCATCTGATTTAACTTCTCGAACCAATATTTATATAATCATATGATTTCTCATCACCCATAAGACTTTCCATGACCCCTGCATGTAAATTGTTAAAAGTAAATAAAATTGAATACAGCATTCACGAATATGAACATAATGCCAATGCCAAAAGTTTTGGACTGGAGGCTGCTGAAAAATTGGGGCTTTCTGTAGAGGAAGTCTTTAAAACCTTACTGGTGACGGATGATAAACAATATTTTGTTGCCGTATTGCCGGTACATCATCAGCTTAACCTGAAAAAAGTAGCCCAGGCCGTGGGATGTAAAAAACTCCAGATGGCAGATCCTAAACAGGCAGAACGCTTGACTGGTTATCTGGTTGGGGGAATTAGCCCTATTGGCCAGAAGAAACGGTTAAAAACAGTAATTGATGCAAGTGCCGAACAGTTGAACAAGATTTATGTGAGTGGAGGTAAAAGAGGACTGGATATAGGACTAAAACCGGCCGATCTTGCCAAAGTGCTCAATGCCCAGTTTGTCGATGTGCTGGATACATAAAATCACAGCAAGATGTTCTTTTAAATTCAGAGAATATAGAACGATAAATTTAAATGAGCTGTATTTTTTTTGGTCGGAAATAACAGTAAATCATCTTATACATTTGTATATTAGAGGCGTGAAAACACAGCCTGACTGTGTCTATAACAAGGAATAAAAACAAAAATACAAATTATTATGCGGAGCATAAGGGATGAAAATTCAAAATAAAAAATGGCCAAAGTTCTGTCTGACCTTGTCTGCGATGGCGATACTATCTGCGTTGCCAAGTGTACAGGCCGCTTCTACACCTTCAGTTGCACCTGCTAATTCTCAGCAGGTTTTCTTTGTCGGAAATAACTGGGATGGCACGGTCACTGTGATTCGTCCATCAGGTGATTTTGGCAAAATCGGTGTCATTAACATGATTCCTGACCGGAAAGAGCGCCTTAAGGAAATTCACCTGAATCCAATCAAGCTGATTGCCTATACTTACATTCAGGCCACAGCAGGGGAAGGGAATGATCAACTGGTGGATGATATGTACTCTACGCCAGACGGGCAATCAGTGGTCGCATCACGCCCAAGTTTCGCCGATGTCGTATCAATCAATATCAAAACTGGCAAGATTAACTGGCGCACACCTGTTGAAGGCTTTCGTGCCGACCATATGGCGGTATCACCAGATGGACAACGGGTCGCCGTATCTGCATCTTCAGGAAATGTAGTGCATGTACTGGATATCAATACCGGTAAAGAAGTAGGTCGTTTCAGCACGGGCGATAAACCGCATGAAAATATTTATTTTGATGGCGGCAACAAGATTCTGAACTCTGCTATCGGCAACGTGGAAACCTCGATGGATGCCCAATGGCAAGATTTTACCAAAGGAAAGCGTTTTATCACCATCGCAGATGCCAATACCCATCAGGTGTTGAGAAAAATTGACTTCAGACCCGCACTGGATGCATTTGGCCGAAAAGATTTGTCCAACTCAGTACGACCAATGGTATTTAGTAAGGATGAAACCAAACTGTATGCCCAGGTTTCATTCTTTAATGGTTTGATTGAATACGATCTGAACCAGAACAAGATTAGCCGGATTGGACAGTTGCCAGGGAGCGACAGTATTCCGAAAGATCGGACAAAATGGGTGAATGATTCGCGCCATCATGGCCTATCGATCAGTGCTGATGGTGAAAAGCTTTGTGTTGCGGGAACTATGGACAATTATGCCACTATTGTTGATCGCAAGACGCTGACTGCCGGGAAACTGATTTCTGCGGGTAAACCGTATTGGGCAACGCGTAGCCCGGACGGTCGTAGCTGTGTGATTTCCGAAAGTGAAACTGATGTGGTTACCGTGATTGATTTTGCTACTGGCAATAAAGTGCTTAGTGTACCAGTAGGAAATCACCCACAACGTGTCCGGATTGGTTATGCGCCTGCAGACTGGTCAACACCGTAGTTGATGAGTAGAAAAGACAGCTTTTGAATAGGGGCTGTCTTTTTAAGCTGAGGACACAAAGATGAATAATAAAACAATTCAGTTATATGTATTGATTACATTGCTCTTGTTTGGAGCCTTACTGGGTATTGGCTATCAAATACGAAAAGAAATCTATCAAACCCATCTTACTAATCAACCCCATTCTGCTCCCGTCCAGCCAGCTGAAAAATCTGCAAATGATGCCTCTGTCAGCTCTACTGCTAATAGTCAAACCAATAAAACCGGACAAAATAATGCATCTGCAAAGCAAAGTGAATTGTTAAGGCAGCAGCAACAATTATATCTGGACTTTTCCACGATGATTAATGCATTAAGTGAAGGACAACGACCCGATCTTCAACAGGTCAGCTTACTAATCACTCAGCAGCAGAAGCTGGTAGAGGCTCAACAGGTCAGCAAGGCCGAGGCGAAAGCACAGATTGAGTTTCTGATCAAAGTCTTGCCTGAAATGGAACATGAACTGCATCGGGCCTTACGAGCTTTAGATTAAACCTGTATTTGCTGTCTGCAGGCTACTTGTATCTTTAATTATTCTAGAAGTGAAAATTGATCGCATAAAAAAGCCCGAATAAAAAGTCAGGCTTTTACAGACAAAATATCGAAGACTTGACAGCTTTATAAACAGTTCGCAGGCTTGGGTACGCCGGCCAAACGGCTTAAGTGACGTGCCACCAGACCAGTATTAAACTTTTCCTGAAGCATGGCATTATTGATATCGGCACTGACAGTTTTCATTAAAAATTTGATTAGAGGGCGCGTTGCTGGTGAATGGCCAAACTGCTGATAGAACTGACGCACCGCTTGCAGAATTTCAAAATGCCATGGGGTCAAGTCAAGGTCCAGGCTATTGGCTAGGAGTTGAGCGACCTCTTCATTCCAGATGGTGTAGTCAACCAGATGACCATCTTGATCCAATTCTAAATTCATATTTAACCCATTCATTATTTCATTGAAATGCAGCGATTAAACTGGAGGCAAAGAGCAGCAAAATCTGCATAATTCAACAATTTTACTTGATCAGGTAAGGGCTGTATCAAGAGTTCAGCATCATTTTTCAGCATATAAATTTGCGGCAAGCTTTGTAGAAATGAATGCTCTAGCAACAAAACCGCTTCACCCATCAGCACGACCTGATCGCTCATTGTATAAATCTGAGCCAATTGATCGAGGATCTGTGCAGTTGCCGAATAGCTGGATTGGATCAGATAAAGTGTATGATTTGACATTTGTATATCCTTATTCCTTACCAATACAGCACATGATCAAAGCTTTTAATAAATTCAGGATTAAGCTCAATAAATTCGATTTCTTGTTCGCTCTGCGTCACAAATGGGGAATTTTGATTTTTCTGCTCAATCAGAATCGGAGTGAGATCATAAAACTCGAAACTGTCGACCATATTTGATGCCAGTTTAAATGCATGTTGCAACTGGTCAAATTGCAGCTCTGAACGCAGCAGACTAAGGGCGGCCCCTTGTAGCAGGACTTTAACTTCTGCGCCAAAAGTTGCCAGGACCATTGTCGCAGACAGGCTTTCATGCACCTGCAGGCTGGTCAGATTGGCTTGGGTTAATATAACAAGTACAGATTTCACACAAGATTCCTTGGAAAAGCAACACATTCTAAAAAATGGAACATCTAGAATTGAATCAGACGTTGTGAGGATTGAACAGCATCGGCAAGTTCACCTAAACCGACCAATTCAAACGCATCTGCCAGATTATGCTGCTGAATATTGTGACGTTGAGCATTGTCCGGATCTGTAATTCCACGCGCCAATGCTGCACTTACACAGACTGGGAGGCGAATCTGCAGAGCTTGCCATGCATGTGTAAGATGACGTTGATCGTCGGGTACCCATTGCAGTGCATTTGCGACCGATACGCCGTCCTGATAGAAAAACACACGGAATGCTTCCTGCTTATCCTGCAAAGCCTGAGCTAAACCCAAGGCATGCCAGGCATAGATGGAAGTCGGTGCGGAGGTAACAAGAATTAAGGTACTCATCGAAATTCACTACAGGCTAGATCAATAGCAACAGATTGATCTTGGCTTCATTAGAAAGTAGGTAGTATAAATGATTTTAGTGACGGGTGGATTAGGCTTTTTAGGCTCACATATTGCTTTAAGTCTGTTAGCACAAGGACTAGAGGTCATTGTGGTCGATAATTTGGCCAATGCTAACTTACAGACTCTGGAGCGTCTCGAATTTATTTCTGGTATGTATGTGCCTTTTATCAAGATTGATATTCGCAACACGCCAGCATTGAACAAAGTCTTTGAGCAGAATTCGATTCAGGCTGTGGTGCATACCGCAAGTTTTAAGTCACTGGAAGAATCAGTATTAAAACCACTTGAATATTATAATGATAATGTCAGCTGTATTATGAGTCTCATGCGTGCCATGCAGCGTACCGGGGTACGTCATCTGGTACATTTATCCAGTTTGGCGGTATATGGCCAATCTGGCACAGACTTAAGCGAAGATCTGCCTTTTAACTTTACTTATCCTAATCCTTATATCAAGTCGCAACAGATGGTGGAGGAAATTATTCGGGATACCACTAAAACTGACAATGAATGGCGGATTGCGATCCTGCGTCTTTCCAATATTGCCGGTGCCTTTGAGCATGGTATCTTAGGGGAAGCAGTACCACCTTTACCGAAAAATATTGTACCTCTGGCAATGCAGGTCGCTGCGCAGCAACGTGAATATCTTGAATTACGCCGTCAGGCCCATACTGCGGATGGCACAGTAGAGCGGAGTTTTCTGCATGTCGCAGACTGTTGTGATGCCGTGATCAAATCCTTACAGTGGTTGTCACAACAGCAGGAATTAAAGTGTGAAGCCTTTAATATTGCCGGAGAACTGATTTCCATACAGGCTTTACTGGATCAGCTTGCTGAAGTCACCCAGTCTGCAATTAAAACTGTGGATGCCTTACCTTATCCCCATGCTGAGCTGGACCAGTTAGGTGCGAATACTGAAAAGGCACAACAGGTTTTGCATTGGCAAAGGCAGCGCTCGATCAGAAAGATACTTGAGGATGAATGGTTGTTTTATCAAAATATTCTCAAAGGGCAGTAAATTAGATTTTTAATTTAATATTTGATAATAATTATCATTTACATATTTAATGTAATCGACTACTTTAAATTATTAGAGTAAATCATTGATATACATTGATATACAGATTCCTAAGATTATTAATAAGCAAAAAGAATTGAGGTTGAACATGCAAACACGTATTGAACATGACACGATGGGAGAAGTTGCTGTGCCGGGTGAGGCATTATGGGGCGCTCAGACTCAGCGCAGCTTGCAAAATTTCAGGATTGGAAATGAACGTTTGCCACGGCCAATGATTCGTGCCATGGGACTCGTCAAAAAAGCGGCTGCCTTGACTAATGCCGAGCTGAACCAGATTTCACAAGAACTGTCACGATATATTGTGGATGCTGCTGATGAAGTCATTAGTGGTCAATGGGACAGTCAATTTCCACTGGTGGTCTGGCAAACTGGTTCAGGTACGCAAAGTAATATGAACTGTAATGAGGTAATTGCCAATATTGCCAACCAGAAACTGGGTAATCATTTAGGGGCACAAAAACCGGTCCATCCAAATGATCATGTTAACCGTGCTCAATCTACCAATGATTCATTTCCAACTGCGATTCATGTGGCTGCGAGCTTGCAGATCAATGAACTTTTAATTCCGGCAGTCACACGTTTACGCGATACCTTATATGTCAAATCTCAGGAATTTGCTGATATTGTAAAAATTGGCCGGACACATCTACAAGATGCTACGCCGTTAACGTTGGGACAGGAATTTAGCGGTTATGTTTCTCAACTCGATCATGCACTGCTTCGTCTAGAACAGGCCTTGGTGGGCCTGTACGAACTACCATTGGGCGGGACAGCCGTCGGTACAGGGTTGAACGCTCATCCTGATTATGCCGTTGAAGTAGCTAAAACTCTTGGATATTTAACTGGTTTGCCATTTGTTACTGCACCAAACAAGTTTGAGGCTTTGGCTGGCCGTGATGCTGCAGTATTCGCTTCAGGTGCCTTAAAGACTTTAGCAGTTAGCTTAAATAAGATCGCTAATGATATTCGATGGTTGGCTAGTGGCCCACGTTGTGGTTTTGGGGAACTCCGTATTCCTGAAAATGAACCGGGTTCTAGCATCATGCCGGGCAAGGTGAACCCGACGCAAAGTGAAGCGATGACTATGGTAGTCGCGCAAGTTCTCGGCAATGACACCACCATTAGTATAGCGGGTGCATCAGGTAATTTTGAACTCAATGTATTTATGCCGGTCATTGCCTATAATCTGCTGCAATCTATCCAATTATTAGGTGATGCTTGTAATAGTTTTAATGATCATTGCGCCGTTGGTATTGAGCCAAATCATGAAAAAATTGAACATTTCTTGCATGATTCTTTAATGCTGGTTACAGCCTTGAATCCGGTCATTGGTTATGAGAATGCAGCCAAAGTTGCCAAGACCGCTTATAAGGAAGGTAAAACCTTGAAACAGGTGGCTGTGGAACTTGATCTCGTTACAGCTGAACAGTTTGATGAAGTCGTCAGACCTGAACAGATGGTTTCACCGAATGCCAAATAAAGGTAAATGTTTTTAATCTTTTAGCTGTTTTATCATGGAATAGTCAGCAATGGTTTTTATCTCGGGCAGACTTGCGTACAATAGGGGCTAGATAAGATTACCCACTGATGATTGTTTTATGTTTGATATTTATTTAACGGATGTTCAAAAAAAGGTGCAATTCAAGGATTATCCAGGTGAGCATCCTGTTAAATTTATTCTGAATTTCAAAAAGATTTTTCCAAGTGTTATGGAGCTTCTTTTACCTGTACTGCCAGATAATGAAAATCTGGAAGAAATGTCTTGGGAATCGACCAGCGATGATTTTGAAACCTTCCAGATGTTTTTAACCGGTTGGGGCATCATCGAATTACGTTTGAAAGCGATTATGCAGTTTAAAGATAAAGCATTTGCGGATCGTCTAGTTAAACAAGCCCAACAGAAACGCAAAGATTATCAAAAGCAGCAAACCCAGCTCAGCACAGTTGAATTGGATTATCTTTTTATGCATGAGATGCATGCTTTAATTGATGCAGAGCTGGTTGAGCTCGGTGAAAAATTCTATTTACCGGTTTTACGTGATCTTTGGAAAAACAAAGTATCTGCTCAGGTTTTGAATGCAAAGTTTTAAACTAGGTGTTTAGCTTTTATTTATAAAATTAATCCCTCAATTTTGAGGGATTAATTTTATCTGAAATATGAGAATTTTTTCATAATTCCTTGTCTAGCAAAATAGCCTAAGCTATAGAGATTTTATAAATAAATATCTTAATTTTGCTCAGTAATAGCGCATGCTAGATCATGGTTTATCATCTGGCCCTTTAACAGTGCATATGTTTTAACGATTGTTCAAAAAATAGATGAAAATGATCATTTTTAGCTAAAAAATATATAAAAATATCAAATAAATAGCCTAGTAATTAAGTCAATTATTTTTTAAGGTATAGGTGCTTTAGCTTATTATAAGGTTAAAGCCTCATTAATTAGTTATCCTTCACAAAAATAGCTGAAGGTTCAAATTTTCCCGAAGATATATCCCAGGATTTTGAAAAATGTCGAACCAGTTTTTAGATTTAATTACTAAGCGCCGTACTATTTATGCTATTGCCAAGAATGTTGAACAATCTCCTGAATATTTAACTGATCTGATTCAGACTGCGATAAAACAAAGCCCATCTTCTTTCAATTCTCAATCTTCACGCGCCGTCATTTTATTCAATTCAGAACATGAGAAGTTCTGGGGCTTTGTTGCAGACAAATTAAAAAGCTATGCCAAAGACGAAGAGAGTGCTGCAAAGACCACAGCAAAGATGGCCAGTTTTGCAGCAGGGGTAGGTACAGTCCTATTTTTTGAAGATCACAACGTAGTGAAAGGTTTGCAGGAACAGTTCCCATCTTATGCAGACAACTTCCCAATCTGGGCGGAACATTCGACTGCAATCGCACAATTTGCAACGTGGACAGCATTGCATACAGAAGGGTTGGGCGCATCATTGCAGCATTACAATCCGATCGTAGATGAGCAGGTTCATGCGGAATGGAGCATTCCATCAAACTGGAAACTTCGTGCACAGCTGGTATTTGGTTCGATAGAGGGTGAGCCGCGTGCCAAAGATTATCTTGCGGATGAAGAGCGTTTTAAAGTTTTTAAATAACTTTATTCATATCTGCCCTTAACCAGTGTAAGGGTAGATATTTTTTAGATTTCGATGAAATTCTCATGAGCCTCATTAAAATTAAGTTAAAATAGCGCGCTAATGTAAAAAATTAATGAGTACAACCGAATGTCGAAAAACACGCAAAACCTGTCACCTTTACAAGAACTGATCGCAGAACAAAAACTGCTCTGTGAAGAAGTTGGTTCGGCTTATGTTGCAGTGAGTGGTGATGATGTGGTTGCCGTGGCCGTACATACCTTGAAACAGGATCCAATTGTCGGCATTCGTAAAAAGCCTGAGTCGGCTGAAAATATCAGCTGGTATATTTACGGGGGAGAACCTTCAAGTGAAGATGCTTTTGAAACCATGACCGTACGTGAATTACAGGATATTGCACCAGAAGTATTGCCGTATCTGGCTCTGGAAACAGGTTTTCGTTTCATGATCGATGCCGATGATTATGAAGATGTCTGGAAAGAAGAAATCTAAATGCTAAAAAAATCATCTTTCATTTGTGCTGGATTGCTATTAGGGCTAAATAGTATGCTCTTTGCAGAGCCACTTTCACAAAGTGCCTACGACCAGTTTATTTCAGTACAGACTAAAATCGTGAATGAAACCAAGCATATTTTAGATGAAGATGATCAAAAGGCAGATGCTCAAACTCAACGCCAGGCTTTCTGTAATCGATTGAAAGCCTATGAGGATATTCAAAAGGTGTCCGAAGAAAATAGTGATCTGAGTATGGCACCTACGATGGCAATGATTGCCAGAAACTTTCTGGAGCGGCAGGATCAAAGTTTGACTAAATCTGGAATGACGGCGAGCGTATTTTGTAAAAATAGGGAAGTAGAATAGGTTATAAAACACTTCTCTTTCTCGAACGTTTTTCGCTGGAAAATATAAATAAAGCAAATAATTCTAATTTGAATAACCGGGCTTTTATAAATATGAAAAGTTCATTATTAATATATTTTCAATAAAACTATTAAGTTAATTTAAAATAAATTTGTAGAATTACCTTATATCTCGGGGATATATCCACTGATATTATCTCATTAATTAGAATATTTAAGTAATGGCAATTATTTTTCTAAAAACTTCCTAGAAATACTAAATAGTATTTGATAAGAAATGATTTTCATCCGAGCTAGGCTAGTTGCTGCACGCAGCTCATATTTAATAATTCAAATATCTTTAAAAGTTTGTAAAATAGCCTAAGCGAATTATAAATGTTAATAGCTATGAAAAGAAAAGGGGAGGAAACTTAATAATAGTATTTTCTGCTTAGCCAATTTGTAAGAAGCTAGGTAGTAAATTCCACCTGACTGCTTATACACCCGAAATATGACTTGTAAATGTAGTGTGGCTTATTATGCATATCCAGTTTTTGATTATGAATGAGTAAATAAGTGATAGTCAGAAAATTAAAAATTTTAAAGCTACCTGAGCTTATTTGAATAATAACAGCTAGTTTTTAGACCTCTCTGATTTTAAAAAATTGTACCAGTTTCACCTATTTAGCCTAAGCAAAAATTATTGCATATAAATAGCCTAAGCATATTTTAAAATTTAGCAATTGATTAATTCCCAATAAAATTCCAATATCACCACATCATCTATGAAATCACGGAATTCTCAAATGATCCTCAACTACCAAATCACCAGTCATGATAACTCAACACTTGTACCAATGGTCTTCATTCATGGTTTATTCGGCAGCTTGAGTAATTTAGGAATGCTGGCGCGACATTTTTCAAGCCAGCGTACCGTCATTCAGTTAGATCTGCGCAACCATGGCTTATCTGAACATAGTGATGAGCATAATTACCACTTGATGTCAAAAGATGTACTTGAAACATTAGATAGTCTTAACATCACCAAATTTGTTGTGGTAGGGCATTCTATGGGCGGCAAAGTTGCCATGAAACTGTCTGATATTGCGCGTAATCGGGTAGAGCAGCTTGTGGTTCTGGATATAACTCCAATCCCATATCATGAAAATCATCATGCGGAAATTTTTGAAGCCTTATTTGCTGTCGAGCGTGCAAACCTAAGTTCCCGGTTAGAAGCGACAAAAATCATGCGTGAATATCTGAATGAAGAAATGGTAATTCAGTTCTTGCTAAAATCTTTTAACAAAGGGAAGTGGCTGTTTAATGTACAGGCGCTCTTTAACCATTATCAGGATATTTTATTTTGGGAAGATATTACTCCAATTGATACTCCGGCACTTTTTCTCAGAGGTGGTAACTCTTTTTATATTTCTAAACCAGAGCATTTCGCTGCGATTGACCGCCAATTCACCCATTCCAAAGTTGAACTCATTGAAAATGCAGGTCATTGGCTGCATGCTGAAAATCCTGCACAAGTACTGGAACATATACAAGCATTTCTAGATGCACAATAATAAATAACACGGTTAACTTTGAAACTTTGAATCGAAGGTCAGTATCCAGCTGCCTGTAGCTGACCTTCATTAACCAACTGGTTTGCCATTTCAGCGGTTTTTTTCAAACCTGGCATACGATATTCAGTATGACCATAATCTTTAATCGATTTCCACCGACCGCCCCATGTGAGTCCGACCGATTCTGCGACTTGACCATACAGTTCATAACCACGCATTGCCCATGGATCACGTTCGCTGATGATGACTTTACCATGACGTTTAAAGGCAACGTCAGCTGCTAAACCGAACTGATGATAACTTTGATAACCTCTAGCACGCGTGGTATTCGGATTTGCAGAAAGTGAATTTTGACGTTCCGGACTGCGATAACCTTCTAGTAAAACCAGTTCATATCCATACTGTTCACGCATTATTTTGAAGACCATCAATAAACGCTGTTTATAACGTGGATTAATTTTATTCCATTTCCGGTTAACTATATTGAGATCACTATGATTATGGATCATAGGCAGATGTACATCTTCAGTAGGATCAGGTGGATTTATAACTTGGGCAGAAACAACATTGGCATAGTAATGGACTTCTCCCTGTATGGCTTCTTCAATCAGATGACCTTCTACTTCTGGGGGCGGTGCTAACACCTGACCATCGAGTAAAGTATAAATTTGGGGATCAACTTCACGTAAATAATTTGCTTCAAAAGTACTGGCAGTAATGGGGCGGGTTAAAGTAAAAATTACAATACTGCTAAATAACACTAAGGCCGCCAGCAAAATCCACCATTGTTGAATATGCCAATGTGACTGGATTTTATCTGAAGATGCTGCCTGATTAAATTCCCAGGCAACCTGTCTGGCTGCCAAAATTCGGTTCTTGCTATATGGTAAAATTTGCATGCACAGGTTTATCAACCGGATTCGGAATTCATAAGAAACCAGCAGCAACATACCTAAGCTAAGCAAAACAAAACTGAAAAAAATGAAGTAGATCATGCTGTTTATGACAGTGCTACTTCAGCACTTTCCTGTAGCGTAGTTGCTGAGGGCTGTTCCTGTGACGAAGTATTTGTAGTTTTTAGCTCAACAGATTTTTCTGTTTGTGCTGGCGATAGACGATCAGCATTTATATTTAAAGAACTTTTTTGCGAACCTTTAATTATCTTAGTCTTTATTGCTGAAGATTGAATTGTCCGAATTTCCGGTTTAAGTGGTTTATTTTTATCATTGGCCTGAATTAAAGGTTTTTGCTCTTGGGCACCAAACGCAGATTCAAAAGGTGAAGTATGGTTTTTAGATTCTGCATTACTTTCTGGCTTTGCTACCTTAAACATATTTTCAATATTCTGATCAAAACCATCTTCTGGATTCTGGATATTATCCTGATCCGACGGCGTAGCGGCTTTTGGAATAATTTGCTCAGATTCTGCGGCATGATTTAAGTCTGATATTTGATGATTTTCTGCATTAACTCGTGTACGGCTTGATCCCGAATGATTCTGATAATAACCATAGCCTAGTAAAACAGAGCTTACTGATAGCACCCCCAATACAAATCCGCTCAATAGGTAAAATTTAGGAGAATGAGGAACCGGCTTTATAGACCGTAAAAGACGAATATGTTTATTATTTTTGTTTGCCATAGTGAGTATAATATTTATGGTAAATGGATAGTAATGTGAGCTTGTTCTACAGGAACACTAATCACATTCTGATATTGGGAAAATGCTGCATTACGGTCTTTGGACAATACATAGTGCAGACCAATAAAGCTTGCCAGAGCAAACACTAGCCAGAAAATCAGAATCCAGAAAAATGGCAATTCACGGTGAATGATATGTTTAATCTGGTCTGGAATTGCAGCAAAAGGAGAAAATGCCTTTTTCCCTTTGAGGTAATCGATTTGATCACCGACACGACTAATCAGACTGTTCAACTGACTCATTGATTCAATTCTGTATTTACCATGAAAACCTAATAATAAACAGTAATGATAAACTTCAAGAACGGCGAGGCATTCCTTGTCTTTATTGCGGATTTCTTCCATGTGTTCAAAAAAACGATAACCAGCCAGTTGTGATCCAAATAAACTGAGTTGTAGCGGGCTCATCATCCAGAAATTTTTCAGGTCAAAAAAACGGGAATCCTGTTGGGTGGCAATCGTCTCATCTAACAAAGCACAATATGCATATTGTGCATTATTAATATCTTCTGCAGAAAATTGCAGTTTTCTTGCCTGGTTTTCAAAACGTGCCAGCATATCTAGCACTTTCTGGCGGAAGGACTCCGGATTAGAGGGTACATACTGATTGCGAATCAGGAAAACCACATAGAATCCATCATGTAATAGATCGACCAGATGGGTAGTTGCTGAGTGTTGACTCTTATCTATCTTTGTATTGGTCTGAAAACCTGTACCAATTTGTCCATCATCAAATAGCGATGGCGCATTATTAATACTATTCATTATTCTTATCCATTTACCACAGCAATCAGTTCAATTGAAATATCCTGGAATCCGCTGGGGATATAGACACAAATGGTCTCGGACTCCAACATCCGTTGATACAGTTCATTATTTGGTTCAATTTCAAAATAGCTTACCCCTGAACGCACTGGAATGGCGGTTGGCACTTGAATCAGATGCTGAACAGGTACAGCTGGCAGTGCTGCAATCACGCGTTGTTCAACATCGACAGTACTGCCAACCTTGAAACGGATCGGCACATAGGCAATCAGATCATGGGCTGGCATGACACTACTCGATACTGCAAGATAAAAACGGGTATCTCGGGAAATTTTGTCTGTTTCAAGACTGCCAACCCAATAGGATGGACGGGTTTCTTTCAGGGCAATACTGATATAGCGGTTTGAAATAATCGTATCCAGCAATTCACGTAAAATCACGTCGAGCTGGCCAAAGCTTTCCTGTAAATGATGATGTTGATATTGGGGTAAATGATCGACAGCATAGGCAGTTGAAAAAGTCAGGAGCGAGCCGGTCAGACGTAATAATTCAGAATACAGCCGTTCTGGATGAATACGTGGATACTGCAAGATGTGATTCAACGTTGCATGTGCAGTATTGAGTGCACTCACCAGCCAGAAAGACACAATATCACCAGAACGGAATTCAATCAGTTTCTGTTCATTTTCCCGGTTATTGTTTTGAATGGTTTTGATCTTGGCCCGGATAATATTCAAGGTACGCTTCAGATTATTCAACAGATTTTCTGATGCTTCGATATGCAGGATTGGGGGAATAAACTTGTGATCCAGTACAAAATTCCCGGAACTTTGCCGTTTCATTGTGCCAATCGGAAGATAAAAATAGCCATCCAAAGCCTGTTCAGGTCCCTGGCTTATTTCAAAAATCTTAAACTCAGCACGACGGCGTACCAGGGTGATTTCTGCTGTAGCCGCATTGGTAAACAGATCATGGGTTGAACTTAAATAGGAATGGTAGCGGCTGGATTGAGAATGATCTTGATGATAAAGATTCTGTTTACTTGCCTGAATCATCGGTAAAGCAAGATAAATCGCCATTTCTGTACGCAGATTCAAAGTATCAAGCTGTATAGGTTCAGGTAATAGATCCAGTTCAGGTGCACGATAAATTTCCCCATCTTGCCAGACCATTTTAATCCGGCTGAGTGCCAGTATATTCATGCCTAACTGGGTTTCATCGAATTCTATTGACTGAATTCCATAGGCAAAAGGCAAGCTCGCCTGAATCATATGGTTCAGACGTTGTTCATGATAGGCATCCTGTAACTGAAAATGCTGAGGTCTTAAAAATAGGCCTTCACCCCAAAGAACTTTTTCTGCTTTAAACATTCAGTATTACCACTCATTATTGGAATTATTCATATCGTGTACACCCAGTAACTCTTGAACCTGTTCTAGGGGATTTTCATTTTTAATCACTTGTGCCAGCCATTCATGAAGTGGCATCTGACTCCAGCGAATGGTTTTTTGCAGCATATAACTTACCGGACTATGCGGTTCGTGCATCTGGAAATAATCCGCAATTTCATTTAAGACTTTCAATGCCTGTTCCCGATTTGCCAGATGATTTTGTGGCTGTAACCGGAATTGAGTTTGAAAAATAGGAGAGGAAGTATCCGTAAAAACTTGCTGAATTCCTGAGTCTGTCGGCGGGATTAAGCTTTCAGTATTTTGATTCGCTAACTGTTCCACTTTATATAGACGTTTAATTAGGGAAATGATTGAATCAATCTGTTCGTCAATTGCCGAAAAACTCGGTGCATTCAAACCCAGTAATTCATCCAGAATGGTTTTTAGATGGTGCCAGTGCTGTTGAATATCCAAAACCTGCTGGTAGTTTTCTATTATTACAGAGTAGGAAGTAGCCTGTAGCAATTGCTCGAACTTTTGTAGCTCATCGTTGCTACTTGAAGATTCGCCATCTTCATCCTGCTGAATCTGACGGATCCGGACATTTTGCTGATGTAAAAATGCCTCATAATTTCCTAAATGATAAAACGGCGCCTGACTGACCAGGGGAACCTGTTTCATCAAAGCTGGAATCTGGTTGATTAAGCCGCTGCCGGCAACCTTAATTCATCTCTGGCCAGATGAAACCCAACAGAAGCTGATTGAACAGCTAGAACAGCAATATGAAATTGTGCAGAGCCAGATTCATGTCGAGTTTCATTATGTCGATCATAACAATGCCTATTCACTCTGGATGAACCTGCTCAATGATATTCAGCAGCAAAATGAACTGGTCAGTCTGGTGATTGCTGTACAGTCTGAAATTGACCAGGAGTGGCTGGAACAGCAGTTATGGCAGTCGGAACAATATCTGCCGGGAGAATATGCAGCGAGTATATGCCTGTCTTCACTACAGTTAAGCATTGAAGATTTGACAGAAATAAAAACAATAAAATTCGTTAAGCATGTCAAAAATATTAGTGAATATTTGAAGAAAAAAAGTCCAAACTTTGCTGATCAGCTACAGCAGGAAGCTGCATTTATACTTTTTCTGGATGATCCTTTACAGATCAGCACAGCAAAGAAGGTTCAACAGTATCTGGGTAAATTTGGAATAGAACTGCATCACGGCCTGTATTGTTATGCTTATCTAGGCGGTGCAACAGAGATGAAAGCACTATTTGGAACATTGCTGTGTATGCAAATGAATGAAGATGTCATTACATTGGCTTATTCAGTACAGCATCCTCAGACATTTTTTGTCTATCAACCCGTCAGTATGGTTGAGGAACTTGAACAGAACGCAGCCTGAAAAATTTTAAAAATCTGAAAAATAATAAAGAAATATAAGAGATTACAGTGAATACATTATTTTATACGATCTTGGGATATGTCTGGCAGTATGTGACCAATCCAAAAGCGATTATGGCATTGTCATTTTTCGTGGTGATTTTTTCCATGAAAAATACCGTTTCCGAGCGTGTGTTCTGGATTCTGGTAACGGTTTATAGCCTGATACTGATGATTTGGGGTATTTATGCATTAATCCAGCATTATCGACATGCCAAAAAAGGTGAAGAGATTTACGAGGCGATTGCTAGTACCACTGAAGCTGAACAGTACAAGCATAAGAATAAGGAAGAGTTACAGCTGATCCAACAGCAGATGAAGGAGTCAATTCAACTGATCCGCAAGTCCAGACTTGGAGATCGTAAGGGCAATGCTGCGCTATATGAGTTGCCCTGGTATATGGTGATTGGCAATCCGGCAGCTGGGAAAAGCTCTGCCATTTATCATTCAGGGCTGCGCTTTCCATTTGAAGAACATCACCAGAAAATGGTGTCTTCTGGCTTAAGTGGAACCCGTAACTGTGACTGGTTTTTCTCAACTGAAGGTGTTCTGCTGGATACTGCAGGACGTTATTCAGTCTATACGGAAGATCATTCTGAATGGCTTGGTTTCCTGAACATTCTTAAGAAAAATCGTTATAAGGCACCCGTAAATGGCCTGATTGTCATTGTCAGTATTGCTGAACTGGTGAGCCAAAGCCCGGAAAAATCTATAAAATTAGCCAAAAACCTTCGTGCCCGTATTCAGGATTTAACCGAACGTCTGGAAGTTTTTGCTCCTGTATATCTAGTCTTTTCTAAAATGGACCTGATCGCAGGATTTACTGAATTCTTTGACTGTTATGATGCACAGGAATTTGATCAGGTCTGGGGGGCAACCTTACCGTATGCAGCCAATTCCAGCGAGCAGGCGGTAGAATTATTCGAGCAACATTACAACATTTTATACGATGGTCTGAAAAGTGTCAGTACAATACATCTGAGCCGTCGCCATTCACAGCATATTTCTCCAAGTGTCATGACTTTTCCGCTGGAGTTTAAGAGCTTAAAACCGGTTCTAAAAACCTTCATTTCTACACTATTTCAGGAAAATCCTTACCAGTTTAAACCGATTTTCCGAGGCTTTTACTTTACCAGTGCCTTGCAGGACGGCGTAATTGAAAGTCCGATGACGGAACAGATCGCTGATGATTTTCATCTGATCCGCAGTGATGATAGTGAAATTGGTCTGCCGAAACAGTCTATTTCTCAGGATCATGGTTATTTTCTGAAAAATCTGTTTTCTGAGGTCATCCTAAAAGATAAGCATTTGGTGCGTCAGCATATTAACCCTGCGAAAAAACGCCAGCGCTTTATGGCCTTCACAGGAGCGATTCTTAGCATATCAATTGTTCTTAGTTTATGGCTATGGTCCTACCGTAATAACCAGCAGTTGATTGCTGAAGTTCAGGCTGATCTTAATAAAGTAGTAAAGATGCAAGTACAGGCAAATCCTTCACTCACTCATCAACTGGATAGCTTGCTGATTTTACAAGGTCATTTACAGCAACTGGATCAATTTGATCAAAACCGGCCATTGAAATACAGTTTCAGTTTGTATCAAGGTAATCAGATTCGGGAAAAACTGCAAACTGAATATCTGAAAGGCATTGAGCATCTGGTTCTTCAGCCAACCCAGCAACAGATTGCACAGTACCTGCAACGGGTTAAAGCCAATGAAGCAGTTCTAAAAGAAAATCATATCCGGGTGAAAATCACCCATGTGGCGCAAGGACGTCAGATTGCTTCAGAACCTTCTGATCAAAATTCTCAAGATGCCTACAATGCCCTGAAAACCTATCTCATGTTGAGTAATCCTCAATATATGGATTCCAGTCACCTAAGTGATCAGATGACGCGTTTCTGGCGTACATGGCTGGAGCAAAACCGGGGTGAAATGCCGCGTGGAGAAATGATCCAGAAAGCTGAACAGATTTTAAGCTATGCCATTACATTGTCAGGACATAATGGTTTCCCTCAGATGAATTCTGATGCGGTACTGGTTGATCAGACCCGTCAGATCTTAACAGCAATTAACACCGGTGTTTCTGCACGTGATCGCGTTTATAACGAAATCAAGATGCGTGCTGCGGTGCGTTTCCCGGCAATTACGGTAAAACAGATTCTGGGGGAAACTAACCAGAATGTCATGCTGGGCAGCTATGCTTTGCCAGGAGTTTATACCTATCAGGCTTGGAAAGATTATGTGCAGCAAGCGATTGAATAGGCAGCAACCAGTTCAACGGATAGTCGAGACTGGGTGTTGAATACCACACAATCAGATGACTTAAGCTTTAGTGGTAGTCCTGAACAGATCCGTCGCCAGCTGACTGAGTTGTATAAAAAGGAATATATTGCCGAATGGCGTAAGTTTCTGAATGCGGTTCATTATGCCAAGGCAGGTGATTTTAACCAGCAAATCAAACAGATTGATATCCTGGGTGAACCTGAAAATTCTCCAATCAGGACGTTGATCCAGCATGTGGCCAAAGAAACCAGCTGGGATAATCCGGTGGTTCAAGCAGAACTGGCTGTGCCACAAAAAG
The DNA here is from genome assembly GCF_014837015.1 of Acinetobacter pecorum. GTDB lineage: Bacteria > Pseudomonadota > Gammaproteobacteria > Pseudomonadales > Moraxellaceae > Acinetobacter > Acinetobacter pecorum. The sequence continues at coordinate 29,121 of NZ_JACSPT010000026.1, forward strand.
GCTTTATTGCCTGGTTCAAACGTAAAGTGCTCAATCGTGATGCAGAAAAACAAGCACAACTGGCGAGTAACCAGTTAGGCCATGGCGTGATTGCACGTGAATTTCAGGTATTCTACCAGATGGCGCGTCATCGGGATGATCTGCAGAATCAATCCCTGCTAGATGGCTACATGCTTTCTATTTCCAAAATCCGCAGTCAATTCAATGACCTGAAAAGCTCTGGTGATATTGGTCCTGCAAGTATGGCCTTAGTAAAACAAACTATTCATGAGCAGAATTCCATTTTCAACACCACCCATAAATTTGTGGCCGAGAAAATGTCGGCTGGCACTACAGAGCTGGATCAGCAGCTACTGCAAAACCTGCTGATTGCACCCTTAATCCAGTCTTTTGAAAGCCTGATTGTTCCTGCACAGGCAGAAATCAACAAGCTTTGGACCATGCAGTCGTACCAGCCATTTACCCAGAGTCTGGCTCAGAAGTATCCATTTAGCAGTCAGGCAAATTTACAAGCTACTTCTAATGAAATTAATCAGATTTTTGGTGAAAGTGGCAGTATTGCACGTTTTGTAAAAGAGCATCTGGATCCTTTGGTGATCCGTCGTGGTTATACCTTAACTTCAAAAAGCTGGCAGGATCTGGGGATCAGCCTTAATCCAACTTTTGTAGCGAATTTCCAGACCTATGTAGCACCTAGTCATGGCGTAGCAACAGGTGAATTGAATCAGGGGCAGCGTATAGTACCGGCTGTAAACCAGTCCAATTTCCAGTTCTACCCATTGGAAAATCCAAAACTTTTAGCCTATACCTTTGATATCGATGGGCAGCGTATGCTTTTTGAAAATGGGGTACAACAATGGGTGAACTTTGTCTGGCCAAATCCGGGATCGATTCCGGGTGCGCGTATTACCGTGGTGGATCTGGAAGGGAAGACCCACACCATTTTTGATGAACCAGGTGAATATGGAATTAACCGCCTGATTGAAAGTGCCCAGCGTACCCAAAAAGGCAATAACTTTGAAATGATCTGGAAGAGCAAGGAGAATCCGGAACTTTCAGTAAAAGTAAACTTCCGGCTGGTTAGCGGCCAGAATAGCAATTCAATTGGTGGCCAGCCGAACTATGCCAACCTGCAACTGGTAGATCAGGTAGTTTCCAATAAATCGGTGCGTGTCGTCGCTGCGCAAAGTGTTTCTATATCTCCTCAGCAAAGCTCAGGCCAAGCAGGTCCGACTACGGCATTCGCCAATACAGGAGCAGCTGTACCATGATGAGGATTCAACTCAAACTGAAGAAAATGGTGGAGGTGAGTAATGTATGAGTTAAAAACTACACCACTTTATTATGGTAAATGTCCAGCTCGTGGCGATTTTCTCAAGTCACGAGGGCAATATCAGCTGATTCAGCTGATTGATCAATGGATTACGGAAGCATTGGAATTTGCCATGCAAAAGACAGAGTTCAAACAGGCCTATGCGCAATTACCATCGCTGGATTTCTTTATTGCCAATCCGAAGGCAAGGCTATTTCTGGTAGCGAATCTGATTTCCAGTGAAGACAGCTCAGGCCGGCAGTTTCCCATGGTAGTCAGTCATCTGATTGAGCATGAACAGCCATTTGAAAATATCGTGTATTCACCTTTGTGCTATAAGTCAGCACTGGTTGAGCTTTATCAGTGCAATCGTGTGATGCGTTCCATACGAGATAGCGATATTTTGCTGGATAAACTGAATAAGCTTAGTAACCAGATTAAGGTATCCAGCTATGAAGAGGCACAGATATTTTATGAACCTCATACTATTCATTCCTTTGCCAGACTGATGAATCTTAATGCATATCAGCTGTCGCAAAGCCTGATTGGATTGGGATTATTGCTGCAACCGGTTATTCAGCAAGGCACCAGTCGTTTGAATAAGGTACTGATTTTACCCATTCATAACACCAGTTATTGCTATGAAATTGCAGCATTTTGGGTCAGTTTAATCAGTCAGTTTGTGAAACATCATCATACAGAACTATTGATTGGCGTATTGCATCAAGAAAAGCCAATCTTGTTGTTTGGCTTTAAAGGTGCAGACATACAGGCTTTGAGTGATATTTTCACGGAAAATCTGGATAGTCAGCATTGGGTATCACTTATCAATGCAACCTGGATTGATCAATACCTAGAAAATAATGCAGGCTTGGCCACCCTAGAACAGTCCTTAAGTGAGCGTCAGATGAGTCTGGCTCAGGGCATCAAATTATTTAAACAAACATTTGTAGAAATATAAAATGAATATAAAAATCAAGAATTTAAAATTAAAAAAACTTATAAAAATCAACATATTATCATATTTTTTACTGAGTTTCCCTGTATATGCACAACCGGTCATCATCGAAGGTGCTGTACCAAACGAAAACACTAAACAGGAAATATTGAGTAAATTATATACAATTTATGGACAGGAAAATGTAGTAGATCGCATCCAGATCCGTCAGGTTACGGCATCAGCAGGCTGGTCAAATACCGTCAGCAATGTAATTAATGAAGACCTGAAAAAGGTAAAACAGGGAAAATTAACAGTAAAAGGTGCTGATATTCAGCTGATAGGTAAAGTATCAAATCCCGAACAGCTTCAGCAGACAACTGCAAAATTTCAGGGTTTAACGCCTGCAAATTATCGTTTAAATACACAGCTTTCAGTTAATCAGGCTTCGCAGCAAATTATTGATGCCGCATTGAAGAACCGGATTATCGAGTTTGAATCTGGCAGTGCGGTATTGGCTGTTTCAGGTGCACAGATTCTGGATGAAATGGTAATTGCCTTAAATAAGGTGGGAGGCAAAAAAGTCCGAATTATTGGACATACGGATAGTTCGGGTGATGCCAATAAAAATCTTGTGCTGAGCCAGCAACGTGCAGAAACAGTGAAAGCTTATTTAATCGAAAAAAATATTCCAGCACAATTGTTGAATACCGAAGGTTTAGGTGCAAGTAAACCCGTAGCAGACAACACAACAGCTGAAGGTCGCAAGAAAAATCGCCGGATTGAGTTTGAAGTGCTTTAAAAATATAAGTTGCTTGAGCAGCGCAACCAGATCTATTTGGAGTTATATTTGTATTTCGTATAATGTATATTATGTTAAATATAATACACCTGATAATAACTTCATAATTATACTTCACCTACCTAATATCAATAACTTATACAAATATAACTCCTAATCAAAAATATGATATGTTGACCTAAATTTTAGTTCATGAAGTTCACTATGTTTGAAGTCAAAAGTATCCAGTTAGAGCAAAAGATATCGAATAAGAACGAAATCAAATTATTGTTTGATACTGAATCGACATTCCCATGCTTATTTCCATTGTTGTTTAGCTTGAGAGTGATACGTTTTCAAAGCTTATCTACTCAATATTCTGATTTGATGGCACTAAAAGATTGGTATATGTTTTGGTATAAAAAATACGCTATTTCCTTCTGCGAATTTTTCTATTCTTCAAATTATAATTTTGAACTGATTTATGAAGAAATTGATAATTTTATCATCTACCTCGAAAATAATAATGACTTAAGCCATGTCACATACTTAGGGGGAAATCGTAAAGTAAATTATATAAATATTAGTAACAAGGTCCGCTCTTTTTTGAAATTTTTTACTTATCTTATGGATGACTATCTGACTGTAAAGAAACACCCTCATCTAGATAGAAAAGAAATAGAAAAAATCAAATCTAATATTAAAAAACATATCGATTTTAAGAAAAAAATTATTAGAAAATCTACTAAAACTATTCACGGAGAAAAGAAGTATCTCTATAAAAGTATGACAAATGAAATGGTTAAAGTCCTTTATGAGACTATAACACCTAGCAGATCTAACAATATTAATTCTTTTAATCCATTTAAAAATAGACCAACCCAATTTAGAAATTTTCTAATTATCCACTTAATGCTTAATTATGGACTTCGAGTTGGTGAGTTGATGTTACTGACCGTAAATTCGATTAAAAAGTCTAGATTGAATGATTCTTATAGTCTAATTATTACAAATACTGATGATGAACATGATTCAAGACGTAGAAAACCTAATATTAAAAATGAATTTTCATACCGCGTAAGGCTTTGTTGCATAAACATTCAAAAGCTGAGTTTTCCCCAATCCATTCAAATTTAAGTGACAACTTGGGTGTGAGG
>NZ_JACSPT010000027.1 GCF_014837015.1 Acinetobacter pecorum
AAAATAAACAAATGTCTTATCATTATAATTATTATTAAATTAATTTTTTATATTTAATAAATCACGACTTGAGTTTCTTGGTTTTTATTTCGTAATTTACATTATTCTATATACTATAAGATGCAATTAAAGCAATACTTTTATTTTAAATCCGCATTTTTAGAAATTAAACCAAAGCGCTGATGAGGGAGGGAAAATATCCTCATTTTTTTGCAATATCTTTTTATACATACGAATCGGAACGACTTAATCCAAAAATGATGGTGAAATTGGTCTCGCTCACAAGAGTGAAGTGAACGTGACCGTATTGATATAGCAATTACTGGCTCACCGAACAAGGATTGAGTGGAGATGAAGTTGCTGTATGTTCAGCCAGCAACGCTCATAGTTTTTAGTTCTGAACACATATTATGCTCGGAAACAATTCAATCCGCTAAAGTCAGATAAGATACTTATAACACAGGCCCATCCCGGAAAAGTATTATAGGGGGTTATAGAGAAAAAGAGACATATTGAAAAACCTGTCTCAAGTCGCTTCTCTTGTGCTTAAGTTTCTACATCGCAAATAAAGGGCTGAATCCCTGTTTACGTAACAATTTTCGATACATGCTTGAACTCCGATCTGCCGGAAAATGCGCTTCTAAAGATAATTCCAAAGGTAAATATTCAGGTTTCTGGTTTTCCACAATGACACGATCTTCTTCAAAGATTTTCATATTGAATGCATAGGCATCTTCAATCGGCAAATCTTTATCATAATTGCGGCAAATAGGTGCAAAAAGTCGTGTTGAACGTGCAGTCATCGGTGAAGCCGCATTCATGATGACCTGCTTGGCATCATTCGGAAAATGAATCGTAAGTGTTGCAGTAAAGGGTAGGCTGACTTCGAAATGACGTAACCATTTAAAATCTTCCTGGCCACGTTGTTCGGTTCCAATCGGATAACGTCCTACACTGCTGATGTAATCTGCGTTAAAACCGAACTCCGTTTCTGTCGTACTATACTCAGGAACTTCTACATCGTCCGGATCGCCAAAAGTATCTGGATGCACCCAGGCAAAATGTGCCACATCAATAAAACCTTCGAGCTGTCTTCCTGCAAAACATTGAATGTCTATCTGAGGACAGACCAGTTGCTGATACTCAGCATCATCCCAAAAAGGCATATGAGGAATATGAGGAATATGAGGTTCTGCATCCTTTTCAGCGCTTAACGAACACCAGATCAGACCATACTTTTCTACCGCAGCATAAGTTTTCAGATGGAAACGCTCCGATATTTTATGCTGAGGATGGGCAGGAATACGGTTGCATTTACCTGTACTGCCAAAGCGTAAACCGTGATAACGACACACCACGCCTTGGCCGTCATTTTTCCCCAAGCTTAAAGGTACACCGCGATGCGGACATGCATCTTTCGCTACCACCAGTTCATCATTCATTTTATAAATCACCAGCGGCATATCCAGCAGCATGCTACTTGTTGGCTGGTCTGTAACATCGCACGCAAGTGCAATCGGATACCAGTACTGAGCCAAGAGGTGCCAGTCATGTTCCTCGAATGTCATATGGACTGGTAAGTCGGGACTAAAAGTGGCGATATTTGTATTCATGATGGATTCTGTGTAGTGACCTTTAGCTGGACTATAAAACAGCAAGGTGTTCTATGAAATTTCAATTAACAGGACATAGGATTGTGTAAATCAGAACACTGACAGGCGATTAAAAATGAACATACGCCTCTATTCCAGTTTTTTATATTCAACCACGCAAATATTGAGATGGGATATTTCTAAGCTTAAATCTCGCTGAAAATATTTTTTTAAAAAGCGTGCTCTCACTTTCAATGCTCTACTTTGGCGCATAAATTGCTTATCACGCGTATAGACCATTGATCATTTACTCAGAATCGACAAGGAATTGATGTGACGACTAGCTACTTATGCGGACAAGAACTTATTGACAGCATTCGCAGTGCACCTTATTCGCGTGATCTGATTGGTTATCATGGCGAACCACCAAAAGTGCAATGGCCAAACGGCGCGCGTGTCGCGGTACAGTTTGTACTGAATTATGAAGAAGGTGGTGAAAACCACATTGAACATGGTGATACGGGGTCAGAACAGTTTTTATCTGAAATTATTGGTGCTGCCAGCTTTCCAGATAAACATATGTCGATGGATTCGATGTACGAATATGGTTCACGTGCAGGCTTCTGGCGGATTCATCAGGAATTCCAGAAACGTGGTTTGCCGATGACCATCTTTGGAGTCGGCATGGCCTTAATACGTAATCCTTATGTAGTCGAGGCGATTAAATCAGCTCATTATGATGTCGTTTCACATGGGCAGCGCTGGCTACATTATCAGGACATGCCGATTCAACTCGAACGTCAGTATATGGATCAGGCAATCAGTGTCTTGGAAAGCCTGTTTGGTACAGCACCTATTGGGTGGTATACCGGTCGGGACAGTCCGAATACCCGTCAACTTCTGGCTGAATTTCCTCAAATCAAATATGACGCTGATTACTATGGGGATGACTTGCCATTTTGGAGCACCTTGACCAATCAGGCAGGGGAAACACGTCCGCATTTGATTATTCCTTATAGCCTGGATAGCAATGACATGAAATTCAGTTCACCGGGCGGTTTTAATAGCGGGGAACAGTTTTATCAATATCTCAAAGATGCTTTTGATGTGCTCTATGCCGAAGGTGAAACTGCGCCAAAAATGCTGTCGATTGGCATGCACTGCCGTATTTTAGGACGGCCGGGACGTTTTAAAGCACTACAAAAGTTCCTGGACTACATTCAAAATCATGACAAGGTCTGGATTTGCCGCCGTGGGGATATTGCCGAGCACTGGTATAACTATCATGCGCCATAATCATAAAATATGTTTGAAAATATCAGTTTAAATGCTCTTTTTTGAGTCATGCACTTTATGAAAATCATGAAAACTCAGATTTGGCACTGTTATTGCAAAACCAGCTAATAACCAAGCAATATAATCAGGCGATTGAATAGTGCAACTCTTTGAATTTAATCAAGCATCAACAGAAGATGCGATGATCTTTTTAAAGCACTGCGTGCAAATACCCAGCTGGTCGACCGAGCTTGTCGCAAAGCGTCCTTATGCCTCGATTGAAGAGGTTTTGACTGCAGCGAATCAACAGGCGGCGACCTGGCGCTGGGATGAGATTAAAGCTGCACTGGATAATCATCCCCGTATAGGCGAGAAAAAAGCACAAGCTGAATTGAGTGAAATCGAAAAGAGCTTTTCTAACCGTGAACAATCCGGCATTGCCGCAGATGACGATACCCGGCTTGCACTGCTTAAAGGCAATCTTGCCTATGAAAAAAAATATGGGTTTATCTTTCTGATCAAAGCTGCTGGATTGAGTAGTGAAGCCGTTCTTCACGCCCTGACATCTCGCTTGCAGAATGATCCAGAGATTGAGAAATGTATTGTGCATCAACAACTGGCAGAAATTGCCTTGTCACGACTGGCTCAGGAGCTTCATGCATGATTAGCACACATATTCTGGATACGCATCTGGGAAAACCTGCAACAGATGTGGTCGTTCGACTTTTTTCAGAAGACGGTCGCCTGATCAGGGAAGCAAAAACCAATACAGACGGCCGCGTCAGTGATTTTGGCATGGTCGATTTAAAAACAGGTATCTATAGTCTTGAGTTTTTTACATCTGCCTATTTTGAAAATTTGGGTTTAGAAACTTTTTTTCCTAAAGCAGTCATTCATTTTTATATAAAAGATGCATCACAGCATTTTCATATTCCTTTACTGATCAGCCCATTCGCGTACTCCACATATCGCGGAAGCTGATTTTATATTTAGACTTTGAGGGTGAGAAAAATGACAGAACAAAGTAAAACAATATCACCTGAACATGAATATTTAGGTGCGGGAAAAAGTGCAGCTTATGGTTTGCAACACGTACTGACCATGTATGGTGGAATTATTGCACCACCTTTAATCGTGGGAACGGCAGCCGGCCTAGAAGCCTATCAAATTGGATTATTGATTGCAGCGGCGCTATTTGTGGGTGGTTTAGCTACAATTTTGCAAACAGTTGGGGTGAAATATATCGGCGCGAAATTACCTTTGGTGCAGGGAGTTTCTTTTGCCGGGGTTACGACGATGGTGGCGATTGTGACTACAGGCGGTGGTTTGCAAGCCGTCTACGGTGCAGTCATTGTCGCCTCATTGATCGGTTTTTTTCTGGCACCTTATTTTTCCAAAATTATCCGTTTCTTTCCTCCTGTAGTGACCGGTTGCGTCATTACTATCATTGGTTTGTCTTTATTACCTGTAGCAGTCCGCTGGATGATGGGCGGCAATCCCAAGGCACCAGAATGGGGAAGTGTCGAAAATATTGGTCTGGCACTGATGACATTGGCTTTAGTGATTTGCCTGAATCTGAGCCGACATGCCGCGATTCGTCGTTTGTCCATTCTTCTGGCAATTGTTTTTGGTTCAGTACTGGCCTATTTATTTGGTTTTGGTGATTTCTCTAAAGTTGCGAATGGAACATGGATTCAGGTACCCAGCTTCTTCGCCTTTGGACTACCGACTTTTGAGCTCACTGCCATTATTTCCATGCTCATCGTTACTCTCGTGATTATGACCGAAACCACAGCAGATATCATTGCAGTGGGTGAGATTGTAGGTACCCAAGTGGATGCGGATCGTATCTCGAATGGCTTGCGTGCCGATATGTTATCGAGTGCGGTGGCACCGGTTTTTGGTTCCTTCATGCAAAGTGCTTTTGCGCAAAATGTTGGCTTGGTGGCGATTACCGGAATTAAAAGCCGTTTTGTGGTCGCTGCGGGTGGCATGATTTTAGTCGTACTGGGTTTACTGCCAATTATGGGACGTTTAATTGCTGCCATTCCTGTACCTGTATTGGGCGGTGCGGGTCTGGTGCTTTTTGGAACTGTTGCTGCGAGCGGAATTCGTACCTTGGCTAAAATTGATTATAACGAGCAAAAAAATCTCATCATTGTTGCGACTGCCATTGCAGCAGGCATGATTCCAATTATTGATCATTCCTTTTATGCCAACTTTCCAAAATGGGTGCAAACCTTATTTCATTCGGGGATTAGTTCAACCTGCTTAATGGCCATTTTACTCAACCTTTTGTTCAATCATCTAAACTTATTTAAAAATAAAAGTACGGCAACCGCCGAAGTCGTGGCAAAGCTTCCACATTAGAAAATTTAAACCAGAATAAAAGCAGCCCGGAAAATGGGCTGTTTTTTTATCAAAAATTAAAAAAGTTGGCTTTGTTCTTGCTTAATTCAGAACGTGATTTTTTCATTCCACTGGGGACCCTTATTTATGAAATTCACTCAACTTACTGCTGCAACATTACTTGTATTAGGTGCGGCATCCGCACAGGCAAAACCGGTCTGGCAAGACTTCAGTGTCACCGGACTTTATGGGGAAAACTATGAGGTGGTCGATGAAAAACAGGCGACTGCCACCTTTGAGTATGTGGCAAAAGTAAAATATGCAGATGTATTTTTCTTCATTGACCGCATGCGTGGTGCAGATGATGTTAAATCCAGTTATTTTGAGTTTTCACCACGATTAAGTTTGGGTGAAGTATCAGGCCAGAAGCTTGCCTTTGGTCCGGTTAAAGACGTATTGATTGCAACAACCTGGGAAGGTGGAGAGGGTTTTGATAATTTCCTGTATGGGGTAGGTTTCGATCTGGATATTCCATATTTCCGTTACGCCGGTATTCATCTTTATCGAGCTAATAATGAGAGTATTGATGATGATTACCAGTTGACACTCACCTATGCCGTGCCATTCAAACTGGGTACTGAAGAATTCCTGGTGGATGGCTTCCTGGATTGGTCAACAGCAGAAGATGATCATAAAAGCGAAATGAACTGGACGACACAATGGAAATGGAATGTTGGCAAACACATTTCGCCAGAAACTAACCTGTATCTGGGGGTTGAACATTCTGTCTGGAACAATAAATTCGGAATCCCGAATGCTGATGAAAATAATGTCAGTGCTTTGGTGAAATATCACTTCTAGGCAAAGTGATGAAAAAATAAGTAAAAGCCCTGATAATAAGGGCTTTTTTAATCCATTTAAAAGGTTATCTGGATTTTTTCAGGAAAAGTATAAACATCACAGTTTGATCTGCTACCTATACGATCCACCACCACAAACTCACTAGGGGCTTCAAGCGTCAATAAAGGATGATGCCAGGTTCCGGCATGATAATTCACGCCTTGCGAACCATCACTGATAAATACCTGAATCTGACTGAGATCGGGCTGTGTATGATCAAGTTCAGGTGCTACAACGATTAAAAATTGCTGGCCGTGCATTGGAATAAAAGCCTGTGAACCCAGAGGATGTCTTTCCAGCATCGAGATATGAAGGGGAATTGCCGTGGCTTGCGTATTTCTAAAAATACTCATTCCGACCTTGGTGTCACTTTCTACTTCAGCCAAGGCATGATAACGCTCAGTCTGCTGCTCATTGATATGAAAATAATGATTACCCTGACAGGCAATGACTTCTCCAAAAGGCAGAAAGTTTTCCGTGCTTAAAGGCTGTATTTTTATACTTTGCATAGACATATCATTCATCACTCAAGCCAATTTTCCCCAGAGCCGAATCCGGCTGATGCCACCGTCCGGAATCATGTTGACACGAATATGGGAAATTTTTTCGTGCTGTAAAATTTCATTGATGTAATGATGAATATAATCCATTTGCATGGGCTGGGCTTCTAACAAAAAAGGCCAGAACATGCTTTGTGGAATGAGTTGCTCATCGGTTGCATCCTTAACATAGATGGCTTGAATAGAAACCTCGGCAGGGAAATTACCTTTAAAATGGGCGGTATCAATTTCAATTTTCTCGATTCGGGCACTGGCACCTAAGGCCAAAATGCACCAGTCAAATCCTGGCGCGCGGCGACGTTTGGTTTCCCAACCATCGCCCATATTAATGCCACGCCCCGGATTAATCAGATTGCGTGGATGTCCAAAATGCGCATCGCTATAGGCAACGACACGGCCACCATGTTCGAGTGCCAAGACATCCAGCACTTGATCATAATCTTGCAGATCGATTTTTACCTGACCATAGACCTTAAAACGTGCAATCCCACCGTCAGGATAAATATTCAAACGGACATGGGTAAATATCTGCTTTGCTGAAATCTGAAAAATATGATGTTGGCTGGGGCCTAGGACATTATTTTCCAGAATGCTGATCCATTCTGCCTGATCAAGATTTCCATCTGGCGCATAACATGCTTGTACAGCAGCAGAGGCCGGATAATTGCCGCTAAAAAAAGTCGTATCAATATCCAGTGCCTGGATTTGACCTGTAACAGCAAGTTTAATGATGGCCCAATCATAGCCCGCGTGGCGCTTGCGACGGGTTTCCCAGCCATCCATCCATTTACCATGCTCATCAAACTTGTCTTCGATAAAGACGGGTGCCTCAAACTGCAACATGCGTTTCGCTTCAGCAAAAAACTCATCTGAACATTCAAGAATTTCTGCGCCAATTCGCGCATCTGCAAGGTTAGTTAACTGCTGTACTGGAGCAGGCAGATCAAAAATTGGAGCTAATAAGGTCGCCATCTTAAATTTCCATCATCATTGTTATACGTCACATGAATATGCACTTTTATAAACCCAGATTTGATTCTGTATTTATAAAAATAGGACATTGAAGGAATTTAAAAGCACAGCGTATGCCAACTTTCGCAATTTTTTTAGTGCATTTTTTTTCAAGGATGGCACGTTTTTAGCATTTTAGCTGGCAATGAAGATGAAATAGCCAGGAGAAATAGATGGAAATTGCAATTATTGGGGCAGGCATGGGCGGATTAACCACAGGAATTGCACTAAAAAAGTTCGGACATCAAGTCACTATCTATGAGCAGGCAGAACAGATTTTACCTGTCGGTGCTGCAATTTCCTTGTGGTCAAACGGGGTGAAATGTTTGAATTATTTAGGCTTAACTGAGCAGGTTGCAAAGTTAGGTGGCCAGATGAATGACTTAGCCTATATCGATGGTTTGAATGGTGAGGTCATGACGCAGTTTAGTCTGGCGCCGTTAATTGAAGAAGTCGGTCAACGTCCATATCCGGTATCGCGTGCTGAATTACAAAATATGTTAATGGATGAGTTTGGCCGGCAGGATATTCAGCTCGGTAAAAAAATGGTGTCTATTGAGGATAAGGGGCAACACGTCGAAATCGGTTTTCAGGATGGCAGCACTGCTTCTGCAGCATTATTGATTGGCGCAGATGGTACCCATTCCATAACGCGTCAGTATGTCTTGGGCAAACAGGTTGAGCGTCGTTATGCCGGTTATGTGAACTGGAACGGACTGGTTGAGATCTCTGAAGATTTAGCGCCTGCACAGCAGTGGACCACGTTTGTCGGTGAAGGCAAACGTGCTTCACTGATGCCTGTGGCAGAGCATCGCTTTTATTTCTTCTTTGATGTGCCATTGCCCGCAGGTCTGGAAAATCAGCGTTCGGAATATAAGACCCTATTAAAGCAATATTTCTCTGGCTGGTGCCCACAGGTTCAATACCTGATTGAGAGTATTGATGAGCAGAAAACCAATCGTGTCGAAATCCATGATATTGAGCCTTTTACCCAGTTTTATAAGGGCCGTGTGGTAATTTTAGGGGATGCGGCACATAGCACCACACCGGATATCGGGCAGGGAGGTTGCCAGGCAATGGAAGATGCGGTCTATCTGGCACGTGCCTTACAAATTAATACGCTAGGTCTGGAAGATGCCCTGAAACGTTATCAGAATAAACGCAATGAACGCGCCAATGAATTGCTGCTACGTGCACGTAAGCGTTGTGATGTCACGCATATGAAAGATGAGCAAATTACCAAAGACTGGTATGCAGACCTGCGTAAAGAGCAAGGCCCACATATTATGAAAGGCATTATTAGCAATATTGTGGGTAATCCATTGGATTAAGCCTCATTAATGGCATCACATATCTAGAAACCGCGATTTTAACCATCGCGGTTTTTGTTATTTAAGTATGAAAATACTACAGTTGCTGCACCTTGCTTTTTAAGGCTTCCATTTGTTCAATAATATGCTTGATCATCAACTGGGAAACACGTGAAATCTGGCGTTTTGGCGCCACACAGAGGGCAATGGTCAGCGGATGCAGCCCTTTTTCAGAGATAGGTTTAAAGACCACTTCATCTCGCTCTACATAGGGTAAAACATCGAGATAACTAAAAATTCCAATCCCGGAATTCGCCTTAATGAGAGTATTCATCAGGCGGATATCATTCGATTCCGTTTTACGTGCAGGTATAAATTGATGATGTTTATACAGTGCCTGTACATAATCATGAATAATCAGGGGGTCGGCCGGAATAAAATGGTTGTCGTTCAAGGTATCGGAAAAATAAATCTTTTCTGCTTGAGCAAGAGGATGTGATTTACCCATTACAAAACCTAAAGGCAGCTCCAGAAAATGGAGGACTTCAATATGTTGATGGGATTTTGGATTCAGGATCAGGCCAAAATCAAGATCTGCCTCAATCACTTTTTTGGCTACAATTTCACTGTCTGCGACCCGGATATTAAAATTAATCCAGGGATAATGTTCATACATATATTGCACGGACTGCATGACAAAACCATCATTTAAGGCAGAAATTAAACCGAATTCGATGGTCCCACGCGTAAGCCCCTGAATTTCATCAAAGCGAATCCGGGTTTGCTGGAATTCTTTTTGCCATTTCATAACATCGGCATAGAGTAATTCGCCAGCAAGAGTCAGTTTTAAACCATTGGGCAAGCGCTCAAATAATACAACTCCCAGTTCTTCTTCAGCCAAAGCAATTTGCCGATGTACTGCAGACACGGAAATGAATAATTGATCTGCGGCCTTGCGTAAACTTCCCGTTTTCGCCACCGCGATAAAATATTCTGAAAATCGGGAAAAAGGCGTATTCATTAATTTAGTCAAGCGAAGAACCACCATTTATTTATATCAATATTTGAGATAACCGTATTTATGCGAGTTTTATGCCAAAGAAGGCAGTTTTAATCGGCAAGTACATTTGTACATGGGTGATGTGTTCTAATTTTAAGAATGAATAGTACGAATCATTCTAATAGACAGAATGACAATAAATTAAGTAATTTCAATAATAAGCAAAGCCAAAATTGCACAGTTCTGCAATGTTCAAGGCCTGTACAAAGAGACCATCCACAGTAAGAATATAGGTTTGATATGAACGCAATTCCAGTCATTAATTTATTCAACAAACCCTGCTATAGCCAGTTTGATGATCAGGACTGGGAAATTCTGGCTCGTCACTGGTATCCGGTTGCACGGATTCAGGACGTTTCTATCCAACCGCAACAAGTAACCCTGCTTGATGTCAAACTGGCATTGTACAAAACAGAAAGTGGCGATATTCATCTGGTCCGTGATCTCTGTCCACATCGGGGTGTACCCTTAACCAAAGGCTGGGTTTCGGGTGAAAACTTGGTCTGTCCATATCATGGTCTACACTACAATGGCCAGGGAAAATGTATCAAAATTCCTGCACAACCTGAGCTGACCAACATTTCTGAGCGTTTTTCTCTGACCAAATTTCCTGTAGTGGAAAAATATGGCTTGATCTGGACCAGTATTTTTAGCCGTGACGAAGCAAAAGCCAATTTTCCTGTTTTAGATACCTGGGAGGTGCCAGATCATCAGGCAATTTTACCGCGGTTTGTGGATATTGCCGGTTCGAGTGGACGTCAACTGGAAGGCTTTATTGATGTTGCACATTTTGCCTGGGTTCATCAGGGTTCTTTCGCAGATCCTGAAAATCAGGTTGTACCCAAATACACGACAGAACGTACAGATTACGGCCTGCATACCGAATATGTCAGCAGTGTCAGCAACTATCCACATGGTATGCAAGATTTAGCACCGGAAGGCTTTTTATGGAAACGTGTATTTGATGTCTATCCGCCGTTTTCTGCAGTACTTACCGTACATTTCCCAGAACAGGGACAATTAAAAATTCTCAATGCCTGTTGCCCGGTCTCACACAATAAAACCCGTTTATTTGTGCCACTGACACGCAACTTCGATACCACAGGAGATCTACAAGCGGTATATGACTTCAATGCACAAATTTTTGCCGAAGATCAGGACATGGTGGAAAGCCAGAAACCTGAAGAATTACCGCTCGATATTTCCATGGAAGCGCATTTTGAAGCAGATCGTTCTTCAACGACCTACCGTCGCATCTTAGCTGAGTGGGGATTAAGTAAACGTTATGTTGTCTAATATATCTTAAAATTTAAAAATATGGATTAAATTTTGAATAAAAACCCTATATTTTAATATAGTGGTTTTTATTTATATTTCTTTAAATGATAAAAATATTATTTATACCTCCTTATTCTTTAATTAAAATTGATTAATATTGTCAAAATTTGGAAATTAAAATAAATCAATCTAAGCAAGCTTCAATTAGCTAGTTCCAACTTCCTTCAATGAGGAGAGAAAAGAATAATATCTGTAAGACATCAATATTTCGGTGCATTAAAGCTAAATCCAATTATTAAAAAAAACCATTAATCTATTTTAATATTAATAACTTATATTAAAAATAACTCCATTCCATCAATGAAGCTCAATACATGGTTCTATCATCTACATTTATCTTTGCTCATGAAAAATATGAAGCTTAGATTAAAAAAAGGAATGCGCAAATTTAAGGCATTTTATTTTATCGCACCACTTATAAGCAAAAATAAAAAATATCCTTTCATCAAATTAAATTTTAGGATCAATTATAAAATTAGTATTTATAAATTTAACAGCGGTACGCTTTTATTAAATAAAAAAAGAAAAAATATCTTATTTTAAAATCCTATTTTTATTTTTTTTGATAAAAACTGGAATGCTTATTGCTAATTATATATTGAACAGACTGAGCACATTTAAGTGAAGTCATTTTAAAGCATGTGTTGCATGACACAGAACAACCAAGAGCAGAATAGAATGAAAGAAAAAAATAGCTTGAAAACCGGATTGAAAAAATTGGTAGGGGTGTTAATTACAAGTGGTGTAATGGGCATGGCCGCTGTCGCCAATGTTCAGGCCCAAGATAAAGCCGCATTTGTTTATATTGGCCCAACCAGCGACCATGGCTGGACTTATTCTCATGACCAGGGTCGCATCAAGGCTGAAAAAACCCTAACTGGAAAATATAAAACCTCTTATATCGAAAATGTCCCTGAAACAGCAGATGCCGAACGGGTGATCCGTAACCTTGCACAGCAAGGCAGTAAAGTTATTTTTGCGACTTCATTTGGTTATATGAATGCAATGGAGAAAGTCTCCAAGCAATTTCCAAATACCGTATTTATGCATGCAACCGGTTATAAGCAGGGCAAAAATTTAGGAGTGTATGATGTCCGCACCTATGAAGGTGCTTATATGCTGGGTGTGGTCGCAGGGCAAAAAACCAAAAATAATGTATTGGGCGTAGTTGCGTCTTTTCCGATTCCTGAAGTTATCCGTAATATCAATGCCTATACCCTCGGTGCACAAAGTGTAAATCCAAAAATTAAAACCAAAGTCATTTGGGTGAATTCATGGTTTAACCCGGGCAAAGAACGTGATGCAGCCCTAGCTTTGATTGCTCAAGGTGCAGATGTACTGATGCAAAATACCGACTCTCCGGCAGTGGTACAGGCGGCTGAACAAAAAGGTGTCTTTGCTTTTGGCTGGGATTCTGACATGAGCAAATTTGGCCCTAAAGCACATCTTGCTGCATCGGTTTTACATTGGGAAAAAATCTACACTCCGGTAATGACGCAAGTCAGCAATAAAACCTGGAAACCAAGTGCCATGTGGTATGGCGTAAAACAAAAAGCAGTAAATATCGAAAGCTTTGGTCCTTCAGTATCTGCAGCCTCTAAAGCAAAAGCGCTGAGTGTACGTGATGGCCTTTTAAAGGGCACAGTACATCCATTTACTGGTCCGCTTCATAAACAGGATGGCACATTAGTATTGGCAAAAGGCAAGCGCCTAGATGATGCAGCACTAAGTAAAATGAATTACTACGTGAAGGGCGTAGAGGGCTCATTACCTAAATAAAGCTCTGTCATTTTGCAATTCAAAAAACTTTAAATACTTTGATGTACCTTTCCGCATCCATCTGAATGCATGCACGCTTCAGATGGATACCGCACTGTCACAGCATTGAATAGGGCACTGATGATTACCTCTCAACACGATAGATCTGCTCATATACAAAAGAGGAACATGGCTTCTTCAGGTGTACCGCGTTTACAGCTCATTAATATCTGTAAAAGTTATAATTCACTAAAAGCAAATGACCAGATTCATTTAACCGTTCAACCCGGACAGATTCATGCCATTCTGGGTGAAAATGGTGCTGGCAAAAGTACCCTGATGAAAATCATTTATGGGGCAACCAAAGCCAATCAGGGACAAATCCTCTGGAACGGTAAAGAAGTTCATATTGATAATCCGTCGATGGCAAGAAAGCTCGGGATTGGCATGGTCTATCAGCATTTTTCTTTGTTTGAAACCTTGACCGTGGTGGAGAATATTTCGCTGGGACTGGATGAAAAGATTCCTTTAAAAGCTCTAAGTCAAAAAATTATTGCAGTCTCAGAACAATATGGTTTACCGATTGATCCACGCCGCGAAGTACATTCTTTATCGGTAGGTGAGCGGCAACGTGTCGAAATTATTCGTTGCCTTTTACAAAACCCGGCTTTAATCATTTTAGATGAACCCACCTCGGTACTGACACCACAAGCGGTACGGCAACTGTTTAAGACTTTGCGTTTATTGGCCTCCCAAGGCGTTTCAATTTTATATATCAGTCATAAATTACATGAGATTAAAGAACTCTGTGATGAAGCGACTATCTTGCGTAATGGCCGTGTGACCGGAAATGTTAATCCCAAAGACAACAGCACCAGTGATTTAGCGCGCTTAATGATTGGCCGTGATTTACCGACCTATGTACGCCCTGAATATACAGGTGAAAAACAGATCTTATTCCAGGTCGAGAATCTGGATTATCAGTCCGACGACCCATTTGGTGTGTCGCTGAAAAATATCAATTTAAATATTTGTGCCGGCGAAATTGTAGGAATCGCCGGGATTTCTGGCAATGGGCAAGCAGAATTACTGTCTTTATTGTCGGGCGAAAACAGCCTGAAATATGGCCGGATGGTTCTGGATCAAATCGATATTTCCCGATTCAGTCCTGGACAACGGCGTGACTTGGGTCTGGGCTTTGTACCTGAAGAACGTCTGGGTCGAGGAGCAGTCCCGAACATGACGCTGTCCCAGAATGCCTTGCTGACTGCATTTCGGCAGAATCTGACGCAATGGGGATTAATCAAGTTTTCACAATGTAAGCTTTTTGCCCAGCACTGTATTGAAAAATTCGGAGTGAAAGCCAGTGGCCCAGAGGCAGAAGCACGTTCCTTGTCCGGTGGAAATTTACAAAAATTTATTGTAGGCCGGGAAATTCTGCAAAACCCGAAATTCCTGATTGTGGCTCAACCGACCTGGGGCGTAGATGTCGGCGCGTCCATGTTTATCCGGCAAACCCTGATCGATCTCTCTCGACAAGGTGTTGCCATTTTGGTGATTTCAGAAGAATTAGAAGAGCTGTTTGAAATCAGTGATCGTCTCTGTGTCTTGGCCAATGGTGAACTATCTCCAGCCATACCTATCCATGAAACCAATACTGAAAATGTTGGGGTCTTGATGTCAGGTATTTCAAGTCATGACACTGCGATCATAGTAGAGGAGCAGCAAGCTCATGCTTAATACAGTCAATAATAAATCTATAAATTGAGAGGAAAGCGACATGCATTTACTGGAACCGCGTGAACATCCATCTCAAATCATGAAGTGGCTTTCACCACTCATTGCGCTGCTGGCCATGCTGATTGTCGGGAGTATTCTGTTTTTAATGCTGGGGATTAATCCCGCGCAAGCCATGTACATCTTCTTTATTGAACCGCTGACATCTTCTTATGGCTGGAGTGAACTGGCAGTGAAAGCCGGGCCTCTGATTCTGATTGCCTTGGGGCTAGCGGTGGGATTTCGAGCCAAATTATTCAATATCGGTGCTGAAGGTCAGCTCACCATGGGCGCGATTTTTGGCGGTGGTATTGCGATTTTATTTCACGACCAAATTGGCTGGTGGATTCTCCCGTTAATGATTGTCATGGGCGCACTTGGTGGGGCACTCTGGGGCGCAATTCCTGCCTTACTGAAAACCCATTTTAATGCCGAAGAAACCCTGACCACCCTGATGATGAATTATGTTGCAGTATGTGTGTTGCTATACCTGGTCAATGGTCCCTGGCGTGATCCTGAAGGGATGAATTTTCCACAATCAGTCGTTTTTAGTGAGAGTGCGACGCTGCCATTCATTGTAGAAGGCACACGCATTAATGCCTCTATCTTTATCATTTTTTTTGCAGTTTTCCTGTTTTGGGTCTTTATGCGTAAAAGTCTGACGGCCTATAAACTGGAAGTCAGCGGTCAGGCACCTTTAGCTGCAAAATACGCAGGTTTTTCTTCCTCCAAAGCCATCTGGATGAGTCTGGTAATTTCCGGAATGATGGCAGGTATTGCCGGACTCTGTGAGGTGGCTGGACCTATTGGACAGCTAAATCCGAACCTGTCCCCAGGCTATGGCTATGCAGCGATTATCGTGGCTTATCTAGGGCGTTTGAACCCCATCGGTATTGTGCTGTCAGGCTGTTTTATGGCGCTGATTTATCTGGGCGGTGAAATGGCACAAATGCAGCTCCAGCTTCCGGTCGCGATTACCGGTATCTTCCAGGGTCTGCTGTTATTTTTCCTGCTGGCTTCCGATGCATTAATTGAAAACCGTTACCGGTTTAGCAAAAAAATGGCGTCACCGGTCCCTCAGCCCACAGCAACTACCCTTTAACCCAATGTTGTCTACAGCAAAAGGAAGCATGATATGGCTTTAGAAATAACTGCAATTCTTGCAGGTACTGTTGCAGCAGCAACACCACTGATTTTCGCAGGTCTGGGGGAATTGGTCACACAGCGGACTGGTGTGATTAATCTTGGAGTAGAAGGGATGATGCTGGTCGGTGCAATTGCAGGTTTTGCCTTTGCTGCGCAATATGATGCCAGTGTGTTAAGTGCCTTATTGATGGGTGGTCTGGCAGGCATGCTGATGGCCCTGATTTTTGCCTTTTTTACCTTGTCTTTAAGTACCAATCAATCCGCGTGTGGTTTGGCTTTAACCATTTTTGGACTCGGTATCTCTGCATTTTTGGGTCAGAACTACGTCAGTATGGCTTTACCGGGTCTGGCTAATTTTAATATTCCACTATTAGCGGATATTCCAGTATTGGGTCCGATTTTGTTCCAGCAAAACTATGTGGTGTATTTGTCGATCTTGATCTTCTTTCTGGTGTGGTTTGTCTTGGCGAAAACCCGTTTAGGCTTATTGCTTAAAGCAGTTGGAGAATCACCGGAAAGTGCGCACGCCATGGGTTATCACGTGTTGGCGATTCGTTATGGCGCAGTACTCTTTGGCGGTTTGATGGCAGGGGTTGGCGGGGCATTTTTATCAACCGTTTATACACCAATGTGGATCGAAAATATGGTGGCTGGTCGCGGCTGGATTGCCATTGCACTAGTGGTGTTTGCGGTGTGGAAACCCACACGTTTAATGCTCGGCGCTTACCTGTTTGGTGGCGTAACCATTTTACAATTTCACGCCCAGGCGCTTGGAATCAAGGTTCCGAACGAGCTGCTTGCCGCATTGCCCTATATAGCCACCATTGTGGTACTGGTCATGATTTCGCGGAATAAAAAAGTACTCAAAATGAATTTGCCATCTTCTTTAGGTAAAACCTTCGTGCCATAACCGCAGCCATTCATCATAAATAGAATAGATTTGAGTATAAATCATGAAAATTTTAACAGCTTCCTATGTCCTCACCATGAATGTGCAAAATGAATGTATTAAAAATGGCGCGATACTGATTGATGGAGACCAAATAAAAGCAGTTGGTACATTGGCACAGTTAACCCAATGCTATCCAGAGGTGCTCATTGAGGATTATCCACAAACGATCCTGATGCCGGGCTTGATCAATACTCATTGTCATTCCGGTTTATTACGTGGCACGGCAGAAGGATTACCGGTTTGGGATTGGTTACAGCAGTATATTGACCCGATGCACCGGGTGTTGACACCAGAGGATGCGAAAATTGCCTCTTATTTGTGTTATGCCGAGGCACTTTTGTCGGGAACCACCACCATTGTCGATATGTGGCGCTATATGGACGGAAGTGCTGAAGCTGCGCAAGCGTTGGGAATTCGTGCTGTTCTTGTGCCTTATGTCGCAGAGCATCCGGATCACAATTATTTTGAAACCTTAAAAAGTAATGAGGCTTTAATCAACCGTTGGCATCAGCAGGCGAATGGACGCATTCAGGTTTGGGTGGGTTTAGAGCACCTGTTTTATGCTGAAGCTTCAGCATTAAGCCGTATTGAAAAACTTTGTCAGGATTATCAAACCGGTTTTCATACCCACAGCAATGAAAGTCAATTTGATGTGCAGGAAAACCTGCGCCGTTCAGGTATTCGCCCGATTGAGAGTCTACAAAAACTGGGCTTGCTGGATCTGCCCAAGACCCTGTTGGCACATTGCGTCTGGGCGGATACAAATGAAATTCAAATTTTAAGGCGACATGCGGTCGGTGTCGCCCATAACCCGATTTCCAATATGAAATTGGCCTCCGGTGCAGCACCTGTGGTTGAAATGCTACGCCAAGGCGTTGCGGTGGGTCTGGGTACTGATGGAGAAAAAGAAAACAATAATCTGGATCTATTTGAAGAAATGAAAACGGCGTCACTACTAGCCAAGTTTTCGAATTTAGATGCGGCCGCCCTGGATGCCTGGTCAGTCTGTCAAATGGCTACGATTACAGGAGCAAAAGCCTTGGGTATGCAAGATGAAATTGGTTCATTGGAAGTCGGTAAACAGGCTGACCTGATTGCAGTCAAGCTGGATACACCACGGATGACGCCGTTGATTGATCATGGAAAATTATTTAATTTGCATACCAATTTAGTCCATGCAGTTCAAGGCCAAGATGTGGTCATGACGATGGTGGCGGGACAGACTGTGGTTAGAAATGGCTGTTTAATTAATGCTGATTTACAGGCTTTGATCGATCAGGTCAATCACGCGGCACCACGTTTATTTGGACGTCGTGATCAGTGGTTTGCAAAGCAGGGGCAAACGGTAAATGAATTACTGCGGGAATAATTTTGAGGTCTCAGTGACGGTTGAGGTTATCTATTGCATATATCAAAAAATTGATTGACCTTAGAGCTAGCCCAAGCTTTATAATGCAATAAAATTACTTGCTCATCTTCATATGCGTGCATCGACATGGATCACAGTCTTAGTGGGATTATTCATGTTCCAAAGCCTTTGGAATGTGGCAGCCGCTTTTTGTGTCCATGAAGAAACCATTACGGTGACTCAAGACTATCATTTTGGGCATCATACAAATTCCTTATGTGTAAGTGAAAGCCAAAAACATAGTCATCAAATATCTGAAGAAAAAGACCATGCTTTAGACTTCGCTGAGGATCATCAAGATCATCTTCCATCAATGAATCACTTGATTCTCGGACAACGCCAAGTTCCGCTTAAGCAAAAACTGTTTTCCTTTGCTGTTGTGCCAACGTACTTTTGGCGAAATGACTGTAGATCACCGGACTTAATTTCACAAAGTCCACCTCCCGAATTTTCCCCGCTAATGGTGGGGTTAGCCTAAAACATTCCCACCACTTATATTTTTAAATTAGTGGGAAACATCTATGTCTTTTCAAAACAAGACTTTTATCAGTCAATGGATAGCTGCTGGGCTATTGCTGCTTGCTATACCAAACGTTAATGCTTCGACGAATGCAGTCACAAATTTCCAAGACGCATTAACCAAGGTGCAGCAATATCAAGCACAATCCGAACTACAAACTCAGCGTCGGAAACTTGCGACATTAAATATTCAAAACAGCCGTCTATGGCAAAATCCAGTGTTCTCCATTGAACAAAATGGATTTGATTCCAGTCAGGAACAAGAACTGAGTATCGGTATTAGCCAGCTACTCGATGTTTTTGGCCAACGTAAGATTAATCAAAAAATAGCAACACTTTCAGAACAGCAACTTCAGTTGAAAGAACAGCTTTGGAAGGCTCAGGGTGAACTGATCGTAAAGCATGTTTGGGCACAGTATATTTTGTCAGAAACTGAAAAGGCTATTTTTGCAAAGCAGATGAAAGTAAGCCAAGCCAATGTAGACAGTGCTAAAAAACGTTATCAGGCTGGCAGTATCGCTTTAGTGGATTATGAACGTGCTCAGATTGAGCATTTGGACATTCAAAGACAATCCCAGCAGGCTTTATTAACGCTGCAAACATCACAAAGACAACTGTCCAGTTTATGGGGTGAAACCCAGGTCAGCTTCAAGATTCAACCAAAAAATTTAGTATGGCCAAGTGAAATTGGACATGCAGTTGAAAAAAATATCCAGCAAGGTTGGTTAGAAAAACTTTATATCTTGAATTTGCAACAATCTCATCAGCAGGTTGAGCTTTTAAGAGTTAAAAGCCGTCCTCAACCGACCTTGAATCTGGGGATGACACAGACCAAAGCACCTCTACAGGACAATGAAACCACCGTGGCACTGGGTGTTGAAATCCCCTTAAATATTTTTAATCGTCAACAATATGTCATTCCCATGGCCGAGCGCCAGCAACAACTCTTGAACCAAATGCAGCAAAGAGAGTTGAAACAACAAATTCTCGACATTGCCAATCGGCTCAATGAGCTGAAAGGCTTGCGCCAACAATTTGATGCCATTGCTACTCAAATTCAGCTCTCTGAAAAGGTTCAATCCAGAACGCTTCAGGGCTTTCAGGCAGGTAAATTTTCTATCACGGATATGCAACAAACATCATTACTGCTACAAAATTTACGTGTCTCTCAACTGCAGATTCTAAAGCAGGCATGGAAAATCGGACTCAGTATTGAAGCCTTAAGTCTGGGAACAAGCTATGAGGATATTAGTCAGTCTACTGCATACACACAACTGATTAAAAATGCCTTTGCGGAAATGCAAAATCTTATCAATGGTCAGGGAGAATAAAATGAATAAACATCCATCTGGAAAAATCTCTCAACCAGTTTTGGCCGGTGTATTGATATGCCTTACCGTTTTGCTCAGCGTATGGATCTGGCTGAGTAATCAAAATAAAAAAAACGGTCATCATGAGCATGAGGGTGAAACTGAACAGCATGATAACCACGCTGAAGAGGGTAAAGAGAAAAAGGAACACAGCGACGAGAGAGAAATAAAACTCTCAGCGCAACAAATAGTTGAACATGGTCTCAAAATTGAACAAATAACGCGGGGTCATGTGGAAAGCTACATTTCACTTCCCGGAAAGCTCGTTGTAAATACCGACCAGCAAGCACATATTTCACCGAACTTCAGTGGTCATGTCGAACAAGTCAATGTTGCTTTAGGTCAAGCTGTAGAGCGAGGTCAAACACTTGCTGTGCTCTCGGTACCTGAACTGATTGACCAGCAAGCTAACTTAAATATAGCGCAGTCTAATCTGCGTCTGGCCCAACAGGAATATCAGCGTGAGTACCAGCTTTGGACACAAGGCATTTCGGCAAAACAAGACCTGCAACGCGCTGAAAATGCCTATCGCCAGGCAAAAATTACCGTACAGTCTCAGCAAGCGCGTTTACAGGCTTTGGGGGCGACAGGTCAAAATGGACGTTTCGTCATACGCGCACCCATTTCAGGAATGATCAGCCAAAAAGACATTGTTGTCGGTGAGAACGTCCAACTGGCCGATCAGCTTTTTGTGATCGAAAACCTTAATGGCCTCTGGTTAGAGTTTAATATTCCAAATAACTCGTCCATCCCGCTTCAAGCAGGACAAGTTTTAAACTTTAAAGCCAATGGTTCTGATCAAAACTACCAGGCGAAAGTACAAACCTTCAATGCACAAGCAGATCAAAAAACTGGACGTTTGCAAGTTCGCGCCAAAGTCACCACCCATGCAGAAGTCCTACGTCCAAATGTTTTGGTAAATGTATTGGTCAATGATACACCAGCAAAAACGGCATTAAGAATCCAGAAAAAAGCCTTACAGCAGATTGAAGGAAAACCTGTGGTATTTGTCATTGAATCTGAGGAAAAGGGCCAGCTTCATTTGAAAGCACAGCCCATTGAGGTGGGGATGGGCAGTCATGATGGACAATGGCTAGAAGTGATTTCTGGATTGGGCGAAGGGCAAAAATATATTGCCGATGGTAGTTTCCTACTGAAATCTGAATTAGAAAAAGACGAGGCTGGTCATGAGCATTAATCAAGATTTACCTCGTCCTGAAGGATTGTTTGAGCGCATTATTCAGTTTTCGATTCAAAATGCAATTTGGGTGATGATTTTTGTCTGTACATGGGTTGCAGTAGGTATTTATAGTTACCAGAAATTGCCGGTCGATGCTGTTCCCGACATTACCAACACCCAGGTGCAGATCAATACCCAAGCCAATGGCTTCACTGCGCTTGAAGTTGAACAACGCATTACTTATCCGATTGAAAATGCGATGGCAGGTATTCCAGATTTGGAACTGACCCGCTCCATATCACGGTATGGATTATCCCAGGTCACAGTCGTATTTAAAGATGGGACAGATATCTACTGGGCAAGACAACAGATCAATCAGCGTGTGCAAGAAGTACAGGCTGATCTACCCAAACAGGTCTCACCATCCATGTCACCGTTATCCACAGGATTAGGTGAAATCTATCAGTGGGTACTCACAGTAGAACCCAATGCAAAAAAAGCTGATGGATCAGGCTATACCGCGATGGATTTAAGGGAAATTCAGGATTGGATTGTTCGACCACAATTACAACGTGTCAAAGGCGTTGCTGAGGTTAACAGCATTGGTGGATTTAATAAAACCTATGTGGTTTCACCCGATCTCAGCCGCATGCAACAATTGAATATCAGCTTAGACCAATTACAGCAAGCACTGACAATCAACAATGAAAACCGTGGTGCAGGTTTTATTGAGGACAATGGACAACAACTGACAGTACGTATACCGGGTACGCTCGATACTGTTAATGATATTGAAAATACCATGATTGCAAGCCCGAACGGTAGTCCAATTCGAGTGGGTGATATTGCACAAGTGCTGATCGGACATGACTTAAGAACAGGGGGCGCAACCTATAACGGCGAAGAAACTGTTCTCGGTATTGCGATGATGGCGATGGGTGAAAATAGTCGCACCGTATCGAAAGCAGTAGATGCCAAGATCCAGGATATTCAAAATAGCCTACCTCAAGGCGTACGGATCGAAACAGTTTATGACCGCACGGGTTTGGTGGAAAAGGCCATTAAAACGGTACAAAAAAACCTGATTGAAGGTGCCATTTTAGTCATCGTCATTCTATTTTTATTCCTTGGCAATATCCGTGCAGCCTTGATTACGGCCTGTGTGATTCCTCTTTCCATGTTGTTCACACTCACAGGCATGGCACAAAAAAATATTAGTGCCAATCTCATGAGTTTAGGTGCTTTGGATTTTGGCATTATCGTGGATGGAGCCGTGGTGATTGTCGAAAACTGTATGCGTCGTTTGGCCCATGCTCAACAACAGTTAAAACGAGAGCTTACTCAAGAAGAGCGCTTTAAAGAGGTGTTTCTAGCTGCACGACAAGCAAGACGCCCCCTCATTTTTGGGCAATTAATCATTTTAGTGGTCTATTTCCCCATCTTTGCCTTGAGCGGTGTAGAAGCAAAACTGTTCCATCCCATGGCACTGACTGTGGTTTTAGCACTTGTTGCTGCAATCATTTTGTCGATTAGTTTTGTACCCGCTGCGGTTGCTTTGTGGGTGAAGGGCGACATTCAGGAGCAAGAAAGTCGCTGGATGCTGTGGCTAAAATCAAATTACCAACAGGTTCTTGATCTTGCTTACCAATACAAGGCAGTTGTACTAACTTTTGCATTGTGTTTACTGGTTATTACAGCTTTGATCAGTACCAAACTTGGCAGTGAGTTTGCACCACAACTAAGTGAAGGAGATTTTGCGGTACAACAGTTACGATCACCAAGTACAGGTTTAGAGGAGTCTCTACGCATTCAGGAAAACACAGAAAAATTATTGTTAAAAAACTTCCCTGAAATTAAAGCAGTATTTGCAAGAACAGGGACGGCTGAAGTCGCAACAGATGTGATGCCACCCAATATCTCTGATGGTTATATCA
This sequence comes from Acinetobacter pecorum, assembly GCF_014837015.1. Taxonomy (GTDB): domain Bacteria; phylum Pseudomonadota; class Gammaproteobacteria; order Pseudomonadales; family Moraxellaceae; genus Acinetobacter; species Acinetobacter pecorum. The sequence continues at coordinate 23,439 of NZ_JACSPT010000027.1, forward strand.
TGTTGAAAGCATGTCATGAATGGCCAAACCCTAAAGAGAGTTTAGATAACTTACGTAGCCGTATGGTGGCATATTTAGAAACAATTCCTGGCAATAATAGTGAATTTTCACAGCCGATTGAATTACGTTTTAATGAGTTGATTTCAGGTGTCCGCAGTGATGTCGGGGTGAAAATTTTTGGTGATGATATGCAAGTCCTCAATAGTGAAGCTGCTAAAATCGCCAAAATCATCCAGAAAATTTCTGGCAGTAGCGCCGTAAAGGTGGAGCAAACCTCCGGGTTGCCTTTACTCAATATTGAGATTAATAAGGAATTAGCTGCACAATATGGCTTGAGCGTACGCTCAATTCAAGATCTCGTTGCAGCAAGTATCGGCGGTCAAAGTGTAGGCGAGATTCTAGAAGGTGACCGACGCTTTGATTTTGTGGTTCGTTTAAGTGATGAGGACCGTAATCTTGCAAGTGTTGCTCAGTTGCCCTTACAGCTTCCAAATGGTGGACAGATTGTATTGGCGGATGTTGCGATGGTGAGTACGATTGAAGGTGTGAATCAGGTCAGTCGTGAAAACGGTAAGCGTCGTATTGTCGTGACGACCAATGTTGACGGGCGTGATTTAGGATCATATGTCGCAGAACTACAAAAGCAAGTGAAAAATTATGAGCTGCCAAGTGGTTACTGGATTGAATATGGTGGGCAATTTGAAAATCTGGCTTCAGCCAGATCACGTATGCAAATAGTGATTCCACTTGCCTTACTGACAATCTTTATTCTACTTATGGTTGTTTTCCATAATGTTAAAGAAAGCCTTCTTGTTTTTACCGGTGTACCTTTTGCGTTGACAGGTGGAGTATTGTTCCTTTGGCTTCGTGATATTCCATTATCGATGTCAGCAGGTATTGGATTTATTGCATTGTCAGGTGTCGCCGTACTGAATGGACTTGTAATGTTGACGTTTATTAAAGAGTTAAGACATCAATACAGTTTAGAGGAAGCCGTGTGGAGAGGGGCGATCTTACGCTTACGCCCTGTGCTGATGACCGCTTGTGTGGCTTCACTTGGTTTTGTACCCATGGCTCTTGCCACAGGAACTGGTGCGGAAGTACAGAGACCCTTGGCAACTGTGGTGATTGGCGGGATTATTTCATCAACTTTGCTTACTTTAGTCCTGTTGCCGATACTGTATCTCTGGATAAATAAGCACCAACAAAACTCTAAACTATTGGTGCAACAGGAATATTAACACTACGAATTAGAGCTTATAAAAGATAGGCATTATAGAAACCTGTTAAATAATTATTTCTATCAGTGCCATCTTTTATTCAAAACTGCTTAAAAACAAGCCGACCCTAAAATATGTCGGCTTGTTGCTACGGGGAGGATGGCTGAACTATTTATAAGCAATGTTTCATTGGGAACCAATTAGGTTAAATTTAAACAGGCTTCTATCGGGTGGGTGGCTTTGATCAATAATTACCAGATTTGATTAATGATTTATTCTTATACATATTTTCATCTGCTTCAATGATGGCAGTTGATAACCCATATGTCGGATTACGCATTGCCAGGCCAATTGCAGCACTAATACCAGCTTCTGCGAAAGCCTTTTGAATTCTTGATACAAGTCTTTTAGCATTTTCCAGATTGGTTTCTATGCTGAGTACAGCAAACTCATCACCACCTAAGCGAGCAACAATATCATTGCTACGGACTATATCTTTTAGAGTGAGTGCCATTCTCTGGATTAGATCATCACCCGCCGTATGTCCTAGGCTATCATTTGTAATCTTAAGATCATTAAGATCTATCATTAATACAGCGGTAGGATGCCCATAGCGTTTGCACCGCTCTTCTTCTAATTCAATTAAACGGTCCCAAGCACGACGATTAAAAAGCCCAGTCATTGGATCAGACAATGCTTCCAATTCAAACCGTTCGGCTCTACGCACATGTTCAGCCGCTTTTAATTCAGCTTGAATCGTATAACTAAGCACTTTGGCTATGAGGTCGAATAGTGGAGTATCTTCAACAAGAATTTTAGATTGAGGTTCAGGATCAATCGCACAGAGGGTACCAAACAGTGAGCCGTCTTCTTTTAAAAGAGGTTGACCAATATAGGCTTGAATAGTAACTAGCTGATTTATTGGTGCATTCGCATATATTTGAATATCAGGTGAATAGGGAACTATACGCGGCGCATTATTTAGTACCATTTGTGAGCAGAAAGAATCAGCCCAATTAAACACTTGCCCAGGCTTAATGTCATAACCATTGTCTTCACTCAACAGTACAATCCAGTCATTACCCTCCGTACGGGTAATCATCCATAACTTAAATCCAAATCGTTGAGATAAAAATTTTAAAATGGCCTGGCCAGCTTCTTCAAAATTCTTGAAATTTGCATTGTGCATAGAGAGAACCTATTTCCGTATAGTCTGATAATTTACCGTTATTCTAACCAACCCTGATATTCACCAATAATTTAATTTACTAGAAAAACAAAATCTAAAATACTGTTTTGAAAAGAGTTCTATATGTTGGCTAGCATTGAATATTCTTAAGATGTTTATAATAGCTTAAAGTTAAATTTAGATCTTTTAGGAGGCTCTCTTTTGTGTATTCAGAGGACTCTAGCTTAAGCATATTAGATAAGAAATTGGTTTCAAATTCACGAGGATAATCTTCACATAAAATTATTTTCTTCGTTTCAACTGAGATAATATCTGATTCAAGCTGATTTATAAAACCCGCGAGAGTATTTTCTGATTGTTCTATGGACGTAATAATTGGCTTTACCTTATCTTCAGGCTGTGATCCCTGGCAAGCACAAACGGAAAAGGATAGCAGTAAAACAGGTAAAAGGTTCACTTTCATGGTCTATTCTTCTCTATCATTTTAACTAAAGTATAACCATTATTTTTCTAATTAAAACCAAGTGTTTGCATCAGGTATTTTCAACTTATGCTCAAAATAAAGACGCAAATTTCCGAAAATGTTCAATAGCTTTGTGATTAAAGGTCATTTTTTATTTGACCTTAAACCGATGGTATTATTTTGATGTTACAAAATAAATAAACTCAACCAATTAGAGTATTTAAATTATGAATTTACAGGTTTATCAGGAATTTTTACAATATTCTTCGAATACTGATCTATATTTTTTAATTGCTAAAATTGAATATCAACACCATATATTTAATTTTCACTCCTACTAAGTCAACTTCTCAAGTCTCAAGCATAATTGAATAGGTTGATGATATTGATCGAATTGACTTCGCTTATATTAATTTTCAATCTAATAAAAAATCAAAAAATCGCTCTCCAAGAGAGTTTTATAATTTAAAACCTTGTAACGCTTTAATTATAGGTCTTTCTTTTCGAATTATATAAAATATAGCTGTAGAAGTCGGAGAGCTTCCTAATGACAAAAATTGAGATTTTATTAATTATTGTAGCTGTCATGATTATATCCATGATGATTTACGCCGTAGGACAAACATTCAATTAGGTAAAGCCACTCGAAAGAGTGGTTTTTAATACCGAATATATAATGTATTTGTAATATATTGCTATTATAATTAACTCAGAATAATCGTATAAAATATATTCTAATGAGATTAAGAATATAACCATGATGACTAAAATAGAAATATTTATATCCATATTGGCGGTGATAGGGATTGCTAGTACTATTTACATGGTTTGCCAACCGGTTAACTGAATTATTTGATCTTGCACGAGATTTTCTAGAGAAAGATTTTTGGTTGTTACGTAGTATCAATTTCAGTAAAATTTTGGCCGATCTAACATAATCTTACAAAGTTATTTTCTCATTCCTAAGTATAAGTTAAAATATAATGTAAAGTTTCTCCCTTATGCAAAGGGGAACATCATGAAAAACCTAGGTTTTTTCTAATTATTGCAATGTTATTTGGTTGCAATCAAAAAGAGTTTGATGATCCACCCTCAGATTCAAAACTATCGAATGAACGAAAACTCAGTGCTATAAGAGAAATAACAAAAAACTTTATTCCTAATCCAGATTCTGCAAAATTTCGCAATCAGATAGGGGACTGCGGAGAAGTGAGCTATGCTATATGGAAAAGCCTGACTCCTACAGTTCTTATAGTCGATTTGTTGTGATTGATGAAAATATAGTACTCATTGAACATCAGATAGACTCAAACCAGTTTGAACTGTCTTGGAACAGTAGCTGTATTCGAAGTTGGAAATAGAAGAATGAAGCCTTCGACTGAAGGGGCTATTATTTCTGGTCTTTCTGATCTCCATAATCTTGAGCAACCTGTTGTGCCTCGGTTGCGGCAGTTGCCTCTATTGGAATGGATTCATCTGCATTAGTTAAGGTGCTAGTAAATCCGAATAAAGTTAGAATTAGAATCTTTGAATACGTTTCCAGCTGAATTTCCTCTATCTTTCGGTTTTGTTGCATAAACATTCAAAAGCTGAGTTTTCCCCAATCCATTCAAATTTAAGTGACAACTTGGGTGTGAGGTCTA
>NZ_JACSPT010000028.1 GCF_014837015.1 Acinetobacter pecorum
ATTTTAACTAAGTCACTGTTTTATCAGAAGTTTTAATCTTCATCACCGCCGATGGATGTGCATTCTACAGCATTTCACATCCCTTGCAACCCCATTTTTGAAATAATTCAATAAAAACCTAATGACTGTTTGTTTTTTCTGCAAAAACCATGCTTTTTTCATTTTTTTAGCATTATGGGGACAGAATTGGACAAATTACCTAGCAGTTTTTCAGTTTTATTCTGTTCTTGAAAACGTAAAGACCGGCAATCTATATATTCACAGTAGCCCCCTTCCCCATGCTCAGTTTCTCCATTAATGCTGACTTGGTAATTAAAGCTTCCTACATAACCAGCAGCGAGACCAAACTTGAAGTCTCCCCGACTTTGTCCTTGTAGCCAAATTTTCATGCCCTTGTCATCTTCATAACACCATTCAAATTCACGTGGCAGATACATTTTTTGCCCATTTGGTGTCATGACACTTGGATAAACCCGATGCACCTTAAAGTAGACTTTCTGGTCGAGCATCTGGTTGGTCATTTTTTTCAGGTCACGCAGATATATCCTGGATTGAATAATACTGTTTAGACCATCCCGAATTTGGACCAGCAATAATTGCCGCCCCTCTTTCAGATTAATAATTTGATAAGTTAAAAAAGCTAAAGGTAGATAGGGAAAATTGAAACTGCGCGCAAACTCAAAGCTCCCCAAACTTTCGATGAGATATTTCTGATCTTTATAATGTAAAGTGCCCTGACAATAACAAAGCAAAGACCAATGATCGGCCAAAGCAAAGCGCATTTGGGTAAAGTGCGAAATCAGATTGGTCGTATGAATACTGAGATCAAAGCTCAATTCCGAGTCAAAACGCTGTAAGCGAAAATGCGGAAAATCACCAGTCAGTTTTTCACGGTCTAAAAACTGAAAAAGACTATATTGAAATTTGCAATCTTTTTTGACTGAATAACGGTTCAAGTGCCCCGCCATATGCGGACTGGTACTACAGATTACCGTCACTGTGTCTAGTGCATTGGTTTGAATAGCACTCGGATTCGCCAGCATTGGTGCATTAGGTTGTCCGATAATACTCAGAAAATTCAGATAATGGAGCGGTGCTGGCAGATCCGGAAGGATCAGACCCTGATGAATAATTTTATATTTCTGGTTTGGCCCATGATAGGCAAGATTGTGCTGTGAAACAGCAGGAGTCTGATTTAGCTGTTTCGAACGATCTAAAAAATCTTGAAGAAACCGCATCTCAAACTCCTTATTTTATATTTTTATAAGGCGCTCTGTCTTTTTGCCATAAAGGTAGTAATAAACCCAGACAGGGCATAGATGATGGAGATTACTAAAATCCCCACAGGAATATTATAAGTGATCGCTGCAAAGATAAACACCGCAATCGGTAACACAAAAAATGGTACCCGTTTACGCTCTACAGTTTTAAATGAATAGTATTTGATATTGGAAATCATCAACAGCCCCACCGCAATAATGACCACGGCATTGATAACCTGAAGAGAGGGTTCACGAATATCAAAAATTTCTGGAAAATCCAGACCAACCCAGACCAGTGACACAATCATAAGGGCAGCCAGAGGACTTGCGACACCAATAAAATAACGTTTATCAACCACACCAATCTGCACATTAAAACGTGCCAGACGGAACGCAGCACACGCAGTATAAACAAAACAGGCTGCCAGACCGATCCGCCCCAAATCGCTTAAGCCCCAGCTGTACATCAAGATGGCAGGTGCCACACCAAAAGCCAACATATCTGAAAGCGAGTCAAACTGCTCACCGAATGGACTTTGTGCACCAATAGCACGTGCCACGCGTCCATCTAGACCATCCAGTAATGCTGCAATAAAGATTGCATAAATAGCTTGCTGAAAATTGCCATTCATACTGGCAATAATCGAGTAAAAACCTGCCAACAACGCGGCGGTTGTAATCAGGTTCGGCCATAGATAGATGCCTCGACGCTTAATTTTTTGCCCTTCCTGAGTATGTTCCTCTTCTTCCACCTCAAAGGTAATGCCATCAAAAGGCGCTTCAGTTGAAGAATCACGTTCCGGTTTGCTTATATTTGTCATTCTTGTCGATCCTAGCTATGACCTGATCTTTAAAAAATTATTCGCCTACTAACCAGCGAACTGCAGCATGACCACCATTTTCACTCATGCGCAGATGCGGGAATAACCATTGTAGCGCTTCATCAGCATCTTCAGAAAATTTCCAAGGTGGGTTAATCACCAGTAAACCACAACCATTCAAACCGACAGGCGTATCATCCGGCCATACACAGACTTCACAAATCAATTGACGACGGATACCGGTCTTGAACATCTTTTTCTCGAAACGTTCAATCATGGCACGGTCTTTAATTGGATACCAAACCGCGAACACACCTGTCGGCCATTTCTTATAAGCAGCAACCAGCAATTCCACCAACTGCGGAAAATCTTTACGCTCCAGCTCATACGGCGGATCGATCATTACCAGGCCACGTTTTTCTTTCGGTGGAATGACCGCTAACAGACCTTCGTACGCATCACGTTCATGTAAACCTGCACGCTTGTCAAAAATATTATGGCGAAGCTGCTGAAACACATCACGCTGCATTTCGAAAATCGTTGCCCTATCTATCTCACGCATGCCTTCCAGGGCAAACCACGGCGAACCAGGATAAGCACCCTTACCAAAGTTTTCACGCATGTTTTCAACAATCTTTAAGTATTGTTGTACACCTTCAGGCGCATTACGCTTGATCGAATCGTCGAGTTTAACCAGACGATGAATACCGTTCAAAAACTCACCTGATTTTTGCGCTTCGGCAGTCGACAAATCATATTTACCTGCACCACCATGTGTATCTACATAGCGATAAGGTTTGTCTTTTGCATTCAGTCGAGTCAACAACTGAAGCAATAAAACGTGCTTCATGACATCGGCAAAGTTGCCTGCGTGGTAAGAGTGGCGGTAATTCATGTTTCATTAATTCCTAATATCAATATCTATTTTAACATGAAAAATAGTTTCGTTCAGGCACGATTCTTACCCTAAAATAACGAACCTTTTTTACCCTATTGTCGAGAATTGAAAAGATGGAAGCTGTTATCATCCCAGGGGATTGGAATGTTGATCAAATCTTAGACGATTTAGATCAACATGGCTTTAGTATTGTTGACGATGCTTACTCTAGCGCATATCAACATGCAGTGAGTCAAGAATGCTTAAGCCACTTAAACGAATTTCGTAATGCAGCCATTCAAAATGGCGTCGTTAACAATATCCGTAGTGATCATATTCTTTGGTTACAACCTGAATTTCAAATTTCCCACCTGCACATCCAGACTCTTCAACAATTTTCTCAAGTTTTAAACCGCGCGTTTTATTTAGGCATCAAAGATGTCGAAGCACATTTCGCTTGCTATAACGCGGGTGAGTTCTATGCCCTGCACCGTGACAATCCGCAAGGAAAAAATGGCCGGATGATTTCCAGTGTGTATTATCTGCATGAACATTGGCAGGCAGACTGGGGAGGTGAACTGCGCCTACAAGATAAAAACAGCCAGTGGCATATTATCCAGCCCCAGCCGAACCGGATGGCGTTGTTCCAGAGCGACCTATTACATGAAGTCTTGATCTCTAAGCAACAACGTCTATCCATTACCGCCTGGCTCAGAAGTGATATGGCATTGCTCTAATACGGCCTGACGCTTTAAATTTTAATTTTGAGCCTCATATAGCCATTATTGAGAAATGAGGATTGCGTTGATGGGATTAACGACCAAACAGATTATTCAACGTCTGGGTGAAACTGACCAATTGTATTTGCAAGGCAATACGCCAGAATTAACGCTTGAACGTGCTGATCTTCGTTTACAACTGGTGACTTTGAGTGAATTGCGTCAGGAACAGCGACATTTTCTGCAAGAAGCCGTAGTGTTGCTGGAACAAGGCCGGATCGAATTTGAGGAAATGCCGCTGAGCATGTATATCAATCTATCTTTGCATCTGGCCAAGGCCTATATGATGTTCTTTGAATTGACCAAAGAGCCGCATTTTGCCCTGATTACCCAGCAAATTCTAAAACCGATGGCCCGTTATGAGCATGGCGATATTTATTTCTTTCTGGCCTATGCCAGTGCCAGTAAAAATGAGCCGGCACTGACCCGCCACTGGTTAGGTAAGTACACCACCACTGCCGAGTTTGAACTGGAATTATTACAGCAGCATCCTGCTTTTAACGATTATCGTCAGCATGAATGGTTTAGCAAAATATTAAAAAGCAAAATGCATTAAGCAGCATTGCAAAAAACGCCTCACATGAGGCGTTTTTTTATGGAAACAATATGATCTTATTGGAAAAAACAAAAAAGCAAGAGAATAGTCATCATGCAGGCTGACGTCTATAAGCGTCCATGTGCAATTGCTGATTCAGCTCATCTACCCAGATTGCCCAGTCATCATCTTGTACCAGATGGCTAATCAATAAGGAGCGTTGGGCTTTGTTCCAAAACGGCGCATCGTGTAAAGAGAGACTCGCCGGCAGTTGATGGGTGCGTATATACAGTTCAATAGCAGCAGGACTATTGGCAAGACCAAGCTGAGAAAACAGAAGTTCTAAGGATGGTGGGTTCTTTGTGAGCATCGCGCCCTCCTTATATCAGATAAATTGTAATTATTTATAGATCTAACTTATAAGATAGGGCAAAAAAAACCTAGTCATTTGACTAGGTTTGTTGTGTCTTTTTGTATAACCATGCTCAAGCACTCTGCTTGTCACTTTCCACGTGTAATAACTGATTTAGTTTATCAATAACAACAATCCACTCATCATCTTGATGCCAATGTTCACGCAGGAAGGCACTTTGCCCTTCACTCCAAAACTCTGCATCTGGTAATGCGACCTCAGAAGGCAACTGGTGAGTTTGGGTAAACTCGGTAATTGAGGCATCGTCAGAAGGCAGGCCCAACTGTTCAAATAGCAATTCCAAAGTTAATTGTTGTTCCATAAGCATGAGTAGACTCCATTGTGGCGTTAAATTGTGATTGCGTTCAAATTAGAATCAGGTTGATTTATGAGCAGGAATATCACAGGATCCTGAACCTTCTGCTTCGATGTGCAATTGTTCATTCAACACATCCACAAAAATGGCCCAGTCATCATCTTTCTTCCAGTGACCGATCAAGAAGTCATGCTGTGATTTACTCCAGAAAGGAGCTTTATGCAGTGGTACATCCATGCCAATTTGATGTGTACGAATGAATTCATCCATAGCTTCCGGGCTTGAATCCAGTCCGAGCTGCTCAAAAAAAAGTTCGAAGGTGGGGCGTTGCTCTAACATCGGACTAACCTCCGTTTTCTCTTTAATTTTGAATCTTGTTTCTACATTAGATTGCCCATGGCGAAAACTCAGTTGTCTCTCCTTCACAGCTTGTTATTTTTTGTTCATTAACGTAAGAGCAAAAAAAAGCACTCCGGATGGAGTGCTTTTTTCTAACTTAGTTAAAAACTAAATTATTTAACCATGTCAGCAATTGCTGCACGTTCTTCTTCAAGCTCATTTAGCGTGAAGTTGATACGCTCACGGCTGAATTCGTCGATTTCAAGACCTTGAACGATCTTGTACTCGCCATTTTCACAAGTTACAGGGAAACCGAACATTACGCCTTCAGGGATACCATAAGAACCGTCAGAAGGAATACCCATAGTTACCCATTCGCCGTTTGTGCCAAGAGCCCAATCGCGCATATGATCGATTGCAGCGTTTGCAGCAGAAGCAGCAGAAGACAGACCACGTGCTTCGATGATCGCAGCACCACGTTTACCAACGGTTGGAAGGAATACATCTTTGTTCCATTCCGCATCGTTGATTTTATCTTTCAAGCTTTCGCCGTTTACGTTAGCAAAACGGTAGTCAGCATACATAGTTGGAGAATGGTTACCCCAAACAGTCATATTTTGGATGTCAGAAACTGCAACGCCAGCTTTCTGAGCAAGTTGAGTCAACGCACGGTTGTGGTCAAGACGTAACATTGCTGTAAAGTTTTTCGCTGGAAGATCTGGAGCAGATTTCATTGCGATGTAAGCATTCGTGTTTGCAGGGTTACCTACAACAAGAACTTTAACGTCACGGCTAGCAACTTCATTTAGTGCCTGGCCTTGACCGATGAAGATTTCACCGTTTACTTTAAGAAGATCAGCACGTTCCATGCCTGGACCACGTGGACGTGAACCCACTAGAAGCGCGTAATCAGCATCTTTGAATGCAACTTTAGGATCATCAGTACCGATCATGCCTGCCAATAGCGGGAAAGCACAGTCGTCAAGTTCCATCATTACGCCTTTAAGCGCTTGTTGAGCTTTCTCAACAGGAATTTCTAATAATTGAAGAATAACTGGTTGGTCTTTACCAAGCATTTCACCGCTAGCGATACGGAATAATAGGCTGTAACCAATTTGACCAGCAGCGCCAGTAACGGCAACGCGAACAGGTTGCTTCATGTAATTATCTCCAATTGAGAGGATCGTCATAATAGATTAAATAGCTGTTCTATCTAATCTTAATAATCATAAACGGCAAAGATTGTACTCCAATCCTTGAGCAGATGCATATAAAAGAGGATGGATTTCATCTAAAGTCTGATAGGAAATATAAATCAAATCGGCAAAAAAGCTCAGTATGTTCCTTTTATTGTGACAATTTTTGGACATGTATTAATAATGTTCGCGGGACAGGACTTGTAATTGCCATTAAAACGGTAACAGACTTTGATCGAAGTGAGTACACTGGCTGACTGTATCTGCTGGCAGTTAAATCTCAAAGCATTGCTTGGTAATTGCGGGTTAATTTTCAGGAATTTAGCACGCAACGTATCCACAGAAATCGTAATATTTTCCTGTTCAGTCAGTTCCTCTGGCACTTTTAGCCGGTCTGCATAATTAATGATTGTCCGGAAATACTGACTGGCATTCATCGGCACACAGCCACCGACATTGCGCCATAAAATGGCACGGGTATTGTCATCTGGCATAATTCTGGCTACCACTTTGGCCTGAAGTGGTGAAAGTTTCGCAGAACTATGGGTTGTGCAGTTTTGCGAGGTGGTCTGAGGATACAAGCCGGAGATACTCAGCGAATAACCTTCCAGACATTTTCGTTTCTTGGCATATTCCGGATATAGACTACAGAAAGCCGGAACCATTTGTACATCCATGACATATTCTGTCGGTGCAGCAAATGCTGCCGAGCTGCCAGCCAAAACTACAAGCGCAGCCGATCCCGTCCAGACTTGACGATCCTTCATTATTTTCATGAATAAATCACTATCCCCCAATAATTTTAATCTTATTGTGTGTTCCGCAATGGAATCAGCTGCATGCGCTTGCTCACCGACTGCGCTCCTTGTCCTAACAAAATACCGTAATGCGTGGCATTGGTCATAACATGTTTCACATAATCTCGGGTTTCGAGTAAAGGAATACTTTCCGTATATTGATCTGCGGGCATTCCCTGAAACTCGGGCTGCCAACGGCGAGCACGGTTTGGACCGGCATTATAGCCTGCGGTTGCCAGAACCGGATTATCACTGAGCTGACGCTGGATCGTAGATAAATAGAAAGTACCGTAACGAACATTGGTATTCATATCGGTAAGTGCTGCCGGATTATAGGCTTCACCCATTTGACGCGCTACGAGCTTGGCCGTATCTGGCATAATCTGCATCAGACCACCCGCGCCCACATGCGAACGTGCAGTTGTATTAAAACGGCTTTCCTGACGCATCAAGCCATAGGCCCAAGCCGGATCTATACCGGCATTGCGGCTATGACTGACCACGTAGTTCTGGTGCGGCATTGGATAACGATAATTGTAGTTATGTTTGCTCAGGGTGCGGTCAGCAGCATAAATGGCCCGATCATACCAGCCCATATCCATGGCACGTTTTGCCGCAGCCAGCAACAGATCATCGTCTTTTTTCAGATAAGCCTGGCGCACTGCCCAGTTCCATTCACGATTAATGTAGTTATCCGGTGCACTGATATTACGTAAGGTGAAAGCACGGCGGAAATGAATATCCTGATTCAAGCGTTGCATAGCCTGATTGGAAGGCTGTACCGGATTTGGTGTACTTGCAGTCACCTGCCCTAGCCTGTCGCGTGCCAGAAGGTTATGATAGTCATCCCCCGTTGCCAGTTTGCGATAAATACTTTCTGCTGCCTGTTTTGATGCACGATCCGAGCGCTGTTCGCTAGCACGTGCCAACCAGTATTGCCAGCGGTCCTCCTGCTTCTGATTGACGCTCATACTGTCTATGGCACGAATCAGGCTTTCCCAAGCACCAAAACGAATTGCCTGACGTGCATAAATTTCGGCCTCTTCCGGACTAAATGGCAGACCATAGCTGGCATCAAAGGCATTCAACACTTCATGATTGAAGTTGTTTTTCATGACTGTGGTGCCACCAATGTAACCTACAGTTCGGTATAAGGCACGTTGTACCTGTATAGGGGTACCTTCCGCAGTCCGCTTTACAATAGACAAGGCCGAGTCCAAATCACTGTCTGCCAGACGTCCCAGCGCATAAATCAGATAGGCATGCTCTGCTGCAGTACTTTTAGGCGCAGACCATAAATAATTGGTGGGATTGGCCTGAATCGAATTCAGTTGAGCCAGTGAGAGATTCAAACCAATACCTTGTGCAGTTGCAATCGCCTGCCCTGACTGTCCGGCACGCAGTTGAACCCAGAGTCGCTGCTGGCGGTCCTCTGTGGTCATCAGTGGACTGGAAAGCATCATCCGGCCTAAACCGGTACAAGACTCTGGCTGACTGTTAGTGGTTAGCCAAACATCTTTAAACTCGGCATAAACCAGCTGATCACCACTTTTGGCACGTACTTGTGCCACTGCACAGGCTTCGGCAGGGTCCGCATTGGTCACATAAGGCAATACCGGCTGAGCATTGCCAAAGTCTGCCATTTTTACTTTTTCTTCGACATAATCCGCTGCCAGCTTTTCGGCCATGGCAGATTGAGGATAACGTTGCACAAAACTGATGATCTGGCTAACAGGCTGCATGGCAAGATTCTGGTTTAAAATCCAGTATTCCGGATAATAGCCCAAGGCGTCATTCTGCATGGACAGACGATATTGCTGTAACAGTTCAGTATTGCCTGCATTGGCTGCACGCAAAGCATCATTAAATTGTTCTTCTGCTGCCTGTGTACTTGCTGAACAGATACACGCCACACTTAAAGTAATTAATTTATAGTATTTATTCATAGTTTTAGTGTGTTTCAACATCCCTTTGCCTTCTATCTATCATCGATTTTGTGCCTAGCCTGTGTTGCATATCATAAGAGGTAGTTGGAATATTATAACCAACTCTATTGTTCAGTTATGTAACCTTATGATTCAGCAATATTAATGTACAGACAATTTTTGTCCATAAATCAATATTTTTCCCCAGTTAATTTAGTCTATAAGTTTAAGCGACTTTCCTGCTAAAATATGCGCCTTTCCAAGATTTTAGTCCGTGAATTGAATTTTTATTCACCTGTTTGATGCTTCACTCAGGCTGTTCGTTCACTCTTTCAACGTATTACCTTGTAGGAGCCTACATGACGGTTCAAACCTTCATTCCGAATGGTGCCCCAGCTGCCTCAGAAAACACTGTTACCCAGCCAGCGCACACCCCAGCCAACGATGCTTCAGTCAAGAAACTGTACATTGAAACGCAAGGGTGTCAGATGAATGAGTACGACAGTCACCGTATGGCAGACCTGTTAGGCGATTCTCATGGCTATGTGCTGACCACTGATCCTAAAGAAGCAGATATTCTGCTGATGAATACCTGCTCGATCCGTGAAAAGGCACAGGAAAAAGTCTTCTCCGAGCTGGGCCGCTGGCGCAAACTAAAGGATAAAAATCCTGACCTGATTATTGGTGTCGGTGGCTGTGTGGCATCTCAGGAAGGCGACAACATCCAGAAACGTGCCAATTATGTAGATATGATTTTTGGTCCACAAACGCTGCACCGTTTACCACAAATGCTGGACCAGCATTTTGAGCAGATTGAAAAGCCTAAAAAAGAAAAAATCAAACTGGTGGATATTTCCTTCCCCGATATCGAGAAATTCGACTTTCTGCCAGAACCGCGTGTTGAAGGCTATAAAGCTTTTGTCTCGATCATGGAAGGCTGTTCCAAATACTGTTCTTTCTGCGTGGTGCCGTATACGCGTGGTGAAGAAGTTTCTCGTCCACTGGATGATGTCCTGGCTGAAATTGCAGGTCTGGCAGAAAAAGGCGTGCGTGAAATTTCGCTTTTGGGTCAGAACGTAAATGGCTACCGGGGTGAAACCTTCGAAGGCAATATCTGTACTTTTGCCGATTTGCTGCGTTTGGTTGCAGACATTCCGGGTATTGGCCGGATCCGTTATACCACCTCGCATCCCCTCGAATTTAATGACGACCTGATCCAGTGCTATCGTGACCTGCCACAAATGGTTTCACACCTGCATCTGCCGGTACAAAGCGGTTCCAATGATGTCCTTCAGGCGATGAAGCGCAACCATACGATTGATGTCTATATCGAGAAGATTAAAAAGTTACGTGCAGTTCGCCCAGATATGCATTTATCTTCAGACTTTATCATTGGTTTTCCGGGTGAAACTGATGAAAACTTTGAAGAGACTTATCAGTTTATTCAGGATCTGGATTTCGACCATTCTTATAGTTTTATCTATTCAAAACGTCCAGGCACACCGGCAGCAGAACTCGAAGATACAATATCTGAAAATATCAAAAAAGAACGTCTGGCCAAGGTTCAGCAATGGATTAAGCGTTCAAGCATTGACAAGACGGATGCCATGCTCGGGACCATTCAGCGGGTCCTCATCGAAAAAGTTTCTGATAAAGATCCGAATATTCTGGTCGGTACGGCAGACAATACCCGTTATGTTAACTTTATTGGTGATGCTACGTGGGTCGGCCGCTTTGCCGAGATCGAAATTACCGAAATTAAAACTTTGAATTTAGTTTATGGTGAGCTCTTGAATCTTGAGCCTGACGTGGCGTAATGTAGAGCATATAACGCACACTTCATAAGGAACACTCTTGACTGCAGCGATCCGACGTACAGTAGCTTTTCCGGGTATTTCAATGGACCGTATACAAGCCATGTTAGGCGCCTATAACGGTCACTTGAAGCAAATTGAACAACGTTTAGACGTTAAAATCTCTCATCGTGGAGAGAGTTTTATTGTTGATGGTGAAATCGATGCCGTTGAGAGAGCTGAAATGCTCTTGCAGCGTCTTCATGAGGAATCTGAACATATTCAGCCAATTAGTGCAGATACTTTACATTTGATGATTCAGGGCAGTCAGACTGATCGCGAGCTTCAGCAAGATCTGGATGACCAGGAACATACGGGACTGGACAATGTCTGGCTGCAAACCCGTAAAGGCCGGATCAATCCGCGTGGTGCCAACCAGAAACGTTATGTACAGCGCATTCTGCAAAGTGATATTTCTTTTGGTATTGGCCCTGCCGGTACAGGTAAAACCTATCTCGCCGTTGCGGCTGCCGTGGACATGCTGGAGCGTAATGAAATCCAGCGTATCTTGCTGGTTCGTCCTGCGGTTGAAGCTGGTGAAAAACTTGGTTTCTTGCCGGGGGACTTAACCCAGAAAATCGATCCTTATTTACGTCCATTGTATGATGCGCTGTATGAAATGCTTGGCTTTGAAAAAGTGGCCAAGCTGATCGAACGTCAGGTAATTGAAGTGGCCCCCCTTGCCTATATGCGTGGCCGTACTCTAAATCATTCTTTCGTGATTCTGGATGAAGCGCAGAACACCACCCCAGAACAGATGAAAATGTTCCTGACCCGTTTAGGTTTTGGTTCACGTGCCGTGATTACCGGTGACGTAACTCAGGTGGATTTACCACGTGGTCAGCAATCGGGACTTTCACATGCCTTGCGTGTGATTGATAAAATTCCTGAAATTCATATCACCCGCTTCCATTCGCGTGATGTGGTACGTCATCAGCTGGTACAGAAAATTGTCGAAGCCTACGAAGGCTGGGACAGTGAACAGCAGCGCTTAAGTGCTGAAGCACGTGCCGAACGAAAAGCACGTCAGGATGCCTTGATCGCTGAAAATGATGCTGCGGCAGACGCACAGCATTAAGCTTTAAAATTAAGGATTTGTGTTGAAACTTAGTCTTTCCTTGCAACAGGACTTTCAGTCGCCTGAACTGGTACTGAAGCGGGCCTATATTAAAAAAGTTGTAGAAACCACTTTACGTCATATCGGCACTCAGAGTAATTGCGAAATCGGAATTGCCTGTGTTGATAATGACGAAAGTCATAAACTAAATCTGGAATATCGAGGCAAGGACAAACCGACCAATGTCCTGTCTTTCCCGAGTGAACTTCCAGATGAAATGGCGCAGTTTCTGGATGCATTTCCAATCGGCGATCTGGTGATCTGTATTCCTGTAGTACTGGCGGAAGCGCTGGAACAGCAAAAAGTACCCTTGACGCATTTCACCCATATGCTGGTTCATGGCACCTTGCATTTAATGGGATATGACCATGAAACCTCGGATGAAGATGCCGAAGAAATGGAAGGCATTGAAATCGAGATTTTGGCCAAGCTGGGTTTTGAAAATCCTTATCTGGAACAAAACTAAAATTTCTTCATAAAAAAAGCGGGCCAAGGCTCGCTTTTTTATTTAAAGTTGCCCTCCCTCTAACTCCCTCCCACATGGAGGGAGAATATTCATCAGAATCCTATGATTGTTGAACATTATAGATATAGCTCCCTCTCCTTATTAGGAGTGGGTTAGGGAGAGGTCTTGGTAAATATCAACTTTAACGCACTTCAAACTCCGCTTCTGCCGGGTCAAAACGCCAGGTACGAATCACCCGTAGTTCGGAAATTTCTTTCATTTTACTGTCGAAAGCACCAAATGGGGCTGCCTTACGCACGGAAGCTTTGGCTGCTTCGTCCAGCATGGCATGTCCCGAACTGTCAATCAGCCGAATGGCACGAATTCCGCCATTCTGGTTCAGGATTACCATCAGCCGCACTTCCCCTGCCAGATTCTGTTGTTTGGCGGCTTCCGGATAATAACGGTTCCCATAGAATTCCACTTTCTCGCGGAACTTTTCCAGATAGGCGGCCGAAACATCCTGCTTGGCCTGAATACCATCTACAGTCTTAATTTTTTGCTGACGACTGAAATTTTGTTGACGCTGTAAATATTGCGCTTCCAGACTGGCGACCATGGCCGCTTTGGCCTGAAACTGGCTTTGTAATTGCTCCTGCATTTTTTTACGCTGATTTTCCTCCGCCTGCTTTTGCCAGCTCAAAGTGGTCATCAGGACTTTTTCTTCAAAACTGAGCTGTTGTTGCTGTTGCAGCATATCCAGACTTTTTTGCAGCTCTTCGCCTGCCTGCTGTTCCATGAATGGCGATGGCATATCACTCGACATGCGATGCGCCTCTCTAAACTGACCGGAACCCTGCTGGTCTGTCTGGGCCAAAAAATCGGCATGTTCAATTTTTTGATCAGTCTGGCGCAAGCTGACCGCGATTTCCTTGGTGCTGGTATCCAGATCTTGCGGCATACCAAATTCCAGTGTCAGCACGATCAAATGCAGAATGGCTGCGGCAAGCACCGCACTGCTGAACACTCGATCTTTCCACCAAGTTCTGACCAGAGGCATGAGTATCATCGTTTTTTCACATTTATCCAAACTCAGTGCTGAGTTCAGTTCCCCAAAAAAAGTATTTTAAAGACCAAAAAGAAACAGATTGGACATTTATCTTTTTAAAATGCCAAATCCATCAAATCTTCAACGTTACATAACTAAAACTATAAAAATGGTGCTATTTATTTTGCTAAACTTCAAGCATGAATACTTGTATTTTTCATACAATTCGACAAGATACATTCCGTGTTAAAAATAAAGTTGCCAGGACGCTTCAATATGCAAACGCTAATTGCGAATATTTCCAACCGAATCCGCCAAGTGTACCAGAGGGCGGAAGGATTTATTGAAGATGAGCGTGAATTTCCCTTATCGCAAGTCTTCCTGAATGCAACTTTTCAGCGTTTTGTGACAGATAATGTCGATGCCTTGAAAGACTTACATGCGGATTTGCATGATGACTGGCTACGTTTGTATGCAACATTGGATTATAAAGGCCTGATTGTTACTTTATCGGTTGATTTGAAACTGGTACAGATGGAACTGAATAAAACCACACAGTTAATCGTGTTCGAGCAGATTAGTGATACCCAGCTGATTGAAGCTAAATATCCAAATGTACTGTATAAACTGGGCGTGCGTTTTGGCCTGTTCTTTTATCAACGTGTCCTAAATAAAGACCCCTTAGGCATGATCCTGGAAAAACTGGGCGTGATTAAAGTTATCGATGACCTGCTTTATCTAGATTTGAATCGCTGGTTAGGCAAAAGCCGCTCTGTCATTGATACCTTGGGCAAAGTCCACGTCAATCACGCTGTGCTTCGCGAAGCTGAACTGGTGGTGATTGGCAATGTCAATCTTGCAGCCCTGTTTAGAAAACTCTCTCAAGATCAGCAAGAGAACTGGGATGAAAGCGAAATGGACGACAACCGGATCACACCCATCAAACAGAAAGATTCCTCTTAAATTGTGCCCTCTCTAGTTTTTGAACAAAAGTTCCATAAAACTACATGAAATATACATTTTTGGCAGATACATCCATCCAATTTCCATCTTTTACCGAAATAATAAAGATGCAAGAAGTAATATGTTTTGCCCGTTGAACCAATATAGGAAAATAACTGATGGCGAAGACTGTATTCAAAACTTTAGTGATGACCACGGGTCTGGGCAGTGCAATACTGTTCACTGGTATTTCTAGCCAGGCTTTTGCCATGACTCCTTTCCAGGCCAGTTATCAATTCAGCTATAACGGCAAGAATATGGGTTCTGCAACACGGACTTTAAGTAAATCTGGCAATAACTGGACTTATGTTTTTGCAGCAAAAGCAGGTGGTGTAGCCTCGGCAACCGAAACCAGCCGTTTTACCTTCAATAATGGCAAGATCGGTTCTAGCAGTTTCAGTCGCAGCAGTAAGATTCTGGTGCACAACAACACCATGAGTATTAATTTTAATCCTTCCAGCAAAACTATCAGTACCAGAAAAGATGACGAAAAGCGCTCTTTTGCCTGGAGACCAGATGTTCTGGATGAACTGAATGCAGAACTGCAGATTCGTGAAGATCTGAAAAACTCAGGTCTGAAAGCCAATTACTATATTGCCGATGCCAAAGAAGTTGAAGGCCGTAAGTTCGTAAAACAGGGTTCAGAGACGGTCAATACCAAATATGGTTCTTTCAATACCATTAAAGTGGTGATGAAACATAGCAAACCAGGTCGTGAAACCATTTTCTGGCTGGCACCAAAACTTGATTATCTTCCAGTAAAAGTTTCGCATGTAGACAAGAAAACCTCTTATGGTTTACTGTTAACTGATTATAAAGGTGCAAGCAACTAAGATTTTTTGGTGAATTTCGCTTGATTTTTTCCGGGTGCTTTTTACAATACGCTTTTGCTTTAAAAAGCACCTGCTCTTGAGGATTCTCCCGTGCATGCACTAGAACAGAAAATCTTGGCCGAAGGCATCGTTCTTTCTGAAGAAGTTTTGAAAGTAGATTCTTTCTTAAACCATCAGATCGACCCAGTCATGATGCAGCAGATTGGTCAAGAATTTGCCCGTCTGTTTAAGGATGCTGGTATCACCAAAATTATTACGATTGAAGCATCAGGTATTGCACCTGCAGTAATGGCAGGTTTAGAACTTGGTGTACCTGTAATCTTTGCACGTAAATACCAGTCTCTTACCCTGAAAGATGATTTATACCGCTCGAAAGTCTTTTCATTTACCAAACAGACTGAAAGCACCATTGCGATTTCAAATAAACACATCAGCTCTACTGATAAAGTTTTAGTAATCGATGACTTCTTGGCTAATGGCCAGGCAGCACTTGGATTGGCGGATCTGATTCATCAGGCAAATGCAGAAGTGGTCGGTATTGGTATCGTGATTGAAAAATCATTCCAGCCAGGTCGTGAGCTGCTGCTTGAAAAAGGCTACCGTGTCGAATCACTCGCACGCGTGAAATCTTTAGCCAATGGTACAGTTGAATTTGTTCGTGACTAAGTTTTCTAGTAAATTTCTGAAAGGGCGCTGAGGCGCTCTTTTTTTTATATATGGTCTTTGCACTTGTTTGCTACTTTATAAATTTGGGTCATCATTTTCACTATACTCAGCTTGATCAAGCTAGCTCCAGTTTTCTGATCCATGAACCGGATCCTACTTAACTTAGCCTAGGGATTAAGCTGTCCTAGAACAGATTAATTTTTCCATCCGATGAATAAACAACAATTTATTTTAGTGTTACTATAGAATAAGAATAAAGAGGCCTAACTATCTGCCAATAGTTAGACCCCCTGTTCTAGGTGAAATTGGAATTATTTCACAGTCACAGTGATACTGCCGGTGTTCACAGCACCCATCGCAGTCGTTTTGATGCTATTGTTGATAGAGGATTCTGTTCCGCCTGTAAGCACATCTACAGAGGCGTTAACAGCGCCTGCATTATAGGCAATGTTCGCTACACTATAATTGCTTAAAGTCTGGTTAATTTCTTCACTATAGTTGGTGCTTAGTGAAGAACTTACAGTTTCTGAGACGTCTGAAGTATCCGCAACTTCTGTTAGCTCCTCTAGAGTTTCAGAATTATTCATTGCACTGGTTGCTTCGCTGAAGTCATAGTTAGACGTTTCATCTGATACGTTTGATACAACCTTGTTGAAGTTACCCTGTTCGATACTGATACTACCAGTATTGGCAGCACCCATCGCAGTAGTTTCAATACTACCCTCAATTGAACCAACCGCGTCTGCAACCTCTCTTGTAGCAGTCGCTGTTGCATCTAAAGTGACACTGGCATCAACATCCGCAGTATTCACTGCCAGGTTCAGCGCAGAGCCATTTTCTACTTGTTGGGAAATAGAGTCCAAAGTAGCCTGTAAACCACTATTTACCTCTACATTTGTATCACCGTCAGCTGCATAGGCCATACCTGCGCCAGATAGTAACGTGACGGATAAAGCTAGTGTTTTGATCGTGTTATTCATCGTTATTCTTCCTACTTTTGTTTTAAAGTACCTCTCGCCCGGTACTTTTTTTAATCAAGGGAGCGAGCCCGTCGTTACTGACCAGTTAATCCCGTTGAGAGCTGGACCAGTAATTTTCTACAACTTCTGGATTGACATCCCATAAACTGGATGACTTCTCCTCGTCTTTTTCTTTGTCAGCTTTTTCTTGACTATCTTTTTTGTCATTCACTTTGCCTGTTGAAGATGACCGCTTGGTCTTGCCGATATATTTAATCAGCTCCTCTTTGCTCATTTCCGGCTCCGCTTCAGGATTCTGAATCACTTCAGACTCTTTGTTTTTGGGTGCCTTGGTATCTTTACTCGGTGTATTGGTGGATTTATTTTTTTGATTCGAGGATTCCGTTTGAGACGGAACTGATGTTTGAGCCGCACTATTCAAATCCGGATTTTTTTGTTGCTGGTTTTTCTTGTATTTATGCAAAGCGACAGAACTGCGGGTTAAGTTCAATTGGCCGAATTCAGGCGGTATCTGTGCACGACAGCTTTCAAATACTGCTGGCGGTACCACCTGGCTAAGCAGCTCAAAAGTTGCCAGATTCAGCATTTGGCGCAAGGCAAAATTGGTAGCCTCCCGCTCTCCCTTTCCGATCTGAATATTTAATAGCGTACGTCCGGCAAATCTACCTGCACCGATTCCATAATCCTGTGCAGCAATCTGTTTCTGTAGCGAGACATTGCCCACGACCCTACTGCTGCGTGTATCGGTAAGAGATAAATCCAGACCAACCATAATCCGGGTTTGACTATAGTTCGGGCCAACGCCTGCGATCTGCATGTCAAAACCACCTCCTGGAATAAAATCCAGACTGTTAATACTGCCGGTAACATAATAATCAGATGCCTGAATCTGCTTGGGGTCACGAATCCCCCATTTGGCCTCACTTTCAATAATCCGGGGATCCCGCCGGTTCATCAAACTGACGCCCGCCTGAAACAGAGCGGACTGCACCATGTCTCCCGCACCTTGGGTCACCATTTTTCCGCTACCGCCATTGGTAACTACATCTTTACCGGTCTGGTCGAGAATTGCGCCCACAGAAAAACTGACATCACTACGTAATTGCCCTTTCAGGCAGGACAAGGCCATATCAAAAGGGGTGAAAATATCGGTAATCGGTGGACCTTGTACCAGTTTGACAGGCTTTTTATTGGAAGGCGCCAAGCCCGTACAGCCTGTAAGCAAAGAGCTGAAAAGAACTGTAACACTCACCCCGCATATCATTTTCCTGCTTAAGGGAGAACTCAGCATGATGACTCCCCCTTCTGATTACTTAAGTTAGGACATTTCGGCTGATTTTGACTGGTATTCGAACTGACCGGGGCTTCATTCAACAGTTCACTTTTGATGTCTACGGTGTTGCCGGAACCATCGACATTAATGTTGTTGGTTGGGGTATTGACCGTACCGATAGAACTTGTAGAGGTACTGTAGATCGTGGTTTTGCCTAATCCGGAATAATAATCTGACTCCTTAAGCTCAATCAGGTTTGCTTGGACCAGGTTTTCAGCGGAACGGCTACTTGAGGGTTTCCAACGCTGACTCCACTCATCAGAGGTTGCATATGCATTGTTTATAAAACATAAACAAATTAAACCCATATTGATCAATAGTATTCGCACCATATTAATATCCTCTGACCCAAGATGCTTATTCATTTTTTAATTTAGTAATATCTAATTTATCTGACAAAATATTAAATCACATAAAAATTTAAAATATACCCTTTATCTATTTCTATCTTTTTTTTTACTTATTATTACGATTTATCTATTTGTTTTTATTTAAAAATTATAATTTTGTATCCAGTTTGTGATTTGTAAGAAAACATTATAAAAACAATTTTTAC
>NZ_JACSPT010000029.1 GCF_014837015.1 Acinetobacter pecorum
GTACGACTGGTGATTCATACGATAATGCTTTGGCTGAAACGGTGAATGGCTTATACAAAACAGAGGTGATTGAATATCTAAAAGCAGATTGGCAAGGTTTAGCGGATGTACAACTTGCGACACTAAATTGGGTAGATTGGTTCAATAAAGAGCGTGTACATAGTGCACTAGGTTATGTATCAACTTTTGATTTTGAAGCAATGTACTATGATAAGATTAACCCGTTAGGTCAGGTGGCCTAACTTAAATAAAAAACTCTCCGACAAACCCGGTACGGTTCAGTGCTCAGCATCAGCGACCTTGCAGGCAACAAAGATTATCAAGCATTTGCAGTATGGATTTCGAATATTTTACGAGATCCAAAATCGGTTCGTGAGGAAACAGCGAAACGTATTTTTAAGGCTTTGCGAACTGAAACAGATTTTAAAGGCTGAATTGCTAAGGGCATTATTCAACTAAGCTAATCAAAGTCGTGGAACAATGATCAATAAGTGATCGTGGAACGTGATAAATCATTAAAAAAGCCCAACTGGCTACAGTTGGGCTTTTTACATCAACATAAGACACTGAAATTAAAAGATAAATCAAATACATTTCGTATAAGGTGTATTATATTAATTGTGAAAAAAATTATTACTTATTATAAGAATTCTAAGAAAATTTTTTCATTCTAAGAAAATTTTCTTAGCTATTTTTCACTTCCTATTTTCAATAAAAATAATTGTATAACAATATTTAATAATCTGGCTCGCATTTAATGTACCATATGCTTTATTCCTATGCTTTTTATAACATTACCAATGATCTATCTACATAATAGGACATTAAGTCATCATCCTATACAAAATAAAAGACCAAACTTAGCTCACAGAAAGATGGGTTTTACTTTAATTGAATTAATGATTGTAGTTTCGATTATTGCGATTTTGTCTATGATCGCCCTCCCTTCATATAATAACTATGTTAAGAGAGCTCATATTAAAGCTGCCCAATCAGATTTAGTAACATTAGGATTAGTATTAGAAGGAAGTTATCAGAGAAAACTAGAATATCCAGTTATTACAGCAACAAATACAACTACAATAATAAAAGAGGAGGAACTAAAAGCTTGGAAACCAACAGAAAATGTTTTTAATTATGCTGTTACTTCTTCTCAAGAAGGCTACACTATTACTGCAACAAAAGACACTTGCACGATGACCATGACAAATACTACTCAAGCCACGCCTTGTCAAAGTTATTGATTGGATAAAACCTATGAATATACAACTCGGTTTTACTTTAATCGAAACCATGATTATTGTCACTATTATCGGCATTTTAGCTGTATCTGGATCGGCCTTTACAGTGAATTGGGTAAGACAAGCAGAGTTAAACACCGCAACTGCATCATTAGAAAGTGCAATTAATCTCGCAAGATCTGCTGCAATTCGTAATGCAACTGGTGTTGTGGGAGATCAGACTTCAGGACATTTATGTTTTAGTAGTCATACTTTAAGCGTACATATTGGTAGTGATACTGTTGGAGCTAAAAGTACATGTAGTAGCACTTCTTTATATAATTTTAAGATTTCCTCAAATATCACAATAAAAACCGCAAGTGAAACAGATAATTTTAATTGTATTGCCTTTAACAATAGCGGACAAGTTGTAAACAGTATAGTAGAAGTTGTGAACAATAGCGGACAAGTTGTAAAAGTAAATTGTACGATGAATTCACCATTAACTCTTATAAATATTGGTGGAAGTGCAACTTATGCCTTTAAATAAAAAGCATCAACAAGGCTTTAGTTTACTTGAAGCGTTAGTGGCAATGGTATTAACCAGCATTATTGCATTAGGTGGGGCATTAAGTATGGGTAAAATTATGCAAGTACAACGTCAATCAAATTTGCAGCAGATTGCCGTGAATGAATTGCGTAATCTACTACGAGAAGAAGGACAAACACTATGCAAAACACCGCCACCAGCAGCGCCACCGATTAAAATTAATGGAAAAAATTTTACTGTTAATGTGACTTGTACCTCCTCTACAATTAAGGTCGGTACAAAAGATATCCCAATTATTTCCCCTGTTTTATCTGTAAAAGGAGAGGATGCCAATCAGCTTTTTGGCGGTGAAATTAAAGTAGGTAATACGCTAAAAGTAGGCAATACACCATGAAAAATCAGCAAGGTTTTACTCTGGTCAGTCTTTTAGTGGGATTGGCGATTTCAATGCTTTGTTTGATAGCACTACTCGCTTTGTTTCGCACAGTCATTTATACCAGTGTCGATGCACGTAAAAGTTCCATACTCGATACACAACTCCAAAACAGTCTAACCACAATTCAAGTACTAGCACAAAATGCAGGTTTCGGTTATCCCGCATCTTCGATTCCCAATATTGTAGAAGTTGCGAGCATTCCAAATGTAACCACTAACAAAGCTATCTTATGGCGTTTAGATGACGATGTTAAGACCACAACAGCATCTATTTGTCAGGGCATTACTTACACTGAAAATTCCTTAATTTTATTAAAAAGCACATGTTCATATGATCTTCCTTTGGCAACAGGTTCTACATGGGAAAAGGACAGTACATTAGCCTATTTCCCCACAGGCACAACAATTACTTTTGAACTAAAGGATCAACCTCTAAATAAACCCTGTGCACCTTATGGTTCAGCTATTATAACAGGCATAAAAGTACTTAAAATCACTGCAAGTGATAGCACTGGAACAACAATAAAGCTCCCTGTTTGCTTGTCAAATATTTTAAGTACCTCTTAAATTAAGGTATATACCAATGAAATCGAAAAATCTATATTTTGCAAAGTCACAACAAGGAATTGCAACGGTTTTAACTGTAGCTTTGGTCGGTATTGCCTTGATTGTTTCAATTGCAGGTACTGCTTATTATTTACGTGCCAAACAGTATGCTGTAGCTTCAAACCATGCCTTAATACAAGAACAAGCAAATGCATGGTTAGGTGTGGAAATTCTACAACAATATTTAAGTAAATTAGACAAAAATGACCTAGATAAATTAAATGATGAATTAAAAGAACCTAATAGAGAATCAATTGATCTACCAATTAACAATTTACCCGATAACATAGCAATTACAGCGAAAATTGATAATGTAAAAAAACCAACGTCAGAATCTGAGCCTTATACGGTAACATCAACCATAACAAGCCGAAATACCATCAGTAAATCTGCATCGACAGTACAAGTTGTTTATGAGGTTAAGCGTGGAGCGATTGGAACGTCCAACCCGTCTCCATTACCTAACTCAGGAATAAGCGCTATTAATATTTATACGGATGTAGGGGTTTCAGGTAACGTTTCAATTACTAATAGTACAGGTAATGCAGTTGATTTAAATGTCGTAGGTAGTGCAACTTTAAATGAAATTAGTAATATTGATACATTAAAAGTTACTGGGGACTTAACAGTATCCAATAAAACAACTAATGTAAATAATATTTATGCCGATGGTAATGTAACATTAAATAACCCCGGTGCGATTAGTGTCATTAACACAAAAAAGAGTATTTATTTAAATGGTGGCAATGGTTCAGTTGAGATTCTTAAAGCTGGTGAAAATATCGAGTGGAAAAATGATACAATTTTGGTGAAATATGGCTATGCGAATAACAATATTACCGGTGCTGCACGTAATACAACGCTTAGTAATAGACCAGCTAGTGGCGATTCTACGGGTGTACAATTAAAGGCAGGTGATCAGATAAAGTGTGATAGTAATAAGTATAAAAACATTGCAGCAAAATCATTTACAGGAAACTGTGGCAGTGCAAACATATCAAATATTCAAAAAATTTTGACATCAAATGAAATACCTGTAATTAAGATAAGTGAATTAGGAACATCTTTAAGTATAACTCCACCAATGGTGAATGCTAATTGTTATGATCCTGAGAAAAAATTGAACTGTTCAACTAATACAGTTTATACAAGTAATGATACTGCTAATTATATTTTCGAGTATAAAGATAATAAAATAACGGTGCGCGTTTATAATTTAGATGGCTTTACTGATGGAACAACGTTTTGTTTAGGAAGTAGTACTACTAGCAATATCTCTCTACAAAATACAAATAATATGCAGAATTCAGATCACTGGGGTTATTTATATGAAGCGACAGTAAATGGCAATTCAGTAAATTGTAGTCCTACCATCAAAGCAAATATTGTACGTTGGTATGATCAAAATAAAGATCAGAAAATGAATATTACTTATAATAATGGAACATGGACAATTAGACGACCAAACTTAAATGTGAATAATTATATAACTGATTTTGCTAATATATTAAAAACCCCCTCAATAGCGCCAGGCGTAATATTATTTAAAGGCAATCTAAACATTCGTGAAGGCATTTATAATAATACACTTTTAGCTACAGGAAATATTGAAAGTTCGAGTGTAAATGGTAATGCGATTATTAGTGCACCGAATTATGCTGCTACTCGTGGTGGAGTAGAGGATGCAGTTTGTCATGCTAATTCAGCATTAAGTAAGAGCTCCAGTGGCATTATTGAAAAATTAGATCCATTAAATGGTTATTTCCCAAGACCAACAAATTTTTGTTCATCTAAAATAGCAATGATTAGCCCAACAACAGCTTTAGGTGATTTAGCATTATTAGCAGGATCATATACAGGAATATATAATAAAGCATCTTATGTGGGGGGGGATATTAAATTGCTAAGCTATACTAATAATAGTCCAATCTATGGTAATGTTATTGCAGGAAATAATTACACAACGGATGCAAATCTAAATTTATATGGTTTCCTATCAATTATTGGTTTGGGCAATAATGGAAAAACAACATTGACTGATCTTAAGATTGTTATTCCAACAACAACAAATACTAATATTGGTGCTCCAACAGAAGATAGTGGAACAGGAAATCAACCTACACCCAGCATCCCAGCTGCAACCATTAAATGGGTGCGTTACCTCTAATAATTATTTAACCTATTAAAAATATAGAGACACCACCAAAGTAAAATTTGGTGGTTTTTAAACAATAAAGCATATCGAATTTATTGGTGAATTTTTATTTTAGATTAGGCGAGCCGTATATAGACAAACCCTAGAAATAATTGAAATTATTAATAGAGTTATGCTTGAAAAGCCAACTATATTAAGTGTGAATCCGCTTCCAATTTCTATCTAAGAAATACTAGGATAGTTTAGTTAAGGTGTCCTGGTATTTAACATAAAATCTCTTATGCGAAATTGCGGTATAAGCCCAAAATAAAAATGTCTGCAATAACTATTGCGGACATTCATATCAACTAACCATCAAATCATATTATTGAAGAGTTTCTAGATTAAACTTTACATTGTAATCAACCACAGTTGTAAAAATTTTGAGGAAGTTCCGAGCATTGATTAGTGCTTGTTTATCATCATTATTCACACCTGTTTCCCCAGTTTCTTTATACAAAATCGCTTGTTCTGTTGCTTGAATAATTTCATCTTTATAAAGAATCATATTTTTCAAATCATCAAAACGATTAACTTTCCCATTACTGTAAAAATTTAAATGATGGCTAAAGTCATCAACGATGAAACCCTGACAAATAAAACCAAAATCATGGCTAATACTATTTTCAGCTTCAAACTTTTGCTTTTCAGTTAATACCGATGTTTTTTCAGCAACTGATTTTTTTAAGAAACGCAACATTATTTTCCTCCTTAATGTTTATTCCAACTTTCTTGAACAAAGCCATAGGAATCTTTAAAACTCCTTTGCTCTAACATTCCATTCCTCATATGAAATGAAATAAAAACGCTCTAATAATCCTGCAGGCGTTGGGATCACCTTCCCTTTAAAAATGATTTTCTCAATTCGATGAAATAAATTTTCCAATCGGTTAGTTAACTGCTCAGGACACACGTAAATCACTTCATCAATAACACCCATTGAAATCATCTCAGCATAGTTCGCGAAAATCTCGACATAACGTTTTGGTGTTTTAGCAGTCCGTTCTAATTCGATAGCGACTTTTCGACCTTTGGGAGATCGTGCAACAGCATCTGGAACCTGAATCCACTCAGAACGGCTCTCATTGGCCTTTTTAAGCATCCTAGAGCTACTTTCCCAATGATCCCACCCAGAACTTAAAGAAATGACCTTAACGCGCTGTAACGCTAAACTATGAGCAATGGTGATAGGTTTTATACGGCCAACTTCAAAGAATTTTGGATCTTCATCTAGATCTGTGGCAAGTAATGCACCTGTGGGTGTTAAACCCCAAATTTTGAGGTTCCAAGCACTCAACTCAAAATCGATAGTATGTGCCTTAATGAGTTCGGCATTTTCCATTCTTCGTAAGGTTCTTTGCACCCCATTTGGAGTCATATTCAGGAGCAAAGCCAATACAAAAGCAGTGCTAAAACGCTCTTCCCATAAAAATGACAAAATTTTGCTTTGCTTATCTGCTTTGATTCGGTCACGTTCTGCTTTAGAACTGATTAGATTCGTCATAATTCACCCCAATTTTTCAAAAATTAAAGGGCCGTTTTGGTCTAAATTTTCACAGGTAATAGGCTGTTCAAACCCTTTCACTCTCTTGGATTCAACTGTTTTTTCAACTTCAATTGGGCAAATCGTAGAGATTTGAGCTACCCCATTTCCAAATAACACCCCTGTACCACGAGGAAGGGATAGCATCATATTGAGATCAACCAGATTTCTTTCAGTTTGACGAATCTGCTTTTCGCCTGTTACTCGATCAGTCAAACTCAATGTTTTTTCAACATTTCGAGATTCATCATCAACTAAAACTTCACCTGAAAATTCAGCAAAATATTGAGCTGTTTCATTATCCACAGCACGATAAGTAAACTTCAGAGGACAGTTCGCCACAACAGAACCAGCAAATGCTTGAGCGTCCATATTGTCAGGAACATTAATCAAATCTTTAATACTTTGATGCGCAAGAATGAAATGCAGACCTTTATCTCTAATAACTTTAAGTGCATCACCAAAGATTTTAGAAATCTGAAAGGATAGTTCATCAAGAATTACACAAACTTGTTTTGGCGTTTCTAAGGTGTTGTCTCTTTCACTCGCAATTTGCACGATTCGAGCAAGTAACATCCTTTGAATCGTAATGTGTTTAGGATCCTCCCAATCCCCTGCAACATAGATGACATATCCCTGATCCATTGCATCTTTTAGAGAAATTCCTTCACGCGCATTAACAGATTCAACTTCAGCAAGCTCCTGTAAAGCATCAGCAAAACCATCTGCTTCATTTTTTCGGAAGTATTCATCATATGTATCGCTGATTTCTTTAAGAGTCATACCATTCTGATAATTTTTTCCAACAAACCGCGCCATTTTTCTGCTTTTGGCACGATAATAATCAGCGGTATCTCCACGTTCGTCTAAAAGAAGTCCAACGATCAATAAATTAATAATTTGATTGCTTGTCATTCCATTGAAAAGATTTAATTGAGCAGAACTCCTCCGAAGGTCCACAAAGAAATAAGGTGTATTTGATACTTGAGCAGCTTTATAACAAATATGTGGAAGCCACTCATCACCACCTTGTTTGGGATCAAAAATAATAGTCGCTTCACGTTTTAGAATTGCTTGGAAAGCTAATAACCCAAGCAGAACACTTTTACCAAAACCCGATGCACCTGTAATTTGCGTATGAAGTAGCTTTTCCATACAGAAATAAATTGGATTTCCTTTAGGATCTAAACCAAAAAACCATTTTTCAGGAATAAAAAACTTTTGAGGATCATATTGAAGAACTGATTTGAAATTACTTTGAATATCTCTAATATCGGTTTTTAGATCTCGTTGTGTACCTGCTTTTTGAGTACTAAGTTTTAATAATTTTTCAAAATTTGGTATCAATAGTCGATCCATATACACAGACATTACAAAGCCACTTATGCTAAAAACCATAGACTTCCACAGATCATCACTACTAACTTTTCCAAGTAAATAAGCAATAACCCATAAAATTAGAAAGACACTTAAACAAAAAAAAATGAGTATGAGGAAAGCTTTAAAACGAATGCTTTTTCTCTTACGCTGGATTTCAAGCTTAATGAAATAAAGGCGAGTATCCCTATGGTAAGAGCCAATAAATAATGAAATTTATTTGCGAAAAAACTAACTATAAAAAATGCTATATCCGAAGAAAAAATTAAAATTGTAAAAGCTACAGCCACTAAGAACCAAAACCGCATATCTACTCATCTCAAATAAAAGATCAAAGTACCATTGCATATTTTTAGTAACTTTTTCAAGGCGAAAAACAAATATAAATTATTGATTTTATTAAAACTATTTAAATTTTCGGTCAATGTTTCATAATATGATCTTCCATTTGTACTTGATTTAAAAAATAATATTTCATAGCTCTGAAACCTAAAATTCTGACAAAAAAATATTTCCAACAGAACAAAAAATAATCATTTTTAAGTTCCATTCCTAAATCTGCTACGCGGTTGCCCCGAAGGGGGGCTGAACGAAAGTGAAGCATCCTCGAAGCCCCAGCGGAGAGGACAAGGGGGGAGCCACAAAAGGGAAAAAATGGAAGCGAAGCGCACCCATTTTTTAAGGCGTCCCAACGCCTGACCTGAAGTGGGGGGC
This sequence comes from Acinetobacter pecorum, assembly GCF_014837015.1. Taxonomy (GTDB): domain Bacteria; phylum Pseudomonadota; class Gammaproteobacteria; order Pseudomonadales; family Moraxellaceae; genus Acinetobacter; species Acinetobacter pecorum. The sequence continues at coordinate 8,640 of NZ_JACSPT010000029.1, forward strand.
TAGCCCATCCCCGTCGAAACGCAGTGCACGACCACCCTCTTACGGTTAAAAAAGTCCGTTGAGTTCATTGTGTAGCAAATGAAGCTCAATACTTTTCAGTAAGGGGGTGGTCGTGCGCGACAGCGCACCGACGGGGACTCCGTAAGAGGTAAAAACGCCCTAGCGTTTTAGCAAATCCGTCCCGAACGCTTTCGGGCTGAAATCAAGCGATAGCGTAGGTTTCAGAGGATAGCGTAGCGGTTGCGTTACCGTGAATTTAAGTACTCCTTTCGGCACGTCTCCTCGGCACTGCGTTTCGGCTAATTACTACTTCCTAAATGACATGCCGATATGCCATTCCCAAAGATCTTTCTTATTGGCTTTAAATATTTACTTATTAAGCGAGTGTCTACGAGCTGACACAACTAAAATTCGCCTTTGTTTTTCCCTGATTACAAGCTTCCTTGTGACTTTAAAACTTAAGTACAGAGCATCCCGAATGGGTGCGAACTTATTTAAGTTGATTCTAGACGAGCGAAGCGAGCATAAAAAACTTATGAGCGAAGCGAATTCCTAGTTCTTTTTCTTTTTATAATTTAAACCAGGTATTAGCCAAAAAATTGCCCCCAACGAACTGAGCTTTAGCGAAGTTCAATAGAGTTTGAGCGTAGCGAAAACCAAGGGCAATTTTTCATGATATAGGCTTTTAATTATTTTAAATGTTTTTAAATGCTTTTAACTGAGCTCAAAGCCTTGTGTAGAAAGAGTTACAGCTCCTATTAAACTAGGTTTATCGACCTATTAAACTAGGTTTATCGACCTATTAAACTAGGTTTATCGACCTTTAAAGCTAGGTTTATCGACCTTAAAGCTAGGTTTATCGACCTTAATAATTTTAATAGACACGCTTATTTAAATAGTCTATTGTACAACCTAGTTTAATTATAAATTTATTATTAAAAATGAGTGAATTAATCGTCAAGGATAATGCCTTAATTCAAGCTAGCTATACGTTAGATACTGTTGAACAGCGTTTAATTCTCCTAGCTATAGCAGAAGCAAGACAAACAGGTCATGGGGTAACAGAAAATAGCTTATTAGAGGTACATGCCAGTAGTTATATCAATACGTTCAATGTTGAAAAACATACTGCCTATACAGTCCTTAGAGAAGCATCAAAAAGCCTCTTCGATAGATATGTCACATACCATGATGTTAATCCTAAAACAGGTAAGGATCGTAGTTTCCATTGCCGTTGGGTTGATAAAATTGGTTATGAGGCTCAGTCGGGAATTGTTTTTTTAAGATTCACTCAAGATATCGTTCCTCTTATAACCAGACTAGAAGAGAATTTTACTAAATATGAGTTAGAACAGGTCTCACGCCTAACTAGTTCTTATGCTATTCGACTCTATGAGTTACTGATCCAATGGAGGTCAGCAGGGAAAACTCCCGTTTTTGATCTGTCTATCTTTAGACAACAATTAGGCGTTGAACCTCACCAATACAAAACTATGAGTAACTTCAAAACCTATGTTTTAGACTTTGCATTGAATCAAATAAATGAACTAACAGATATCACTGCTAAGTATGAACAACATAAGAAAGGACGTACCATTTCAGGATTTTCATTCATTTTTAGACAGAAAAAAGATACCTCGAAAAAAGTAATCACCAGTGAAAATCCCTCAGATTATTTCTCGAAAATAACTGATCCACAGCGTCACCTATTTGCCAATAAGCTTTCAAGACTTCCTGAAATGAATACATATTCTCAAGGTACAGAAAGCTTTGAACAGTTTGCTGTGCGCATTGCAGAAATGCTTAAAGATGCCCAAAAATTCGAAGAATTATTCCCTTATCTTCAAAAAGTTGGCTTTGTAACTGCCTAAAATTTAAACTTGATCATTTGTCTATTAGACAGTCTAATAGACAGTAAATTTTTACAAGTTTAGACATAGGTTTACAGGATGAAAACCCTTACAGTTCTTGAACTTTCCAAGCTTTACAACATCAATAGACAAACGATTTACAACAACATAAAGAAAGGAATTTTAAGTAAAAATTCTGAGAATAAGATTGATCTAGCAGAAGCTATCCGTGTTTTTGGGGAACCAGTCAAAAAACAGGATGTAAAAGAATCTGTAAAAGTAGACAGTCCAAATTCGGCAGAAGTTTTACTGCTTAGACAGCAAATAGACATGCTGAAAAATCAGCTTGATGATGCCAAAGATCGTGAATCTTTCTATCAAAACCAGATAGAGACGATGCAACGTCTATTGGAAGCTCCCAAAGCACCAAAAATGGAAGATCCAACACCTGTCGCACCACATCAAGAGACTGTTGAAGTCCCAGTACCTGAAAAACAGCATGAGATTGAAAATGAGATCCAAACGCCAAACAAGCGTATTCCTGTTCCTGAGCATAAAGAAAAAGAACCTAAAAAACGCAGCTTTCTGAGCCGTTTTTTCCTGCCATATAGTTAATCTAAGCTACACAAAGTAGTGGAACATTGCTTGTTTATTGACCGTGGAACATGAAAAATCATAAAAAAAGCCCGAACAGGGATGTTCGGGCTATCAACTAGAAACTACAGCATTGATTTCTAAGTGGAATTATAACGCATTTCGTATAAGGTGTATTATGTTAATTTTAGAAGAAATTAAGAATTATCCAATTGAAATTAAAAAAAATATATATTTATAATTAAATGAACATCCAAGTTAAGAACTAAAATGATAAGAGACGATTTAAAAAAATATCCTAAAGCGATATGGGTAAATTTTTATAAAAACCGTATAAGTTTGATGGCAGAGAATGGCATAGCCAAAGCAACTGAAATTCCTAAATCACCTTATGATCACCCAAGAATGATTTTGGCAGATTTTGAAAGCGCTACAACAACATTAAAAGCTTTAATGAGACACCATTCTAACGGTTTATCTTTTTTCAAGTTTACAGCTCCTATTACTATTGTCCAAATAATGGAGCCGATACAAGGTAGTTTAACTAAGATTGAAATACGAGCTTTTAAGGAGTTATTTTTTAATGCTGGTGCAAGAGAAGTAAAGCTATATGACCTTGATGGAAATTCTATTGAAGAATAATTTTACAAGCCCTATTTAACATAATGGTTGTTATGCGAAATTCCTAGCATATTCACCTTTTGTCTTATATCTTTGTTTTTACCAATAGGTAAAATATATTCATAACCTACATCGGAAAAGTAGGTAGTTAAGAAAAAAATTGCAGAGATTTATAAGCCTTATAGTAACGGGAGAGACTATAGGGCTTTTTATTTATCTTAATATTCATATACCTAATGGATTTGCTTTTCAACTAGTTCCAATTTGTTTAATGCTTGCCCTTTTTTATGATCATTATTAATCTTTACAACTAGAGCTAAAATAAAAACCATCACTATAAAAACAAGGAAAATCAAATGCTTTTTCATCATTAATCCCTTCTTTTGATCTTTAAGAATGCCTTGTTCCTTTGTAAATAGATATGACATAAGGGAAGCACTGATACAAGCCTTTTTAAATGACTTTAGCAACTCGATAAACAGTTGCAACTCCACAATTCACTGCTTTGGCAATTTCTTCCTTAGTCATATTGCCAGCTGCTAGTAATTCTTTTATTCGTTTGTGCTTAGCCTCATTGGCTTTCTTACCTGTTGGCTTGTAACCCGAACGTGCCAGGCCCTGCTTAATACGTTCTATACGTTTCTCATTGTCTAGGCGAGCCATTGTTGCCAGGAGATCAATCAACATATTATTAATGAGTTCTAGGATTGAATGAGTAATGGTGTCACTGGTTTGAATCATTTGGTAGGTAGTAGGAAGATCTGCCACAATTAATCGAAGTCCTTTCTCTTGAATCCTGCGCTTCAGCTCTTGAAAATCTCGTTGGGTTAGGCGTGATAAGCGGTCAATACTTTCAACTAACAAGGTGTCACCTTGATTTGCTTCTGACAGCAGCTTATTCAATTCAGGTCGGTCTAACTTCGTACCACTATAGTTTTCCACGTACACAATGGTTTCACCCAAATTCAAGTTTTGGTTTAGATCCTGAAGAATCTGCAAAGCCCTTTTTGCATCTTGATCTTTAGTTGAAGCTCGTAGATAAATACGTGTATTCATTTCTATCATTTAATCTTAATTCTATTAGATTAATGATAACAATATCATTTAATTATTGCATTAAGTCTAATGATAGATATTGTATGCGATTTGGCTCGCTATCATTCAGCTATACTCTTTTGATAAAAAAAGCATAACTAAAAGCCATGCCTTGGGAATTCGTATAACGTGTATTATGTTAATTTTAGAAAATCTGTTTTAGTTTGTACCTTTTCAAAATTATGTAAAAAGCAAATAAAATACTTATCCAGAACAAATAATCAAAAATAAAATATAAGAAGATAAATTGATCTATTCCTATAATAATATTTAAAGGATCTAGCGCTATACTCCCACCTGGAGATACTTCACCATCTACTAAAAACTGTAAGGGAAATCCTCCTCCAATGACTTTAACTTTTTCAAGCTTGTCTACAACTATACGATCCACCAATGTATATTTCTGATAAAACAAAGATAAATAAGTAAAAATAAAAGATAAGCAATTGAAGTATAAAAATTTTTTCATAATTTTCTCCCATATATCTACTAATTTTAACAATTTTTAATCAGAGCCTTTTGGAATAATTTGCTTTAATTTCTCTATTATTATTTTCTCAAAAATTCCTTTAATATGAAAAGATTAGAATTTATTTTATTAATTTTTCTTGCAGCCTGTAGTCCAGTTACAGAAAAAATTGAATCAAATATAGTTGTTCCACGTATTCACTATACAGGGGGAGCAGATAATGCAAGTTATAGTGAGGCTAAGCTCATTAGGGAAGGTAAATGCTTATATCTAGAACATGCTGATGGCTCTAAAGTTCTGCCAATTTTTGCTACGAAAACTATAGATTGGAATATAGAAACTAAGAGCTTAAAAGTAGATTCAGACACTTATTTTTTAGGTGATAAAGTAGCATATGGAGGAGGCGGCTCCTATCCTCTAGAAAAAAATAATTATTCTTGGATAACTGAAGTAGATCATGGCTGTGATACCTCACAAGTTATAGTTATTAATAAACTCATAAGACCAATTGAAGAACTACCAAAATGAAGAATAGCCTATTTTACTGTCTTACATTAGTTCTACTTATAGGATGCCAGCCATTTGAAAAAAATGGATATATTTTTATTAAAAATCAGACTGATTATCCAATTACAGACCTTAAAGTAACTTATATTAGTGCTCAAAAAACTTATAGCTTAGGTACTCTTTATCCTTATTCAGAATATAAATACGCCATCAATTACGAGCAGCACAATGAGGATTCAATAATCTTTTCATATTTAGATAAAAATCATAAAAAGATTAATCAAGAAGTAGCTACGTATGCAGCCAAATATGATAGGAAAAGTTATGAAATAGTTATTCAATAGAATATAAATTACAATTACTAATTGAACGAAAAAACTTCAATTTGAAATTTCAAAAACTTGATTTTTCCACTAAATAACTATCCATTTAACATAATGGGCATTATACGAAGTACACTTGTATATTAATATAAATATCAACCACTTAAAATTTTAATCATGACTAAGAAAAGGCAAAAAAACGGCTTTTGTAATAAGTTGGTGAGTTTTTAGGCGAATCTGTAACATTTTGCCAAGAAAATCGATTAATAAATGATCAATTTGGCAATCAGTACCCATTTCATGCGGATCCAGGTTGTGAAACTATCCCCAATTGCTGTGGATAAAATTTAGGCTATTTTGTACGCCTGGGCTTACGTGAATTCCGGCCCTTTGCGGCTATCCAAGATACTGGAACTTTCATATGATAGGTACATAGAGAACAGGATGTTCCAGAAAAGAATAACCAGAGATATACGCACAAGGACTGCAAGGTACGACAGGAGTTATACCAAGCGAACCAATATGAAAAACCCCGGCAGGATGCCGGGGTTTTTTATTGCCTGAATATAGTAATTAGTGGGCGGTATATGATTGGTTTTGATTGATAAATTTAACCAACGTATCCTGAATAAATTCCTCCAACTCAATACCTTGTTTTTTAATTAATTTTTCTAAATTTTCAATTATTTCATGGTCTAATTCAAACGAAATTTCTGATGAGGTCGCCATTAATAAATCGTAGTTGCTTTCTACCATTTTTCTAAAGACTTCCTCAGGATTATTCTTTAATGGCACGTTGAAAGACAGTCGGAGAGAACTGTTAATAATTTCAACATGTGTATATCCAAGATGTTCTGTACTTTTTCCGACAAATCCTAAATGCTTCATCATGATTCTCGAATCTGGTTATAGCGAATAGCCCTCAATCGAGAGCTATATAAATCAAGCCAGGCTTTCTTTTACAAATTGTGGATCAACAATAAATAATCGAATAAGCGATGTTGCTGCTCCTGAAGGTCTTCTAGCACCTTGTTCCCAAGATTCGAGTGTACGTCTTGAAACACCCAGAAGTTTGGCAAACTGTTCTTGTGTCAGTTGAGCCTTTCTACGAGCTAATGCTACATCGGTCTCAGTGATTACAGTTCTTTTAGCAGCATTATTAGCAAGCATGTCATCTATACCTTGCAAGATTTCAGCTTCAATATCTCTGGTTGCTTCAAAAGCTTCGAGTTCTTTTTCAGTCATTAAACGAGTCATTTAATTTCTCCACCAATGTTTGAAGAGTTTTCTTACTAAGCTGTACCGTTTGCTTTTTACTGTACAGGGTTAATAACCAGATCTCTCCATTTGTTAAACGATTAAAGTAGATGACTCTGACACCACCACTTTTGCCCCTACCACCACTCGTCCATCTAATTTTACGAATGCCACCTGAATTAGGCTCTACATCTCCGGCTTCAGGATTTAATGCCAAGAATGTTTTAAATTCTTCGTACTCTTCCTGAGTCCAATAAACAAGACAGTATTTAGTAAATAATAGGGTTTCACATATTGTATACATTGCTGATGTTCATACTACCTTGTAGTAACTTATCATATACCACTATGTAGTATTATTGAATATTAATTTTCAGCTTTTTGGTTGTTTAGATTTAACAAGCAGAGTTCTTATATAATTCTGAGGATAAAGGCTATCAAATATGCATACGTAAAATTCTGCGTGAAACCATATTGAAGAATTCAAAAATCACTGAACCGTACCGGGTTTGTCGGAGACCAAGCTTTCTGAGAGAATGTCCCGATGAAAAAAGTAAAATATGCCCCTGAAATCAGAGAAAGAGTGGTTCAATTATTGATTGAATCCGAGAAAGATTATCCATCGAATTGGGCTGCGATCACCGCTATTGCTCCCAAGATAGGTTGTACTCCTGAAACACTACGTGTTTGGTATCAAAAATATTTAGATAAACAAAATCCAGTTAAAGTACAGCAGCTTTCAGACCAGGAACGCATTAAACAACTTGAACGCGAAAATAAAGAATGCAACGCGCCAATGAAATTCTACGTAAAGCAGCCGCTTTTTTCGCCCAGGCGGAGCTCGACCGCCCACACAAATAATGGTTGATTTTATCCATAATAATAAAGAGCTGTACGGAGTCGAGGCGATTTGTAGAATTTTACCGATCGCACCTTCAACCTATTACCGGACTCTAGATCTCTGTGAAAATCCAGAACATCGAGCAAAGCGAGATTTACATGACTTGCATCATGCTGAGGAGATTAAACGAATTTGGAAGGAAAGTTCAGGTCGGTATGGTGTACGTAAAGTCTGGCAAAAACTGAAACGTGAAGGCTATATTATTGCGCGCTGTACTGTTGCTCGATTAATGCAAAAGCTAGGTATACAAGGTGTTTGGCGTGGTAAGAACAAACAAACCACCCGTAGCCGAGATGACCAAAAACGAGCAGATGATTTAGTGAAACGTAATTTTACTGCTGATCATCCTGACCAACTGTGGGTGAGTGACTTTACGTATATTCAAACAAATTCAGGCTGGGTCTATACCGCCTTTATTATTGATGTGTTCTCACGAGCAATTGTTGGCTGGAAAGTATCTACACGAATGAATACAGATATGGTGCTCGATGCATTGGAGCAAGCATTGCATGATCGAGGCATGCCAAAGAATGTGATTCATCATTCCGACAGAGGTGTGCAATATCTTTCCATTCGCTATACCAATCGTTTAGAAGCAGCAAATTTACGAGCATCAGTCGGTACGACTGGTGATTCATACGATAATGCTTTGGCTGAAACGGTGAATGGCTTATA
>NZ_JACSPT010000002.1 GCF_014837015.1 Acinetobacter pecorum
GCCATTTCTTGTATCTCCAAAGTTAACGTTACGTTATCTTTAGAGGGAAGTACTGTCCATTATTTTGGCTAGGATCAAATAAAAGGGTTTAGATTTGATAATGGATAGGTGATACGGCAGATTGATGAAGTGGTAGAGATAGGTTATCAGTGTTGCGTAAAGAAGTTTATATAAAATAAATACTAGCTTTAAATTCTTGTATTTCCTTTAATTCTCAGTTGTTTTATGATGATTTATAATCATAAGTATTTGTTCTAATTTAAACTTACTTATACGAAAAAATTGACAAAAATAAGTTTTTGAATGGGGGTAACATGTTACTAAGTATGAGTAATATCAAGAAATTTGGGTTATTTCACGATTTTAAATGGAATGATACCGTTCGTGATCAAGGAAATAATATTCTAAAATTTAGTAAGATGAATATTATTTATGCAAGGAATTATTCAGGTAAAACAACTTTATCTAGACTTATACAATGTATAGAAGCAAAACAAAAAAATCCTTTCTATCAAAATGCAGAATGTGATTTTTACTTTCAGGACACTCAGTTTTCATTAGACAACCTAGCTCAAAGTTCTAAAAAAATAAAAGTATACAATGTCGATTTCGTAAAAAAGAATTTAGATTGGCAAAACGATATAAATGGAAATATTAAACCTTTTTCTGTAGTCGGTGAGGTAAACATAGATATTGAACAGCAGCTTACTTTTTTTGAAAAATACTTAGAAAAAGAGTCGCAAGGTATTCATACGTTTGAATTTTATATTGAGCAAGCTGCTGAGGAGTTAAAGCAGGAAAATTTAAAATTTACAGCATTGGAAAGACAAATAAGGGCATCATTGGCAGAATATGCTGTTTATATGAAGAGTAATACGCAATATTTCAATGTGCCGATTACTTTTAGACAAGATCAACTAGAGCAAAAAGTAAGAGAAATATTAAATTTACAATATGTTCCATTCGTAGGCGAAATAAAAAATACGAAAGAAATTAAAGTTAAAGAAGTTATAAAAGATATAATAGATGTTAAATTTAAAAAAGAATTTAACCTGGAAAAAGTAAAAAATGACGCTATAAATTTACTCAGTAAAGAGGTGAAGCCATCAATAATATTAGAAAGAATAAATACACCTATAGTTGAAGATTGGGTGTTAGAAGGCATTCATATTCATAAAAAAAATCATATAGAAAATTGTAGTTTTTGTGGTTCCAAGTTAGAAAAAACAACATTAGAAGATTTAGATGCATATTTTAATAAAGAGGTTTTAGAATTTCAAAAAGAAATACAAAACTTAATACTTCATGTAGAAAATTATATGAATGAACTAAAGGCTTTATTCAAAGGGTTACCTGATAGCTCACTTTTTTATTCTGATCTATCAATAATATACAAAGATGAATTATCAAAGTTTAAAGGTGATATTACAGAAAGTGGTCTTTGGTTAAAAGATTTGAGAGATAGATTAGACCATAAGCTAAAAAACCTCTTTATAAGTATTGATTCGAATGTTAGTGAAGCTCCAAAGAAGCTAATTTTTATAAATTTAGAAAAAATTATAGAAGATCATAATCTAAGATCAAGCCAATTTAATGAAAGTATCGAAGCGGAAAAGAATAGTTTAACACTACAAGCATTTTTCGAATATATTGTTAAAAATGAGTATGATTCAAATCTTAAGCAATTGAATTTACACTCTAAAAAAATAGATGAAGCTCTAAAAAAAGAACGAGAAATAGATGAAAGAAAGAATGCCTTTTCCGCTGCAATCGATGAATTGAGAAAGAAAAAAGTATCAGAAGTATCGGGTATAAGAATTGTTAATGATTATTTAGAGCATTTCTTTGCAATTAATCATTTAAGATTGATTGATTATGATAATGGCTCTTCATTCAAAGTTGAAAGAAGCGGAGAGTTGGCTCATCATTTAAGTGAAGGAGAATGCAGTCTTATTTCCTTCTGTTACTTTATGGCTAAGTTAAAGGAATTAGAAAACCTTAAAGAAACTATTATATGGATAGACGACCCAATTAGTAGTCTGGATTCAAATCACATTTTTTATATTTTTAGTCTTATCGAAAATGAATTGGCGAAACCAATAATTATTCCGAATAAACCTAAAGAGTATAAATATAAACAGTTGTTCATTAGCACTCATAATTTGGATTTTTTAAAGTATTTACACAGAATTTCTCAACCAATTATCAAGAAAGATCAAATCGTACAAGCTTGTAATCATGCACCACAATGTACTAAAAAAGTCGATAGCAATGAATGTTTATATTTTATTCTTGAGCGTTCAATTGACAAAAGCTTGTTAAAGCCTATGCCTAAATACATGAAAAACTTTTCTACAGAATATAACTATCTGTTTTCTAAGATATTGATGGTTGCCACAATTCCTTTGTCTGATTTAAATGAGGATTATGTATATAGTTTCGGGAATAATCTAAGAAAATTTCTGGAAGCACATCTATATTTTAAATATCCAACGAACAAAATATCGGATGAAGATAAACTTTTAAAATTTATTTCTGATCCAAAAATTACAACGATATGCCAAAGAATTTCAAATGAAATGTCACATTTACAAGAATGTTTCGACAGAGGAATTTCAGTTTTAGATATACCTGAATGTCAAAAGTTGGCTAAGGCTGTTCTAGAAATTTTGAAGGCAAGTGATCCTGATCAATATGATGCTTTGTTTAAATCAGTTACTTAAATGATCACAAAAAAATCCCCTCGATTGAGGGGGATTTTTTATTCTATACGAATGGATTCTTCCCCCTTTGAAAAAGGGGGATCGAGGGGAATTACACCACAGAATCATCCAAATTCGGCGCTAACCAACGTTTCGCTTCATCCAATGTCCAGCCTTTGCGCTTCGCATAATCTTCCAACTGATCGCCAGAGATTTTACCCACGTTAAAGTATTCAGTTTCAGGGTTTGCATAATAGAAACCGCTCACTGATGAAGGTGGCCACATTGCAAAGCTCGAAGTCAGGTAAGTACCCATCTTCTCTGTCGTACCTAACCAGTCGAACAATGGCGCTTTTTCAGAATGTTCAGGACACGCAGGGTAGCCCGGTGCAGGACGAATACCCACATACTTCTCTTTAATCAACTCATCATTGGTTAATTGTTCGTCTGTCTGGTAGCCCCAGAACTCTTTACGGATACGTTGATGCAAGTGCTCAGCAAAAGCTTCAGCAAAACGGTCACCCAAGGCTTGAACCATAATCGCGTTATAGTCATCGCCTTTGGCTTTGTATTCTTGCGAAAGTTCTTCCGCACCAAAGATCGACACGGTGAAGCCACCCAAGTAATCCTGAGCCACATCTTTTGGCGCAATAAAGTCAGCCAGAGAGTAGTTCGCTTTACCGGTGACTTTGTCAGACTGCTGACGAAGGTGCTCGAAGCTATGCGTCACATTGCCATTTTCATCAGCAACCGCAACCGTATCTGCCGCCACACGGTTCGCAGGGTAAATGCTAAACGTCGCACGGGCATCGAAACGTTTATTCTCGATGATGTCTTTCAGCATTGCTTGTGCTTGTTCATACAAATCCCGTGCTGCTTCACCCACCACTTCATCTTCAAGGATTTTCGGGAATTTACCCGCCAGGCTCCATGAAATAAAGAACGGTGTCCAGTCAAAGTATTCCACCAAGGTTTCTAAAGGATAGTTGGTGAATGTTTGTGAGCCAATGAAATTTGGTTTAACTGGTGCATTCTTGGCAAAGTCGATCTTGAAACCATTTTCAACTGACTCAGCATAAGAAAGCTTCGCAGCTTTCGGCTGCTTATTGGCAAGACGGATACGGATTTTTTCATAATCCGCGGCATAGTCTGCTGCCAGTTTTGGTTTCATCTCGGCAGAAAGCAATTGCGTTGCCACACCCACCGCACGAGAAGCATCAGCCGTGTAGTACACGCCATCATTATGATACTGCGGTGAGATTTTCACAGCGGTGTGCGCTTTAGAGGTCGTCGCACCACCAATCATCAATGGAATGTTAAAGCCTTTACGCTGCATTTCTTTAGCAACAAAGACCATTTCATCCAATGACGGTGTGATCAGACCAGACAAACCGATGATATCGACTTTTTCATCAATCGCAGTTTGTAGAATCTTCTCGCAAGGTACCATTACGCCTAGATCCACGATGTCATAGCCATTACAGCCCAATACCACGCCCACGATGTTTTTACCGATATCGTGTACATCGCCTTTCACTGTAGCCAAGAGGATTTTACCTTTGGCTTCAGCCTGGGTTTTTTCAGCTTCAATGAACGGGTTTAACCATGCGACGGCCTGTTTCATGACACGTGCTGATTTCACCACTTGTGGCAGGAACATTTTACCGGCACCAAACAAGTCGCCGACCACGTTCATACCCGCCATGAGCGGACCTTCAATCACATCCAGCGGGCGCGTCGATTTTAAACGGGCTTCTTCCGTATCCTGATCGATGTAAGTGGTGATGCCTTTTACCAGTGCATACTCAAGACGTTTTTCAACTGACTCAGCTCGCCATTCAAGGTTTTCTTCAGCTTTTTGCTGACCGCCTTGACCACGGTATTTTTCTGCAATGGTCAATAATTTTTCAGTTGCTTCCTGACCGCTTTCGCCCTGGTTGCGGTTCAAGACTACATCTTCAACGGCATCTTTAAGCTCTTTGTCGATGTCATCATAAATCGCCAGCTGGCCGGCGTTCACGATCCCCATGGTCAAGCCTTTCTGGATCGCGTGATACAGGAACACTGCATGGATCGCTTCACGTACAGGCTCGTTACCACGGAATGAGAATGATACGTTTGAAATACCGCCTGAAATCATCGCATTTGGCAGATTTTCTTTAATCCAGCCGGTTGCTTCAATGAAGTCCACGCCATAGTTGTTGTGTTCTTCAATACCCGTTGCCACCGCAAATACGTTCGGGTCAAAGATAATATCTTCAGAAGGAAAGCCCACTTCGTTCACAAGTACATCGTATGAACGCTTACAGATTGCTTTTTTACGTTCTGCTGTATCGGCCTGACCATTTTCATCAAATGCCATCACGATCACGGCTGCACCGTACTGATGGCACAGGCGGGCACGTTCTACAAACTCGTCATAACCTTCTTTTAAGGAAATCGAGTTCACAACGGCTTTACCTTGAACGCATTTCAAACCTGCTTCAATGATCTCCCATTTAGAAGAATCCAGCATGATAGGCACACGTGAAATATCCGGCTCAGACGCAATCAGATTCAGGAAGTGCACCATCGCACCTTGTGAATCAAGCATGCCTTCATCCATGTTGATGTCGATGATCTGCGCACCAGCTTCAACCTGTTGACGGGCAACGTCCAACGCTTCTGTGAAGTTTTCTTCTTTAATTAAACGAAGGAATTTTTTAGAACCAGTGACGTTGGTACGTTCACCGACGTTCACAAATAACGAATCTTTAGTGATGTTAAATGGTTCTAAACCACTTAAACGGCATGCAGGCTCAATTTCAGGAATCTGGCGAGGGGCAATACCTTCAACCGCCTGCGCAATCGCGCGGATATGATCTGGCGTAGTACCACAGCAACCACCGGTAATATTGATTAAACCACTTTCAGCAAATTCTTTAATGAATGCCGCAGTTTCTTCGGGGGTTTCATCATAACCACCAAACGCATTTGGCAAACCTGCGTTAGGATGCGCAGAAACGAAGGTGTCGGCAACGTCAGACACGGTTTTTACGTGTGGACGCATGGCATCTGCACCAAGTGCACAGTTAAAGCCGATTGAAATCGGTTCTGCATGACGCATTGAGTTCCAGAACGCTTCAGCGGTTTGACCTGTTAATGTACGGCCTGATGCATCGGTAATCGTGCCTGAGATCATGATTGGCAGTTCATAACCCAGTTCCTTGAACACTTCTTTTACTGCAAAGATGGCAGCTTTAGCATTGAGTGTATCGAATACAGTTTCGATCAGGATGATATCAACACCACCTTCAATTAAGGCTTTGGTCGATTCGATATAATCAACTTTCAGGGCATCAAAGGTGATGTTACGAAATGCTGGGTCATTTACGTTGGGCGAAATAGAAGTAGTACGTGATGTTGGCCCGATGACTCCGGCTACAAAACGCGGTTTTTCCGGCGTTGAATATTTAGCACAGGCTTCTTTGGCAAGACGCGCAGCAGTGCGATTAATCTCAGGAACCAGATCTTCCATATGATAGTCAGACATAGAAACACGCGTACCGTTAAAGGTATTGGTTTCAATAATGTCTGCGCCGGCTTCAAGATATGCTTCATGAATGCCTTGGATAATCTGCGGTTGGGTCAGGACTAAAAGGTCATTGTTGCCTTTGAGGTCAAAGGCCCAATCGGCAAAACGTTCACCACGATAATCGGCTTCTTCCAGTTTATGGCGTTGGATCATGGTACCCATCGCACCATCGATAATTAAAATTCTTTTGGCAAGAAGTTCTTTTAAGGTGGTTAATGTCGACATTCAAACGTTCTCAGCAGTCTTTTAAAACGGCTGTAATCTTAGCAGATTAGTGAACTGATTTCTGCTGACATTGCTCAGAATGATGGATAAGTATGATATGAAAATTTGATAAGTCAGTAGATAAACAGGAAATTATGAAATCTGGACCAGAAAATATAGTTAACCTGGCTCTGATTTGACCGGTTTAGGGCAGGGCAGAAACACAAAATTGAACTGAGGCATCTATTCATAAAAATGTCATATTCATTCCTTATGCTATGCAACTGAAACTTTATTCAGCCTGCTGACAGGCAGGGCTTCGATGGTTTTAGTAGTAAAATGTGTGTGCTTTTTGAGCATAAACAAGCTGGAATGCTATCTCAAGTGAATGATTTATAAAATCAAAATTTAGTTTTTTAGTCGGAATTAAACAGGACGAATGACAGCAAGAAAATCCAAATAATTGCATCATATGACAACAGTTTGTCATATAATTGTCACAATTTAACTGAACAATATGAGGATCCTTGAATCCTCTATTCCTGCTTGCATGAATCCTAATCCAACTCCCGTAGATTCAGCACACAAGTCGGCTTCGAAAAAGTCGACCAATGTTCATGTGCCAACACCGAAATTTTTTATGCCGGTGTTCTTGACTCTTATTATCACTACGCTGATTTATATCGGCTTCCAATTGTCTTCAGATTTAGCACATGTACCGGCCTTAAGCCTGTATTCAGTTATTTTGTTAGCAACTGCACTTTTTATCGCGTTGAGCTTTGAATTCGTCAATGGCTTCCACGATACAGCCAATGCTGTTGCTACCGTCATTTATACCAATGCACTCTCAGCTCCCGTCGCAGTGATGTGGGCCGGCTTCTGTAATTTCCTTGGGGTTATGGTGGCCAGTGGCGCGGTTGCTTACGGTATTATTGCGTTATTGCCGGTTGAGCTGATTATGAATGTCGGCTCTGGTGCAGGCTTTGCCATGGTCTTTGCCATGCTGATTGCGGCCATTCTCTGGAACCTTGGAACCTGGTTCCTTGGTATTCCTGCATCCAGTTCGCATACCCTGATCGGTTCGATTCTGGGTGTTGGCATCATGAATTACATTCTGAATGCCGGCAGTGGCGCTTCAGGTATAGACCTGGAGCAGGTGATTAAAGTTGGTAAGGCGCTATTATTTTCGCCTCTCATCGGTTTTGCATTTGCAGCGGTGCTGTTCCTGCTGGTGAAAAAAATCTTCAAGCGTCAAATGGAACTGTTTCAGCCACCTGAAGGCAACAAGCCACCACCTCCATTGATTCGTGCCATGCTGATTTTTACCTGTACAGGTGTGAGTTTTGCACACGGTTCAAATGACGGTCAAAAAGGCATGGGTCTGATCATGCTGATTCTGATTGGATGTGTACCTCTGGCGTACTCGTTGAACAAGAATCTGGATGCCCAGCATATTCAGTCTTTTGGCCAGTTGTCGGCACAAACAGCCAATGTGATCTATCCAAATCATCAGGATATTCCGGATGAGCAAGCCCGTGCTGTCATCACCAAGTATATCCAGACCAAGGAAATTACCCCTGAAGTCATTCCGGCACTGGCAAGTTTGACCGATCATCTGGGTGAAAAAGTAGCTAGCTACAGCAACATTAAAGATGTGCCTGAAGCTCAAGTTTCTGAATTCCGTAACGACATGTACCTGAGCACAACCGCTTTTAAACGTCTGGATAAAGCAGAAGCTTTACCTGCGATGTCTGCTGCGCAAGAAAAAACGGTGGATAAATACCGTGATAATCTTGACTCATTCCTACAATATATTCCAACCTGGGTGAAAGTTGCAGTTGCGCTTGCACTGGGTCTAGGTACCATGGTGGGCTGGAAGCGTATTGTTGTGACCGTGGGTGAGCGTATTGGTAAAGAACATATGACCTATGGACAGGGCATGTCTGCCGAGCTTGTTGCGATGTCGACCATTGCTGCGGCAGATGGCTTCGGTATGCCAGTATCCACTACCCATGTACTGAACTCAGCAGTAGCCGGCACCATGGTGGCAAACAAGTCAGGACTGAATTTCCAGATGGTGAAAACCATTCTGTCTGCCTGGGTATTTACCTTGCCAGCAACGATCTGTCTGTCAGGTGGTTTGTATTGGATATTGTTAAAAGTGTTTTAAGTTATTTAGACATAAAAAAAGCTGCTCTAGAGCAGCTTTTTTTATGGGTGATTTTTACCTCTCCCTTGCGCACTCAGAATATATTCTGAGGATGCTCATCTCCTAAGAGGAGAGGGGATTTTATATAATATATCCAAATATGGGTATTGACGCTAAATCTTGCTCTTTTACCTCATGGAAAAGTAGCTTGGAGGCAGATATCTAATAGTTACTAAAATTTATGATGGATACTCCCTCTCCCTTTGGGAGAGGGTTGGGGTGAGGGGATAAACATTAAATAAAAGTTTATCTAACGTAGAAGAAGTTTCGAAAGAAGGAAATAAATTACTTCTTCAACTTACTCAATAATCCCATTGGTAACTTCTCCGTCGCAAAACCATATAGCGCAGCAAAAGGTAGTGCGGTACGCGCCAGATAAGCCACTCGCCACAAACCACCATGATTCGCACCATGCATCATCAATTCAAGTGGATGGTTCAGCTCCACTTCAGGATTGGCCACCGATTCCGGATTGCGAAGGTCATGAATCCATAATGCTGCCATCAATGCATTGGTGGTTTCAGGTGCGAAAGCTTCCACATCAAACAGGCTTGCGCCATTGAATGCGGCTTTTAATAGCGGATTTTTGGTAACAGAATGAGTGGTCGTAGAAGGTGCAATATTGATGCTGACCCGTTGACCTTGAGCACGCGCCAAGGTTGCACGCCATTGCTGAATACGTTTTGCCAGCGCATAGTTTGGACCTTGTTCAACCACCAGACAGTCACAAATGCCATATGCCTGATCGCCAGACTGAATCAGCTCATGACTATTTTTCTGGAAAAAGTGTTTACGGCTTAAAGTCGCAACACTTTTAGAAATCAGGGTCTGTGCCTTGGAGCGTTCTGCATATTTTTCTTTTGAGGCTTCGATCACTTCAGCTGGAACGGCATATACATCAGTCGGCGTACACATATACATCAGGCTGGTATTGGCTTTTTGCTGACTAACATAGTGCATGATGGCATCCATCGCCATGGAAACGCGGACATGCTTTTCACCATCCAGATAGGCAATTGCAGCCAGATCCAGATCCTGCTCGAATTGTAATAACCATTTGGCAATTTCGGGAATCTGGGTGAGCAAATTTGCGCCCAGTTTTTCTTTTAAGATGTTCGGTGAAGTATCGGCAGGCAGGTCTTCAGTACAAGGTGCATACAGGGTGGCATTGCCTTGGCTGACGGTATCGATAATCTTGCCCCAGACCCGGCTATTCGGTAAATCAATCGCCACAATATTGGCTTTCCATTTTGTCAGCCAGGTCAGAGGTCCTGCTTCAGATGCAGCACCAAACAGCACTGTGGTCCGATCTGACAGGTCAAACCATTCCGGATGCACGGCACATTCACGTAGGGCATTGGCATGGCTGGTTTCCATGATGCCTTGAGTTTCCCAGCGTTCAATCTGCTCCAGTAAGGCATCACCTTGCAGCTTTTGCCCCTGGTAGGGCACATACCATTCTGGTGCTGATTTGCTATGACCTGTCAGTTTGAAGGTATGCAACTGGCCTGCGGGCAGGGAGAAGACCTCCTGCAGTAAATGCTTTTGACCGTCACGATAAAACTCAAACGTCTGATGGGCCTGTGCCAATCCATCCTCTGCAATTTTCAGGCTGGCCTCAGGAGAGCTCAGACCCTGCTCGACCAGCTTTTTAAAATGTACGGTGTAGAGTTTGCGCCAGTTTTTTTCTGATTGTGCCTGTGCAGAACTGTGAGGGGCGACATTGGCTAGCGCTGCCGCGATAATTGCGCGCCCTGCTTTTGAGCTACTGGGTTTTTGTTGTGGAGACTGAAGAGGAAATTGGAGACCGTCTGGTGTAATGGACATGCAAAATATCTCGATAATGACAGTGATTAATATACAGATGTATACATTATCGCTGCAAAATTCACTTCAAGATTGGCATTAAGTGACATCATGGCTTTCTAATATATTACGAGATGTTTCAACTGACCAAGAGAGCCGCAGCTCTCTTGTCGATTTTTAGTGAAAAACTCCGGCCCAACTTACAGCTGATTAAGTTATCTCAGGATTTAAAAATCCGCGTTAAAACGGAATCTGCATCAGTTTATTCAGGAAGTGCGGAATCAGGCGTGGCTCCAGAATAATCGTCATAATCACACCATAGGCTGCTCCCCATAAGTGCGCACTGTGATTAATATTGCTATTGCCTTTTTTGCCTGACCAGATGCTATAGGCCACATACAGCACAGCAAAAATAATTGCAGGAACTGGAATGAAGAATACAAAAATCAGTTTCCATGGTTCAAACAGAATATAGGCAAATAGCACAGCCGACACTGCACCGGAAGCGCCTAGACTGGCCCAGCGCGCATCATTTTTATGCTTCAGGTAACTTGGCAGAATCGCAGCAACCAGAGCACCCAGATAGAACAGGATGAAACCCAGGTCGTACAGATATTGACGATAAAAGCTTTCAATTACACTGCCAAAAAAGAACAGGGTAATCATATTGAACAGCAGGTGGGTTCCATCCGCATGAATAAACCCATGCGTAATAAAACGGTCATATTGTCCACGTTGCAGTGCCGGAGGCCAAAAAATCAGCCGGTTCATTACCGTCTCTTTGGAGAAAGCAATAAATGACACAATACAGGTGATCAGAATAATGGTAACAGTATGATTAAAAGGTAAATCAAGCATATAAATGATTCTAATGGTGCCTATTTGCTAATTATCATGCCATTAAAATTGAGCTAAAGTTGTACTTTTATAATAAATCCGACAATTTTAGTTGATTTTTAAAAATTACCCCGCATCTTCAGTTAAAATGGTCACTTGAGCTTGAGGAAATTATTGTTATGTCGACTGAGAACAGCAGCACTCCAGTTGTTGGTGAAATTCCCAACTTATTGATTACACCAACAGCACAAGAGTATTTAAAGGATTTACTGGATAAACAGAACACCCCGGGTATTGGTGTGCGTGTTTTTGTAGAGCATCCGGGTACTCCTCGCGCTGAATGTTGCATGGCCTATAGTGCACCTGATGAAGTTGTACCGACAGATTATAAGCAGGAATATCCTGATTTCCCTGCTTTTATCGACTCGCCATCTATTCCGTATTTACTTGATGCCGTAATTGACTACAACAAAGACCGTTTTGGTGGTCAGTTGACCTTCCGTGCGCCGAATTCTAAAGTGCCGCGCGTGGGGCCAGATGCATCAGTAGAAGAGCGCATTACCTATGTCTTGCAGTCTGAAATTAACCCGGGTCTGGCAGGCCATGGCGGTAACTGTGCACTGGTTGAAGTCAAAGAAGACCCTGAAAAAGGTTTAACCGCTGTACTTAAATTTGGTGGTGGTTGCCAGGGTTGTTCAGCGATTGATATCACCTTGAAACAAGGCGTAGAAACAACGCTAAAACAGCATATTCCTGAATTGATGAATGTCGTTGATGAAACGGATCATAGTCAATCTGAAGGTGCGTATATGAAATAAGCTGTTCTATATAAACAGTTCATTTATAGCATTTAAAAAAACCTCGAAAGTTCGAGGTTTTTTTATATCTGGCTTAAAATTTAGTGAATATTAATGATAATAATTATCAATAGCAATTGCATTTGAGTGAAAAGCTGTTACACTTCGCAACCGAATAAACATGATCTCTTCATAAATATTGGGGCGCGCAAGGTATGAATAAGCCATTCTTAAAAACCACTTTGGCATTTGCTGTAACTTCAGTCATGACGGGTAATGCATTTGCAGTCGAAGCTGTTGTTCCACAGGCGGAAGCGACTAAACTGCAAACGATTGTGGTGACCGCAACAGGTTATGAGCAAGATTTGGCTAAAGCACCTGCTTCCATTACCGTGATTGATCGTGAAGAATTGGATAAACGTGAATATAACGACATTACTGATGTGCTGCGTAATACGCCTGGCGTAGTGGTTTCGGGTTCAGGTTCTGCACAGACCATCAGTATTCGAGGCATGAGTTCAAACTACACCTTGTTTCTGGTCGATGGTAAGCGTCAATATGGTAAGGATGTGAACCCGAATGGGGATGATGGCGGTTTTGAGAAAAATATTCTGCCACCGCTTGCCGCCATCGAACGGATTGAAATTATTCGTGGTCCAGCTTCTACACTGTATGGTACGGATGCCATGGGCGGGGTAGTCAATATCATTACCAAAAAAGTCTCGGATGAATGGTCTGGTCATGTCGAATTAGGAACCACGCTTCAGGACAGTAGTCGTTCAGGTGATATTAAAAATGCTTCTGCATATCTTACCGGTCCTTTAATTGCAGACAAGCTGGGCTTGCAGCTAGCAGTCAATAAGCAGGAACGTAATGAAGACCGTTATGTTGGCGGTTTTCGTGGCACAGAACGTGAAAGCTTAAATTCACGTCTGAGCTATGCCATTAATGATGATCATGATGTGCAGGTTGAAGCCAATTTTGTGCAGCAGGAATCCACGACTTCAGTCGGTAAGACGGTAGCAGCCGTTCAAGGCGCTGCAGATTCATTCTCGCGTAATTACCGTAACGTTTATTCAGTAACCCATAATGGCCGTTATAGCGATAACTTGGACAGTTCATCTTATATCCAGTATGAAAATTCAAAAAATCCGGATCGTGGAAATACGGAACTCGGCACCAAAGGGATTACCCTGGATACCTGGACAGCAAACAGTCAATGGAACTGGGCCTTAGGTGATCACATGCTGTCATTCGGTGGGTATCTTAAAGATGAAAAACTGGTCGATAAAGCCACTAACCGGAATCCCACTGCACCTGAATTTAGTGAGTTAACACGATGGTCTGCTGCTGCATTCCTTGAAGATACTTGGGGCATGACAGATCGTTTCGATTTAACCGCCGGCCTGCGTTATGACCATGATGAAAACTATGGTGGCCATTTATCGCCACGACTGTATGGGGTGTACGCGGTAAATGATAACTTTGTAGTAAAAGGTGGTGTGGCCACAGGTTATAAACAGCCTGATATTCGTGCAGCCACAGAAGGGTTCTATAGCGTCACGGGTGGTGGCGGTTCACCCTTGCCAACAGGCCGTGGCATTATTCGTGCCAATCCGGACTTGAAACCTGAATCAAGTGTATCGACTGAATTAGGTTTCAACTGGAAAAATGATTATATCAATACATCGTTAACTGGCTTTATCACTAAATATAAAGACCGGATTACGGAAGTTCGTGCCTGCGAAACCGATACTGATGGCACAACAACAAACCGTAATAACTGGCAGAATTGGAAATGTTTCGAAGGAGATATTCCATTCTACTTTATTAGTGAACGGATTAATGTAGATGAAGCGGAAATTCGTGGTGTAGAAGCAACGATAGAAGCCAGTCTGAATGATTACACGACCATGACTGCAAACTATACCTATACCGATTCAGAGTTTAAATCGGGTGCTTTTAAAGGCCAGCCACTGAACCAGATGCCAGAACACATGTTTAATATTGGTGTCGATTATGAGCTAAACGATGCATTAAATGTATGGAGCCGCTTGCACCACCGTTCTGAAACCTCTGCATACTTGAGCCGTACTTCGATGGCTCAGCCAAATCCAGGCTACCAATTTGTAGATGTCGGCTTTAACTATAAATTCAGTCCGAATTTGACTGGTAAATTCGGCGTCTATAACCTGCTGGATGAAAAAGCTGAAGATATTGATGGGGATCAATTATTGGATGGCCGCCGTTACGGTATCAGTCTGAATGCAAAATTCTAAGCACACAAGAAAATAAAAAAGCCGCTATAAAGCGGCCTTTTTATTTAAATTTTAAGGATTTTCAAAGTATCTTCATGATAATAAAATTGTTCCAGATATTTTCGTGCGCGTTCACGTAAATGGCCTTGAGAAACCATCTGCTGGATTATCGGGCTGAGCAGTTGCTGCAATTCATTCTGAATGAGAGCTTCATCAATATTCAGATCACGTAAAAACTGATCAAAAGTATGTTCCTGATTGCGGACATACCAGGTATGAATTCCGTCATGTAACTGCTGCTGCAGATAGTCGGTCTGGCGTATGTGATCCCAGATGTCATGACCTAAGCCGACCGTCTGATTCAGATCCTGTAGCTCAATATACTTCTTCAAGACAGATACAGGCATGACCTTGATTTTATGCCAGAGATTAGCCTGAAAATGATAGAGTTTTTCATCGTCAAAATGTTGGTTTAGCACATGCTCACTCATCTGGCTGAGCTTCAAAATGTTCTTTTGCAGATAACGCGCAATGGTGCTATCGAGGTTGGTGTCGGTGACATTTTCCAGAACGGATTTGCCCATTTTCATAAAGCGGGAGACCCCGGGCACACTTTTGGCAATCATGGAGTTATCCAGATAATCCTGAATGGAGTGCTGGATCAATTGGGTAATCATGGCTGAAAATGCCGGATTATTGACTACGGTTTTAATCAGACGCTGCCGATGGTCACTTTTGCTGGCCACATACTGGGCAATCTTGTCTATGGTCAGTACTGGAATCAGATCGGCAATCGTGGTGGTGTCATTGGCTGGATGCACCAGTGCAAAACGGATATGCTCGGCAATCTGTTCAATCAGAAAGCTACTGGTAGCTGTATCCAGAATCTGTTTCTGTAAAAGCTGATTGATTGCTTCACAGCTCCACAGCTCTTTTAGTGTCTGTTTACGCAACCACAAATAAAATGCATGAAACTCGCTTTGAATCGTTTCAGATTGAGAAAATGCCTGATCGAGAAAATCAAGTTGAGCATCGATCAACTGCTCAATCATCGGGTGTTTCTGCATAGCATCTCTGAAACTTAATATAAAGGAATGAGTTTATCAGCAAGCGGGTTTTTTAGGGTCTGCGTCTTGGCCAGAAAAGGTAAATAATGCTGTGCGACCTGTTTTTCTGCTTCCAGAATCGGCATATGCCCGACATTATTCAAAATCACCGGTTTTTCGGCACGTTTCAGCAGGGCATGCAGTTCTTTGACCACCTCAACATTAATGATCCGATCCTGTCTGCCCCATAAAATCAAGGTGGGTGCTTCAACTGTACGGGTCAGACGGGCAAAGGTTTCCGGTGTATAAATCCGGTTTAGCATCACCACCTGATCAATCGATTTGCTGGTTTGTTCAGCGCGTGAAATCAGCAGTTTTTCCTGTGCATGCCGCAACTGATAAGGAATTACTGGCGGGTTCTGCATCAGCTCTTTGGATACATCCTGTAGATCGCCGGGTTTGCTGACGATCAGATCTTTTAAGGCTTGTGGGTCTTTGGTGTAGGGAGTATTCCCCATTTTGTAAAGACCAGCACTATTAATGAGAAATAGACTCTGAGTATCGAAAGGATATTGTGAAGCATACACCGTAGCAATCGAGCCACCCAGAGAGTGGCCGGCAATGTGTAAATTTTCATCCACATTTAAGGTTTCAAGGAGCAAACGCAGTTGAGAGGTAACATTGGGCACTGAAACATCAAAATCGTCTGGTACTTTGGTATCGCCATTGCTCGGCAAGTCAGGAATGATGACATGATAATAAGGTGTCAGAAACTGGGCCACCCGATTCCAGTTGTCACGGGTGCCGGCCAGACCATGAATCAGTAGAATTGACGGTTTGTTCTTGGACCCGCCTTCGCTATAGCTCCAGGTCACCTCTCCAATTTTGAGGGTCTTGGACTTGAGTCCGGCAAGGCTACGTTCCTGCAACAGATGTTGCTGCAATACTTGGGCAGACTTTTCACTTTTCTGGCCAAACAGATTTTGACCATGGGTCAGGCCTGGTAATGCCATGCTTAAGGCAACCAGGGTTGAACAGATCATTTTCGAGCGCAATCTTATTATTTTCTTCATTGGCTATTCCCCAAAATAAACCCACTAAGCAAAATGCTCAAAATACTTCCATGTTATCGATTTGCAATTTATAGATGAATCAAATCGTAATCTTTCAACTTATTTTAAAACATTCCTTAATATTGTACATCTGTTAATGAATAGTCTGGGCAGAAAAATCCTGAATGAAATGTGATGAATTTCACAGAAAAATACACAGAACAAGAAATCATCAAAAAGCTAAAAAATTTAAACGGGTAATTTTTTTGCAAGTGACATTCAAAAAATCTAGCAGTAAGATATTCCCACTAAAAACATCGATGGTAAAAAAGAATGCTCACAGCTCAGGAAGCTATAGATCGTCTTAAAAAGGGTAACCAGCGCTTTGTCAATGGTGAAACGCAGCATTTAAAATTATTATCGCATCAGCAACGCGCTGAAATGGCAGAAAGTCAGGAACCATTTGCTATTGTTTTAGGATGTTCGGATTCGCGTGTCCCGGCAGAAATGGTATTTGATCAGGGGCTGGGTGATCTGTTTGTGATTCGGGTAGCAGGCAATATTGTGGCACCCTCTCAAGTCGGCAGTGTTGAGTTCGCTGCAGACAGCTTTGGCTGTCCAGTGGTTATTGTATTAGGTCATACGCATTGTGGCGCAATTCATTCTACAATTGAAGCTTTGACCAATCCGGCAACACCGCCATCTGCAAATTTGATGTCAATTGTGAACCGGGTACGTCCATCAGTCGAAATTCTGATGCAAACTGAATTAAAAGATGATTTGGACAAACTGTCCATACATGCTATTCGATCGAATGTATTCGCTTCAGTAAACCAGCTTCGTCATGGTTCCGCCGTACTGGAAAACCTGATTGCCAAAGGTAAATTACTGGTCGTGGGAGCAGAATATTCACTTGAAACAGGTGAAGTTACATTCTTTGATTTCTAAGTCAGATTTTAAGATTTGAATATATTAAAGGCGCTTTATAAAGCGCCTTTAATATATGGATAAGCATTGTTTAACAGGATGGTTTGCGCTTTGGCATTCGGATGAACCAAATCTTTTTGCATCAGGGTTTTGTTGCCGGCCACACCCTCCAGGAAGAAAGGCAATAATTTCACCTTATATTGCTGACTGACCACTTTATAATTATTTTCAAAAGCCTTGCTATATGCCTGACCGTAGTTAGGCGGCATTTTCATACCAAATACAATAACCTTGGCTTTGGCTTTCTGGCTCTGCTGAATCAGGCTGGCTAAGTTTTTTTGAATCATTTGTGGCGGTTGTCCACGCAAGCCATCATTGCCACCTAACTCAATCACCACAAGGTCTGGACGATGCGTTTGTAGCAATTTTGGTAGTCTGGCCAGCGCTCCGCTGGTGGTTTCGCCACTGACACTTGCATTGACCACTTTATGCTGTTTCGGATACTGTTGCTCTAAACGCTTTTGTAACAAATTTACCCAGCCTTGCTGAGGCTGGATACCATATCCTGCACTTAAACTATCACCTAAAATCATAATCGTCTTTGCTGAAACTCCAAGAGGTAACAGGCACAGACTGAGCAAAAACAAGTAAGGCAATAGCCGGGTTTTCTGATTAAGATTTTTCATATAGGACACGTATGATTCAAAGCAGCAACGATTCGACCATCATGCCACAGGCTATTATTTCTGCCCAGAAATTGACACAAAAGATACAACTTTCACAAAAACAGCTCACCATTTTTGAGAATCTTGACCTAGAAATTCGGGCTGGGGAACAGGTAGCGATTACGGGTCGTTCCGGTTCCGGAAAATCCACATTACTGGGTATTCTGGCAACACTGGATCAGGCCAGTTCAGGTCAGCTTATGGTCTGTGGTGAATTGGTGTCAAGTCTGGATGAAGAACAGCGTGCACTGGTGCGTTTGAAAAATATCGGCTTTGTATTTCAGTCTTTTCAGCTGTTGCCACATCTGACTGCACTTGAAAATGTGATGCTGCCCCTGCGCCTGCAACCCGATTTTAAATATGCAGAAGCCGAGCAAAAAGCCTTGGCACTACTGCATAAAGTAGGGCTGGATCGACAGGCGCAGCAAACCCCGAAAGTGCTGTCGGGGGGAGAGCAGCAGCGTGTGGCGATCGCCCGGGCACTGGTCAGTGAACCAAAAATCATTTTTGCCGATGAACCCACGGGTAACCTCGATGGCGAAACTGCCAAAGAAATTGAACAACTGCTATTTCAACTAAATCGGGAACTGGGAACGACCTTGGTGCTGGTGACGCATGACCGAAAACTGGCACAGCAGTGCCAGCGGCATTTTGAGCTGCTGAATGGCGAGCTGATTGAACATCCGAGTGGAGGATGAAATGAATCCATTATTTCGTCCTTTACTGACACAAAGCTTTAAAACGACCGGGATTTATCTGCTGATTATTGCCTTAACACTGGCGATCAGTGCGACCACTGCGCTTAAATTTAGCAATGAGCAGATTCAAAATGCAGTCGCCTTGCAGGCAGCAGAAATGCTGGCTGCTGATCTGGTACTTTCAGACAATGAACCTTTGCCTGAGCAGTGGCGTGATCAGGCCAGACAGCTGGACCTAAAGCAGTCAGAAGTTATTGTGTTTAGCAGCATGGCCTATACTGATGCAGAGTTTGTCATGGTCAATGTCAAAGCGATTGATCAGGCTTTTCCTTTGCGTGGTGAGCTGCGGGTGCAACCGGCCAAACGCTCGATTCAATCTGGTGAAATCTGGCTCAGTCAACGGGCCATGGATCTACTCAAGGTCAAACTGGGCGATCAGCTCCATATTGCCGATGCTGCGTTTAAAGTTACTGCAAAGATTGAACAGGACTCCAATCAGGAGCTTGGATTTTCCGGCTTTTCGCCAACGGTGATTATTTCCCAGGCAGATGTAGCAAGAACCAATGCCATTCAGGTGGGGAGCCGAATCGAATATCGCCTTCTCATGGCGGGCCGTCCGAATGATACCCAACAATTTGAAGCCTTATTCAAGCAGCACAAGTCAGCAAACGACACCTCAGAAACGCCAGCAGAAGTACAGGGGCAGGAGTTTGAGGAGCAAAGCAGTCTCAAGTTGCGCAATGCCAGTGAGGGTAATACCCGTTTGATGAAGCCAATCGCCAATCTGGATACTTTTCTGCAACTGGCGAATATTCTGACCATTTTATTATGCGGGATTGCCATAGCCTTAACCGCACAGCGTTATGTGCAGCAGAATCAGGATCATATTGCCTTGATGCGTTGTATCGGTGCCACCAAGCAGCAGATTCTGTCAGCTTATCTGGCTTTACTCGGGATGGTGCTGCTGATTGCCATGCTGATCGGTACTGTGCTCGGGATCGGTCTGGGTTATGGATTGTTACAGTTAATGTTGCAGCTGATTCCAAATTTGCAGATTGAATTTTCTGCCATTGCAATGTTGCTTGGACCATTGCCGGTCGCGATGCTGACCAGTGCGGTGGTGCTGCTCGGTTTTGTGATGCCTAGCTTATTGCAACTGCTAAATACGCCGCCGATTCGGGTGATTCGCCAGCAGGAAAAATCAGTACAGTCCATGCTGTGGATGCTGCTGACCGGAACGCTCAGCCTGATTATTTTCAGTGTGATTTTGACTGAAAACTTGCTGCTGACCGCCTGGGTGATTGGCGCGATTATTGTGTTATGTGTGGTGCTGTATGTGACGGTCTGGATGGTGTTAAAGCTGCTGCGGAATATGAAGCTAAATCTATCATCGTATGTCAGAACACCTTCACATACCGCCTTGCAGATTACGGCGTTAGCTTTGGGTCTGAGCCTGATTACGGTACTGGCAGTATTACGTACTGATCTGCTAGATCGTTGGCAGCAACAGTTACCAGAAGGTACGCCGAACCAGTTTGTTTATGGTTTACCACCTTTTGAGATGCCAGCCCTGAAAGCCCAACTGGAGCAGAATGGCTGGAAAAGCACACCACTCTATCCGAATATTCGCGGGCGTCTGGTCGCCAAAAATGATCAGCCTTTTGCTGATGAACTGGTCAAAAGCAGCAATACCTTAAAGCGTGAGCTGAATCTGACCCAGTCAAACCGCTATCCTCAGGATAATGTCATTGTTCAGGGTAAGGCAGAATTAAAACAGCCGGGTGAGGTTTCAGTCGAGGCCAATACGGCCGAAGAATTAGGCATTAAGATAGGAGATAAACTCAGTTTCAGTCTGCCTGAAGGCATACTGGAAGCTAAAGTCGTTAATCTAAGAACCGTCGAGTGGGAAAGTTTTAGTCCGAACTTTTTCTTTATTTTTGCCCCGAATAGCATGGATGCCAATGCAGGCAGTTATCTGGGCAGTTTTTATGTGCCGGAGACAGATAAAGGCAAACTGGTGTCGGTAATCCAGCAATTTTCCAACACGGTTTTTATTGATGTCAGCCTGATTCTGGAAGAGATCAAACGCCTTGTGAATGTGCTGGTGCAAATCGTGACGATTCTGGCGGTACTGGTCAGTATTTCCGGTTTTCTGGTGCTGATGGCCTGTTTGAACCTGTTAATGGATGAACGCAAACGTGAAGTGGCTTTGCTACGTTCATTTGGTAGTTCCAAGCAGAAACTGAAGACCATGATGAGTCTGGAAATTGGTTTTATCGGGCTGTTTGCCGGAATTGTTTCCTGCCTGTTTGCCGAAGTCATCAGTGCAATTGCCAGCTATAAAATGGATTTGATGATTCAGCCGCATTGGGAAATCTGGATTATCCTGCCGATCTTTATGACCGTTTTATGTATGTTAATTGGCCGTTATCGTCTGAGTTATCTGTCGGATATTCCGCCTTTACAAAGCTTGCGCGAGATGAATCAGTAAGATTCATCTCTTGGGCTTTTAAACCGGTTCTGATTTAAAGTTGTAACTGCTGCTGCATGAGTTCCAGCATTTCTTGCCAGAGTGGACGAATGGGTTCAAGCAAGACTAGGTTATATTGATAAAGCAGGACACACAGCCCAAAACCGATACACAAGGCTATCAGATTGAACAGGCGGCTACGCTGCATTTTTTGACCCATATACCATAACAGGGTGAGCAAAGCACCCATCAGCATGCCGCCTATATGGGCGGCATTGTTGATTCCGCTGATCATAAAGCCCAATGCCAGGTTTAGACCCAGAACCATTACCAGGGTTTTTTTATCCAGAATAAAGCGTTGCTGGGGTAGCATCGGCAATAAGGCCAGCACTGTCAGTGAAGCCCCGAGTCCCATCACAGCACCAGATGCCCCGGCACTGACTGCAGGTAATAGATCTGGATTGGCGACACCACCTTCAATCAGGTTATAGCTGTTTTGAATATTTATATAACCACTGAGCAGACTACCCATCAGACCGGCGCAGAGATATAAGCCGATAAAATACATCCGGCCAAAAAGTTGTTCGGCCACACTACCAAAAATATACAAGGCCCACATATTCAACATCAGATGAATCAGGCCAAAATGAAAAAACATGCTGCTAAACAAGCGCATGGGTTCCGCTATATAAGTTAAAGGTGCATAATCTGCACCCCAGAGAATAGCATCTCGGGTACTCGGTTGGGTCACGTCCATGCCATGCATGACTTGCCAGACAAATAATCCCACATTGATGCCGATTAAAATGGCGGTAATCCACCAGAGATGCATATCAAGTTTGCGATGTGCGACAGGGGGAGAGTATTCAGACATGCTATTTTTTTGCTGTGATTGTATATTTCGAATAAGCTTAACACGAAAAATTAAATTTTCAGGAGTAACGCACTGACATGAAAGCCTTTCTGATCCGCACGATGCTCGTCATCGTCAGTGTGATCCTGCTGGTTCAATTGTGGATCTTTGCCAGTCTGGCCTGGTGGCGCACCCATCCGGTAAACACCACCATGATGATGCGGATCGATTACTGGTCAGAACCTTCCAAACCGATTCAGCATCAGTGGCGGCCCTACGACGAGATCAGCCTGAATCTGAAACGTGCAATTGTCACTGCGGAAGATGGAAAATTTATTCATCACCATGGTTTTGACTGGGAGGGCATTCAACAGGCGCTGAATAAAAACCGGGATCAAGGCCGAGTCGTCGCAGGAGGTTCCACCATTTCCCAGCAACTGGCGAAAAACCTGTTCCTCGTCAATAAGCGTTCATTTGTACGTAAAGGACAAGAAGCTGTCGCCACCTGGATGATGGAACGCATGTGGTCCAAACAGAGAATTCTGGAAGTGTATATGAACTCGATCGAGTTCGGGGACAACATCTATGGAGTGGAAGCCGCGGCCAAACATTATTTTGGTAAAACCGCGCAAAGCCTGACCCAGGATCAGGCTATCTTTCTGGCTGCCATTCTCACCAATCCGAAATATTTTCAGGATCATCGTAACTCGTCTGCTTTAAATGCACGTAAGCGGATGATTAAGCGTTATATGCGTTATGCAGAATTACCTTAAGATATTATTTAGAGAGAAAGCCCAATTATTTGGGCTTTTTTTATGAAATTGTCATAAAATTGAAGCATACTTGGAACGATAAGCACAATTTTAAATCCACGTAGGTTTGATATGAATACGGCAGCCAGCAGCACTTCAGTACAGCCCGAATATACGTATAATGATCGTTATATCAATCGTGAACTGTCTATCCTGGACTTTCATTTACGCGTTCTGGAACAGGCTGTCGATCCTTTACATCCATTGCTCGAACGCATGAATTTCCTGTTGATTTTCTCGCGTAATCTGGACGAGTTTTTTGAAATTCGCGTTGCAGGTGTTTTAGAGCAGCTTGATCTGGGAAATGAAAGCCGCAGCCCGGATGGTCTCACACCCAAGCAGGTCATGGAGCAGATTTCTAAAACTGCGCATGCCGCGATTGAGCGTCAGTACCGTATTTTGAATGAAGAAATTTTGCCAAAACTGCGTGAGGAAGATATTTGTTTCCTGCGCCGTGGTGAGCTGACTCCAGCACAATCTGCCTGGGTTAAAAAATATTTTCAGGAGCAGGTGGCGCCGGTTCTCACGCCGATCAGCCTAGACCCAGCGCATCCATTCCCGCGGCTGGTGAATAAATCACTGAACTTTATTGTGACGCTGGAAGGTAAAGACGCCTTTGGTCGTCAGATTGATCTGGCCGTAGTGCCTGCACCGCGGTCATTGCCACGCGTGGTACGTTTGCCCGATGAACTGACCGATGGCAAAGAACATCATGTGATGCTGTCTGCCATTATTCACGAGCATGTCTCCGATCTGTTTCCGGGTATGACGGCGACCGGCTGTTATCAGTTCCGTGTTACCCGTAATGCCGATCTGGCCTTGAATGAAGATGTGGAAGATCTGGCCAAGGCACTCAAAGGTGAACTCAGTTCACGCCGGTTTGGTCGAGCGGTACGTCTGGAAGTCACAGAAAACTGTCCACAGCATATTTATGAATATCTGCTGAATGAATTTGATCTGGATGAGGATCAGCTTTATAAAGTTGCTGGCCCGGTCAATCTGGCACGTTTGCTGTCTAACTTTAAGCGTCCACATTTACGCTATGACTCGCATACGCCGGTTATTCCCAAAGTACTAAAAAAATCTGAAAATATTTTTAGTGCAATGCAGAAACAGGATATCTTGCTGCATCATCCGTTTGAATCTTTTGCACCGGTCATTTCATTATTACGTGAAGCGGCACGTGATCCACAAGTCTTGGCGATCAAACAGACCTTATATCGTAGCGGACCGGATTCTGAAATTGTGCAGGTACTGGCTGAAGCTGCCCGTAATGGCAAAGAAGTCACGGCAGTGATTGAATTGCGCGCGCGTTTCGATGAGGAATCCAATATTGAAGTCGCCAATGTACTGCAGGAAGCGGGTGCGGTGGTGGTGTATGGCATTGTGGGCTACAAGACCCATGCCAAGATGATTCTGGTGGTACGCCGGGAAAATAATAAACTGGTGCGCTATGTGCATCTGGGTACCGGTAACTATCATGCCGGCAATGCGCGAATCTATACCGACTATGGGCTGTTAACTACGGACAAAGACCTGTGTGAAGATGTGCATCGGATTTTCCAGGAACTGACCGGTATGGGGAAAATGGCCAAGCTGAAAAAGCTGCTACATGCGCCGTTTACCTTGCATGCCCAGTTACTGAACTATATCGATAATGAAATTGCCTTTGCCCAGGCAGGTAAGCCGGCGCAGATCATCGTCAAAGTCAATGCCCTGACCGAAATGCAATTGATTAATAAACTTTATGAGGCCTCTCAGGCCGGGGTGCAGATTGACCTGATTATCCGTTCGATTTGCAGTTTGCGTCCGGGATTACCGGGCCTGTCTGAAAATATTCGGGTACGTTCAATTGTCGGGCGTTTCCTGGAGCATACCCGTGTGTATTATTTCAGCAATAATGGCAATGCACGGATTTACTGTTCAAGTGCCGACTGGATGGATCGTAACCTGTTTAACCGGGTCGAAGCCTGTTTCCCGATAGAAGATGAAGGCTTGAAAAAACGTATCTATCAGCAGGGTCTTTTTAATTACCTGAAAGATAACCAGCAAGCCTGGTTATTGCAAGGTGATGGAACCTGGGTGCGAGCACATCCGCAAGAAGGTGAAAAGCCGCATAATGCACAACGTGTTTTGCTAGAGCTGTTTAAATAGGTTTAGGTATTTCCAGAGGCTGAATCTTCAGCCTCTTTTTCATTCTGAAAAGAGGATTTAACTGTGCTGCAGAATAGGTGCAGGTGCAGTAAATGAAATGATCTGATATTTATTTTAGACTGCTTATCTTCTATCTCGGAATATTTTTACTCATGTTCAACCTGAGGCCTTGCTGGCTTTATTTGAGTTGGAGTATGAGTTTTAGGATATAAAAAAAGGAGCACGCTTGTTGCTCCTTTTTATCATACTGGGATTAAGCGCCGTCGTGACGGGTAATCTTCTGGAAAATCTGTAACAACACATCAAACTCGCTTTGTAGCGGAGTGCTTTTACGGGTTACCAATGCCAAGGTACGACTTGGGGCTGACTCGATGGCTTTTACCTGAATCTCAGGGTTAGCTTTTACCATATTGGTATGGATCGCAATTTCAGGCAACAGGGTAAAACCAAGATTGGCTGAAACCATTTCGATTAAAGTCGGCAGTGAGCTGGCTTTTAGCCGATGATCATTTTTACGCTCACCAATCGGGCAGGCACTTAAAGCATGATCACGCAGGCAATGACCTTCTTCAAGTAACATCAGGCGAGACAGGTCCAGATCTGCCAGAGAATTGGCTTGTGCCGCATGCTGATCAGATTTTTGATAAACCAGATACAGATTCTCTTTGGCAATTTCAGCGACTTTCAGACCACGGGTGTCGAAAGGCAATGCCAGTGCCACCATATCCAGATTACCGTGTTCCAGCTTTTCTACAATCTTTTCACTTTGTGCTTCATGCAGATGCAACTGAATTTTTGGTAACTGTTTATGCACTTCGTCTAGCAGCTGGGACAACAGGAAAGGAGCGATCGTTGGAATGATTCCGAGATGTAAATCACCGGTTAAGGGTTCACTCATCTCACGACTTAAACGCATTAGATCCTGAGCATCGGCCAGTAGAACACGTGCGCGAGCAACCACTTGTTCACCAAGAGGCGTTAAACGAACATTCTGACGGTCGCGTTCAACAAGTACGCCACCGAGTAAACGCTCCAGCTCCATGATGCCGCCAGACAAGGTAGACTGGGTGACAAACGAGCGGCGAGCAGCTTCTGTAAAATGCAGCGTCTCTGACAGTGTTACGAGGTATGACAGCTGTCTTAGGGATGGTAATGCAGCCATAGTGTCCTAATGTTTATGATTTAAAATGATCAGCAAATAATTCGCTAAGATATGGAATAAAATGCGGTGGGATATCATGCCCCATTCCATCAATTAATTCAAATTTAGCCCCTGAAATTGCTTTCGCAACGGCCTTGCCATGGCTAGGAGGTAGCAATCGATCTCGAGAACCATGGATCACCAGGGTATCTTGTTTGATTTGCTTGTCCAGTTGCAGCAATGAGCCTGTACATAATATTGCTAAAAACTGCTGAAGTATACCGGCAGGATAGTAACTTCGCTTATATAATTTGCGTGCGGTCTGCACTGCCTCCAGATGATTGACATAACCTGGTGAGCCAATGATCTTAAACAGTTTCAAGCTATGGTCGACAATACCATCTTCATCTGTTGAAGATGGTTTGTCAATTAAACTAAAGAGCTGCTTGGGAAAGGGTGGTGGTAACAGCGGCTGGTTATTGCTGGTAAATAATAACCCCAGTTTTTTAACTTTGTCCGGATAGCGGGCTGCCAGAATCTGCGCAATCATACCGCCCATTGAGGCACCCAGCACATAGACCTGCCCCAACTGCATTTTTTCAATCAGCAGACTGACATCTTCCGCCATATCATACAGATCATAAGGTGCACCCTGATTGCCCAGACCCAGAACAAAACGGCTCATCATTTTCAGGGTGTTCAGACGTGGGCCTTTATGATGGATTTTTGAAGACAGCCCAATATCACGATTATCAAAACGTACAATATGATAACCTTTATCAATCAGGGATTTACAAAAAAAATCCGGCCAGTATAGCATTTGCCCACCCAGACCCATAATCAGCAGAATGGTAGGATGTTCCGGATTGCCACCAACCTCGACATGTAGCTGGATCCCATTACCAAGATCGACCTTAGTTTCATGCATGAACGGGGTATAAGGGGAAAGATTAAGCTGTTCTAAGCTATACATGGTCGCTGTCCTGATAAAAGGATATTTTGTTTAAAAAATATCCTTGCTATTAAACCTCTAAACTGCCGCAGGAATCAAGTCAGGAACCTGCTTGGTCAAGGCCAGACGCTGTTTGGCTGCAGTGGCACCCAAAAGTACGAAACCGCGTAAGGTTCCATGGGTGTCAATTGCTTTAGCCAGCATGCCATCGTCAAACTCTTCAGTTTCCCAGATGACATCAACATCGACGGGTGCAGGCAATACCGTTAAAGGTGCAGCAGGTGTTTTAACTGCCACAGGCATGGCAGGATAATGTACGGCAGTGTGTTCACCGTTCAAGGTTTTTGCCAGAGCGCGAGCTTGTTGCATGATGGGCATGACGTAAGGCAGTAAGATTCCATTGACTTCGGCACAGTCACCTACAGCATAAATATCGGCCTGACTGGTTTCCAGTTGTGCTGTGGTTAAAACTCCGCGACTGGTATGGATGTCTGCCTGTTTTGTCAAAGAAATATTTGGCTGCAAGCCTACCGCAGATAACACCACATCTGCGACCAGAGACTGGCCATTGGCCAGCGTGACCAGATAATCACCGTTATTGGCTCGAGAAACTTTTTCGACCGTGGTGCCCAAGACAAAGTGGATGCCGGTTTCTTCAAGATTTTTCTGGAATGCTGTGGCAACATATTCCGGCAATAAACGGCCAAGCGGCTGCGGTGCCAAATCAATGACTGTAACTTGGTGATCGGTATTTTGCAGGTCGTTGGCAAATTCACAGCCAATCAGGCCGGCACCTAAAATCACCACACGCTTATCTTCACGTGCTGCCAGATTATTACGGAAAGCTTTATAGTCATTTAAATTGTTGACGACATGAATATCATCGCTGGCGTCCCCGGCAATGGCCAGACGTACCGGATTAGCACCGACTGCCAAGACCAGTTTGCTATAAGGTTGCGTGCTTTCCTGACCATCTTTTTCAAGAATAAGCTGATGATCTTCCGGATGAATCGCTTTGACCCAGGTGTGCTGTTCAATGTGCATATTAAGCTGTGCTGACATTTTAGCTGCATCGCCCAGTGGAATCTGTTCAGGTGCTTTATTGCCGGCCAGAGCATTGGAAAGCGTCGGTTTAGCATAATTGACTGCATCATCGGCACAAATCATTAGCAGTTCATGCTCTGGATTCAGCTTGCGAAATTCACGTGCTACGGCATAACCCGCCATACCTGAACCAATAATGACGATAGGATGCATAGTTGTTTCCATATGGTAGAGCTCCATGCTGTATAAATGATAGAAAGGCATAAAAAAAGACCATATAGATATGGCCTTTAACTGGGCGTCATTAGACTTCGATCATTTCGAAATCGACTTTAGACACGCCACAATCTGGACAGGTCCAGTCATCCGGAATATCTTCCCACTTGGTTCCCGCTACGATTCCGTCTTGAGGCCAGCCTTCTGCCTCATCATAAATCCATCCGCATACGATGCATTGAAACTTTCTCATGTAACTCTCCAAAACTAAGCAATTCTAGGCGTCAGCTTAAAATCCATAAAATAGCAAGACTCTAAAAGAATATAACTTTTTAACAGTGAACATATTTGGCTAAATTTTTACGCAGTTCTGTTCAGAAAGTAAAGTGAATAAAAGCTTAATCAGCGAAATTAGCAGCAGAATAGAGCTCGCATTCCTTATTTATCAGGAAACTACTTTATCAGGAAACTACTTTTCATCTGCTGTTGTAGGTGGTTGAAGATACCAATCTGATTATGAGTAAAAATTACAGTTTTCTGGTGTGACCGACCAAAGTCTTGCAGTAAAAATTCTCCTTTTCAGGTAATTTAAAATAGCTAAAGTCTGGATTAAATATTTTTTAAAATAAATGAATTAAATAAAATCAAATAGTTGTTATTAAATATCGGGTTTTTATTATACAGCTTGGCTTGTCCACATACCTCAAATAAGTTTAAAATTCTTACATTCCTTTTCTTTTTTTAAGATCTCCCATGAGCAATTTGTCTACTTCTTTGTGGTCTCACATTCGTACGGTCCAAGATTTTCCAAAACCTGGAATTTGCTTCTATGATTTGACACCACTTTTCATGAGCAATATTGGTCCATTGACTGATGCCTTGATTGCTAGCATTCCTGCTGACAAATTGGCAGAAGTAGAAAGCTTTATTGCGGTTGAAGCACGTGGTTTTGTCTTGGCAAGTTTGTTAGCGCAACGTACAGGTAAAGGCTTATTGCTGGTTCGTAAAGCAGGGAAATTACCACCTCCAGTGGTCGGTGTCGGTTATAGCCTGGAATATGGGCTGGATCGGTTAGAAATGTCTGCGGAAGTTCAATCCCAAAAAGTAATTATTGTGGATGACGTTCTGGCAACTGGTGGAACTCTAAAAGCGGTTCATGAACTGGCTCAAAAATGCCAGCATGAAGTTCTAGGTGCAAGTATCTTCCTTGATCTTCCTGACCTGCATATGGAATTAGGCATGGAGATCTGGTCAGTACTGGATGATAAATCCCAGCCTGAAGCTGCAGTAGCCTAAGCTTAAAGCATATAAAGAAGCCCCGGATATTGGGGCTTTTTTATTGTCGGATAAAATGATATTCGATTTCCTGAATCAGCTCGTTCACCTGTTCTGGGTGTTCCAGACGATGATGTCCGCCATCAATAGCATGAATCTGCATATAATCTTCCAGCTGAGCTTGTACAGCATGCATATCCAGAATTTCATCGCCTAATTCCAGATAAGCCATTTGCGGAATATCGTGCTGCAAATCACTGTCGCAAATTGCAGGATAGTCATCACGAAAATTGGGTTGCAGGCTGGGATTTGCAATGACGCATGGAATCTGATGGGCATGGGACATTTTCAATGCCCAATAGCCGCCCAGACTGTGTCCGACCAGAATATCCGGTTTGATGGTTTCAATCGTCTCATGATAAAACTCGGTAACCGAACTATAGCTCAGATTTCGGTAATCGACATCGATACAGTATTTAGGGGCTATATCGATAGCATGGAACTTGGTGGATTCTTTCGAGGAATCTAAGCCATGTAAAAACAAAATCTTAGACATAGTTTATTACTCATTTTTATGAGACATGCCATATTGCTTATTTGTGGATGGGCATGCCTTCTTCAATCTGAGCATCATTGTAAAACGTCTAGCTGTACAAGACAGTTAGCTATTGGTCTAAGCCGCCGTTTCACACTCCAATAATTTTATGTAAAACCTCTTTGCTTTGGACTTTAATCGTAGTTGAGAGCAGCCGAATGCTGCAAAAAATTGGGCAAAAGAAATTTAACAGGGTGGCAGATGGATGCAACTGAATTGCAAAAAGAAGGGGATAGTAGATATTTCCAAAGAAAAGCCGGTTCGTGGAAGGGTTTGCGCTACGATTTGGGAACGATTTCTGCTATTCTATGCAACATCTATTTTTTAACTAATCTTATTCGAGGCAGAGATGACGCAAACTAACGCTCAATCGACTTCTGAACAAATCATTTCCGAAAACGATTTAATTGCACAGCGTCATGCCAAGTTAAAGCAAATCGAAGCTCAGGCACAAGAAACAGGTAAGAGCCCATGGCCGAATACCTTTAAGCGTGAGCATTATGCCCAGGATTTACAAGACCAGTTCGCTGATAAATCTAAAGAAGAAATTGAAGCAGGCGAAAAAGTCTACGTTAAAGTTGCCGGTCGTGTGATGTTGAACCGTGGTTCATTTATCGTGATCCAGGACATGACCGGTCGTATTCAGCTTTATGTGGCGCGTAAAGAACTCCCAGAAGATGTACTTGCTACCATTAAAGGTCTGGACCTAGGCGATATCATCGCAGTGGAAGGTTATATCGGTCGTTCGGGTAAAGGCGATCTGTATGTACATATCGAGCATTTTGAATTATTGACCAAATCATTGCGTCCGCTTCCAGACAAGTTCCATGGCCTGAACGATACTGAAGTAAAGTATCGTAAACGTTATCTTGATCTAATCGTCAATGAAGAAACGCGTAAGACTTTTGAAATTCGTGCCAAAGTTGTGGCAGGTATCCGTGCCTTCCTGACTGAAAAACGCTATATGGAAGTTGAAACGCCAATGATGCATGTGATTCCAGGCGGTGCATCTGCGCGTCCTTTCGAAACACATCATAATGCATTAGATATGCCATTGTTCTTGCGTATTGCGCCAGAGCTTTATTTAAAACGTTTGGTAGTCGGTGGTTTTGAACGTGTGTTTGAAATTAACCGTAGCTTCCGTAACGAAGGTGTTTCTACCCGTCATAACCCTGAATTCACCATGATTGAATTCTATCAGGCTTATGCAGATTACAAAGACTTGATGGAATTGACCGAGCAAATGCTGGAGCGTCTGGCGATTGATATCTTGGGCACCACTGACGTGCCTTATGGTGATGAAGTGTATAGCTTCAAAGGTCCATTCAAGAAAATTTCAATGTTTGATGCGATTCTTGAAAATAACCCACAATTTACTCCTGAAAATGTCAATGACCGTGAGTTCCTGGCAAAATTCCTTCAGGAAGAATTGAAAGAGCAGGTGAAGCCAGGTTTTGGTCTGGGCAAACTGCAAACGATGGTATTTGAAGAAACCGTAGAAACCAAATTGCGTCAGCCAACGTTCATTACAGAATATCCAGCGGAAACCTCTCCATTGGCGCGCCGTAATGATCATAATCCGCACATTACTGACCGTTTTGAATTCTTCATCGGTGGCCGTGAACTGGCAAATGGCTTCTCGGAGTTAAATGATCCAATCGATCAGGCTGAACGTTTCCAGGCACAGGTTGCTGAAAAAGATGCTGGTGATGATGAAGCCATGCATTACGATGCAGACTTTGTCGAAGCACTAGAATACGGTCTTCCTCCAACCGCAGGTGAGGGCATCGGTATTGACCGTCTGGTGATGATTTTTGCCAATGCAGCAAGTATCCGTGATGTAATCCTGTTCCCGCATATGCGTCATAAAAATGCTTAAGTGCTGAATACAAAAAACCCGCTCTGGCGGGTTTTTTTATGCTTGAAATAAAATATACTCAAAACTTCAAGACAAAAAAAACGCAATGATTGGGGTTGTCATTGCGTAGAAAAAGGAACGTCTTTCAAACTACTTCATTAACTGTGGAGAGAGTTAAATCTGATTCCTTACTGAATATGATCATAATAGGATGCATTCTCATATGACTCATCAGTATTCATGTTAATACATGTTAAATAAGGTTAAAACTATGGAGATTATGTGGGGATATTTGCATTATTACTGCGCATTTTCAACTTAAATAAAAAAGCTCTTCATCAGAAGAGCTTTTAAAAGCAATTTTTTATATTTAAAAATGGAATACGCCGAGTCCAGATTTAACTTCATCCAGTGTTGCCTGAGTAATATCGCGACATTTATCAGTTCCGGTTTTCAGAATATCCATGATGTAGTCTGGATCTTTAGCCAGTTCAATACGACGCTCACGAATTGGACCAATCAATTCTTTAAGAATGCCTTCCAGACGTTTTTTTACCGTACCATCACCTAAACCGCCACGACGATAATGAGCTTTGAGTTCTTCCAGCTCTTCTTTATTTGGATCAAAAGCATCTAGATAAGTAAATACTACATTGCCTTCTACCTGACCAGGATCTTCAATGCGCAGATGATTCGGATCGGTATACATGGCGTTTACTGCTTTCTTGATATCTTTATCTGTCGCATCCAGCACAATGGTATTGCCCAAAGATTTTGACATTTTTGCTTTACCATCAAAACCAGGCAGGCGACCAACATTGGAAAGAAGCGCCTTACATTCTGGTAACAGGTCATGACCAATTTGACGGTTTAAACGTCGTACGATTTCGTTGGTCTGTTCGATCATTGGAATCTGATCTTCACCCACAGGAACCACAGTGGCCTTGAAGGCTGTGATGTCAGCAGCCTGAGCCACCGGGTAGCATAAGAAGCCGGCTGGAATATCACGTTCAAAACCACGCATCTGGATTTCAGATTTGATGGTCGGGTTACGCTCTAAACGTGAAACGGTCACGAAATTGAGGTAAAGCATGGTCAGTTCGTTTAAGGCAGGTAAACATGACTGAACACAAATGGTGGTTTTGGTTGGATCAATACCCACAGCCAGATAATCAGTTGCCACTTCAATAATGTTACGGCGTACCTTTTCAAAATTGTCCGCGTTATCGGTTAAGGCTTGGGCATCCGCAAGTAACAAGTGTTGATGATGGGAATCCTGCAGACCTACACGAGAGCGTAATGAACCCACAAAGTGGCCGAGGTGGAGTTGTCCGGTAGGACGGTCGCCCGTCAAGATCACTGGACGATTATCTTGATTACTCATTATCTATTCCAAAGGGTAGTCAGTACTACAGCTGTATTTTAACGAATGGCAACATTGTACGGCATTCTGTTTTTGATTGTCAGCCAGAAAAAAAGCTGTAGTAAAAAAATCTTATAAATTAAACAAGTGAATACAATATTTTTAAGAATATTGATTAAAATAAGCTGAAATACGATAAGGATAATAAGTATGGCGAGCAGTTTATTACTATTATTAGATGATATTGCTACTGTTCTGGATGATGTCGCTGTCATGAGTAAAATGGCAGCAAAAAAAACAGCAGGCGTCCTCGGTGATGATCTGGCATTGAATGCCCAGCAAGTCAGTGGTGTACGCTCCGAGCGTGAACTGCCTGTCGTGTGGGGAGTTGCCAAAGGGTCTTTTGTTAATAAACTGATTCTTGTTCCTTTAGCCTTACTCATTAGTGTGGTAGCTCCATGGCTCATCAATCCTTTACTGATGATTGGTGGTTTGTTTCTATGTTATGAAGGTGTGGAAAAAGTAC
This sequence comes from Acinetobacter pecorum, assembly GCF_014837015.1. Lineage (GTDB taxonomy): Bacteria > Pseudomonadota > Gammaproteobacteria > Pseudomonadales > Moraxellaceae > Acinetobacter > Acinetobacter pecorum. The sequence goes on from NZ_JACSPT010000002.1 coordinate 34,095, forward strand.
TGCACAGCCTAAAACATAAAAAAGCCCAGACCAAAGAAACTGCTGAAGCAGAATTCTCTGCCATTGAAACTGATTTGCTCAAGTTCGAGAAAGACAAAATCAAAGGTGCGATTCGTACCGATTTTATTTTGTCTGCTGAAATTGTGGTGATTTCATTAGGCACTGTGGCGACTGCAGCTTTTGGTACGAAAGTCATGGTACTTTCACTGATTGCTATTTTAATGACCGTGGGTGTGTATGGATTTGTAGCCATGATTGTCAAAATCGATGATCTGGGATTGTATCTGACTGAGCAGGCATCGGGTTTTAAGCAAAGCATTGGACGTGGATTACTGGCTTTTGCTCCAAAATTAATGAAAACACTGACGATCGTGGGAACCATTGCCATGTTTTTGGTGGGCGGCGGGATTATTGCCCATACTATTCCGTGGTTTCATCATTTAACTGAAGATTCTGTTGATCATATACAACACATTCCAAATGTTGGAAATATTATCGGTGCAGTTACTCCCACATTAATTAATCTGGTCATTGGTTTTATTGCGGGCATGGCGGTATTGCTTATAGTTGCCATGATCCAAAAGATTTGGCCCAAATCATCAAAAGCTTAAGATACAGAAATATCTGGATATTGAGCAGATTAAAAGAAGGGAAAGGCTATGCGTTGGAAAGGTCGTCGTGTCAGTAGTAATGTAGAAGACCGTCGCGGTGGTGGTGCCAAAGCGGGCGGAATCAGTATTGTCGGGTTGATTGTGGCCTTTGTGGCCTGGAAGTTTTTTGGCGTTGATCCACAACAAACCTATCAAACTACCAAACAGGTCACTCAGGGTATCTCGGGTGCAACAGAAACCCGTGGACTGGAAAATCCCACCCCGGAGCAGCAGGAATCGATTGAGTTTGTCGGAACCGTATTGGCAGATACTGAAGATACCTGGAATCAGGTGTTCCAGCAGCAGTTAAACCAGCAGTATGTTCCTCCGAAACTGGTCTTGTTTAATGGTATCGTGAATTCAGGTTGCGGTACGGCTCAGGCGGCGATGGGCCCTTTCTACTGTCCGGCAGACCAGAAAGTATATATCGATACCGCGTTCTTTAAAGATATGCGTACTCAGATGGGCATTAGCGGAGAACAGAATGCCACTGAACTTTCCCGTAATGATCAGGCTGGGGACTTTGCGCTGGCCTATGTTGTGGCCCATGAAGTAGGTCATCATATCCAGACAATTTTAGGTATTTCCTCTCAAGTACAACAGGCGCGTCAGCAGGCAAGCGAAGTGCAGAGTAATCAGCTTTCAGTACGTCAGGAATTGCAGGCAGACTGTCTGGCCGGAGTCTGGGCCTACCATAATCATCAGCGAACCCAGTTTCTGGAACAGGGTGATGTGCAGGAAGCCATGGATGCTGCACATAAAATTGGTGATGACTATTTACAGAAACGTGCGCGCGGACAGGTGGTACCGGACAGCTTTACTCATGGCAGCAGCGCACAGCGAGTACATTGGTTTAATACAGGCTTGCAATCCGGTCAGATTGCGAATTGCGATACCTTTAATCAAAATATTTAGTTCATTTGCTTATAAAAAAGGAGCTTTAGGCTCCTTTTTTATTTGTACAGAAAACGTCGGAAATTTCTTAATATTTTGATACTGACAAATAACGCAGCCAAAGCAAACAGGGTAATTGCAAAGACCGTATATTTCAGGTTGCTGATGTCATTCTGATAAAACTGCTGAATATCCTGTTTGGAATATTTAAGAGTAGTTTCTTTGCCGGTCCGGCTGTCTCTAAACTGGATTTTTTCAATATAAAACAGGTTTCCTGCTTTAATGAGGTCAATGCTCTGGATTTGGCGGGTATGCGACTGATTATAATCATCGCTGCATAAAGTGCTGTAATGCTCACAATTAATTTTGGCCACATAACCATTTCCTGCTATCAGAATGAAAATAGCATTGTCCGGTCGCTGGTTATTAGATACCAGAACATACTGTTCGCTAGCGGTACTTTTTAGGGGAATGCTGGTTGCCTGCTGATAATGCTGTCCTGCTTGTAGAATTTCCTGAATTTTAGCGAAGCTGGTAAAACATAAGGACAAGGTGACCAGAAAAATCACACTTGCAAAACAGAGGCGGAAAATGGTTTTGACAGTTTGATGCATGGGAGAGAAATTCAAAATAGAAAGGGGAGGAAAGCAAAAGCCAAGTGCTGATCTGTATGTTAAATCATCATTCGGAAATACTGAAAAGAAACTTAACTCAATTCGATAAAAAGAGGATTAAACTTGTTTTGTCAGAATACGCTGCTATTCAAACCTCTATTTTAACAATGCCGCTCTGCGCATAGTGCTCCATCTCGCCCGATTTTAGGAAACCGAATGGGAAATTTCTTTTTTCTTCAGCTACTCACAGTCGTCTTTGCCTTGTCCATTGCCACAACCATGTTTAATAAGCGTGTTTTAGGCTTTCCACAAGCGATCGGCGTTCCGATTGTCTCGGCAATTTTTGTTTTTATTTTGCAGTGGGGTGCCAGTTTACTGCATGGCAATCCATTCTTTAGCATCAATATTGACAATATCGAGCAGGCTGTTCGTCATGTGGATTTTTATGATTTTCTGATCAATGGCGTGATCTGCTTTATTCTGACCTCATCTGCACTGAAGTTTAAGGTCTCGGATTTGCGTAACCACTGGCGGCCCATCAGTATTCTGGCTGGACTGGCTTTGGTGTTTTGTGCGGTATTCTTTGGTGTGGCCTTATATGGTTATCAATTCCTGATTGGTAAGCATGTCGACCTGCTGGTTTTACTGTTGCTCGGTGCGGCTTTGGGTGCCACAGACCCGATCGGTATTAAAGGGGTATTGAGTTCGGTTCGCGCACCGCATCATCTGATTGTCAAGCTGGAAGGCGAATCACTATTTAATGATGCGATGTGTATTGCCCTATTTATGACTTTGCTCAATGTTCTGCAAGGTGAAAACTTTACGGTCTTGGGGGTACTGCAAACCCTGCTTTATGAGATTGTGGTGGCAGTGCTGATCGGTCTGGGATTTGGTTTTGCGATCTTGCGAATTCTGCGCGGCAAGCATGAAATGGAGTCGCTTATTCTGACCACAGCCTTGCTGGCCTGCGGTTCATATCTGGTGGCATTACTGGCCCATGCTTCAGCGCCAATTGCTTGTGTAATTGGTGGCTTGATTGTCGGTAATAAATGGAAAGAAATCCTGGCTGATGCTGAAATTGGTGATGTTAATCATTTCTGGCATACTGTTGAAGGAATTATTAATTCATTCCTGTTTACCCTGATTGGTCTGGAATTGTTTATTCTGGACTTGAGTACCAGCCTGGTTCTGGGCGGAATGGTGGCCTTTGTAATTCTGCATTTGGCCCGTTTTGCAGCTAACTATCTGGCCTTTGCTATGTTTCCAAAAGTCAGCAAGAAAAGCTATAACGGCAGTTTAACCATTCTGTCTTGGGGCGGAGTACGGGGCGGGATTTCCCTGGCACTCATTTTAGCTGTAGCCAATGTTCCACAACTGGAAGCCTATAGCAGTATTCTGGTGGGCTATACCTTTATTGTGGTGCTATTGTCTGGTGTGGTATGTGGCTTGGGCTTACCTGCAGTGATGAATGCCTTTTACTATAATCCCAATGAAGAAACTGAGGGCTTCAAAGGCTGGTATCAACGCATGTGCCACAAGCTGAACCGTAAGGGCTTTCGCTATATTGTCGGGGAAGATACCAAAGGAAATGAAACCATCACCGTCTTTCAGCCTGATATCATGATTGATCAAAAAGATGAAGATGGCGTCGCTACGGTGCATCATCCAGACAAGGTTCAGGAAGTCAAACGATTGGAAAACCCGGATAACTTCTAAATATAATATCAAAATATTATGGGATTTTCTGTTGAGGCAAAGAATCGAACAAGCCTAAATGTATAAGCAGGCTTGATTATTCTCAGAGAGTTTTTTAAGGAGACAGGTATATTTTCATTTAAACGGGTTATTAAAACATGCCAGTGATCAAAATAGCTTCAGCCAGTCAGGAAATGGCAGAGATGATTTTGGCTGTGGTGAATCAGATTCCGTATGCCAAAGTCGCTACTTATGGACAGATTGCCAGACTGGCAGGTTTGCCTAAACATGCACGCTTGGTCGGACGAGTATTAAGCCATTTAGAACCTGATAGCGATATTCCCTGGTATCGGGTCATCAATGCTCAGGCGAAAATCAGTCTGAAGCAACAGGATCAACATGGCCACAATATCCAGCAGCAAAAACTCATGCAGGAAGGAGTTGTTCTAAGAGGTGAGCGTGTGGATTTAAAACGCTATCAATGGAATGGTCAGATTGAAATATAAAACCCCCACTTTTTGAGAAGTGGAGGTCTGTATAAATGGAAATTTATAAGATTATTTACTTGCGAATCACCATGACTGGAATGTCCGCCTGTCCAAGAATACTTTGCGCTACGCTACCAAGGAACAGTTTTTTGAAGCCAGTACGGCCATGGGAACCGATTACAATCAGATCAGCATTTAAATCTTTTGCGGCTGCCAGAATCTCACTGTGAATCACTTGACCTTCAAGCAGCTGTGTATCCACTTCAATACCTGACGCAGAGAATTTTGCTTTGGCTTCATCCAAGGTTTTTAAGATTGAAGTGCGGGCACGTTCAATCAGGTCATTGGTCTGTGCCGCAGAGATATATTCTGCAGCGATATAAGGATCCAGTGCCAGCACCTGAACGACTGTTACTTTACTGTTGAATGCTTTGGCAATTTCTACTGCTTTATCTACTGCAGCATAAGATGTTTCTGAACCGTCGATGGGTACTAAAATATGTTCAAAAGGCATTAGAATTCTCCTGAGAAGAAGTAAGAGTTATAAATTGTGACGCGTTGAACTGGAATACGAATAATTGTTTATACTTTGATCATAGCCTGTATTTTATAAAAATAAAACCAAGTAAATACATAGGTATAAGATCTAATAGATTGAAGAGTAAAGCATCTGCTAACAGTGCTTTAATCGGATTATTGATGGAATCTAAGTGAATCATTTATATGTAAAAAATCAGCTTACCCAAAATTGCGGTCAGTCACATTGAATAGAGGCGGGGTCTAGTTTTATTTGCGGTGACAGCTGTTCATAGCGATTTAAAATGGTTTGGGTTTCATCTGCATAAATTTGCTGCTGCAGCTGCCGGATTTTATGTTCTGTCACATACAAACGTGCACAATGTAAGGCGATCTGATTTTCTCGGGTCACTTCCAGTCGTTGAGTTTGCTCATATTCCGGATAGCGTTTGATTTTCTGCTGTGCTCTGCTGAGTTGTGCCAAAGAACGTTTCTGCTGCATGCTCATCAGTTGCTGCTGGTTAATCCACTGTGCGACATCGCGTCTGACGCCATTGTAATCTACAAAAATCGGGGAAATGATCTGACAGGCACTGAGACATGAAAGTCCAGTTACTGAAATAAGTATTTTGATTTTATGCATTTGATGAATCCTATAAGCAATAAATAGTGTTATGAATACGTGAATTACCTACTAAAAAAGCTTTATTGTTTATATTTTAAAAGTTTATTGGGTATTTGCATAAAGTCTGAACATTTGTGTTCTAAAATGCTTGACGATACACGCTTAAATTACGATAATGCGCACACAGTTTACGGCTATGTAGCTCAGTTGGTTAGAGCACCGCACTCATAATGCGGGGGTCACAAGTTCAAGTCTCGTCATAGCCACCATTTTTAAAGACCAAGCTCTCAGCTTGGTCTCTTTTTTTGTCTATAGAAAAGCATTGCAAAGAAAATCATAAATAATACTTGAAGTATCTACTAATTTTGCACATGTTCTCAACATATCAGTTTTATTTGATGTGAGATATGATCTTGAATCTTTAGTACGGCATAAAAAATCGTCCCAGCACTCGCTGGAACGATTTTAATTTATCTCATCGAAACAGACTTAGTTTCCTGCTTTCCAGCCATTGACGAGTGGATAGCGGCGTTCACGACCAAAAGACCGTGAACTGATACGCGGACCAATTGCTCCTTGGCGACGCTTGTATTCATTGGTATCAACCAGACGAATCACTTTCTTCACCACTTCAGCATCAAAGCCTTTAGCAATAATATCGTCCTGACTCATATCTTCTTCAATATAAGAATACAAGATCGCATCCAGAATGTCGTAGGCAGGTAAAGAGTCTTGGTCGACCTGATCTGGGCGCAATTCTGCTGAAGGCGGACGTGTAATGACACGTTCTGGAATTACTGGCGTTTCTGAAATGCTGTTACGGTATTTCGCCAATTCGAACACAATAGTTTTATACACGTCTTTCAGAACAGCATAACCACCCACCATGTCGCCATACAGGGTGCAATAACCTACAGAAATTTCGGATTTATTGCCAGTTGCCAGCACCAGGTTACCAAATTTGTTGGACAGAGCCATCAATAAAGTACCACGCGAGCGTGCTTGCAGGTTTTCCTCGGTCGCATCGACTGGAGCATTACCAAAGAATGGGAACAGCACCTGCATAAAGCCGTTTACCACTGGATTGATTTCGGCAATACCGAAAGTCACGCCCATATTTTTGGCCTGAGCAGCTGCATCTTCCACACTGATTTGTGCGGTATAAGTATAAGGCATCATCACAGCTTGAACTTTATCTGCACCAAGTGCATCTACGGCAATTGCCAGAGTCAGGGCAGAGTCAATACCGCCAGACAGCCCTAGAATTACACCAGGAAAGCCGGAGCGCTGTACATAATCACGTGTTGCCATGACCAGGCTTTGATAAATCTCAGCCATGGTGTCTAAGGCAGGAGCGATGCTACCTGTCTTGAATTGAAGCTTTTCAGCATCATACTCGGCAATCGCCAGTTTTTCCTGAAAGCTGGGGGCCCGTACAGCTACCTCACCAGATTTGTTCAGCACAAAGCTGGTACCATCAAAGATCAAATCATCCTGTCCACAAACTTGGTTACAGTACACCAGATTGATATTCAGCTGCTTGACTAAGGCCGCCATGGTTTCAATACGATGTTGGGGCTTACCTACTTCATATGGAGAGGCATTGAGTACCAAAGCGGTGTCAACATTCAATTTAGCCAGTTGCTGAACGGTCGCTAAAGACCAGACATCTTCACAGATCAGTATGCCAAATTTGTGTCCGAGATACTCAAAAACCAGGTGCTGATGACCTTCGCCAAAATAGCGCTTTTCATCGAATACCCCATAATTTGGCAGCACTTGCTTGTTATAGATCCCCAGCACTTCGCCATCTTTCATGACAGCAGCTGAGTTATAACGCTGACCATCTTCGGTTTGATTGACAAAACCAAAGACCATGACAATATCTTTTACTTCAGTCAGTTTTTCAAAAGCCGCCTTGGTACGTTTCACCAGACTTGGGCGAATTAATAAATCTTCTGCAGGGTAGCCCAGTGTTGAAAGCTCAGGAAAGATGATCAGATCCGCTTTATCTTCTTTGGCCTGACTGGCCAACTCAATCATTCTTTGCGCATTTGCATCCAGATTGCCGACATGTGGAGAGAATTGAGCAATCGCAATTTTAAAACTTTTCATCCAATTAAATCCTATTCCTATAGGTTAATACACTAAATTACTGATTTTTATTATTCTAATTATCCAGTTAAGTGCACTTCGATATTCATAAAATGCCAAATGGCTAAAATAAAAAACTTTTTATCGCATGATTACTGAATCTTAATGTGCGAAGTAAAATAATCATACTGGCTTATTTTATCGAAATTTTATCGATAAGCTAGACTTGACTTAGCAAGAAGAGACATCGAATGGGAAAGTAATGATATAAAATTACAAAATATGCTGATGTTTTATACATGTATACATATACAGAAGTAAAGACTTAAGCGGGAATAAGGGATTTTAAAATATGTGCTTTTGATTTTTCTTCAAATTAAAGTAATTAAATATCATCTGCTTATTTAGGGATTTAAAATTATATTCGGGATTCTTTTTAAGAAAATATCTCGTGCAATATCACCTTGTTGTTCAATATTGTAGTGTGAAAATGATTTGTTGGGATTAAATTGATATTTGTAAGGATTATATTTTCTCAAGCTTAAAAAATAAGCACTTTGAAGGAGCGCGCCTTTTAAAACCACATTAATCTTCTGTTGGTATTGATAAATATGCGTCATCTCATGAATGAATAATGCCTGATATGCCAAGCTTTCATGTGAATAGTCTTCTCGATAATTTAAATTGCGTGCATGAATATAGCCGCTAGGTGCCATAATGACATGTCTGGATTGCCAAGGAAGGTAGGGGTGGTTCATGACTTTGACTGTTGAATAGTCAATCAGGTTGCCAAATACCTGTTGGCAGATGCTGATTTCACCAGGGGTTAGGCTGCGACATTTGAATTGTTCAAAACGGACAAGCTTCAGAATGAAAGGTAGAGCAGCATAAAACAACATCAAGTACAAATCCTGTTCGAATTTTAATCTATGAATTTGGTTTAGATTTATTCATTTTAAAAGATATTAAATAACCTAAGTGTAGGATTTTGTCAGTAATAAAAAACCACCCTAAAGGGTGGTTTTTCTGTCTTCCAACGTCGTTCGAATTAACGAGCGATATCGCGTTGAACTTCGCCAGTATAAAGCTGACGAGGACGACCGATCTTGTAAGGACCGCTGTGCATTTCTAGCCAGTGGCTGATCCAGCCAACAGTACGTGCAAGCGCAAAGATCACAGTAAACATTTCTGTTGGGATACCAATCGCTTTAAGAATGATACCTGAGTAGAAGTCTACGTTCGGGTAAAGGTTACGTTTGATGAAGTATTCGTCAGAAAGCGCGATACGTTCAAGTTCCATAGCCAATGCAAGCTGTGGATCATTGATGCCAAGCGCACCAAGAACTTCGTCGCAAGTTTCTTTCATTACTTTCGCACGTGGATCGAAGTTTTTGTAAACGCGGTGACCGAAGCCCATCAGTTTAACTTCTTTGGTCTTCACTTTTTCCATGAAGCCAGCAACGTTTTCTACAGTGCCGATTTCGTCCAGCATCTTAAGAACAGCTTCGTTCGCGCCGCCGTGAGCAGGGCCCCAAAGTGCAGAAATACCAGCTGCGATACATGCATACGGGTTCGCACCGGTAGAACCAGCTAAACGTACTGTAGATGTAGACGCATTTTGTTCATGGTCAGCATGCAGCGTGAAGATACGGTCCATTGCTTTTGCAAGAATTGGATCAACTTTGTAATCACGGTCTGCAGGAGTTGCGAACATCATGTGAAGGAAGTTTTCAGCATAGTTCAAGTCGTTACGTGGGTAAACGAACGGTTGACCTATCGTGTACTTGTAGCTCCAAGCCGCCAGTGTTGGAATCTTCGCGATTAAACGAATCGCGGTGATTTCACGGTGGTTTACATCTTCAATGTCAAGGTTGTTGTGATAGAACGCAGATAACGCACCAACCACACCCACCATGATCGCCATAGGATGCGCGTCACGACGGAAACCATTGTAGAAACGGCTAACTTGATCGTGAACCATCGTATGGTTACGTACTTTAGCGTCAAATTCTTCTTTTTGTTCAGCAGTTGGAAGTTCACCATTTAACAGTAAATAGCAAGTTTCCAGGTAATCTGCTTTAGTCGCTAACTGGTCGATTGGGTAGCCACGGTGTAAAAGAACACCTTTGTTACCGTCGATGAACGTGATTTTAGATTCGCACGCCGCTGTCGCCATAAAACCAGGATCAAAAGTAAAGTGACCTGCAGCCAACACATCTTTAACGTCGATTACATCTGGGCCCAATGTGCCGCTGTAAATTGGTAGTTCAATTTCTTTGCCATCAAGCTGTAAAACGGCTTTCTTGCCAGTTGCTTCAGACATTCAATAGATCTCCTGTCCTGGTGAATGTATATCCGGTTTGCCTATCAATTTTTTAATGCACAAAACGGACGGATCAAAAATTTGCTATAAGATTAGTGAGTACTGAAATTTTGTCAATTATACTTATGGATGAAAAATGACAGTCGCACAGCAATTTAGTCAGATCTGTTCAGTATAAAAAGTTCAGTAAAATCACAGCATCAAACCTCTATAATAAGTCAAATTAATGCCTAGGTGCAGAAAAAAATAGATTGTCTGGGGTATTTGTAAGCGTTTTTTTCTTATAAGAAATCGAGATAAAAGCTGTCAGAAGTTAAAGCCAATATGCTTAAAACTATATAAATCTCATAACTTACATCGTTTTTATCATCCAAAACGTCACATTCGGAATTATAAATAAAAGCAATTAATTGGATTTTTAGTTCTGTTTAATTGATTAAAAAATAGCTTAATAAATGGCCAGTTTTATAGCAGAAGGGCGTGGTATAAAAATAAATAAATGATTTTTTGAATCCAAATAGCCTAAATCGATTGAAAAAACCATCGTAATGAATATTAAGTGGCTATTTAACAACGAGATATCTTCATGATTGATCTGCTTTTTATGGAGGGCAATTGGTCTGTAGAATATAGGCAATTGATTTTAATCTGATTTAAAAAGAGATTTAAATAATATTTGTGTTTGAACTGTGCGTCTTTAGTCTAAAACGAGCACATGAGTCTTTAGGTTGAAAGTAGATTAAATTAATCAAATTAATTTTTTAAAAACAACCATATAGATAAGATTAAGGAGGACTGGGAGGGTAGAGAGATTTAAATTTTTGATGTTAATGATTCTTATTTAATGGCTTTTTCTCCAAAAAGCCAAATTCCGCCGTTTGTATTTTGATAGTTGACGTTTTATAATTCAGTGTCGTTTTGATTTTAGGTAATGAATTTGCCTAAAAATGCCAGCTTTCCTTCGAATTAATTCCAACAAACTCCGGATGGAGTTTTTACTTACAGGATGCCCGCTGTGAAAAGCAACAGACCTGTCAATTTGTCCATGGGTCAAGTTTTAGAAGTAAACTTAAAATCACCCGTGGCTATTGCATCAATTCTACACCGTCTTTCAGGTGTTATCGTATTTTTACTCGTACCGGTCCTTCTATGGCTCTTAGATAAGTCATTGTCTTCGCCTGAAGGTTTTGCGCAAGTTCAAGAAATCATGAGTGGTTTCATTGTTCGTTTCATTGTATGGGTATTTGTCGCCGGCTTGATTTTTCACTTCATCGCTGGTGTTAAGCATTTACTTGCTGACATGGGTGTTGCTGAAGAACTAGAAAGTGGCCGTGTTGCATCTACTATCGCATTAATCTTGTCTGCAATTGGTATTGTTGCAGCATTTGTATGGATCGTACTCTAATGAAAAGCGCTACTGGTTTAACAGGTTCAGGTTCTCGCGATTGGTTTCTCCAACGTATCAGTGCTGTAGTTCTAGCTGTTTATACCGTTGTTGTACTGGGTTGGATTCTCCTAAATGGCGGTTTCAACTTTGAACAATGGTACGGCTTTATGATGACAGTTCCAATGAAGATCATGTCTTTATTGGCGGTCTTATCTCTTGTTGCACACGCATGGATCGGCATGTGGCAGGTATTCACTGATTATGTGACTACTCGTCAAATGGGTCCTTCAGCTTCAGGTTTACGCCTTGTACTGACTTCAGCAGTGATCATTGCTGTACTTGCATATGCAATCTGGGCCATCCAGATTTTTTGGGCGAATTGATAGGAAACAATCATGGGCGCTATAAACCCTAAAGAAGATTACACAAATATTCCACACGAAACTTTCGATGCTGTCATCGTTGGTGGTGGTGGTTCAGGTATGCGTGCGTCTTACCAACTTGCTCAAGCTGGTTTGAAAGTTGCCGTTCTGACTAAAGTATTTCCAACCCGTTCACACACTGTTGCTGCGCAGGGTGGTATCGGTGCATCTCTTGGTAATATGCAAGAAGATAACTGGCACTACCACTTCTATGACACAGTTAAAGGTTCGGACTGGTTAGGTGACCAAGACGCGATCGAGTTCATGACTCGCGAAGCGCCACAAGTTGTATATGAACTTGAACACCTGGGTATGCCATTCGACCGTAATGCTGATGGCACAATTTACCAACGTCCGTTTGGTGGTCACTCAGCAAACTACGGTGAAAAAGCGGTTCCGCGTGCATGTGCTGCTGCCGACCGTACAGGTCACGCACTTCTTCACACGCTTTATCAAAGCAACGTGAAAATGGGTACTCAATTCTTCGTAGAATGGATCGCGCTTGATTTGATCCGTAATGAAGAAGGCGACGTACTTGGTGTGACTGCAATTGACCAGGAAACAGGTAAAATTGCAGTATTCCAGGCGAAAGCAACATTATTCGCTACAGGTGGTGCGGGTCGTGTGTACCGTGCTTCCACAAACGCTTATATCAACACTGGTGACGGTCTTGGTATGGCAGCTCGTGCAGGTATTCCATTACAAGATATGGAATTCTGGCAGTTCCACCCAACGGGTGTTGCGGGCGCAGGCGTATTGTTAACTGAAGGTTGTCGTGGTGAAGGTGCAATCCTTCGTAACAAAGACGGCGAACCGTTCATGGAACGTTATGCGCCTACTTTGAAAGATTTGGCACCGCGTGACTTCGTATCACGTTCTATGGACCAGGAAATCAAAGAAGGTCGTGGTTGTGGTCCTAAAGGCGATTACATCCTACTTGATATGACGCATCTGGGTGCGGATACGATCATGAAACGTCTTCCATCTGTATTCGAGATTGGCAAGAAATTCGCGAACGTTGATATCACCAAAGAGCCAATTCCGGTAGTACCAACAATCCATTACCAAATGGGTGGTATTCCGACGAATATTCATGGCCAGGTTGTTGTTCCTGAAACTCGCGAAACTGAAGCGCTTGTTACTCATTACGACAAAGAAAATGACGTTTATTCAACCAATCAAGAAGGCCGTGACTTCACTAAACCAGTGAAAGGTTTTTATGCAATCGGTGAATGTTCATGTGTATCTGTACACGGTGCAAACCGTCTAGGTACAAACTCATTACTTGACCTGGTTGTATTTGGCAAGGCTGCTGGTCAGCACATCATTGATTACGTGACTAAACATCACGGTGATGAATACGAACCACTGCCTACCACTGTACTTCAACAAACTGTTGAGCGCGTTCGTAAACTTGACGAATCGACCTCAGGTGAGAATGCACAAGAAGTTGCTGATGCAATTCGTGACATCGTTCAAGATCACGCTGGTGTATTCCGTACATCTGCACTGCTTGAAGAAGGTGTAAAACAGATTCTTGCAATTGAACCGCGTGTACGCAACATTCACTTGAAAGACAAATCTAAAGTATTCAATACAGCACGTATTGAAGCACTTGAAGTTGAAAACCTGTATGAAGTTGCTAAAGCAACGCTTATTTCAGCTGCAGCGCGTAAAGAATGCCGTGGTGCGCATACGGTGGTAGACTTTGAAGAGTCTCCAGACCATCCTGCTTACCCATACGGTCGTCGTGATGATGAGTGGATGAAACATACTCTTTGGTTCTCTGCTGACAACCGTCTAGAGTACAAGCCAGTTCGTTACCGTCCATTGTCGGTTGATGCGATTCCACCTAAACCACGTACATTCTAATCAGGAGAATTCAGATGAGTAGAGGTACTCGTACATTTCATATCTACCGCTATGATCCTGATAAGGATAAAGCACCGTACATGCAAACTTTTAAGCTGGAACTGACTGATAAGCACCGTATGTTGCTTGATGCGCTTCTTGCATTGAAAGTACAGGACGAAACTTTAACGTTCCGTCGTTCATGTCGTGAAGGGATCTGTGGTTCTGATGGTGTGAACATCAATGGTAAAAACGGTTTGGCGTGTCTTTGGAACCTGAACGATTTACCAAATGAAATTACTGTTCGTCCATTGCCTGGTCTTCCTGTGATTAAAGATCTGGTGGTTGACATGAACCAGTTCTACGATCAGTACAACAAGATCCATCCGTTCTTGATCAACAATCAGCCTGCACCTCCTAAAGAGCGTTTACAGTCTCCGGAAGAGCGTGAGCATCTTGATGGTCTTTACGAATGTATTCTATGTGCATGCTGTTCAACTTCATGCCCATCATTCTGGTGGAACCCGGACAAGTTCTTGGGTCCTTCAGCATTGTTGAATGCTTACCGCTTCATCATTGACTCGCGTGATACTGGAACACAAGAGCGTTTGGCTCGTCTTGACGACCCGTTCTCATTGTTCCGTTGTAAAGGCATCATGAACTGTGTATCTGTATGTCCGAAAGGTTTGAACCCTACTAAAGCAATCGGTCACATCCGTAATATGCTTTTAGATATGGCTGGCTAATAGGCTGCTTCTGCGGTTTGAAAAAAGCACACCTGAGGGTGTGCTTTTTTATGCAAATTATTCAAGAAAAAATAATCAATCATAAGATAAAAATAAGAAGACCATACTTAATATGTATAGAGTTGATTCAGGCAATTCGGGAATAAGGAAGATGTTGAACATCATTAACGGCGGACACTGGATTATTTGGGGGTATTTATGACTTTTAGAGCTAAAAATGAGCTGAAAAATAACAAGATCGGTGTAAAACTGACCTGAAAAATAACAAGAACGATGTTATTATATAACGGAAATTTGAAAAGGGAGTGGATTGAGAAGTTTGCTCTCTTTTTATTTATCGGAAATGCTTAGAACTTAAGTCTACATTGAATCTATTTTTAGGATAAAGCACCATATATTAGAGTAAAATATCTGAACTGTATTTAGCCAATTTATAGAAGGTATGTGTCAAAAAAATCAATTGAAAAGTGGAGAACATGGTAGCATTCAGCCCATGTATATCTTTAAAAAAAGCACTTTTAGGTACATTTTTTAAACACTGTAGAATCTGGGACTGGTATATAAAGATAGAACTGAGTCGCTTTAGAAAAAACTTTTGTTCATGCTTATTTTTTTCTAAGTCGATTTGCAAAAAATTGCCCGGTTTCGATCGGGTATTCGATGAGTGATGATACCGCTGAGGGGTGTTATTGTTCATTATACATATCAAGATTTTCTTGGTGTGGTGATAACGCCTCATGGCTTATGCCTTATGGGGGACTAGTATCATATTACCAATTTGATGCTAATAATCCTGGGTTTTGCTTAAAAAGCATCCTGAAAATGTTTTTGCAATAGGAAATGGGTCCACAAATGCAAGAAGTTGCTGACGCTCTGCGTCTTGACACTGAACTTTCCGCTGATAGTGCAGCGTACATTGAAGAACTTTATGAGCAGTATCTGACTGCTCCAGATTCAGTGGGTGCTGACTGGAGAGCGTACTTCGATAAATTCCCAAAAGGTGATCAACCACACAGTAATGTACGTGAGCAATTCCTGCTGCTAGGTCGCAATTCAAGCCGGATTCAGCCTGTTGTTCAGTCAACAGTCAGCTCAGAACATGAACGTCGTCAAATTGGCGTGTTACAGTTGATTGCTGCGTACCGTAATCGTGGCCACCAGAAGGCAAAACTGGATCCATTAGGTTTGGCAAAGCGTGAAGTTGTACCTGACCTTGATCTGGCTGCGCACGGTTTGACTCAGTCTGACCTGGATACTGTATTTAATACTGGTAATCTGGCGATTGGTAAAGAAGAAGCGACCCTGGCAGAAATTGTCGAAGCATTAGAATCTACCTACTGTAATACAGTAGGTTCTGAATACATGCACATCGTAGACACTAAAGAGAAACGTTGGATTCAACAACGTCTTGAAGGTGCGCGTGGTAAATTTAACTTCTCTGCAGATCAAAAGAAACATATCCTTGAGCGTTTGACTGCAGCCGAAGGTCTGGAAAAATATCTTGGTAATAAATTCGTTGGTGCTAAACGTTTCGGCGTTGAAGGCGGTGAAGCATTCATCCCGATGGTCAACGAAATCATTCAGCGTGCAGGTTCTGTAAGTTGTAAAGAAGTTGTGATCGGTATGCCTCACCGCGGCCGTTTAAACCTTCTTGTTAACATCATGGGTAAAAACCCGGCTGACCTGTTTGGTGAGTTCGAAGGTAAGTCTATTCACAAGAAAGGTTCTGGTGACGTTAAGTATCACCAAGGCTTCTCTTCAAACGTCATGACTCCGGGTGGCGAAGTTCACCTGGCATTGGCGTTTAACCCTTCACATCTGGAAATCGTTGGACCTGTAGTTGAAGGTTCAGTACGTGCACGTCAAGTACGTCGTAAAGACATTGGTGGCGATGATGTATTGCCATTAATCGTACACGGTGATGCTGCATTTGCCGGTCAGGGCGTCAACCAGGAAACTTTCCAGATGTCACAAACTCGCGGTTATACCGTGGGTGGTACGGTTCATATCGTGATCAATAACCAAGTGGGTTTCACCACTTCTGATCCACGTGATGCGCGTTCTACAGAATACTGTACTGACATCGCAAAAATGATTCAGGCGCCAATCTTCCATGTCAATGGTGATGATCCTGAAGCGGTGGTGTTCATTTCACAATTGGCACATGACTTCCGTCATACTTTCCGTAAAGATGTTGTGATTGACATGTTCTGCTACCGTCGCCGCGGTCATAACGAAGCAGATGAGCCGGCTGCAACTCAGCCAATGATGTATCAGGTGATTAACAAGAAAGCGACTACACGTACGCTTTATGCGGATCAATTGGTACAGCAGGGTATTCTTGATCGTGCAAGCGCAGATCAGATGGTAGAAAACTACCGTTCAGATCTTGAAGCGGGTAATCACGTTGCCAATGCACTGGTCCTTGAGCCGAACAAAAAAATGTTTGTGGACTGGACGCCTTATCTGGGTCATGAATATACTGACGAATGGGATACAACTTTCCCAATTGAACGTCTGAAAGAGCTGGGTGTAAAAATGCGTGAGCTTCCTGAAGGCTTCGTGATGCAGCGTCAAGTTGCAAAAGTAATTGATGACCGTCTGAAAATGCAAACAGGCGAAATGCCACTGAACTGGGGTGCTGCTGAAACTCTGGCGTATGCATCTGTACTAGATGAAGGTTACTTGCTTCGTTTAACAGGTGAAGATGTAGGCCGTGGTACCTTCTCGCATCGTCATGCGAAACTGCATAATCAGGTAGATGGTTCAACTTATATTCCACTTTGTCACATCAAAGAAAACCAGCCGCGTACTGCAATCTATGATTCTTTATTGTCAGAAATGGCGGTATTGGCATTTGAATATGGCTATGCGACCACTCTTCCAAAGAGCTTGATCATCTGGGAAGCACAATTTGGTGACTTTGCAAACTGTGCACAGGTTGTAATCGATCAGTTCATCTCATCTGGTGAAACCAAATGGGAACGTGTGTGTGGTCTGACCATGCTTCTTCCGCATGGTTTCGAAGGTCAGGGTCCAGAGCATTCATCTGCACGTTTGGAACGTTTCTTGCAGTTATGTGCTGAAGACAACATGCAAGTGATCACACCGACTACACCTGCACAGATTTTCCATGCATTACGTCGTCAAGCGATTCGTCCAATTCGTAAGCCGCTGATCGTTACTTCGCCGAAATCTTTACTTCGTCACAAGCTGGCTGTATCGAGCCTGGAAGAGCTGGCAAACGGCACATTCCAAACTGTGATCGATGAAGTAGATAACATCAACAAGTCAGAGGTAAACCGTCTGATTCTGTGTGGGGGTAAGGTGTATTACGATCTGATTGAAAAACGTCGTGAAAAAGAATTGAACAATACTGCTATTGTACGTATTGAACAATTATATCCATACCCAGAAAAACGCCTGGCAGAAGTTCTGGCTCAGTATCCAAACGTGAAAGATCTTGTTTGGGCACAAGAAGAACCGAAAAACCAAGGTGCTTGGTTGTTCATTGCACCGCGTCTTTATGATGATGTGATGAAAGCGGGTAAACAAGTACGTATTAGCTATGCCGGCCGTGAAGCTTCTGCTGCACCGGCATGTGGTTCACCATATTTGCATGCAAAACAACAAGCTCAGCTCATCAACGACGCGCTTGCGATCGATGCTGAATAATCCAGGAGATTCTAAGTAATGGCAACCGAAATTAAAGCACCGGTATTTCCAGAGTCAGTTGCGGACGGTACGATCGCAACTTGGCACAAACAACCAGGTGAAGCAGTTTCACGTGATGAAGTGATCTGCGATATTGAGACTGATAAAGTTGTTTTAGAAGTTGTCGCTCCTGCAGACGGTACACTTGCATCTATTATTAAAGGTGAAGGCGATACTGTTCTTTCAGCTGAAGTAATTGCACAGTTTGAAGAAGGTGCTGTTTCTGGCGCTACGCAAACTCAAGCAGTTCAGTCTGAAGAGAAAGTTGAACAAGCTGCTGCGCAAACTGAAGCGGGTAATGCACCGATCGTTGAACGTCAACAGGTACAGGATCAGGCTCCAGCCGTGCGTAAAGCATTGACTGAATCTGGTGTGGCTGCTGCTGATGTCGAAGGTACGGGCCGTGGTGGTCGCATCACTAAAGAAGATGTGGCAAATCATCAGGCGAAGCCGGCAGCACCTGCAGCGCAGCCATTAAGCGTTGCGGTGGGTGAGCGTATTGAGAAACGTGTTCCGATGACACGTCTTCGTAAGCGTGTAGCTGAACGTTTACTTGCAGCAACTCAAGAAACTGCAATGTTGACCACGTTCAACGAAGTGAACATGAAACCAATCATGGAAATGCGTGCTCAATACAAAGATGCATTCGAGAAGCGTCATGGTGCGCGTCTTGGCTTTATGTCATTCTTCGTTAAAGCAGCAACTGAAGCCCTAAAACGCTATCCAGCGGTAAATGCTTCAATTGATGGCGATGATATTGTTTATCATGGTTACTATGACATCGGTGTTGCAGTTTCATCTGAACGTGGTCTTGTGGTTCCTGTACTTCGTGATACAGACCGCATGAACTATGCTGAAGTTGAAAACGGCATCCGTGCATATGCTGCGAAGGCACGTGACGGTAAGCTGGGCATCGAAGACATGACTGGTGGTACATTCACGATCACCAATGGTGGTACTTTTGGCTCATTGCTTTCTACACCAATTCTAAATACGCCACAAACTGCGATTCTGGGTATGCATAAAATCCAGGAACGTCCGATGGCTGTAAATGGTCAAGTAGAAATCTTGCCGATGATGTATCTTGCATTGTCTTATGACCACCGTTTAATCGATGGTAAAGAAGCAGTTGGTTTCCTTGTAACAATCAAAGAATTGTTAGAAGAGCCAGCACGTCTTATCCTTGATCTTTAATTTTTAAGAATATATTTATGGGCTTAGGGCAAAACTCTAGGCCCATTTTTGGAGATGAACATGTCTCAATTCGATTTAGTCGTAATTGGTGGTGGCCCGGGCGGCTACGAAGCAGCAATTCGTGCAGCTCAACTTGGTTACAAAGTTGCGTGTATCGAAAAACGTATTCATAAAGGCAAGCCAGCTTTGGGTGGTACTTGCTTAAACGTGGGTTGTATCCCGTCTAAAGCATTGCTTGATTCTTCACATCGTTATGAAGATACCGTTCAGCATTTAGATGACCATGGTATTACGACCGGTGAAGTTAAATTTGATCTTTCTAAAATGATGAGTCGTAAAGACAAAGTTGTAGATCAGTTGACTGGCGGTGTTGCCCAGTTGCTTAAAGGCAACGGGATTGAATGGTTGCAAGGTACAGGTAAATTGCTTGCGGGCAAAAAAGTTGAATTCACACCATTTGAAGGTGAAGTTCAAGTTTTAGAGCCTAAATACGTGATTCTTGCGACAGGTTCTGTACCAATTAACATTCCTTCAGCTCCTGTAGATCAAGACTTAATCGTTGATTCTACTGGCGCACTTGAATTCACTGAAGTGCCTAAGCGTTTAGGTGTGATTGGTGCGGGTGTAATCGGTCTTGAGCTAGGTTCAGTATGGCGTCGTCTTGGTGCAGAAGTTGTTGTATTTGAAGCAATGGACGCATTCTTGCCAATGGCTGATAAAGCATTGTCTAAAGAATACCAAAAAATCCTGACTAAACAGGGTATGGATATCCGTATCGGTGCGAAAGTTTCTGGCACTGAAATTAACGGTCGTGAAGTGACAGTTAAATATACCCAAGCTGGTGAAGATAAAACTGAAACTTTCGATAAATTGATCGTTTGTGTAGGTCGTCGTGCCTATGCTGAAGGTCTACTGGCTGAAGATTCAGGTATCAAGCTGACTGAACGTGGTCTGGTTGAAGTAAATGACTGGTGTGCAACTTCAGTTGAAGGTGTATACGCAATTGGTGATTTGGTACGTGGTCCAATGCTTGCGCATAAAGCCATGGAAGAAGGTGTGATGGCTGTTGAGCGTATTCACGGACATGCTGCGCAAGTAAACTATGACACCATTATTTCTGTGATCTACACACACCCAGAAGCGGCGTGGGTTGGTTTAACAGAGCAGCAGGCTGTAGAAAAAGGTCACGAAGTAAAAACTGGCCAATTCGGTTTTGCTGTCAATGGTCGTGCTTTGGCTGCGGGTGAAGGTGCTGGTTTCGTGAAGTTTGTTGCTGACGCAAAAACGGATCGTCTATTGGGTATGCATGTGATTGGACCTGCTGCGTCTGATATCATCCACCAAGGCATGATCGCACTTGAGTTTGTATCGTCAGTTGAAGACCTGCAGTTAATGACATTTGCTCATCCAACCTTCTCTGAAGTGGTGCATGAAGCAGCTCTTGCTGTTGATGGCCGTGCAATTCACGCGATTCAGCGTAAACGTAAGTAATGCAAAAAAAGAGCGACTTAGGTCGCTCTTTTGTATTTCATGGTTGTTTTTATTGGAACAATCATCTAAAAATAAAGATAACGATTTGAAGAAATGCTGGTGCTGCTTTGACGGACGTCTGGGTGCTGGTGAGTTATAACAAGCTAAAGAAGTAATAAAAGGTTATTCCATGAATTTACATGAGTATCAAGCAAAAGCGCTATTAAAAAAATATGGTATGCCTGTACAGGAGGGCATACTGGCCACTAATGCCGATGAAACGGTGCAAGCTTTTGAGCAGTTGGGTGGAAAGTTCGCAGTATTGAAAGCACAGGTACATGCCGGCGGTCGAGGTAAAGCAGGCGGTGTAAAAGTAGTAAAATCGGCTGCCGAGGCTGCTGAATATGCCAACCAGATAATTGGTTCACGCTTGGTCACTTATCAGACAGATGCCAATGGTCAGCCAGTCAATAGCATTTTAGTCTCGGAAGATGTTTATCCGGTTGAGCGCGAGCTGTACTTGGGTGCTGTAGTCGATCGCTCGACTCGCCGGATCACTTTTATGGCATCAACTGAAGGCGGTGTTGAGATTGAGAAGGTAGCTGAAGAAACCCCGGAAAAAATCATTAAAGTTGAAGTTGAACCTTTAGTCGGTTTGATGCCATTTCAGGCACGTGAAGTTGCTTTTGCACTGAAACTGAAAGATGGACAAATCAATCAATTTGTAAAAATCATGACAGCTGCCTATCAGGCATTTGTAGAGAATGATTTTGCACTTTTTGAAATCAATCCGCTATCTGTGCGTGAGAATGGTGACATTCTGTGTGTTGATGCCAAAATCGGAATTGATTCAAATGCGCTATACCGTTTGCCAGAAATCGCCGCTATGCGAGATAAGTCTCAGGAAAATGAGCGCGAACTAAAAGCCTCTGAATTTGATCTGAACTATGTGGCACTTGAGGGTAACATTGGCTGTATGGTTAATGGCGCGGGTCTTGCCATGGCAACCATGGATATTATCAAGCTCTATGGCGGTCAACCAGCCAACTTCCTGGATGTGGGTGGTGGTGCTACGAAAGAGCGTGTGATTGAAGCCTTCAAAATTATTCTTGCAGATAGCTCTGTACAGGGCGTATTAATCAATATTTTTGGTGGAATTGTACGTTGTGACATGATTGCTGAAGCAATTATTGCAGCGGTTCAGGAAGTAAATGTGACTGTTCCTGTGGTTGTTCGCCTTGAAGGCAACAATGCGGAATTGGGTGCAAAATTACTGGATGAATCAGGTTTGAAGTTGATTTCTGCACATGGTCTTGCTGATGCTGCAGAAAAAATTGTTGCTGCTGTAAAAGCTTAAGGAGTATCCATCATGAGCGTATTAGTTAATAAAGACACCAAAGTGTTGGTACAAGGTTTTACAGGTAAAAACGGCACATTCCATTCTGAACAGGCTTTGGCTTATGGCACTAAAGTTGTGGGCGGTGTCACTCCAGGAAAAGGCGGTCAAACCCATCTGGATTTACCCGTTTTTAATACCATGCGTGAAGCGGTGAAGGAAACTGGCGCAGATGCTTCGGTGATTTATGTTCCGGCACCTTTTGTACTGGATTCCATTATTGAAGCGGTTGATTCCGGCATTGAATTAATTGTGGTAATTACTGAAGGTGTACCAACCCTCGACATGCTGAAAGCCAAGCGTTATCTGGAAACCAATGGCAACGGTACACGTCTGATTGGACCAAACTGTCCGGGTATTATTACGCCGGGTGAATGTAAGATCGGGATTATGCCGGGACATATTCATCAACCAGGTAAAATCGGAATTATCTCGCGTTCAGGTACACTGACTTATGAGGCCGTGGCACAGACCACTAACCTAGGTTTAGGTCAGTCGACCTGTATCGGTATTGGTGGTGACCCGATTCCGGGCATGAACCAGATTGACTGCTTAAAACTGTTCCAGGAAGATCCGCAAACTGAAGCCATCATTATGATTGGTGAAATTGGTGGTACGGCAGAAGAAGAAGCAGCTGAATATATTCAATCGAATGTGACTAAGCCGGTTGTTGGTTATATTGCGGGCGTAACTGCGCCTAAAGGCAAACGTATGGGTCACGCAGGTGCGATTATTTCAGGTGGCAAGGGTACAGCTGAAGAAAAATTTGCAGCCTTTGAGCGTGCGGGCATGGCCTATACGCGTAGTCCTGCTGAACTCGGTTCAACCATGCTGCAAGTGTTAAAAGATAAAGGTTTGGCTTGATATCTAAAGTAAGGCTGTAATAAAAAAGCTCCCAGATGGGAGCTTTTTTATATCTCAGTCTATTTTTCAGGTTTTAGCTTTGAGACTCTGGGTCATGCCATTGATATCACCACCTTGAATACCCAGCTCACTCATCAAGCTATCAATTAAAGGTGCCTGACTACGATAACGCAGGGCACTATTGACAACCTGATCTGAAAGGGCAACATTGCCCCCTTCATGATGTGCATCTGCCTGACAAGAACCGGCATGACTGCCATGTAGTCCATTGACCTGAAGAATTTTGATATCGTCAATATTTTCCATTGGCTTGACGCTTTCCCGGATAATTTCAGGCAAGTATTTCAGCATGGCCAGACGAATCTGCATTTCAACCTGTTCTGGTGACAGAACATTATTGGCTTCATTGACCGCACGGGTACCTTCAGCATCTACCTGATACTGTTTCTCCATCGCTTGAGCCAGTAGGATTTTCGCATCCGCTTCACCCTTGGCTTTGAGACGGACCTTTTCAGCTTCAGCTTCAGCAGCAATGCGTACGGCTTCTGCATCGTCTGCTGCCGCCTGTTTGCCAGCTTCAGCGGCCACTGTAATTGCAATCGCATCTTTTTCAGCATGTTCTTTGGCCGCAACCAGCTCGACCGCCTTTTGACGCTCTGCCTGCTGGATTTGACGCACGGTGACAACTTCTTCTTCTGCTTTTACCGCCTGCGCACGGGCGTGGTCGGCCTGGGCTTTGGCTTCAGATTCGGCACGGGATTTTTCCGCAATGGCAATGGCACGATCCTGTTCAGCCAGTTCAATGGTTTTCTTTTGTTCGACTTGGGCTTTTTGAATCAGCTGTGCTTTTTGAATGTTTTCATTCTCTACATCACGGGCGGCCAAAATACGCTTGAGTTCGACCTCGCGTTCAGCCGCAATTTGGGCTTCCTCTGCTTCGCGTTTTTTGCCAGCTTCCTGAGCGGCAATTTCAGCCAGCTGTTCAGCACGTCGAATGGCAATTTCACGTTCCTGCTGTAGCTTGGCATATTCTTCTTCACGAATAATTTGCAGGCGAGCCTGTTCAGCTTCCAGATTCTTGGTTTTAATTGCCAGATCTGTATCTTGTTCAATATGGTTACGCTTGCGACGACGATCCTCAATAGTTTCAGTAAGCTTGGTCAGGCCTTCTGCATCAAAAGCATTTTGTGGATTGAAATATTTAAATCCGGTCTGATCCAGACCAGTTAGTGAAACAGTTTCAAGCTCCAGACCATTTTTATGTAAATCTTCAGACACCACCTGCTGAACTTTCTGTACGAAATCCACCCGCTTTTCATGTAGTTCTTCCATAGCCATTTCTGCGGCTACTGCGCGTAGTGAATCGACAAACTTGCCTTCCACCAGATTTTTTAGTTCATTTGGTGACATGGTTTTTTGACCGAGTGTTTGTGCTGCGGTGGCAATTGAATCAGCGGTAGGTTTGACCCGTACATAGAATTCGGCCATGACATCGACACGCATCCGGTCACGGGTGATTAGTGCCTGATCATCTGCACGACGCACCTCAAGGCGCAAGGTATTCATGTTTACCGGAATAATTTCATGCAGGACTGGAAGCACAATGGCACCTCCGCCTAAAATCACTTTTTCTCCACCCCAGCCGGTACGTACAAAGGAAATTTCCTTGCTTGAACGACGGTATAAGCGTGCAATGATGAGACCGAAGGTCACCAGTGCTACAAAAATAATTCCCGCAATAATTAAAATATTATATAAATCAAATTTTAACATTGTTATAAAGTCTCAATTGAGTTTTGGCTAAATAAAATTAAAGTTCAATGGCTTGAAAGCCATTTTTAGTTTTTTGGGTCAGAACCACATCCTGGCCTTGATTTAAAGTCTGATTACTTTCAGGTTCAACCAGCACATAATGGGTCTGCCCATACTGGTCCTGAACTCTGGCCTGTGCCGGAGAATTCACTCTAGCGTCTCCCAGGATAATGGTCGCGGTACGTCCGATCAGTTCATCGCTATGAATGGCGGAAGTTTCATCTTCAGGCAGAAGCTTGCTTGCCGCCTTGGCAAGAAAGCGTACTACGGGCATACACAGAAACAGGCAGGCTGGAGAAATCAGCCAGACACTGAAAAGTTGGCTGGTCAGGCGTTCAAATATGCCCTGAATCAATAAACCACTCAAACCATAACTGGTCAGAAAAATAATCAGCCAGATAAATAAAGGCAGACGTCCCAAATATAACCAGTCAAATACTTTGCTGAAAACACCGGGAGGGTGATCCGGACTTATTTCCGGATGCAGGGGGTCGTCAGGTAAAAACTGTTCAAACATATGCTGTGATCCGCCACCGAGCAACAGCAGAATGCACTCAAGTGCAGCAAACATCAGCATTAGGCTTAAACTGATGCTAAATACGATATTGGATGGATGTGTAAACAGTTCCCACATTTTTTATCTCTATAATTATGTTTTTAGGAAAAGTATCTGAAATTTTTTATCAGGCTTACGATAGCAGTAATTGTAGTTTTTGTATGCAAAAAAATAACAAAAAACCTGATAAACAGGGATTGAATATATAGATTATTTAATAATCAGTGAACTATTAAAATTAATAATAAACTATAAGCGAATCAGATTCTTGATAGAGAAATGGAATAATTCCATAGAAATTATGGCAAGTAACGCCTGTTGTCTGTATGTTTCTGGGAAAAATATAAAGATACTTCAACCAGAGTATCTTTATATTTTCTATTTAAATCTGCTAGAGCAGGGCGGTCTGAATTCGCACTTTCATATCGAGGGTCTGTTGCAGAATATACTGCTGCATCCATTTAACCTGTTCACCCATAGGATTGACCTTGACTGCGGTATTCAGGAAGTTCAGATCAGGCTGACTGAAAAGCTGTTGTTGCAGGGTTTGCTCCAGCATTTGACTACTACTCGTCAAAGGTAATGCCACCAGATAGAAGGCTTTAGGATAATTATAAAAGGCATATAGCAAGTTAAAGGCTTTTTGATCTCCTTTGAGATGGCTGACACCAATTTCGTAAGCTGCATTCTGGTTGCTATAGGTGATGCCCACTAGAAATTCCCAATGACCTTCATGTAAACGTAAAGCAAACTGCAATCCGATTTGGTCTGCGGTCAGTTCATGTTGCAGATAGATATTCAAGGGCTTGCCATCATCACTAAAAGGTTCTTGCAGAACTAAAATATGCTGCTGGTGCTGATAAATGTAGCCGGCAAGCTGAGCCTGTTCCAGGCGGTGTTTTACTGTGCTGAGATCAAAAGCGCTATAGGGCATAAATAACATATATGAAAGGGCAGAGTTGAGCTTACTCTAGTAATTTTTCAACTGTTTGAGAACCACTACTTTAGATTATTTTTCTATGATTTTATTGGTTTGTTGACAGAGTGCCCCTGGATAAATACTACAAAATATCCAAGCCTGCGTTATGCAAAACCTTGATTCATAAAAACTGATATTCATTATTGATGAATTTTTATATGAGCTTTTGATATATCAATATCATAAAACAAGCAATGGATAGGATAGGTAAATCACTATAATGAATATAAATTTTCAAAAGTGTCATAAGTACACGTTTTTCTAAGCTGGTGTTGTCCATGTCGTTAAATGAGGAAAGACTTACTCATCTCAAACAGCTCGAAGCTGAGAGTATTCATATCATCCGCGAAGTTGCTGCCGAGTTTGAAAATCCGGTCATGCTGTATTCAATCGGTAAAGATTCAGCAGTAATGCTGCATTTGGCACTGAAAGCGTTTTATCCTGCAAAACTTCCATTTCCATTGCTGCATGTAGATACAGGCTGGAAATTCAAAGACATGATCACGTTCCGTGACAACATGGCAAAAGAACATGGCTTTGATCTGATCGTGCATCAGAACAAGGAAGGCCGTGATGCGGGCGTAAATCCATTTGACTATGGTAGCTCAAAATATACCGACATCATGAAAACTCAAGGTCTGAAACAGGCGCTGGACAAATATCAGTTTGATGCAGCTTTCGGTGGGGCACGTCGTGATGAAGAAAAGTCACGCGCGAAGGAACGCGTGTATTCATTCCGTGATTCTAAACACCGTTGGGACCCGAAAAACCAGCGTCCAGAACTATGGAACCTTTACAACGGTAAAGTGAATAAAGGTGAAAGTATCCGTGTATTCCCCCTGTCTAACTGGACTGAACTAGACATCTGGCAATACATCTATCTTGAAAATATCAAACTTGTGCCACTGTATCTGGCGGCTGAACGCCCAGTGGTCGAGCGTAATGGCACGCTGATCATGGTGGATGATGAGCGTATGCGCCTGAATCCAGGCGAAGTACCACAAATGAAATCGGTTCGTTTCCGTACTCTAGGCTGTTACCCGCTTACGGGTGCTGTGGAATCTACAGCCAACACCTTGCCGGAAATTATCCAGGAAATGCTTTTAGCGACCACATCTGAACGTCAGGGCCGTATGATCGACCATGATGAAGCAGGTTCGATGGAAAAGAAAAAGCAGGAAGGTTATTTCTAGAGTCTCGTAATCTCCCCCTAACCCCTTCTTTAGAAAAGAGGGGGGAACTCCAGAAATTGATTGGAGGAAAGTCCTCCTTTATTAAAGGAGGATTTAGGTGGATTTAAAGATTAGCAACCGATTTCAACGTATTTGTGGAGCTTTGAGCAATGTCTCATCAATCTGATTTAATCAGCCAAGATATCTTGGGTTATTTGAAACAACATGAAAATAAAGACTTATTGCGTTTCCTGACGTGCGGTAACGTAGATGATGGTAAATCAACTTTAATTGGTCGTCTGCTTTACGATTCAAAACTGATTTATGAAGATCAGCTGCAGGCAGTTACCCGTGACTCGAAAAAAGTCGGTACCACTGGCGATGCACCTGATCTGGCGCTTCTTGTAGATGGTTTACAGGCCGAACGTGAGCAGGGCATTACTATTGATGTGGCTTACCGTTATTTCTCGACTGAAAAACGTAAGTTCATTATTGCTGATACACCGGGACACGAACAGTACACCCGTAACATGGCGACAGGTGCGTCGACAGCAGATCTTGCGATCATCCTGATTGATGCGCGTTACGGCGTGCAGACTCAAACCCGCCGTCACTCATTTATTGCGAGTCTTTTAGGAATTCATAATATCGTAGTGGCCGTGAACAAGATGGACTTGGTTGAATTTTCTGAAGCACGCTTCAATGAAATTCAGGCAGAGTACAACAAGTTCATTGAACAGTTGGGTGAACGTAAGCCTGAAAATATTATTTTCACGCCAATTTCTGCACTCAACGGTGATAACGTCGTTAACAAATCACCAAATACGCCGTGGTACCAAGGTCAAACCTTAATGGAGACTTTGGAGACTGTTGAAATTACGCGTAATACCAGCAAAGATGAATTCCGTTTTCCGGTTCAGTATGTGAACCGTCCGAACCTCGACTTCCGTGGTTTCTGCGGTACGATCGCTCTGGGCGAAATAAAAGTTGGTGATGAGATTGTTGCCCTGCCATCTGGCAAGAAATCAACAGTCAAAGAAATCGTCACTTTTGATGGTAATCTGGATCACGCTGTTGCGGGGCAAGCCATTACTTTAACTTTGAATGATGAAATTGATATTTCACGTGGTAACATTCTCGTTAAAGCGGGTGAGCAGCCTTTAATTTCACGTTCTGCGCGAGCCTCAGTGGTTTGGATGAATGATCAGCCGCTAGTCATTGGCAAACTTTATAACGTGAAGTTCGGTACTCAGACCATTCCAGCAAAAGTTGCGAAAATTCACTACCGTACCAATGTCAACACATTGGAAAAAATGGAAGTTGAGCAGCTGGAGTTGAATGCAATTGCTGATGTCACCATCGAATTTGATGCGCCAGTGGTATTCGACCGTTATCAGGATAGCCGTTACACCGGCTCATTCATCTTTATTGACCGTCTAAGCAACGTGACTGTTGGTGCGGGAATGGTTGAAGCGACAGTGGAGTGGACTGCGCACAACGAGCCTGTAACGGCTGAAACGCGTGCTGCGCGTTTAGGTCAGAAACCTGCTGCGGTAACTGTGTCTGCTAAAGCGCTTGAAAATGCTCAAGCTCTTGAAAGCCTGCTGATCCAGCAAGGTGTAGTTGCGATTGCGAAAGCAGGTCTTTCAGCTGATCAAGTTACGCTAGTGCGTGAAACCGGTGTAGTTGTAGTAACTGATGCAACTGAAGGTACAGATGTTACTTTTGCTCAGGAGTCTGCTGAAGAACTTGCTGAAAAGATTGTTGAATTGGTTCGTCTATAAGACTGGACTGGTTTTAGAGAAACCCGCTGTAAAGCGGGTTTTTTATTGCCTAAATTTTGTTTGCATGAAAATCATTCGATTAGTCAAAATGTGATCTTTCAATTTACTAGTCAATTAATACAATGCTCCATAAATGGGGGTATTTATGAAAAAATTATTATTACTGGTTGGTGTGTGTAGCTTTTGGAGCTGAAGCCAAACAGAGTAGTCAAAGTGTTGAAGCGATCAAGCAGAAAATTATTAAAGAGTCGATTGAGAGTTATCCGGGCAATTGTCCATGCCCTTACAATACTGCACGTAATGGCAGCCGTTGTGGGAAACGCAGTGCTTATAACCGCGCTGGTGGATATGCACCACTTTGTTATCCGGAAGATGTAAGTGAAAAGATGATAAAAAATTTTTTGAGTCGGAAATAATTAAGAGTTAATCTGTTAAAAAAGAGAAATTGAAATGTTGTACTTTAATTTAAATGGGGTAAAAGGTGAACAAAATAATAATCAACCATTTTTATAAGAATGGGATGGAAGAATATCACTCTCCATTGATGGATTATGCATATCAATTTGAAAGAAAATTAATTTATAACACTTTCTTCTTATCAAAAGCTTGAATGTTATAAACATGATATTAAACATGGTAAAAGAAAACTATTGAGGTTGAATGAATTAAGTGGAAGTTTATTTGAGTCCGAATCATCAAGTTTGACTTTTCTAAAAGAAATGAGAAATAAAATTATTCATGATGGTTTTCTAGATGCTTAAGTTGATCAAATAAAAGTTGAATTAGAACTAGAATTTTAATTAAATTCTCAATAAGATATATCTTAATTAAATTTAAGATATATCTTAACCATGCCTGTAAGTCCTCACTCTGTTATTTCAGAAGAACAAGAAAACTCTCCAAAACTTCGCAAACGTCTGTTTGAAGCAGGTGAAATGAAATTGCTGGTGCTGCATTTTATTGCCCAGGCACCCAGGTTTAGCTATGACATTATTAAAGAAGTGGCTGCTTTGGTCGGCGGAAACTACAAGCCGAGCACCGGCACGATCTGTCCAACCATTAGTTATTTGGAAGAGCAGCAATATACACAAGTGACTATGAGCGCTGATGAGCGCAAGCAATATCACATTACTGACGAAGGTCTTAAGCATCTGGAAAGCTATCAGGAAATCCTGCAAAAAGTTCTTCGCCGGTTTGAAACCCGTCGCCGGATTAAAGATGATGAGCGTTATATCGACATTAATACTGCGATGGAAAGTCTGAAAGCTGCATTGCGATACAAACTGTTTGATGATGAATTAAGCACTGAAGATATTCAAAAGATTGCAAAACAGATCGACCAAGCAGCAATAAACATCACACGTCTGTAATTCGATTCACGATTTAAAAATTAGGTAAAATGATGAAAAATATAGTTCCCAAATTTCATGCCAAACATCTGAACTGGCTCATGCCGCTGATTCTATCTGGCATTATGAGTGGCGCAATTTCCTGCTTTAATCTGCTACTGAATAAAGGCTGGAGTAATCAGTTTATCTCAGTGTGGCTGCATGCCTGGAGCATGTCATGGCTGATGGCATTTCCCTTAATTTTGGTGGTGCTGCCACTGGTGCGTAAATTCCTGATGCGGTTTGTGCAAATGCCGAATCAATCTGCCAAATAGGGGATTGATCTGCTTGCATCAG
The DNA here is from genome assembly GCF_014837015.1 of Acinetobacter pecorum. Lineage (GTDB taxonomy): Bacteria > Pseudomonadota > Gammaproteobacteria > Pseudomonadales > Moraxellaceae > Acinetobacter > Acinetobacter pecorum. The sequence continues at coordinate 65,026 of NZ_JACSPT010000002.1, forward strand.
TTGGATAATTCATCCATTACTTGGGTCAGAATGGCTTTCATTTCAGTCAGACTTTTTACACCGGCTATACGGTGAATAATCTGGCCATTTTTAAAAATCAAGGTGGAAGGTAGGCCATAGACGTTATAGCGTAAAGTCAGAATCGGTGACTGGTCAACATTGATCTTGCCGAACTTGATGGTTGGTTTGTGCTCAGCATAATACGCTGCCAGTTGTTCAAATACAGGAAAGTTTTGAACACAGGGTTTGCACCAGTCTGCATAGAAGCGGATCACCGCAAGGCCTTCATACCATTCAAAATCGCTATAATTATCTTCGTTATAAAGGATGACTGCTGACATAAGTTGCCCTTATATGTTCCAGATCAAGGCCTGCACCAACTCATACCTAGTTCTGCATGGCCGGTATTTTGGTCAATCCCTGGACTGGTCATTTTAAAACCTTGTTTCTGGTAGAACTGAACTGCTGAGGTATTTTCAGCATACACATTTAAATGCAGTTGCTCACATTGCTGTTTCAGGAAATTCAGCAGACGTACGCCATAACCTTTGCCCTGCTGGGCGGGATCAATGAAAAGTGCGGCCAATACCTGCTCTGATCTTAGCAATGAGGCAAAACCCAGAACTGTATGATTTTCTTTGATTATATAATTTTCAGAAAGAGGCAGATATAGATCACGCATGGCAATCAGCTGTTGTTGCCAATATGGTGCGGGAATAAAGGCATGCGCCTGTAGGGAGGCATTTAGCCAGATGTCTAGAACTGGATTTATATCCTCTGTTTCAACTTTTTGAATAATAATAGTCATGGGCTGCTTAATATCAATTTATAAAATACCCCAAAGATTATACATAAGTCCATTAGCCTTCAATCCATAAGCGTTCTATGTTCAAATAAGTTTAAGAGAGATAAAACATCAACGTTAGGGAAACAATCCATGTCGCAACAAAACATGCAACACGTCATTATTACAGAACCGGGTGGGGTGGATAAACTCGCTTATGAAACAGTTGCTATTCCTGAACCCAAAGCTGACGAGGTGATGGTCAAGGTTCATGCTTTTGGAATTAACCGTCCGGATATCTTGCAGCGTCAGGGTTTGTACCCGATGCCAAAAGGCGTAACTCCTGTTCCAGGTCTGGAAGTGGCAGGTGAAGTGGTTGCGGTCGGAACTGATGTAAGCCAGTTTAAAGCCGGTGACAAGGTTTGTGGCCTGACCAATGGTGGTGGCTATGCAGAATATTGCATCGTACCTGAAAGTCAGACTTTAAATATTCCTGAAGGCGTGAGCTTTGTGCAGGCCGCCGCGATTCCTGAAACCTTCTTTACGGTGTGGGCAAATCTGTTCCAGATGGGTAAAGCCAAGGCAGGGGAGACGGTACTGGTGCATGGCGGAACCAGTGGGATTGGAACCACGGCACTCATGCTATGTAAATCCTTGGGTATTAAAACCTTTGCCACAGCAGGTAATGACGAGAAAATCCAGGCGATTTCACATCTGACCACAGGAATCAATTACAAGACTCAGGACTTTGAGCAGGTCATTAATGAAGCAACGGATAATGCAGGTGTAGATATGATTCTGGATATGGTCGGTGCGCCATATTTAGAGCGTAATTTGAATTTGCTCCGCCGTGATGGCCGTCTGGTATATATCGCATTTTTGGGTGGTGCCAAGGCTAAGGAATTGAAACTGGGTCAGATCATGATGAAACGTCTGACTATTACTGGTTCAACCATGCGTGCACGTAGCACGGCTGAAAAAGCTGAAATTGCACAAGGTTTGAAAACGCATGTGGCACCCTTATGGGCAAAAGGCGAATGTCTGCCAATGATTTATCAGACCTTTAAGTTTGACCAGATTCAGGAGGCGCATGCAGCCATGGATACCGGTGAACATATTGGAAAAATTGTGGTGGAAATCATCTAATTATTCTTGTGATTAGAATACTAAAAACAATAAAAGCCAACTTGTGTTGGCTTTTATTTTACATAAAAAATGACAACTAATTTAAATTAATTGATTGATATGGGGGTTTAAATTTTAAAAAATGGTAAAAATGTTAATTGTTCGACACAACCTGTCGAAACTGGGGAGTAAATTAACAATTAAAATTAACCTGACTAAATTGTTTGGTATTGAATGAAATATCACATAACAAGAGGAAGTATATGATGAAAATAGTGTCAGCTCCCTATACGCGTGAACATGGCTTTCGGGCATTAAAGCGGTTGCATAAAGTCATTATTCTTAATCAGTTCATCCGTTCAGATTTACATAAGCTGTATCAGGCTATGCTGCATCTGGAACGCTATATGGAACGGCTGAACCGGAAAAGTTCTAAATCTGCTTTTAAACGCCGTAAAAAAGCTTAAAAAGACTGTTCCTATTAGCCTTAAGTTGAAGTAATTAACTCTAATCTCATTTTTATTAAGCTGTATAATTTTCCCATAATTTAAAAATTCTAAGCAGAGTATGCATTGCGCTAAAAATAGCGAAAAGAGGGGATTTATGAAGGGCAATGCGTCAACGCATGAGCGCCTCGCAGAACGTTTGGCCAGTATTTTAACCAAACTTAATATAGGGCATCAGTTAAATGTGCAGGAGTTGGCACGAGAATTTCAGGTGAGCACCCGAACGATTGAGCGTGATTTTGATCGCCTTAATTCTTATTTGCCGCTGATACAGGATGAACATACAAAACGCTATTATCTTGAACCTTCCTATTTAGGACGTTTCAAGTTACAGGATATCCAGAATTTTGCCCAATTGTCCGGGATCAGTGATCTGTACCCGACGCTGGACATGTCTTTTATACGTGAACTGCTGGATGAGCGGGCAAATCAGGTGTTTTCGGCAAAAGGCTACTATTTTGAAGATGCCAAACAGTTTGCCGAACATTTCAAGCTGCTTGCAGGTGCGATCTATAAACGTCAGCAGATTGAGTTGCTCTATTCAGATCAAGTGCGAATTATCCAGCCTTATCGCTTGATTCATCATCATGGTATCTGGTACTTGGCTGGTGTGATTCAGGGCGAGTTGAAAACCTATCGCCTAAGCCAGTTGCAGCAGGTAAAACTGGTTTTCAAGGCTGAAAGTTTTGAGCATGATTCTGAAGTACTGAAAATGCTAACAGATGAAGACAGTATCTGGTTTGGACGGCAAAAACAGCAGGTTTTGGTCAAGGTACAGCCTGCAGTCACAGTATTTTTTAAAGAGCGCCGTTTATTTCCGGAACAGCAGATTGAGCAGGAGTTGGAGTCTGGAGAATTATTGATTAGTTGCCAGATTCGTCATGAAATGCAGTTACTGCCTTTGGTGCGTTACTGGTTACCTTATGTGAAAATCATTGAACCGATTCATTTTCAGCAAAAACTGGAACAGGATCTGCAAGGATATTTACGCTCTGCCGGATGATATTTTAAATGAAAGCAGGGCGCTGCATAATAGGTAATGAAACTTAAACAGGAAATTTAGACTTACTCATTTTTAGAATAACTAAATTACAGGCATAAAAAAACCAGCTTTCGCTGGGTTCTTTTATTTGCACCATTTTCTATAGTAGAAGAATGGTGCCCGAGGCCAGACTCGAACTGGCACGCTTTGTGGGCGGGGGATTTTAAATCCCCTGTGTCTACCGATTTCACCACTCGGGCTTTAACAAGATGGAGGCGGAGGTCGGAATCGAACCGGCGTCCACGGAGTTGCAGTCCGCTGCATGACCACTCTGCCACCCCGCCGCGTCTTGTTGATGCGTATATTATCAAGCTCAGAAAAAAAAACAATAGTGTATTCATTCGTATGCGCATAAAAACAGCATCTGGCGGAAAATATTTAGCATTATCATGTAGAATGTGCAAAATTGATTCATATCAACACTTGGGAGAAATGCTGTGGCATTAGTTCTAGACGGTCGTGCATTGGCGAAGCAAATAGAAGCTGACTTGTTTACTCGCGTAGAAGCGCTGAAAGCAAAATCAGGTCGTACTCCAATTCTTGCGACGATTTTGGTAGGTGACGATGGTGCATCTGCTACTTATGTTCGCATGAAAGGCAATGCTTGCCGCCGTGTTGGTATGGATTCACTTAAAGTGGAACTTCCTAAGGAGACCACTACTGAAGAATTACTTGCTGAAATTGAAAAACTAAATGCAAACCCAGATGTACATGGTATTTTGCTCCAACACCCGGTTCCTGCGCAAATTGATGAGCGTGCATGTTTTGATGCAATTTCGCTTGAAAAAGACGTAGATGGTGTCACTTGTCTGGGCTACGGCCGTATGGCAATGGGTGAAGCAGCTTATGGTTCTGCAACGCCTGCAGGCATCATGACCATCCTGAAAGAAAACAACATTGAAATTGCTGGTAAACATGCGGTAGTGGTTGGTCGCTCTGCAATTTTGGGTAAACCAATGGCAGCAATGCTGCTTGAAGCCAATGCAACTGTGACCATTTGCCACTCACGTACTCAAGATCTTGCAAGCTTCGTGAAGCAAGCAGATATCATTGTTGGTGCGGTAGGTAAGGCTGAGCTGATTCAGAAAGACTGGATCAAACCCGGTGCAGTAGTTGTAGATGCCGGTTTCCATCCACGTGATGGCGGTGGTGTGGGGGATATCCAGTTACAAGGTATTGAAGAAATAGCTTCTGCTTACACGCCAGTTCCAGGTGGTGTAGGTCCTATGACCATTACCACCTTGATTCGTCAAACGGTTGAAGCTGCTGAAAAAGCGCTAGGTTAATTTTAAATCCTCCCTAACCCTCCTTTTTCAAAGGAGGGAACTCTGATCACTATTTTTGGATGGAGTTTCCCCTCTTTTTTAAAGAGGGGTTAGGGGAGATTATTTAAAGATATAAATACCAATTAAAAAGAAATCCAATGAGCTGTACTTTCCAATTCCCCAAAGCCCCCGAGCATTTACTTCAAGTCTTACATGAGGTAATCCCTGGTTGTGAGTTGCTGGCACAGCAATTGCCTGAAACGCCAATTTCACTTTGGCTGATTCCACCAGTATTTCCGGCAGATAAGCTGGATGATGAAGTGATTCGTCGCATCTGGAATGATACGCCGTACTGGATCTTCTGCTGGGCATCAGGATTGGCGATGGCTCAATGGCTATTGGCAGAGCCGCATCATGTCAAAGATAAGGTGGTGCTGGATTTTGGTGCAGGGTCGGGTGTAGTAGCAATTGCCGCAAAAATGGCGGGCGCGAAACGTGTGATTTGTTGTGACATCGATCAGGTCAGTCTGGAGGCATGTCGGGCCAATGCTGAGCTGAATGATATCGAGCTTGAATATCTGGATGATCTATATAAAGCCGAGCAGGTGGATATTCTGTTAGCTGCAGATGTGCTTTATGATCAGTGCAACCGTTTCTTCTTGGACGAGTTTTTAAAATTTGCCCCTGAGGTATGGGTTGCAGATAGTCGGGTCAAAAACTTTAGCCATCCCCTATACGAAAAACTGGAGGAACGCAGCGCAACGACCTGGCCAGATTTAGATGAATCACCCGAGTTTCGTAATGTCAGTTTTTATAAAACCCTTTAAAGTTTAAAAATAAAAGGGCTGTTAGCCCTTTTATTGCCTCATTTTAAATAAGTATCAGTGATTAAGAGCAAGTATAACGAATTACACGCATGATCGTCGGACGGGCATCTAAGGCTTCGCGTGCACCGGGGTTATCGCTATTATATAAATCAGGTGTATTACTTAAGCTGATTTGCGTACGGCTGTTCCCTAATTGTCGGCCATATTGTTCTTGTTCCGCAGTGGGATTGGGAATTTCATTTATGCTTAGAATCTGGATATTGTAAGTTTTAGAGTTGCCTAAAACCTGTCTGCAAGCGGCTTGCAGGCGGTTTCCATCTTGGCTTGGTCGCCCTGCGAGTGTATAGCTCAGGGTCGCAGCATTTTCTGAACGCTCCAGGACTTCATAACCTGTCTGGCCATTAAATTGTTGTGGTGCTGTCTGGCATGCGCTGATGAGTAGACTGCTGAGACCTAATCCTAAAAAAATTGTGGTTTTATTCATAGTTATATTCCCTGATGTATTGTCCCGAGTATGCCATAGTTTGCCAGATCTGTTGATCTGGCGAATTGTGATCAATTGTTTAGACACCTAATAAAAAAGGCCGCTTACGCGACCTTCTTAAATTAAATCAGCACTTAAGCAGATTTAACAGCTTCAAGTAATTCAGCTTGACGTTTTTTCAACGCTTCAGGTAAACGATCACCTAATTTGTTAAATAATTCAGTGTGGCTTTCAAGCTCTTTGATCCATTGATCTTTGTCTTGAGAAGTTACCAGGTCAAACTGTTCTTTAGAGAAATCAGTACCGTTCCAGTTCAACTGTTCGTAAGTTGGAACACGGCCAATTGGAGTCTCAACAGCAGTTGCACGACCTTCACAACGGTCAATGATCCACTCAAGAACACGCATGTTTTGACCGAAACCAGGCCATACGAAGTTGCCTTCAGCATCACGACGGAACCAGTTCACGTTGTAGATACCTGGAAGCTTGTTGCCTGCAGCAGCAGCTTTCTCGCCCACTTTCTCACCCATTTCTAACCAATGCGTGAAGTAGTCAGCCATGTTGTAGCCAGCAAATGGCAGCATCGCGAATGGGTCACGACGAACAACACCTTGTTGACCAACAGCAGCGGCAGTGGTTTCAGAACCCATGGTTGCAGCTTTATACACGCCATCAACCCAATCAATAGCTTCTGAAATTAGCGGTACTGTGTCTGCACGGCGACCACCGAAGATGAACGCAGAAATTGGAACACCCGCTGGATTTTCCCAATCAGCATCGATAGAAGGGCATTGACCAGCAGCAACGGTGAAACGAGCGTTTGGATGCGCTGCTTTTTCTTCGCCAGTGTGTGGTTGACCTTTCCAGTTGGTCAGGTTAGCAGGTGCTTCTTTAGTCAGACCTTCCCACCAAACTTCGCCGTTGTCAGTCACAGCAACGTTGGTATAGATCACGTCTTTGTGCAGTGTAGCCATACAGTTCGGGTTGGTCTTGGTATTAGTACCAGGCGCTACACCGAAGAAACCAGCTTCAGGGTTGATTGCGTATAGACGACCGTCTTCACCTGGTTTGATCCAGGCAATATCGTCACCTACAGTTTCAATCTTCCAGCCTTCGTAGCCTGCTGGTGGAATCAGCATCGCGAAGTTTGTTTTACCACAAGCAGATGGGAATGCAGCTGCGATGTAGTGTTTTTCGCCTTGTGGATTTGTCACGCCAAGGATCAGCATGTGTTCAGCTAACCAGCCTTGTTGACGACCCATATAAGATGCAATACGTAAAGCTAGGCATTTTTTACCAAGCAATGCATTACCGCCGTAACCAGAACCGTAAGACCAGATTTCACGCGTTTCTGGATAATGCACGATCCATTTTTCAGGGTTGCAAGGCCAGGCAACGTCTTTTTGACCTTCTTCTAAAGGTGCACCAACTGTGTGTACACATGGAACAAATTCGCCATCAGTACCCAAAACGTCATAAACAGCTTTACCCATACGAGCCATTTTAGACATGCTGACTGCTACATAAGGAGAGTCAGTCAGTTCGATACCGATATGTGCAATATGAGAACCTAAAGGACCCATAGAGAAAGGTACAACGTACAAAGTACGGCCTTTCATAGAACCGTCGAACAAACCGTTCAGGCGAGCACGCATTTCAGCAGGCGCTTCCCAGTTATTGGTCGCACCAGCGTCTTCTTTGTTTTCTGAACAGATATAAGTACGACCTTCAACACGAGCAACGTCAGAAGGATCAGAATTTGCAAGATAAGAACCCGGATGTTTCTCCTGGTTAAGCGCTTGCATTGTGCCGTTAGCGATCATCAAGTCGATATAACGTTGATATTCTTCTGCGCTACCGTCACACCATTCAATTTTTGCTGGTTTTGTCAATTTAGCAATTTCTTCCACCCACGCAATAAGCTTAGGGTGACGAACGAATTCTGGTGCGTTCACTTGGGTCATGGTGAGGCCTATCTCAAATGTGTACAAAATGTTGTACAAAGTACAATCTGGTCAATAAAATACTGGCCAGATGAAATATGAAAAAAAAGTGGCTGTATTAAAGCATAAAATCGTAAAAAAAATAAGACCAAAGAAGTGTTGGATTTTATTTGGAATATTATGCTATTTTCGATTTAAATATAGAAAAAACAGTTAGATATAAATAAATTCAAAGACTTAATATTGTATTTATTAATTTTATGTATAGTATTTATTTTAATTATTTTATTTAAAATCAATAATATAAATAAAATGGTTTAATCTGGTTTGTCATTGATTAAATAAATGGTCACTATTTGAATTTTACATAAAGCCACTATTAATTGTGTATGAATTGGACAAAATGCCAATAGGTCTACATTAATCTGAACAAAAAATGTCTAATCAATCTAAACCCTTATCGATTATTTATAACCATAATTCTGGTTTTCGTTTACTCGATCAGCAAGAAAATTATAAGCAATTGATGGAAATTTTTTCAACGCATGGTTATCAGATTAAAAGCTATGAAATCAATGATTCACAGCAATTTAAAACAATTATGGCCGAAGTTTTGCTGCGCCATCAGCAGTCTGTCGAACCTGGGGTAGTGGTCGCAGCTGGTGGAGATGGAACATTGAACTCTGTCGCAAAACATTTACTTGAAACGCAGATTCCGGTAGGTATTTTGCCCTTAGGTACTTTTAATTATGTAGCAAGGTTGCTGGGTATTCCTTTGGACTTGGTTGAAGCCGCACAAGTCATTGCCACAGGTCAGATTAAATCTATTCATGTCGCTCGTATTAATCAGGAAATTTATCTGAATAATGCCAGTTTGGGACTCTATCCTTTATTTATAAAAAAGCGTGAAGATTACAACCGGATCTTTGGGCGGCTACCTATACATGCCTATACCTCTGCGCTAGATGTGCTGATTCGCGATCGCAAAGAATTAAAACTCAAAATCTGGGTAGATCAAAAAAAATACCCGGTTAAAACTCCCCTGATTTTTTTTGGTAATAATCCACTACAACTGGCCGAAATGAAAATGCGGATTGCTCAGGCTGCGGAACAGGGGAAGGTTGCCGGTGTCGTGGTCGCTAAAAGTGACAAAATGACGTTGTTTAAGCTGGTATATCAGCTCATCCGGGGCAAGATTGATGAAGCATCGGATGTGTATAGTTTTGCTGCGGATCAGGTACGGATTGAATCTAGACGTAACAAGCTGATGATTGCTATAGATGGAGAGACTGTAGAAATGACACCTCCTCTAAATATTTCAGTTTTAAAAAATGCTTTAAATGTAATGGTGCCGCATGATTCTACATCTTTCTGATCTGCATTTTGGTACAGAAAGACCGGAGTGTTTAAAAGCGATTCAACAATTTTGCCAGTCTCACCCATTGGAGGCGGTAGTGGTGAGTGGTGATCTGACGCAACGTGCGCGTTTTGGTCAGTTCTTTGACTGTAAGAAATTTCTGGATCAGCTCAATACACCTTATATGGTAATTCCAGGTAATCATGATATTCCGCTTTATCATTTGTGGAACCGGTTTTTCAATCCATTCACCCGCTACCAGATTTTTTTTGGCGAACTGGAGCCGGTGTTTGAAACAGAAAACTTTTACCTGATTGGCGTGAATTCAATCCGGCGCCGGTATCATACCAAAGGACATTTATCGCTTGAGCAGATTCAACGTATTGATATGAAGCTGGCCCAAGCACCGGTTTCCAAACTAAAAATCATTGTCAGCCATCAACCTTTTTATGTGCCTTCTCAAAACAAGCGCGGTTTCAAGGACAGCCCACTGATGGCTAAAATTGCGTTACAAGCCTGGGCGGAGCATGGCCTGTTTGGTGTGTTGCATGGACATCTGCATCAACCGGCGACTTATGATCTGAACCAGATATTTGAGCTAGGATTGGATCATCCGGTTTACGATGTACATGCGGGGACTTCTGCCTCAAATCGTCTGCATCAAAATGAACCTAATAGCTTTAACCTGATTGATGCCACAGGAAACATTTCTCAATATCTGTTCGATGAAATGACACAATCTTTTGTGTTTAAAGCTGATCTGCCCAAGAAATAGACGAAAATTAAGAATTCTTTAAAAAAAACCAATTTTTTTTCATTTTTGCCCTTGAAGCGTTTTATTCCATCTCCATAAAAGTGACATCAAAAATTTTTGATGATGACCCATGGAATAATTAAGTCGTCATCAGTGACCTTAAAAAAGACTTAGTCTGATGGAGTTATTTATGAGCAACATTCGTCCATTACATGATCGCGTTGTTATTCGTCGTGTTGAAGAAGAAACTAAAACAGCGGGAGGGATTTTACTTCCTGGTTCGGCTGCTGAAAAACCTGCTCAAGGGGAAGTTATTGCAGTTGGTAATGGTCAAATCACCGACAATGGTGTACGTGCACTAGATGTAAAAGTTGGCGACAAAGTATTGTTCGGTACGTATGCAGGTACTACTGTAAAAGTAGACGGTGAAGAGCTTTTAATCATGAAAGAATCTGACATTTTAGCAGTATTAGAAGCTTAATCTACGCTAAAAAGTTTTATTCGTTCCAAATCAGATTTTGTAAAGATACAATAATATTCGGAGTCAAATATGTCAGCTAAAGACGTAAAATTTGGTGATTCAGCTCGTTCAAAAATGATTGCTGGTGTAAACACCCTTGCAGATGCAGTAAAAGTTACGCTTGGTCCTAAAGGCCGTAATGTTGTCATCGACCGTTCTTTTGGTTCGCCGCACATCACTAAAGATGGTGTTACTGTAGCCAAAGAAATTACTTTAAAAGACAAGTTCGAGAACATGGGTGCTCAACTTGTTCGCGAAGTATCTTCTAAGACCAATGACATCGCAGGTGACGGTACAACGACTGCGACTGTTCTTGCTCAAGCAATCTTGAACGAAGGTATCAAGTCAGTAACTGCGGGTATGAACCCAATGGACTTGAAACGCGGTATCGATATTGCAGTACGTTCTGTTGTTGAAAACATCAAGGCAACTGCAAAACCAGCATCAGACTCTAAAGCTATTGAACAAGTAGGTTCGATCTCTGCTAACTCTGATACGACTGTAGGCCAGCTGATTGCGCAAGCGATGGAAAAAGTAGGTAAAGAAGGCGTGATCACGGTTGAAGAAGGTTCAGGCTTCGAGGATTCGCTGGATGTAGTTGAAGGGATGCAGTTCGATCGCGGTTATATCTCTCCGTACTTTGCAAACAAACAAGATACTTTGACAGCAGAACTTGAAAATCCGTTCATTCTTCTTGTTGATAAGAAAATCGGTAATATCCGTGAACTGATCACTGTACTTGAAGCTGTTGCAAAAACTGGCAAACCGCTGCTGATCATTGCTGAAGATGTTGAAGGTGAGGCACTGGCTACACTTGTGGTAAACAACATGCGCGGCATCATCAAGGTATGTGCAGTGAAAGCGCCTGGTTTTGGGGATCGCCGTAAAGCAATGCTTCAAGATATCGCGATCTTGACTGGCGGTACTGTAATTTCTGAAGAAATCGGCATGCAGCTTGATCAAACAACACTTGATCACTTGGGTACTGCACATAAAGTAACTGTATCTAAAGAAAATACTGTAATTGTTGATGGCGCTGGTGATGCAACTCAGATTTCTGAGCGTGTACAGCAAATCCGTGCACAGATTGAAGAGTCGACTTCAGAATATGACAAAGAAAAACTTCAAGAGCGTGTAGCGAAACTTGCTGGCGGGGTTGCTGTCATCAAAATCGGTGCTGCAACTGAAGTTGCAATGAAAGAGAAGAAAGATCGCGTAGACGATGCGCTTCACGCGACTCGTGCTGCAGTTGAAGAAGGTGTTGTTGCTGGTGGTGGTGTTGCTCTGGTACGTGCAGCTAAAGCACTTGAAGGTGTAACAGGCGCGAACGATGACCAGAATGTAGGTATCAACATTCTTCGCCGCGCGATCGAAGCACCGCTTCGTCAAATTGTATCTAACGCGGGTGATGAGCCTTCTGTAGTGATCAACGCTGTTAAAAATGGCGAAGGTAACTTTGGTTACAACGCTGCAACTGGCGAATACGGTGACATGCTAGAGATGGGTATTCTTGACCCAGCGAAAGTAACTCGTTCTGCACTTGAGCACGCTGCATCTGTAGCTGGCCTCATGTTAACAACTGAATGCATGATCACTGATATTCCAGAAGACAAACCTGCGATGCCTGATATGGGTGGTATGGGTGGTATGGGCGGTATGATGTAATTCATCAGCTGATCATTTCATAAAAAAATCCCCGCAATTGCGGGGATTTTTTGATTAAAAAATATGGTTTCCTTTAATAAGTAAAATTAAGTGATTGATTGAAATTGTTTTTTGCTTATGAACCAGGTCACAGTTTTATAGACAAAAGTATATTTTGCGGCTTTTTTATTGGTTTTTTATTGTAGATGGTTTATGATTTAATCAAATATTGATTTATTATTTTAAGTATGGAACAGAAAAAAAGGCATGTTTAGGAACTTGTTATGATCCTATAGATTCAGTGGTCATTAAAAAAAATGAGCTGAAAAGATTATATGCAAAAATAAGAGAATATGAAGATTTGCTTGAGATCTACAGGAAGGAGAAGCAACATTATATGAAGCTTCTACATAATAAATTATCTTAGAATTTCATCTATCAATGAAGTAACCAGTTTCTTTTGAGAATTACTTAATCTTCTGAATTTCAATAGAAAATCTAAATCCATTGACTCTAATGAATTACTATTAGGTGTATTTATTTGATCAATGTCTCCAAAACGTAACCATTGATTAGATACATTTAACCATAAGGCTAATATGGCTAACTTATCCTGATTAGGAATTGCTTTACCTAATAACCAGTTATTGGCTGACTGTACACTGATAGGTTGACCATTGTAACGGTTGTTAAATTCATTCGCCAAGTAAGTGGGACTAATAGGATGCTTTGCTTCCAGCAAAGCTTTATTTAAGCGTTCAGCAAATAGCTTTTTTTCTTGTTGATTACTCATAATCCAAAATAAATCATATACCTTTTTGTATTTTATGCTTTTTGTACAATTATTTGTTTATTAAATTGTAGCTTTAAAGTTAAATTAATCAAAAAACAAAAAATATATTAAATAAAAAACAAACTTGTGATCTCTATCCAAGGTATCACCTCCTTTTTGTAGCGGCCTCCTAAGATGAAAAGGACTATTGAGATACGAAAAGTTATTTATTAGATTAACTTAATTAGTAAAATTTCCACAAATTTATATCAACTTTCACTTTATATATATTTTTTTGCGTATCGTATTTTATAATTAACTAATTGAAATTAATAAATATTTATATTTTGTTAATACCTCTAGGTAATTATTGCTTTAAAATTAAATCAAATATTGATTGATATTATTGTTTCTTTTTGTTTATTATTGCTGCAGAACCGCTATGACAGCGGTTTGTAGTGGATGGCAGTCTCCAGAACAACCAGACATTCAAATCAGTTTTGCTGGTTTACATCAATCCTAGGGTAGACCAGTCTTTTTATAAAAATTGAAGGAAATTTATATGAAATTTCAAAAGACATTATTGGCAGCAACTTTAGCATTTGCAGCTTTCACTTCTACAAATGCAGCACTTAATAATTTACCTGATCCAGTGAAAGCAGATGCTTGGGTTTATCAGAATGCTGAAGGTGATGTGGTACTTAAGTTAGCCAATGGTAATGAGGGATATGAGTACTGGAACCTTGAATTTAATGAAGATACAAATAAATACGAATTTGGTTCGGTTGTAGCAAATGGTCAATTACCTGCAGGTTATGAATTAGCGTTAGGGGGTCAAGTAGACTCTCAAACCGATTCTGATGCTGGTGGTGTAGTTGATCATGGTATTACGCCTAACAATAATGATGAAGGTGTTCTGCATGTTTGGTCTCAATCTCAAAACCAAACAGGTACTGCTGCATATGAAGAGAAATTTGTAGAAGGTACATTCATTAGTGCTGATGGTAATGTTGTTATCGAAGTGGAAGCATATAATGCAGAAGGTGGCAACCAAGTAAATACTGGTACTGTTAATACTTTAGTAGCTGGCGCTTTACCAAATGAATTAACTGGTAAATCTAATACGCAGTTGGAAACTCACGGAGTTTTAGCCTATAACCTTGACTTTGCTGCTAATGGTAAAGTTACAGGTACTGGTGCTGCATTAACACATAATGGCTTGGGTCTAGCTTCTGTATCAGATTTTGATGGGCAGGCTTACGATAATATAGAGATTGATGCTACTAAAGGTACTGTGACAGCTTCCATCACAAAACCAAATGCTGATGTAGAAAAGTTCGAAACACGTTCATACCGAGATGACAAAGATAATACCTATTTTGAACTTGTAGGTAAGGGGCTGTATCAAGTAAATCAAGATGGGACTGTTTCTGCATCAAATGCAAAAATTAGCACACTTACACAATATGCGACAGGTGTAGCAGACGTTGCTACTGGTACAACTGAAAGTACGACGGTAACTAAGAGTGTTAATTCTAACGCAGTTGTTTATGGCGAATCTAAAAGTACTCAAGCAAGCGCAACAAATGTGCTTATAAGTAGCGCAGTTGCAGGTGGCATTTTTGAAGAAGGCGACCGTTTCGGTTTAGGTGATGTAGGTACAACTACAGAAGTATCTTCCCAATCAGTAACTACTGGTATTGTAAAATCTGAAGATGGTAAAAATACTTATGGTGTAGTTGTTTCTCAAAAAGAAACTGGTAAAGCAGATAAGTTCACAGAAGTAAATGCAGATGGTATCAACACTACAGGCGTAATTAATGCTGCTGACTTCCAGATCGGTGGTGTAAGTATCGTTCAAAATATTCAAACTTCTGTAGGTGAAGCAACTCAGGAAGTTGTGGCACAAGTTGAAACTCAATTAGCTGCAAATCAAACATTCGTAACCGAAGCTGTAGCTGCAGTTGATGCAGGTTTAACAGCAGCGGCAACAGACCGCCAGGCGATTCGTGCTGCAGCTGTAGAGGGGGATGCAGCAACTTTAGCCTCTGCAAATGCTTATACTGATAATGCAGTTGCAGGATTCAATAGCCGTGTTGGTCAATTGAACAGCCGTATTGATGATGTAGAGAAGACTTCTTACCGTGGTATCGCTATCGCGTTAGCGACTCAACAACAAATTCCTAACATCGGTGCTGGTCAGTACGCAGTGTTTGGCGGTGTAGGTCACTATGAAGGTGAATCTGCTGCTGCTCTAGGTGTTGCAAGTGTTCTTGCTGATGGTCGTACTTCTCTAAGCGCTGCACTTGGTTTCGGTGGTAGCGAAGTTGGTGGTCGTGTAGGTGTTTCATATGTGTTTGGCGGTAAATAATTTAAGCTTAGCCTGATTGAAACTAAAAAATCCCCGCAATTGCGGGGATTTTTTTATATGTTTACAAAATTAAGATGCAGATTTTTTAACTAATTTATAATTTAAATTACTGTCAATTTTTTTACCTGATTCTACATCACGTGCTTCAATAAAATTTTCACCCACAAAAAACTTACGATTGTCAGCATGGTTATCTAGAGTAATGATTGACGGATCTTGAGGGTCAAAACTGAAACTTCCTTTAGTCTCAAACTCATTCTTTCCAGTTTTACCCAAATATTCTTCATTGAGCTCATAGGTTTTATCCGGATGTAGGTCTAATTCAACTTTAATTCCTTCGCAGTCAGCACAAGGGAAAACACCTCCGTATTCACCCGCCCAGTCTAGTGAGGTTTGTGCGCTATCAGCACGAGCCATGTTGGTATCTGCAGTGTTTTTTTCCATGGTTGCCGGGCTTGATTCAGCATTATTATTCATCGGTTCATTATTATTTGGCTTTGAACATGCGCTTAAGGCTACTGCAAGCGTGACTGCTGTCGCTGCAATAAGTGGTAGTTTTTTCATTGTTCGGACCTTATTGATTTAGTTGCTATCACTTAGCTTAAAAGTAGTCTGTACAGATAACTAGGGCAATCCTGTTAATGTTTGATTCATTAGGTGAATGAGGCTGAAGTTACTCCTAGTTGAATAGAATTAAATAATTTTTATCAAAGTTCAAAGTAACTTTATGCTGTTTCGTTCTGGGATTCTGAACGCTATTATTAAGAAAATAATGATAATGATAATGATAAAGAGCAGAGGATAATGAAGTTAGAACGAGAAAATAATCTGATCGCAAAAATTTATGATGCTGCTTTATTGCCGAATCTATGGCTGGATGTAATCAAAGATATTGTGAACCATACTAAAAGCAAGAGCGCAATTTTTACCGGTCTGGATCAGCTTAATCCAGGTTATGATTTTGTGTATACGCATAATATCCCAAATGAAACTCTGGCCGCTTATCAAGATGACCGAATCAGAGTAGTTGATATGAAACTGCATATGCCATTATGGAATGGAAGCGAGATAGGAGAGGCATTAAGTCAAAGCTGTCAGCATTATGCCCAGCATCCGGGAACCGATCACTATGTATTCTATGAAAAATGTTTAAAACCGAGTGGTATCTGTCATCTGGCAGGAGTACTGCTGGATCGGGGGAATTATCGTTGGGCAGTATTGGGTATTCATCGTACACGTGAAGTGCAGCCTTTTGCACAGGTTGAGCTGGATTTTTTAAGGCGTATCAGTCTCCATTTACGTCGGGCTTTGCAAATTCATCGGCAAATCAATGTCATCCAGCAAGATAATTTAAGCTTGTATACGGTACTGGATAATTTCAAGACAGGAATTTTACTGCTGGACCAAAATTTGTGTTTAAGCTATTCCAATCCGGTTGCACAAAAGATGCTAGATCAAAGTTCATGTCTTGATTTAGATATGCATAATCGTCTGAAAGCCGCTTCTGGGCAGCAGACACGTCTCGATCAATTGCTGGAAAGTGCTTTACTCGAAGATGCGGCTATTCACACAGAAGCAGGCGGGGTTCTGGCGCTAAGTGATACTATGGGCGCGCAACTCATGCTTACAGTGGTGCCCTTTAAGAAATTAAGGAATATGCAACATCTACAGTCTGCCCAACATCAGGTTGCATTATTTATGACCCATAAAAGCCAGCATTATTCACTTTCAAGAGCTTATCTACAACAGTGCTATCAACTTTCTAAACGGGAATTTGATTTATGTGAGTTGTTGATTAATGGATATAAAATAGAAGATATTGCAGAGCAGTGTGGCATTACCCTTAGTTCGGTTCGGACTTATTTTAAAAATATCTATGAAAAAACCCATTGTTGTTCGCAAATCGAGCTGATGCATTTATTGATGGGCTGTACGATTCATTTTGAACATGTTGATTAAAATAGTTAAATTTAACTTTAAAATTTAATCGAGTTTAGCCAAATTATTTGGCCTACTCTGAGTAAAATGAGTGCTTATATCTACAGTTGAAAATATGATGATTATCATAATATTTGAGAGACATACTTGATTTTTGCCAGCCTGTTGCAGGGCTTTCAAGGTCTGAATCTTCCTTTATTTCGTACCATTTTAAAGCTAAGAGCATAAATCGTTTTATGATTTATTTATCAGTGGGGAATTAAATATTAGAACTATAAATTAATCTTTCATTTGAAAAATCTAATTATACAAATATAGATTAATTGGTTGTTTATTGATCTTTTTGCACTATCTATATTTGCTTAGGTTGTTAAAATTCGCGCAATTTTGAATAGAATTGGTGCGTGACGTGTTTGAGAAGTTAGCAGAACAAAGCCTGAATATACTGGGTTGGAAAATTGACAATCACTGGCCATTAGATTTAGATCAATGTGTCATGATTGCTGCGCCACATACCAGTAATTGGGATGCACTTTATGCGCGTCTGGCTTTGAAAGCATTAGGTGTGAATGTTCGCTTAACCATTAAAGACAGTTATATGAAGTTTCCATTGGGGCCTTTTGTTCGGGCTATGGGTGGAATCGGTATTGATCGCCGACCTAAACAGCCGGGGGAGCCTCGTCCGAGTATGGTTCAGGTGATGTCGGAATTATTCAAGACCCATCCGAAACTGGTCATGCTGGTCACGCCAGAAGCGACCCGAGCCAAGCAGGAACAGTGGAAGACGGGTTTTTATCATGTCGCCATCAATGCCGGTGTGCCAATTGCATTGGCCTATATGGACTATGCCAAGAAAAAAACTGGTGTAGGAAAAATTGTCTATCCGACGGGGGATTATGAAAAGGATATGGCAGAAATCATGGCATTTTATGCAGATATTGAACCAAAATTCCCTGAATGCTTCAGTGTAGATCAGCGCTATTATCAGAGTTAAAATTAGGTTGGAAAAAAGCAGGAAAATATTTCCTGCTTTTTTTTCGTCTAATCTTAAAATTGACAGGCTTAAGATGCATTTTCAGAAGCGGGTAAAATTCCTCCCAGGTTTTGGCAGGCATCTTTATACAAAGCATATTGTTGTTCCACTACCTCATGTAGCGGTAGATCAAACAGCTTTTCACCCTGATGATACTGTTTGATATAAGACTCGACTTTGGATTTGCTGCTGTACAACATCTGCTGATAATAGTCATTCATACTGCTATGTGGCATTTGTGCGGTATCTACCTTGGCACAGTGGAAATTTCGCAGTAATTGTTCGGATTTTTTCAAATCGCTGGACATACAACCTGCCAGCAGCAAGGTACTGAGCAATGTCGTGATAAATTTCATGAAAGTAGGCAAAAGGTTTTATGAGAACGCTCTATTGTAGAAGTAAAAACTGTTCCAAAAACCTTTTTAATCTACCAAATGGTTAAAAAATAGAATAATAGAATTTTAAAATCAATTGCATGCACTAACCGCCTAACCTTTGACCAGACCGCCATCTACAATCAGGTTTTGTCCTGTGACTGCACGTGAATAAGGTGACAGAAACATCAGAATTGCAGCGGCAAATTCTTCGGGAGTAATCACACGGCGTAAAGGGGTCGATTGAGCAATCAGGTCAAAGACAAAGTCAGGTGTGGCCTTACTGGCATCTGTGGTTTGTAACAGGCCGCCAGAAAGCATATTTACATTAATACCATACTGTCCCAAATCCTGTGCCGTAGTACGGGTAAACGCCAATAATGCGGCTTTGGCAGCAGTATAGTCATGATAAGGAACTACCGGATTTTGCACGAGGTTTGTACCAATATTCACAATCCGGCCAAATCCTGCCTGTTTCATATCATCCAGTGCGGCTTGGGTGGTATTTAAAGCTGCCTGTACTGCACCGCTGAACTGCTGTTGCAACATTTCCCAAGTGAGTGTTTCAACTTTAGGCCGTGCATCGCCATTAAATTGAAATTGAATCAACGCATTATTAACTATCGTATGAATTGCTTCCCCGAAATGATTTTTTGCCGCGGCAAATAAAGCGCATACCTGATCAGCTTGGGTAACATCTGCCTGATAAATAAATACCTGTGCAGGATATTGTTGGGCCAGCTGTTCAGCTTGCTGCCGACTGCTATGATAGTTGACGACCACGCGCGCACCCTCAGCGAGTAAAGCTCGGGTAATGGCTAAACCCAAACCACGTGCACCGCCAGTAACAAGAACGATCTGATCACGAATCTGCATAATGATGATCTGTATTGCGAAAGAATGGCCTTAAAATAGCATTTATCTTGATAGATTCAAGCTTTAGAGGGGAAACAGGGCGTGGCTTTTTCTTATGCCTAAATGAATTGAGATGCTAATAGAAAACAGCCAGTGCTAAAAAGTAAACTTAAGATAATACGTTTAAATAGTAATTCTGAAATTTTATAAAATAATTTTGCGCCTAGAATCGCCGGAAAGCTCACAAAAACAATCAGCAAGGCCATATAAGGTAAATGGCTTTGATTAATCAGGCCTTGCCATAGATACGTACCCAACGTGAAAAGCTGAATGGCAAAATTGAAATGCCGCAAAATATAGCGCTGCTGCGCTTTGGGTAATTGCTTTAGCATGACCCAGGCTGAAGGAATAGCGCCGCAAAAACCACCCAGTCCGCCTAAGATGCCACCCATGAAGCCTATACCACTATCCGCTAATTTTCCTGAATGCTGAATCATTTTAAGTTGTGGGCTAAGCAGCATCACCGGGCACCACAGCACCAGAAAAAATCCCAGAACCGTTTTGAAGGTATCTGCTTGAATGATCTGCAATAGATAAGTACCAAGCGGTACTCCGATCAGGCCGGCAATCAGATAAGGCAGTACCAACTGTCTGGATAAAAGGGGTTGCGTCTGTTCCTGACTCAGTGAAATCACATGACTCCAGACCGAAGCAAATACCAGCAGGGGCGCGGCCAGTTGCGGAGCTAATACCCAAACCCAGAAAGACATGGCAATCAGGGCAAAGGCAAAACCAGTCAGTCCCTGAACAAAACCTGCGACCATCGCACCAAAAATAAATAACAACCAGGTCATAAGGATCGGTACGAAATTAAAGTCAGTAGTATTAAAAAGATAACTGGAAAAACCAAGTACTTGCTTAGTGGTATTTATGCAAATCTCAGTGCAAATTGATATAAACGCCAGGGAATTTAGTTCTTGTCTGCATCGGAAATCAAGAAATCAGAGCATAAAATAAAACAAGAATCCAACAGGGAGTTTCTGAATTGTCAATTAAATTGCCCGATACTGAAAACTGTACAGCATAGAGGTAATAAACATGATGAAAATAGCAATATTGCTTTCTGTATTGGCAGTCTCATTAACCGGTTGTGTTTCGGATCCTCACGATGATTATCGTGGTCATAAAGATCGGGATAGGCATCATGATCGACCACATGGTGACCGGGACTGGAATAACAACAAAGATCGTCCTGACTGGAATAACAACAAAGACCGTCCTAACTGGAATAATCCCGGCCAAAACAATCGGAATCCGCCACCTCCATCTCCGACCCGTTAATTGCTCTGTTATCCGCTCATTAATTTTTAAACCCTATGATTTGACCAAAAGGATTTCTTATTACAGGAATCCTTTTAAATTTTGGTCTTACAGATGCGTTTTTTGATAGAGTCCTGCACGGACCATTCCGGCTTTGGTATTTTTAATTAAACGCCATGAGGCGGGTAATTTAAGAGATTGCAGATCGCGGTCCGCTTCTACATAAATATAAGCATTATCCTTGATCAGATGATTTGCCTGTTCAGACAAGGTTTCCCATAAATTCAGGCTATACGGCGGATCTAGAAAAACCAGATCAAATTGTGTCTGCAGCGTGGGCAAAACTTGTTGCGCAGTAGCTACTTTCAATTGGGCACGTGTCTTGGTGACTTTCAATAGTTCCAGATTCTGAGTTAAAAATTGAGCCTGAGTACGATCAGGTTCAATCATCACCACTGAGGCAGCGCCACGAGATAATGCCTCAAAAGCCAATGCCCCTGAACCGGCACACATATCCAGAACCTGGGCATTTTGCACCTCCCACATCAGCCAGTTAAATAGAGTTTCCCGGACACGGTCAGGCGTCGGGCGCAAACCCTCAATACTGGCAAAAGGTAGTTGACGACGTTTCCAGTCACCACCAATAATTCGAAGCTGGTTTTTCATCTTTAATCTCGTTCTACCGGTATCGGAGCATGAGGCGCTGCGGGAGATGCAGCAGTATTTGTAGAAGCCGGAGCAGGAGGAGCGGACTGGGTACTGGCTGGAGCTGCACTAGAGGCTGCATCCTGACTTAGCATACCTGCACCACTTGGTAATTCAGCTGGCTTGATTCCGGCTGTCATCAGGCCGCCACTTAATTGGTGTCCCTGTGGGCGTATTGGATTTTTATCTTTATGCAGTAACCAGTAATCGAAAATTGGCCGGGCCAAGGCAGTGGCCGCACTACCACCACGACCATTTTCCAGAATGACTGCGATTGCAATTTCGGGCTGTTCAGCAGGGGCAAAACCGACAAAAAGACCGTGATCCAACTGACGGTCGGTCAACAGGGATTCATTGTAGCGTTTGCCCTGAGCAATACTTTTAACCTGTGCTGTCCCGGTTTTACCCGCAATAGAGTATTGCAGGCCGCTTTTGATGCCTCGACCTGTACCCGACTGAATGACATCTACCATCGCCTCACGCATCTTGATCCAGTCTTCTTCCTGACCGTTAAAATCGATCTTGCCATGAGTACCATTATGTACCTTGAATGGTTTGGCACCGCGACTTTCACGCAGCACATGAGGAATAACTTTATTACCCTGGTTGGCGGTAATCGCAGTGGCCATAGCCAGCTGTAACGGTGTGGAGGTAAAAGCGCCCTGACCAATACTGACAGAAATGGTTTCACCACGTGACCATTTGGCATTACGGGTACGCATCTTCCATTCCGGGCTAGGATAAAGTCCGGAACTTTCACTTGGTAAATCGACCCCGGTTTTTTCGCCAAAGCCAAACTGACGCATCCAGGTGTTCATTTTTTCAATGCCCATGCGGTAGGACATGACATAGAAATAGGTATCACAGGACACAATTTGTGCTTTATGCATATTTACTGAGCCATGCCCGGTTTTTTTATGGTCACGGAAGCGGTGACTGTCACCAGGCAAGGTGAAATAGCCTGGATCCGAGATAGCGGTATTCCAGTCCACCAGGCCATAATGTAGTCCGCCCAGACCAAACATCGGCTTGATGGTAGAACCGGGTGGATAGGTACCCTGTACAGCACGATTATAGAGAGGCTGATCGAGGTTATCACGTAAACCGCTGTAGTCCTTGGTACTGATTCCGGTTACAAACAGATTCGGATTAAAACTTGGGCTGGATACTAGCGCCAGAATTTCTCCAGTCTTGGGATTCATCGCTACAATTGCGCCACGACGCCCAGCCAGCTGTTCTGAAGCTACTACCTGTAAGCCGTAATCGAGTGACAGGAACAGGTCATTACCGCGCACCGGATCCTTGCGGCCCAGATGACGTAGCACATTACCAAAGGCATCGGCCTCTACCGATTCATTTCCTGGCACACCATGCAGAAGCTCTTCATAGGATTTTTCCACCCCGATCTTTCCGATCAGGTTGGTTCCGGCGTACAGGTCCTTATCAATAGCCTTAAGTTCTTTGTCATTAATTCGACCTACATAACCAATCACATGCGCGAACAGATCACCATGCGGGTAGTAGCGGGTCATCTGGGTTTCAATATTCACGCCCGGAAACTGATATTTCACTTCACTAAAACGGGCAATATCATTTTCATTCAGATTGAGCTTGATCGAAACCCGTTCGGTCTTACGTGCTGTTTTAATACGGGTTTGAAAGCGTTCCAGGTCTTCTTCGGTCAGTTCCAGAATTGGTTTCAGGCGTTCGAGTGTCTGGTCAATGTCTTGTACATCGGCACGACTTAAAGTGGCAGTAAAGACTGGATAGTTGTCGGCCAACAATACGCCGTTACGGTCATAAATATAACCGCGTGCTGGGGGTAGGGGCTGCAAGCGAATCCGGTTCTCGTCCGAAGCCGTACTAAAGCTTTCAAAGTTGAACAGTTGCAAATAGGCATAGCGGCTGACCAGCAGCAGCATAAAGAAAATCACAATTCCCATGGAAATCAAGACTCGATTGCGATAGATGCGCTTTTCTTGTTGTGCATTTTTTAAAGGAAAGTGCTGCTTCATACGCGATCGACTTAAGACCTGAGAGTGATTGAAAAGAATCAAAGTGGAATATTCTAACGCAAGTACACTTGATTTGATAATGAAAAACTGACCTTGTCATCAGTTCTATAAGCTTTGACTTTGCAGACATTAAAATTGTAAAGTGCTGTATACAAGAGTTGTGATAATTCTGCTAGAGTAAAATCCAATAAAAATAGGACTATACCAAAAACTATAATTAAGGAAGATGGTGAAGGAATGAACAAGGTTTACCCTTTGTTAGCGTTTGCATTTTGGGCGAATGGGGCTTATGCACATGATCAAATCAATACTACTGCTGCTAAAATAGAACCTGAGCCGGCAAAAGCCTTTAATGTTGGCGTTGGTATTACCCAGGAATTGATACACTTAAATACTGAATGGGTTAATCCTTACGGGATTGCTTATGTGAAAGGTGGGGTTTTTCTGAATGATGACCATAAGATAGGAGCACAGGCTGGCTTTCGTTATCCGGCCTATCTCACTGGTAAAGACAATAATGGTTATTATGTCGGGGCTTATGCAGGGCATATTGATAGCAGGCGGATTGACAATGAGTACAAGACCCGCTTAGGTGCCGGTATTGACTTGGCTTATGTTTTGCTTAGTTCTGAACGGATCAGCAGTTTTAGTGTGGGGATCGGTGTGGGGGAGAAACTCGAAGACCGAACTGGTTTTGTTGTGGCTGAAACAGAACCCCGACTACAATTTTCCTATACTTTAAGTATCGGTTTATAGACAAAATATTCGACCTTATTAATATGTGTATTCTGTGAACAAAAAATTAAATATGGAAATTATGCATGCTTGAGTACATCAACGAGTTGTGGCAAGCCTTTGTAAATCGCCCAGATTTTTGGGCCGTGCTCAGCATTATTCCGGTGACTGCATTTGTAACCTGGGCTCACGTCTGGATGGCACTGAAAATGGTCTTTTATCCGATCAATTTTTGGGGTTTTCATTTAGGGCCCATTCCTATCGGCTGGCAGGGAATTGTGCCACGCAAAGCTGGGCGTATTTCAGGCATTATTACCGATAATACACTCTCAAAACTAGGTTCCATCCGTGAGTTCTTACAGGCGATGGATCCCGATGACATGGCACGGATCATTGGGGAGCAGGTTGGCTTTGAACTGGAACACCTGATTGATGAAGTCATGATGGATCGCAATGCGGTCCTTTGGGAAAACCTACCTTTTGCCATCAAGCGCAGAATTTATGCACAAGCACAGAAACAAATGCCGGCAATTTTACGTGAATTAGTGACTGAGCTGACCATGAACGTCGAGTCACTTGTGGATATGCGTGAAATGGTGGTCAGCCAGATGGAAGGTGACCGCCGACTTATGGTACGCATGTTCCTGAAAGTGGGTCAAAAAGAGATCAATTTCATCTGGCATATCAGTGCGCTCATCGGGATGTTCTTTGGTATTTTCCAGATGATTGTCTGGTTTGTGGTGCCTTGGCACTGGACCGTACCGTTCTGGGCTGCCATCTGGGGCTTTTTGACCAACTGGATTGCCATCTGGATGGTCTTCAACCCACTAGAACCACATCCGGTAAAATACCTGCAATTCTTTAGCCGTACCGCAGATCGCAAGTTTCCATGGATCAAACCGGTGATTCCTCGTATCGGCACCTATAACATACAAGGCGCATTTATGAAACGTCAGGATGAAGTCTCTGACGTCTTCGCAAGTGTAGTCACAGAAGATCTGATTACGTTAAAATCGATCATGACCGAGATGATGTATGGCGGCAGAAAAGATAAAACCCGCCGCATTATCAAACGTCATATTAATGAAATTATGGAAACACCCCTGGTCAGAACCTCTTTACAGCTGTCTTTAGGACCAAAAGAGTATGCAAAACTCAAGACGGACTTGATCGATCGCTCGATTGAAATTACGATGGTACCTGTATGCGACCCAGCATTTAATGCGAGCCGTGCACAGAAAATCTATCAAATGTTTAGAGACCGCATACGTGAGTTGACTCCGAAGGAGTTTCAGAATCTTTTACGTCCTGCATTTCAGGAAGATGAATGGATTCTGATTTTATTGGGTGGGGTAACCGGTTTTGTCGCGGGTTTAATCCATTTGTTTGTGGCTTTCTTATAATGAGATGCCGGGGGACACAATCGGGTGATTGTGGTCGTGGCGTCATACATATTGTTTAAATGAGGATGTTTATATATGCGCATTATCTTACTCGGACCACCTGGAGCAGGTAAAGGTACACAAGCTCAGTTGATCTGTAAGCGCTACAATATCCCACAAATTTCAACCGGTGATATGCTCCGTGCTGCAATTCGTGAAGGAACTGAATTAGGTCTACAAGCTAAAAGTGTCATGGACAATGGCGGTTTGGTTTCTGATGAGTTGATCATTGGTCTGGTCAAGGAACGTATTGCGCAACCTGACTGTGTAAACGGCTGCATCTTTGATGGTTTCCCGCGTACCATTCCTCAAGCAGAAGCCTTGGAAAAAGAAGGCATTGCAATTGATCACGTGATTGAAATTGATGTGCCAGATGAAGAAATCGTTCAACGTCTGTCAGGCCGTCGTCAGCATCCGGCGTCTGGTCGTGTTTATCACACCGTTTACAACCCGCCAAAAGTGGAAGGTAAAGATGATGAAACAGGTGAAGATCTGGTTCAGCGTCCTGATGACCAGGAAGAAACAATTCGTAAGCGTCTAGGTTCTTACCACACTGAAACTGAACAGCTGGTGGGTTTCTACCAAGGCCGTGCAGCATCTGGGGAAAATGCACCGACTTATGACAAGCTGAATGGCTTGCGTCCAATCGACGAAGTTCAAAAAGATCTTTTCGCGATTTTAGATCAATCAAAATAATCATTAACCGATTATTTTGACAATCGAAGAGCCCTAAGCCATATTAGGGCTCTTTTTTGTTGTGTATTTAAACAGGGTGCTTGCTGCTATGAAATTTGGCATATTGGTATTAATGGTTATATTGCTGGCAGTAGTGGTGGGTTTGTTCTATATCAGTTTTAAAATACTTAACAAGGTACGCCAGGAAGAACGGGCAGAAAATGCCGGAAAAGTACCGGCACGTCAGTTACATCCCAAATTACAGGCAGAACTTCAACAGAAGCACGAACAAGAGCAGGCTGAGCAAAATAATAAATAAATGCTTTGAGGTACTCTAAACGAAAAAAGCTGAGCTTAAGTTTCAGCTTCAATATTTTTCACCGGAATTGCACGATCTGCACCAAACTCAAACCGGTCCGGCCAGTTACATACATCTGCAACTACACATTCATGGCATTTCGGTTTACGTGCAACACAGCAATAACGGCCATGTAAAATCAGCCAGTGATGTGAATCAATAATAAATTCTTTTGGAATGACCTTCACTAAACGATGCTCGACCTCAAGCACATTTTTACCAACTGCCAGTCCAGTACGGTTACCGACCCGGAAAATATGTGTATCGACCGCCATGGTCGGCTGACCAAAGGCCGTATTCAGTACCACATTCGCCGTTTTACGACCTACACCCGGCAGGGCTTCCAGATCCGCACGATTATCCGGTACCACGCTGTTGTGCTTCTGAATCAGCATTTCACAGGCTTTAATCACATTGACTGCTTTTGAGTTATATAAACCAATGGTCTTGATATATTCCTTCAAACCATCGACACCTAGCGCATAAATTGCTTCCGGTGTATTGGCGACTGGAAACAGTTTGTCTGTGGCTTTGTTGACACTGACATCTGTGGCTTGGGCTGACAGCGTGACTGCGACCAGCAATTCAAAGGGATTAGCATAATTCAGCTCGGTTTTTGGATTGGGTCGCTGTTCACGCAGGCGTTCAAAAAAGGTCTGAATCTGTTTTTTGGTCATGTTTTTAACGGGCTTGGCCTTGGCAATTGTCATGTTATCCCTGTAAAGCCTGTAATTGCTGTGTCAATTCTTCTAACTGGGCGCGCTTTCGGGCATCTTCACGAACTGAGAGTTGTTTTTCCAGTTTTTTAATTTGGGTACGTAGTTTTGCCAGTTCAATCGTGGTCTTGGAATCAAGTGATACGGGGGCATTCTCTGGCTTGCTCGCGACTTCAATCACGGGGAGTTGCTCATTTAAAGCTGAGAAACGGGCAAACAGGGCAGTATCGATTTCTGCACGGACCACAGGTCCTTTACGATCGGTACGCCGTTTTTCTTCACGCTGGATGTGCGCATAGTAACGCTGACGCAGATCATCCTGTTCTGCAATGCGCTGTGCTTCAGTCGGTAAGGGTTGTTGATCTTCAACCAGATCGATGCAGTCTACTGGACAAGGCGGGATACAAAGCTCACAACCGGTACACAGGTCAGTAAGCACTGTATGCATCAGTTTACCTGAGCCAATAATTGCATCGACCGGGCAGGCACTAATACATTTGGTACAGCCAATACATTCATCTTCACGAATAACCGCTTTCATGCGCTGGGGACGACCATCGGCTTGAACTGGCCAGACGCTTTCTTCAGCCGGTAGTTTAGAGCGATTTAATAATACGGCCAGAGCATCGGCAACAGGCTGCCCGCCAGGTACACATTTGTTGGCATCTTCACCCTCAGCAATCGACTGGGCATAAGGTAAACATCCGTCACGGTGACCGCAGAGTCCACATTGGGTTTGAGGGAGTAAAGTATCAATCGATTGGACCAGAGAAATAGGCGAATTCATGTATAACCAGCATTACTCATGGCAAGCATGAGAGAGTAAGTGAAACAAAATATGTCGATTTATTAATTTTAACATGTTTTTTGGATACTGAGTGGTGCACGAATTGAGGTCATTTTATGCCTTATTTTTAGGCATAAAATGACAATTAGGTATTGATTCAATTGGTATTTAATAACCTAGAAAAAATATTCATAATCAATATAAATATTTGTTATCAAATTAATTTTAAAGTATTTTCAAAAAAAGTATTGTAGATTGGTTACAAAAGATATTTAATATTTTGCGCCAAAATTTAACATTGATTGTAAATTTGACCAATTTTGATCCATTTTCTGCTGAGGATTAAGCGTTGAAATACAACACACTTAATGAGTTCCTAGATTACGTAAAATCACGTGATGCACATCAACCAGAATTTCTTCAAGCTGTAGAAGAAGTGATGACCAGTTTGTGGCCGTTCATTGAAAAGAATCCACAATACGCAGCACATGGTTTGCTAGAGCGTCTAGTTGAGCCAGAACGTGCGATCCAGTTCCGAGTTTCTTGGGTAGATGACCAAGGTCAAACTCAGGTAAACCGTGCGTTCCGCGTACAGTACAACTCAGCGATCGGTCCATTCAAAGGTGGTATGCGTTTCCACCCTTCAGTGAATCTTTCAATCCTAAAATTTTTAGGCTTTGAGCAAACATTTAAAAATGCTTTAACCACACTTCCTATGGGTGGTGGTAAAGGCGGTTCTGATTTTGACCCTAAAGGCAAATCAGAAGGCGAAATCATGCGTTTCTGCCAAGCTTTAATGATCGAGCTGTATCGTCACCTTGGTGCGAACACAGATATCCCTGCAGGTGATATTGGTGTAGGCGGTCGTGAAGTGGGCTACATGGCCGGCATGATGAAAAAATTAAGTAACGACACTGCATGTGTATTCACTGGTAAAGGCTTAACTTTCGGTGGTTCATTGGCACGTCCGGAAGCAACGGGTTACGGTACTGTGTATTTCGCTGAGGAAATGCTCAAGTCTCGTGGCGAAAGCTTCAAGGATAAAGTCGTTGCGATTTCAGGTTCTGGTAACGTTGCGCAATATGCTGCTGAAAAAGCAATGTACCTTGGTGCGAAAGTAGTTTCACTTTCGGATTCTGCGGGTACAGTTTACGTTAAAGACGGTTTCACTGAGGCGCTTCTTGCTGAAGTTATGGAACTTAAGAATGTAAAACGTGGCCGTATTTCAGAGTTTGCCTCTAAACATGGTTTCGAATATCTTGAAGGCCAACGTCCTTGGGGTATTAAGTGTGATATCGCACTGCCATGTGCAACGCAAAATGAACTGGATGCAGACGATGCTGCTGCACTTCTTGCCAATGGCGTAATCTGTGTAGCTGAAGGTGCAAACATGCCTTCTACGCTTGAAGCGGTTGAGAAATTCGTTGAAGCGAAAATTCTTTATGCGCCAGGTAAAGCATCAAATGCAGGTGGTGTAGCAACTTCTGGTCTGGAAATGTCTCAAAACGCATTGCGTTTAGGTTGGACTTTCGAAGAAGTTGACGAGCGCTTACACGCGATCATGAAAGAAATTCACCGTAACTGCGTAAAATTCGGTACTAAGGAAGACGGTACTGTGAACTATGTGGACGGTGCAAACATTGCGGGCTTCGTAAAAGTTGCTGATGCTATGCTTGCTCAAGGCGTATTCTAAGTCTGACTTAGTCTAAGCTGAAAAAACCGAGGTATTTACCTCGGTTTTTTTATTTTTATTTTTTGCTTTAGAGGGTGGTTTTTACCACTTCACGCTCTACTGCCATATCAAATACATAGGCGTATTTAGACTGGTCTGCAGCCGGATTCTTAATTTCATAACGCTTTACCCGGATAATCTGACGCTCATCTGGTGAGTGCTGAAAGCCTTCAATCTGGTCATAGAATAAAGTCCAGTCTTTATCGACCTGAGTCTTTAAACCTTTATCATCATATTTAATTTCTTTCACCTGTAAACAGGTTTGTAGAGCTACCCCGGTACAGGTTTTGGTTTGTGGAGAAATTTCCAGAAAAATAGTTTCTGCCTGCCCTTGGTATTTGGTTTCCGGGGTCATTTTTCCAGTAAAAATATATTTTTTCCCATCGGCTGCAGTAATGCTTAATTTTGGCTGATTAGAATCACTGAGATCTAAGCTGAAAAGAATATCACGCTTTTGCAAAAGCTGGCTGACAAAACGTTCCTGCTCCATCAGTGCTGCATCACAAGCCATTTCGGTGCCTACGACTTCGCTGGTCGTGATGATATTGTTTTTGACTGACCATGTCGTTGCGAGTCCATTACAGCTCGTAACGGCGTTCAGCCGGCCTTGAGCATCAAAATGGAGTACGATGGGTCGTTCTAGTCCACGATCCAGTTCCCAGGTATAAGCAGACAGGATTTGCGCTGGTGTTTTTAATGTAGTCGATGGAGTGGAAATAGCTGTATCTCCTGAAGTCGCAGGAAGATGAGAGGATTGACACGCAATTAAAGCTAAAGGGAGCAGAGCAAGTGCAAAAATTCTTGATTTCATCAGTGTAATTCTATGTGCTAAATTTCAACGTGATTATAATCAGGAGATTAGCGAAAAATATTGATACAAATCGTAGCTTTTGCTAACAAAATGTATCCAAATCAGAAGCTAAACTTAAAAGCTCGGTATTATCGGCTAGTCGAAGCGGTAAATATCCATTCCTAATGCACCCATGCTAAAGCTGCTATGCACGACACTGAAGCGGTTTCCAGTACCCATAGCAAAGAATAAGGGCGCAAAGTGTTCCAAGGTTGGATGATTACGCTTGATATGGGGTAACGTTTGCCAGTCCAGTACGGCATCAAAATCACTATGAACCAGTTTATTCACTACGTAATTACGGAAAGTTGAGGCCCATTCAGGAACCTCATCGGTATTTCCCTGCCAAGACAGTTCCCGCAAATTATGAGTAATACTGCCTGATCCAATCAGAAATACCTGCTGTTCACGCAAAGGTGCCAAGGTCTGACCAATTCTGTAAATATCTTCAGCACTCATCGTGATTGGTAAAGAAATTTCAACCACTGGAATATCTGCTTCTGGATACATATGCAATAGAGGCATCCAGACACCATGATCTCGCGGGCGGGTACTATTGGCATGTGCAGAAAAACCGGCATTGGCCAATAAGCCTAGCACTTGCTCAGCCAGTTCGGGATTTCCAGGAGCCGGGTAGCGTAATTCATACAACTCAGGTGGAAAACCGCGGAAGTCATGCCAGGTTTCAGGACGGATGCCGGTATTCACCTCAAGCGCTTCGCTTTCCCAGTGTGCCGACATGACAATAATCGCAGTTGGACGTGGCAGATTCAGGCTTAAGCGACGCAATGCTGGGCCTACCTGCTCGGGATTGAGTGCTAGCATGGGCGAGCCATGAGAAATAAATAAGCCCGGCAAGGTCTGTAAGTTCATAAGTCAAACCACATTAGTTGAATGTTTTAATCATGCAATAAAAACAGGGATAAAGGCAGGGGTAATAATTCAACAAAACGTTGCATATACAGAACGCATTATTAAATTATCCCGCTCGATGATAGGGATGGTTATGATTGATGCTCATGGCACGATAGAGCTGCTCAATCAGCATGACACGTACCAGAGGATGCGGCAGGGTTAACTTCGACAAGGACCAGTGCCATGCCGCAGCTTTACGCACGGCTTCCGAGTGACCATCCGGTCCACCGATCGCAAGTGCCACATCATTGCCTTCCAGCATCCAGCTTTTCATGGTTTCAGCCAGTTTTTCAGTACTGAATTCACGTCCGCCTACTTCTAGCGCGATCAGGATTTCATTCTGCTTCAGTGCATTTAAAATGCTATCACCCTCAATATTGCGGTATTTCAGAATATCTGCTTCAGAATCATTTTTCCCGCGCTTGGCCATCGGCAGTTCAATAATCTGGGTCTGTACAAAAGGCTGAATACGTTTGAAATAATCTTCAAAACCAGTCAACACCCAAGCTGGCATTTTTTGACCAATGGTCAGAATACGGATTTTCATACAGGCAGATCAATAATTGGATACTTCATTATAACGATCAAACAACATGAATTTGAACCAGGAAACAAATTGAAATTGAAAGGGGGGATTTAGTGTTGCTTTAATGTCCGTAGTTCAAGTATCCGCTTGATAAAGGAATGGAATAATAATAAATGCGGAACAGTGTCATGATAAAAGGATGTTGTACTGTGCTCCTGTTACTGCTTGGTCTCATGGGTTCAAGCCTATGTATGGCCAGCTCAAGCAAAAGTGCTCAAGTCCCCCATCTGGAATTGTTTTTTAGCCAGATTATGAATGTGGATGAATACCGGAATTATAAAAATATTAAGGAGCTGAATCGGGTGTCTGCCTGGATCAAAGGGCAGATGCAGCGTCTGGGTGTCCCATGTCAGTATCAGGTTTATGTGGTCAATAACTTGAGTTACCGGAATGTCGTCTGTCAAATCAATACTCAAGCCAAAACCAAGATGGTAATGGGAGCACATTATGATGTTTTCAGTGCCCGATATGGGGCTGACAATAATGCATCAGGTGTAGCGGGTCTGCTGGAAACGGCAAGACTACTTGCTTTGCAAAAATCCAGACTCAAGCATGATATTGAATTTGCTTTCTATACCTTGGAAGAGCCACCCTTTTTTAAGACAGAACACATGGGCAGTTATATACATGCCAAATCATTAAAAGTGCAAAAACAGAAAATTAAAGGCGTGGTGATTCTGGATTCGATTGGCTATTTTGATGAACATCAGGTACAGAGTTATCCAGTCGGATTAAAATGGATTTATCCACGAAATGGCAACTTTATTGCATCAATTGGACATTTGGCCTCAACCGGCCTGACCGGCGATTATTGTGATGCTATGCAACGGCTTAACAGGTTGGATTGTCAGCGTTTTGTCAGTCCAAGTTTTGCTCAGGATATGAGTTTCTCGGGCTATCTGAATTATACCAAATTCAATTATTCAACTATGCTGATCACCGATACTGCGAATTATCGCAATCCTTATTACAACACCGAACTGGACACCTTAGACAAGCTGGACTTGAACAAGATGACGTATGTGATTGATGGGCTGGTTGCTATGGCGCTACAGCCATAATTGAGTTAAGTGGCTTTTTACCCAATAAAAAAACCCTGCCGGAGCAGGGTTTTTAGGAATCAGCAGGTCTTAATGACGTGCTGCTTTCGCTTCTTCTTTGGTTTTCACAATTGGCGGTTTAACCAATGCTTTTGGCAAGGAGGTCAATGCCAGCGGTAAAATCTCATCAATTGATTTTACTGCTTTGATCTCTAAACCTTCTTTGACATTTTCTGGGATTTCCGCCAGGTCACGTACGTTTTCCTGTGGAATGAATACCAGCTTGATGCCACCACGATGGGCTGCCAGAAGTTTCTCTTTCAAGCCACCGATACGTAGTGCACGACCGCCCAGACTGGTTTCACCTGTCATCGCGATATCCGGACGAATCGGAATACCGGTGAAGGCAGATACCAGTGCAGTGGTGAGTGCCAAACCTGCCGATGGACCATCTTTTGGTGTCGCACCTTCAGGTAAATGCACATGCACATCAGTTTCTTCAAAGCGAGAGGCTTCGATGCCGAGTTCATCTGCACGGGTACGCACAACAGTCATGGCAGTGGTAATCGATTCTTTCATGACATCGCCAAGAGAACCGGTAGTAATAAACTTACCTTTACCCGGAACTGCAGCAACCTCAATAGTCAGTAACTCACCACCGACAGAAGTCCAAGCCAGACCGTTCACACGACCGATTTGTGCTTCTTCTTCCGCCATACCATAGTCAAATTTGTGTGGACCCAGGTATTCTGGAAGATTAACTGCTGTTACATCTACCTCAAGATTTTTAGCTTTCTTGCTGACTGCTTCTTTTACCACTTTACGTGCAATTTTTGACACTTCACGTTCAAGATTACGAACCCCGGCTTCACGGGTGTAATGGCGCACGATATCACGAATGGCTTCTTCGTGAACTGTAAGCTCTTTAGAACGTAAGCCATTGTTCTTGATTGCTTTAGGAACCAGATAGCGCTCAGCAATATTCACTTTTTCTTCTTCGGTATAACCCGGAAGACGAATCACTTCCATACGGTCCAGCAGCGCCTCAGGAATGTTCATGCTGTTCGCAGTACAGATAAACATCACTTCTGACAGGTCAAGATCGAGATCAAGGTAATGATCACTGAACTTGCTGTTTTGTGATGGATCTAGTACTTCAAGCATCGCAGAAGCAGGATCACCACGGTAGTCTTGTGCCATCTTGTCGATTTCATCAAGCAGGAACAACGGGTTCTTCACACCTACTTTAATTAAAGACTGCACGATTTTACCTGGCATCGCACCGATATAGGTACGACGGTGACCACGAATCTCGGCTTCATCACGTACACCACCCAACGCCATACGGACAAACTCACGACCGGTCGCCTTGGCAATGGATTCGCCCAGTGATGTTTTACCGACACCTGGAGGACCAACCAGACATAGAATCGGACCGCGCAATTTTTTCACACGTGACTGAACAGCAAGATATTCCACAATACGATCTTTGACATCGTCCAGACCATAATGGTCTGCATCCAGAATTTCCTGCGCCTTGTTCAGGTTAATGCTGACTTTGCTGGCCTTATTCCATGGTGTATCCAGAATGACTTCAAGATAGTTGCGTACCACGGCAGCTTCACTTGAAGCAGGCTGCATTGCTTTCAGCTTGCGGAACTCGTTTTCTGCTTTCTTGCGTACATGCTCAGGCAAATCTGCTTCAGCAAGACGTTTTTCAATTTCGGCGACATCATCTTCTGCACCGCCGTTCATATCAGAAAGCTCGCGCTGAATGACTTTCATTTTTTCATTCAGGAAGTATTCGCGCTGGTTCTTTTCCATCTGACGTTTAACAGAGTCATGCAAGGTTTGCTCGATCTGCTGTTCTTCAGACTGTTGCAATAGATAAGTCATTAATTCAGTTAAATGCGCTTCGAACTCGTCCTGTTCCAGGAACTTTTGTTTCACTTCAATATTCAATGGAACACGGGTTGCAACGAAGAACAATAACTGTAATAAATCTTCAATTTTGTTGGCTGCAGTGATCAGTTCACGTGCATTACGTAACTTCGCTTCTGCATATTGAGCGAAAAGCGCACGTAATTCTTGCAAGCGCACAGCTTGCGTGTCTTTATCCATCGTAACTGTCATTGGGCTGAGTTCATGCTCTGCTGTCAGATACTCGTTTTCGTCAATGATCGTTTTCAGCTTGGCACGATGCAGTCCTTCAATCAGGACTTTAATACAGTTTTCATCATTTTCGTGATTCACAACTTGCACAATCTTCGCGACAGTACCGTATTGATATAAATTGTCGTGATCAATTTCTTCTGTAAGCGAATCTTTTTGTGCAACCACAAATACTAGATTGTCACTGTTACGAGCCACATCAACTGCATTGATCGATTTTTCACGACCGACAAACAGCGCAATTTGCATGTGCGGATAAACCACCACATCACGCAGCGCCAAAAGGGGTAGTACACTTGGAACCTGCGGCTCTAAGGTTTCTGGATTCATGATAATTTCAGACATGGGCACTCCTAATGAGTGACAACGGTGTTGCCATGCTTTTAATAGTGATGGGTAATTTTAAAAATACAAGGGCAGTTGAGATTAAATTGTATGAAAAATGACTAATTATGTGATTTTGAAGTAGTTATCAAGAGCAAAATTGAAAAATTAACGTTTGAACTTGATAGAAACTGTCGGAGTGATTAAAGCATCTAGGGGCTGATCCCATTTTTCCCGTTTTAAAGGTTGGCTAACCAGTTGAAAGTCATACGCAAGTCCCAGACGGAAAGGGTGTTTGGGTGCAGAAGCTAGGGTGCGATCATAAAAACCGCCGCCCATACCAATCCGGGTGCCTGAAGTATCACAGGCCAATAATGGCATGAGCAACAGATCCAGTTTGGAAACATGCACACCATGGGTGCTCATGGGCTCTCGCATACCCAGCCGATGGTGGGCAAAGCGCCTGTTATGGTATTGATGCAGGCTGATCCGGATCCAGACTAGATGCTGATTCATGTCACAAATTGCAGGGAGATAAACCTGCTTGCCCAGCTGAAAGCAGCGTTCAATAATCGCCTGAGTCTGAATTTCCCCAAACGCATGCAGATACAGCCCAATACGTTGGGCATGAATAAATTGTGGACTACGGATCAGACGGTTCAAGACTTTTTGTGCGGCCTGCCTTTGCTCAAATTTAGAGAGATGACGACGCGTTTTACGAAGGTATCTTCTTAATTCCTGAATGGTCATAGGGCGCAAAAGCATATGCAACAAAATTGTGCTCTAGTCTAAGTGGGAATTCTGGAAAAGTAAAAAATAATTCTGAATTGTAATGTCCTATTGCATTTTATCTCCCGATATAAATCGTGCCAGGTTTAAAGTCTAATTAAAGAAATTTTATGACCTGTTTTTAAAAGGTGATGAGGCGAGTAGTATACGCTCTTTGATTCTCATCGCTTTTTATGTAATTAACAGGGTGATAGCAAGCTGCAGCAGTGAATAATTAGAAAAATGTTGAAAAGCTTTAGATCAATAAACATACAGCTTCAGAATAGATTTGTCCCGTTTTTGGTGAAATAGTATAGATACGGAATCATATGACTATTCTCGGCTGAGAAATGATACACATTGGACATTGGACTTAGGTAGGCACGTAAGACCTAACTCAATGGAGAACATGATGAATATTGTGAAGAACACTATCTGCCTCTGGTACGATAACGATGCTGAAACTGCTGCGCGATTTTATGCGGACACCTTTCCAGATTCCTCGATTGACGCGATCAACCTTGCTCCTGGAGATTATCCCTCTGGGAAAGAAGGTGATGTCATTACGGTCGAATTTACAGTAATGGGCGTTGCCTGCATCGGGTTGAACGGTGGTCCTGGTTTTCAGCATAATGAAACATTTTCATTTCAGGTGGCGACTGAAGACCAGGAGGAAACAGATCGCTACTGGAATGCCATTGTGGGCAATGGCGGTCAGGAAAGTGAGTGTGGCTGGTGCAAGGACAAGTGGGGCATTTCCTGGCAGATTACGCCAGCGGTCCTGATCAATGCCTGTAACAGTTCTGACCGTGCTGCAGCCAAACGTGCATTTGAGGCCATGATGGACATGAAGAAAATTGATGTTGCCGTGATTGAAGCCGCTTTTCGTGGTTGAGTGACAGAGATTATCCGCAATTTCAGTGAATACTACTGGGCAGCCTTATTTACTTCAATATTTGAAACCTCTCCTTTTATATTTCCTTTTGATCATCTCCTGTTTGCCTATAATGCATCTTGGGTTAAAACCCCCTTAAGTCCGGCATGGAGTACCTCCAATTTTATTACTAGTCCAAGATATAAGCTGAATGGTTCCCTTAAAGGTTTATTAATAGATAGGTTTTATATATCAATTGTAAAAGTTGAAGGGATGCAGATCATGCAATATGAGTTACAGAATAATTTTTGCACTGAATTGAAAACAGACTGAACCAAAAACAGTCATCTAATCAAATTTCCCTCTCATTGGGACATCTTAAATAATATTAAAATATTGAAATTAATATAAAAATAAAACTGGCATAAGTTCTGCATATCTGTATTTAAACTTGGATACAAGATTGGATACAGAATGCTTCCTCACAAAATGATCGACTGGACAGTCCTGAAATGGCGTGCGGCCGATCAGCCAAAACAGTTCTCACCGAAAAATCCCACTCAACTCAATGCACAATTCGAGCGTAATGGACCTGCCTGTATTTTGGTTGCGACTGGCACATATCTGAAAGAAAAAATTGATGCATTCAGGAAAGCTGTATATGCGGATAGTGTGCATCTGCACCTGCATTACAGATCAGTGAACTTGGTAGGTAGCGAGTCTATGTCCATGAGCTGAATCAATAAAAAATGAAACAGAGCCATTCAGCAGATTCAAAAAAATAGATAAAATAACAGGGGATTCATATGTTTAAGACTGTACTGATTGCAAACCGCGGCGAAATTGCTGTTCGCGCCATTCGCACATTAAAAAAAATGGGTGTAACCAGTGTCGCCGTTTATTCAGAAACAGATCGTTATGCGCAGCATGTACTTGATGCAGATGTTGCCGTATCTCTGCAAGGGACTAAACCTAGCGATACCTATTTGAGTATCGAAAAGCTGATTGCTGCAGCCAAAAATACCGGGGCCGAAGCAATTTTCCCGGGTTATGGTTTTCTGTCAGAAAGTGCTGATTTTGCCCGTGCCTGCGAAGAAAATGGCATTGCTTTCATGGGACCCACAGCTGCGCAGATTTTAGAGTTTGGTTTAAAACATCGTGCCCGTGAACTTGCTGCAGCTGCCAATGTACCCATGACTCCCGGTACAGGTCTGCTAAATAGTCTGGACGAAGCTTTGGCAGAAGCTGAAAAAATTGGTTATCCAATTATGCTGAAAAGCACAGCAGGCGGTGGCGGAATTGGCTTGACCCGTTGTGATGATGCAGAAGCACTTCGAGAGGCTTATGAAAGTGTAAAACGTCTGGGTGAGCAGTTCTTTAAAGATGCCGGGGTGTTTCTGGAACGCTTTGTGGATAAAGCCCGTCATGTCGAAGTTCAGATTTTTGGAGATGGACAGGGACAGGTAGTGGCTTTGGGTGAGCGTGACTGTTCATTACAGCGCCGTAATCAGAAGGTCGTAGAAGAAACACCAGCGGCTCATTTACCTGATGCAACCCGTCAAAAACTGCATCAGGCGGCAGTTGAACTGGGCAAATCGGTGAAATATCGCAGTGCCGGTACGGTTGAGTTTATTTACGATGCAGCACGTGACGAGTTTTATTTCCTTGAAGTGAATACCCGTTTGCAGGTGGAACATCCTGTCACTGAAATGGTGACCGGTTTAGACCTGATCGAATGCATGTTGAAAATCGCAGCAGGCGATACTTTGGATTGGAAGCATCTAAGCAGTATTCAGCCTCGGGGTGCAGCGATTGAAGTACGCATATATGCCGAAGATCCAGTCAAGAATTTCCAGCCGAGTCCAGGGATTTTGACCGATGTTTTTTTTCCGGAAAATGTCCGGGTTGATACCTGGGTGAGTACCGGAACTGAAATTTCCCAATATTTTGATCCGATGGTTGCCAAGATTATTGTGCATGCTGAAGATCGTGATACTGCCATTCGTACGCTTAAATCAGTTTTAGCTGAAACTCGCCTGAATGGTATTAGTACCAATCTGGATTATGTGCATACTGTTATTTCAGATCCACGTTTTAAACAGATGCAGATCTGGACACGCATGCTGGATGATTTCAAATATGTGCCGAATGTGATTGAGGTGATTCAGCCGGGTACACAAAGTTCGATTCAGGATTATCCGGGTCGTGTCGGGTATTGGGATATTGGTGTACCGCCTTCAGGCCCAATGGATGATTATGCCTTCCGGCTGGCCAATAAAATTGTCGGGAATGCCGAGGCCGCCGCCGGGTTCGAATTTACCCTGCAAGGTCCAACCCTCAAGTTTCATGCAGACAATGTCATTGCTTTAACTGGCGCCCCTTGTCCGGTAAGTCTGGATGATGAAGCAGTAAATTTCTGGCAGCCTATTCAGATAAAAGTAGGACAAACCTTAAAAATTGGACAGGTTGAATCCGGATGCCGGACTTATCTGGCTGTGCGAAATGGTCTGAATGTACCGGAATATCTGGGTAGCCGTTCTACCTTTGCTTTAGGTAATTTTGGTGGACATGCAGGCCGAGTATTACGGGCTGGTGACATGATTAAGATGGTGAATCCTGAGCTGCCGGCCGATGGTCTACCTTTGGCGATTGCAGAACCTGAAGCTTTGGCAACAGCTCTGATTCCAGGTTATGGCAAGGAATGGAAAATTGGTGTGCTCTATGGTCCGCATGGAGCACCTGATTTCTTTAAAGCTGAATATATTGAGGAGTTTTTTGCATCAAGCTGGAAAGTGCATTTTAACTCGAACCGGTTGGGTATCCGTTTAACCGGACCGACGCCAAGCTGGGCGCGTGAAAATGGTGGTGAAGCGGGGCTGCATCCATCCAATGTGCATGACTGTGAATATGCCATTGGTGCAATCAACTTTACCGGTGACTTCCCTGTAATCCTTGCCAAAGATGGTCCGAGCCTGGGTGGCTTTGTCTGTCCGGTGACCATTGCCAAAGCAGAACTCTGGAAAATTGGTCAACTGAAAGCCGATGACACGATTAGCTTCTATCCAATCTCGATAGAGCAGGCCAATGCGCTGGAGCGGCAGCAAATTCAAACCCTCCAAAACTTTGCCAAGGCAGAGATGACCCACGAGGCTGAAGTTGTTGCAGTTCAGGCAGAAAGTATCCTGGCATTGCGTGAAGCTACACCAGATGCACCAAAAGCTGTATATCGTCAGGCAGGAGACAGTTATATCTTGCTGGAATATGGCGATAACGTACTGGATTTGGCCCTGCGCCTGCGCGTACACTGCTTGATGCAACTGATTCGTGAAGCTGATCTTGACGGTATCCTGGAATTATCGCCTGGTGTGCGATCCTTGCAGATTAAATATGATGGTCTGCAGTGTAGCCAGCAGCAACTGATTCACTTCCTGCTTGGTCTTGAAGAACAGATGGGCGATTTGCGTGACATTAAAATTCCTTCAAGAATTATCCATTTACCCATGGCCTTTGAGGACTCGGCGACTCTGGGTGCGGTTGAGCGTTATCAGGAAAGCGTCTGTGCCAAAGCCCCGTGGCTTCCGAATAATGTTGATTTTATTCAGCGGATTAATGGTCTACATACTCGCCAGCAAGTTAAAGACATTATTTTTGATGCCAATTATCTGATTTTGGGGCTAGGTGATGTATATCTGACTGCACCTTGTGCAGTGCCCATTGATCCGCGCCACCGTTTACTGAGTTCTAAATATAATCCGGCCCGTACTTTTACCGCCGAAGGCACAGTCGGGATTGGCGGCATGTATATGTGTATTTATGGCATGGACTCACCGGGTGGCTATCAGTTGATTGGCCGTACCGTGCCGATCTGGAACAAGTTTAAAAAGAACAAGCAGTTTGGCGATCAGCAATGGTTCTTACGCTTTTTTGACCAGATTAAATATTATGAGGTCACTGAGGCCGAACTGGATCAGTTCCGTGCTGATTTCGCCCATGGTCTGGCAGAAATCAAAATTGAGGAATGCGAGTTTGACTTTGCAGCATATCAGGATTTCCTAGCTGCAGAACAGGACAGTATTGTGGCTTTTAAAGCACAGCAACAGGCCGCTTTTAGCACCGAAGTTGAACGCTGGAAAGACGATTTTGATGCACCTGTAGAAATAGAAGTGCTGCAGGATGATACCGATTACAGCCAGTATGTCCCTCTCAACGCCTCTATGACCGGCAATATCTGGAAGATTTTTGTAGAAGCCGGGCAGATTGTGAAAAAAGGTGACACGGTGGCCATCATCGAGGCCATGAAAATGGAGCTGCCGGTCTATGCTGACGATGATGGCATTGTCAAAGCCATTATCTGCCGTTCTGGTCAGACCGTGCATAGTGGTGAGCCACTGGTCTATATGGAGTAATGGATTGAGCCATGACTATTGTTCGCAATCCAAGTACTAAAGCGACAGGAAAAAGCTCAGACAATCTGTCTGAGCTGGTTTTCCAGAAAATTAAAAATGACATTTTTGACTTTAAGCTGATGCCGGGAGAGCGCTTTACCGAATCGGAAATTGCTGAAAGCTATGCCGTAAGCCGTACACCCATCCGGCAAGCTTTGTATCGCTTGCAGCAGGAAGGTTATGTGGATGTTCAGTTTAGAAGTGGCTGGCAGGTCCGGCCCCTAGACTTTAAAGTTTATGAAGAACTGTATGATCTGCGGATTTTATTGGAAGGTTATGCAGTCGAACAACTTTGTCAGATGCCCAAAGACCAGTTGCAGGTTGCTCTGGCTGTTTTGATTCAAACCTGGTGTATTCAACCAGAACAATATATCTATGATCTCAGGCGGTTATCTGTAGAAGATGAAGCATTTCATTGTCATTTGGTATTTGCAGCCGGCAATGCAGAAATGGCAAAAATACATAGTGAGATCAGCGAAAAAATTCGGATCATACGCCGGCTGGATTTTTCCAAGGATTATCGGGTTACAGCCACCTATGCTGAACATCAACAGATTTTAAAGGCGCTGCTTGCTCAAGATGCAGTCTCCTGCCTTTCTATATTAGAGGCTCATATTCGACTCAGCCGTAATGAGGTAAAAAAAATTACTCTGGAAATGTTGTCGTGTTGTCCTGCGTAAGTGAGTCAGAATAAATTTATGTTTACAGCAAGAAAAACATCAGACCTGACTCAAAGTTGATAACCAATTCATAACCAGAAAAAACAAGAATCAGCTAGTGGCATCTCTTGTAGTTTTTTAAAGTTAAGTCGAGGATAATAATAACAAAGAGATAAAAATGCTTATTCAGCACATACGACTTTTAGTTGCTGGTACCGCCTGTGCATCTTTCCTGACTATGACAGGATGTACGATGCCTTCCAAAACGCCCATTACTGATAGTTATGGTTCCGATCCAGATTTACCTAAACCACAATCAAGCTTGCTGCCTACGGTCAATATTGCGCCTGCCAAAGGCTGGCCTGTGGGTGAAATGCCTATACCTGCGACAGGTTTAAAAGTTCAGGCATTTGCCAAAGGACTGCGACATCCACGCTGGTTGTATGTATTGCCGAATGGTGATGTGCTGGTGGCTGAAACGGATGCACCGCCCAAGCCTGATGATAGTAAAGGGATCAAAGGAAAAATCATGAAGTGGGTAATGCAGCGCGCCGGCTCATCGCATCCTAGTGCCAACCGCATCACACTACTTCGGGACAGTAACGGAGATGGGGTTGCTGAACAAAAAACCGTATTCTTGCAAAATCTCAATTCTCCATTTGGTATGGTGCTGATTGGCAATACATTGTATGTAGCCAATACTGATGCCTTGATGCGCTTTCCTTATCAGAACGGGATGACTCAAATCACAGCAGCCGGTAACAAGGTGCTCGATTTACCGGCAGGCCGTTTAAACCATCACTGGACCAAAAATGTTATTGCCAATCCTGCAGGCAATAAACTTTATATCACAGTGGGTTCCAACAGTAATGTGGCTGAAAATGGCTTAGAGCAGGAGCAGGGCCGGGCACTCATTATGGAGTTTGATTTGAATAGTGCCCAAGCTCGACCTTATGCAACCGGACTACGTAATCCGAATGGCATGGACTGGCAACCCCAGAGCGGCGCACTCTGGACGGTGGTAAATGAACGTGATGAGCTCGGCAATGATCTGGTTCCTGATTATTTGACCTCTGTCAAAGAGGGCGCTTTTTATGGCTGGCCTTATAGTTATTATGGTCAGCATGTTGATACACGGGTCAAACCGCAAAACCCTGCCTTAGTTGGGCGAGCAATTCCACCGGATTATGCATTAGGCAATCATACTGCCTCATTGGGCTTGGCTTTCTATAGGGCAGATCTGATGCCTCAATATCGTGATGGGGCACTGATTGGTCAGCATGGCTCGTGGAACCGCAAACCACATAGCGGCTATAAAGTGATTTTTGTTCCCTTTCAAAATGGCCAACCAGTCGGACAGCCTCAGGATGTTTTGACCGGATTTCTAAGTGATCAAGGGAAAGCATATGGACGTCCTGTTGGTGTAGCAGTGGATTCTTCAGGAGCCATTTTAGTGGCAGATGATGTCGGAGACGTGATCTGGCGGGTATCACCCTTGAGTACAAGACCCAAAAAATAAATCTATAAATATAAATAGGCTAAGTGCCTTATTTGGATATGGGCCTGTTGCATAGAAAAAATTGAAGCAAAAACTTTTTTTATTAAAACGTCAACATTCGGGTTGAAAAGATACAAGAGCTGAGTGGATGTAAGATAACTTTTAAGCTTCTTTTAAGCTTCTTTTAAGCTGGCTGAATTAGGCTCTCAAGATATTTTTAAACGTGATTTCGTATGTACAGAGATTCTGCTTATCACATTAAAAATATCTGAATATAAGTAGCAGTTCTAGGTATCCGTAAATACTGGACTTAAAAGCTCAAGACATTGCAAAAAGAGGATTTTAAAAAGTGAAATCAATTATTGCATTTATTTTTCCGTGGTCATTGTTTATGACTCTTCATCGGCCAGCCGAATCGGTAGTATGTTTGCTACTTCAGATTTCGATTTTTGGCTGGATTCCTGCTGCAATCTGGGCCATATA
Organism: Acinetobacter pecorum; assembly: GCF_014837015.1. Classification (GTDB taxonomy): domain Bacteria; phylum Pseudomonadota; class Gammaproteobacteria; order Pseudomonadales; family Moraxellaceae; genus Acinetobacter; species Acinetobacter pecorum. Next base: position 109,719 of record NZ_JACSPT010000002.1, read on the forward strand.
TATTTTATATCGGGATAAAATAGCTTAAGAAATTATTTTTGAATAAAATAAAGTGAAAAGGACTTTTGAGGCATTTCATGCATACAAGATGACTGCGTTAATACAAGGGGGGCGTGATCGAAATAAATGCTGAAATGAGAAGAGAAGATTTAGAAAGAATTTTATATGAATTATAAATAATATATTTTCACTAAGAAAATAAGCACTCCGGAGATGCCGCTGCATGTGTCGTTACCCTGAACCCGATGAGTTCAAGGAGGATGTGACGTATACTTGCTGGGTTTCCCATACGAAGATGGGCATACACTCTAAATATACAGACCACACCCATAAGTGTTAGTATCGGCAGGGGAATAGACCCGCTGGCGAACACCCCAGAGTTAAGTTAATTATAAACAATAATGCCGGTGTGGCAACTCCATGCTGTTCATGAACTGTAAACAGTTCATTCGAATGTCTGAAGTTTAAGCGGAATATGTGATTATTCAGTAAGTTCTTCAACTTCTTCTAAAATGGTTTGTAACAAACGTTCGCAATGTCCGTATTGTTGCAGGGACCGGTTCATGCTCAGAACTTCCTGCATCAACTCAAGTGCTACCATAATAATCAGTTTACTAGGTTCCATGCGTGGAGCTTTACGACGAAATTCATCATACTTTTCATTTAATAACTGTGCCGCACGCTGTAATTCTTCCTGCTTGTCAGGGGGCGAGGCTAAACGGAAACTATGCCCCAATACTCTGAGATCGATTGCAATTTGTTCACTCATGATGAAGCTTCCTCAATGACTTCAGTCGGATGGGCCAGTTGTTGAATTTCCTGTGCGTGATGATCCTGCGCAGTGCCAAGAATGGCCAGACGTTGAATAATTGCTTCAACCTTGGCTTTGGCATTTTCATTTTTTTGGGTTAAACGTTCAGCTTCCTGAGTCAAACGCTGGATTTCCTGCTGAGAATGACGCTGTTCAATCAGCATCTTTTCTTTAAGTACCCGCAGATCATTACGTTCAGCCAGAATTTCCTGAAAACGGTTTTTCAGATCAGTGCAGCTTTTTTCAAGTCTGCCATAACGGTCTGCCAGTGCAGTTGCATCATTATTAAGCAGTTGAAACTGGGCCCGAGAGTCCGTCAATTGTTCTGTCAGGTTTTCATTTTCTTGTTGTTTTTGCGCAATTACGCTGTTCTTTTGTTCAATTTGCAGTTGATGTTGCATTGATGAAGAGTCTTGCTCTTCGCGCAAGCTGGAATTTTCACTTTCAAGCCGTGCAAGTCGCGTTTTTAACACGCCGATCTGCACTTGTAGACGCTGTAATTCTTCTAACATATCGAGGTCGCACAGTGTTGCAAACAAAGGTAATATATAAGCAGTATAAAGATTGGATAAACGAATGCAAGACGATATTTCAGGTTGGACCGAATGGCACCGCAATTTTTCTTCAATTGAGGAGATTTCCAGCCCTAGCGAACTGCATGGTTTGCTGACGGGCATTGTTTGTGTCACTCAGGCCCCAAGCAGTGAAGAGTGGTTACAGATTTTAGAAACATTGGACGTATCTGAACTGGATGCCGAAGCATTAGAGCTGTTGACAGGCGAAGCCGAAGACATCTTCCATGCCTTGTCTGAAGATGAGCTGGATTATTTACCTTTGTTACCTGATGATGAGCATACGCTTTCAGAACGTGTGCAGGCACTAGCGGACTGGTGTGCAGGTGTAGTCTTAGGTTTTGGACTGGCATCCGGGCATATCCGCCAGGATGAAGTTGAACTGATTGAACATTTGCAGGATGTAGCCGCGGTAGAATTTGAAGATTCGGATGATGATGCTGAAGGTGAAGAAAGCTATCAGGAATTGTATGAATTTGTGCGCCTGATTCCGGTCAGTTTGTCTTTAGGACGTAAAAAAGTAGGAGTTGAAGAAACGCCACTCCTGCAGCAATTTGGTCAAAAAAATCAGCCTAACGATGCCGCTCCTACAGAGCCGCAAAGTGTTGTCGAGATTTTCTCGCCTAAACGTCCAAGTTGATGAAATGCTGAGGTGAACTAACTCATACTTGAAATCAGGCATATATTTTGCTGTTTACAGTAAAGTTGATGGTCTGGTTTCAAGATCATATTCTAAATAAAAGTACTAAACGATAAGAAGTAAGGTGTAATGAAGAAATTGACACAGGCAGTTTTTGAGGAACGTCGCGCAATCCTCGCAGGGGAAATCGGTTTACGCAGTATTGCTATTATCGCGACCAGTCCGGTAGCCATGCGTAACCGTGATGCAGATTATAAATACCGCGCAGACAGTAGCTTCTTATATTTAACCGGATTTGCAGAACCTGAAGCTGTTGCTGTGATTGAAACCTTTGACACTGAAGAAGAAGGCTATAGCTACAGTTTGTTCTGCCGGGAACGTAACCGGGAAATGGAAATCTGGAATGGCTATCGTGCAGGTATTGATGGAGCCATTCAGGATTATGAGGCAGATGAAGCCTATGCGATTGATCTGCTCGATGAAGAAATTCTGGAAAAACTGCAAAATAAGGATCGGTTATTTTATCGCATCGGGCAGCATGCAGAATTTGATGCGCGTGTCGCGAAATGGATTGCAACTGCAAGTGGTGAAAGCCGTCGTGGGACTTCTGCGCCAGCACAAGTCATTCAGCTGGATCGTATTGTCGATGAAATGCGTCTGCATAAAGATGCAAATGAAATTGAACTGATGCAGATTGCCTCCGATATTTCTGCTGATGCGCATACTCAAGCAATGCTGGTAGTACGGCCGGGCATGATGGAATATGCACTGGAAGCCGAGCTAAATTATGTTTTTGGCAAAAATGGCGGTGTTCCAGCCTATAATAGTATTGTCGGTGGCGGTGAAAATGCATGCATCCTGCATTATGTAGAAAATGACAAAGAACTCAAAGATGGCGATTTAGTCCTGATTGATGCTGCGGCTGAATATCAGTTCTATGCTTCAGACATTACCCGTACCTTTCCAGTGAATGGTAAATTTAGCCCGGAACAGAAAGCTTTATATAATGTAGTGCTGGATGCTCAAATTGCTGCAATTAATGCTGTGCAAATTGGTAACTCGTATAAAGAACCACATAATGTTGCAGTACGCATTTTGGTACAGGGTTTGCTTGATCTTGGCTTGATGCAGGGGAATATTGACGACATCATAGAAAAAGAAGCTTTCCGCCAGTTCTACATGCATGGTACCGGACACTGGCTCGGTATGGATGTACATGATGTCGGTGCTTATAAGGTTGATGGTGAATGGCGTGCGTATGAAGAAGGCATGGTCGTAACAGTTGAGCCGGGGCTTTACATCGCGCCCGATGATGAAACCGTAGACCCGAAATGGCGCGGTATTGGCATCCGGATTGAAGATGATGTTGTTGCTACCGAAAATGGTCCACTGGTTTTAACCGCGAAAGTGGTCAAAACGGTAGAAGAGATTGAAGCATTGATGGCAAAAGTTCAAGCTGCCTGATCTGAGAAAACTCAAAAAAGCCGGTCGAAAAGACCGGCTTTTTTATGACACTTATATGCTGTGCAAAGTAGGCGTCTTAAAATATTTCGTAATGATCAACAAGCAATATAACTTACGTTTATATTGAACAAGTCAAATAAAACAAACCTAATTAAAATTTACAGCTTAAAAATTGACAGGAAGTCAACACAGAAAATCCGTTTTTAGCATCAAAGCTACATATTATATCTGCTGATATTCTCATAATTTCTCTGATACTTAAATAAACTTAAATAAAAGCAGGAGAAGACTTATGAGATTAAATACGATTGACTGGATTGCTTATGCCTTGACAATTATTGGTGGCATCAATTGGGGTTTAATTGGTGCATTCGATTTTAATTTGGTCGCTGCGATCTTTGGTGATATGAGCGCCTTATCTCGAATTATTTATGTCCTGGTTGGTTTGTCGGCATTATACCTGATCTATACAGGAACGAAGCTTGGCAAAACAGTACACCATACAGATCATCATACCAAGGTTGTGCGTTAACCAGCTAAAGCAGATCTAGATGATTTGCATGGCTATAAGGCCAATTTTGAATAATCTAAAATCCGGCTTTAATTACGATACCAGAATAAAAAACGGAGCTTAGGCTCCGTTTTTTATTACTATCTTGTTAGATTTTTATTCCGTAAACAGAGATTTTCCTATACTTTTATAAGCATAAAATTCTTGAATGATCAGAAAATTAATAACGATAATTTATTGTTAAGTTGGGTACTTATGTAGGACCAAGGAGTAAACGTGCAAAAGAAGAATATTGGTATTATCTTTGGCGGTAAGTCTACAGAACATGAAGTTTCACTTCAGTCAGCAAGAAATATTGTTGATGCGATCGATCGAGAAAAATTTGATATTACCTTGATTGGGATTGATAAAAATGGGATTTGGCATCTGAATGAAAGTACCCATTTTTTATTAAATTCGGATAATCCGTCTTTAATCGCATTGCATCAATCCGGTAGAAATCTTGCCTTTATTCCGGATTAGAGTGAAAAGCAAGTCATTGAATTTAAAGAACAGGCTTTATTCCAGCTGGATGTTATTTTTCCAATTGTGTATGGAACGCTGGGCGAAGATGGCTCTATTCCTGACCAATATGGTGAAATTTTAGTAAATGAAATAAATACCTTACCAGGATTTACCAACATCAGTATGTATCCGAAGCTTTGGGAAGCAAGTGGATGACATACACTAATTTAATTACTCGTTTAATTGAGCTGGCTATTGAATATCATTAGAATTAGATAAAATTACAGCATTCAGTCTTCTAAATAGTTACTGGAAAGGCTGATGTTATTTTAGTCTGAGTGTTATCTGAAAATAAAAAACTGATTTTAGAGAAATATTAATCATAAAAAAGTCTATAACTATTGAATTTGTACCAATAGATATTGTCTTTTTTTTCATGGAAAATGTGATGATTTACCTTTTTACTAATATGAGAAGATGGAAGGTACTTAAAAATTTTTATATTATTTTAATTGATATTTAAACTATAGTACTAACATTAATTTTATGGTTGTATGTTAAGAAAATAAAGTGAGGACATTAATATACAACTATAATAAAGATAGTTAATAAAATGATCAGTGCTCAGTCTTATCTTAAGGGCTCTTAATTAGTAATACGCTGTTTAATGAATCTATATTAAATCAAATATTAAGAAGAAATTATTTGCCATCTAGAATAGTTTGATTGTATTAAATATGGGAACTAGGTTTAAGTATAGTGTACTTACTCAATTACTAGCCTCAATATTTTGTATTTCAGGTGAAATGTTTTATCTGGGATTTGATTAATATAAACCATACCAGCTCCAGGAATATTGAAATTTATAAGATTAAGGACGTACCTCAATATGAAAATACCAAAAATAATTCATCAAATTCATACAAAAGGAATAAATTTTCTATCAGAAGAAGATAGAACGGCAAGGGCTGTTCTTCTGAAAAATAATCCTGATTGGGAATACCGTTTTTATGATTATAATGACATGGTAGATTTTGTTAAAAATCATTATTCTTCCAGATATTTAAATGCGTTTCTTAAAATAAATCCATTATATGGCGCTGCACAAACTGATTATTTTCGATACTTATTGCTTTATAGCTTAGGTGGGGCATATTTTGATTTAAAAAGTTTTACCACCTGTAGTTTAAGTGACATTCTTTTAGAAGATGATGAACTGCTGGTCTTTGAATGGCAAGGAGGAGCAGCTGAATATGAAGAGTTCGGAAAGCATACACAGATTAAAAGAGGTAAAGAATACCAACAATGGAATATTATATCTTCGCCGGGAAATAAATATTTGGCCAATGTGGTTGAAAAAATAACAGAAAATTTAGAAAACTATACTTATATTAAATTTGGATATGGCTGGAGTGGTGTACTGAAAACCACGGGACCTATTCCCTATACCAATGCCATAGATGAAGTTACTGATAAGCATGGACTGCGTTGTCTGGGAAGCAGTTGTCAAAATGGAATTATTTATAGAGATAACACTTTACCTAGAAGATTGGACCGTAGTCACTATTCAAGACAAACTAAACCAATTATTAGCTCAGAGAGCTTGTTGGAAAAAATAGAAGCTGAAATTTTATTAATACTTTTTAAAATCTTCAATTTTATAAAAAGATATCTTAGAAAAATGATCTATTAAAAATATAAAATTATTTTGGGTGAATTTTTATTCACTTTAATTTTTTCTACAGTTTTGAAAATAGATTCTAATTTTTTCTTTTAAATAAGAGCTAAGCTGATTGACCGGGTATTTTTAGTAGTAATGCATTTCAGCCTTTGTCTGGTCTGCCAGACAGCAGAACATTGAGGTCAAAACAAGCTACAACAACAGCATGTATCACAATGTCAAAATCTCGAGTCATGATGTAATATAAAATCCATCATGATTATAAGTATCTATCTGCATAGATACGACATTGAAAGGATTACAGCATGCAACAAGAAGTCATCATTGTCGGTGGTGGGATGGTGGGCTTAAGCCTCGCATTAATGTTGGCGAAAACCAATATTGCAGTCAAACTTTTGGAAGCCATCAAATACCCAAATTATGATGATGAAAATCTTGCGCCGTATCATTCCAGTTTTGATGCACGTAATAGCGCCTTGTCACGTCGTAGCGTACAAATCTATCAGGAGCTTGGACTTTGGAATGCCTTGCAAGAACATGCCACCCCAATTCTGGAAGTGAATATTACCGAACAGGGCAGTTTTGGTAAGGCCCGACTGAAAGCCGAGCAGGAAAAAGTCGAAAGCTTTGGTCAGGTCATTGAAAATGCCTGGCTTGGTCGGGTGCTTCTCACTCAAGTCAAAAAAGAGCCATTGATTGAACTGATTGATGGGGTGCAGGTGACCTCACTGACTCAAGATACAGACTTTGCTTATATCGAAGCGCATCGGGGCGAATCTGAACTGAAATTACAGTCCAAACTGGTTATTGCTGCCGATGGACGGGATTCTTTCTGTCGTAAGGCTTTGGGTATTGGTGCGTCAGAACATGATTATGATCAGGTCGCGATTGTGACCACAGTGCAAACGTCGAAGCCACATGGTCATGTGGGGTTTGAGCGTTTCAGTCATTTAGGCCCTTTGGCACTGTTGCCCTTACCGGGTGAATATCGCCGTTCAGTGGTCTGGCCTGTGAAAAAAGGTACTGAAGGAGAATGGTTGGGAGAAGAAAATGACCAGCATTTTCTGGATGCCTTGCAGGAAACGTATGGCGATCGTGCCGGAAAATTCCAGAAAACCGGAAAACGGTTCAGTTTTTCCTTATCTCAAGTGTTAGCTGAAAAGCAGGCTGTTGGTCGTGTAGTGCTCATGGGTAATGCAGCACATACGATTCATCCGGTCGCTGGACAGGGCTTTAACCTGTGTATGCGTGATGCGCATGTATTGGTGCGTTACCTGAAAGAGCAGCAGGCACAAGGCTCAGACTTGGGCGATGCTGCAATATTGCTAGACTATGAGAAATCCCGTCTCAGTGACCAGCAGCGTGTGATCAAGTTCTGTGATTCAGTGGTACGCGGTTTCAGTAACCAGAATCCGTTTTTAAAATTGATGCGTAATACAGGTTTAGTCGCATTTGATACGATTCCAGGCATCAAGCCACTCGTTGCAAATTATGCCATGGGGTTAAAAGCATGAGCTTAAATCAAACTAACGAAATATTAGACGTTGTCATTATTGGTGGTGGGTTGGTAGGCGGGCTCACTGCGCTATTGCTGGCCCAAGGTGGCGTGCAGCCTACAGTTCTGGATGCAGCGCCAATTCTGGATGCAGATAAAACCTTAAAGGTGGCTAATCCGCGTGTCCTGGCTCTAAGTCAGGCAACCATTCACCTATTAAAAACGGTGGGTGTCTGGGAAAATTTAGCACGTCAGCAGCCTTATACCGGTATGCAGGTGTGGAATAAAAATGGCTATGGCGAAATTAATTTTGGCCAGCCTTCAGAAAAAACACCCTCGGTAGAGCAGGCTTTAGGTTCGATGGTGGAACCAAGCATTCTGAATCTGGCCATTCAGCAAAAGATGCTGGAAGATGTTCAAGATTATAGAACACAGGTCAAAGTCAGTCGTATCGAACGCGGTGTGGGTGTATGGATCATTCAACTGGCCGATGGTACTCAGCTTAAAACCAAGCTGGTGATCGGTGCCGATGGTGCCAATTCCTTTGTCCGTGAGCAAGCGTTCATAGATATTGAGGTACTGGACTATAAACAGGCGGGGATCAGTTGTGCCATTAAAACTGCACAGCCTCATCAACATATGGCACGTCAGATTTTTCTTGAAACTGGTCCTCTGGCTTTTTTACCTATGGCCAGCCTTAATCCGGAAGAGCAGGGACACTGGCAATCAATTGTCTGGACCTTGCCAGAGGATTATGCAGAGGAATATGCAGCGCTCCCAGATGCTGAATTTACCCAGCTATTAACCCGTGAAAGCCAGCATATGCTGGGTGAAGTATTGCAGGCAACACCATGTGCCACTTTCCCTTTAAAAGCCCGTGCCGCCCAACAATATGTTCAAGATGGTTTGGCCCTGATTGGAGATGCCGCACATGTGATTCATCCACTGGCAGGTCAAGGGGTGAATATTGGCTGTCTGGATGCTGCAGTGCTCTGTGATGTTTTACTGCATGATCAGGCGCGTGGCGTATGGGCACATGAGCAGACCCTCAAACGCTATGAACATCGCCGTAAAGGTCAGAACGATGCCATGATGCATAGCATGTCTGCGATTGGCTGGATGGAAACCACTTCATTCTTCCCAATGGTTTGGGTACGTAATTTTGGTTTAAAACAGGTAGAAAATCAGCCAATATTAAAAGATGCATTTATGTCACAGGCCAACGGCCTGAGTTTACTCAAAGACACACGCTACGCAGCTTAAGGGAGAAATGTAAATTTTTTAAACAAATGCCAATAAAGAGTAACGTTTTTGTTTAAAAAAGATACGATTTTTTGAGTTTTGGTACTAGGCGAAGGTCAAAGAGATTGCTAAATTTCACTTAATTCGATACCTGACTTGGAATACCAAGCGAGGGCCATTTTTGGGGAGATGCAAATGACAGACATGAATGATTATGATGATGACGTTGAAGATTCAATTGTTGACGATGATGAAGCAAAAGCCGCTGAAAAAGGCGCGGTCGATAGCACAGAGGTCGTCAGTGATACCGATCTTGTAGAAGCTGAAACTTTGACCGTCACTGCAAAGCTGAAAAAGCGTCAAGCACTTGAAGACGAGATTGCGGCTTTCCTTGCTAGTGGTGGTCGTATTGTTGAAGTGCCGGCAGATGAATCAGTAGCCAAAGAATAAGTTATTGATTAACTTGTTTCTTATAAAAAACACCACATTAAATGTGGTGTTTTTTTGCAAACCAAAATGAGATAGAAATATCTAAAGCAATTAGTCGTTTGCCGAAGTCAGTTCTAAAGCACGTTGATAAGCGACTTTCTTTTTGATTCCGGTTAAATCTGCCGCCAGTTGTGAAGCAGCTTTGACCGAAAGGTCCTGTAATAGGCGATTCAATAATTTATCCAGCTTTTCCTGATCCAGATCTTTTTCTTCGGTGGCGCCGCCAATCACCAGAACAATTTCGCCTTTTTGCTGATTGTGATCATTGCTAATGAATTCGACTAGTTCACCCAAGGTCATTTTCTTGATAGTTTCAAAGGTCTTGGTAATCTCACGCGCAAAACCGACCGGGCGATCTGCTCCGAAAACGCTGGCCATATCTTTAACGGACTCCAGAATTCGATGCGGTGCTTCATAGAAAATCAGGGTTTGGGTTTCATCTTTCAGTTTTTCCAGATTCAGCAGGCGCTGACTTTGTCTGGATGGCAGAAAACCTTCAAAACTGAAACGGTCACTCGGCAAGCCAACAGCACTTAAGGCAGCAATAGCCGCACAAGCACCAGGAACGGGAATCACGCGGATATTATGCGCTTGAGCAGCCCGGACAAATTTAAAGCCAGGGTCGCTGATCAGGGGAGTGCCAGCATCACTGATCAGGGCCATATCTTCGCCATTGAGCAGGCGCTGGATCAGCTGATCAATCTTGTTGCTTTCATTATGCTCATGACAGGCAGTCAGAGGTGTTTGAATATTAAAGTGTTTAAGCAATTGTGCTGAAGTTCGTGTATCCTCAGCAGCAATAAGACTCACCGACTTTAACACCTGAATTGCACGATAACTAATATCATCTAAGTGCCCGATTGGAGTCGCAACAACAAATAACTGAGCACTCATAGGTTTCTCCATGTGGAATAAATTGAATAATAAAAAATGGAAGATTAAAAATAAAATATTGGGCTTGTGTTTAGTCAGCTACATCAGCAGCGTACAAGCAGAAGTGTTGATCATTCTACCCGAATCCGGACCTTTGACGCGAGCTGCATCGAGTATCAAACAGGGTTTTCTCAGTGCTTATGCTACTTCCGGGCAGAAAGTTCCATTAAAATGGGTCAATTCCAATCAGAAAAATATCTCCCAGCTACTGAAACAGCATGTCAATAAAAAGACCAAAATGGTGGTGGGTCCATTGGCACGTAGCGATGTAGAACAACTACTCAAGAGCAAACCTAAAGTACGTACCCTCAGCCTGAATGATGTAGCAGGGTCATCACCCCAAGTCTGGCAATTCAGCCTGTCCAAAAAAGAAGATGCCGCTGCCCTAAAAACCTTATTGCACAAAGATGGAATTCAACAGCTGCTGATTTTACGCCAGCCGGGCAGTGAAGCCGAGCATGAACTGTTGCTGATGTCATTGTTCAGTCAAAGTGATCTGAAATTCAAGATCGTGAACAAGGCACCCATTTTTTTAATGCCAAAACAAGGGCTGTTATACCTCGGCAATGCAGAAGGGCTGGCTGCCATACCTGAATTAAGCCATAAACGGATGTATACCGTGGCCAATGCGATCAGCGAGCAGCATAGACCCCCGAAAGGGATCAAGTTCTGTGATGTTCCGGTACTTTATCTGGCTGACTGGCCAGATGTTGTACAAGCCTATGCCAAAGAAGCGGTGGATATGTCCTATCAGCGGCTGATTGCCTTCGGGGGAGATGCCTGGCAGATTACCCAGCAGTACCTGTCACAACCGCATTTGCAGCATATTGAATTTCAGGGTAGAACTGGCCGGATTGAAATCACGGACCACAGTATTCAGCGTAGTCCACAATGTTTTCAGTATAGTGGCACAGGCGTCAAGCTACTATGAGCGAAAGAGGAATGCTACGACAGCAACTAGGTGCATGGGCGGAGCAGCAAGCGGCCCAATTGATGCAAAACCATGGATTTCAGTTCCTGGCAGCCAATTATCACAGTCGCTATGGCGAGCTGGATCTGATTCTAGTATGTGATCAGGAGCTGGTCTTTGTGGAAGTCAAAGCACGTGCACAAACCCGATATGCACAAGCGATCGAGTCGGTGTCCAGGGCGAAACAGGGCAAGATGCTCAAGACAGCCATGTGCTTTATTCAAAAAAATCCACAATTTGCACACTATTACTATCGTTTTGACGTGATTTGTTTTGATTTTAAACAGCAATTTGCAAAAACCCTACAGCATGACTTTTCGCAATACCCTTATGATCTGGCATGGATTGAAAATGCTTTTACTTTTGATCAAGAGTTTATTAACCTTTAAACAAAATAAGATCTAAAGATGCATATATTTGCTTCAAGATCATTGTAAAGTTCAAGCAGAATTGCCATGATCTGAGCTTGGAAAAGATGATTAGATTGAAAAGACGTAATAAAATGAAGGAGTCTTGCTGAGTGGTTAAGCGTATTGCAATAACAATGCTGTGTGTCGCAAGTTTATCAGGTTGTGCCAGTTTTATTTCTAGCGGCACAGGTACGGCTCCTGTCGGAACTGAAAGTGGGGCGCGTACCTTGGGGCAGGTATTTATTGATTCCTCGATTGTCCGTACTGCAAAAATTAACCTTTATAAACTGGACTCGCGTTTTAAGCAGGCCCGGGTCAATATTGAAAGTTTTCATGGCAATGTCCTGCTGACCGGTCAGGTGCCAGATGCCCATCTGAAACAATTGGCCGAAGACAATGTCAAATCCATGAGTGATGTGAAGGCAGTTCATAATTTTATTACTGTCGGCAATCAGATCAGCTATAGCACTATCATGCAGGATACGGCGGTGACTGCAAATACCCGCGGTTTAATTATGAAGGCGCCTGTAGTTGCAGATAGTAAGGTGCATGTTCATACTGAAGATGGCATATTGTATGTGATGGGACGTTTAAACAGTGCCGAGATTACTGACCTGAATCAGGTGTTACAGCAGGTAGGCAATGTTACTAAAATCGTGACCCTGATCGATAATGTTGAGCAATCCTCAAGTCTGGCCAGTCAGAATTTTGCTGCACCGGCATATGCGCAGCCGGGTATTGAACAGACACCGGTTGCCATTGATCCTGATACGGTTGAACCGACCTATGAACCATAAGGTCGGTCAGTTTAAAACCCAACTTTCACAGCGTATTCTTCAGCTTCAGCAACAGTATAAAGATTTCAGGTTATACGATTTTGGCAGCTATGCCCTAAATCGTTTAACTCCGAAACAGGGTTATATGGTCGAAACCCAATTGGCCTATGGTCTGAAATCCCGACAACGCTTTGACCTGTTTCGAAGTCAGCAGCCTTTGCCCCACCGTCCCCTGATTGTGTTTGTACATGGTGGTGCATGGTTGCATGGTGATAAAAGGGATTACCAGTTTATTGGCGAGTCCTTTGCCAAAGAAGGTTATGATGTAGTGGTGATGAATTATCATCTGGCACCACAGCATATTTTCCCTACCTATATTCATGATCTGCATTTGTTGCTAAATCATTTGCAGCAGTCGGCTGCGCAGTTGCAGATCTGTGCTGAAAATCTGGTCCTGATGGGACACTCTGCCGGCGCATTCAATGTCATGTCTGCCTTGTATCATCCGCAATCTGCCACTATCGATCATAGTCAAATCCGGGCGATTATTGGTCTGGCAGGGCCTTATCATTTTGATTATAAAAATGATCCGATCTGTGCAGGTGCATTTGATCAGGCGGTACCTTATCAGCAGGTCATGCCTTACTATTTTGTTAAAAATAGCTCAACCCGGCATTATCTGTTTATTGCCGAAAAAGACAAGATTGTCGGGCATTTCAATAGCCATGATTTGGATCGTGTACTGAAAGAGAAGGGCAATCATAGCCATTTGATTCATATTCCGAAACTTGGCCATATTACGATCGTGGGTTCGCTCTCCAGTTTGTTTAGCCGCTTTTTCCAGACCAAGTCTCAGGTGCTTTGGGCGCTCGAAGATGCATTTAAATCCTGAGCTGATAGCTGGATAACCCTGTAGCAACACATAAAAAAAGAACCCAAGGCGATTATCCACTGGGTTATTTTTTTGAGCCTTGAAAAATTTACTTTTAAGTACAGGCTTATAGCCAGGTTTTGGTGTCGTCTGCGACAGGCGTGCCTTGAGTCACATGCATGATCATGGCATGGGCAATACTACCTTTGAATGGAATTTCCGGCAGCTGATCGAATTTGAAGAATTGCGCATCACTAATTTCCTCTTCCTGCAGCTGTAGCTCACCGCCAGCATATTCTGCCTTGAAGGCAATCATCAGGTTACTTGGGAATGGCCAGGGCTGGCTGGCCAGATACTGAATATTCTTGAGCTTCAAACCGACTTCTTCCAGCGTTTCACGACGTACTGCATCTTCCAGGGTTTCACCCACTTCAACGAAACCGGCAATCAGTCCATACATTTGACTTTTAGTATTGCGCGCGTTTTTGGCCAGTAAAATCTCGTCTTTGCCTTTGGTAATGACGGTAATAACGCAAGGCTGTACCCGTGGATACTGGCGATAATTGCATGATGGACAGACCATGGCATATTCAACAGCATGTGCTTCAGTGGCTGTGCCGCAATGACTGCAAAATTTATGGTTACGACGCCATTCTAAAAGCTGTACCGCACGACTAGCCTGTTCAAATTGCTGGGTATTCCAGAACTGTAACAGCTGACGGATGGGAACCAGTTGCAAACCTGGAGGAATTGGCTCATCGGGAAGGAGGTCACGGGCAATCACCTGATCACCCGTGTGGAGTAGCAAATCACTTGCTAAGGCTTCAACCCGTGGAAGTTGAAAGTGTTGATCGACCAGCAGTTGCTGTTGTTGAAAAATATAAGCAAGTGATAATTTGGACATTAGGCAACTATTTTGAGTTTCTCACTACTGTCCAATGCTACCTGAAACATGGTCTGTAATACAGGCTGTTTGTTCTTTAAGTTATCAATCATCATGTCGGCACTGGCCAGGGTATCTAGAGCACGATGAATTTCTTCTGGACTTAATGCCATCGACAGATCAATACGGTTCTTGATAAATTCCGCAGTAGTGACGAAAGCAGTACGAACATGTTCTGCATTCAGGAATAGCATGGCGCCGCCAATCTCGTAAAACTGTACAGGTACAGCTTCAAGGGCAGCCAAGTCCTGGTCTTGCAAGTAATTGCTGAGAATCTGGCTGGAAAGTTCAATCAGTGCCTTGGTTTCACTGAGCAAAGCAGCATGTGCTTCATCCAGACGGTCCAGGGAAATATTCATGTTGTTGACGCGCAGCTGCAAACGGCTCGAAGTGTGATGACGCTCCAGTACGCCAATCGAGTTCATGGCAGACAGAATGACATTCATCAACTGCTGGGCAAAACTGGTATCCTGCATCATCTCCGGCTGACTCAGTGTAGCAGCCTGGTGGGTCAGGTCATGATAGGCTTCATTCAGGTTCAACACCTTGAAGATATTGGCCAGATTATTCAGTTGAGCCTGTAATTCCTGGGTCTTTTCAGGTGTCATGCTCTGATAGTTGAACTCGATGTCATTACGAATTTGTGCCATTTCTGTGGTCACCAATTCGCTGATGGTATGCATGGTTTCAAAGTCTGGACCATATAGATGGCGACTGAAAACCTGTAGTTGCATATCGGTCAGCAGGTCATCGCTCACATTCAGCTGGCTGCGGATAGACTGTGCAGTTTCATCTTCCTGACTGATACACAGGCTGAGCACATTGGCCAGATCAGCCAATGAAGCCTTGAAACTGTCTGCCGAGCTAAAATACTGTGCCATGTTACGTTCAATGCTCACCAGGGTGCGTAGACGTGGCTCATTAATGAACAGATGCTCGATATTGTTGAAGGCAACATAGACCAGATTCCAGTACTGTTTGCTGCCATCATGCTGTTCGGAAAGTCCAGCCAGATAGGCTCCTACCAGTTTGATGGCTTGCAGATCCAGTTCACTTTCTTCCTGAGTAATCAGCTTGTTCAGTGACAGCTTATACAGGCGGTGTACATATTCGGATTTTTCCAGACCTGGCGCTTGTGGCAATGCAAAGTCAGGAGTAATACAATCCAGTAAGGATTCTACATGCTGGCCTTCAGTTGTCAGCGGTTTACCCAAAGCCAGTTCCAGGCGGTTCAGGGTATCTAGCAAAAATTGTGGAATTTTCACTTCACGCAGGCAGATGAATTCGATATAGCGTTTCAGCATGGTGGTGCCTTCACTCAAGGCAATAACATCCTGAGTATTGACCTGCGCTGGATTCCCCATGATCTTGCGCATCAGTTCTGCTGAATATTGAGCGATTTTTGCCAGACTGGACATGTCGATCAGAGCCAGAACCTGGGCGCATTGTTCAAACTGATTTAATGCATCATCAATGCCAAAAGGTAAAGTCTGGTCTTCTACCAAGGTGCTTACTGCTGATTCGACTAACTTGATCGAGTTATCAACCTCATTTTTTATTATCAGTAAGGCTGTTGGATCAAAATGTATAGAGGTTTGGTAAGACATGATCTGCACCTTTCCTGAAGTATTATCTATATATGAGCCCCGCTTCAAACTGCAGGACCTCTTTGTATTTACTATAACTGAAGAACGATAGTTTTAAACCTAAAGTATCCCCGGAAATGTAGATTTTATTTCGCGAAAAGGCAAGCAGTTCCATGTTTTTCTTCGAAATGTTTGACCCATTTCTCATGTTCCTGCAATTCCTGTTCTGATGGAAGAATCAGGGGTAAATCAATTTCAACCCTAGCCATCCCGGAACGACTGTTCTGCTCTTCCGACTGAGACAGGGCATCAATATCAAAAGAGACCTGTCCACCGGTCATGGCCAGATAAACATCGGACAGGATTTCCGCATCGAGCAAGGCACCGTGGAAGGTACGGTCGCGTTGTGGAATCTCGTAACGGCGCACGAGTGCATCCAGTGAATTTTTCTGTCCAGGATGCTTGGACTTGGCCAGTGCCAGAGTGTCGGTGACTTCACAGACCTCGGAGAGTGCTTTAAAACCTGCGCGTTTGAATTCCATATCCAGGAAGTTCATATCGAAGGCCGCGTTATGCGCAATGATTTCCGCACCGTGCAAATAGTCAAACAGCACCTGGGAAATTT
The DNA here is from genome assembly GCF_014837015.1 of Acinetobacter pecorum. Taxonomy (GTDB): domain Bacteria; phylum Pseudomonadota; class Gammaproteobacteria; order Pseudomonadales; family Moraxellaceae; genus Acinetobacter; species Acinetobacter pecorum. The sequence continues at coordinate 126,242 of NZ_JACSPT010000002.1, forward strand.
CTTCAAACAGCGGTTTGTCTTGCAGGAATTCGTCGGTAATACCGTGGACATTGACGGAATCACCGACCGGTTTTTTCGGATTGATATAAATATGAATCGAGCTGCCGGTAAGCTTCCGGTTAATCATCTCAAGGGCACCCACTTCAATAATCCGGTCACCATCCTGATAATAAAAACCGGTGGTTTCAGTATCCAGAATCAATTGACGTGGGCCATACAGCTGTAACTTGGCTGGTGTAATGACAATTTGCGGGTGTAATTGAGCCGCGGCAGATGCGTCTGAAGATGAAGTATCTTCATGGATGTCCGCTGCTAAAACTTCAGTCTGTACAATTTCTTCAACAGTCACTTCGATGATGTCTTCGGACAGCTCTTCCAGTTCTTCTTCACTCTCGGCCAGATCCAGACCAAAAGGATCATCTAGCAGCCAGTCTGGTTCAGATTTTTTTTTATCTTCAGAAATTGAAGGGCTTTGCTTGGATTTTTTCAGGGTTTCATCGGCACCCAGATTGGCTAACTGATCGGCCATTTCATTACCTGGATGGCCAGCATGGCCTTTAACCCAGTGCCATTCAATTTCTCGTCCCTGACAGACTGCATCCAGTTTTTGCCACAGGTCAGGATTTTTGACGTCTTTCCAGTTTTTCCTCTTCCAGCCATGAATCCATTCGGTAATACCTTGTTTGACATAGTTGGAGTCGGTATAGATCACCAGTTTGTCTTGCTTGTCACAAAACAGAATGCCCTCAATGGCAGCCGTCAGTTCCATGCGGTTGTTGGTGGTATGGTCTTCACCACCATATATTTTGTATTCTTGCTGTTCATTCACAATATATGCCCCCCAACCACCTAAACCCGGGTTGCCGCGGCAGGCGCCATCGACATAAAGTGTGATAGTGTGTGACATAAATTAAATCCGATCAAAATGGAACAAACTGGAAGGGTTATTGTATAGCGCAAATGCAGTCGATCAATCTATATGTTCCGGATTTTTTAATTTCTTGTAACATTTAACGTGAAATCGCGGTAAATTATTGCCTTGTGTCTTCGACATGCTTCACTACAATGGCATATCTAAAAAATAAATTTATATACGAGTTGTTTGGATTTCTTTATGTATAAACCAACCACAAACTTGTGGCAGCCGACATTACCGACTTTCTTGAAATTTTCTGTACTGGGAGCTGCACTTGCGTCTCTGGGACTGACGGGCTGTTCGTCTACACATAATGCGAACCAAACAGCAAAAAGCAAGCAGGTTGGATCTCAATATCTGGATGGCAGCAGTCTGGATGGACTGGAAGATTTACTTTCCGCAACAGATATGCGTGCAGTTGAGGGTGACCGTTTACAGATTTTGAAACATGGTGATGTCTGGAAGCGCATGACTGTAGGTTTCAAGATGAATTTAAGTGTCTGGAATCCACGGATTGATGCACAGCGCGGCTGGTTTATTTCGCGTCAGCCTTATCTGGACCGCTTAAGTGCCCGTGCATCACGCTATTTGTATTATACGGTAAAAGAAGCAGAACGCCGTGGCATGCCGACCGAGTTGGCGCTGTTACCGATTATTGAAAGTTCCTATGACCCGGCAGCGACCAGTAGTGCGGCAGCGGCAGGTTTATGGCAGTTTATTCCAAGTACCGGCCGTATTTATGGTTTAAAGCAGACCCCTTTATACGATGGTCGTCGTGATGTCGTGGAATCGACCCGTGCAGCCTATGAGTTTTTAGGCAGTCTGTATAACCAGTTTGGTTCTTGGGAATTGGCACTTGCTTCTTATAATGCCGGCCCAGGCCGTATCCAGCAGGCGATTAACCGCAACAAAGCTGCAGGTCTGCCTACCGATTATTGGTCATTGAAATTGCCACAAGAAACCATGAGCTATGTGCCACGGTTCCTGGCAGTTGCACAGATTATTAAAAATCCAGGCAGCTATGGGGTGAGCTTGCCACCGATTGCCAACCGTCCACATTTCCGTGAAGTACCGGTCGGTGTTGCCAGTTTAAATGAAATTGCAGCCATCACTGGTCTAAGCCGTGCAGAACTGTATCAATTAAACCCGGGTCATCGTGGGGATCATATTGATCCTTCCAGTCCGCGCCGTATTTTGATTCCTGCTGACCTAAGTCCTTCAGTGGATGAGAAGCTGAAAAAACTATCCGGCTCAGGCGGTTTATGGGCGAGTAACACGAGCAGCCTGCCGAGAAATACGACTACAGTGGTGTCCAGCAGAGCTGCACCGCCAGAATTAAATACGAAAACGATTACGCCTTCTAAACAGACTCCGCCAGCAGTTGTTAGTAATCAGCCAGCAACGACCGTTACCAAAACGACGACTCCGGCAAGAACTGTCACGACTGCACCTGTGGTAACAGCTGCTGTAAGTACGTCGACCACAGCAAATACTGTGACCCAGACCACGAAAAAGGTTTCGACACCTCAAGGCCCATCTGCCTTGGCGAGTTTTGCGGCACAAAGTGATTTGCCTATTCCAAGTGCACCACGTATTCCGGTGGCAGTGACACCTGCAGCACCAGTGAAACAGATTCAGGTTGAACCACCGATTTCAGCAGCTGAACGTCAGCAAATTCAACAGGTCGTGGCCGCACAGGATATGAACAAGACTGTGGATGAAATTCTGCAGCCTGTCGCAACACCGGCAGAACAGGCTCAGGTGGTTGAGGAGCTAAAAGCATTGGCACCGGCAGGTACAGAAATTGTTGATCCTTATGACGGCAAAATCAAGCTGACTGCCATTCAAACCAGCCTGTCTGTGGCCGAGCAGCAAGGCAAGGAACTGACCAAAGGCTTCTCTTATCCAAAAGAGGTTGCTGAAAATACCACCGCAAACTCAGTTGAAGCCAAGCTAAATCAGGGCAAAAATTTCGTCAAGACGGATTCTGAAGTGGTAGTGGTCGCTCCAAAAGGCAAACGCAGTACCTATAAGGTTGTAGCAGGCGATAATCTGGCTCTGATTGCAGCTAAAAATGGGGTGAACTGGCGTGATGTGGCGAAATGGAACCAGATTGATCCAAATTCTCCGCTATATGTGGGCACCACCATTTATCTGTATGATGCCAAACCTGTACAGGAAGCAACTACAACCAAAGAAAAACCGGAAACCTATGTGGTTCAGGCCAATGATTCCCTGACCAGTGTAGCGAATCAGTTTGGTTTTAGTGTGAAACAACTGGCTGATTTTAATGGACTGAGTACCAATAGCGGTCTGTTTGTTGGGCAAAAGCTGTTATTGAAAGATACAGGGCAATCCAAAGCCAAAGCTGAAGTGATTAAAAAAGCTGAAACTGCCAAGGTTCAGACTAAATCCTATACAGTGAAACGCGGTGAGTATCTGAAACTGATTGCCGATCGTTACGGGCTTTCAAATGCTGAACTGGCATCTTTGACTTCCGGTCTGACTGCCGGTAGCAGTCTGATGGTGGGACAGAAAATCAATGTACCACTTCAGGAAGTTGAAGAGCTAACGGCATCTAGCCAGAAAACTGAGCAGAAGTTTGAAAATGTCAAAGTCGATCAGACTGCAACTGAAAACTATCAGGTCAAACGCGGTGAAACCCTGTATAGCATTGCTAATCAAAGCAAGCTGAGTGTCTCTGAACTGGCTGCACTGAATGGATTGTCTGCCAATAGTGGTTTACGTATAGGTCAGACCATCAAGATTCCAGCCGGCAGTCAGATTCCTGAAACCTATACGGTTCAATCGGGTGATACGTTGACCGGCATTGCCGCAAGATACAATCTGTCGATGGACCAGGTGGCGAGCCTGAATGGCATGTCACGTAATGCAGGTTTGCGAGTGGGGCAGCGTCTGAAACTGAGTGGTGAAGTCGCAGAACCGGTACGTGAAGTGGTCGCGGAAACTGTGGCCAAGAATACAAAATCGGATTCGCATGTGGTGAAATCAGGTGAAACCTTAAGCTCTATTGCGCGTCAGTATCATTTACAACTGCAATATCTGGCAGATTTAAATGGCCTGAATACCAATAGCACAGTGCGTATTGGTCAGCGTTTAAAAATTGAGGGTGACTTTCCGGCAGATAAAAAAGTTGAAGACGTGAAAGTGGCAGCTAAGCCTGTAGCTTCTAAAGCAACTGAATCCTATACGGTAAAATCAGGTGAATCCCTGAATGCAATTGCCAGCCGTTTAGGCATAAGCGTGACCGACCTGGCTCAGTTAAATAATCTGAGTCCACGCGCAGGATTGCGTGTCAGTCAAACCATTCAGATTCCAAAACTGGTGACGGATTATAAAGTCAAACGCGGTGATACCTTAATCGGTCTGGCTTCACGTTATGGTCTGAACAGCAATGAACTGGCGGAAATGAATGATCTCAAACCGAATACACAATTGCGTATTGGTGATGTGATTAAAGTGCCGAATTAATGAATGGATCATGAGATTCGCGCATTTATTTAAAACTTTCAGGTTGATCTGGCTAGCCCCGCTGCTCGTGAGTAGCAGTTGGGCAGCCCTTATTACCACCCCATATATCGCGCTATATAACCAGCCGAAATATGCCCAAGCCAAATCCCTGCCTTATGCCAATCCGCAAGCGCCGAAAGGCGGTACGCTGATTCTGGCAGCTGATGGCAGTTTCGATAATTTGAACAGCATGAATGGCAAAGGTAATGTCACTGAAGGGGGCAACTATATTTTTGACAGTTTGCTGTCCAAGTCACTGGATGAGCCCGGTGTGTACTATCCCTTGCTGGCAGAAAAAGTCAGTTTTGACCCCAAGAAAACCGCCTTTATTATTTTTCATTTAAATCCGAAAGCACGGTTTAGCAATGGCCAGCCGGTAACTGCACAAGATGTCAAATACAGTTTTGAGTTGTTTCAGACCCAGTCCAATTTTGGACTGCAGATGTATCTGGCTGATTTAAACCGGCTGGAAGTCCTGTCACCTTTACAGGTCAAAATGCATTTTAAATCCGAACATAATCCGGAAATGGCGATGATTGTCGCGCAGATGCCCATTTATTCTAAACAGGAATGGCAAAAGCGTAATTTTAAAGAATTGACGCTGAAACCGATGCTGGGTTCAGGACCTTATGTCATTGAACACATAGATGCTGGACGTAGTATTAGCTACAAACGCAATCCCCGATACTGGGGTAAAGACTTGATGGTCAACCGCGGACGTTATAATTTTGACCGGATCAAGTATCGTTATTATCGTAGTCCTGAAATCAAGTTCGAAGCTTTCAAGTCGGGCCAATTTACCTTGCATGAGGAAAAACAGGTCAACCGCTGGGTGAAAGACTACCAGTTTCCTGCCGTTCGGCAAGGACAGGTGCAGCGTTACCGCTTTCAGCATCACAACCCGATTCCGACCCAGAGTCTGATATTCAATACCCGCCGCCAGCCTTTTGCCGATATCCATTTCCGGCAAGCCTTGAGTTTTGCCTATGATTTTGAATGGTTGAATAAAGCCATGTTCTATGGTGAATATCAGCGCCTGAACAGCTTTTTTTCCAATAGCGAGCTTGCATCTCATGGACGGCCAAGTGTCCAAGAACTGCACATTTTAAAACCCCATTTAAAACAGCTTGATCCGGTTCAACGTCAGGCTGTACTGCAGGATTGGAAATATCCTCAGTCAGATGCCTCCGGTTTTAACCGGAACAATCTGTTAAAAGCCCGTCAATTGCTATTAAAGGCAGGCTATCGTTATCAACAGGGGAAGCTGATCAATGCTGCGGGTCAACCGGTACAGATTGAATTCCTGTTGCATCAGGCGGAACAGCAGCGTGATCTGATGCCATATCTACGTCATTTAAAACGCTTGGGCATTCAGGCCAGTATTCGTATGGTAGAAACCGCGCAATATTATGAACGGCTGCGGAATTATCAGTTTGATATGATTGTCGATACCATGCCGCAATCCCTGACACCGGGGCAGGAGCAGAAACAGTTCTGGGGCAGTCAGGCCGCCACGCAGCCAGGTAATTATAATTATGCCGGCATTCGAAATCCGGGCATTGATGGAGTCATTCAGCAGGTGAGCCAGGCTCAAAACCGTGAACAGCTGGTGAATAGTACCCGAGCATTAGACCGTTTACTGCGTGCAGGCTATTATCATATTCTGACTTATGGTACGGGCGAATACTGGTATGCTTACTGGAATATGTATCAGCAGCCGCAACGAAAACCTAAACTCTCCGCCGGGATTGATTACTGGTGGGTCAATGCGGCAAAGGCCAGACATGTGGCTGACTATTTCAAACAGCATTAAGCTCCAAGCCTATCAGGGAGTGCCATGAGCACTTATATTCTCAAACGTCTGTTGCTGATGATTCCAACCTTGCTGATTATTTTGCTGATCAATTTCATGGTGATCCAGCTGGCCCCCGGTGGTCCGGTGGAGCAGGCGATTTATCAGGCGCAACAGGTTAATGGTTTGGCGCATACCGGATTGCAGTATCAGGGAAAGCAAGGCCTCACACCGGAGATGCTTGAGCAGATCAATATCCAGTACGGCTTTGACCAACCGCTGCATATCCGCTTTTGGGAAATGGTAACGCGTTATGCGCAGTTTGATCTGGGGCAGAGTTTTTTCAAAGACAAACCTGTGACTGAACTCATCTGGGAAAAATTGCCAGTATCGCTTTCTTTAGGCTTGTGGAGTACCTTGTTGATCTATCTGGTCTCCATTCCTTTAGGGATCAGGAAAGCCCGAAAACATGGCAGTCTGTTTGATCAGACCACCTCTCTAGTGTTGGCCGTAGGCTATGCCATTCCAGCCTTTACTTTTGCCATTTTACTCATCGTCTTTTTTGCTGGCGGGTCTTATCTGCACTGGTTTCCCTTGCAGGGCATTTGCTCTGAAAATTTTGCAGACCTCTCATTCTTTGCGAAAATTCAGGATTATTTCTGGCATATGGCCTTGCCGCTGTTGGCCATGGTGCTTGGCGGATTTGCCAGTTTGACCTATCTGGTGAAATTTTCTTTTGTGGAAGAGCTGAGCAAACAATATGTCCTGGCTGCGCGGGCCAAAGGTTTAACTGAACATGCGGTACTGTATCGGCATGTATTCCGGAATGCTATTTTAGTACTTATCGCAGGTTTGCCCGAAGTCCTGATCGGGGTGTTTTTCGTGGGGAACCTGTTCATCGAGATTATCTTTAATCTGGATGGGTTAGGCGTTTTAGGTTTTGAGGCGATTATCCAGCGTGACTATCCGGTGATTTTTGGTACTTTGTTTATTTTTACCTTGCTCGGTCTGATACTGCGTTTACTCAGCGATTTGCTGTATCAACTGATTGATCCAAGAATTCATTTCAGTTCACGTCGAGGATCACAATAATGTCTTCCTTGATGCAAGCACGCTGGCAACGTTTTAAGCAGCATAAGCTGGGCTTTAGCTGCTTTATTATTTTCAGTGCTATTTTCATCATTTCCTTGGGTGCAGAACTGATTGCTAACGATAAGCCCTTGCTGGTGAAATATAATCATGCTTTTTATTTGCCCATCCTGAAATCCTATCCGGAAACCACGTTTGGCGGAGTATTTGAGACAGAAGCAGAATATAAAGATCCCACTGTACAGCAACTGATTGCAGAAAAAGGCTGGGCGATCTGGCCCATCATTCCGTTTTCCTATCAAACGCCAAATTTTGAACTGGCTGTACCGGTGCCTTCGCCCCCGAGTGCGCAAAACTGGCTAGGAACAGATGACCAGGGCCGTGACGTTCTGGCACGGATTCTATATGGTTTAAGAATTTCATTACTGTTTGGTTTTGCACTGACTCTATTGTCTGCGGCGTTGGGAATTTTAGCAGGGGCAATTCAGGGTTATTATGGTGGATGGATTGACCTGATCGGGCAACGCATACTCGAAGTCTGGAGCGGTTTGCCGATGCTGTTTATGGTGATGGTACTGGTCAGTCTGTTTACCCCGAGTATTTACTGGCTGTTTCTGATTATGCTGTTATTTGGCTGGACCACACTGGTGAGTATGGTGCGCGCTGAGTTTTTGCGCGCCAGAAATCTGGAATATGTCTGGGCAGCAAGAAGTATTGGGGCCGGGGATGGACGGATCATGTTCAAACATATTCTCCCCAATGTGATAGGTTCTAGCCTGTCACAGTTACCTTTTATGCTAACCGCCAATATTACTGCACTGACAGCGCTGGATTTTTTAGGATATGGTTTGCCACCCGATTCGGCATCCCTAGGGGAACTCTTGCTTCAGGCCAAAAACAACTTAAATGCGCCGTGGCTGGCATTGTCGGGATTCTTTAGTTTGGCGATTGTACTGAGTTTGCTGATCTATATGGGAGAAGCAGTACGGGATGCTTTTGATCCAAGAAACTAAATCACAAAAATCTTTAACCATGAAAAAATAAGCAGATAAAAGTTGTGTAAATTTGACAAGACTGATTGTCAATTGTTCTGGCTTACGTTATAAACGAGTACAAAATAAAAGTAACGTATCAGGACAGATCATGACTCAATTGGCCGATTCCATTCAAATTCGCAATACCACTTTTAAAAACCGCATCATTAAAGGTGCCATGAGTGAAGCACTGGCCAATGATGCCGGCCAGCCCAATCAGGCGCATTTCAAGTTGTATGAAGCATGGGCCGAAGGTGGCTTGGGTTGTGCTATTACGGGTAATGTCATGGTGGATTATCGTGCCAAGAATGAACCGGGCGTCGTAGTGGTAGAAACAGAACGTGATCTGGCACAGCTCAAAGTCTGGGCTGACGTAGGCAAACAGCATGGCATGGTACAATTGGTCCAGTTGTCACATCCGGGCCGCCAGTGTCCTAAAGGTCTGAATAAAGAAACAGTTGCACCGTCCGCAGTACCCTTTAGTCCGGCATTGGCAATGAGCTTTGGAACCCCACGGGAACTGCGTGAAGATGAAATCCTGGATATTATCCAGCGCTTTGCCACTTCGGCTGCCATCTGTGAAAAAGCAGGATTTGAGGGGGTGCAGTTGCATGGGGCACATGGTTATCTGATTAGCCAGTTTCTGTCACCGCTGACCAATAAGCGTCAGGATCAATGGGGTGGTAGTATTGAGAATCGTACCCGTTTCTTGCTGCAAACCTATCAGGCTGTTCGTACTGCGACTTCGGAAAATTTTATTATTTCAGTCAAGCTGAATTCAGCTGATTTCCAGCGCGGTGGTATTAGCGAAGAAGATGTCATTTATGTCTTTAAGGCGATGGACGCTGCAGGCATCGACATCATTGAAGTGTCAGGTGGTAGCTATGAAGCACCTGCGATGGCCGGCGTGAAAGCAGACAAGCGCAAGGCCTCGACCATTGCCCGTGAAGCCTATTTCCTCGATTTTGCCGAAAAAATTCGTCAGGAAGTAAAGTGCCATATCATGGTCACTGGTGGATTCCGAACAGTTGAAGGCATGAATGCCGCGCTCGACAGTGGTGCTTGTGATTTTGTCGGGATTGCACGTCCCTTTGCGGTAGAACCTGACTTGGGCAATCGTCTGGTTGCAGGGCAGGATGTACGTTATGCAGTTGAGAAAATTAAAACCGGTATTCCAATGGTCGACAAGATGGCGATTATGGAAATCATCTGGTATGCCGCGCAGTTTAAGGAAATTGCCAAAGGCAAGCAGCCTAATCCGAAACTCTCACCACTAAAAGTCTTTTTGCAGTATCTGAAAGGCAATGTCAAAGCGGTGATCAAGGGACAATTAAACTCGCGAAAATCGGCTTAATCTTTATTAAAAAACCGGACACTGCAAATGTCCGGTTTTTTTAATTTCTGGCACTTAGGGGGGCTTTAGGAGTAATGCATCGCCTGGGTCTGAAAAGGAAATAATAACTGACTTAACTGACGAGTCGCCCATAAGCCTATTTCGGTATGATGCATATGCGGTGCAGTATAAGGAATCAGTAAATCAATTTTCTGTTCAGCACCCTCACAGCGCATGAAGCGGCTTTTTAACTGATTTAAGCGCTGCTGGTCCATACGGCTCATTGCAGGTTCAATTTTTGCTTGTGATGGGGCTGCACTACGTGAGGACAGGCGAGTTGCCAAGCCTGCACCCTGAATCCAGTCTTTAATAATCTGTTTTTCGGTCGCATTAAAGACCCCAAACATTTTACCTTCCGGATGATCGATCATTTTCCAGAAGCGACTTTGTTCTACTGGCGCATCTTTCACGATCCAGCCTTTTTCAATCATCACCTGCAAAAACTCGGCAATCTGGGCAGGATCGGATAACCAGTCATTGATGGTCTTGCCACTAAACTGGCATTTCTGATTATGAATATATTGACCAATCAGCGCTTTATTCTGAAAAATTTTTAAAGCCATCTGCTCAATGTCCAGTTCCCGGATGATTTGGGAAGAACTTTTACCAAGGTCATTTAGAACATAGCCTTTTTTAATCAGATCCAGATAAGCGTGTGGATCTTCAGCATGATTAAAATGCTGGATAAATGCTTGCAGGGATTTCTGCGCATGACCATTGTGAGCATTATCAATAGTAATGTGCACATTGAAATAATGCGGATCAATACCCAGTTCAGCCAGTTCATAATTGGTGATTAACAGATGCAGCGGTAACTGTTCATAACCGAGATTAAAGCCAATGACCAGAGGTAAATATTTGGCCGGGGCATAAGCCAGTGCCAACTGTACGGCAGCCTGTTCATAGTAACTGTCATTCAGATGCTCGGCATAACTGTTCAGCTCATAATGACTTAACACGTCCTGATACATGGTGACATGATTGGCACGCGGATGCCCTAAGCCAAGCTCTTCGAGATAGATGTAAATCAAATCTTTCAGCTCGGGCTGATTGCAATTCGGTACGGTCGAATATAACCAAGCACCATCGACCAGCTTGACTGGTGCAACTTTTGCCAGGAATTCGAAAGCATGGGAAACCGTAGGAAAATATTCCCGGGCTTGGTGCTGTTTCCGGCGATTGACATAGGCCTGGAAAGTCGTACAAACCTGATGATGTTGTTCTAGAAGATGCTGTTCAACCTGTGCAGGCTGATCTAACCATCCGAGAGTATTAATCTTTAAATTTTTAATCAGATCACTCAAATAAGATTCGGCTTGTTCGGTTTTGGCATACATCGAAATTTCAGTATCTTGAAAAAAGTCGACCCACTCCTTAAAGCTTTTAAATTGAAAATTATGATTTTTATTCGGCGATAAAGGTAAACTTAACTCTGTGCTGAAGAACATAATCTGATCCTTGCAGATTTCTTTTATTTACCTTAACGTGAGCTCTAAACTCAGGGTGTTGAATTTTTGTTCTAATTTATTGATGTATTGCTTTAAATGAAAATGAACGGATATTTCTGTGCATAGAAATGTAAAAAAATACAAATTATAAAATTAAGAATAGGTTGGCATTCAGGAAAGTAACCGCAGAATTTGAACGAGCGGTAAAAATAGAATTGAGGTTTCTAAGTGGGTAAAAAAAAGCTCAGGTCGCAATGCCTGAGCTTTTTTGTGAGAAGATCATTTATAAGATAATCATCTCGAATATGGCGTCCCTACGGGGATTCGAACCCCGGTTACCGCCGTGAAAGGGCGATGTCCTAGGCCTCTAGACGATAGGGACAGTACAGAAGATAAATTTTAAAACCCTTACTTTTAGCTGGAAGTAATGGCGTCCCTACGGGGATTCGAACCCCGGTTACCGCCGTGAAAGGGCGATGTCCTAGGCCTCTAGACGATAGGGACTTAATAAAATGTACTTCTGAAAATTGGCGTCCCTACGGGGATTCGAACCCCGGTTACCGCCGTGAAAGGGCGATGTCCTAGGCCTCTAGACGATAGGGACGTTTCAGAGGTGGGCGTATAATAGGGTGAAAACAGGGGGGTGTCAAACGCATTTCCATAAAAAAAATGATTTTACGGGTTGAGTGCGTAAATTTAAAACAATCTTGTTGAAATAGAGGAAAATTACCTGAATTAAGCTGGATTTTTAAGCAATTCCAGCATGGCAGTTAATACTTTTGGATGCTGTAAATAACCTTCAACGTCATGTGGGCGTTCCACAAAAGTACGAATTTCCTGATTGATAATGTTAGGTTGAAAGTTAAAAGGGCTTTTTGAGAGTGGAAATGCAGTGAGAAAATCATCAGGTGAATAAAAATTTATCCAATCGCCTGAAATGGCAGCAGGTCGTGTGATCGGTTGCTGGAGATGGGCTTGGATGACCCGAAATGCCAGCGGTGATCCGAGGGTAATAAAACGTTTAATATTCAGTTCCGGGTGCTCAATCAAATAATTATAGGCAATCACGGTGCCAAGCGAATGTGCCACTACAATCTGTGGTTTGCTGCTATATAGTTGATGATGAATGCGAAGGTGAACTTCCTGCATAAACTCTGGATTGGCCAAGTAAAGATAAGTTTCCTGTAAAAATTTTTGCAACAAACTGGCATGCAAGCGGGGAAAATAATTAAGGAGTATCACAAAATCGCGTAAAGCAATATCCTTGCTTAACGCTGTGATGAACCTCAGTTTCTGGTTGAACTTGAGTGCGTCATCAAGGTTCAATTGTGGGACGTCACAAATTTGATTGATACGCTGATCTACAGGTGGCGTGGGTTGCCGCTGAACTGGATGCAGGAAGGGAAAATGCGGCCACTGCTGTGGCATTAAAATATTTCCACTAAGCAGATTACGCAAATGATGCTGAGAGAGTAAATCTCCATAAAAAGGGATGCGGATATGCCGTTTTAAATAAGTGAAACGAGCTTGCTGGTGCGAATTTTTGCGCAGGCCTTTTTTGAGAAGATGCAGCCAGTGTTGCCGTAATGAAGTAGCTGTATAATCTTGCTTGTTCATGCCATGAATAAAAACAATTTTCATCGATGCCTCACTGAGACCGACAGTTTTATACCCATAGTATAAAAATCTTGCCTCAGCTGAACCGGCGCTTCTTGTAGTATTAATGTTTTAAATTTTTTTGATAAAACAAGGATTAACAGACATATGTATATTTATGGGAACAGATAAAAGCAAAGCAGGAAATGTATAGATTTGAATTAAAGATATATTGACAAAAAGAGCAGCCGGAGCTGCTCTTTTATGTGCTTTAAGATTTAAGCTTTATTGTGATAGAACTTGTAGTAACTTGCATAACATAACGCGATAAATATCAGACAGCCTATGAAGCTGATCCGCATTGATGGATCAAAGACCATACTGATACAGGTAATAAAACAGAACACAAAGCCCAGGATTGGCACAATCGGGAACAATGGTGCAGCGAAGCCCAGTTCTTTGGCAGTATGACCTTGTTTATACCACTGACGACGGAAGTTGAACTGGCTTAAGCAGATACTCATCCAGACCACCACCATGGTAAACGCCGCGACGCCCAGCAAGTTGGTAAAGATAGTCTCTGGCGCAAACTGTTCAGACAATAAACCTGGCAATGCACCCAGCATAGTTACCATGACTGCAATATACGGTACACCGCGAGCATTGAGTCTTGAGAATATTGCAGGCAACTGTTTGCTATATGACAATGACCACATCATACGTGAAGCAGCAAACAGGCCCGAGTTGGCAGCAGACAGCAATGCAGTGATAATCACAAAACGGATGATATCTTCAGCATAAGGAATACCAATATGCTGAAATACTGTTACGAATGGACTGCTACTTACGCCTTCCGCAGCTAAGCCCGCTTCCTGATGCGGAAGTAAAGCTGTTACCACAATAATCGTACCTACAAAGAAAATTAATAAGCGGAAAATCGCAGTATTAATCGCTTTAGGAACATTTTTGGCAGGGTTTTCAGTCTCACCCGCAGCCACACCAATCAACTCGGTGCCAGAGAAGGCGAAGTTCACAATCAGCATCGTCGCAAAAATCGGGAACAGACCTTCAGGGAACCAGCCCTGTGCAGTCAGATTGGTAAATAAAGGAGCGGCTTCATATCCCTGATAGCCCAAAACACCAAATATGGCCAATAGGCCTAAAAGAATAAAAGCAACAACCGTGACCACTTTGACCAGTGCCAGCCAGAATTCGGATTCGGCAAACCAGCGGGTTGAAATCATATTTAGACTAAATACGAATACACCAAAGATAATGGTCCATAACCACATGGAAATATCCGGGAACCATTCCTGCATCAGCAAGGCAGCTGCAGTAAATTCAGTTCCGAGAGTGACCGACCACGTCAGCCAGTATAACCAGGTGATGGTATAGCCTGTACCTGGTCCGATATAACGTTTGGCATAAGCGCCAAATGAACCAGATTCTGGCATGTGGACGGCAAGTTCGCCCAAACATAGCATCACCATGTACGCGATAATACCGCCCAGGAGATAAGCGAGAATGGCACCTACAGGCCCCGTTTGTGCAATGACTTCACCCGACCCTAAAAATAGGCCTGTTCCGATTGCGCCACCCAGCGAAATCATGACCAGATGTCGTGTACTCATAGCGCGTTTTAAAGGCGCAGAATTGCCCTGATGCGTAGCATCATTCGGAGATGAGTGCATAGGAAATAAGAAATACTTCAAAGGAATGAAGCGAGCTATTGTAGTGAAAAACTACAAATCTGCAATCGAATAATAGTAATTTCGAATAAGGTCTGATCGTATGAGATCAATAGATGGCGTCCCTACGGGGATTCGAACCCCGGTTACCGCCGTGAAAGGGCGATGTCCTAGGCCTCTAGACGATAGGGACGTTGTGAGGTGATGCGTATATTAAGGATTAAGCCGGGTTTTGTCAAAAGGGTTTTTGCTAAAATTCATTTAACAGTTTAAACATTAGGCAAAACAAAAACTTTATTTTATTAAGATATTATTTTCTGAACAGATTTGCAGATTATAAAAAATAAACCCAATCGAAATTGGGTTTATTAAAGAGAGAAAAATCTCTATACCGAAGTCTAAAAATTAAGCTTTTTTATGATAGAGCCAGTAATAACTTGCATAACATGCCGCCATAAACAGTAAGCAGCCAATAAAACCGGACAGCATTTCAGGATCAGCCGCCATACTTAATCCCGTTGCGGTACAGCATACAAAACCTAAAATTGGTACAAGTGGAAACCATGGGGTACGGAATTTAAGATCAGACAGCGCATGACCAGATTTGAGCCACTGGCGACGGAAATTAAACTGGCTCCAACAAATGCTCATCCAGACAATGACCATAGTGAATGCGGCAACACCCATCAGGTTCTTAAAGATCACATCAGCACCGAACTGTTCAGACAGTAAGCCCGGTAAACCCCCAATCATGGTTACCCAAACCGCAATATAAGGCACACCTGATTTACTGACTTTAGCAAATATTCGGGGCAAATGATTTTTTGAAGAAAGTGCCCACATCATACGTGAAGCAGCATATAGGCCGGAGTTTGCAGTAGAAAGCAGGGCAGTGATAATCACAAAACGGATAAAGTCTTCTGCATAGGGAATGCCCATCTGGGTAAATACCGATACAAATGGACTGCTACTCAGGCCACCATGACCACCGACTTGCAGACCTGCATCAGTATAAGATAGTAGTGAGCTGATAACGATAATGGTGCCGACAAAGAAAATAATCAGACGCCATACCGCAGCATGAATCGCCTTAGGTACATTTTTCTCGGGATTTTCAGTTTCACCTGCAGCGATTCCGATCATCTCTGTACCGTTAAAGGCAAAGTTTACGATCAGAAGGGTGGTAAACAGGGGAATCAAGCCATTCGGCAACCAGCCATGCTCGGTCAGATTGCTAAACAGTGGTGCAGATTCATAGCCGTGGAAAGGAATAAATCCAAAAATACACGCAAAACCCAGAATGATGAAAATCAATACAGTGGCGACTTTAATCATTGATAACCAGAATTCAGACTCGGCAAAGGTGCGGGTTGAACTCAGGTTGGATAACAGGACCCCGCCAGCAAAGATTAATGTCCATAACCAGATAGAAGTTTGCGGGAACCACTCCTGCATCAGAATGGCAGCGGCCGTAAATTCTGTACCCAAGGTCGCGGACCAACCCAGCCAGTACATCCAAGACACCATATAGCCGGTACCCGGACCGATATAATTTGTGGCGAATGCACCAAAGGAGCCGGATACTGGCAAATGTACTGCCAGTTCACCCAGGCAGAGCATGACCATATAAGCGATCAAGCCACCAATAATATAGGCCAGTACGGCACCGAGCGGACCAGCTTGGGAAATCACTTCACCTGAGCCCATAAATAGCCCGGTACCAATCGCACCACCCAGAGAAAGCATGATCAGATGGCGTGTGCCCATGGCACGTTTTAACGACGGAGTTTGACCCTCAACAGACGAATGCTGTGAAGGTGGAGAGGGAGATTGCATAACTAAATCGAGAGAGGAGATTCAAAAGAGGTATTTTAGTTTTAATTATATGAAATATCATATAAATTGAAATTTCCCCATAAAGTTATTTTTTAATTTAAAAAATAAATCTTTGAAAAGATCACTCAAAATTAGTGATCTGGAGTTTGATATTGCTCAGGCTGAGAGTTTTCAGCTGGCGTTGTCACTGTCTCAGTCTCCGCAGTATGGTTATCATCACGGTTGACGATATAGAGATATAGCGCGGATGGGGCTAAAATCAGTAAAACCAGTAAGATCTTTTTTAACATGACACAAAGGCACAATATGAAATCGCATTAATTATAGCCTAAGCAAATTAAAAAGAGCAGCAGCATGTACCTCTATTCAGACTCTAGAATTTAAAAGTAACATCTGCGATAAATTGGCGGCCAATTTGTGGATAGGCAATACCCGAATCCAGATAAAAATTATCACGATTCGTCACATTGTTAATCGTTAAACCTAAAATGGCTTTAAGGTCCTTATTTAAAGGAATATCATAGGTCGTCCGTACATCCCAGTAGAAAGTATTTTTGGTGGTGTATGGGGTATACATATCATATTGTTCATTATTTTTATCAGAATAACCTTTTGATATTTTCTTCATGGCATCCACTTTGCCTTGGTAACTGATGAAGTTATTAATGCTTAAAGGAATCCGGTCAAATTTAATATTCCAACCTAAACGTGTTGTCCAGGGAGTATTAAAGATTTCAGATGGCTTATCTTCAGCATTGATCAA
Source organism: Acinetobacter pecorum (assembly GCF_014837015.1). Classification (GTDB taxonomy): domain Bacteria; phylum Pseudomonadota; class Gammaproteobacteria; order Pseudomonadales; family Moraxellaceae; genus Acinetobacter; species Acinetobacter pecorum. The sequence goes on from NZ_JACSPT010000002.1 coordinate 143,328, forward strand.
TTTACCATCGTAGTAGATGATGGGTGTGCCGGTATAATACGCTGTGCTGTATGAGTCGAAGTTACGCTGGGTTTCAGTATAATCTGCATTTAGGCTGAACAAATGCTGTGTGCCAAATAACTTCAATGGGCTAATGTTAATCAAGCTTAAGGTATAAATATTAGATTCAAATTTACCTTCATTATCATAAGTATAGCTAAAGCGATTGGTTGAAATGGCTGGATCCTTAACTGATTCTGTGCGGCGGATCTGGTTCTTATTTTTACGATTAACCCATTTTAGACCAATACGGCTATTTGCATATTCAGCATTGATTCCGAACATGGTTTCATCTGCATAAGGGGTATCAAGCTGCGAACGATAAGTAAAAGAACCGGCATATGCTTTTTCTTTCCAGTCGGCTGATAGGTTGTCACGTGTTTGGCGAATGATCAATAAACCTTTTTGATCTTGTAATTCATTATAAAAGGCATTTAAACCATAGTAGCGGTTCCAGCCAGTGGTAAAGGATAATTGTTCATTAGCAAAAGGTTTAAAAACAAATGAGCTACGTGGTGCAACATTATTATTTTTAGTTAAGCTGTCATAGTCTGCACGAAAGCCAAGTGTTGCTGTGAAGTATTTGTCCCATTGAATCTGATCCTGTAAAAATGCATGCCAACGGTCTTGCTGTACCTCAATTTTACCTGCCAAATAAGAGGTGCGATTTTTTAGAAACTGTCCGTCTTGGCCATTTCCTTCATCACATGCATCATATTTATGACCAGTATTTGAATAACAGCTGAGATTGGCAATATTTCCAGTCGCACTAGAATAAATGCTTGTTGTGACAGGACGTTTCCAATGAGCATTATAGTGTCCATATCCTCCGCCCATTTTGAACGTATGGGTCGTATGCTGGGTTTGAATGGGTTCAAATAATGCCTTAAGACTATATTCTAGTTTTTCCTCCTGCTGCTGAGTGCTGCCGAAGCTGCCTTCAATTTGCATACCCGAGGACTTCCAGTTTTTGGTTAATGATTTCAACCAGGAAATATTATCTGTCGCACTTTTACGGTTTGCAGTCTGCGTTTGATAATTGGCTTGTTGCTCAAGTTCAACTGAATTCAATTTATTTTTTAAGTTGATATAGAAACTTTGGCTGTCTGATGTATGTGAGCTTTGGGAGTTATGAGTGGATGAAAGAAAATAGTCACCACTCGATTCCATAAATTGTGTGCCAATCTTTAAAACCGTATTGTCACTGGGAGTATAGAAAAACTCTATACCTGCATTGTTTGAACCTCGTTTTTGTTCATAAGAATCTGGGTTATCAATACTTGTTTTTAAAGGAATATCTGCACGGCGATATGAACCAAATGCATTGAAACCCAAACTTTCAGCAAGTTTGCCATATGACGTTGCACTGATCCCTTGACGTGTAAAGAAAGGTTGTTTGCTTTCACTGGTGGAATTTTCAAATTCTTCAGCTGCTTCTTTACTAGGGAAATTGATGTCTGACCAATGATCAGAAGTATAGTCATAGCTCAGGCTGCCATGAATTTTACCAATTTCGGTTTGGGGAACACAGGTTTCTGCACTGACTACGCCACCTGTGAACTCACCAAATTCGGCACCCACATTGCTATCAAGTAGGGTGATTTTACACAGCAGATCGGCATTAATTGTCACCGTTTGTGAACTTCCCATTATTTCATTCAGGGTATTACTTTTTGCGTCACTACCTGGATTAATATTGTTATTAATGCTGAGGCCATTGATCAAAAACTTATTATCGTAGGGTAGGCTGCCATTAATACTGATATCCGTCGCGTTGAGTTCGCCTTGCTGCAATCCACTACGTGCGTTTGAATCAAATTGTACATTCGGATTAACTTTTAATAATTCGGTGATGGTCTTAGAGCCATTTGGTATTTGCTGTATGTCCTCTTTATTGTAAACCGTTTTCCCCACCTCATTTTCTGTTTTAGCTTGAATCACAATGGTGGAAAACTTAACAGAAGCTTGTGATTTGACGTGTTCTGATTGATCGGATTTTTCAGCAAAAACAGTTGAACTCAATGCAGTTAAAACCGCAATAGAAAGTGGGGAATAAGCAAAACGCATGAGAGAGCTTGATTATGAGAAAGATAATGTAAGTAATTATCATTAACTATGGCGTGGTAATCAATGAAAATGAGAATTATTTCCATTAATAAAATAATGAATGTTCATGAATTAATCAGCTTGAGGTGCTGGTACAAGATATAGGAAGAAAGAGAAGAAGATAGATGGCGTCCCTACGGGGATTCGAACCCCGGTTACCGCCGTGAAAGGGCGATGTCCTAGGCCTCTAGACGATAGGGACGTTTAGAAGATGGCGGTATCTTATTGATCCGCCACCAGAGTGTCAAGCAGGTGAGGTGCGAGTTTGTTTAAAATATAGCAAAACAGTTCAGCGGTCTTCTGCGTATCATATAATGCAGAGTGAGCCTCTTTGCCATCAAACTCGATTCCAGCCTGGATACAGGACTTCGCCAGTACGGTCTGACCAAACATCACCGCACTTAAAGTCACTGTATCGAAGACAGAAAAACTATGAAACGGGTTCTGGTTTTTGGTTCCGGTACGGGCAATCGCGGCCTGAAGAAAACCTAAATCGAAATGTGCATTGTGTCCGACTAAAACCGCATGGGTACAGTTTTGCTGGCGACGTACTTCATTCACAGATTTAAAAATACGCTTAAGCGCAGTTTTTTCATCTTCAGCCATGGCGATTCGCATCGGATTAGAGGGATCGATCCCAATAAACTCCAGCGAACGGCGGTCGAGGTTTGCCCCTTCGAAAGGATTGATATGTGCATGGTAGGCTTGACCTGGCACAAATTGACCATCTTCATTATAAACAATCGGAATGGCCGCAATTTCCAGCAATGCATCAGTCTGTGCATTAAAACCTGCAGTCTCGACATCGACAACTACAGGTAAGAATCCACGAAAACGTTGACCAATGATTGGGAGAGTTTCATTTGTCACACTTTTCTCCATTGAATGGTTTTACCCGCATAGAGAGGGATAATCTGTTCACCATCCAGGTAGTTTAAACTTTCAGGAATCACTTGATCTTCTTTGATCAGGGTAATAGTGCTGGTATTACGTGGCAGGCCATAGAAGTCTGCACCAAAATGGCTGGCAAAACCTTCCAGGCGCTCAATTTTACCCACCTGATCAAATGCCTGAGCATACAGCTCAATGGCAGTCGGCGCACTATAACATCCTGCACAGCCACACGCATTTTCTTTTGCATTTTTTGAATGCGGCGCGCTGTCTGTTCCCAGGAAAAATTTAGGATTACCGCTGGTTGCGACTTCCAGCAAAGTTTGCTGATGGGTTTGACGCTTTAAAATTGGCAAGCAGTAGAAATGCGGCTTGATCCCACCGACCAGCATGTCATTTCGGTTAAACAATAAATGTTGCGGGGTAATGGTTGCAGCGACATTACGGTCTTGCTCGAGCACAAAATTTGCAGCTTCACTGGTGGTAATGTGTTCAAGTACCAGTTTTAGCTTGGGAAACTGTCTGAGTAAGGGAGCCAGTACTTCATCCAGGAAGCGCTTTTCACGGTCAAAAATATCCACATGATTATGCGTTACTTCGCCATGCAGTAATAAAGGCACTTGGTGTTCTTCAAGCTGTTCAATTACGCCGTAGACCTTGCTCATATCGCTCACACCGCTATCGGAGTTGGTGGTCGCACCTGCAGGATAGAGCTTGATGGCATTGACATACGCAGATTCTTTAATCTTCTTAACTTCGCTTGCCGGGGTGTTGTCAGTGAAATACAGCACCATACGTGGGTCAAAATTTATCCCTTCAGGCACATGGGCCATAATACGTTCACGATAGGCATTGGCTTCCTCCACGGTTTTAACGGGTGGCACCAGGTTTGGCATGCAAATGGCGCGAGAAAACTGTTTGGCTAAATCAGGAACGGTACGTTGAAGTGCTAAACCATCACGCAGGTGAACGTGCCAGTCATCTGGCTGGAGAATCGTAATCGTATTCAAGGCAAATTCAGTCGAACAAATAAAGTGAATGATAATCCATCTATAGCAAAAATGGTAACGAGAAAGCGCTACAAAATAAGGGATATCTATAATTTAATTTCAAAAAGTATGTTATTTTAGAATTACTAAAAAAATTACATAAATACTTGGCAATGGAATACAAGTACAGTCTAGCGAAATTACAAGATAATAAAGAAGACATAGAAAAATTGATCACACGACAAAGTCAGCGTGTAGGTCCGGTCTTCCCTCAAAATCTGGAACAAGAATTCTGGACAAAAAATCTGGAACGTGCCCGTAAACATGTCGAAAAATATGTTTGGGGCGGAGTATTGGCTTATTTTATTTTTTTAGTGGTGATCATTCCTACAGATTACTGGATTATCAGCAAAGAACATTTCGTACATGATTTTGTGTTGTGCATGCTGGGTCTCATCAATGGCTGCATTGCATTAACCCTCTTTTATATGTTTTCCTGTTTACCCAAAATCAGGCGGTTTTTCCCGCAGGCATCAATGTTGTTGGTATTTTGGATGCTGGTTTCAATTTCGTGTATTACCATGTCGATTAAAACTCCAGCTTTACAGCATCAGTCGATGGCGATTGTCACCATTATTTATATACTGGGATATGTTCTAACCGGTATCAAGCCTGTACAGATGCTGGTGACGGGACTGGCTGCAGCAGCTACCACGATTATTGCTTTATCAATCATGTCCATAGAATTTAGCCCCTTGGTTTTTGGGCGTATTCTGATTGGGAGCTGCTTGCTAGGTTATGTGATTAGTCATATGATTTTTGCACGTGAACGTGTGATTTTTCTCTATAGCATTCGTGCCAGAATCAGTGAGCAGATCCAGCGTATTCATACCACCGAATTATTACATTTAAGCCAGTATGATGAACTGACCAAGATTTCGAACCGAAGAACCTTTGATGAAACCCTGGAGGTCCATTTCGAACGTGCTCGCCGTGAGGAAACGGCTTTGGCGATTCTGTTTATTGATGTAGATTTCTTTAAAAATTACAACGATTTTTATGGGCATCAGAAAGGTGATGACGTTATTTCAAGCATTGCTAAAACGATCAAGAATGCGATCCGGCATATGGACTTTGTCGCACGTTATGGCGGAGAAGAGTTTGTGGTCCTCTTGCCTGAAACAGATGCGCATGGTGCTTATGCAGTGGCATCAAATATCTTTAAAGCGATTGACCGGCTGGAAATTCCACATGAAAAATCCTCAGTTGCGAAACATATCACTATCAGTTTAGGTATTACTGTCTATCGTGGTGAGGATGATATTGATAAAGATGCATTGTTGGGAATCGCGGATCAGGCGCTATATCGTGCCAAGCAGCTTGGACGCAATCAGATCTATTATCAGTCCATTCGATCAGTCAATTCAGATATCGCAAATGGTTAGAAATTCTAAATATCTATAAGCATCACCAATAAAAAACCGCGCTCAAGGCGCGGTTTTTTTGCTAAAGACAAAACTTAGTTTTTGTCTTTCAGTTGTGGCACTGCAGATGCTGTACCGACTGCGAGTAAACCTGTCTCTGTATAAATGCCCAGTTTCGCGCGAGTATCTGTAATATCCAGGTTACGCATAGTTAACTGGCCGATACGATCCATCGGCGAGAACATGGAATCACCTTTCTCCATAGTCAAACGCTCAGCTTCATAAGTGAGGTTAGGAGATTCAGTATTCATAATGGTGTAGTCATTACCGCGACGAAGTTCAAGCGTCACTGTACCGGTAACTGCTTTAGCGACCCAACGCTGTGCAGTTTCACGCAGCATCAGCGCTTGAGAATCGAACCAGCGACCTTGGTAAAGCAGACGACCTAAACGTAAACCGTTAATACGATATTGTTCGATGGTATCTTCGTTATGAATACCGGTCACAAGACGTTCATAAGCAATATGAAGAAGTGCCATACCCGGAGCTTCATAGATACCACGAGATTTCGCTTCGATAATCCGGTTTTCGATCTGATCCGACATACCCAGACCATGACGGCCACCGATACGGTTTGCTTCAAGAATGAACTCAACTGGATCTTCGATACGTTGACCATTGATGGCCACAGGGAAGCCTTCTTCAAAAGTAATGGATACTTCTTCAGGTTTGATTTCTACTTCTTCTTTCCAGAACGCAACGCCCATGATTGGCTCAACGATTTTGATGCCTGCATCCAGGTATTCAAGATCTTTGGCTTCGTGAGTCGCACCTAACATATTGGAATCTGTTGAGTATGCTTTCTCTTTTGACATTTTATAGTCAAAACCGTTGTCGATCAGGAACTGTGACATTTCTGCACGGCCGCCTAATTCGTCAATAAACGTCTGGTCTAACCAAGGCTTATAGATTTTAAGATTCGGGTTAGTCAACAAGCCGTAACGATAGAAACGCTCAATGTCGTTACCTTTATAAGTAGAGCCGTCACCCCAGATGTTCACGTCATCTTCTTTCATGGCAGTAACCAGCATGGTGCCTGTAACTGCACGACCAAGCGGGGTCGTATTGAAGTAAGGAACACCACCAGTAGAAATGTGGAACGCGCCACATTGAATTGCTGCAATACCTTCTAATGCAAGCTGTAAACGGCAGTCGATTAAACGTGCTTTTACTGCGCCATAAGCTTCAGCTTTTTTTGGAATCGCATCGTAATCGTCTTCGTCTGGCTGACCCAAGTTAGCTGTGTAAGCATAAGGTTCAGCGCCTTTTTGTTTCATCCACAAAAGAGCAGCAGAAGTATCTAGACCACCAGAGAAGGCAATACCAACTTTTTTACCTACTGGGACATTCTGCAAGATAGTTGCATTATCAGACATTGTTCATCCTAATGATATGAAATAGGCACGCCAGAATTGGTGGCCTGAAAAAATACATATTGCATCAATTGTATCATTAATTTATTTAGGTTTGCTTTAGAAAAGAAAAACTCGTTTTAAAATCTCTATTCAATAGACTTAAATAATCATAAATCGCACAATTTTGACCAGAATCCTGCTAAAAAATTAAAAATTCGCTATATTCAGCGCATAAAGTTAAAAAATCAGATAAATGAGGAATAAAATCATGGCGTCTCCTATTCCACCATTACCTAACTTAAATCCAAAAACCAAGAATGAAACGCTGGCACTGTTGCATGGGATTTATGCCGGTTTGCTGGTTTTTAGTACGATTGCTTTTTTATATCTGGAATATCAGCAATCCACGATTTCCATGCTGAGTCTGGGAATGATCCTACTAATTTTGTTGATACTGATTGTTTTAAATATACAGGCCTGTCTCAAGGTTAAGCTGGGGAATGGTTCAGGGCGGACATTATCCAGAGTGATGGCAATCCTCATGCTGTTCAGTTTTCCGATTGGGACAGTATTGGGTGCGATTGCATTATGGAAATCCAGTGCACGGCAATGGCAGCAATAATTTAATCGCGAAGGTTCGACATGAATATGCCAATTGGTATTTGTGCCTGAGAATGCAGACCTGATAGTCATAAAAAGCCCCTAAAAATCAGTTAAAGTACCTTTATAAGATTTAAGCTATTAGCCAAATAAAAATCAGGGATATGTTATGACTACGACGCGCTATGCCAATATTTTAAAACCACTTCATCTGGGTTTCACCACCATTAAAAACCGGGTGGTAATGGGATCGATGCATACTGGTCTGGAAGATCGCTTTTATAATTATCCTAAACTGGCAGCTTATTTTGGCGAACGTGCAAAGGGTGGTGTGGGTCTGCTGATTACAGGTGGAATATCGCCAAACCGTCAAGGCTGGTTGTTGCCGGCGGGCGGTACCATGAATACCTTGGGCGATATTGCACCGCACCGCTTGGTGACGCATGCAGTTCATAAGCATGGCGCCAAAATTCTTTTACAGATTCTGCATGCCGGACGTTATGGCTATCAGCCTTTTGTGGTTTCGGCCAGCCCGATCAAATCACCAATTTCTCCTTTTAAACCGCGTGAAATGTCAGATAAACAGATCCTGAATACCATTCAGGATTATATGAAAACTGCCAGCATTGCCAAAAAGGCTGGCTATGATGGCGTGGAAATCATGGGTTCTGAAGGCTATTTGCTGAATCAGTTTTTAAGTCGTCATGTCAATCAGCGTACTGACCGTTGGGGCGGCCCGATTGAAAACCGGATGCGTTTTGCCGTAGAAATTGTTAAAGCGATTCGTGCTGAAATTGGCGAAAAATTTATTATCTGTTTCCGTTTGTCACTTCTCGATTTGGTGCATGATGGCAATACCATGCAGGAAGTGATTACCGTAGCTAAAGCATTGGAAAAGGCCGGAATTACTTTACTTAATACCGGTATTGGCTGGCATGAAGCGCGTATTCCGACTATCGTCACTTCTGTGCCGCGAGCAGCTTTTGTTGATTACACCGCTGAAGTCAAGAAACATGTTTCAGTACCGGTGATTGCGTCCAACCGGATCAATATGCCAGATACTGCCGAAGCGATTCTGGCTTCTGGTCAGGCAGATATGGTACAGATGGCACGTCCACTTTTAGCGGATGCATTCTGGGTCAATAAAACAGCAACCAATCGTGTTGATGAAATTAATACCTGTATTGCCTGTAATCAGGCCTGTCTGGATCATACCTTTAAAAACCAGCGGGCAACCTGTCTGGTCAATCCGCGTGCCGGTTATGAAACTGAACTGGTCTATGTCAAAACCAAAAAACCAAAAAGTATTGCAGTGATTGGAGGAGGAGTTGCGGGTTTATCAGCAGCCACAGTCGCTGCCAGCCGTGGCCATGATGTGACGCTATTTGAAGCCAGTCACGAAGTAGGCGGGCAGTTTAACCTGGCTAAAGTGATTCCGGGGAAAGAGGAATTTCACGAAACAATTCGCTATTTTAAGGTGCAACTGGAAAAAACCGGAGTAGATGTACGTTTAAATACGCGGGTAAACCGCGAGCAGTTGGAGCGTGAAGGTTTTGATGAAGTGATTGTGGCTACAGGTGTCGTGCCACGTGCCTTGAATATCGAAGGCAGTCAGGCACCACAAGTCTTGTCTTATGCAGAAGTGCTACGTGGAGCACCTGTCGGTGATCGTGTTGCGGTCATTGGCGCAGGCGGGATCGGTTTTGATGTGTCCGAGTTTTTATTAAAGCCACCGCATCAGATACAGCCGCAACCCGTAAATGAATGGAAGCGAGAGTGGGGTGTAGATTCCCAACCAGATTATGTGACTGAAGGCGGGTTACAGCGAGCTGAAGTAGAACCTCCGGTACGGGAAATTTATCTGTTACAGCGTAAAAAAACAACACTTGGTGCAGGGCTGGGCAAGACTTCAGGGTGGGTACATCGTGCCCAGTTAAAAAAACATGCAGTACGTATGTTGCGCGGTGTGCAATATAAATCTGTTACCGATGAAGGTTTATGGATTGAGGTCGATGGCCATGCTCAATTATTGCGTGTGGATAGTATTGTGGTATGTGCAGGCCAAGAATCGGTGAAGGATCTGATGCCGCTTAACGGGGAAAATACCTTGGCGCAGTATCATATTATTGGCGGTGCAAAACTGGCAGCTGAACTGGATGCCAAGCGTGCTATTCGTGAAGGAGCGGAATTGGCAGCAAAATTGTAGCGATTTGATGAAACTATATGCAGTTGATTGCATTCACTGTAATTTTCACTTGTCAGTCGGATAAAAGCTCCGTATTATTGCGCACATGGAAGCGTGGCAGAGCGGTTTAATGCACCGGTCTTGAAAACCGACGAGGGTGTGAGTCCTCCGTGAGTTCGAATCTCACCGCTTCCGCCAGATTTTAAAACCCCAGTCGAAAGATTGGGGTTTTTTATTACTTTAAAATTTTAATAGCATGCTGGAAAATAAACGGGGTTCGAAGAAAACCACCATTTAAAAAGTCAATAATTTATAAATAGATATTATTCAAGCACGTACTTCAATCTTGATCAGTGCTAAAGCAATTCTTTCTACATGTTGGTAAGCTGGCTGTTCCAGTTCTTCACCAAAGATATCCGGGTCAATTTCTTCATAGGACCAGATTATATTTTGATGCTGTTGCATAAAATCTTTAAGATGCTGCAAAAACAGATTGCCATGTCCAGTCACGGTCACACCTGTATAGAGAAATAAACGTCCGCCAGAATTCAGCCGCTGTAAACCTTCTTTTATAATCCTGAATGATAAATCACAGCCATCCAGCTTATTACCGCCATGACGATATTGACGTTGATCTGCATCAATCAAATACGGCGGATTAGCAAAAATTAGGTCAAAATTCCCCTCAAGATTGGAAAATAAATTACTTTGAACCGGATGAATATGATTTAAGCCGGCAAAACTGATATTAATCTGGCTATAGAGCAAAGCTTTGGGATTCAGATCAGCAACCATGATTTCATTATTATCTGGAAATTGTCTGGCGAGGCTGATCGCAGCTGCTGACGTACCACAGCATATTTCTACGGCCCGTTTAAAAGGACGAGGCTGAGTGGCTAGATATTGCTTAAGATGATAGACAAAGCGATAAGTATCCGGACCAAAAAATACTGCATCCTGCTGAGTGGTGGGAAAAGCAGAATGAATAAAGAGTTCATTATCAAGTGAAGAAACCCGAACCTGACTCAAGTATTGGCCTTGCTGTAGCTGTAGAAGTTGATGTTCTTGCAATAATTCAAACAGGACGGGATCAAGATCAGTTTTCTTGAAACCTAGATTCCAGCCAAAGATATCCTGAAGGGTTCTGTGCTTATAAGTTTCATTCTTTTTTCGGTCCAGAATTCGCTGATGTGAAAGCGGGGTAATGGTTGTAAAGTGATAATCTTGTTCTTTTAAAAAGGCTAATAAATAAAGCAAAGCTTGTTGTTGGCTGTTTTGAATCTCTAAAATCTGGTTCATACCGATATGCTCTTCTATTTATTTAACCTAAATGAAAAGGTCAATTCACTTTATGCCTATAAAAGACAATATCAAACTAGTCATGAATGATCAAAGCTATACAGCGTTTGATTTCCTGGACATGGATCAGTTTATATTCACCTAAATAGGGCTGTGGTTAGGTAAAAATGTGATGAGAATTGGTTGGATTTGTATAGGTAGTAGGCATAGTTTTCTTAGTGAGGAAACCTTATACTGATTCTGCGAACTGATATTTCTTATTCATTATTCTATGTATAAAAAAGGCTATTCATCAAACTGATCAATAGCCTTTGTAGAGGGAGCCTTATTAAAAGCTTAGTTTGGTACTTCAGGTAAGTCAAACCAGATGACTTGCGCATCTTCACTTGCTTTAATTTCGGAGTCCTCCAGAAAAGCAATTGCACCACCCGCCTTAACTGTATGTTCTGCAATCTGGACAGTGCCAGAAACCACATGTACATAATTGATATGCTGGGTTGCTTTGACTTCCAGGCTGTGGCCTTGCTGAATTACCGCAGTTTTGACTTCGGCATTCTGACGAATATGCATCGGTGCATTGTCATTTGGACCACAAATCAAATGCCACTGATTGGGCTGCTCATGGGGATCAAGACGGATTTGCTGATAGTTCGGTTTGGCATTACGTTCCTTGGGAATAATCCAGATCTGTAACAGATGGACCTGTTCATCACCCTGGTTCATTTCACTATGTCGTACACCTGTTCCGGCGCTCATGAGTTGCCATTCACCCGCAGCAATTCCGCCATGATTGCCCATGCTGTCCTGATGGGTAATGGTTCCTTTGAGCACACAGGTCAGGATTTCCATATTGTCATGCGGATGTGTGCCAAAACCCTGATGACCATCGATCAGATCATCATTAATCACGCGTAAAGCACTGACTCCCATGTAGTTCGGATTATACCAGTTACCAAATGAGAAGCTGTGTTTAGACTCCAGCCAGCCCATTTTTACATGACCACGATTTTCGCTCGGATGTAGAAAAGCTTTCATGATTTAATCTCGATATTATTTTGAACTTGAGATCATCATACTGTCGTTTTAAAACTGAAAAAATCTCAAATAGGCGACAGATCATTGCATTTTTGCAACGACACAGCTCATAGCAAGAACTCATCAGGAATAAAAAAGCCCGCTTAAAAGCAGGCTATTTTATTTAAATCGGTAGAGCGGTCATTATTCTAGGAAACGAACCGTTACACCAGATTTCACTTTACGGCCTAAGTCATTGGCATCCCAGTTGGTTAGACGGATACAGCCATGCGATGCAGTTTTAGAAATTGCAGACGGGTTTGGCGTACCGTGAATACCAAAGGATTTTTTACTTAAACCAATCCAGATATTACCGACCGGACCATTTGGACCAGGTGGTAAAGATAACGGTTTCTTGTTATTGCCCTGAACAAAGTTGCTTGGTGAGTAGCTATACCATGGATTTGGAGCTACTCCAGTCACTTTATAAGTGCCGGTAGGAGATGGAGTGTCCGAACTACCAATAGTGGCAGGGAAAGAGCCGATCATCTGGTTACGGTTATTAAATAAATATAACTGCTTGGCACCTTTATGCGCCACAATTAGATGGATGTCTTCAGGAACTTCGTTACGGATATTGGCAACAATCAGTTTTTCCCCGGCTTTTTTAAAGGTCGCTTTCGGATTTAACTTTTTCAAAAAGTCTTCATCCATATGGAACTTTTCGCCCAACATTTCAGATACACGGGTGTAATACAGGCCTTTCATTTTGGCCTGCAAGGCGTAATCATGCGGAATAGACTGGGCATATGGACCTTTAAGATCATCCTCAGTGATAGTGTACTCGACGAAGGCAGGTTTAGAGCCCTGTTTTGCTACCAGCGCATCCCAGGTTTCTTTGGTCAGTGTTCCAGTAGGCTTGATGCCGTTCATTTGCTGGAAAGATGCAATCGCTTTCAGGGTGTTTTTACCGCTGGTACCATCAATTGCACCCGGAGAAGCATGTGCATTATTCAGCATGACATGAGCACGTGCATAGACAGGAAATTGACCTTTACCGATATTTTCATACCATTCCGCATTATTAAGACCGTCTAAGGTCCAGGAAGCTTTGGCTGCAGCCGAGCTGGCTGGAGTTTTACTGGTCGGAGCGGCGCCAATATCAGCAGTCTGGTCTTCAGTATTTTGTAGTACATTTAGAGCGTCAGAAGCTTTCTTCAGGTCTTGTTGTTCTTGGGCAGTAATTCTGGTTTCAGCCTGGGCTGCCGAAGCTTCAGTTGCCAAAGGATCAATCGGATCCTGTACTGAAACATCAGTTACTACTTGGGGGTTTAATGGTTGTTCAGCAGTAGACGCAGCGAAAACAGTACCTGCGAAAATGCAACCTAGACTCACAGCGAGCATTGTGCGAACGAACATGTAACTCAACCTTAAAATATTTCTTAACTATGTGAAAAAACACTATAAGTATTACAGAAAAAATGTGGAGATGCAGTAGTTGTTTTGTGTAATTGATCACATTTGATCACGACACATGATCGATTTTAAAAGTCGGCAGAAGTTATTAAAACTGTAGCCTTTTTGCTATGATGTCGGCAATGTCAAAGAAAGATGGGAATGTGAATGACGACCTTAAAAAATGATCGTTTTCTGCGCGCACTGTTGCGTGAGCCTGTAGATGCTACACCCGTATGGATGATGCGTCAGGCTGGCCGTTATTTACCAGAATATCGTGAAACACGTGCCAAAGCTGGAGATTTCCTGTCTCTTTGCAAAAATACAGAATTTGCCTGTGAAGTGACCTTGCAGCCTTTGCGCCGTTATGATCTGGATGCTGCGATTTTATTCTCGGATATCCTGACAGTGCCAGACGCTCTGGGATTGGGACTGTATTTTGAAGCTGGTGAAGGTCCTAAGTTTCATAAAACTGTACGTACCGAGCAGGATGTGGCAAACCTGCCTGCATTTAATGCCAAGTCGGATCTGGATTATGTAATGAACGCAGTTTCGACCATTCGTTCAGCCTTGGGTGGTCAGGTGCCTCTGATTGGTTTCTCGGGAAGCCCTTGGACTTTAGCGACATATATGGTCGAAGGCGGTTCAAGCAAAGATTTCCGGTTTACCAAACAGATGATGTATGAACAGCCTGAAGTTTTACATGCTTTACTGGACCGTCTGGCTGATGCAGTGACTGAATATTTGAATGCGCAGATTGATGCGGGAGCACAAGCGGTACAGATCTTTGATAGTTGGGGTGGGGCATTAGCGCATCGTGAATATATTGAGTTCTCGCTGAACTATATGCAGAAGATTGTCGCTGGCCTGCAACGTGAGAAAGACGGTCGCAAGATTCCGGTGATTCTGTTTACTAAAGGTGGTGGTCAGTGGCTGGAACCGATGGTTACCACAGGTGCAGATGCATTTGGACTGGACTGGACGACACCATTGAATGTTGCGCGTCAGACCATTGCTGGACGTGCAGCACTTCAGGGCAATCTGGATCCTGCCACTTTATATGGTTCATCAGAAACCATCATGAAAGCGACCAAAGCCATGCTGGACGATGCCTATGCCAATGGGGAAAAAAGCGGTTATGTCGCCAATCTGGGGCATGGTATTACCCAATGGGTCGATCCGGCCAAGCCTAAGGCATTTATTGATACCGTACATGAGTACAGCGCTAAATATCTCTAGGATGTGAACTTTGATTGACCTACTTAAATCAGGGTTTGAATTTACCTATAAGGCAGCTTCGGCTGCCTTATTTGGGATTTTACTCCTGCTGGCTTTTGCGCTGACCGCTTCTATGGGTAGTGATCGTTTTTTTGGTTTTTACCGCTATGACTATTTACTGTTTTTTGCCCTGATCATTCAGGTATTGCTGCTCTATACCAAACTTGAATCATGGGCTGAAGCTAAAGTCATTGCCCTGTTTCATCTCATGGCCATGGTCATGGAAATTTTTCTGACCCATCCAGCAATTGCATCCTGGCATTACCCTCAACCTGCAGTCTTTAAAATTATGACTGTGCCTTTATTTGCCGGTTTTATGTATTCTGCGGTTGGCAGTTTTTTTGCCCGTTCTTTGCGCATATATCAGGTGTCATTCGAAAAGTTACCGCGTTTTAGTCATATGTTGGCTCTGGCAGTCTTGTCTTATATCAACTTTATGAGCAAGTTTTTTATTCCCGACTATCGGGTGATTTTATTTGTCTGGAGCGTGGCCATGTTCTGGAAAACCAAAATCCGCTTTCAGCTGAATCAGCATGCTTTTCAGTTGCCGATGCTACCGGTACTGCTGATTCTGGCATTTGTTATTTGGATTGCCGAGAACATCAGCACCTTTTACCAGATCTGGCTCTATCCAAGCCAAGTAGAAAAATGGCATATGGTGGGGTGGGGCAAACTCGGGTCTTGGTATCTGTTGTTATTGCTGAGTCTGGTGTTGGTATTGAAAATCTTGGGACAGCGTAATTCACAAGGCAATTGGACACTTAAAGTGCAGTAAAATTATTCAGGTTATGTTTATGTAAAGCATGTATTTTTTCGATTGCACCAAACTTGACTTATCGCTACTCTGCTCAGTATGTAATTTAAATTACATAATTAGAGTAATAACAAAGATTGCATGAGAATAATCGGAGAATAAGTATGTTGAAAAAAATTATGCTCGCTGTGGTTTTGGCAACGGGTTCTGGTATGGCGATGGCGGATAACGATGTCGGTTGTGGTATCGGTAGTCAGGTCTGGGCGGGTCAGTCAGGCATTATTCCTAAGCTACTTGCAGGTACGACTAACGTTCTGTTTACGAATCAGTGGCTCGGGATTACTTTTGGTACTCTAGGATGTAGCCAGGGTGGTACTGTAACTGCTCAAGTGGTGACCTTTACCAATGAAAATGCTGAAGCACTGGCACGTGATATGGCGGTTGGCGAAGGTGAAAGCCTGAATGTACTGGCGGAACTACTTAATATCAAGTCTGAAGATAAAGCACGTTTCTTTAGCGTTTCCAAGCAAAATTTTTCTGAAATCTATTCTGCACACAACCAGAATACCTTACAGGTTTTAAACACCTTACAAACTGTGATGGCCAAAGATGAAGTCTTAAAAGCTTACATCTGATTCATACCATAAAAACCCTGCTGTTCTGGCAGGGTTTTCTTATGATTAAAAGAAATTGATGAGAATAAGTTAACTGAATGAAATATGCGTTCTTTGTGCTGGGCCTCACATTCAGCCCTTTAAGTTTTTCCAGTGAAATTAATTCAGACATCCAGCATTATCTGGTTCAGGCCGAAACACAGCATCTGGACCAAAGCACTACCTGGCAACGTCTGATGTATGCCAATCCCAAAGGTCATAGCGAAGTAAGCTACTCAGGATATTTTCTGGCAGAACAGGGAAAAACCGATTTAAAAAAGGAAATGCAACATAACATTCAGGCTTTATTTTTGAGTGCAGAACCGAATCAGTCCGTGCGCTGTAAGTTTCCGGCACGAAGCAGCTGGTTAATGCAGCAACTGGATATTTCTGAACAGCAATTGCCTGCGGTCAGCTGTCCGGATTTGGAGAAATGGCTAGGCGAAGTCAAGCCTTATCAGGCGACCCTGATTTATGCCACGGATTTCATGGGCAATCCCAGCTCCATGTTTGGTCATACCTTGTTGCGTCTGGACCCTAAAGACCAGCAACAACTTAATCTGATTTCTTATGCCGTCAACTATGCTGCAACGGTTAATAGCAATGATAACTGGTCCTTTGCCTGGAAAGGACTAACCGGACAATATCCGGGTGAATATTCACTGATGCCGTATTACCGCAAGGTCAAAGAGTATGGTGACTTTGAAAGCCGGGATTTATGGGAATACGAATTAAACTTAAGCCCGCAAGAAACCAGATTTCTGGTACAGCATCTTTGGGAAATGCAAAATGTAAGTTTCCCTTATTATTTTATCAACGATAATTGCTCCTATCGTTTACTCGGGTTGTTTGATCTGGTTCGTCCCGAGTTAAATCTACAGAAACAGTTTAATTCGACTGCAATTCCGATTGAAACACTGAAAGTCGTAGAACAGCAGGGCCTGGTTAAGCAGAAAGTTTATCGTCCGGCGCTTGAGACTCAATTGTTGGCTCAGTCCAGACAGCATGGTAAAGCTCTGGCAAAAAGTGCACATCAGTTAGCTTATGCAGAAGCAGACATAATGCCTTCAATCTTGCAAGATTATTCGGCAGAGAATCAGGCCAAAATTCTGGAAATGGCCTATGATCATTTATATCTGGATTTCCTCCGGCAGAAAGTCGATGAATCATTTTCCCAGCCACGTTTCCGCAAGCTATTGGGTTTAAGAAGTCAGCTAAATGTCGAGAAACAGCGTAAAGCGCCGAAACGTCCAAAAACAGATCCGGTACAAAGCCATCATGCACACAATATCAGTATTCAGGCCGGACAGGTTCAAGGTGAATCTTTTATCCAGCTTGGCCATCGGCAAGCCTATCATGATCTCGTCGACCCGCAAGGCGGTTTTCGAACCGGCACACAACTGCTGTTTCTAGATGGGGCTTTGCAATATCGTGATAGTGAACTCAAACTGGAGCATCTGGATCTATTGACTGTCAACTCCTATAACCCGATCAATCCGTTTAATACACCCTTGTCCTGGGGGTTTAATCTGGGTTGGCAACAGGAAGCACTGGATACACATGGCCGATTTAGTGAAAATGAACAACATGGCGTCGCTAGCTTAAAAACTCAGGTTGGCTATAGCTGGGCAAATGCCAGCCGTGAACATCTATGTTATGCACAAATGCAAACTCAGCTACAGGTAGGCAAGGCACTCGATCAGGGCTGGCGCGTAGGTGCTGGTCCCACCGTGGGTTGTCAGAATATCTGGAGCGATCATATGAACAGTCTGGTACAGGTAGAGCTGCCGTATTGGGAGGATTCGCATCACTGGCACCTGAAATTGAATACCCAGCTCCAATATGCGTTCAATCCACAACATGCGCTTCGGCTGTCTTGGACGTATCAGCAACAGCAATCCAAAGACTGGGATCAATGGAGCCTTGGCTTGATACGGTATTTTTAAAATAGGTTAAAATAGATTTAAACTATTCATCAATCCTTGGTTCTCCATAAGGCTGTCTTTGCGCTTGCCCTTGTCTTGTATAGAGAGTGGCTTGGTCTGATACAAATAATCTGATCAATATTTTAGGAAAAATACCTGATATTTGTTATATTTGTCACATAATGTGAGTGCAAATTTCAGAGTTTTGGGGAACAGACAGTATGGATAATGAATGCATGGCAAGGTTGGCCGAGCAGTGGAAACAGATCTGTCAAAATTATTCATCAGATAATTTATTGCATGCCTTTCAGTTTATTCAAGACCACTCCCTGATTCTGGTTGAAGAGTTCTATAAAAACATGCTTATCGAAAAGGAATCTGCAGAATTCTTTTCCGATGACCTGATTCAGAAGCGCTTGCGTGACACCTTGAATGCCTGGCTACTTGAAAGCTTTAGTGTAGGAATTAATAAACGTTATGCTGATGCCGTACAAAAACAGGCATTGGTAGGACATGTGCATGCACGTGTCGGGATTCCATCTTGGTTGATCATGCGCGGTGTACGTGAAATTGAACGTAAAATGTTTGAACTGCTGGATGAGAATCCTGACCAGGGTATGTTGACCACCTGCAGTTATATTATCCAAATTATGGGCTTTGCCACAGAAATAATGTGCCGATCCTATGAAGCCAAAACAGCCCTGAACCAGGAAATCAAACACAGCTATCGTGTTTTTTCAGCAATGCAGGATGTGGCCGTACAAAAAGATAAACAGCGCAGCTCACTGCTGGACTGGGAAAATGAACTCATGTTCAAGGTCTTTTCCGAGCATGAGAAATTGAATCATCCGATGCTGTCCAAGTCGGAGTTCGGTTTATGGTTTGTCCATAAAGCCTCTTATGCTTTTACCGGTTCTGATCAGGTCGATTTAATCATTGAGCGGATTTATCAGGTTGATGAACTCAATCAAGATATTATGAACTGTACGGATAAGAATAATATGCTGGGGTTGATCCAGAAAATTCGGAATCTGAATCGTGAAATTCAGCTACTGGTAGATCAGTTATTCCAGGTAGCCGAGTATATTGAATCAGGCAATGACTCCTTGACTCAATTACTGAATCGTCGTTATTTGAATACGATTATTTCACGTGAAATCACTTTTTCTCGCAAGAATCATACCCCCTTGTCTTTGCTTGCCATTGATGCCGACTATTTCAAAAGTATCAATGACAAATTCGGGCATGCTGCAGGTGACTTGGCCTTGAAGTTTCTGGCCGAAGGCTTGCAAAAATACAGTCAGGGCAGTGATTATGTTTTCCGGATCGGCGGTGAAGAATTTTTGCTGTTACTGGTGGATACTGATGAAAAACGCGCCCTGAATATTGCAGAAAGTATTCGTAAATATATTGAAAATGGCATGATTAATTCGATACAAGGCCATCAATTTAAATTTACTGTCAGTATTGGGTGTGCCCTCTATGATGGACATCCGGATTATCAGCGCTTCCTGAACGCAGCAGATTCTGCCTTGTATATGGCGAAGAATAACGGGCGTAACAGAGTCTATATGGCTCATCAGTCCGTAAAGCCGGCCGTACAGCCACTTTCAGTCTAAATTATATGCATTTATCCAGTTAGAGACTGCTGTTGTAAAAAATCCTGAAATTTCTGTTTTTGCTCAAGATATGCCGGATGGGTTTTGGCTTCATCCCATTTCTGTTTAAAAATTTCGGCAGCAGCGGCTTTAACCGGATCTTCCTGATAGCGTGGCAGCTCTGAACGGCCATGTGCGCCACTCAAGCCTTTTTTATCTTCTGGAACCGGACCAACGTATTTTTTGCCACCTTTATGGTTGGCATAACGACGCGCACGGGTAAAACCCATCTGTAAAAACTTGCGTGCCATGTCTGCCCCGATAAAATCTTCTTGTTTCAAATATTCTAGGAAAAGCTGGTAGATCTTGTCACTGCTGGCTTGGGCTTTGTCTACATCGGCAAAGCGCCAGTGCGGCAGAATTTCCGATTTGTAAGGTTCAACCAGTAACACGCCTTGTTCACCACGGCCAATCCGGTACAGTTCTGGTCGTTTGCGAAAATTAATTTTTTTAAAGTCCAAGCTATAGTCAAAACTGTTTGAATAAACACGTGAAGTGCGTTTAGGAGGAGCAGGCTGCTTTTTGCTCATGGCGAGTTCCAGTATTTGCATACCTGAATTATGCAATCATCTAACAGCAAGATCTGTATTTAAACATGACAGAAAATGTAGTTTAGCAATCCGCAATAGAGGATATGAAACGACTGATTTTCATTTTTTATTTATAAAAGTAAAAGAGAGATTCAGATCATATACTGAGAAAGTTGTTAGCTAAACAAGCGTTATAGAAAGAATATTAAAACACCTAAGGAGTTTATTACGAAATTCCTTAAACGTTGAGGAAAATAAAATGCAAAAAGCCTTTTAACATTCCACTACCACATAATACTTTTTAACAGCTTCAACCACTTCAAAAGTACCAATAAAACCAGGAGGAATAATACCGGCTTCCCCTGCCTTAATTTCAACAAATGACTGTTTTTGGGTGTCATGTAAACGTACGATGCCTTCAATGACCTGAAAAAATTCCTGTTTATTCTCGGCAAATACAATATTCCAGGCACCGATTTCACATTGCCAGATGCCGCAGTCCATATGAGGATGCTGATAGGCACTCTGAGTCAAGCGTTTAGGATTGGCTTTGACCAGACGATCTGGTCGTGGGTAATCGATACTTTCCTTAGCCTGACTTAAACCCTGACCCGCAATCCAGATAGATGACATTGGTAGCCTCGTCGTGATAAAAAAGCCTCAATATCAATTAAGGCTTCCACTTATGAATTTATTAAAAATTTTCTGGAACTGCACTTAAAAATTCACGACGTGTTTCTTTATCGGTTTTAAAATCCCCAATAAACGATACCGTACGAGTAGTTGATTCCTGCTTACCTACACCACGCATCATCATACACATATGTGCAGAATCAATCATGACTGCAACACCGCGTGCTTTGGTGACTTCAGCCACTGCTTCTGCAATTTGCTGGGTCAGATTTTCCTGGATTTGCAAACGGCGCGCAAACATTTCTGTAATGCGGGCAAATTTGGATAAACCTAAAACATGACCTTCCGGTAAATAGGCGATATGCACGCGGCCATAAAATGGCAGTAAGTGATGTTCACAGAGCGAATAAAATTCGATGTTTTTGACCAGTACCATTTCACGGTTATCAGAAGGGAAGACCGCCTTGTTGGTTACTTCCTCAAGTGTCTGGCTATAACCCGATGTTAAATATGAAAATGCTTTCGCAGCGCGCACTGGCGTATCTTTGAGACCAGGGCGATTGAGATCTTCGCCAACGGCAGTAAGAATGTTTGCGTAGGATTGCTGCATAGTCATATGACGTATTCACTTAAACTGAGAATGAACAAGGACGGCATTGTAGCAGAAAACTTTTACAATGCCTTGTTTTGGAGCTAAAACCGTTTATTGTTTGAACTTTGGATTCTTTTCCGCACGTTTCAGCAGAACCAGTACCGCACCAGTACCGCCCTGTTTTTCAGGGGCACTGACAAAGGCCAAAACGTCACGATGCTGACGCAGCCAGCCGTTGACATAGGTTTTTAAAATCGCTTCTGGGCCTTTGCCATGTACGATCTTAATCACGTTTTGATTTTCATCTTTGGCGATCTGGATAATCTGCAGCACAGCTTGTCGCGCTTCTTCTACGGTACAGCCATGCAGATCCACAGCTTCAAACCAGCGCAAGTTACCGGCTTTTAAGTCTTCAAAAACTTTATGTTGCAAGGTGGCAATACGATAGCTCAAGTTGGCCTGACTACCGACTGGATTCAGCATGGCTTGAGTATCTGAAAGAACGGTTTCATCGGTGTGCATTGGCCCTTCGGCAGCGGCACGCTTTGCCAGAATTTGTGCATCCGGCTTTTTCTTGGCAGATTTTTCAATTTTGGCAGTATTGCCGGCATCGATTTTTTGTACACCTTGCATTTGTTTACGAAACAGGTCGAGGTCTTCAGCCTGTTCTTGCTCCGCTGTTTTCACGACAGGGGCAACAGGTTCAGCCTTAGGCTGACTAATTTGCTTTTTTAAATCTTTCAGTAAGTTGTACTGATCTTTAGAAAGCGAAGAATCATGTTTGCTCATAATCTGAAAATGGGGAGAGAAACGGAATTTAATAGAATTATAGTCTTAAATGGCTGAAAGGAGAAATGAAATGCGTTTATAACCACATAATATAAAAATTGGACTTTAAAATAGCGGCACATTTTTACAATCAAAAAACCGAATCCGCTGTAAATAAAAGATGTTTCGTGATTTTTCTGATTTGATCACTTAAATAGTTGCTTCTATGGAATATCTCTTTTTTAAATATAAGATCATATAATCGCGAAAATAAAAAATGAATTATTCAGGCAGCTGTTTATGCGGCAATGTAAAATTTAGGGTTAATACAGACATTCATAGCATGTATCACTGTCATTGCAGTTTGTGTCGGAAACAGAGTGGTACGGCCGCCAATGCAGCCACTTTAATCAATCAGCAATATTTTGAATGGACGTCAGTCACGTCCTCAATATCCTGTTATCAAAAAGAGACTGGCTTTCGCTCCCATTTTTGTCAGCGCTGTGGCTCACCCGTTCCCAATCAAGTGGGCACAACTGCATTGATATGGATTCCTTTAGGGTTGTTAGATAATGCACCAAAGATTCAGCAAAAATTAAGTTTTTGCCTGAGCTCTAAAATTACTTGGGCAGACGAAATCAAGGTGAATCAAAGCTATACTGAACTGCCGGAGTTTGAAGAACTGCTATCTTATTTTGATCAGTAAAATGAAGTTTTCAGATATAGAAATGCATAAGTCCGATATATACTCTTAATAAAAAGGAAATGAGGATATGTGGCATCTTCAATATTTTTATAACTTGAGTATTGTCGGATTATTTTCGCTCATTTTATTCGATATCCAGTCAGTAAAATTATTCAGTCCAACATTGATTATTTTTATGTTCGCTGCAATGTTTGCAGGATTATATTTTAAGACCAAGGCTCAAAGTGCAGGGGCTCGTTTCGAGGCAGTACTTTGTCAATCTTCGCCTGTTTTATTTCCACTCTCTTTAGTTCTGCTTAAAACAATTGCAATGTAATTTGAGTTTATCTGCTGTGAAACTTTGCTGAATAAAATTAAAAAGCCCAATTCTGAGATTGGGCTTTTTTAATGCTTAGGTGAGCATTTACATTTTAAACCGCTTCAGGCTCACCAAACAGATCGCGGAAAGCATGATCCGGACGTGGCTGTTTCATGAAGCTTTCGCCGACCAAGAAGGCGTGAATATCATTTTCCTGCATCATGGCCACATCGGCAGGAGTTGCAATACCGCTTTCAGTCACTAGCAGGCGTGAAGGGTCCAGTAATTTTTTCAAACGTAATGATGTATTTAAATCGACATCAAAGGTTTTTAAATTACGGTTATTCACGCCGAGCAGACAACGATCAGAAAGCTTTAAAGCACGTGATAGTTCTTCTTCATCGTGAACTTCAACCAGTACATCCAGATGATGTTCAAATGCAGTTTTAGACATTTCTTCTAACTGCTGGTCAGACAGGCAAGCCACAATCAGCAAGATACAGTCTGCATGCAGGGCACGTGCTTCGATGACCCCATAAGGGTCGATCAGAAAGTCTTTGCGCAGTGCAGGCAGGTCACAATGTGAACGGGCAATCTGAATATTGTCATCATGACCCTGGAAAAAGTCTACATCGGTCAGCACCGATAAACAGGCTGCGCCTGCATCCTGATACTGTGCCGCAATTTCCGCAGGGTTGAAGTTCTCGCGAATAATCCCTTTGGATGGCGAAGCTTTTTTAATTTCAGCAATCACACCAAGACGTTTCGACATTAAAGACTGTGCAAAACCACGTACAGGTGATGCACCCTGAGCCAGTTCCTCCAGATCTTTATAGCTTTTCTGCTTTAAACGTAGGGCAAATTCTTCTTTTTTACGGTCAACAATCTTGCCTAAAATTGTGTTTGCGATATCCACCATGATCAAAATTCCTGACCGAATTAAGCTTCGTAATGTTTAATGGTTTTGGTAAATTCAGACAGCACACTCATTTTTTCAAGTGCCTGACCGCCGTAAATAATGTCATGTGCCAGCGCAACACCTTGCTTATAGCTGCTGGTTAAACCGGAGACATAAATACCCGCGCCGGCATTCAGCGCGATCATGTTGGCGGCTTTATCACCGATGTCTGATTTTTTCTTGCCCAGTGCATCTTTGATTAAAGCCAGACTTTGCGCAGAATCTTCCACAATCAGTCCGGTCAGAGTTTGCGATTCAATATCGACCGATTCAGGCGTGATTTCCCATTCCGTGACTTCGCCATTTTTCAGTTCAGCGACATGAGTTGAAGAGGCAATACTGATTTCATCCAGACCATCACGTGAATGTACTACCATCACATGTTCAGCACCGAGCTGTTTCATGACTTCGGCAATAGGGCGGCAGAGTTCATTGGAAAATACCCCAATGACTAAACGATTTACTCCGGCCGGATTCGTAAGCGGGCCAAGTAAGTTGAAAATGCTGCGAATCCCTAATTCTTTGCGTGGGCCGATTGCATATTTCATCGCTTGATGATGATTGGGTGCAAACAGGAAACCGACACCGACATCACGGATACAGCGCTCGGTCTGCTGCATATTCAGGTCCAGATTAATCCCGGCCTGTTCCAGTAAATCTGACGAACCTGATTTGGTCGAAACGCCGCGGTTACCATGTTTGGCAATGGTTGCGCCCGCTGCTGCAATTACAAATGCGGAAGCAGTAGAGACATTAAACAGGTTCTGGCCATCACCGCCTGTGCCGACGATATCGACCAGATAGGGAATGTCACTGACATCAATTTTGGTGGCAAGTTCACGCATGACACGTGCAGCTGCGGTAATCTCATCAATGCTTTCGCCTTTAAGGCGTAAGCCCATCAGCAGGGCACCAATCTGGGCATCGGTTGCTTCACCTGACATGATGGCACGCATCACGTCTTGCATTTGATCCTGAGTCAGGTGAATGTTTTTAGTAATATTACTTAAAGCTTGTTGAATATTCATAAGGTGTTCTTAGGCATAAATTTCGAGAAAGTTTTTAAAGATTTGATGACCATGCTGGCTCAGAATCGATTCAGGATGGAACTGCACGCCTTCGACCGGCAATGTCTTATGTTTCACACCCATAATTTCTTCCATAGAGCCATCCGCTTCATTGGTCCAGCAGGTGACTTCCAGACATTCAGGCAAGGTAGCTTGATCAATCACCAGTGAATGATAGCGCGTTGCAGGAAATGGAGAAGGAAGATTGCTGAAAATCCCGGTATTACTGTGGTACATATCAGACAGACGGCCATGCATCACACGTTTGGCACGCACGATATCGCCGCCAAATGCCTGACCAATACTCTGGTGACCAAGACAAACGCCCAGTAAGGGAATTTTACCAGCAAAATGCTGAATTGCAGGAATAGAAATTCCTGCTTCACTTGGCGAGCACGGTCCAGGACCAATCACTAAATACTTGGGTTGCCATCGCTCTATATCTTCCAATGTCACGGCATCATTACGGACTACTTTTACTTCTTGATTCAGTTCGCCAAAATATTGGACGATGTTATAAGTAAAGGAGTCATAGTTGTCGACCATTAAAAGCATGAGCTTAACCTATTGAAATTAATGCACTTAACTGTGCTAAAGTTGTCCCGATCGTACTTTAATTCGCGCTTATTGCAAGCACTTGGGTAACACAACTAAATCATTGATTTCATTGTGTGAAAATAAAGCACGCTTCATCATAGCAAAAAATAGCCATATTCGGCGCAACAATTTCATCAAATTTGATGGCTTAAGAAGCCGATCTAAACAGAATGGAAATTATTGAATCATTATTTTAAGTAATAGACTTACCATTAGAAAGTTATAAGTATGATTAGTTTTAGAGTAGAACTTAAAAATTAAAAAGAAAGTTAAAAAAAGATTAAAATTTTTTGGTGAAAAAAACATCACTTGAATCAGACCGCGTGATATAAAATTTTATTTCAAAAGTATAGTTAAAGAAAATGCCTCAAAATAATCAGGTGATCCTAAGTCAATCCGGAAGTTTTCTTTACTGATATCTCATAAAAAATGCTTAATTCTTAGCTAAAACTAAATAAAAACTAAACAAAAGTTGAAAAAAGCAGCATATCCACTATAAAAAATTATGTTTCTAATACATTTTTATTCACCACTGCACTATTTAGGTGCGCTAAAAAATAAAGCTGAAATAAAATAAATGAAGAATGCTTGAATATAGTGCATTTAGTTTTGCAGCTAGTATAATAGCCGCAAAGTATTTTTATTAATTCATGAATTCTTATAAAGAATTCAAGATTTTATCTATACTTTTAAAAGTTGGTATGGTAATTGCTTAATAACTATCAACTGCTAACACGCACTTCACGGGTGCAACAAAAACATCGGAGCAAAATGAGCATGGCGAACAAGGTCCTTCAACTCATACAAGAAAGTGGCGCAAAATGGGTCGATTTTCGCTTTACTGATACCAAGGGTAAAGAGCAACACGTTACTTATCCAGCAGACAGTATTGATGAAGATACATTTGAAGACGGCAAAATGTTTGACGGTTCTTCAATTGCAGGTTGGAAAGGCATCGAAGCATCGGACATGATTTTACGTCCGGACGCGGAAACTGGTTTTATCGACCCGTTCTTTGCAGAGCCAACAGTTGTTGTAACTTGTGACGTAATCGAGCCATCTACTGGTCAAGGTTATGATCGTGATCCACGTTCGATTGCGCGCCGTGCAGAAGAATATTTGAAATCTACTGGTATCGGTGATACAGCATTCTTTGGCCCAGAACCAGAATTCTTCGTATTTGACGAAGTAAAATGGGAAATCGACATGTCTGGCGCGCGCCATACATTGATCGCTGAAGAAGCTGCATGGTCAACCAACAAAGACTATGAAGGCGGCAACTCTGGTCACCGTCCACGCGTAAAAGGCGGTTACTTCCCAGTTCCTCCTGTAGATTCTTCACATGACATGCGTGCTGATATGTGTGCGCGTATCGAAGACATTATGGGGCCAGGTCGTGTAGAAGTGCATCACCACGAAGTTGCTTCTTGCCAGTTAGAAATTGGTGTGAGCTTCAATACCATGGTGCGTAAAGCAGATGAAGTTCAACAGTTCAAATATGCAGTTTGGAACGTTGCGCATCAATATGCAAAAACTGCAACCTTTATGCCTAAACCAATGGTGGGTGATAACGGTTCTGGTATGCACGTGCATATGTCGATCTCTAAAGACGGCAAAAACCTGTTTGCTGGTGATGAATATGCAGGCCTTTCAGAAATGGCGTTGTACTTCATCGGTGGTGTAATTAAACATGCTCGTTCTTTGAATGCGATCACTAATCCTTCTACAAACTCGTACAAGCGTTTGGTTCCACATTTCGAAGCACCGATTATGCTTGCTTACTCAGCGCGTAACCGTTCTGCGTCTATCCGTATTCCTTACGTGTCGAGCCCGAAAGGCAAGCGTATTGAAGCGCGTTTCCCAGATCCAATGATGAACCCGTACTTAGGTTTCGCAGCATTGCTAATGGCGGGTATCGATGGTATTCAAAACAAGATTCATCCAGGTGAAGCTGCTGACAAGAACTTGTATGATCTTCCACCGGAAGAAGAAGCAAAAATCCCTACAGTGGCGCACAGCCTGGATATGGCTCTTGATGCGCTTAAAGCGGACCAAGATTACCTGCTTAAAGGCGGTGTGTTCACTAAAGAAATGCTTGATGCATACATCGAGCTTAAAACTGAAGAAGTTCGTCGTCTGAACACGACTACTCATCCAGTTGAATTTGAAATGTACTACAGCTTGTAATTCATTCCGAATTAAAGCGAAGAAAACCCGCGCACGTCGCGGGTTTTTTTGTATCATCTATTTATAATTTTAAATGATTGATGGGTTTAAATGGCACAACGTAAAAAGCACACCAGCTTTTATCCATGGATTGATCCAAAAGATCATGACAAAGGTTTCAAACTGAATTTCTCTGAAGTGACTTATGTTGAAGTGGGGCGGACTCCCGAGGGTTATAAGCAGGCTCAATTTGTGGGGCTGAAAAATCCAGAAATGGCGCTGGATTATGCTTATCCCGATTCACTTTATTTGAGTGCTGAAGGTTTTATTTTAATTAAGACTCCGCAAGGCAAATATGAAATCATTGCAAAAACAGATAACTGTTAACAATGAATAGTCGTTCTAGAAAACAAAATCCGCGTGTGTTGCTATCAGCTCTGCCGGCTGAGTTAAAACCGTGGCTATATGCCTCAGGTTCGCTTACGCAGCAACTGACCGATTTGGGGCAGGGACAATTTCATGTCGAGCCAATTCAAGAGCATTTTCAGCGTTTAAGCTTTGCCAATGCCAAATGGATGCAGATGTCACCTCAGCATACTTCCTGGGTGCGTGAAAGTTATCTCTATGGTTCGGAACAATCTCCTTGGGTGAAAGCCAAAAGTATTTTTCCAATTTTAAGCCTGCAAAAAAAAGCCCGAATTTTTCAGCATATTGGCACCAAACCGATTGGCTGGTTTCTGTTTCAACGTACCAATCCACTCTGCCAGCGTCGGGTGGTACTTTTAGATGAGGGCTGGACCCGTCAGAGCTGCTATACTTGGCACGGCTGTAAATTTATCGTACAAGAAACATTTTTACCGGCATTTGAACACTTTATACAAAATTCACAGGCTTGATTTTTATGGCAACCGCACAAGCAATCACCTGGCGTGAGCGTCTTAACGCCTATTATTATCTTTGTCGTTTTGATAAACCGATTGGCACTGAACTGGTCTTTTGGCCCACCATGTGGGCGCTGTGGATTGCTGCTCAGGGCATGCCACGCATTGAAATTTTAATTCCCATGATTTTGGGGGTGATTTTTATGCGGGCAGCAGGTTGTGCCATTAATGATTTTGCTGACCGTAAAGTCGATGCACATGTAGAGCGTACTAAAAACCGTCCGTTAGCGACCGGAGTTATCAGTGCCAAAGAAGCCGTGATGGTATTTCTGGTTTTGGTGGCTGCCAGCGCCTGCCTGCTTCTTTTCTTGCCGATTGAAACCTTTTACTGGTCATTCGGGGCTTTATTTTTAGCGTTTATTTATCCTTTTATGAAGCGCTATACCCATTTACCTCAAGTCTTTTTGGGTGCAGCATTTTCCTGGTCGATTCCGATGGCCTATACTGCAGTCGGGCAAACGCCGGATTTAATCTGCTGGCTTCTATATTTTGGTAATCTGGCCTGGACCGTCGCCTATGATACCCAATATGCAATTGCAGATCGTGAATACGATTTGAAAATTGGGGTAAAATCGACAGCGATCTTATTTGGTCAGCACGATATTCAGATCATTAGTGCATTGCAGGTAAGCAGTATTTTATTGATAGGTGCTGCATTATGGCTAGAAAATTTACTGGTTCCATTTGGTCTGGCTGCACTAATTGTTGTTGCTCTTGATTTTATTTACCAATGGTTTAAAACTCGAGATAAAAATCCACAGCTGTGTTTCTGGGCGTTTAGGCATAACCGCTGGATTGGATTCATAATCTTTGCTGGAATTTTTCTGGCTCTTTGGTACTAACCGTCTATCGGCTAATAACAAAAGCGTCCTATAAGGATGCTTTTTTTTATGCTTAATTTTGAGTGATCTCGATAAAAAGAGATAGGGAATAACAATAAAAGGATAGAAATATGCAGAACAGTTATAAGAAATTGATGTTGGGCGTACTGTGTTCTTCGGTACTGTTTTTATCTGCGTGTGGAGATGATGATAACGATAATTTTGTAGGATTTAATCCTGTTCGAACTTATACGGTTGATGAGCAGGTGAAAGCGGTTGTCGGGCGTCATGATATCTTTACTTATCGAATGGAAGGTGTACAGAATCGAGAGATTCGTGCTACTACACTGGTATTTACCCCTAAAGGTACTCCACCTATAGGTGGCTGGCCGATTGTGGTTTGGGCCCATGGTACTACAGGTGGAGCAGATAAGTGTGCACCTTCACGCCTTGCCTTGGATGGGCCTGAAAAGGCCTTGGTTATGGGGCTGGTACAACGAGGTTATGCGGTGATTGCCCCAGATTATGAGGGTCTGGGCAATGATAATGAGCCACATCCTTATCTGCATCTGGAAAGTGCTGCCAATTCAATATTATCGGCGATTAGTGAAGCTCAAAAACAGTATGGTGGACTACTGGCCAAAGATTGGGGGGTGATCGGGTGGTCACAGGGCGGACATGCAGCTTTAGCAGCCGCAGAGTTTTATAAGGCTTTACCAAATAATACTTATCGTGGTGCAGTTGCAATTGCCCCAGCTTCTTATCTTAATGATACCTTGGAACAAGGGCTTTTATTTGCTCAAGGTCTGGCTGCTGATGGTAATGTAGCTCAAGCAGTACCAATAGCAGCGACTTTGTATACGTATGCCGCTATTGTCAGTTCAGGAATTAAGGCAGAAAAAACCAACTTTAATTACAATCAGGCCTTTGTTAATGCCAAGGTAGATCTGGCTAGACAGGCTGAAAGTTTATGTTCCCCTGAGCTTGCACAGCGTTTTGGTGCAGATATTCAAACGGCATTACAAAGTGATGTGAATTTCTCGCAATATCAGGCATTACGGGAAAACTTCCTGAGCGACCCTGATATTATGAATTATCTGATAGATAATCAGCCTGCACAAACCCGACTTGATCGTCCAGTTTATATTTTTCAAGGCACCGCAGATACCACAGTACCTTATACCATTACCCAGATCTTATATGATGGTA
This sequence comes from Acinetobacter pecorum, assembly GCF_014837015.1. Lineage (GTDB taxonomy): Bacteria > Pseudomonadota > Gammaproteobacteria > Pseudomonadales > Moraxellaceae > Acinetobacter > Acinetobacter pecorum. The sequence goes on from NZ_JACSPT010000002.1 coordinate 174,299, forward strand.
TGCTTGCAGACGGAACTAATGTAGAGTTAATTCCGATCCTAAATGCCACGCACGCTACAGTGGTCACTGAAAATATTCCCGCACTGCTCAATACGGTAGAAGCCGTTATGAATACGCCAGTGTCATAATTAAATAAGAGGGATAAACCCATGCTGGCTTGAAGTCGGCGTGGATTTAAATACTGTTCGGCCTTGAGCTATGACTTTATTTTGTTATATTGGGCATTGCAATTAAATGACGAAATTAAAGCAGGTTTGTTATGTCTGAGCAGCCACAGCCCCGCAGTGTCAAAAAGCTATTGATCTTCGGTACGCTTGCCCTCTGTATTCCGGTATTTTTAATTAGTATGGCATTTCTTGCGGTAAATAGTGATGCTAAAAATCAGGAAAAATACAAGCAGCAGCAGGCAGATATGATTGCACGTATTGAAGCACGAGAAGCTGCGGAAAAGCTCAAAGCAGAGCAGGATGCTTTAGCAAATTCAACTCAAGCTGCATCTGAAAGTACAGTAACTGTTCCTTAATTTATCTTATATCCCTTTGTAGCTGTCTGATACTCGGAATCTGGGTATATCGAATCACGGTATATCCTGCTGCAATCAACATTGCATCACGTTCAGCATCTTCTTGTTCTTTGCCAATATGACTCGGATCATCTAATTCAATAATCGCCACCACATTATATTCGCGATCAAGTACCACGAAGTCTGTGACTTTGCGATTGAACTGATTGCGCATTTTGATCTGGTCATGCGTGATCAAGGCGCTAAACGCGACTTGGGCCAGAATATGATGATGAGGAAAGGCATCTTTTAGACGAGTAAACATCCTGCTTTCAAAAGCAGTAATCACACGTTTTGGATAGAATTTCTTTTGACGGGTAAACAGATGTGGGAAGAGCAGACAAACTAATGCAAAGGTTGCCAGGCAACCAATCACAAAAAATATAAACTGACTCAAATCAAACATAGATCACAGATAGAGAAAATAAAAAAACCCACTTCGCAATGAGTGGGTTTTTAGAATCCTGGCTCTCCCACCTGGGCTCGAACCAGGGACCTGCGGATTAACAGTCCGTCGCTCTACCGACTGAGCTATGGGAGAATAGATTGGCTCTCCAACCTGGGCTCGAACCAGGGACCTGCGGATTAACAGTCCGTCGCTCTACCGACTGAGCTATTGGAGAATCTGACAGCGATTATAGAGAGATTTGAAAAGGGGTCAAGGCACTTTTAGAAAAAAGCAGCATAAATTGAATCAAGTGTTTTAAAAATAGTCGAAAAGGTTTGTAGTTCAAACTGTTATGTTTATGTAAAGCGGTCCTAACCACAAAATCGCGATCAGCCTTAATTTTTATAAGCGAGCTGGAACATAAGCGATGAGTGGTTGATCGCCTATATAAATCAATATGATCTCAATTTTAAAAACACAGGTATAAAAAAACCCACTTCGCAATGAGTGGGTTTTTAGAATCCTGGCTCTCCCACCTGGGCTCGAACCAGGGACCTGCGGATTAACAGTCCGTCGCTCTACCGACTGAGCTATGGGAGAATAGATTGGCTCTCCAACCTGGGCTCGAACCAGGGACCTGCGGATTAACAGTCCGTCGCTCTACCGACTGAGCTATTGGAGAATCTGATCGGCATTTTAGGGAGGAATCGGCAGGTCGTCAATCAATTAATGTAAAGAAATGAATTGTTTGCTTTATAAATATTCATTTAGAGTCTAAAAATAAAAAAATCACCCAAAATGGGTGATTTTTTTAGCAAAGAAATAAAGAATTATTTCTCAACACCTGCAGGCTGGCCTGCATATTTCGCATTTGCATAATCCCAGTTCACCAGGCTTTCCAGGAAAGTAGAGATGTACTTAGGACGAGCATTGCGGTAGTCGATGTAGTAAGCGTGTTCCCAAACGTCAATCGTCAACACTGCAATTTTACCGTGCGCCATTGGCGTATCAGCATTTGAAGTTTTCATGATTGAAAGCTGGCCGTTTACTTCGTCAGCCACTAACCAAGCCCAACCTGAACCAAATTGAGTAGTTGCAGCAGCAGCAAATTCTTCAGCAAATTTTTCGTAAGAACCAAAAGCTTCGTCAATTTTTGCAGTCAAAGTACCAGTTGCTTTACCGCCACCGTTTTTAGCCATACAGTTCCAGTAGAATGTGTGGTTCCAAACTTGAGCCGCGTTATTGAACACACCTGCTTTAGAAGCATCACCAGCAGTTGCTGTAATAATTTCTTCTAGAGTTTTGCCTTCAAGCTCAGTACCAGCGATCAGGTTATTCAGGTTAACCACATAAGTGTTGTGGTGTTTGTCATGATGGTATTCTAAAGTTTCTTTGCTGATGTGTGGAGCAAGATCTTCGTAGCCGTAAGGTAATGCTGGTAAAGTAATGGTTGTCATGTTCTCAATTCCTTGCATTTTGCTGGGTTTTAACAATAAGTGGCGTTATTGTAATAGATAATCGGGCCGAAATGGGCATCGTGTATAAATAACAATACAGAATAAAGCCTGAAAATATATGAATAAAGCCACTGATCATAACCGTCAGTCGAATTAAATCGGATTGTTTAATTCGAAATAATCATACTCAATATTAAACTGTTCTGAAATAGCCTTGGCCAGGCGTTGCACACCGTATTTTTCAGTCGCATGATGGCCACAGGCATAATAGTGCACATTCAGTTCCTGAGCTTCATAAAAGGTCCGTTCAGACACTTCGCCCGAAATATAAGCATCACAGTCTTGTAGGGCCGCTTTTTGAATATAATCCTGCGCCCCGCCTGTACAGAAACCAACTTTTTGAATCAAGGATTTTTCTGCAGGCAAATGTAGTGCGTCAAAGCCGAGTCTTTCTGATACATAGGCTTTGAAACCTTCTGGAGTCAAGGACTGTTTTAAATAGCCAATATTGCCAATCGGATGTCGTTCGGTTGGATCGAGCTGTTCAATATTTTCCAGTTCAAGCAGATCTGCAATCGCGGCATTATTTCCTAAAACAGGGTGACTGTCTAAAGGAAGATGATATCCGACTAAAGAAATATCATTTTTAATCAGTGTTTTAATTCGTTTTCCACGCATCCCGGTAATTGGGTAAGCTTCACCTTTCCAGAAATATCCATGATGAACCAGCAGCAAGTCTGCGCCTTGTTCAATTGCAGCTTCAATGGCACTCTGGGAAGCAGTCACAGCACAGAGGATTTTATTTACCTCGGGTCTGCCTTCAATCTGCAAGCCATTTGGTGCATAGTCCTTAAATTCACGGGTTACCAAGGTCTGGTCACACCAGTGAATAATATCGTTCAAATTCGCCATAAAAGTCCTGTTAGTTTAAAAGCTTGCCCATAGTTAGCTATGGGTTTGATTGTAACTAAAGCTGCACAAATCTCTGTGGATTTTTTTGTATTTAGTTATGTATTTAGCATTACAATAGAATATAAATTACTTAGTCATCAACGAATTAAAATATTTTAGAGGATAATAACGTGCGCCGCACCTTTACATGGTTACCTTGGGTGTTACTGATTTTGGTCATTATCGGTTTTCTGGGGTGGCAACAACTCCAAAAACCAAAGGCACCAGTTGCGCCAGATGGCGTCAAAATGCCTGCTGAAAAAGTAGAGCCGTTGATTGATATTTCGCGCACAGGAGGCGTTGTCTCCTATAATGCTGCGGTCAAAGTGGCAGCACCGGCTGTGGTGAATATTTTTACTACTCAAAAAGTCAAGCAGCAGGCTCATCCTTTGCTGAGTGATCCGGTATTTCGTGAATTCTTTGGCGATCAGTTACCTGACCAGTATGGACAAAGCCCGAATGAAAACAGCTTGGGTTCTGGGGTGATTGTTCGTCCGGACGGTTATATCTTGACCAATAATCATGTGATCGCGCAGGCGGACCAAATTGTAGTGGCTTTGCAGGATGGTCGTCGTGCTGAAGCCAAGGTCGTCGGGACTGACCCAGATACAGATCTTGCCGTGATCAAGATCGAGCTGGATAAATTACCTGTGCTGCCATTTAAGCTCAGTGGTAACGAAGTCGGGGACGTTGTCCTGGCCATTGGTAACCCATTCGGTGTAGGTCAAACCGTCACTCAAGGAATTATTTCTGCCACAGGCCGTTCTGATCTGGGTATCAATACCTATGAAGATTTTATCCAGACCGATGCCGCCATCAACCCGGGTAACTCGGGTGGTGCACTGATTGATGTCGCCGGCAACTTAATTGGGGTGAATACCGCAATTTTCTCGCAGTCTGGTGGTTCACTGGGCATCGGTTTTGCTATTCCGGCTAAAATCTGTCAGCAGGTATTGAATGCCATTCTGGAAGATGGCCGCGTCGTTCGTGGCTGGTTGGGGATTAGCTTGTTACCTGCCGAACGTGATGATGTGCTGCAACCTAAAGAAAAAGGTGTCACCGTCGCTGAGGTGCTACCAGATGGACCCGCTGCTAAGGCTGGAATCAAGCGTGGTGATAAAATTATCAAGGTGAATGAGGAAGAGATCAGCTCAGCCTCACATTTGATTAATTTTGTCGCCTTGCAAAAACCGAACAGTACTATCCAGATTGAAATCGAGCGTGCAGGTAAACCGATGACGCTTGAAGTGGTAGTAACTGAACGTAAGGCACAAAATAGTGCTTCGCAATATATTCCTTTGCCAGGTCAGTAAATTTAAATAAAAAATCCCTCTTGTTGAGGGATTTTTTTTGGTCAGCTTTTTATATTTAGATTACAAAACAAGAATATTTTATGTGATTTAAATCATTTAATTTTATTGAATAAAATTAAAAAGAGTATTCAACAATGAGTTTTATGACTGCTGATCAAGCCAAAATATTATCTGATGTAGCCAATATCAATATTGAGATGTTCAAGCCACGTTTAGCGCAACTAATTGAAGATAATGCCAGACAGGGTAATACAGCGGTACTGCAGTTTTTCCCAAGCATCTGCCACTGGAAGAAATCCACCATCTTTCAGCGGAGTTGACAGAACTGGGCTATAACGTACGCTTTGAGGTAGAGGAGTTCTATTACAGGTTCAATGTGTACTGGCTATAATTTTATCAACTGTTCAAAAAAAGTCTTATTCAGGCATATATCTTGCTGTATTCATCTCATAGTTCAAATATGAGAGTTTTATGTCTTTGTTTATTCACTCTGCAGCACAGGCACATGCGCCATATGTTGTGCTTTCCTCCGGCTTGGGCGGACATGCCAGCTTCTGGAATCCTCAAATTAAAGCCTTACAGCAAGATTTTCATGTGGTGACCTATGATCAGGAAGGTTGTCATTCGGATTCTGAACTCTTGCCAACGCCTTATTCCGTAGATCGTATGGCCCGGCAGATCCTGGATTTATTGATCAATGAGAATATTTGCGAGTTTCATTTTATTGGACATGCGTTGGGTGGGCATATTGGCATGCAGCTCGCAACCTATCAGGCGGAGAAAAAATTTAGGTTGCTGAGTCTAACCATGTTGAATGCTTGGGGAGAACTGGACTCACATACCCAAAAATGTTTTCAGGCAAGGACTTCTTTATTGCTGAATAGCGGAGCAGAAGCCTATGTTCGGGCCCAAGCTTTATTTTTATATCCACCACACTGGATCTCAACACATATTGACCCATTAACCGAAGCAGAAAATAAGCAGCTCCTTGACTTTCCACCGATTCAAAATGTCTTGGCACGTATACAGGCAGTACAAGCTTTTCAAGTAGAAGAAGTGCATCAGCAGGCACTCAAACATGTTCCTGTACATCTGATTGCCAATCGGGATGATTTTCTGGTGCCATATCAACGTTCACAACAACTGCAGCAGTTATTGCCACATAGCCGGTTAAACCTGCTCGAAACTGGAGCACATGCTTCTACGGTGACTGAAACTGCCCTGATCAACCAAAACATACTGCATTTTTTAAAATCAGCCTGATATTTTCAGCCAATAAATCTGTTTATTTAAGTCAGACCTTGGGTCTGACTTTTTATTTTTTCTAATGAATCGTTTCTATGGTATGAGCAGGAATTTTACTGCGAATTTATACAGGTTCTGCACACGCATGAATTTTTATAAATGCACTTGAATGAAACATAGTGAGCGAAATTGATTCATGCTTAAAAATAGTTATTTTACTAAAAATTCAAAAAAATAAATATTAAGTTATTGAAATAAAATGAATAAATATAGTTGGCACACGGTTTGCAATGTTTATATTGTAAATAAGACTCCCGTAGTGGATTCAAGATTTTGAATAAGTGTTAAAAAATAATGAGGTGTGAAAATGAAAATAGGTGTCTTCTGTCCAATTGGAAACAACGGCTGGTTACTCTCTGAAAATGCACCACAATATATGCCGACTTTTGAGTTAAACAAACAAATCGTGCAGCGCGCTGAACACTATGGTTTCGATTTCGCACTTTCCATGATCAAGTTGCGTGGCTTTGGTGGCAAGACTGAATTCTGGGAACATAACCTGGAAACTTTCACCCTGATGGCCGGCCTTGCTGCTGTTACCAGCAAAATTCAAATTTATGCAACAGCTGCAACTCTAGTCATGCCACCTGCAATTGTAGCGCGCATGGCATCTACCATTGACTCGATTTCTAATGGCCGATTTGGGCTAAATGTAGTGACTGGCTGGCAGCCGCCTGAATACACCCAGATGGGCATGTGGCCAGGCAATGAGTATTTTGGCAAACGCTATGAATATCTATCTGAATATGTACAAATTTTGCGTGAGCTTTGGGCAAACGGAAAATCCGACTTTAAAGGTGAGCATTTCCAGATGGAAGACTGCCGTGTTAGTCCGCGCCCGCAAGCCGATATGAAAATCATCTGTGCAGGTCAGTCTGATGCCGGTCTGGAATTTTCTGCGCAATACGCCGACTACAACTTTGTTTTTGGTAAAGGGCTGAATACTCCAACGGCTTATGCAGAAATTAATGATCGCTTAAAAGAAAAAACCGACCTTACTGGTCGTGATGTGCAGACGTATGTGCTGTTTATGGTGATTGCAGCCGAAACTGATGAAGAAGCTCAGGCTAAATGGCAGCATTATAACGATGGTGCCGATATGGAAGCGATTAACTGGTTGATGAATCAAGGTGGGAAAGACACGACTTCCGGTACAGATACCAATATCCGTCAAATGGCTTCTAGCGTATCTCCTGTAAATATCAATATGGGAACTTTGGTAGGTTCTTATAAAAATGTGGCACGAATGTTGGATGAAATTGGCGAAATCAAAGGTACAGAAGGTGTGCTGCTGACTTTTGATGATTTCGTTCAGGGTGTGGAAGATTTCGGTCAGAAAATCCAGCCATTAATGAAGTGCCGTGAACATATTGTGATTGAAGATACAGCACCCGTTTTGGAGAAAAGCGCATGAGTGAGCACATCGTATCTGTAGGCTTTACTGAAGCATTAGGCACGGGCAAAGTGCTCAAGGCGGAACCTGAATCGATCCGTCTGGCACCAGAACAGACTGCCCTGATTGTGATTGATATGCAGAATGCTTATACCTCGCAGGGTGGCTATCTGGATCTGGCGGGTTTTGATGTCTCAAAGACCAAACCCGTGGTCGAAAATATCAAGAAAGCAGTCGATGCTGCGCATGCGGCCGGTATTCAGGTCATCTATTTTAAAAATGGCTGGGATGCAGAATATAAGGAAGCAGGTGGTAAGGATTCTCCAAATTTCCATAAATCCAATGCTTTAAAGACCATGCGCAAACGTCCCGAATTACAGGGGCAATTACTGGCCAAAGGGGGCTGGGACTTTGACCTGATTGATGAGTTACAGCCACTACCACAAGATCTGGTCATTGAAAAACCTCGCTATAGCGGTTTCTTTAATACCGCACTGGACAGCATGTTGCGTGTTCGTGGTATCCGTAACCTAGTTTTTGTCGGAATTGCCACCAATGTCTGCGTGGAGTCGACGCTGCGTGATGGTTTCTTTCTGGAATATTTTGGCGTGGCGCTGGCGGATGCTTGCCATCAGGCCGGTCCAGTCGAAGCCCACGAAGCCAGCCTGTACAACATCAAGACCTTCTTTGGCTGGGTGTCGGATACCTCAAATTTTGTCGATACCTTTCAAAAAGAAAGTGAATCACTTAAAGAAACTGGATTAGCTAAAAGCGCTTAAGAAGTTAAATATCAAGATTAAGGAAAACAGTATGCCTAAAGAAGTCATTATTCCAGCAGGAACTTCAAAACCATTAGCACCGTTTGTACCGGCAACCAAGGCAGACAATATTGTCTATGTGTCAGGCACGCTGGCTTTTGATGAAAATAATAACGTTGTGCATGTCGGTGATGCGGCAGCCCAGACCCGTCATATTCTGGAAACCATCAAACGTGTCATTGAAGAAGCCGGTGGCAGCATGGATGACGTCACTTTCAATCATGTGTTTGTCAAAGACTGGGCAGATTATGCAGCAATTAATACCGTTTATGCAGAGTATTTTCCGGGAGATAAACCGGCACGATATTGCGTACAGACTGGCCTGGTAAAACCGGATGCACTGGTCGAAATCGCCTCGATTGCCCATGTTTAAGCCGAACCACCTGATTCAATTTCATCTATATCAGCCCTAAGTCTGTCACTGAAAACTGACTTGGGGCGGAGGAGAACAGCATGAATGCCAAATTGTCTAAAATGATTACAGAAGCAGTTGCAGAAAACAGTGCATTAAATAAGGTGGTAAAGACTGAAAACGCAGCTGAAGTGTTTACCCAGGTCGATCAGCAGATTTTCCGTCAGGGCATGTCCAATCTGGGTGCGGCAGTGAATGTGATTACTACACAAGGTCGTTCAGGCATGGCTGGATTTACCGCATCCGCCGTGTGTAGTGTGACTGATACGCCGCCGACTTTGCTGGTCTGTCTGAACCGTTCAGCATCAGTTTATGAAACTTTTAAAAATAATCAGGTGTTGTGTGTGAATACCTTAGCATCACATCAGCAGCATTTATCCAATCTGTTTGGTGGAAAAACACCTATGGCAGAGCGTTTCAGTCAGGGGAACTGGAAAACGTTGCTGACCCAGTCACCTGTACTTGAGGATGCCTTGGTCAGTTTTGACTGTGAGGTGGTGCAGCAAGTATCTGTAGGCAGTCATGACGTGCTGTTCTGTGAAGTGAAAGCCATGTGCCAGCGTCAAGGCAATGCGCTGATGTACTTTAACCGTTCTTACTGTGAGCCACACAAAATGTGCTAAATCAATTCAATCCTAATCAAGGAGGGGAAGCCCATGCAAGAAAAAGAATCGTGGTTTCCAAAATTTAAGCCTTACCAAGGCAATATCGATTCAACACCAGTGCAAACAGACGAATATCTGCCCGCTGGGAAAAGTATTATTCTCGGGTTACAGCATGTGTTTGCGATGTTTGGGGCAACCGTACTAGCGCCACTTTTAATGGGGTTTGATCCCAATCTCACAATTTTTATTACCGGGATTGGCACCATTTTATTTTTCTTGATCACTGGCGGCCGGTTGCCGAGTTATCTGGGGTCGAGTTTTGCATTTATTGGTGCCGTGGTAGCGGTTACCGGCTATTCAGGAGTAGGTGCGAATTCCAATATTGCGCTCGCACTTGGCGGAACCATTGCCTGCGGTATTGTTTATGCCTTGATTGGTTTGCTGGTCATGAAAACTGGCACAGCCTGGATTGAAAAGCTGATGCCACCCGTGGTTACGGGCGTCATCGTGATGATTATCGGTCTGCATCTTGCACCGGTCGCGATCAAAAGTGTATCTGCTAACCAGTTTGATTCCTGGATGGCATTGGTCACCATTCTCTGTATCAGTGTGATTGCCGTGTTTACCCGCGGAATGGTGCGCCGTCTGCTGCTGTTACTCGGCTTATTGTCTTCCTATCTACTTTATTTTCTTTTCACCAATGTGATGGGCTTCGGGCCTGCAATTGATTTCAGCAAAGTCAGTGAAGCGGCATGGTTTGGTCTGCCGACTTTCCAGAGTCCAGTCTTTGAAATGAATGCCATGCTGATGATTGCACCGGTGGCCATTATTCTGGTGGCAGAAAATTTGGGACACTTTAAGGCAGTATCTGCAATGACTGGTAAAAATCTGTCGCCGTATATGGGACGCGGTTTCTTTGCAGATGGTGTTTGTACTTCCTTATCCGCTTCTGTGGGAGGTACGGGAATGACCACCTATGCTGAAAATATCGGTGTTATGGCAGTGACCAAAGTGTATACAACCACTGTGTTTGTCTTTGCCGGGATATTCGCTATCTTGCTCGGGCTTTCACCGAAATTTGGTGCGGTGATCAGTACGATTCCTGTGGCCTTGCTTGGCGGAGCCTCGATTGTAGTATTCGGTCTGATTACGGTTGCAGGTGCCAAAATCTGGATAGATAACCGTATTGACTTTACCAAGAACAGCACAATGATCATTGGCGCAGTGTGTCTGATTATGGGTACAGGTAATTATAGCTTGCAGATTGGTAGCTTTGATTTAGGTGGGATTGGCACTGCGACTCTGGCTGCGATTTTACTTAATCTGTTCCTGAATCGTGGGGAAGATAAAGAATCGCCTGTATCTGCATCAACCGCAACGGACATTGAAGTGAAACCGGTTGCTTAAATATAAGGAGTATCTTTTGAGTCATACAATTGCATTTTTAGGACTCGGCGCAATGGGCTGGCATATGGCTTCCCATTTGCCAAAACTCGGACACCCGGTTTGGGTCTGGAACCGGTCTGAACAGAAAGCTGTAGAGCATGCCACACTTTTCGCCACTCAGGCTGTCAGTATTGAGCAGGCGGTTCAAGCCGACTTTATCTTTTCCTGCTTACCCACCAGTCAGGATGTCGAAAATCTAATCGCTGCACATCCACCCAAGCCAGGTGCAATCTGGATTGACTGTACTAGCGGTGTACCAGAATCAGCCCAAAAACTGGCACAACGATTGGAGCAGCAGGGAAGTTATTATCTGGATGCTCCAGTATCCGGTCAGACCATTGGCGCAGAAAAAGGTACTTTAACCGTGATGGTGGGAGGAAATAAAGCTGCCTTTGAACAAGCCAAACCGGTCATTGCTGCTTTTGCTGGGTTGATTGAGTATGTAGGAGAAAGTGGTTCCGGTTTTGCAGTGAAAGCCGTTAACAATACTTTGATGGCTACCCATTTATGGGCACTGGCTGAAGGCTTAACTGTACTGAAAGGACAGGGAGTTGATTTAAGCAGTGCCTTGAACTGTATTAATCATTCCAGCGGTAAAAGCAGCATGTCGGAAAATATCATGGCGCAGCGTGTACTGAGCCGTGAGTTTCATAAAACCTTTGCGCTGGATTTATTGCAGAAAGATATTGGTATTGCTTTGGAACTGGTGCAACAGCAGCAACTGGATTTATCAGTCATGTCATTGGTGCAACAACAGTTTCAACAGATTACCAGACCTCAGGCCAGTCAGCTGGATTTTTCCGCTGCGGTACAAGGGTTGGAACAACGTACGCAAATTGAATTAAGGGATTAAAGTCTTTCTTATAAATTGCTATTCATAGAGAACCTATTAATTTTGAATTAAATCCATAACGACAGATTTATTATCAAAAATATGAAAAGCCGGGAATTTAACAACTCTCGGCTTTCTTATTAAGCATTACTTTAAATAGCCTAAGCAGTTTTGAATTTAACTGATATTTGAGCAATTTAAATAAATAGATTTCTTTTATGAATTAGAAAATGATCGTCCATTCATATTTAATGTTCCCTCTCCCTTAGGGGTGAGGAGCATGCTCCGCAAGAGGATGAGAGATTTTTTATAAAGAACCTCTCCTATGAGGAGCGGGAATTTCATAAATAATTTTTAATCATTAAGAATTATTTATGAAAGAGCTCTAATACACTGATATTTAGGTCTCTTAATTCGCTTCATATTCCTGAATCACCTCAAGCGCCGCACGAAATGCTTCCTGAGTCGCCGGTGCACCGCAGTAAGGCAGACTATGCAGCAGCACTTCCTGAATTTCCTCAACCGTTGCGCCATTATTCAGCGCACCTCGCACATGGCCTTTCAGTTCAGTGGGACTTTTTTGCGCGGTTAGGAAGGCAATGGTAATTAAAGAACGATATTTACGTGGTAAAACACCTTCACGTTGCCAGGTCGAACCCCAGGCATGTTCATTAATCCAGTCCTGTAGAGGCTGGGTAAAAGGCACGGTATTTTTCTGAGCACGCTGCACAAAACTTTCCCCCATTACTTCGGTACGGACTTTCAAGCCATTTTCATAATCTTGTTGTGACATGCTTTATCCTCAATTCTATTATTGCTTTAGCTTAACGCTTTTAAGCTAAAATACTATCGTGCCATAGTCGTAAAAAAGTGGCAGAAAAGCCACTTGTAAAGCTTCCAGAGTAAAGCAATAAAATGACTTCACTCTGGAATTTATGACATCTTAAATCTAAGTTTTATTTAAGGTGATACTGAGTGTGAAGGATCAGTTTGCACTGAAGTATCCGTTCCTTTAGCATCTTCCTTGATGAGATACGGATTCTCAAGCTCTAATACCTCATTCAATTGCAGATCAAATACATCGGTCAACATGCTGTCATAACGGCGCGCATTATAGTGCACCAGTTTTTCTGCTTCCTGATCATTAATAAAGCCTTGTTGATGTGCATCGGCTACATGCTCAGCAAAACTAAGTCCTTTAAATTGTCCTTTATTTTCAGCTTTTTTAAAGCGATCCCAGAGCTTTTCAATCTCTAGGAGCAGATTGAAAGTTGATTCCATACGGCCAGTGACATCATTTTCATTGATATTATAGTAGACATGTTTTTTGAGTGACTGCCGGAAAGCATTGTCTTCCATCATACTGTTCGCTACCTGTTGTTTCAGATAGTCTGATGGTTTCTGTACCGGACGGCCAAATGGGAAACATAACAGTTTGACCATACCTGCTGCTGCACCTGATGGAAAGTTGGCAAACAGGTCAAAAAATGCTTCTTGCGCTGTATACAGAGACTTTTCTACCGCAAGCTGTGCATGTAAACGCTCATCTTCAGTTTTTTTACTATGCTCAAAAAACTTGAGAATTGCCGATGCAATAAACAGGTGAGCATGAATGTCGGCCAGACGACCCGAAAGCATTTCCTTACGTTTGATATCACCCGCGAGTAATCCTAGGCACATATCCGCGGTCAGGGCAAAGTTGGCACTCAGCCGGTTAATCACTTTGTAATAAGGATGGGTAAAGTCAACCGCACTTTGCGGTGCAGCACTGGAGCCACCTGTAAAGGCATAGGCAAAGGAGCGGGCAGTCCGGTTAAAGGTGTATCCCAAATGTTTAAAAAGCAGGTCATCGAAAGGGTTTAGAGCGGCAGCCCGATCTTCAGCCTGTAAAAGCTGTAATTCTTCATAAAGATAAGGATGGCAACGCATTGAACCCTGACCGAAAATCATCAGGGAACGACTAAGAATATTGGCACCTTCAACGGTAATGGAGACTGGAATTGCCTGATAGTAAGGCGCCAGAAAGTTGCGCGGACCCATCTGAATGGCGCGGCCACCGACCACATCCATACCGTGATTGACCACTTTACGCATACCTTCTGTCGCATAATATTTGGCAATCGCCGTCATTACTGCAGGCTTGCCACCCTGATTCAGACCACAGGTGACCAGATAACGGAAGGCTTCCAGCATATAGGTATCACTGGCGATTTCACTATTGGCTTCCTGTACCCCCTCAAACTTACCGACTGAAATTTTGAATTGCTGACGGATACGAGAGAAAGCACCCACATTTAAATAAGTCATTTCTGCCGTAGACGTAGACAGCGCTGGTAGGGAAATGCCACGACCGACTGCCAGACATTCCATCAGCATGCGCCATCCTTTACCGGCATTTTTGACGCCACCAATAATCCAGTCCAGTGGAATAAAGACATCTTTACCTTCAACCGTACCATTCATGAATGGTGGTCCCGGGTTATGCCGTGGTCCCACTATTACGCCTTCATGACTGGCAGGGAGCAGGGCACAGGTAATGCCGTATTCAGTCTGTTCACCCAGGAGATGATCAGGATCATACATTTTAAAGGCCAGGCCTACGACTGTTGCAATTGGGGCTAACGTAATCCAGCGTTTGGAAAAATTCATTCTCAAGCCCAGAACTTCCTGGCCTTCAAACTGACCATAGCAGACTACACCGGTATCAGGAATCGCACCGGCATCCGAACCGGCCTCCGGGCTGGTCAGACCAAAACAGGGAATTTCTTCACCGCGCGCCAGACCTGGCAAATAACGGTTTTTCTGTTCTTCAGTACCGTAATGCAACAATAACTCACCCGGACCAAGAGAGTTTGGCACCATGCAACTCACGGCTGTGGTGAGCGAGCGGGAGGAAATCTTGCTCATCACCCGGCTTTGGGCAAAGGAGCTGAAGGCGCGACCACCGTATTCTTTGGGAATAATCAGACCCAGAAAACCATGGTCTTTGATGTATTGCCAGATGTGCTCAGGCAGCGCTTTTTGCTCATAAATTTCCCATTCATCCAGCATGCTGCACAAGGTTTCAACTTCATTGTCCAGAAATGCCTGTTCTTCTAGCGACAGCTTTGGATAAGGATAGTTGTTAAAGGTTTCCCAATTCGGTGCACCCATGAACAGCTCTTTTTCCCACCAGCTGGTTCCGGAATCCAGTGCTTCGCGTTCTGTCGGACTAATGCTCGGCATAGCATTGGCCAGTGCTTTATAGGCCGGTTTGGAAATAAACGACATGCGCAAAGGTTCGATCATTACTACAAGGCTAATCAGGATGAGCGGAATACCGAGAATAAGTGACCATGGGCTAATAAAGGCACATACCACTGACATAATAATTAGCGTGATTGCACCCGCACTACGCGAGAGCTGAAAATAGAAAACAGCCCATAAACTGAGTAATAGCAGTAGTACAGCAAATATAAATAGCATTGTTATATTTCTCCAGATTTATACCAAGCTGGCTTTGCCAAGATCCCTCATGGATATTTCGTTATTACAATTCATTCATTCTTGTCACTTGAGATTTGGATAGCTTCAGCAGTGCACGTGTGAGAATGATCTTTTTCAAGTATTAAAATGAATAAGATAAGTTGTTTATCTATTTTTGAGATTGTTTGAAAAATGCTCATTCTTCAAGTGAGAACGCGCAAAGAAATGTGAAGATAAGTAATGACTTAATCTTTGTCTAATAGAGAAAAAACAGCTTAAGGCTGAGTAAAATTTTAATTATAGATATTAAAAAGCCCTCTACTTGAGAGGGCTTTTATTTCATCTATTTAAACCAATTAAGCTTCAATTGTCTGAACTGCAATTTTCTTGGCAGGATCAACCTTACGACGCACTGATGGTACAGGTTCGCCATAGTATTGACGGTCGGCAAAATAGCTTGAACGAACCATTGGCGCTGCCCAGATATTACGGAAGCCCAGTTTTTGACCATGTTCAGTATAACGTTCGAATTCTTCAGGTGTCACGAAGCGGTCAATCGCTGCATGTTCCTTGGAAGGCTGCAAATACTGACCAATGGTGACATAGTCCACGCCATGCGCATGCAGATCATCAAGCAGGGCAAGCACTTCTTCTTCAGTTTCACCAATTCCTACCATTAGTCCACATTTGGTTGGAATGTCTGGGCAGTATTCCTTAAACATTTTCAGCAGGTTTAAAGAGTGCTGATAGTCAGAACCTGGACGCATGGCTTTATACAGACGTGGCACTGTTTCGATATTATGGTTAAACACATCAGGCGGACACTCAGTCATGATGCGTAGCGCAATATCCATACGGCCACGGAAGTCTGGCACCAGAATTTCCAGCAGGGTATTCGGGCTTAAGGCACGTGCCTCTTTAATACAATCTACAAAATGCTGAGCACCACCATCCAGCAGATCATCACGGTCTACGGAAGTAATTACTGCATATTTCAAACCCAGGTTGGCAATGGTTTCAGCCATATGACGCGGTTCATCTGCATCGAGTGCATTTGGACGGCCATGAGCCACATCACAGAACGGACAGCGACGGGTACAGATGTCCCCCATAATCATAAAGGTAGCAGTGCCGCCACCAAAACATTCAGGCAGGTTTGGACACGCGGCTTCTTCACATACGGTATGTAATTTTTGCTGACGAAGTGTAGTTTTAATGCGTTGTACTTCATCAGGTGCTGCCATTTTGACGCGAATCCAGTCCGGCTTCCGTGGTGTTTCAACCGTAGGTACAACTTTTACAGGAATACGAGCGACCTTTTCCGCGCCACGAAGTTTGACACCCTGTTCTGGTTTACGGTTTTCAGACATATTTAACTTTCCACTGTTTTTGAAGGGAGGAGATAATCAAAGATAGCGCCTTTATTATAACGGACTTAGCTACAAATGGGGCAAAAAGGACTATTCATTTAAAAAATGTTCTTATCAAGTAATATATGTGAGTTAAATACACCAAATCAACAGGATTTACGTCATAATAAGCAGGTAGATTAAAGTAAATTTTTTAATTTTGAGGAGCGTTGAATGCCACGTAAAAAAGAGGTCGTTAGTGGGACTTTCGTTAAATATGATGCGGTAGTTCTAGGTTCGGGCCCTGCGGGCGAAGGCGCGGCAATGAAACTTGCCAAATCAGGTAAACGTGTTGCAATCGTTGATATGCGTGAACAGCTAGGTGGTAACTGTACCCACGTTGGTACGATTCCAAGTAAAGCATTGCGTCAGACGGTATCGAGCATCATCCGTTATCAACGTGATCCAATGTTTCAAAAAGTAGGTGAATGGAAACAGTTCACCATGAAGCAGGTGCTTCGTAATGCACATAAAGTGATTCAACAGCAGGTTGAAACACACTCGCGTTTTTATGATCGTAATAAAATTGATATCTTCCATGGCCGTGCCTACATTCAGGATGAAAATACCATTTTTGTATTTACCCCGGATGGCATCAAGGAAACGATTCAGTTTAAACAATTAGTGATCGCGACCGGTTCTCGTCCTTACCGTCCTGAAATTCTCGATTTTAATCACCCGCGTGTATTTGATTCAGACAAGATTCTGGATCTGGATTATACAATCCAAAAGATCATTATTTACGGTGCAGGGGTCATTGGTTGCGAATATGCATCGATCTTTATTGGTCTGGGGCATAAAGTTGACCTGATCAATACCCAGCCGAAACTGCTCAGCTACCTGGATGATGAAATTTCTGATGCATTGTCTTATCACTTGCGTGAACAGGGTGTTTTGATCCGTCATAACGAACAGATTGATTATCTTGAAACGTCTGATGATTATGTCGTTCTGCATACTCAGAGTGGCAAGAAAATTAAAGCAGATGCAATTTTGTGGTGTAACGGCCGCTCAGGCAATACCGATGGCTTGGGTCTGGAAAATGTCGGCCTGAAACCAAACGGTCGTGGTCAATTGACTGTAAATGATCAATATCAGACTGACGTTGAAAATATCTATGCTGCTGGTGATGTGATTGGCTGGCCATCTCTGGCTTCTGCTGCCTATGACCAAGGTCGTTGTGCGGGTGCAAACATGAGTGGCGAGAAAGACGTTGCTCCGGTCACTGATATTCCAACCGGGATTTATACCATTCCTGAAATTTCTTCGATTGGTAAGAATGAACAGCAGCTGACTGAAGAGAAAATTCCATATGAAGTCGGTCAGGCATCGTTCCGTCACCTGGCACGTGCACAGATTACCGGTGATACTGTGGGCGAATTGAAGATTCTGTTCCATCGTGAAACGCTGGAAGTTTTGGGTGTTCATTGTTTCGGTAATAATGCATCTGAGATTATCCACATTGGTCAGGCAGTCATGAACAGCCCGAACAATACCATCAAGTACTTTGTAGAAACTACCTTTAACTATCCGACTATGGCGGAAGCTTATCGTGTGGCAACGCTGAATGGTATGAACCGTTTATTCTAATTTGACTCATTCAAGTTAGCCAAAAACCCGCAAGATCAATCTTGCGGGTTTTTCTTTTTTAATCTTTATAGCTACTTTTGACCAGTCACCGTGAGGGCTAGGCAGCCATTTTTCGACATTCTTCAGCACAACGGCGGCATGCTTCGGCACATTGCTGACAATGTTCATGTTGGTGCTGACCACATTCTTCTGCGCAGTAGTCACATGCTTTTGCACAAAGTTCACATATCTCATGCATGAAAGGAGACTGCTTTTGTTCCATACGGGCACACAGCTGACAAATATCTGCACAATCCAGACAGCGCTGGATACATTCCCGCATCATCTCTAGCTCTTTTTCTTTAAGACAGGCGCTGGCACAGTTGGCACATGCGAGAGAACAGCTCATACAGGTCTGAACACAATCTGAAAATTGAAGCTGATTCATTGTTGTTTCCTCTTTCCAGGGGTTTATTGCTGATTTTCTAATACGCTAAGCAGAAAAAGGAAAATACACCAGACAGATTAAGTGAGAAAAAGTAAACCGCTACTTTGTTTTGTTAAAGATCGACTGGATCAAAGCTAATATTCAAAGTTAATTTTTTGCTTGAAAATAAAAAACCATTGAGGTGGTCAAAGTCTCAATGGTGGAAGATCGACATGATGAATTGTAATTATTGAAGGTTTAAGCTAGTTCTACCTTTCTCGTTATTCTCGTTTTTATTATTAAAATGGACGGCTACCTGCCAGACTGATACGTTTCAATAAACGGCGCTGATCAGCCGGGAAAGGACGACGGGAGTGCAGAGTCACCTGATTGTCCCAGAACACGATATCGCCCACTTCCCAATGATGTTCATAAGCGAACTCAGGTTTTGAAATATGCTCACGCAATGTTGCAATCAGTTCGCTGCCAGCCTGATCATCATAATTGACCAGTTCAACTTCGGTATGCGTATTCAGCCAAAGTGCTTTACGACCGGATTCGGGATGAGTGCGCACCAGTGGATGTGGATAGGCATGACTTAATATGGGCTGATCTTTAAAGCGATACAGCGGGCTATTGCCATAACCTTGATCCTCAACCTGATCTCTAGTTTTTTGACGGCGCACGAATGGGTTGTAAGTAATCAGTTGTAGCTGATCAATTTGTGCTTTGGTTTCTTTATCGAGTGCATCATAGGCTTTAATGGTATTGATCCAGCTGGTCTGACCGCCGTCCTGAGGCAGTTCAATTGCATACAGAAGGGAACCAAAAGAAGGTAGGGGTGTCCATTGATGATCGGCATGTGGAGTCAGTTCACCATGCCCGGTGTAATCTCCCTGACCAACAGCATTGGACACCGGAACGACATCGGGTGGAACACCGCTATCTGACTGCGCAGCCAGTACCGGTGTATCTGCACCTGGGCGGAAAATGGAACCGAAATAAGTTGAAAACGCCAAGTATTGTAAATCATCCAGACTTTGCTGCTTAAAGATCAAAATCAGGTGCTCGGCCAGCGCCTGTTTTAATTTCAGAATGGTTTCAGATGACTGTGCTTTACGGGCATCCAGACCATAGACCACTGCACCTAAGGCCTGATCTGTTTGCGGAACAATCTTGATTTCAGTCGGATGTTGAAATTGATCTTGCTGATGCCAGCGTGGAGCATCATGAATGGCTTGTGAAAGTTGGGTTAAGCTGGTCATTATCGAGTCTCAGAATTTTTTAATAATCAGAATCTAAGAAAATTCCGGACTGAAATAAAATCAAAAGAAGTGATAAGTTTATGAAGAAGCTTATATTTTTATTATTTTGCTGATTTTACAGCATTTAACTTATTCTGCGATGGATTGCGTGTTTTTTGCTGAGGATATTCCAGCAGATTAGTGGGCACAGAAAGCCTGATTAAAATATTCAAACAGCTCTGGGGTTTGAAACCACAGCCCAATCGACAAAGCCATTAAAAGCAGAAGGACTACAGTAATCGAAATTTTGAGTTTCAGTAGAGAATCAGTCATGGACGATTTGCTCCTCATTGACCCAGAAATGTACCATTACCCCAAAAATGCTGAGGACAATTGACAGCATCCACACCGCATCATAATTGCCACTCAAATCATGGTTGACTCCACCCAGCCAGCCACCGAAAAATGAGCCAACTTGATGGGTGAAAAATACAATACCGCTGAGCATGGTCAGATATTTTACCCCAAACATATTCGCGACAATGCCATTGGTCAGCGGAACGGTCGATAACCAGAGTAATCCCATGATGACACCAAAGGCATAAACTGTCCATGTACTCAGAGGCAGCATGAGAAAGGCAATAATCGCGATCCCGCGCAAACCATAAAGCCCCATCAGCAGATGCGGTTTGGAATATTTGCCACCGAGCCAGCCGGCAGTATAGGTACCTACCACATTAAACAAACCGACTAGCGCCAGAAAAATTGTACCTGTTGTGGCATTAAAACCATGATCGATCAGATAGCCAGGCAGGTGGATGCCAATAAATACCACCTGGAAACCACAAACAAAAAAGCCTAAGGCCAGAAACCAGAATGGTTTATGATTTTTTACTACCACCAGAATCTGTTTAAAACTCAGTGAGACTTTATTCGGGGTAGAGGCTGCATTGGGATTAACATACATCGGTGCTTTTAGCATCCAGGCCAATGGCACAATCAGTGCAATCAGAATGGCACTGACCACCAACGCTGCTGACCAGCCGACATTCTGTAAGAGTAAAAGGGTCGAAGGCAACATGATAAACTGGCCAAAAGATCCGGCTGCACTGGCAATTCCCATGGCCAGACTACGCTTTTCTGGCGGTGCTGCACGCCCCACTGCAGACAATAACACCGGAAATGACGTAGCTGACAGGGCGAGACCCAGAATTAATCCTACACTCAGATTGAGCAGTAGCCCGGTCGAGCTGACTGCCATCAGGAGCAGGCCAATTGTATATAAAGCTCCACCTACAGCAACGACAATCTTGCTACCATATTTATCGGCAAATGCCCCGGTAATCGGCTGAACTGCGCCCCAGATCAGGTTTTGCATGGCAATCGCCAGACTAAAAACATGATGACCCCAGCCAAATTCTTCACTCATCGGCACCAGATACAGGCCGAATGCATGGCGTACGCCCAGCGACAATGCCAAGATAATGGCGGAGCCAATGAGCATAAAAACCAGAGCTTTGGAAAACTGACCGTCAGCCATACATCATTCATGCCTATAAAAGTTGATAGGTATAGTATTCGATTCAAGCAAGAGAGACGATTAAATAAAAATTGATCAAAAGATAAATTTTTTTTATCAATATCATTCGCAAAAAAAACGGCCGGAGCCGTTTTCTTTAAAAAGTAAAAAATTAACTTAGAAGCGCATTCCAAATCCGGCATAGGCCAGAATCGGATTAATTTCAATATCGGCTTTGGAACGAATCAATTCACCTAAATTCGCATCTGTGACCGTAATTGTGGTGTCATTTTTTAAATGGGCATAAGTAACCGAGCCGACAGCAAACCAAGTGTCATTAAAGTCATAGCTAAAGCCGACCGTGGCCACAGGCGCGAAAGTATCGGATGCCTTCAGATCAACTTTCGGATTGGCGGCGCTTGGTGTTCCGTCCAAGGAAGCACCGGCTTTTCCTTCCTTGATATCGGCAATCATATGTCCTGCAGCAATCAGGTCCTGTTCGGTACGTGAGTTAATTTCCAGTTCATTGAAATAGGCATACATCACACCTAAACCAACATAAGGGCGGAATTTATTGACCCCGGTTTTACCAAAGTGATACTGGAATTCGAATGCGGGTGTCCAGGCACGAGCAGAGGCGGTAGGACCATAAGCTTCCAGGTCGGTAATCAAAATATCATTTTTTAATGAAATACCAGGTAAATCAATTCCACCTGGAATTTGCGGAATCAAATCAATACTTGGAGTCGCAAGTGCAGAAAATGGTGCATAGATTTTACCACTACCTTGTAGATCCACTTTGGGTGGAATGCCGGCTTTCATTTCAAAAGAAATATTATCGGTAAAATAATAGTTGGTTAAAATGCCTAGGGTGGTGACATCATCCGCTACCAGACCTGTACCGGGATTATCCCAGCGTTCCAGTCCATAAATTTCAGCTTGCCCACTTAAGGCTGCAGGTAATGTTTCTGCATTGAATGCATCCAGAAAATTGACAAAAAACGAGGACAGATTGGGGTCCATTTCCGGATCGAGATTATTTTTGACTGAAGCAATTGATATGTCACCTACTTTTGATGTTTCACTTTCTTTGACAGCAGTATTCACCTTAAATGGTTGAGCTTTACCCTGTGGCATTACATGCAATGCACCAACTGATACAGAAAAGCGTTTAAAGCCATCTCCATCCTGCAAGCTAAAATAAGGGGAATCTGCATGAGCGACCATAGGTAAAGTCGCCAAGCCTGCCATACATGCCAGCATTTTTTTCATTGATTTGGAACTCCATGTCCAGTGTATTTATTCATTTTTCTAGTTCATTAATTATGTGAATTAAATTTAAAAATTCAGTTATAGAACAATAGGCTAAAAGTTAATCAATAGTTAATCTTGGTAACGGCTGTATGCTTTATGTGTATCCTAGTTTTTTTTTTAAAGAAAAGTGCTTTGAAAAATGAGGAGTTTGCTGCTTAATTTTAATGTAAATATAAAGAAAGTTTAGCTTGGAGTTAATTCAACTATCGATCAAACTAATTTTTGATTATCTACATGATATTTTAAGTAAATTTTAGGCTGGGCATGGTTCATGTAAATGTCTGTCTGAGCATATTTATTATTTTAAAAAATACGTCGAAATGAATTTATCCAAGATGCTGCTACCCAGTAGGTTGAGTTTTTTTGTACAATAGTTCTATATATTATTGAGTGAATCATATGAGCACCCAAACGACTCCCAAAAAAAAGCCCCTGGTCAATTTACCTTTCCCTATTAAACAAGCAGAGCAAAATGCTGCCGAAGAAGTTCTAGAAGATTTAAGACCAAGACCGCAGCGCTATGCTGACCGTACCTGGATGCCGCCACGTGGTACTCGCCGTTCAATGGGCAAACGCTAATTGATCCCACTCAAAAAGCTATGATAAATCATGGCTTTTTTTGTGGAAGTTTTTAGCGGGAGTGGTGATCTGTATTTCATTTTTGCAGCTTCCTGAGCATGAAAAAGTAAAAAACCGGATGATCCAAATCTCTTTCAGTTTTATTCTTAATAAAGCAAACGAAATATTTAAGCTTTCTAAATACCAAACGAAACAAAATCCAGACCTGATCTATTTCATATTCAGTATTTGAGTAGCTAAAAAAAAGCCAATTCAGACATTGGCTTTTTTAAAAGGAGTACTGTGGCCACTTAACGAATACTTTTACGTGCTTTATTTTCCGGTTTGGGTGGAGCAATTTCTCGCTCACCTTGCCAGACATCAATAAAATCTTTCTCGTTAATATTATAAAGTTCCAGTAGCGCTAAAATCACGCCTCCAAACAACATGGCACCTTCTTTCTGGCTTTGAAAATCGACCAGCTTGGTATTCAGGTTATGCAGGATATCTTCAATTTCAAAAACACGTTCCCGTCCATTGCTGTCGGTCGGGTAGATCTGAGTATTTAAAATAATCCTTGCCAGACTTTTTTCATTTTCAGTCAAAGGCAGTTCTTCAATCAGCTCATCACTGGCCGGAGTTAAAATGACCGAATCACGGAAAATGGTATGCAAGAAATTTGCGGTTAATTTGGGCAAGGGTTTTTCGACAAAAGGACGGAAAGATTGCGGGAAAATGACATTGCGCGAGATGCCTTTGAACATCGGTGCAATTTCCTCGACCTTATAACCTGCGATCCCGCAGCCTATGGAAGTAATAAAATATTTATTTTTAGGATGGTTTTTGGTGTAAATCTTAAAGTCATCAATATAGTGCTGGATTTGTGAGAGCGGCATTTGTTGCAAATGCTCGTTCATGGTGGGAATGGCATAGCTTTGACCCGCCCAGCCACGACCGACGCCCCTGACTGCGCCAAAATGCTCAAGTGCCGTTCTAGCTGCTCCACCACCATGCTGGCCAGCAAGGTTGCTGCCAAACACAAAAACGGTATTTTCTGGAAGGGATTTAACAATACTTTCATCGTGATAGTGGTAAGTCATAATTGTCTATTCTAGGCCATCCTGATCTTCATGTTGCCCGTGAAATGAAGAGGGGTCAAGGCATTATTCTGCAGCACTATCCAAACAGATAAGTCAGTATTCCACCCATGCGCCAAAATATGATGCAGAGTACGCCCAAATAAAGCTGCTGGCTAAAAATACATGGTCTGTACTATATTTATTCGCTTTGTAAATGTATATTTTTTTGATGATTTTTCAAACCAGATGGCGATTAAAGTGCTAACAAATAATGAATAGTAATATTGTTTTATTTTACCAAACAGAAACCTAAGCAGGGATTGAGTAATTCCAATTTACCCTCATAATAAATCAAATCTATATCCGCAGCGAAGTCAGCGAAAGCTATGAGTGATAAAAAGCCCTTTGAATTAGTGACCAGTTATCAACCAGCAGGCGATCAGCCACAGGCCATTGAAAAACTTGTCAAAGGCATTGAACAGGGTTTTCATGATCAGCTTTTACTGGGGGTTACCGGGTCTGGTAAAACCTATACCATGGCCAATGTCATTGCACAGACCCAGCGTCCGACCATAGTCATGGCGCATAACAAAACTTTGGCTGCGCAGCTTTACGGCGAATTTAAAGCGTTCTTCCCCAATAACGCCGTTGAGTATTTTGTCAGTTATTATGATTATTATCAGCCGGAAGCCTATGTGCCATCTTCAGATACTTTTATCGAGAAAGATGCCGCAATTAATGACCATATTGACCAGATGCGCCTTTCCGCAACCCGTTCACTCCTAGAGCGTCGTGATGCGATTATTGTCGCATCGGTATCTGCGATTTATGGTTTGGGTGATCCGAATGCCTATATGAGCATGTTGTTGCATGTGGTGGAAGGTGACCGCATTGGCCGTGATGATATTATTCGCCGTCTGGTTGAAATGCAGTATTCGCGTAACGAACTGGAATTCCTGCGCGGTACTTATCGTATTCGCGGCGAAATTATTGATATTTTTCCGGCTGAATCCGATCAGGATGCGATCCGGATTGAACTGTTTGATGATGAAGTTGACTCTATTCGCTGGTTTGATCCGCTGACGGGGAAAATGGTTCGTAAAGTACCTCGCGTAACCATTTATCCTAAAAGCCACTATGTGACGCCAAAAGACAATTTGTCCCGTGCCATCGAAACCATTCGGGAAGAACTTAAAGAGCGCCTGGTGTTCTTCCGGGAAAATGACAAACTGCTGGAAGCCCAGCGCATCGAGCAGCGCACACGCTATGATCTGGAAATGATGCAGCAACTGGGTTATACCAACGGCATTGAAAACTATTCACGGCATTTGTCGGGCCGTCCTGCGGGTGAAGCGCCACCGACCTTGTTCGATTATATTCCTGATGATGCCTTGCTGATTATTGATGAGTCACATGTGACGGTGCCGCAGATTGGCGCCATGTATAAGGGTGACCATTCGCGTAAAGAAAATCTGGTGAATTACGGGTTCCGTTTGCCAAGCGCGCTGGATAACCGGCCGATGAAATTTGAGGAATGGGAACGGATTGTGCCGACGACTGTTTATGTCAGCGCAACGCCCGCACGTTACGAGCTGGAAAAATCCCAGCAGATTGTCGAACAGGTGGTACGTCCGACCGGTCTGATCGATCCGGAAATTGAAATTCGTCCAGTTTTGACACAGGTCGATGATGTGCTTTCAGAAATTAATTTGCGTAAAGATATTAATGAGCGGGTACTGGTCACAACCTTGACCAAGCGCATGGCCGAAGATTTGACTTCGTATTTGAAAGAATATGGGATTAAGGTCGCCTATTTACACTCGGATATCGATACTGTTGAACGGGTAAAAATCATTCATGAGCTGCGTACTGGGGTTCATGACGTGCTTGTCGGAATTAACCTGTTGCGTGAAGGTCTGGATATGCCGGAAGTATCATTAGTGGCGATTCTGGATGCAGATAAAGAAGGATTTTTGCGTTCTGAGCGCTCTCTCATTCAGACCATTGGCCGCGCTGCGCGTAACCTGAAAGGTAAGGCGATTCTGTATGCTGACCGTATTACTGATTCAATGCAGAAAGCGATTGATGAAACGGACCGTCGTCGTGCCAAGCAGATTCAGTTTAATGAAGAGCATGGTATTACGCCACGTAGTGCAGTGCGTCAGGTGATCAAGGAAATTGATACGGGTGAAATATTGGATGATGAATCCATTGAATTACACGTATCAGATCAGGCACGGGCGATCAGTGCCGATGAGCGACATATCATGGCAGATCCGAAACTGTTTGCGAAACATATTAACAAACTGGAAAAAGAGATGCTGAAAGCTTCCAAAGAGCTGCAATTTGAGCAGGCCGCACGTATGCGTGATGAAATTTTACGCTTGAAAGCCCAGATGTTTGATTGAGTGGTTTAGTATTTAATTATATTTAAATGATGTAAAATCAATCACAAAGCAAACACAATGTAACAAATTAAGGGCTGTGATAAAGCTATTGTAGGAACAGAATTTTTTAAATAAATATTTTGTGAACATGCAATAGGTATCTTTATGACAACTCAAAAATCTTCACGTACCGGATTAAAGCTGGCAAAAATTGCGGTGGGTAGCGCGGTTCTTCTCGGTTTGGGCGCCGCTACTATGGCTTATGCGAAAGACGAGCCATTACCGACCATTGAGAAAGTTGAACTGGACCGTTATTTGGGGACATGGTACGAAGTAGCACGCAAACCGCTGTACTTTCAAAATAAGTGTGATCGTGACGTCACAGCGACTTATACTTTAAATGAAAATGGCAATATTGTGGTGGATAACCGCTGCATTAAAAAAGATGGTGGACAAACCCAATCACTGGGTGAGGCATTTGTGCAGAATCCACCACAGAATACCAAGTTGAAAGTCAGTTTCTTGCCAGACTTTATTCGCTGGATTCCGGTCGCCCGTGGTGATTACTGGGTTTTAAAACTGGATGAGAACTATCAGACTGTTCTGGTGGGCGAGCCTAAACGTAAATACATGTGGATACTTTCACGTAATCCACAACTTGATAAAAACGTAGTGAATGAATATTTGCAATATGCACAGTCGGTGGGCTATGACCTGAGTGATGTGATTTATACCAAGCAAACTCAAAGATAAGTTTAGCGTTTTTATGTAAACCATGCTTAGGCATGGTTTTTTATGCTGTGTGAAAACATAATATCTAATTTTAAATGGAGACCTTTTTATATAAGTGAATTATCAAGCTTTCTATTATGCTAGTCGCTATAATGCAAACGAATCAAAGTAGAGTTTGACTATGTATAAAGGCATTGCGTTATCTGTATTGGCCTCCGTGGTTTTTGGAGTGCTCTATATATTTACGCCCTTTTTACAGCCTTTAGACAGTGAACAGACCTTTGCCTGGCGTATGCTGGCGACCTTGCCATTTCTGACTGCATTTATGTGGTGGTCAGGGGACCTGAAACATATCAGCAGTATCTTTAAGCGGGTATTACGACAGCCTTCATTTTTGATCTGGTTGCTGATTAGTTCGCTGTTATGTACCACACAATTGTGGTTGTTTTTATGGGGGCCTATTAATGGGCGTGGTCTCGAAGTTTCGCTCGGCTATTTTCTCCTGCCTCTGGTAATGGTGTTATTCGGCTGTGTGCTCTACAAAGAAAAATTATCATCTTTCCAGATGGCCGCTGTTGCATTGGCAGTATTGGGAGTAGGGCATGAAATCTGGCGAATTGGTTCAATCGCATGGGAAACAGTCTATGTTGCTTTAGCTTACCCAATTTACTTCTTTATGCGGCGTAAATTCGCTACCGATCACCTGGGTGGATTCTGGTGGGATTTATTTCTGATTTTGCCTGTTGCGTTTTATCTTGGCTTTATTTATAGCAACTCTTTGCCATTAATATTCAGTCATTATCACTTGATATTGGCAGTGCTTGGATTAGGCTTTTTAAGTGCGCTCGGTTTAGGCAGTTATATCTTGGCCAGTCGATATTTGCCTTTTGTGATTTTTGGGCTATTGAGCTATCTGGAACCGGTATTGCTGGCTTTTGCTTCAATGGCACTTGGTGAGCGCGTGGAATCAGGTGAATGGTTGACTTATATCCCAATCTGGTTGGCTGTCTTTGTGCTGGTGGTGGAAGGAATCTTGCATTTACTTAGACAACGTAAACAGCAATTGGCCCTTAAGAAAAATCTGGAAAACTATAAAGATCGACTTCAATCTTAAAATTAAGAAGAGATCGCATGAATAAACAACATTTAACAAATTTATGCTTGTGATTAAAAAACAGCTATCTTTAAAATTTTTGGATGCAAAATCATTCAGCTAATTACAATTATTTTTAAAATTTATAGTGAATATACGTTAAAAACTGCCCGTCATAATGAGCTTTTGATTCAAACTTGCCGCCAATTCCATTACAATTGTCGGGTTTAGAAATTTATGCCTAGATTTACAATTAATTAGAGGACGTATCTGTGAGCAAAGACACTATCGTTGCCCTACATGCAGAGCACCAAGGTCGCTGGAAAAACCGTGAAGAACTTGCGGAACGTATGATTGCCCTTGTGGGTCAGTTATATCGTGAAAAAAATATTGTAGCTACAGTTTATGGTCGCTCTTTAATTAACCGTTCTGTGATTCAGATTCTGAAAGCACACCGCCGTACTCGCGTACTAGACGTTGAACTTTCTGTTGTAGACACTTTCCCAATCCTTGAAGCATTGGCGAAAATTGACAACATCGGTACTGCTGAAGTCGATCTAGGCAAACTTGCTGTTGAGTTCAAAGCAAAAGGTGGTGATGTTAACGCATTCGTTGCTGACGCTGTGAAATCTCTTGAAGGCAATCCAACTTCTGTTGAAGGTAGAGATGTGGTTCTTTACGGTTTCGGTCGTATTGGTCGTATCCTTGCACGTTTGATGATCAGCCAGTCAGGTCTAGGCCGTGGCTTGAACCTGAAAGCAATTGTCGTTCGTAAATCGTCTGATGGTGACCTCGAAAAACGTGCGTCTTTATTGCGTCGTGATTCAATCCACGGTCCATTCGCGGGTACGATTTCTGTTGATGAAGAAAACGAAGCAATTATTGCTAACGGTCAGTTCATCAAAGTGATCTATGCATCAAGCCCATCTGAAGTAGACTACACTGCATATGGTATCGAAAATGCGCTAGTTATCGACAATACAGGTAAATGGCGTGATGCGGAAGGCCTTGCTCAGCATCTGAAATGTCCAGGCGCTGCCCGTGTTATTCTGACTGCACCGGGTAAAGGTGACATGAAGAATGTGGTATTTGGTGTGAACCAGGCTGACATTCTGGATGAAGACAAAATCATCTCTGCAGCAAGCTGTACTACAAATGCGATCACTCCAACATTAAAAGTGTTAAACGACAAATACACAGTGATTAATGGTCATGTTGAAACAGTTCACTCGTTCACGAACGACCAGAACCTGATCGACAACTATCATAAAGCTGACCGTCGTGGCCGTGCTGCTACACTGAACATGGTCATTACTGAAACTGGTGCAGCGAAAGCAGTTGCTAAGGCGCTTCCAGCTCTTCAAGGTAAACTGACAGGTAACTCTGTACGTGTACCTACACCAAACGTATCATTGGCGATTCTTAACCTTACCTTGGGTCAGGATGTTGATCGTGATGAAGTGAACGAATACATTCGTCAGATTTCAATCGGATCTAGCCTGCAAGGTCAAATCGGCTATACCAACTCAACTGAAGTGGTATCTTCTGACTTTATCGGTTCACGTACTGCAGGTGTATTTGACGCGCAAGCGACTATCACTTCAGGTAACCGTTTAACTTGCTACGTTTGGTACGATAATGAAGTAGGTTATAGCTGTCAGGTACTTCGTATTGCTGAACAGATGGGCGGCGTAAGCTATCCTAAAATTCCTGCTGAGACTAATGCATAATTAGTTTTTAGCTAAAAAAAGAGCCTCATTTGAGGCTCTTTTTTTTATACGTGATCAAAAAGAGGTAAGTGAAGATTTAACTGTCGTTTCAATTGGAGTGGTAGGACGCTTCAGTAAATTTTCTAAATCTTTACTCTCACTGAAAAATGCACCACGAGTTGCTTCAACATCTGCCTCCACCATTGTCTCAGCTAAGCTTTCAGGTAGTCCTGCCTGTAGAAGCATTTGTTTGTAGTTTTCAGCACTCAAGTTCTTATAAATGACAGTTTTCGAGCTAATTTCAGAAATCGTTTTGGTCAAAGTGTCAAAAGTAAATGCTTTAGAACTCGCCAATTCATATGTTCTATTGTCATGATCTGAACCAAGCAGGACGTTTGCTGCAGCTTCTGCATAATCCTCACGTGGAGCAGCGCTGATAAGGGCATCCTGAGCCGCACCATAGAAAATACCTGAGTCAATCGTGTGTTGAATGTTGGCTAGGTAGTTCTCGATATACCAGTTGTTTCTTAATAAGGTATATTTTAGGCCACTATCATGGATAAATTGTTCTGTTTCACGATGTTCCTGTGCAAGACTAAGCCGGGAGGTATCTGCACGCAATAAACTGGTATAGGCGATATAGGGAACTTTAGCCGCAACAGCAGCATCGATTACCGCTTTGTGCTGCGGGGTCCGTCGACCAATTTCACTGGCAGAGATTAAAAGTAATTTATCGACTCCCTGAAGGGCAGGTTGAAGAGATTCGATTTGATCATAATCAAAATGGCGGACTTCGATTCCTTGGTTTTGAAATGATTCAGCTTTTTCTACATTACGCACTAAGGCAACTATATTGTTTGCAGATGTTTGATGAAGTAGGTGTTGAATAACCAGATGACCGAGATGACCCGTTGCGCCAGTAATTGCAATTTTCATTTTTTATTCTCGCTTTTTTTGATGAATAAATATTAATCTGATAACTTACTCAATTTAAGCCCATATTAAAAAGTAAGCTTATTACTAGAAGGGAAGATTTTTATGTCTGCTTATGAAACCAGTAAATTATTGGGGCAAGTTTTATCTACTGATTGCCCTTCTCGAGAAATATTAGAGCATATCGCCAATAAGTGGTCTGTTTTAGTTTTGCGCTGTCTCAGTGAAGGGGTGCATCGTTTTAGCGAGTTGAAACAGCGAATCGAAGGGGTGAGTGAAAAGATGCTCTCCCAGACTTTAAAAATGCTGGAGCAGGATGGTTTTATTTTAAGAACTGTTTATCCGGTCGTGCCGCCGAAAGTAGAATATCAGTTGACGATTACCGGTTCACAAGCAGCTGAAAAAATTATGTACTTAATTGGCTGGATTGAGAAAAGTCTGCCAGATATTGTGGAGAATAAAGCGCGCGTAGCAAAATAGGCTGAATTGCTTCTGGGGTGAGCAAGGACAGGAATAAGTCAGAAAATCTGGTTGCTACTTTGTTTGCAGTGTACGCGATCATTTTAGTTTTATGCATTGCGATTTATGCAATCTTTAAACTTTTAAAAGTTGATATTACTTTAGCAACCAATCTCTTGCTTTGGTCTGCAGCGATCTTTGCACCTGTTGCAGTATTGATGACATATAACAGTTGGCGAGAGCAGAAAGGGAGTGAGGTTGTAGCGATCTTAGCTAAAGATATAACCACTGACATATTGGAATTAAGAGCACTTAATAATGAAATATTTAGCGGTGTTTGTGTAAGCAATATCAGCTTCGAAAAGAGTCAGAAAAATGTTAATGAATTTCATGATTTAAGAATACAAATCAAGAAATCTATTATTCTTTTAAATGAATATTTGAAAAATGAAAATTTGTATAAAATCACTAAAATTTTTAATCAGCAGACGCAAGAACGTAATGTTGAGTATTGGGATATTTTACACAAGAATTCTAATAAATATGCTAGAGAAACGGTTAAAAAATCTCAGATAGGATTTGATCCTATACTAGAGCAACTTATTAATTACACCTTATATAAGTAAGAATTATATAATTTTTAATTTTCAAAACAAGGAAATCAGACTTGTTGAATAAAATTCAGAGCAAGGTGAACGATCTTCATTGATTGTGTCATAAATATAGTCGAGAAATTCTTTAAAATATGGCAGAATATGGGGTTTTAAAGTTTTTAGAGGATTGGCAATATGCGCTTTGTTGATGAAGCAGTCATTACCGTAGAGGCTGGCGACGGTGGCAATGGCGTAGCCAGTTTTCGCCGTGAAAAATTCGTACCATTTGGTGGTCCAGATGGTGGTGATGGTGGTCGTGGCGGCAGCATTTATATTCAGGCTGACGACGACACCAGTACGCTAGTTGATTATCGTTATACACGTAAATTCCGTGCAGAACGAGCAAAAAATGGCCGTGGGGCGAACTGTGCTGGTCGTGGCGGTGAAGATACCGTATTAAAAGTTCCGGTAGGAACAACAATTGTAGATGTAGAGTCTGGTGACATTATTGGCGACTTGATCGAAGATGGTCAACGCGTGAAAGTTGCGGCAGGCGGTGAGGGTGGTTTAGGTAATACCCACTTTAAATCATCGACCAACCGTTCACCACGTAAGTGTACGCATGGTCAAAAAGGTGAATTCCGTGAAATCCGTCTAGAGCTTAAAGTTCTGGCCGATGTCGGCTTGCTGGGTATGCCAAATGCGGGTAAGTCAACCTTCATTCGTGCAGTCTCGGCTGCAAAACCAAAAGTGGCAGATTATCCATTTACTACTATGGTGCCAAACCTGGGTGTGGTCGATGCCGACAGTCATCGTTCATTCGTGATGGCGGATATTCCAGGTCTGATCGAAGGCGCATCTGAAGGTGCAGGTCTTGGGATTCGCTTCCTGAAGCACTTGGCGCGTACCCGTATCCTGTTGCACATCGTTGATGTACAACCGATTGATGGCTCAGATCCGGCACATAATGCCAAAGCAATTATGAAAGAGCTAAAAAACTTCTCCCCAACGCTTTCAAAACTACCGATCGTATTGGTGCTGAACAAAGTCGATCAGTTGGCTGAGGAAACACGTGAAGAATGGTGTACTCATATTCTTGAAGAATTGCAGTGGGAAGGGCCGGTTTTTGAAACTTCTGGCTTAACGGCTGAAGGCACCAAAGACGTAGTTTACTACCTGATGGATCAGATCGAAGAGCAGCGTGAACGCGAAACTGAAGATCCAGAATATGCAGCAGAAATGAAAGCATTCCGTGATCAGCTTGAAGCTGAAACACGTGAACAAACCATCGCTGCAAAAGAAGCGTATCGTGAGATGCGTCGTCAGCAACGTCTTGCCGGTATTCTAGGCGATGACGAAGATGATGAAGATGGCGATGATGATAGTGATGTGGAAGTGTACTACGTACGCTAATCTCTGAGAGAAGAGTCTGAGGACAAGATGATAGAAGTGGTAGATGGGCAACGTCAGCTCAAGGGTTGTAAACGAATCGTTGTTAAAATCGGATCATCTTTACTCACAGCAAACGGACAAGGTCTAGATTTAGATGCCATCTCGCACTGGGCGGGACAAATCGCAAATCTACACAATGCAGGACACGAGATTATTCTGGTGTCTTCCGGTGCTGTGGCTGAAGGTATGGTGCGAATGAAACTTGAGAATCGACCCACCGATCTACCCAGTCTTCAGGCTTGTGCTGCCATCGGTCAGATGGGCCTGATTCATACTTGGTCAAGCGTACTTGAGAAACACAAGATTCAAACTGCTCAAGTACTATTGACTCATGATGATCTGGCAGATCGTCGTCGCTATCTCAACTCATGTGATGCCTTGCAGCACCTGATTGAATGGCGTGTGATTCCGGTGATCAATGAGAATGACACGGTTTCTACTGACGAAATCCGTTTTGGTGATAACGACACACTTGCTGCCATGGTGGCTGGTCAGGTACATGCAGATCTTCTGATTATCTTAACGGATCAGGAAGGAATGTTTGACTCAGATCCACGGTCTAATCCGGATGCCAAACTGTTTCATACCGTACGTGCGATGGATGAAAGCCTGTTTGATATGGCAGGTGGGGGAGGTAAATTTGGTCGTGGCGGTATGCTGACCAAAGTTCGTGCTGCACGTCTGGCGGCAAAATCGGGTTGTCCAACCTTAATTGCAAGCGGTGACAGTGATGGTGTTCTATCACGTCTGATGGCGGGCGAGATGTTGGGAACTTTGTTTGTGACTGACAAAGACCGTATGACCGCGCACCAGCAATGGTTGGCAGCACACCTGCAGACTGCAGGTCGGTTGGTGATTGATGATGGTGCAGTGAAAGCTATCAAAGACAATCATCGCAGCTTGTTGCCTGTCGGTGTAAAAGCAGTTGAAGGGCACTTCGAACGTGGCGATGTGGTGGAATGTGTCGATCGACAAGGTCATCGCATTGCTGTAGGGCGTGTCAATTTTAGTTCGCGTTCTGCGGAAATCGTTAAAGGTTTGGCCTCAGATAAGGTTCATCAGGTTTTAGGTGAAGCACGTTCTTTAGAGATGATTCATCGCAATCATATGGCAATCTACTAAGTTATTCGGATTTAAGTTAAGAGATACACAAAATCCCGCCTTCGAGCGGGATTTTTGTCATTGAAGCTTATTTAATCCACCCCATCCGGATCAATGGCGCAAACAGCGATAGATGAATATTTAAAATAAAGCGCATGAGTTTATCCTGATATTTCCACCACAATGGTAATCCAGCTAAATTTACTGTTATTGCCATCAGGAATGCACCCAGCATATCAATCGGAAAATGTACACCGACATAAACACGCGACCACGCTACCAGCCAAGCGGTCCAGATTAGAATTCGTCCCAAGTCTCGCTGCGGTGAAAAATAATAGGCGAAGGCAATCCCGCTAAAAATACTCATATGGTTGCTGGGAAAAGAACCAGTCGGCGCATGTTCAAGCAGGGTGCGACCAACATCCATCACAAACGGGCGTGGGGTATTGAGTACCGTAGACAATACTTCACTCATTAATAAGGTAATAGCTGTAAAGATGAAGGCTTTGATAATCCCTGTTTTTACTTCGTAACTGCCACGGAACCAGGCAATAGCAAAAATCAGCAGAAAAAGATAAACCAGATCGTGCGCAATCAGGGAGGCATAGTTGATCATCCAGATCGAGGCTTGATCAGGTACATTAAGAAGATGAAACAGGGAAAGGTTCAGTTGATCAAGAGACATGAGTAGAAAGGGCTGGTGCAAATGTCCGTTACTGTAAACCGGTCAAACCTCAATTCCTACCCGAGTTTGTATGAATTTGTAGCTTCGCTTTTTAAAGAATATTCACATGATAAAAAACCACCCAAAAGGGTGGTTCTTAAAAATACGAATAATATAATGAAGTTTTATTTAAACTGAATCGAGCCATTGGCACTAACAGTCATTTGCGATTCACCTGCCGCAACGGCCTGCTCTGGAACCATATCAGACGAAGCTGATTTCATCATGGCCATACGCGGTACGGGCTGTGGTGCATAGTTATTGGTATTGATGTTCAAGTTTACCAGTTGATAACCCGGTTTGTTCCAGGTCTGGGTGAGTGCTTGGGCGCGTTGCTGGAAGTTTTTAGTCGCTTCAATCATCAGTTCACTTTCAACTTTTTTGCGCTTTTCATCTGATACCTTGAAATTAATTGACTCGGTCTGGAAATTTTGCTGCAATTCTGCAATGAGCTGCGAAGCCGCTTTAAAATCTTTTGATTCTAGGCGAATCTGGGCACGACCACGCCACTCTTTTAATTTACGGTTATCATTGTCATAAATAGGGTAAGTACTTTGTGTACCTGTTTCGATTTTC
This sequence comes from Acinetobacter pecorum, assembly GCF_014837015.1. Taxonomy (GTDB): domain Bacteria; phylum Pseudomonadota; class Gammaproteobacteria; order Pseudomonadales; family Moraxellaceae; genus Acinetobacter; species Acinetobacter pecorum. The sequence continues at coordinate 210,124 of NZ_JACSPT010000002.1, forward strand.
ACAGTAGGATATTTGCGTGCTGTAGCAATCGCCTGACTCATGAGCTGGTTGATTTGGGTGGCCAGTTCAGCCGGCTGTTTGTTGGATTTTTCAATATAAAGTACGGCATGCATTTCATCATTTGAAATTTCACGACTGGCCTCTGCTGAAAGATTAACAATATTATAATTCATGGATTCGGCAGGAGCTGCAAATGCGCCTGTGGCGAGTGTGCTGGCAAGGATAAAACTGGTAAGTGCTAAGAGACGCATGAAATTGTCCTGTTATTCTTAAAATTGGCCATCTAAGCCGTTAAAGAAATATTAATTCTCAATTGTGATCTTTTTACGAAATATTTGTGGTAAGAGTGTTAATTTTTCTTTCATTTTAACTTATTATTTAATCTATATTTATTGTTAATAATTAATTGTTTAATAATAAATTTTAAAATTTATTTTCTGAATATTAGCTGTGCTACAAAAAAGCATAAAAGAACAGGCTTTCCTTTCTGCTATCAGGCTGTAAGATGATGATTCAGGGGATGGATTGGCACGATGTTTTTTTTCGATAAAGATTAGGACAAAATGTGACTGAAAGTTATTTATTTTCCTGAAAAATTCGGTATCATCCGCCTCCTAGTTATTCGAATACAAAACTGCTAGCTAGAACCTTATAAAGCGCCGAGTCAAAGGACCAAACGTCACCAGACTTATTTCTTTCACCCATATCAGAGATGGTAATTCGATATGAGCGTTACTTCTGTAAACCCTGCCACCAATTCCACAAACGAATACTACTTGACTCGCCAAAGTCAGATGGAATCGAATGTGCGTAGTTATCCACGTAAATTACCGTTAGCGATAGCGAAAGCACAAGGTTGCTGGGTTACCGATGTTGAAGGTACTGAGTACCTTGATTGTTTAGCTGGGGCAGGGACGTTGGCATTAGGCCATAATCATCCTGCAGTCATTCAAAGCATCCAGGATACGATTGCAAGCGGTCTACCATTGCATACCCTGGATCTTACTACTCCTTTAAAAGATGCTTTTACTGAAGCACTTCTTTCTTATCTTCCAGGTGGTCAAGAAGAGTACTGCTTGCAGTTCTGCGGTCCATCCGGTGCAGATGCAACAGAAGCTGCAATCAAACTCGCGAAAACCTTTACCGGTCGTAGCTCTGTAATCAGCTTCTCTGGCGGTTATCACGGTATGACTCACGGTGCATTGGCAATGACAGGTAACCTGTCTGCGAAAAATGCAGTGAACGGTTTAATGCCAGGCGTGCAATTTATGCCGTATCCGCATGAATACCGTTGCCCATTGGGTCTTGGCGGTGAAGCCGGTGTAGATGCCCTGACTTACTACTTTGAAAACTTCATTGAGGATGTCGAAAGCGGCGTGACCAAACCTGCAGCTGTAATCCTCGAAGCGATTCAGGGTGAAGGCGGTGTGGTGACTGCGCCAGTAAAATGGTTGCAAAAAATCCGTGAGGTGACTGAAAAGCACAACATCGTGTTGATTCTTGATGAAGTACAGGCAGGCTTTGCGCGTTCAGGCAAGATGTTTGCATTCGAACATGCCGGCATTGAGCCTGATGTTGTAGTGATGTCTAAAGCCGTGGGTGGTAGCCTGCCACTTGCGGTTCTAGGTATTAAACGCAAGTTTGATGCATGGCAGCCTGCCGGACATACCGGTACTTTCCGTGGCAACCAGTTGGCTATGGGTACGGGTCTTGCGACAATCAATACGATTAAAGAGCAGAACCTGGCGCAAAATGCACAAGAGCGCGGTGATTATCTACAGTCTGCATTAAAAGAGTTAGCCAATGAATTTCCATGTATTGGCAACGTGCGTGGCCGTGGTCTGATGATCGGGGTTGAGATTGTTGACGAGCGTAAACCAGCGGATCATATGGGCTCTTTGCCTGCTGATGGTCAATTGGCCGCAGCAATTCAGACCGCTTGTTTCAACAACAAACTGTTACTTGAAAAAGGTGGTCGTAACGGTACGGTAATCCGTTTACTTTGCCCACTGATCATCACTCAAACAGAATGTGAAGAAGTTATTGTCCGCTTCAAGAGAGCGGTTGCTGAAGCTCTGATAGCAGTTCGAGGCGTATAATTCATGGTAGATTTTGCAGAACATCGTAAAGCGTTACTCTGCAATGATGCTGCATCCATTGCTGACTATGAGTCAGCAATGGAACAGGCGACCAAAGCGGTTGCAGCATGGTTGCAAGACGACAAAATGTACCCAGGCGGTAGCATTAAGGAATTGCGTAGCGCAATTTCTTTCAAGCCTTCTCAAGAAGGTATGGGCCTCCAGAAGTCTTTAGAGCGTATGGTTGAGCTATTCCTCAACAAAAGCCTGAAAGTACATCATCCGCATTCTCTAGCGCATTTGCACTGTCCTACCATGGTGGCAAGCCAGATTGCAGAAGTGCTGATTAATGCAACTAACCAGTCAATGGACTCTTGGGATCAAAGCCCAGCGGGTTCTTTGATGGAAGTTCAGTTAATCGACTGGTTGCGTCAAAAAGTGGGTTATGGTTCAGGTCAGGCAGGGGTATTTACTTCTGGTGGTACACAATCGAACCTGATGGGTGTATTGCTGGCACGTGATGCCTGCATCGCAAAAAACTGGAAAGACGAAAACGGCAATCCGTGGTCTGTTCAGCGTGATGGTATTCCTGCGGATGCAATGCGCAACGTCAAAGTCATCTGTTCTGAAAATGCACATTTCTCTGTGCAAAAGAACATGGCCATGATGGGCATGGGCTTCCAGTCTGTTGTAACTGTTCCTGTGAATGAAAATGCACAGATGGACGTAGATGCACTAGAAAAAACCATGGCGCACCTTCAGTCTGAAGGTAAAATCGTGGCATGTGTGGTTGCGACTGCAGGTACAACGGATGCGGGTGCGATTGATCCGCTGAAACAGATTCGTGAAATCACTAATAAATATGGCGCGTGGATGCATATCGATGCGGCATGGGGTGGTGCGCTGATCCTGTCGAATGAATATCGTTCAATGCTAGATGGTATTGAATTATCTGATTCGATCACGCTTGATTTTCATAAGCATTACTTCCAGACCATTTCTTGTGGCGCGTTCCTGCTGAAAGATGAGGCGAATTATCGTTTCATGCATTATGAAGCTGAGTATCTGAACTCCGCTTATGATGAAGAGCATGGCGTTCCAAACCTGGTATCGAAGTCTCTGCAAACGACTCGTCGTTTTGACGCGTTGAAATTGTGGATGACCGTTGAAGCACTTGGTGAAGAGTTATATGGTTCAATGATTGACCATGGCGTAAAATTGACGCGTGAAGTGGCAGACTATATCAAGGCAACTGATGGTCTGGAACTTCTGGTCGAGCCGCAATTTGCATCAGTTCTGTTCCGTGTAGTTCCAGCAGCTTATCCAGCAGAATTTTTGGATGCCCTGAACCAGAACGTAGCAGACGAATTGTTTGCGCGTGGTGAAGCGAACATTGGTGTGACGAAAGTGGGACAGGTTCAGTCTCTGAAAATGACCACTTTAAGCCCGGTTGCAACGCTTGATAACGTGAAGAACTTGCTGGCATTGGTGCTTGCAGAAGCGGATCGAATCAAGGATTCAATCGCTGATGGCACTTATACGCCACCCATTGCATAAGTGATTGTGGTGTGAAAAAAGGAGATCGAAAGATCTCCTTTTTTTATAATTAAATTTTAGTTTTAGAGGCCAGGATCAAACTAGCCTCAATATATAAATATACCTTTTAAGTCTTTGCTGCGTGTTTTTCAAAATAATAAGCTATTCAAAATAAAATGGAAAACTCGGAAATATGGAGCAAAATATACAAGAAAAATCACTCATCAAAACGGTGATTGATCAAAGAATTTCTAAGTATCAGTGGATGGTCATTGCACTTTGTTTTCTGATTGCATTATTTGATGGTTTTGACACCCAAGCTGTTGCATTTACTGCACCCGCCTTGCTAGTACACTTTGACTTAGAAACAGGTGCATTAGCACCGATTTTAACTGCAGGTATCGTCGGAATGACGATAGGTGCAATGCTCTTAGGACTAGTAGGGGATAAATTAGGACGTCGAAAAACATTAATCATATGTACGGCCATTTTTTCTCTAGCAACTATATTTATTGCGTATGTGACGAGTGTTGATCAAATATTAGTATTGAGATTTATTGCTGGATTGGGGATGGGTGGAGCGACACCTGTGTTGCTTGCATTGGCTGCCGAATATTCTCCGCAACGTTTCAAAGGCACAGTTACTACAGGCGTTTTGTTAGCCTTGCCAGCAGGGGCAATGTTAGGTGGCTTACTGGCTGCCAAGATTTTGCCAGTGCTAGGTTGGCAAGGGATCTATTTGATTGGCGGTGGATTCCCGTTGCTATTGCTGTTTGTCATGTATTTCTTGTTGCCTGAATCTTTGGAATATTTAGCGCAAAACAATAAAAGTTCCTCTTTGAGATCAATTCAAAAAATTCTCAATAAAATTTCTCCGGGGATTGGCGAGATTAAAGTCAAAGACCTACTTCAGCCAAATAAGACACAACAACAAAAAGCCAAGTTGGCGATCTTGTTTCAAAATAATTTGGCTCGTACTACCATTGGCGTATGGGGTACTTATTTCTTTAACTGGATTGCGTGGTTTATGTTGTTATCGTGGTTGCCGACTGTATTGAAACAGGCAGGATTGGCACCGGAAAATGCGCCTTATGCATCCGTTACAGTAAATGCTGCCTTTATCTTATTTGCCTTGCCATTAGCTTATTGGCTACCTAAAGTAAATACAGCTAAAATTCTCACTTTTATGCTAATTACAGGATTGGTGATCGTCGCTGGTTTAGGTTTATTTATTGAAAGTAATCAGTGGGGCTATATCTTCGCTTTGATTGCATTGGCAGGATTTGGAATTGGCGGTCAGCAGTTGGCTTTGAATTACCTGGTGGTCGCTGCATATCCAACTCAAGTTCGAGCAACTGCCACAGGGTGGGCAATTGGAATGGGCCGTATGGGTGCAATTTTAGGATCAGCCATTGGCGGAATTGTACTCACGCAATATGGTGTTTCAGGTTATTTTTATGCGCTTGGCGTACCTCTATTATTGGCTCTCTGCTGTGTCTTCCTGATTAAATATCGCATTCCAAAGGTTCAGGTAGATGCATAATATTTTTGTATAAAATTAGATTGAAATTCTGTATTTAAATAAAAAGGAGATCGAAATGATCTCCTTTTTTTATGGGCTTTAAAAAAACAAAAAAGGTCATTTCCCAGATCAAAATTCACCACAAAAATCCAGAAGGTCTGAATCCCGTTTAGCCTGTTATTTATTTGTCATAGGCTTATGTAAAACTGAGGAGCAGGATTTATCTTGGGTTCGGGTTTATAAAAAATGTTACATGTCATCGGTCTAAATTTTTTATTGAACTGAATGATATAAAGAACTTAATCATTGAAATCCATAAAAATTTAATCAAGAAAAAACCGCTAGATTAAAAATCACTAAATCGTAATAAAGCTGTAACTTATCTGTCATATTCTAAAATCAAAATGCAGGTATCGAAAGAAGTACAAAACTGAATAAAAAGTGGTGTACTCCAAATTTGCATAAATGAGAGAGATACTAGAATGCGCTTTACAAATTTAGCTTTAGCATTAGCAGTAACCGGGGCAGCTGCTGTAACGACTGCACATGCAGCTCGTGACACCATTCAAATTGCAGGTTCTTCAACTGTACTTCCATATGCCAGTATCGTGGCAGAAGAATTCGGTAATACTTTTCCACAGTTTAAAACACCAGTCGTCGGTTCTGGCGGTTCTTCAGGCGGTTTAAAGCAGTTCTGTAATGGTGTAGGGGATAATACCATTGATATCGCAAACTCTTCTCGTCAAATCAAAAGTACTGAACTGGCAGAATGTAAAAAGAATGGCGTTAATCAGGTATTAGAAATCAAAATCGGTTACGACGGTATTGTATTTGCATCAAATGCCAACAAAGCTGCTTATAAACTGCGTCCACAGCATGTCTTCGCTGCACTTGCTGCAGAGCTTCCATCCAATGGAAAAATGGTTGCTAACCCTTATACGCGTTGGAACCAGATTGATAAAAACCTGCCGAATGAACCGATCACACTGGTAATCCCGGCTTCGAATCATGGTACGCGCGAAGTCTTCCAGGAGAAAATGGTGGATGCAGGTTGTGAAACGTACGCTGCAATTAAGTCTCTAGACAAAGATGCCAAGAAAAAAGCCTGTTCTACATTCCGTAAAGATGGCCGTGTAGTTGAAATTGCCGGTGACTATACCGAAACATTGGCACGTTTGAAAACTTCTCCAAGTGCGGTGGGTGTGTTTGGTTTAGGTTTCTATGACCAGAATCGTGACCGTCTGCGTGTTGCGACGGTGAACAATGTAGCACCTTCTGAAAAGACCATTTTAAATGGTGCTTATCCGGTATCCCGCCCACTGTTCTTCTACGTTAAAGGTGAACACTTAAAATCAATCAAAGGCTTACCGCAGTTTACTGAATACTTCCTGAACAAAAAAGTGTCTGGCAAAGGCTCTAAGCTGGAAAAAGCAGGTCTGATTTCAATGTCTGATAAAGAACGTGCAGCAGTTCTGGCAAATTTCAAGGCGGGTAAAGTGGTTGTAGTGAAGTAATCACTGATTTTGAAAATGCTGGTGGTAGGGTCAACCTGCCATCGGCTTTTTGCGATAAACAAGTTTTTTCAAACCATTAAAATTGAAAAAACAGTGGAGAATACATGAATCTGCTACTTATAGGTGTGTTATTGGCCATCATGGCCATAGCCTATCAAATCGGATTAAGTAAAAGCCGTAACTTAGCAGGTAAGGGAAGCAATTCTGCAAACTTACACTCGCGTCCCGGATATTATGGTGCCCTGGTTGCACTATGGTGTGGTATCCCTGCGTTTTTAATTTTGATTGTTTGGAACATGGTTGAGCCAAGTTTTCTGGAGCAGGTGGTACTTAAGCATTTGCCAGAAAATGTTTCGGCCAGTCTGGATTCGGCAAGTCTGAGTGTTGTCATCGATCGTGTTCAGGCACTAGCTTCAGGTTTTGGGGTGAGTGATACCCCTGCAGCTTATGAGGTCGCAGCGGCAGAACAGCTGGCTAAATTTTCAACCATCGGTACCTTTGCCAAACTGGCAGTAGTGATTTCGGCAGCGCTGGCTGGTCTGGTCTGGGCCAAGAAACATATTAGCCAGGAATTTCGTGCGCGTAACCAGGTCGAGAAAATGATTAATATCGGCCTGGCATTGTGTTCTGGTGTGGCAATTCTGACCACCCTCGGGATTGTGATGTCGATGTTTGGCGAGGCGATGCGCTTCTTCAGCTTTGTCAGCCCACTGGATTTCTTCTTTGGTACCGAATGGAACCCGGGTTTTAGTACCTCAGGCAGTGCTGAGGGCAGTTATGGTTTATTGCCATTGTTATGGGGCACGCTCATGGTCAGCGGGATCGCACTTCTGGTTGCGGTTCCAGTTGGCCTGATGATTGCGATCTATCTGGCAGAGTATGCCTCACCGAGATTCCGCTCTTGGGCAAAACCAACCATTGAAGTGTTAGCGGGTATTCCTACGATTGTCTATGGGGTCTTTGCCTTGATGATTATCGGTCCATTCCTTAAAAGCATGGGTGCTCTGGTTGGACTCGAAATTAATGCCACCAGTGCGCTGACAGCCGGTCTGGTCATGGGCATCATGATCATTCCATTTGTATCTTCTCTGTCAGATGACATTATTACTCAAGTACCACGTGCTTTACGTGATGGTTCTTTGGGTTTGGGTGCCACCAAATCTGAAACGATCCGTCAGGTGGTTTTACCTGCAGCCTTGCCCGGTATTATTGGTGCGTTCCTGTTGGCAGCGTCACGTGCGATTGGTGAGACCATGATTGTGGTCCTGGCAGCCGGTAACAGTCCGCAGCTGCATGCCAATCCGCTTGAAGCCGTATCTACGGTTACGATTACCATCGTCAATCAGCTAACTGGTGATACTGATTTTGCTAGTCCGCAAGCACTGGTGGCCTTTGCACTAGGATTGACGCTATTCGTCATTACCTTAGGTTTGAACATTGTTGCACTGATCATCGTGCGTAAATATCGTGAGCAATACGACTAATGAGTACTTCAAATACAACGCCTGTGGATCAGCGTATTGATCCATCCGTCGCTGCCGAGCTGCGTGAAAAGCGTAAGAAGACCATTCAAAGCTCTTTGGCACGACGTCATCGTAAAGAAAAAACCTTCCGTCTATTTGGTTTCTCTGCGGTACTTGCAGGTTTGTTCTTTGTGGTATTGCTGTTCGGTAGCATTTTGTCCAAAGGTCTTCCTGCATTCTGGCAAAGCAGTATGAATTTGCCGATCTATTTCGATCCTGCCATTGTGAATATTGGCCCGAAACCAAAGCCTCTTGCAGGAGAATCTCCGGTGCAGTTTGAAGATCGCTTTATTGCATGGCAGACCGAAGTGGGCATGGTGGATTGGGATGCCCTGATTATCAACGGCATGATTGCCAAAGACCGCAAGCTGGAAAGTCAACGTGATGAACTGGGTTCTATATATACTAGCTCGGAAGCTTACCGTTTGCGTGACATGGTTATGAAAGATCCAGCTCTGGTCGGTCAAAGCAAAGAAGTGAAAATTCTGGCTGATGCTAATGTTGATGTCTGGTTAGCTGGAAATATTGACCGTGATCTTCCAGATGAACAGCAGCAACTAAGTCCTGAAGTACGTCAGGTGGCGGATGAAATGAAAGCCGCTGGTGTAATCGAGAATAGTTTCAATACCAATATTTTTACTAGCCCGGATTCGCGCAGTTCGCCGGCAACTTCCGGACTGGCAGGTGCCTTCATGGGCTCGCTGTTCATGATGATGATCGTGATCTTTATCTCGATTCCAATCGGGGTAGCCTCTGCGATCTATCTGGAAGAATTTGCACCGAAAAACTGGATTACCGATGTCGTAGAAGTCAATATCAACAATCTGGCAGCCGTTCCCTCAATTGTCTTCGGTCTGTTGGGTGCAGCAATTTTCATTGGCTGGATGCATTTGCCACTCTCAGCACCATTGGTGGGTGGTCTGGTTCTGAGTCTGATGACCTTGCCGACCGTGATTATTACCACACGTGCATCACTTAAAGCTGTTCCACCTTCGATTCGTCAGGCAGCTTTAGGACTCGGCGCTTCCCGTATTCAGACAGTATTCCATCATGTGTTGCCATTGGCTTTGCCGGGTATTTTAACGGGCGCAATCATCGGAGTTGCACAAGCTTTGGGTGAAACAGCACCATTATTATTGATCGGAATGAGTGCTTTTGTTGCCAGCGTTCCAGCTACTCCATTTGATCAGTCAACGGCTTTACCGGTGCAGATTTTCTTATGGCAAGGCAATGAATTGCGTAACTTCTTTGAAGGTCGTACTGCAGCGGCAATTATTGTACTTCTGGCCATGATGATCAGCTTGAACAGTCTGGCTATCTGGCTACGTAAGAAATTTGAAGTCCGTTGGTAATAGGGGGCAGAATCATGAACACAACTATTATTCAAAATTCCTTAGAAAAGGATCGATCCGTGAATTCACAACAGACACAATTTAGCTCGGATGAGGCGACCCAAAAGCCGGCAACTCCGTTTGTTTCCCAGTTCGATACACAAAGCAGCAAAAAAGATGCAAAGGTGACGAATGTGAAACTTAGTACTTCCGATGTGCATGTGTACTATGGTGAAGCGGAAGCGATTAAGGGTATTGACCTGAACATTTATGAAAATGAAGTGATTGCTTTTATTGGGCCCTCAGGCTGTGGTAAATCAACCTTCCTGCGTACCTTAAATCGCATGAATGACACTATCGACAGTTGTCGGGTGAGTGGTAAGGTTATGCTGGACAATCAGGATATTTATGATCCAAACCTGGATGTGGTATTGTTGCGTGCCCAAGTCGGTATGGTGTTCCAGAAGCCGAATCCGTTTCCGAAATCAATTTTTGATAACGTAGCATATGGCCCGAAATTGCACGGTTTAGCACGTGACAAGTATGATCTTGAGGAAATTGTGGAAGGCAGCCTACGTAAAGCCGGCTTGTGGGAAGAAGTGAAAGACCGTTTGAATCAGCCGGGAACAGGTTTGTCAGGTGGTCAGCAGCAGCGTCTATGTATCGCACGTACAATTGCAGTATCACCTGAAGTGATCCTGATGGATGAACCATGTTCAGCTCTTGATCCTATTGCAACCGCTAAAGTGGAAGAGTTGATTTCTGAGCTATCTACGCAATATACCATCGCGATTGTAACTCACTCCATGCAACAGGCTGCACGGGTTTCTGACCGCACTGCGTATTTCCATCTGGGTGATCTGATTGAAGTCAACTCGACCGAAAAAGTCTTTACCCAGCCAGATCATCAGTTGACTGAAGCCTATATTACAGGGCGTTTTGGTTAATTATTACTTTCTGAAAAAAGAGCTATATAGCTCTTTTTTTATCTCTGGACAGAATGAATGTATATAGAATAAAGGAATAGGGTCATTAAATTTTGGAAAAATAAAGAGAATCTAGTTTTTCCAAAATTCCTTTAGCATACTAAATTTTAGAAAATGGCAGAGCTACCAAAAAATAAATATGGAAAAGGTTGTACAGTCTATGGAAATGATAAAAAAGATGTCAGTCTTTCTGATGTTGCTGATTACGTTGAGTGTAATCGTAGGTGGTTTATAGCATCAACTGTAAAAGGACAGCATATTTTATTTGGATCTGCTTGCTGTATGGGATAAGTCTGAATCTCTATATAAATAAGACAAAACAGCACAAAGCTTTATATGCGAATTATGCCCTGTTAGTGGGTATGATTGCCAAGACCGACTATCAGTAGGAAATAGGTTTTTTGTAATACTAATCAATTAAGCAACAATATTGTATTGAAAAAAACATAAATTGACCTAATCTAAAGTAAGAAGCCCGAACTAATTAAATAGAGAACTGATTTTTTATGTTATTTCATACTCCAAAACTGTCCGCTGAAATCCGTATTAGTCATCTCAATGCGCGTATCAATGAACAAAGAAAAAAAATAGCGCAAACTACTGGCTCTAAACTGGAACTTTTACAGTTGTCACAACAACTGTCAAAAGAGGCGCGTGCGCGTAAGAAAACCAATCAGAAAATCTATGTACTCGATTTTAAAGGTGATATGGCTGCTTCCGCAGTAGAAGGTTTGCGTGAAGAAATCACTTTGATTCTCGCCACTGCCAAAGCAGGCCGTGACCGTGTTGTGGTGCGTCTGGAAAGTCCAGGCGGTATGGTGCATGGTTATGGACTTGCTGCAGCGCAACTAGTGCGTTTACGTGAAGCAGGTTTTCATCTGACCATCTGTGTCGATAAAGTAGCCGCTAGTGGTGGCTATATGATGGCATGTATCGCTAATGAAATTATTTCGGCGCCTTTTGCAATTGTGGGTTCAATTGGAGTGGTTGCTCAGGTACCAAATTTTAACCGTCTGTTGAAAGATAACAAAATTGACTTTGAACTCTATACCGCAGGTGAGTACAAACGTACTGTGACTATGTTCGGTGAAAATACCGAAGAGGGTAAAGCCAAGTTTGAGGAAGAATTGCAGCAAACCCATGCTTTATTCAAACATTTTGTTGAGAAGTATCGCCCGCAGCTCAATATTGAAAAAGTAGCAACTGGGGAGCATTGGTATGGTCGGGATGCGCTGGATCTTAATCTTGTTGATACCCTGCAAACCTCGGATGAATACTTGCTTAATGTGTTAACTCAGCATGATATTTATTTACTGCAGACTCGCAAGAAACCAACTTTGGGTGAAAAATTGGGCCTGCAAGCAGCGCAAATTGCTGATTCACTTGTGCCGACTGTCATGAATAAAGTCATGGAAAGCTTAAGCAAAGCCAATGCAAACTTGGTACAAATGCGTGATCCAAAACTGTAATCATTGGTTATAAAAGTTAGTGAATAAAAAAAGCTCATATTCTGTGAGCTTTTTTTATCTATACAATAATGTCCTGCATTGAAGATGTAATCACAGGATATTGATTCAAGATTGGACTATCTGTTCGCCGGGTTATTTGGACAGATGGAAGCGGGATTTAAGAGCTTCCCATTTTGCTTGACGTCTTGCTTTGTGTTCAGCCTTTTTTTGTTCTTTTAGGGTTACATTGGCGATACGCTGCGATTCATGCCAGGCTTCAACGCTCGCTTCAATTTCTGATTGCACATCATCAAAACTCCAGCGATAAATGGTCGCACCGGTTTTGTCAAATAAAGCATCAATAAAATCTTCAGATTCTTCATAAGCATCAATGAGCAAGCCTGTGCTTTCTTCAGGTAAGGCTTGGCTGATTTTTGTCAATACAGCCATATCGTCCTGCTCATGATTAATGTCATAAGACTCACCGAGTAATGCACCCGCAGTAAAGCCTAGAACAATCCCGAGTGGGCCGCCTAATATTCCAATTAAGGCACCAAGCAGGCCTCCGCCTACCAAGCCGCTATCCTGCCTAGGATCTAATTGTTCTTCAATTTTGAAATTTCCATTTTCGTGACGTTTGAGAAGGGTAATTTCGTTAATATTTTGGATAGGTGAATTTTTTAATTTATTAAAACCTTCAAAGGCTTTTGAGGGTTCATCCCATGTGATCAGAATAATATTGTGAGCCATTTCTTATTACCTAGTTTTAATTATTCGATATCGAAGATCATACAATCTCAGGTCTATTAAATGGGTTAATTTTTGTTGATATTAAGGTGTGTTTAGTTATATATGATCATGTATAGTCAAATAAGGAAAATGATGTCCTGGTTTTACTTTTATCTTGCTCAGAATTAAATTGAATTAATAAAGTTAAAATTTTATTTTAACTTTCCATTAATAGAGCATTTTATTATCAGGGAGTCTCCTATAAATATTTTTATGCTAAAAATTAATATCAATTTTAAGTCAAATTTAATTGTGGAAAATAAAATTCTATATAAATGATTTTTTTAATAAAATTAGAAGATAGTGTCAGGAAGACTGTTTATCCGACTGTATTAACATGATGCTACCTGTGATTATGGCACCAATGGTTGCAAGTAACATATCTTTATGTGCATCCCAGATATCGCCTTGCTGTCCATTATAGTTTTCCGCATCCTCTGCAGACAGACGAATAGCAATGAACCATTCAAGCCATTCATAAATCAGGCTGCCGGCCATCACAAATTGAATAACCAAAAGAAAAATCGTGAGTGGTTTCTGCTGTGGAATCCAGACTTGAAACAAACGATAAAAAACAGGATAAAGTAATAATCCGTAGGCCAAGTGAACAAAACGGTCAAACATATTGCGTGACCAATGCATTGTTTCATTCAGATTAAAACCAAAAATTTGCTCAATCCACTGGTTATATGGCACATAAGAATACAGATAATGGGCTGCCACCACATGGATCAGCAGAAAAAGAATATAAAGATTAAAACTGAGAAAATTTATTCCAATCTTATATAAGCAGAGGAGTAGCATCAGCACCATAAAAACTGTGCCCGCTTGATGGAGCAAATATGACTCTATTTCTAAAGGTTGAATGCTGGCCACTATAACTGCGATTGCCAGAATCACTAAACTGACAAAATGCTTGCTACTTAATTGATGATCTATCATCGGCGTCTTATGCAATTATTTTAAACTGATCATAATTATAAATAAAAAAGCGAAGCCGGAGCTTCGCTTTTAGTCTTAATCGTCTGAATTAAATTTTAGCGATCAAGTCCTTAATTTGTTTTGCCTGATCTGCAGCATTACCTGTGTAAGTAGCAGGAGTCATTTCTGCTAAACGCGCCCGCTCAGCAGCAGGAACAGCTTCCAACTCGTTACCATTTACGAAATCAACCATCATGTCGCGAGTCATGGCTTGACCACGAGTAAGCGCTTTTAGTTTTTCGTACGGTTTTTCAACGTTGTAACGACGCATTACAGTTTGAATTGGTTCAGCCAATACTTCTTGAGCATTGTCCAGATCTTCATTAATACGCGCAGCGTTTAACTCAAGTTTACCAATACCTTTTAAGCACGCTTCAAAAGCAATTAAGCTTTGCGCAAAACCAACACCCATGTTGCGAAGCACAGTAGAGTCAGTCAGGTCACGCTGCCAGCGAGAAACTGGAAGTTTTTCACCTAAGTGGGCAAGTACAGCATTGGCAAGCCCTAAGTTACCTTCAGAGTTTTCGAAGTCAATTGGGTTCACTTTATGTGGCATGGTTGAAGAACCAACTTCGCCATCTTTCAGCTTTTGCTTGAAGAAACCAAGCGAAATATAACCCCAAACATCACGGTTAAAATCGATCAGGATTGTGTTGAAACGACGAAGCGCATCAAACAGTTCTGCCATGTAGTCATGTGGCTCGATCTGAGTGGTGTACGGGTTGAAATCTAGACCCAAAGACTCTACAAATGCTTGTGAATGCGCAGGCCAGTTGATGTCTGGGTAAGCAGAGTAGTGCGCATTGTAGTTACCGACTGCACCATTGATTTTGCCCAGTAGCTCAACATTTTTGAACTGTTTGATTTGGCGTGCAAGACGGTAAGCCACGTTCGCCATTTCTTTACCCAAAGTCGTCGGGCTTGCAGTTTGACCGTGAGTACGAGACAACATTGGCTGGTCTGCATGTTTTTCAGAAAGCGCAACGATTGAATCAATGATTTGCTGCATAGATGCAACCAGTACATCACGACCACTTTTCAGCATCAAGGCATGTGACAGGTTGTTAATATCTTCAGACGTACATGCAAAGTGAATGAATTCACCGGCATTTTTAAGTTCTTCAATACCAGCGATTTTTTCTTTCAGGAAATATTCAACCGCTTTAACGTCGTGGTTGGTGGTGCGTTCGATCTCTTTGATGCGATTGGCATCATCTTCAGAAAAATCGCTCACAATCGCATCAAGCGCTGCATTAGTTTCGCCTGAAAACGCCGGAACTTCAGTAATTTCCGGGTGGTTTGCAAGCGCTTGTAACCAACGCACTTCAACAGTCACACGAGCATGGATTAAACCAAACTCAGAAAGAAAGGGACGTAGAGCATCACATTTGCTCGCGTAACGTCCATCTAATGGAGAAAGTGCAGTTAAAGCGTTCATATCGATTCCTTAGATTTTGGAATTAAACGTAAAACGAAACACGTGCAGCATCAGTTAAACCACCTGAAACTGTAAACGCGCTAGATTCTGAATATCTTGTAGCAACTTGCGTTTGCCAAATACCATGCCCCAAGAGCTGCCACCGAGCTGACGCCACAGGTGTGCCATTTGCAAACCGGTAAATAAAGACGCACGAATGCGATTGGTGTGTCCGGCATCTTTAAAGGCTTCGGCATTGCCACGTACCATAATGCGCGGATTAATCTGTCCGGCAGTATCGACATAGGTTTGAGCTAGATTGGCAATGATGCTGGGGTGCAGATAATTATTATCAAAGAAAGAAAGCTGTCTGAGAATTTTCTGTTGGGACTGTTCAATAATTTCAACAAATTTGGGATTGCTATAGACCTTCTTTTCTAACTGAAGAAGTGCCATTGCATAGGTCATTGGAAGTTTTGTACTGGAAAGTTTTGGAATTCTGGATTTGGGGGAAGTGTTGAAGGGCTGAATCAGGCTGCTTTCTAATGTTTTTAAACCTAAGGAAACATCGGCCAACTGGTTAAAAAAGTCTAATGTCTGGGCGTTCTGATTGCTGCCGGGGCGGATATTAAGACTGGCTTTAATTAACTGTTCAAAATAGAAGTTACCACTTTCACCAATGCTTTGCTGACCTGTCACCGCTGTCATATGGGTTAGCTGGGTGGCCTGAAACACACCCGCTAATGCCAAAGCACGATTTTGACGAGTATTCAACGTTATGGCTGGTTGAAATGGTAACTCCGTCATGCCGAATTCATCCTTTTATAAAATCAGGTTTAGGCGCATTGGTATGATGAATCACACCACCCCCTAAACAAACTTCACCTGAATAGAACACCACGCTTTGACCTGGGGTCACCGCACGTTGAGGTTCATCAAACTCAACACGAACACCATTCGGCGCTTCTGAATCTTGATACACAGTACATGCCTGATCAGTCTGACGGTAACGGGTTTTGGCTGTGCAACGGAAACCTGTTTCAGGAATATCCTGCTCACCTGCCACCCAGTCAATTGCCTCACTCCAAAGTGTAGTACTTTGCATGAGAGGATGTTCATGGCCTTGGCCGACCACCAGACGATTGCCTTCGATATCTTTATGCAATACGAACCAGGCGCCTTCAGCAGCTCCTTTCATACCGCCAATACCAATGCCACCGCGTTGACCGAGCGTATAGTACATTAAGCCGTGATGATCACCAACCTCTTTACCGTCTTCCAGTACGATTTTTCCGGGTTGAGCGGGTAAATATTGCTTCAAGAAGTCATTAAAACGACGTTCACCAATAAAACAGATCCCAGTCGAGTCTTTTTTCTTGGCCGTAACCAGATCTAATTCTTCTGCAATTTTACGGACTTGTGGCTTTTCAATTTCGCCAACAGGGAACAGAGTCTTATTAATTTCACGACCATGGACAGCATGCAGGAAGTAAGTCTGGTCTTTGTTATTGTCCACACCACGCAGTAGCGGTGCATATTCTTCACCACGTGAGTTGGTCATGGTTTCACCACGACGACAATAGTGACCTGTCGCAATAAAGTCTGCACCAAGGTTCACTGAATGATCGAGAAAGGCACGAAATTTAATTTCTTTATTACATAAAATGTCTGGGTTAGGCGTACGTCCGGCTGCATATTCTGCCAGGAAATGCTCGAAGACGCGATCCCAGTATTCCATCGCGAAATTGGCAGTATGCAGTTTAATCCCGATCTTGTCGCAAACGGCTTGTGCATCGGCAAGATCTTCCATTGCCGTACAGTATTCTGTGCCGTCATCTTCTTCCCAGTTTTTCATGAAAAGACCTTCAACCTGATAACCCTGTTGAAGTAGGAGTGCTGCAGACACAGATGAATCTACACCACCAGACATACCGACGATGACACGTTGTTGCATAGGATTAGGCATCCAAATTTGAAATTAAGGGAGAATTTTGGTGCTCGTAAATGAGCGATAAAGGATATTTTTGACCTGAAAGTGCATCTTGCACGGCTTTAATTACCAGTGGGCTACGTGCGCGAGCAGACTCAATCAGTTCATCAAGCGTCATCCACACTGGACCGACAATGCCTGTATCTAAAGTGGCATTCGGATCATAGGCGATGGAATTGGCCAAGAAACAGAAACGGTAATAGGTGCGGTCAGGGAACATCGGTGGAGTATAGGTATATATACCCAACAAGTGTTTTACTTCCACGGTATGACCTGTTTCTTCCATAGTTTCACGAATGGCAGCTTCAATAATGCTTTCACCACATTCGACATGACCTGCTGGCTGATTAAAAACTGTGTGCATCACACCTTCAGCATGTTCTTCTACAAACAGGAACTTTCCGTCTTTTTCAACAACAGTTGCGACAGTGACGTGAGCAGTCCAAGCGGTCATAAGGCAGCACCATGGAAAAGGATGCACTATTGTATAAAATTTTGGGGTGTGTGGCTATGTGAAGGGCAGGATTTCTTTGATTCTGTAAATAATCGAGATTTTAAAAAGGAATCGAGCGGTATAAATAAAGGAAAAACATTAAAATTCTCGCTATTAAATAAGGTTATAGGCTGACACCTGGCTGAAATATGCGAAAATGTGTTTGTAAAAAAGCCCCTTTGAAAAAGGAGCTTTAATATATTTTCAATCGCATCTATGCATTGAGCTCTGACTAGACGGCTCAATACTTTATATTATTTTAGATTACAGTTACTTTGAAATTTCCCTTGGTCCACAGAATTAATAAAGTTGCCAATCAGGGTGGGACTCTGTCTTAGGGAATCACGATGATCTCCACCTTTAACTTCATGGAATTCGATAGGTTTTTTCATTTTACAAATTTGCTGAAAGTAAGCATAAGTTCCACGAGGATCGACCAGTTGATCTTTATCACCTTGTACCAGCATCACAGGTACGGTAGGGATCATATTTTCAATTGACTGTTTTTTTAGATAGGTAATCAAAGGTGTCAGATTGGCATCGGGCTTGAAAACTGTTTTGGGCGCTTGCTTTAAGTCATCTTGCAATTCTGACAAACAACGACTACGTGCAAAAGTAAGAATTTTATTCATCTCGGGGCTAACGAGATTCGTAGGGTTAAGCGTTGGATCTGCTGCTTCAGCACCTAAAAGAACAATAGGAAAAAACGAAGCAACACTCGATGAAATCTGTGGATGAGTTTTTACATATTCAGCAATTCCCTGATATTGATACCCTCCTGGCGCAAGAGCAATTGCTCCCCGAAGCTTGAATTCTGGTGCATATTTTTGCCCATGTGCGGCTACCATAATAGTGGCAGCACCACCTTGGCTATGTCCCATGACATACCAGTCTTTACTAAACTGATAGGGCTTTAAAAAATGGGCCGCTCTTACAGCATCCACTACAGTATGCAACTGGCTCTGGGCATTCATATAGGGATGTAAGGTGGGCGTACCTAAACCTTGATAGTCGGGTGCGACTACTGCATAACCACGCGCAAGCCAGGCATTTAGGGCCGTTGCTGCAATTTGCTGGTAGACATGTACTGGCCCGCCCACATAATCCTCAGAGGGTGCACAGGTATCGGCCACCCCAGTTGTACCATGAGCCCAGGCTAGTACAGGCCAGCCTCCTTTGGGTGCCTTGCCTTTAGGCAATAAAATGAATCCAGAAGTGACGATAGGCTCGGCATTTACTCCACGACTGCGATAATTAATTAAAAACCGTTGTGAAGCATTAGTAAAGAGATCGGGAGTTTGCTCTTTCATAGACAGCAGTGTACCTGGTGTTTTTGCTGCAATATCAGAAAACAGGGTTTTATCCTGATTGGCTGGAGCGGGAGAAGCGAACACATATGCGGAACCCAAGCATATGCAGCTGACTATGGTTTTTGAAATCAGATTTTTTATTTTCAACATGGAAGTATTCTCCACTCTTACTTATATAATTTAAAATATTCTAAATCTTTAGGATGATCTAGGTGAAAATATAGACAATTTCACAATAAGTTTAAACAGTTAAATATTTATTTTTGTAAGATTTAGGCCCCTGAAATGAAGTGTCTTATATTTAATAATTTATGTAAATGAATGGATTAGATTTAATGAATTAATTATCTTTAAAGTAATAAAATGAGGGGCTGTAAATAAAATTTTTATTAATTTAAATTTATATTTTATAAAACTATAAAAGATCTAGGAGGGATTGTATTTAATAAAGGGTTAAGAATATGCTTCATGGTTTAAATCACTGGATTTAATTAACCTAAAATGATTGGTGAAAAAAATATAATGATCAATCGTAAAGAGCTAAAAAACAGTAATTAGTTTTAATTACTGTTTTTTATATAAAAAGACAGATGAAGGGCTTATTTTATTTTAGCCCATTCTTTAGCCAAACGTTGTCTAAAGCTTTGTTTTTTATCTTTCTTACACTCTTGAACCATAATAGGTGTAACCTTTTCAATACCTTGTGTATCAATAATCTGATTTTCTACACCTTTATTATTCATATTTAAAGCTATAGTTACGCCAACAGCAGTTGGTTGGTACTTAGCATCCAATACAAGAAAGTCCTCACATGTCCATTGGTTTACCGGTTTTTTTGCGGAAGCAGAATTTACAAAAAATGGAGATAATGCTACGCAAGATAAAATGATAATAGATAATTTTTTCATTTTAATTAATCTCTTATGACGGTTATGAAATTATCTGAGATTATAATATTTAATTATAATCTTATTTGGTGAAATTAACTGATACTTGATAGGATGTATATTAATAATGTGTATCTAATTTTATATAAAATTAATTTAATCATAGTAAGTATTTAATAGATATAATATTAATATTAATTTATTAAATTGTTTGAAAATTAATATTACAATTTTGAGAAATGGTATATTTCAAGTAAATTTTAAGAATTTGATTTTGGATGATGCCGAGATTAATTCTAATATACTTGAAATAACGGTTTCACGCATTACTTCCCCTGATTTCTTATACTTAAATATTCTTGTGAATTGAGATAGTTAAAGCCGGCATTTTCCCACTGTGTTTTGCTTGGCCATTGAGCATAACCCATATAATCACCGGTCTTTTTGTTTTTGTGGAGGCGATAGCCTAAAGAACCTAGAACCAGATGAATCCCTTCTGTACGTGTTTTCCATGCTTGCACGAAAGCTTCATCTGTCGCTGGTTTAATTTTGAAACAATAGACCGCAATAAATATTTTAATTCTCCAGTCATGCTTGTTTTTAAACAAGCATTAAACTAATAGGATTAAAATAATATATTGAGATATAAATATTTTTATTTATCCAAGATAGTTTCGGGAAACTTTTACATAATTTTGTGCTGAATAGGGCAAGAATGCTATTTCTTTTTCAGTTAAAGGTCTTAATTTTTTTGCAGGACTCCCCACATAGAGCCAGCCGCTTTCCAAAACTTTATTCGGTGGTACTAAAGTTCCTGCACCAATCATGACATCATCCGGAATTACCACATTATCCAGAATAATACTATTAATCCCGATCAGAACACGGTTGCCAATGGTACAGCCATGCAGCGTTACGTGATGACCAATTGTCACATTTTCCCCAATAACCAGGGGTGAACCTTCCGGTTGGTCGGCTTTCTTATGGCTAACATGCAGCATGGCATGATCCTGTATATTAGAATTTCTGCCAATATGGATATGGTTAACATCTCCACGAATCACGGCAAAAGGCCAGACTGAGACGTTTTCAGCCAAAATTACATCACCCACGACTACGGCCATGGGATCAATATAACAGGAATCTGCCACTTGCGGAGTGGTATTCAGATAAGAACGAATATTTTGGCTCATGTCAGTACTACCCTGAAAATTTATGATCATTATAAAATAAAAAAGCATACATTCCAGGAATGTATGCTTTGGCTTTAGTCTGAAACAGTATTTATAAATTAATACTTAGAACAGGTTGCTAAAGAATTGCTTGATATGATCCAGCATACGTGCAAAGAAGCCTGCTTCTTCAACTGCCTGTAGTGCAACCAGTGGTTTTTCAGCAATTACTTTGCCATCTAGAGTGGCTACATATTTACCTACTATCTGACCTGGCTGTAAAGGTGCAGTCAGTTTAGGCTGTACCACCAGTTGGGTTTTTATTGCGTTGGCCTGACCTTTTGGCATGGTCACATTAAAGTTCTCAGCCAGGCCAATCTGGACTTCATCTTCTTTGCCGAACCAGACTTTGGCTTTGGCGAGTACCTGTTTGGCAGGCTGAACATTTTTGGTTTCGAAGTTGGCATAACCCCAGGCAAGCAGCTCACGTGTCTGAGTCGCACGTTCCTGCATAGTTGGTGCACCAAAAATTACTGAAATTAATCGGGTAGGGCCACGTTTTGAAGAAGTTGTCAAACAATAACCAGCTTCATTGGTATGACCGGTTTTTAAACCATCTACACTTGGGTCAGTATATAGCAGTGCATTACGATTACCTTGCTTAATCCCATTAAAAGTAAATTCTTTTTCCGCATAAATCGGATAATACTTTGAACTGTCTTTGATGATGTGCTGTGCCAATGTAGCCATATCTTTGGCAGTCGAATAATGTCCTTCAGCAGGCATACCGGTTGAATTGATAAAGCTGGTATTGGTCATGCCAATACGTTTGGCTTCCTGATTCATCATATGTGCAAAGGTACCCTCGTTCCCTGCAATATGTTCGGCCATTGCTTTAGAGGCATCATTACCAGACTGGATAATAATTCCGCGCAGCATTTCCAACGCAGTTGCCGTACCGTTTAAAGGTACATACATACATGATTCCGCACTGCTACCGCGGCACCATGCAGATTCATTCATACGGACCTGTTCGTCTTCAGTCAGCTCACCGCTTAATAGTTTCTGCTCGATGATGTAACTGGTCATCATCTTGGTCATGGAAGCAGGGGCTAATTTTTCATTTTCATTTTTAGATGCGAGAATTTGCCCTGTTTCGAAGTCCATCAGCACATAAGATTTATTATTCAATTCTGGTGGTGCAGATAAGACAGTTGCTGCAAAGCTGAAACTAGGAATTAATAATAATGCAGCAAGGGCAGTTTTTTGGGTCATTTCTAGTGGGTTCCAATATCTTGATGTAAGCACGAAGAGCCTAGCATTTTAGGACAAAGCTAGGCTGACTTCTATGGGAAACCCAGTCTAATTTCAAAAGTATTGTAAGTAATCGGCACAAATATCGCTTAATTTTAATATGTGGTTAATTCGTCACAAATCACCTGATTTTTTTGCTTCCCAGCTTTTTTGGCATCTGCTTGTGCTTCAGCCAGAATATTGCGGAAATCTTTCTGTTTTGCCATCTGATTTAAGCGTTCCACCGGATTGCTTTGACCCGGCATATATTCTGTCACCAGCTTATTATAGCCTTGATTGAATTGTGACTTGTCTTTAACCACGCTTGGGCAGATTTCTGAAAGAACATAAATTGCAGCCAGTTCCTCTTTGGTCACTTTCTGGGTTGGAGTAACATTAATATTTTCATCGGCTGCGAAGGCGGAAGTTCCGAAAAAAGTTGCTGCGGAAACTGTACAGAAGGCCAAAGCCTGAAATAATGGACTTTTCATTAAAAAACTCAAAAAAAAGATTTAGAACAATAATTTGCCTAGCTTAAACTTATTTTTGCAATTGAAAAGTGGGGAAATGTAGCGAAGCTGTAGAAATGTGAAGAAATCTGTAAGCGAAATAAGATGATGTGCACATCATCTTATTTCTCAAAAGTAAATTACTTAGCCTTGGTAGTCTAGGACCTCTTCACATACTGTTTTTTGCTCGTCCTTTGCAGTTTGTTTGGCACCCTGACGCGCTTCTTCAAGCAAGGATTTATATTCGCTGTCAGCCTGCAACTTGGTATAGCTCATGCCTTTATCTGAATATTCTGCAAGATAAGACTGGATCAATTGTTGAATTGTACTGTCCAATTTTGCATTTTGACCAATCACGGCCGGGCAAACTTCGGTCATGACCTGTGCTGCGGCAATATCTTCTTTGACGATGGTATCGTTTTCTTCAACAGTCAGATCGGTCGCTAGGACGGAAGGGGAAATGAATACTGTCAGGCTTAAAGTTAAAGCACCAAATAAAGGGAATTTTTTAATCATCTTGAGCCACATATTATAAAGATGGATGTCGAGCCATAAATATATATAATTCCTGTACTAATACAATGAAATGTCCTAACTAGTCATTTTTTAAAGTAACGAGATTTTTTCAGTGAATATTTTAGTTTCAAATGATGACGGTGTATTGGCACCCGGTATTCAGGCTTTGGCAAAAGCTTTAAAACCTCTGGGGCGGGTAGTGATTGTGGCACCCGAAAGTGAACGCAGCGGATTTTCCAGTGCTTTAACTCTGGATCGCCCTCTACGCCCCATCCAGATTTCCCCAGATGTCTGGGCTGTCAATGGCACACCGGCAGATTGTGTCTACTTGGCAATGAACGGCCTGTTTGATTTTGAGTTTGACCTGGTGGTCAGTGGAATTAATAGCGGTGCGAATCTGGGCGATGATGTATTGTACTCTGGTACGGTCGGTGCAGCTTTTGAAGGCCGTTTAAGTAAAAACCCTGCGATTGCCGTATCATTGAGTGGGCCGAATGTACGCAGCTATCAATATACGCAGGATTATCAGCTGGCCGCCGAATGGGTACATGATTTTATTGCTCGCGGTTTGCCTGTTCTGCCTGAGCGTCATATTTTTAATATTAATATTCCAGATGTGGCTGAATTACAGGGCGAAAAGGTCACTTATCAAAGTCGTCGCCGTCAGTCTAAACCGGTGATGAATCATGTGGATCCGCGCGGTCGCCAAGTGTACTGGATTGGACTCTCCGGAGAAGCAGTCGCAGAACCTAAACCAGGATATAGCGAGATTGATTCAGACTTCTCTGCAGTAGCCAATGGCTATGTCAGTATTACCCCCATCCAGATGGATGCCACCAATTATGAGAGTTTGCGGAATTTGCAAACACAATTAGCAGAAAATGCATCCTTAGTGTTATAACTTTGTGAAAAACTCGCGATTACAAGTATATTGCCGTAAAACTTTGCTAATCTTAACGAAATTTTGCAACCGTATAGCATTAGAGAGGAAGATAATGTTCTTGGTGTTACCGAAATGTGTCGTAGCTTCACCTGCCGCCCTGATTAAAACCCTGGTTTTATCGACTGTTGTTATTTCTACAGGAATATTTACCGGTTGTGCCACCAAACCTCAGGTGAATAATGCGACACGCTATGCAACGGCTCCTGATTTCTATACGGTGCGTTCAGGAGATACATTGAGTGGTATTGCAGCACGTTATGGGTTGAACTATATCAGTGTTGCCGAGATGAATGACATCAGTGCACCTTACCGGATTTATGTGGGACAGTCGATTCGTCTGAAAAATAATACTGCACGCCGTAGTACTAGTACACAGGCAGTGACACAGGCAGCGCCAATCCAGCGCCAAACAATTGCAGTGCCTGCACCAGCACCAGTCGCGCCCGCAACGACAGTACAGACGACACCACGTGTCAGTACAGCTGCGCCGGTAACACCTGTATCTACCGCAGCAGGCCTGCGTTGGGTAAAACCGTCTAATGGGGCGATTCTACAACCGTATAATCTGGCGTCTAATATCAAGGGCATTCGCTATGCTGGCAATGTCGGTGATCCGGTATTTGCAGCAGCAGACGGGCAGGTGGTTTATGCTGCAGACGGCCTGAAAGAGTATGGTAATCTGGTTTTGATCAAGCATGTCAATGGCTATATCACAGCTTATGCACATAATAGTAAAATGAATGTGAAAAGCGGTCAAAATGTAACTGCAGGTCAAAAAATTGCAGAAATGGGATCGACAGGGACCACCCGGAACATGCTTGAGTTTCAGGTGCGCTTAGACGGCAAACCTATTAATCCAGCTACAGTGCTGCCAAACAATTAAAAAAATAATGCAAACTGAAAATTTCACCGTATAATACAATAAGTTGCTTTTATCAAATGATGGAGCGCCTCATAAGTTTAGAGGGAAATTTATGTTAGATCAGCTTCGAGCAATGGGTGTCTTTGCTTGTGTTGTGGAGAAAAACTCGTTTAGCGGTGCTGCCCGTGAATTAGGAATTACGACCAGCGCCGTTAGTCAACAGATTCGCTCATTAGAACAAGATATGGAAGTCATACTTTTAAATCGTTCGACGAGAAAATTAAGTCTGACCGAAGCGGGACAAGCTTTTTTTCATAGCTGTCAAGAAATGTTATCTGCTGCTGAACGTGGTAAAGTCCGGATCAATGAGTTACGTGATGATCTTGTGGGTGAACTGCGCATTGTATCTTTACCAGAACTGTGTGCAAATCATGTGATTCCTGCACTTTCTCACTGGATATCCGCACATCGTGGCCTGGCAGTACATCTGGAAACAAACAATCATGAGGTTGATTTGTTAGAAGGACGTATTGATATCGCCCTGAGATTCGAACAAAAAATCGATGAGCATAACCTTGAGGTTGTGCCATTGATGCAGATTGAGCAGATTCTGGTGGCTGCACCAAGTTATATTAATCAGAGTACGATTATTTCACGACCTGAGGATCTGCAAAATCATGACGTGATGCCTTTAACGCATATCAAAAACCACCAGTATTTCCATTTTCAGCATGTCAATACCGCGGAAAAAGCAGAGTTTGAATTGAAATCCCGTTTCAGTACCAATAATGGTCTGGTCGCAAAAGCAATGTGCTTGCAGGGGAATGGTATTGCTAAAATTCTATATCTTGATGCTAAGAAAGACTTGCTGAATGGTACCTTGGTTGAAGTTTTGCCTGAATGGAGACTTCCTCAGATTACCCTTTATGCAGTCATGCCGAAACGTGAACAACAACCTACAAAAATTCTTCGTTGCCTTGAAACCTTGAAACAATATTTTGGCCAGATTTCTGGTGGACGTATGTTACAAAATGCCTCATAGAATGCAGAATAATAAAAAAGCCGCTTTAAAGCGGCTTTTTTAATTTCAGGCTGGTGTATTAAGCCAAATAAGCTTTAATCATTGTGACCAGACGTTCAATCAGCTGATCCGCCTGTTCTTGGGTAATGTTCAGGGTAGGCAACAGGCGAACGACATTGCCTGCGGTGACATTGATAATCATCTTGTATTCATCGCGTGCAATATTAACTAGGTCTCCACAGTCTTTAGGCAATTCAATCCCGATCATCAGACCAAAACCGCGTACAGTTACTTGGTGATCTGCAAGCTGGCTACGCAATTGCTCAACAATATAGGCACCTTTTTCAGCAGCATTGGCCACGATATTTTCTTTTTGCATGATGTCGATAATGGTATAGACCACACGCGAACCCAGTGCTGTACCGCTATAAGTTGAACCGTGATTTCCTGCAGTTAGTACACCAACACCACGACCTTGGGTCATGACTGCACCAATCGGGAAACCGTTACCTAAGCCTTTAGCAGTGGTAAGTACATCCGGAACAATATTGGTATGCTGATAAGCAAAGTATTTACCGGTACGACCATTACCGGTTTGAACTTCGTCCAGCATCATTAGCCAGTTGTGCTGGTTACAGATGTGACGAATCTCTTCCAGATAGCTGAAACCTTGAGGTGCGGTATTAACACCGCCTTCGCCCTGAATCGGTTCAATCAAAATGGCTACGATATCCGGATGGTTGATTGCAGCTTCTTCAATCGCTTCGATATCACCAAAAGGTACACGAATAAAACCTTCAACTAGCGGACCAAAGCCATCCTGAACTTTTTTATTACCTGTGGCAGACAGGGTGGCTAGAGTACGGCCATGGAAAGAACGATCCGCTACAATAATTTTTGGAGAAGCGATACCTTGCATATGACCAAATTTACGCGCAATCTTGATTGCACCTTCATTGGATTCTGCACCGCTGTTCGAGAAAAATATTTCTTCCATCCCCGCTACTTCAGCCAGTTTTTGTGCAGCGGCGGTTTGCCAAGGCACTTCAAACAGGTTACTGGTATGAATTAGGGTCGCTGCCTGGTCGGCAATCGCTTCGGCAAGCACAGGATGCGCATGACCTAAACCACATACTGCAATTCCGGTTAAGGCATCAAAATACTCTGTACCATCTTCAGTATAAAGATATGCACCCCGTCCTCGGACAAAGCTGATCGGTTGACGGCCAAAAACGGGCATCAAGTGAGACGGTTGATCAGGTTGTACCGGTGCGAGGGTAATATTATTCATGACTAACTCTTAACTGTTAGGTGGAAAGAAAAACTTATATAAGCAAAAACTCGCTCAGATTTAAAGGGCAATTGTAAATAAAATTGGAAATATTGCTTTAGACATACTGTTTTGCTTGGATTTGGGTATAATGCGAGACAGATGAGTTGAGGATTTATCAATGACTGAACAAGCACGCGATACCGAAGCGTTAATTCGTGACCAAATTGCAAAACATGCAGTACTTCTTTACATGAAAGGCACACCGCAATTTCCACAATGTGGTTTTTCTGCTCGTGCAGTAGAAGCACTCAGTCAGATTGGTCGTCCGTTTGCTTATGTAAACATTCTGGAAAACCCGGACATTCGTGCGATGTTACCGCAAATCGCCAACTGGCCGACGTTTCCACAGCTTTGGATCAATGGTGAATTGATCGGTGGTAGTGATATCATGCTCGACATGTTCCAGAAAGGTGAGTTAAAGCCTTTGGTTGAACAGTACAGCCCGGCACCTGAAGCTTAATTTAGATTTAAATTAAGTCCAAGAAATAAAAAAAGCGCTTCATATCAGAAGCGCTTTTTTTATGAGTGAGAAATGCAAGCAGAACAAAATCAGTCTTCTGGCTGTTCCTTAGTCTTTTCAAGTTCTTTTGATTCAGCGGCCAAGGTAGCAGCGAGGACCTCTGAATCGGCCTGGACCTCTTGTACAGGTGCTTTATCTTTTTGCTTTTTCTTCTTCTTTTTTTTCTTTTTCTTTGGTACTTCAACCAGTTCAGCACCATCTTCAATCGCTTGCCAATAATCCAGCTGTGCCATCACTGCGGCATAGATTGAATTTTTGCTATAACGTCCTTTTTTATCCAGCGTACCCACTGGTCGAGCCATCAGGATTTCTAATGCCTGATCAATGGTATCAATTGCATGAATATGGAACTGACCTTCTTCCACGGCAAGGGTGACATCTTTACGCAGCATCAGATGCTGCATATTTTGTCGCGGAATAATTACACCTTGTTTACCGGTCAGGCCTTGTAGCTTGCAGGCATCGAAGAAACCTTCAATTTTGGCATTCACGCCACCTACTGGCTGTACTTGACCTAGTTGGTTCATAGACCCGGTAATGGCCCAGGACTGATCAATTGGTAACTGGCTGATGGCCGAAAGTAGAGCTGAAAGTTCTGCCACTGTGGCACTGTCACCATCAACCTGACCATAACTTTGCTCGAAGGCCAATGCGGCAGAGAAGTGCAAGGTCTGTTCACGACCGAAATGTGCTTTCAGGAAAGACGCCATCAGTAACACACCTTTGGCATGCAGAGATCCACCGAGTTCTACACTGCGTTCGATATCCAGAATATCACCGCCACCCTGATAAACCGAAGCCGTCAGACGTGAAGGCAGACCAAATTCAACATCAGCATAATGAATCACCGACAGGGCATTAATCTGTCCCAGACGATGGCCACGGGTTTCAATCAGTTGGGTACCACGGGTCAGATCCTGCCAGTATAGTTCACGTAAATAGCCGAGACGATATTTGCGGTGATCCAGTGCGGTATTGATGTGTTTTTCTGAAACCATCTTGTCACCTGCCTTGAAAGCATGATGATGTGCTTCACGGATCAGATCACCCAGTGTCAGGGCATGTAATGACAATGAACTTTGATCTTCAGCTTGACGGCTGGAATCGGTAAGCAATGCGGCCAGAGCAGACCGGTCAAAAGGCAGTAATTTATCGGATTGCACATAGTCGGCAATCAGTTGCATATAGGCCTGCTCGTTGTCGTCATTACGTTGTAATGTATCGGTAAAGTCAGCGCGGATTTTAAAGATGCTGCCCAGTTCAGGTTCAAGCTCTAAAATTTCATAATAAATTTCAGGCTCTGCCAGCAAGATCACCTTGATATTTAAAGGAATCGATGCAGGTTCGATCGAAATACTGCCGGTCAGCGTGATCATATGCTCAAGTGAAGACAGTTTTAAATGCCCGGATTTAAGCGCGCGTTTCAAACCTTGCCATGCATAAGGTTGTTCCAGTAGTTGTTCTGCTTCCAGCATCAGGAAGCCGCCATTGGCCTTATGCAAACTGCCTGGACGAATCAGGGTAAAGTCAGTCGTGATCGTGCCATTTTGGGTCAGCTGTTCTACATGACCCAGCAAGTTGTAATGGGTTGGAAAATCTTCAAAGATCACCGGCGCACCACTGTTCGGCTTGTGTGTGATAATCACATTGGCCTGATAACGTGCCGGAACGCGACTGAACAGTGCCGGAGTGAAATCGTCTTCTTCCTGTTCCAGCACAATTTCGACATTGTTAATAATATCTTCAGCATAATATTTCAGGTAATTTTCCAGACCTTCCACATGTTTGAATTTTGCCAGAATCTGTTCTACTCGCGGCAGAACCACCTGCTTGGCAATATCACGATTTAGCACCTGTACGCGATCGCGTGCATCATCTTCCAGATCACCCAGATGTAGCCCTAGACGTTCCAGCTTTTTATCCATATAGCGCATGTTGGAAGCGAGTTCGGCACGATCTTTGTTGCTTAATGCGTTTAGATCTTCCTGAGACATTTCCTGCAATTTGTCATCGATCAAATGCACAGGTACAAAACAGTGCTCATCGTGTCGCGAGATCAGCTTCAGATCCAGTTCTGCACCTTCTTTGGTGAGTTCAATCAGTGCCTGTTGTTGTTCATCCCCGGTTTCCTGGCGAATCATTTCAATGCGGTTGTGATAGCTTTCAGCAGTAAAACGGCGCTCAAGCTGTTTCAGGATGGTTTGCCAGCTTTGATTTAACATCGCCTGAAATTTTGGTGCCTGCCCAGGAGGCAGTTCCAGTGCAAGCGGCTGACGCTGGTTCTGAAAGTTATTGACGTAGACCCAGTCGTTAGGAGTATCCATGGTTTTGGCATGCTGCTGTAGCAAACGCTTCACCATAGTGCGTTTACCGAGACCTGCTGTACCGACGGCAAAAATGTTATAACCGGAATAAGGCAGGGCAATCCCGGCCTCGACTGAAGCACGTGCACGATCTTGGCCCAGAAAATTATTCAGGGGCTTGATCCTTTTGGTAGACGCAGGAATTTTTTCTAGATTAGGAATATGCGTCAGTTGTATTGATTTTAAGCGGGTATGCTCAAGGGTGTTTTGAATTTCACTTTGTTCAAATGCCGAGATGAGTAAATCTGAGCGGATATTTTCTGGTGTTGTCGTATTATTGCTGGCGATAGAAGAATTAATTTGATCGAGTCTCTGGGTCACTGTTGAAAATCCAAAACGAAATATTACGTTGATGAGAGTTAAGGTATACAGATTTACTTGAAAAATTCAAGCCAACATGTCGCTTTTCCCAGAAAATAAAAACCGGAAATGTGATAAATATATAAATCTTGTTGAAAGATACGCTATTACAGGATTGAATAGCAGCAATTGGTTTTTCTGCGGAAAATAATAAAGCAATGACAACACAAACGACGGGTTGGAAATCCGCATTTACAGCATTTTTAGATCGACGTGCCTTGATTATGCTGTTCTTGGGATTTTCGGCTGGTGTGCCGATTCTTCTGATTTTTTCCAGTCTGTCTTTATGGTTAGGTGAGGCCGGAATCAGCAAAAGTGCTGTAACTTTCTTTAGCTGGGCGGCATTGGGCTACTCTTTTAAATTTGTCTGGGCTCCGCTCATTGATGAACTGCCAGTGCCCTTTTTGACCAAGGCCTTGGGACGCCGTCGTGCCTGGTTGCTGATCGCCCAGATTCTGATTGTCTGTGCCATTCTGATTATGGCATTTTCTGATCCTGCGCTAGGAACGACCCATTTACAGCAAATGGCGCTAGGGGCAGTGCTGCTCGGCTTTTCCGCAGCAACGCAGGATATTGTGATTGATGCTTACCGGATCGAGCTGGCAGAAACCCAGATGCAGACTGTGCTGGCCGCCACCTATAATGCCGGTTACCGGATCGGGATGATTGTTGCAGGTGCCGGAGCATTATTTTTGGCTGCCTATCTGGGTACAGCGAAAGGCAACTATATTTATGATGCCTGGAAATGGACCTATATGGCGATGGCTGCGGTCATGATGGTGGGTATTGTCACCACACTGTCCATCCGGGAACCGCAGGTTAACCGGGTTCGCAAGCACTATGTACGCAGTGACTATTTTCGTCTGGTCGCGGTGTTTTTTGTTGCGGTCATCAGTTTTGTACTGAGCTATGTCTATTCGGGCAATCTGGTGGCCAGCGTCACGGAACAGTTTGCCATTCAAGATACCTTTGCCTTGTTTTGTTTTGAAGCTTTGCGTTTTATTGGCTCGGGTGCAGTAGCCTTTGCTGTTGGCGCCAGCCTGGTAAAAATGGGTGCAGTCAACAAGCAGATGGCCTATGAAACCTGGGTTGATCCGGTTGCCGATTTCTTTAAACGGTATGGTTTGAAGCTGGCTTTGGTGCTGTTATTGCTGATTGGTTTTTATCGGGTTTCCGATATTATTGCCGGGGTGATTTCCAATGTCTTTTATCAGGACCTGAATTTCAGTAAAGAGCAAATCGCTGAGGCGGTCAAAGTTTATGGCGTTATTTTCTCTTTGATCGGTGGATTTCTGGGTGGGTTGTTGGCCCAGAAAATGAATATCATGAAACTGATGTTTGTCGGTGCTCTACTGGCCTGTTTGACCAATCTCATTTTTATTGGGCTGGTCAAGTCAGGTGAACAACTGGCCGCTGTTGAAGTTAGGGTGGCTAATCAGGTTTATCAGGCAGATACAGATGAAGTTGGTTACTGGAAGCTGGAGCTACCGAGTGCCGTGCTGGCGCAAAGCAAGCAGTTACAAGTATCGGCTGCTTATCTGGATGGAGATGTTACTGATCAGGCCCCGGTACAAGTCAGTATGCCGTATTTAACTGAAAAACCGGGCAGCACCCAGTTACAGATCCTGCCGATTACGAGTGATAATACGCTTACAGCTGCTGAACAGGACAAGACCATTGTGGTGCGTGGCCAGTATGTCGGTAAAGCACTGCCAGAAAATCAAAAGATCGTGTTGCAGATTAACGACCAGAATATTGATGCGAAACTGGAAAGTGAGGGCATATTTACTGCCGCGATTCCAGCACAGCAACTGATCCAGTCACCCGCACATATTATCAGTGCAGTCTTGATGCAAGATGGTCAGGCACTGCAACAAACAACCCATGTTTATCAGGTCAATGAACAGTTGACCCATACCCCGAATCTGGATATTGATATCCAACCTTTAGCAGTGGTAGAGAGCAACAGTTCAGATACAGTCGAGGTCAGTGGTAAGGTAATTAAACCGTATAGCGACAAGTGGCTTTATTTTGCCATTATTGTCGATAACCTGGCTGCAGGGCTTGCAGGTGCTGCGTTTATTGCATTCTTGTCGAGCTTGACCAGTGTGTCATTTACCGCTGTTCAATATGCGATTTTTAGCTCTCTCATGACCCTGACGCCTAAGATTTTAGGTGGATATTCGGGTACTATAGTCACCCATATCGGTTATCCGAATTTCTTCCTGATGACTACTCTAATCGGGATCCCCATTCTGATTCTGGTAGTCTGGGTTGCAAAATTGCTCGGTGAACACCAACAACAATCTGTACAAAAGGATGATTAATATGCGCATGCTGCATACCATGTTACGTGTAGGCAATTTAGAACAGTCTCTCAAGTTCTATACTGAAGTACTTGGCATGACTCTGCTTCGTAAGCGTGATTACGAAGAAGGTCGTTTTACCCTGGCTTTTGTCGGTTATGGCGATGAAGAAAATCATACTGTGCTGGAGCTGACGCATAACTGGGATACAGACCACTATGAGCTGGGCAATGGCTATGGTCATATTGCGATTGCAGTTGATGATGCTTACAAGGCATGTGAAGAAATTAAAGCGCGTGGCGGTAACGTCGTACGTGAAGCCGGCCCGATGAAAGGTGGCGTGACTGTGATTGCATTTGTAGAAGATCCAGACGGTTATAAAATCGAGCTGATCCAGCAGGATCAGGATGCACGTAACAACTAAGCGTGGTGTGGTGAAATATATGAAACATATTCATGTATAGATGAAAATATTACATCAAGCTGAATGCGTAGTATCAGCCCGGCATCTGTTAAGATAGCCGGGCATTTTTATATCAAACAATAAAATCTAAAATTTGAGGGATTAAAGGGATATGCTTAAATTCTTGGCATTGGATCGTTTTACGATACTGTTATTTGTGATGGTCTTGCTGGCCAGTGTATTGCCCGTTTCGGGGCAAGCGGCTGAAGTCTTTGGCTGGATAACAACAGGAGCCATTGCCATCCTGTTTTTTTTGCATGGTGCCAAATTATCTCGCGAGGCAGTTGTAGAAGGCATTATGCACTGGAGATTACATACTTTAGTGTTTGCACTGACTTTCGTCATGTTTCCAATCTTAGGACTTTTAGCCAAGCCAATTTTATTGCCGATGCTCGGGCAGGAGCTGTATTGGGGCTTCCTGTTTATGTGTTTCTTGCCCTCTACGGTGCAGTCTTCGATTGCCTTTACCTCAGTGGCACATGGTAACGTCGCCGGGGCTGTGTGTAGTGCCTCTTTTTCCAATCTCATTGGTATGTTTATTACTCCGGTCCTGGTAGCATTTTTTATTCTTGGCCAATCTGAACATGATTTTGATCCGACCACCTCGATTATCCAGATTACATTGCTGCTACTGGTGCCGTTTGTTCTTGGGCAGGTCTTGCGTCCCTGGATTTATCCTTACATGATGAAGGTGCCACAAATCGTCAAGATTTTCGATCAAGGCTCGATTCTTTTGGTGGTTTATGGGGCTTTCAGCAGTGCTGTAGTGGCCGGACTCTGGAATGAGGTTAGCCTGGGTACCCTGTTATTGCTATTACTGGCCTGCTCGGTATTGCTTACCATTGTAATGCTGTTATCACTTTATATTCCGCGCTGGCTGGGCTTTAGCCGCGCTGATCAGAAAACGGCATTCTTTTGTGGTTCTAAAAAAACCCTGGCCAGTGGAGTGCCGATGGCGCAAATTTTATTTATTGGTCAGCCATTAGGTATGATTGTTTTGCCGATCATGATTTTCCATCAGATTCAGCTAATGGTGTGCGGAATTATTGCTAATCTGTGGGCCAAAGAGGATGAATCAGAATTAGCAGCAGAAGCAGAAGAATAATTCGCATATTGCATTCGTTTCACGTATAATAATGCCCACTTGTTGTGCTTAGCTCTGACGGTATCCGTCTCGGTGGGCCAAAAGAATGGTCTGTTGTGGTGTTGATCTGCATGAACATTGTTCCTGCTTCCTCAGTTGAGAGTGATCAATAGCGATGACAGCTAAACCTTCTTGAACCTAATGGAGTAATCGACGATGCGCGCCGATATTCACCCAAAATATGATACTTTAGTTGCTACTTGTTCATGTGGTAACGTAATCGAAACTCGTTCAGCTCTTGGTAAAGAAACTCTTTATCTAGACGTATGTTCAGCTTGCCACCCATTCTATACTGGTAAGCAAAAGAATGTTGACACTGGCGGTCGTATCGACAAGTTCAAACAACGTTTTGCTGGTATGTCACGTTCTGTTAAACGTTAATACCCAAAATGAAAAAAACGGGCTTCAAGCCCGTTTTTTTGTGCCTGAAATTCAGAAAACTATAAGCTCATTTTCTGAATTTCAGGTGTGGAGAAGTAGTTAATGCTCTTGTACATCTATTAAATGATCCAGTTTTTTCTGGAAATAATTACCCTCAATAAAGCGGGCATCCACATTCCAGGCATTGGCAAACAAAGTCATGTCATTTAGTTCACGAATCACGATATTAACTGGCTTAATATCATTATAGCCGGTGATTTTTTCTTGCAGTTGCTCAATGCCAGTGTCACTGTTGAGCATCTGGGTCAATTCGGTGTGCAAGGACAGGGCATTGATATCGAATTCGCGCAATAAAGTTTCGCTATACATAGAATGACCAAAGTCACGCAGTGAAATTCGTGCGCCATGCTCGCGTAAATTTCTCAGGTATTTCTGGGCATCCTGCTGGTTCATCAAGATATCTTCTTCAGAAAACTGTAGGGTGAGCGGATGCTGCTGCTTACTGCGGATGATCGTAATCAGTTTGGAAATAAACTCAGGGAAAGTACGGTCTTTAAACAGTACAGCACGGTTTAAGTTCACGATTAAACGGGCATCTGGATACTGAACAATAAAGTTATGTAGCTGCTTACTGGATTCTACCAGAATCCAGCGGTCCAGTTTAATGGACAGCTCATCATCTTCACGAAGTTCTACAAGATTGGAAATATCCTGCCATTTATTTTCAAAGATAAAGCCGCTGGTCACTTCATACATGTACAGATCAGTATCTTCTTTATCATAAAGCTGTTGATATTTCAGATGAATTTCACCACGGTCCAGACATTCACTTAAAGTTTTTAAAATAGAAGGTGTAGCGCTCGGAAGAGAGGTGACTGCTGGACTGATCGTCGCAACTGTTGGGCTGGCAACTGGTTTGTCAGCAACACTGAAGTCTATACTCGGCATATCTAAAGAGCTTGGACTGCTAGATGAAGATGGAATGTCGAGTTTAAATTCAGACGCCACTTCTGCTTGAGGTAATGGAGTAGAGAATGCTTGTGCAATCAATGTATTGCAATGTATTTCATCCTTTAACCCCTGTTCAAGCATGACATAGCCCAAGCGTAAATTGAGAGGGAATGACTTTTGTCCTACTGTAATAAGTTGTGGCTTGCTTAAGGCATTTAAACTGATCAGTTTGGATTCAAGAATTGCTTTAGAATCTGCCTGGAACAGACCAACAATGACGTCATATTCGAGTTTAAATAGTGGAAGTCGGGTCTGCTCCATGAGGAACTCTTTGACTGTATTAAAGTACCCACTAAAAGTAGTCCAGTCGGATTGCAGAAGTTCTGGGTCATAAGCACCGAAGGAGAAAGTGACCAAGGCATTAGCAGGTGCAGACTGCTTGTTCAGTTCGCGCTTAAGTAACTGGAAAGTGCTTGGTTTTCCTGCAGTCTTCTCGGTAGTAACGGCTTGCGACTGGGTATCAATGCTAATTTGCACTGCATCTTCTTCAGAGGTTGAGGGCAAGAATTCCAGTTTTAAAGGACCCGATGCTGATACCTGGGGATTAAGGGATTGGATTTCGACCCGACCTAAATCAAACTGACCTTGAGAAATCTTTTTGAAACGTGTTTTGAAATCATTTAAGTCTGAAGGCTGAAGAAGATCCAGAAGTGGTAACCCAATAATTTCATCTTCATTTTGCAGGCCAAACAGTTTCAGGTAGTCTGCATTGGCTTGAATATGAATCCCTTCCTGAATGGTTGCGACAGCCCGGTTGCTGTCATCTACTAAAGATTGTGCCTGAATCTGTGCCGTTTCCAGTTCATTCATTAAATATTGCTGGGTCTGCGATAAACGGCTGAATGACAATGCTCGAACCAGTCCCACATAAAAGCGTTCCAGGTAATCGAAATTGAGAATGTCATAGATCCCTTTATGGATATATTGTGCATATTGTTCAGCGCGGTAATCATCTGGTTTAAGCAAAATCATCGGCAGATTGGGTTGCTGCGAAAGACGCACCAGACTTAAGGCCTGTTCATATTTAAGGTCATATGCACGGCCAAAAATAATCAGATCCCAGTTGAAATTTAACTGCTTTTCAAAAGATTTCAGGTCATCTAGCAGAACAGCATTGACCTGATAATCATTATTCGTCAGAAGATCACAGATTTGGTTATATCTAATTTGATTATCATCAATAATGAGTAAACGTGTTTCAGTACGTTTTAACTTTTTAGACAATAATGGATTTCTCACTTCAATGCTTCCCATAAATCATGATTTCTGCTTTCATTCATATGCTGATCGATAAAGTTTTCGATCATTTCTTCTTCCTGATCATTGAGTAATTCATAATCGAAACGGATGAAA
The DNA here is from genome assembly GCF_014837015.1 of Acinetobacter pecorum. GTDB lineage: Bacteria > Pseudomonadota > Gammaproteobacteria > Pseudomonadales > Moraxellaceae > Acinetobacter > Acinetobacter pecorum. Next base: position 247,479 of record NZ_JACSPT010000002.1, read on the forward strand.
CTTTGTGTAATCAGTTGTGCTTTGGTCAGATAGATTTTGATTTCTTCCTGACCGAGACGTAAATGAATGGTTTGTTTTTCCCTAAACATCTGTGAGCCAGAAACAATAAGACTGGTCGAAACCTCATCTAGTTGCGTCATTTTCACCAGGAGTGCCGGTTGATAATTGACATGATGGCGTTCGGTACGGGTATAGGCAGCACAAGGGAAGAGCTCTTGTGCCAGAATTTCCAGGCCAATTTCCAGGCTTTTATCCGTTGACTGCTTGATCCAGCGAATCACACCGCCACGCCACTGGCTCTGGGTTTTTTCCTGAACCAGGATGAATTCACCGGTTTTCAGGTTGGCAGGGGTAACGTCGGTCCATTTAATCCGGTAACCATTGACACTAATATCCAGAACTTCAGCACTATGGATCTGTTTGGTTTCACGATCGAGCGCCTTAATGCTGCTAAAACCACTTGGAATGGCATTTTCCAACGAGCTGACAAAACTACTTTCGCTCTGGAAATTGTAATTGGCACCAAGTTCGAGTGTTTCGTTAAAATTTTTGCCTTTAGACAGGTAAAAATGCGCTACCGTTAAGCCAAAGCAGATATTGATCTGCGCTGAATACTCATAACGTTCATGACGACGTTCGACATTATTGGAAAGCAGGTTATAGATATGAAAATGCAGAGCAGGGGTCAGAAACAGTTTTTCATTACGTGACAGATACTGGGCATTTTTGCTTTGGGTGCCGGTTAAATGATCCATCAGATTCTGGGTGGAAATATAGAAGCTTGGCTGAAACTGGGCTTCCTGATGGGAATTAAAGATCGGCGGATGATCTTTGCTGGCATCAACCACATAACGGGATAATGTGGTTTCCTTTGGCAGGATCTGTACCAGTTTGGCCCAGTCAAAACTACACAAATACAGCCCCTGGATTTCTGCAGGCCGGATTTGATGAGTATTGAAAATATCCAGTAAAATCAGTTGTGAATAGGCATGTGCAATATTCTGGATCTCATGCTGGGTGCCCAATACCTGATTGATATTGGTTTGATAGAAATTATTATCTATGGCACATTCAAGCAGTTGGTGAGCGGCCAGCCATTGTCCCAGTCCTGGCGTGCTATAAAGCATATGCTGTTGATATAACAGAAGTGTAAGTTGCTGCAGTGCATAATAAATCGAGACCATCCGGGCAGTTTGAATGCTTTTCTTTTTACCCAGAGAGAACAGCGAAAACTTCTGATGCGTCAGCTGATGATTGCAGCGCTTAACGATATCGATATAAATTTTGGCAAAATGACTGCGCAGCAGCATGGCCAGCTCAATAATCTGGTCATTACGATCCGATGTTATCAGTCCCTGATTGACGAAATGCTTTTCCAGGCTGGTCAGAACATTTTCAAGAGTTGGATGTAAAATCTGAATCAGGTCAAAGCGCTGGGTTTCTGTACATTTTAGCTCAGAAACTTCCAATAGGGCATTAAACAGGGATTTGGATGAATTCCCCAGTTGTAGAATTGAAATTCCTGCAACCCATTCCTGTAAAGCTTTGGCAGTGGTTGGGCAAAAGCTCAACTGCTCTCGTTTTAGTTCAGTCGGTGTCTGAAAAATGTCTGAAGTATGCGTGCTCATCTTTATTATTTAACTCAAAAATGTTGAAACCCCAAAAAGCGGTGTCTTATTCTTCTCGCCCGCTATTTCTCGAACCAGTTTAGGAACCAGATACCCCGGTAGGCTCGCTAAAACTTCTGTATAAATCTCATTAATATGGTCAGATGCCAAATCAAAATGATGGGCACCTTTTACTTTATCAAGTACATGTAAATAATAAGGCATGACCCCGGCATCGAACAAGCGATAGCTTAAATCTACTAAAACCTGAGCAGAATTATTAACCCCATTTAATAAAACCGCCTGATTCAATACAGTAATCTGGTGTTGAACCAGCTGGTTTAAACGCGTGCAAGTGAAGTCGTCCAACTCCGATGCATGGTTTGAGTGTACCACCAGAATAATACGTAGCCTACTGTTTTTTAACATGCTAAGTAACTCTTCGTCGACTCGGTTGGGGATCACAATAGGAACTCGTGAATGTATTCTTAAGAATTTGAGATGTGGTACTGATTCCAGTCGTTCAATCCAGGTTTTTAATTTTTGGTTCGATAAGGTCAGTGGATCACCACCACTCAAAATCACTTCATTAATATCGGGTTGGCTTTCCAGATATTGCTTGATATTTATCCAGTCTTCATTTTTAGGCAGATTTTCCTGATAGGGAAAATGCCGACGGAAACAATAACGGCAATGGACAGCACAGGCACCAGTCAGTGTCAGCAAGAAACGGGATTTATATTTGTGCAGTACGCCAGGTTGCTGATTGGCCTGTTCTTCGCCCAAGGGATCAGTGACAAATCCCGGATGCTCTTCCAGTTCCAGATGATGGGGCAGCACTTGTAAAAGCAGGGGGTCTAAAGGGTTTCCGGTCTGCATTTTGCCCACAAAAGCACGTGGTACGCGTAATTTAAACTGCTTGGAAGCCAAGATAGCGCCTGAGAGCAGTTGCTCCGGTGCAAGCTGCAGTACTTCAAGTAGTTCGCGTGGATCAGTGATCAGGTCGCTGAGTTGTGATTGCCAGTTTTGTTCTTGATATAGATAGTTCGTCATGCTGGAAGATTAACAATATTAAGTGGGAGGACACATCCTGATGGAAACAGTTTAACAGTTTGTAAGAAAGCAGAATGACTCGCTGTGCTCTAATATAGGGTGCGATTCAGATATGCTGATCTTCATGATAAGCTGATGACAGTCTAACGTTGAGCAAGACATGAATAAACAAAGGATTTTCATATCTGATTGTAACTTAGACAGCCTGAGCAGGTAAAAGCGGATTTTTTCATTGCGGCAAGACGTATTGCTCATTTAGAATACGCAACATTAAATGAATGTGCATGTGGCAAATCATGTTCGTGTCAGACTTGCTAAATGACATCGCAACAGCCCATAGCATCTATAGATTAAAGTTAGTAAGTTTGGAGTGCGCCAGTCATGGCCTATTATTCTACGAATGATTTCAAGTCAGGCCTTAAGGTTATGCTTGATGGCAACCCATGTTCAATCATGGAAAATGAATACGTAAAACCAGGTAAAGGCCAAGCTTTTAACCGCGTAAAATTACGTAACCTTAAATCAGGCAAAGTGTTAGAAAAAACATTTAAGTCTGGTGACTCACTAGAAGCTGCTGATATCGTTGAAGTAGAAATGGAATACTTGTACAACGATGGCGAAATGTGGAACTTCATGGATCCTGTTACCTTTGAACAGATCGCAGCTGATAAAACAGCAATGAGCGATGCTGCAAAATGGTTAAAAGACGATTCTAACGAAAAATGTACCATCATGTTGTGGAATGGCGTGCCTCTTAGTGTGAGCCCACCAAACTTCGTGGTATTAAAAATCGTTGAAACTGATCCAGGTGTTCGTGGTGATACTTCTGGCGGTGGTGGTAAGCCGGCGAAACTTGAAACAGGTGCTGTAGTACGTGTTCCATTATTCGTACAGCAAGAGGAAAGCGTTCGTGTAGATACCCGTACTGGTGACTATTTAGAACGTGCATAATGGTTTGAAAATAGACTATTATCGAGAGGGATGATTTAGATCATCCCTTTTTTTATGCCAAAGTCTTAGAGGAAAAGCAAAAGAACAGGCGTAAAGTCGCAAGGGAAAACAGCAGTACCTCGAACAACAACAATCACGCTGATTTGTATGCATCACAATATGAGGGATTGAATGGAAACTTTACAGAAGAAGTCCACGCTGACTTCGAAAATGATTTGGCTTTTGGTAGCCATTGTGGGTGCAGTCTCCTTTGGAGTGCTGGCACTGAGTCGGGGTGAGCATGTCAATGCAGTCTGGCTGGTACTTGCCGCCGCCTGCGTCTATAGCATTGCTTACCGTTTTTACAGTTTATTTATTGCCAATAAAGTATTTGAGCTGGATGAACGCCGTTTAACGCCTGCGCATCGTCTGGCTGATGGTCTGGACTATGTGCCGACCAATAAAAGCGTGCTGTTTGGCCATCACTTTGCAGCGATTGCCGGTGCAGGTCCGCTAGTAGGTCCAATCCTGGCAGCGCAGATGGGTTATCTGCCGGGCACGATCTGGCTACTGGTCGGTGTGGTACTTGCCGGTGCAGTCCAGGATTTTCTGGTGCTGTTTATTTCCACCCGTCGTGACGGTCGATCACTCGGTGAAATGGCCAAGCAGGAACTGGGTACTTTTGCCGGGATTGTGGTCATGCTCGGTGCCTTAGGCGTGATGATTATCATTCTGGCAGTACTGGCACTGGTGGTGGTAAAAGCACTGACCAACAGTCCTTGGGGTGTATTCAGTATCGCAGCGACCATTCCGATTGCGATCTTTATGGGCATCTACATGCGTTTTATCCGACCAGGTAAAATTGCTGAAGTCTCGATTATTGGTTTTGTCCTGATGATGCTGGGCATTATCTACGGCGAAAACATCGCACAACATCCATATTGGGGCCCATTCTTTACGCTTTCTGGCACTGAGCTGACTTGGGCATTGATCATTTATGGATTCATTGCATCGGTACTGCCAGTCTGGCTATTGCTTGCTCCACGTGATTATCTGTCGACCTTCCTGAAAATTGGCGTGATTGCAGGTCTGGCTGTGGGTATCCTGTTTGCCATGCCTGAAATGAAACTGCCAGCAATTACCAAATTCGTTGATGGTACTGGTCCTGTATTTGCAGGTTCTATGTTCCCATTCCTGTTTATTACCATTGCCTGTGGTGCGATTTCCGGTTTCCATGCTTTGGTGTCTTCAGGAACGACACCAAAACTGGTCAACAATGAACGCGATATCCGCATGATCGGTTACGGCGGTATGTTGATGGAATCTTTTGTGGCGATCATGGCCTTGATCTGTGCTGCAATTCTGGATCCAGGAATTTACTTTGCCATTAACTCGCCAGCCGCATTACTCGGTACTACAGCCGAAAGTGCAGCAGAAGCAGTACGAACCCTTGGTTTTGTGGTAACGCCTGAAGCTTTGACCTTACTGGCACAAGAAGTTGGTGAAAACTCGATTTTGTCACGTACTGGTGGTGCGCCTACCTTTGCAATTGGTATGGCACATATCATCACCGAAATTTTCAACAGTCGTGAAATGATGGCATTCTGGTATCACTTTGCGATTCTGTTTGAAGCATTGTTTATCCTGACTGCTGTAGATGCTGGTACCCGTGCCTGTCGCTTTATGGTGCAGGATACCGTAGGTATCGTGATTCCTGCGGTGAAACAGTCGCATAACTTCTTCGGAAACCTGTTGGGTACTGCGGTTGCAGTGGCAGGCTGGGGATTCTTCGTCTATCAGGGCGTAGTCGATCCACTGGGCGGGATTAACAGCTTATGGCCACTGTTTGGTATCGGTAACCAGATTCTGGCTGCGATGGCGCTCATTCTCGGTACCGTCATTCTGTTCAAGATGAAAAAACAGAAATATGTCTGGGTGACAATTATCCCGACAGTGTTCCTGTTCATTACTTCCATGACAGCAGGCTGGCAGAAGATTTTCCACGAAAATCCAAAGATTGGTTTCCTTGCGCAAGCTGACCGTTTCAACACGGCAATTGCCAATAATGAAATCCTGGCGCCAGCGAAAACCATGGCTGAAATGCAGACGGTAGCGATGTCGAACCAGATCAATGCTGCACTTTGTGCTTTCTTCATGATTGTAGCCTTTGTGATGTTGTTCGCTGCGATTGGTGTGATTCGCCGTGCCTTGGCAAGTCCGGTACCGACCGTGCATGAGGCAGAAGCGATTTATCGCGATCCTGAAGAGATTCAGCCAGCGAAAGGTCATTAAGGAGAATATTATGAATCTGAAGTTTGCCAAAAGCGGGAAAACGATGATTTATAAAATCATCAAGATGACCGTGATGTCGCAGAAGGATTTGATCCTGAATCCGAAAAACTGGTCACGGATTGCGACCTTGTGGCAACGTTTGCAGCAAAGTTTCCGTTTGATGGTCGGTGTACCTGATTATCAGACCTATGTGGAGCATATGCGCAAGCATCACCCGGATCTGGAACCCATGGATCCTAAGACTTTCTATCGCCACTGTGTAGATTCGCGTTATCCATCCGCAGGTGGTATGAAGAAATGTCCATGTTAATGGTTAAGTAACAGCAAGCGCCTTTCGGGGCGCTTTTTTTTCTCTAAAAGAATAGGCCACCTAATAACCCTGATTGCATGAGTTGAGCTATTTCCAAAAAAATTATAAAAATCAAAAAAATGATCTGGGTGTATATACCTTTTAAGTATGAATTTTTATGTATAAGTCTTTTCAAGAGACGGCAAAGTCCTATAAGTATTTTGATATTTGATCAAAAAATATCTCTGTCTGTAGCAGTCATTTTTATTTTCTAGATCTCATTTCTGTATGTTCTTTCTATTCCGGTATTTTCTAGTGAGTGTATTTATTCAGTTACATAGACAGATGATTGATCTTTTGGGAAAATTTAAATTTCAGTGTATGTTAATCCTAGACCATGTTTTATTAAGGAATTTACTGTGATCTGGGGCATGAAACAAAAGGAAAATAACGACATTGCATACATCAATACAGGGCTTGAACAAAAGATTGCAAGTTATTCACCCAAGATCCAGCATTTTTTTGAAGAAGTTAATGCCATTGTGCTGGACAAGCAGGCTCAGACCAAACTGGCACTCTGTTGCCTGATTGCGGGTGGACATGTCCTGTTTGAAGATTTACCCGGGCTGGGAAAAACCACATTAGCCAGCAGTCTGGCACATCTGGCAGGATTGAAGTTCCAACGGATCCAGTTTACCAATGACATGCTGGCCAGTGATGTGATCGGCATTAATATGTTTAATCAGAAAGAACACCGGTTTGAGTTTAAACAAGGGCCGATTTTTACCCAGATTTTACTGGCAGATGAAATTAACCGTTGCAGTCCCAAAACCCAGAGTGCCTTACTTGAAGCCATGGAAGAAGGCTATGCCACCATTGATGGCGTGCGCTATGCCTTGCCCAAACCCTTCTGGGTGCTTGCAACACAAAACCCGCTGTTTCAAAGTGGTACTTATGCTTTACCTGAATCCCAGCTTGACCGTTTTCTGATGCGTTTATCCTTGGGTTATCCATCGCGCCATGCAGAAAAACTTTTATTACAGCAGGAATCCCGTTTTGCCCTGATTGCGAGCCTGACCCATATTTTCACTGAAGATGAGATACTGGAACTACAAAGCCTGACGCATCAGGTATTTATCAGTGAAGCCATTCAGGAATATCTGCTCGATCTGGCAGAAGAAACCCGTAAAAAACGACATGGACTTTCCACACGTGGCTTATTGGCCCTGAAGCGTGCAGCACAAGCACATGCCCTGATTCAGCAACGTGCCTTTGTCACGCCCGATGATGTACAGGCCGTATTTGTTGCGGTGACTTCACATCGTCTGGGTTTAAGTGAGGCAGAAGCCTTTAATGTCATGCAACAGGTTGCGGTCAGCTAAAGGAGTTTTCTCTTGGATAGAACCTGGCAAAAATGGCTGGCCAAACGCTTTCAATTTTCACAGCAGAAACAGCTCTCACAGAAAGATGTTCTGGTATTTATTTATCGGCAGGGTTATCTGTATCTTGTTTTGATCTTGATCACCTTTGTGGCCGGAGTGAATTATGCCAATAACCTGATTTTAGGTTTTTGTTTTTTAATCAGTGCCGTGCTGTGTGTTAGTTTCTATCTGACTTTCAAACAATTGCATGACCTGAAAATTGAATTAATTGCAGATGATATTGGTCAGGTAGGGAATAGCCTGAATCTACATTTTTATTTTCAACAGCAGCAGCTTCGTCCACGATATGTATATATCAAGGCAGGAGATCAGATAGCAAAATTTTTTCTGAATGCAGCCAAGCAGCAATTTATCCTGCCATTTTACACAGAGCAACGTGGTAAGTTTGATTACCCGATCATTCAGATTTATTCGGTTTATCCCTTTGGTCTGGTTCGAGCCTGGACCTATCTTTATCATCAACATTCTGCCTGGATTGCTCCTAAGGCTGAAGCTTTTACGGCTGAAAATAAATATTACTTTAACCGCTTTGAACCGGATATGGATGAATTTCGTGAATTACGCAATTATCAGTCTGGGGATTCCTTGCAGGCTGTCTCCTGGAAGCAGTTTGCGCGTGGACAAGGCCTGTATGTCAAAGTCTTTGAACAATATCAGGATGAACACAGTATCGAGATTCATTATGAGCATATGCCAAGCCAGTCACATGAAGAAAAACTTGAATTTGTAATGGGGCTGGTCGAGCAGTGCGAGCAGCAGCAATGTGCCTATAGCCTGCATTTGCCACAGGCCGAGTTGCCACAGGGCGCAGGGGAAGAACAACTGCGGAAAGCCAAACAATTGTTGGCGCAGGCCTAAAGTGGATAAAGAAACGATGAATGCAAAAATCTGTACCTCGATTGTACTGACTCTGGGGCTGATTCTCATCGCCCAAATGGCATTTATTCCTGTGCTACTCAGTATAATTTTTGCCATCAGTATTCTGTGTATCTGGATTTATCAGAAGCGTCAGCAGCCATTTCCAAAAATTGGTACTTTTCTGCTGACGTCGTTGGCACTGGGCAGTATTTATTTGAATTATCAAAGTTTTATTGGCGTAGATGCAGGAGTGGCTGTTTTATCTACATTTTTATTTGCCAAATCACTGGAAAGCAAAAATAAACGAGACCTGATTATCCTGTTTAATTTTGCCCTGTTTGTCGCTGCAAGTTCATTCTTATACAGTCAGTCATTTGGGATGGCAATCGTGATTGTACTGTGTTTAATTAGCTGTCTGATTGGCCTGTACCGGATTCAGACCAGCGAATTTGAACAGGCACAGACCACTCTGGGCACAGCATTGCAACAGGATGCCAAACATGTGGGCCAGTTTGTCTTCTACGCCGTTCCATTTTTCATACTGTTATTTATTTTCTTCCCGCGCTTGCCTCCGCTTTGGTATATTCCTATTCCAGAAAACAAAGGTGTAACAGGCATTAGCGACAGCATGTCGCCCGGTGATATTGCCGAATTGTCCCAATCCAGTGCCCTTGCTTTCCGGATTATCGGTGATGTCAGCAAGCTCCCACCACGTTCAGAGTTGTATTGGCGAGCCCTGGTACTAGATGAATATGATGGGCAGCGCTGGACCAGCAATTTCAGCAATCAACAGCCTTTAATGCAACCATCGATGGATACATCTGCAGTGTCTACAGGCTGGAGTTATCAATATCTGGCTGCAGATCCTTCGGTGTTCTGGATCATGGGGCTGGAAAAATCCATACCTGTGGAACGCCGTTATTATAACCGTCAGGACTGGAGTATTGTACCGCGACGGCTTACGCAACGCGTTGAACCGATTACATTACAATGGGTCGGTACAAAATACGAGCCTCAAACACTGCCAAGCCAATATATCGAGCGAATGAATACTCAAGTGCAGCGTAGCCTAGACCCTCGAGCCCAGAAATTGGCATTACATCTATATGAACAAAGTGCTAAAGAGCCACGTCGTTATGTGCAACAAGTCTTGAACTGGTATCAGCAGAATAATTTTGTTTATACCTTAAAACCGGGTCAATTGGGACAAAACCGGATTGATGAATTCCTATTTAATTCCCGTCAGGGGTTTTGTGAACACTATGCATCGAGTTTCGTAATGTTGATGCGTTATGTTGGAATTCCTGCACGGGTGGTCACAGGTTATCAAGGGGGAGAGTTGGCCCCGGATCGGATGAGTTGGGAGGTCCGACAAATGGATGCCCATGCCTGGACAGAGGTCTGGATTGATCAGAAATGGCAGCGCTTTGATCCAACCACTATGATTGCTCCACAGCGTATAGACAACGGAATGCAAAATCTAATGTCTCAAGATGAACGTGTATCGGCAAATAATTCAACCTGGGCATCACAGAATAATCAGTGGATGACCAAAATACGTGTTTGGAGCGATTATGCCAGCTACCAATGGCAAAGTAAGGTGGTGGGTTATAATGCAGAATCACAACAGGGCTGGTTAGCGAAATTGGGCCTAGATTCAATCTATTCCAGCGTCGTTATACTAATATCTGGTATCAGTATACTAATATTCCTCTACATCTTGAGAATTTATCTGAAGGCAAAACAAGCTCAAGCTCCATATGATCGTGCGATTCAACAGTTGAATCAATCTTTAGCTGACGATCTCAAAAAACAACCAGCTGAAACCTTTCATCAGTGGATGTTACGTTTATCCCAGCAGGTTCAGGTTGAAAACCAGACTACCTTTATTCAAGCCATAAAGGTTTTTGAAAAAAATCTGTATTCAGGAATAACAATGACGGAGCAAGAAATGAAAAAATTCAAGGATTTGCTTAAAACTTGTGCGGATGTTTTAAAAACTAAATGAAAAGGCTTGTCTTCATGAGAAAAAATTTATAATATGCCAAGCATTCTAGGTGTATAGCTCAGTTGGTTAGAGCGCTACGTTGACATCGTAGAGGTCAGCAGTTCGAGTCTGCTTATACCTACCAAGATTCTAAACGTTATGTTATAAGGGTTTTAAGCGAAAACAATAGCTTAAAACCCTTTTTTGTTGTCTTGAATAAAGTCTACCCTTAACAGCACTATCCGTAAAATCGCTACTTTTTGCCGATAATGCAGTTAAATTTAGACCAAGATTAGACCAAGAATATAGAGTTATAGATCATGAAAATGCCTAAAGCGGTCAAGCGCGGTGAAAGCTACAGAATTAAAATAATGATTGCTGGAACAACATATTCAGCAACCAGAGACACCGTAAAAGAATGCGAGCAATGGGCTGCGCAAAAGATGCTTGAGGCAAAGGCAAATAAACTTTCTGAAGATCTGGGCGTAAAACAGCACTACCCATTCAAAACACTTTTTCATAAATATTATGATGAGCATGGGCGAAAGCTTCGCGGATCCAAATACGTCAAAGAACAATTAGCGCCGTTTGATGAAAAGTTTGGTGCCCTGGCAGATATGTCGATTCATGACATCACACCAAAGCATTTAACCGCCTGGCGTAATAAACGCTTAAGAGAGGTTGGGGCAAATACAGTACTGCGAGAAATTGCGCTGTACTCGTCAGTTTTTAGCTATGCAGTCAAAGAGCTTTTCTTATTGGAAACTAATCCATGGATGGGCATTAAAAAACCGGCCAAACCTAAAGCGCGTAATCGCCGTATTCGTGATGAAGAAATTCAGCTCATTTTAGAAGGATTGAATTATCGTGAAGGGCAGACACCGACATTACCAGAGCACTATGTTGCATGGGCTTTTCTATTTGCATTGGAAACAGCAATGCGCCGTGGTGAAATCCTTGGTATTACCATGTCGGAAATTTATGATCGGCATGTGCATTTACCTAAAACCAAAAACGGTGATGCTCGTAATGTACCACTGACTAAAAAGGCCTTGGCTTTACTGGATCTGATCGATCATGAAGGGGACAAGTTAATTCCTCAGTCTGAGAATGCTTTTCGGTTAATGTGGGAACGCCGTAAGGAAAAAGTAGGATTAGCGGATATTCATTTCCATGACACACGTCATGAGGCCATTACTCGGTTTGTGAATAACCAGAAATTACCGGTAGAAGTTCTGGCCAAGGTGACAGGGCATAAAAATATCAAAGTTCTGGTGAATACTTACTACAACCCGGATGTGGAAGATATTGTGGATATGATGGATGCGTAAGCTATTTTTTATAAAACCCTTTGATGTTTATAAAAAATAGCTTTAAATTCAGTATGTGAGCGACATGTAGACAATGAACAAGCAAAAGGGTTAATTATTTTGAACAAAATTATTTTAAATGAATCACTATTAAGTCATTTACAAGCAGAATGGTTGGCTGAAGCAGAGAAAGCTTCATTTGATCAGCAGCGAGTGTTTTTAATAGAAAGTAACTTTACTCATATTATCTCAAATCAGCTCTTTGGTGATTATTCAATCAGAAATAATCAGTCTACATTCCTAGGTATTCAAGAGGGATCTGGTCGTATTGTAGCGATAATAGAAGTGATTAAAGTTAAAATGGGATCGGAAAAAACGCTTAAACTTATGTCGATTGATCTTAGTCCTGCTCTTGAGATATTGTCGAAAGAGGAATATGATTTATTCAATGCTAAAGTTTTAGCATCTTGTGTGTCTACTTTTTTAGCAGAAAACGTTCATTCCGGGTGTACTAAAATTTTCGCACGTAATGACTCAACATTAGAATATCTAACAAAGCTGCATGATGGCCTAGCCGCTACTTCGCAGGCTCTAGATGAGCTTAATTTAACAGTTAAATTCGAAGGGCCTCGTTGGTTAGCCTTTCGTTTTAAAAACTAAAAATTAAGCAAAAGGATCCACTATGAAAAATGTAATTAATTTAACATTAGGCAATGCATCAAAATTTGACAAAGTTAAGTGTGAACAATTAATTGAAAAAGTTGCATTTGAATCCCTTAAGTCAATGACTTACACAACTGCTCCTTTATCAAGTATGCAAGAAAGCACGGATAGTATTTTGAATAAAGCCGCTTAACTTAATATACGTTTGGATCAAAAAACCCCCTTTAATAGGGGGTTTTTACTTAGTGAGGATTTAATGTTTCTAGAGTTTTCTATAAGCTATATGTAGTAAGTTAATAATATTAGGGTTAATTGTATGGATCGTGAAACACAAGCTTTGTATGATAAAAATATTGAATTTATGAATCAGTTTGAATACTTGGATCCTGAAACGAAATATCTATATAAGCGCCATGGGAATGTAGTTCATCGTTATTCCGTTTATTTAACCAAATGGATCTTAGAGCTTAATGGACGCGAGCTTAATTTCGATACATTAAAAAGTAAAAGTCAGTTATCAAATGCAGAAAAAGAAGGTTTTTTTATTGAGATAATTAAACTGTATAAGCGTAATAAACCAAAAAGTTTATTAGTATAGTTTTTTAATATGTCATTATAAAAAAGAGAGCTAATTTGCTCTCTTCCTCCCTCGCTTGGCCACAGGCTTAGCAGTCAAAATCAAGTTCGCTTGTTCTGGATCGTAAAGACATTTGCCACAAGTACCTTTGTTAATCTCTGCGCAACGATCACGAACAGCATCTACACTTATACCGTAGTACTGAGCCAGTTCAGCAGCTGATACCAGTTTTGGGCTTACATCCTTGATCGATACGATCTTTGCACCGCCAACTTCAGAGCCTACGAATAATTGAGGTGCTTCACCTTGTACGGTGATTTGAAAAATTCCCATTTAAGACACCTCCTTTAAGCTCTGAACTACTGATTCAGGTAACCCGAAAAAATCATTTAGAGTTTTATTGAATTCACCGCTTTCAATGAATTGGTCCATCAGATTGACTTGTTTATCGATATTGCTATCTTCACAGGGCTCACACGGTTTTTGAATATCACTCAACTTTATTCTCCTGATCCATTTACCATAGCTTGGTAAACTTGAAGAGCAGGGTGTCGGAACAATCTCTCTCCCAGGGGCGCATTTTCGTTAAGGCATTCAGAGTTAGCTTTAGTGCCTCTTTGGATCATTGCTTCAGTTGGTTCTTTCGGTACTAAAACAAAACCTTCCGGCACCGCTTGGGCTTTTGCATCACGTTTTGCACGTAACCACATAACCCAACCGGTATTTAAAGTCTCATAAGCAACCTTTCGATCTTCATCATCTGTGTTGTTTACACATTCACTTTTGATTTCATAATCACCAGTGTTTTCATTGAAGTTGAAAAACGGTAGAAGATGAGAGTGAATAAACTCAGCCTCAAATAATGGTTTTTGCTCAAGCCATACAACTTGTTTTTCTGAAATATCCATCATGCCGCCATCCTTAATACTTTTGGTGCTTGAGCCCGTAAAGAAACCAACAAGGGCTTACCAACTTTCAAATACTGCTTAAGAAAAATGGCATAGCGCTTTTGGGTGGCTTCGCTCATCTTTCCAGTGCTGTCAATTTCAAGCGTAGGTTTATTTGATTTGCTGTATCGAACCAAGGCGGCATGCTTGACCAGTTTTGGTTGATACCCGTCATTCAATAGCCAGTTTTCAAAAGGTGCAGCCAGGCTAAAATGAATTTTCTTGGTGCCTTTGGGTTCAATGGGTGGGTAATTCATTTCACTATCCTTTAAATGACCATGCGCAGTGCATGGCCATCCGGTCTAATGGTTAGATATTTACAGAGCCTTCAAGGATCGTCACAAATGATGGAACACCTGGTAACGCCGTTTCAGTATCATCATTATTGAATACGGTTTTGCCTTCGCGAATATAAGTCACGGTATCTTCCATAGACTTTTCAATCGCTTTTTCGAGCTGATCCAAGTCGTACCACAAAGCAATATTTCCATCCTTGATGCGGTAGCGGAAACGAGCTGGAAGGGCATAATGCTCACCACCACGATGTACCTGAATACCAAATACAATCTGCTCAGGAATATTCAAGTTGCCTTGGCGTCCGGCACTGGCTTCAATGTTTTCGTTGTAGGTCAATGACACTTGGCCATTGTCAGTACGAGTACCAGATTTGAAATCGATATTGGTTTTGGCCTGAAGAGTATTCACGATTTCATAAAGCTCAGCTGCAGCAGGCTGATTCACATACGGCATTACATCTTCTAGGAATAATGCAAAATCCATCTGTGACATTTTTCGGCCAGAGTTTGCTACAACTTTTTCAAATTCTGGAGTTTTACTAACAATGAAATGGGCAGTGTGTTTGCAATGGCGTTGATAAGCATTAGCACCATAACCTGCAACTTTTTCGGCTTGGTGGAAGTCCAGTACCGCTTGAATTTTTCCACCCAGCACATCTACGAAAACCATTGAGTCGCTGTCTGCAAAACGAGTGACGTAAGCGATCAGGTCTTTTGCTGTATGCAAGATTGTTGCTTGCTTAAGTTGAAGCGGACGCTCCAATGTTTCTTCAAAGGTATGTACGCTGCCACCTTCAGGTGTAACTACGAAAGGTAAAACGTCACCAGCTGCCTGTAGAGAAGTTTGACCAATTACGAAAGCATCTTTATGCATTACTGTACCCACTTGATTATTTAGTTCAGAGTTATTCATGTTGTTAAGGCCTTTTAATTAGCTGAGGTTTTTGAAAGTTGGTTTTTTGGTTTCCGGCAGAGCTTTCACATCTACTGGACCACTTGATTGGATCTGTTCAAGATTCAATTTCTGTTGGCGTGGATCTTCACGGACAAGCTGCTGTTTTCCATCGGTGAATAGAACAGTTGGTTCTTTATCGAACTTAGGAAGAATTGATTTAACGTCATCCATGATTTTGTAGACGCCGTTGCCGTTTGGCTTAATGGTCAAAGAAATAGTGACCTTACTTTGCTTGCCGGTATCCGCTGTTGCCTGAAGTGCTTCAGTAAGCAGCTCGTCAATTTCTTCAGCCACAGTACCGTGACGTAAATTTTCAAGTGTTTGAGCGAAAGAGGTTTTGTTTTTTGACATGGTTATTCTCCAAAAATTACTTGTGTAGGCCGTGTTTAATTAGTTGTTTGTTCCAACAGATGTGGCAATGGCTTCAACCTGGCGATTAGACGTTTTGTCTGCCTGATTGATAAACATTGCCGAAAGACCTAAAAGGATTGAGAAAACTAAAGACCAAGCTGCAACATTTGAAGCGACTTCTTTCGCTACAGATTTAGGCTTTGGGTGTTGATATAAGCACTCAGAAGTCATGCTCGATTGGCCGAACTCTGGCAGGTTGCTTTGGATTGGGTTTTTATTCATAATAATTTCACTCACATTCAGGGTGGGTCAGGCCTCAGGTTGTTCGTGCAACGCTGGGGCTTTTTGTTGTCTGTGAGAAATATTAAACCAAAGGTATAAACATAAAGCAAGAGTAAATTAAACCATAGGTGAAAAATAGTTAAAATTAGGTTTAATGATTATTGAATAGATAAAAGAAAACCCGCTTGAAAGCGGGTTGTTTGTAGATTTTACTAGGGATGAATAGGTTTAATATTTAAACTCTCTATGGTGCTGAACAACCACACCAATGATTGAAATTTCTATTTGCAAAGAGTTGTAAGTAGGGAAGTCTGGGTTAAGCGGAACTAATTCAACAATGTCCACACCATGCTCATTAACTCCGATAACACGATATTTTTTAAATGTTGTTAATGCTGAGCCATGTTGGATTTCTTGAGCCACAACCAAAGATCCTGGAACTGGAGCTTTTGCAGCGTCCACTACAATCTCATCACCAGGTAAGAATTCTGGCGCCATACTCATCCCATCAATAGTTAGGGAAAATACTGCTTTAGGATCAATACCCTCATAACTTGTGTAGGTTCTACCTTTAGGGTGAAGCCCATCATAAACAACATCTCTCCATAAGCCTGCTTGAACAAAATCGAGCACTGGAATCTCCCTCAACGTTTTCCCTGTTGGTTTCACATTTCCATATTCCTGAGTAATAACGGGCTGGGTTTTTTCCGCCTGAGCTGATATAGGCTCACCACCAGTCATAAGCCACCCAACATCAACCTCAAGAATTCCAGCTAATTTTTCTAGGGTTTCTCTGCTTATTTGGCCTTTTTTCCACTTTGATGGCGCTTGAGGACTAAGACCAATCATGGTTGAAGCTTTCGACCATGAAAGTTTTTTGGCACTTAAAGCCTTCTGTAAACGATCAACAAGAGTTTCCATATCTACACACTTTAACCTTTGGTTAAATTATCAAGTAAAAACCGGCCTAAAGGAATCAACCATAGGTTGCATTATTATGTAACTGATGGTTTAATTAAAAAAGTACATCTGGTTTAATTAAGGTTTAAATCATGAACCCCATGCAAAAAGCAATTAATGCTGTAGGTGGGCGAACAACCGCAGCAAATCTACTAGGAATCTCCTATGTAGCGGTTCGAAAAATGGAAGCAAAGGGATCGCTTCCTCGAACAGACTATACGGGCGAAACAAACTATGCACAAACATTAGCTAGCAACAGTAACGGCCTTATTACCACGGATTGGCTTATGGATAAGGCCAATCCTAAACACCACACTGTTGCTGCTTAAACCAATTATCAACAAATTAGCTTTTTAATAAACGTGAAAGTAAACAAGGTGTTCACATGGATATATCGAAAGAGACCAAAACTGCTTTGCACAAGATGGTGCACCAATCGAGCGGCATAACTCCAAAAGAGCTAGCTGATGTTGTTAGCGTATCTCATAACACGATTTTGAACTATGCCAATCCAAACATGGAAAACCATTTGCCGAGTCTAAAAGCATTTGAAGCAATGCTGACTTATACGCAAAACCCAGCTCCATTAAAAGTATGGGCGCACAAATTAGGTTTTGTATTGGTTCCAGTAGATCAAGCAGAAGGCAAGGATCATGAATTAGGTGTTCTTGAATCGCTGCTTGGTATGAATGTTGGCAATGGTGCAGCAAACAAGCAGGTTTTATCTGCTCTGGAAGACGGTGTGGTTACACCTGCTGAAATGGATGAGACAGATCGCATCCTGGAAGAAATTGAACACAAAATTCAGTCTTTGCGTAAAGCCATGAAAGGCGAGTGTGCAAAGTATTTATCAGCTCTGCAACGAGAAAAAGCCTGATTTGCGAGATCAGGCTTTTCCGGTTTGTCCACCAACCCTAGAAGGAAAATGAACATGAATATGATGACACAATTTAATCATAATCAACAAGGTATAACAAGTCTTGATATTTCAGAGCTTGTTCAATCCGAGTTACGAGCAGTTAATCTATCAATAGAACGACTGGCAAAACGCGGTGTCATTCAACTTCCTCCAATGGTGAAAGTTGAAAATAAACAATCACTTAGCCCAAATAAATATACAAGCGTTTATGTTTTTTCAGGCGAACAAGGAAAATTAGACTCAATCACCGTAGTCGCTCAGCTTTGCCCAGAGTTCACAGCAGCACTGGTCAAGCGTTGGTATGATCTTGAAAACCAAAACGCTGTCCAACTTCCTCAAACTTTTGCAGAAGCACTTCAATTAGCAGCCGATCAGGCGCGTCAATTAGAACTTGCAGCGCCAAAAATCAGCCATTACGACACAGTGGTTGAGAAATCACATCTCTTAACTGCAACACAGGTTGCTGCAAAGCTTCGAATGTCAGCTGTAGCCCTAAACAAAATCCTTGACGAATTCCGTGTTTATAACAAAGCCCATAAGCGCAGTCGTGTTTTTAATACATGGTTTGAAGATCAGGGTCTAGGCGAGTTAAAGCAGACCTCTACAGGTCACTCTCAACCAATGTTCACTACAAAAGGCGAAGCATGGGTAATTGAGAAGCTTACAAGTGAAGGAGTAGTGGCATGAGTAGTTTTGTTCCTAATAGCTTTCAACTGCCTAATGCTCTCATTGATGACGGCGTAATGGCTGAAATGAAAGGTGCAGCGCTGGCAATCTATATTCTGATTGTTCGCAAAACTCGTGGCTGGCAGAAAGAAACTGATGCAATCAGTATCTCGCAATTTATGAAATTTACAGGCTATGGAAAAGATGCTGTGATTTCTGGTGCTGAAAAATTAGTTTCACTTGGTTTGGTAGAAAAAATTTGTCGTGATCACCAGGCAACACTCTACTCATTAAGTGATCTTGCTGAGCGTGAAATTTCCAACTTGTCGGAAAAACCGACTACTGCAAACTTGTCGGAAAATACGACAGGGGTAGTCGGAAAAACCGACATCAACTTGTCGGAAAATCCGACACACAATAACAACTCAAAAACAACTAATACAAAAACAAATAAAGATAAGGGCGATCAGAAGAAATCGGGTTCTGAAAAAACTGAGAAATCCACTTCTAAAAAACAACCGTTGTTTGATGCAAAAGCAATTGAGTTACCAGTGAACGTAAATCGTGATCTATGGATTCAATTTGTTGATATGCGCAACAGCATCAGAAAACCACTTACTGAAAACGCCGTAAACCTTTTGATTAAAAAATTGATGGGCTTTGGTGATCAGGCAAACCAGTCACTGGAAGCTTCAATCATTGGAAGTTATCAAAGCGTTTATCCACCTAAACAACAAACATCAGTTCAAAACCAACAGCCACTGCAGCGCCGTCGCTTTGGCAACCAGGCAGATCCAAATCAAATGCGCACAGTGGGAGAGTCAAACTAATGAGCAGTATTCAATTATTCGAAAATGCTTTTGCTGTGAACTTCCCAGTTGAAGTTGCAGAACTGGTTTTAAACCGAATTGGTGATGTCTACGGCGCTGAGTTCACTAAAAAATACGCAGGTTATTCAGATGAAGAGCTTGTTCAGTTGGCATGCACTGTTTTGAGCGGCCTGACTCCAGCTGATATCACTCGCGGCATCTTGCGTATGAATTCTGAAGAGTGGTGTCCAAACCTTCCAAAATTCCGTAGCTGGTGTGAGCAGGGCGGTGACTGGTGGACTGCAGATATGGCATGGGCCAAAGCATTGCAGTTTGAAAACGATAAAAAATCGGAAATTACGACACTTGCGAAGCGCAGTCTTGATGAGGTGCGCCATATCCTCAACGTAGAGGGGCAGAAAGCAGCGCATTACGCCTTTAATGCGATTTATCAGGACTACCTTGCACGGGCGAAGGAAAAAGGCCGTGTGCAGGAAATGTGGAAGAAAGAGGGCAAGGCTAAGTCTTTAACTTATGACGAGCGCAATCGTAAAGGTGTGCCGTGTCCGCCTGAATTGGCTGCAAAAGTGAAAGGTGCTTTTAAGCGTCCAAGGAGAGCGGCATGAACTTAATCGAAAAGCTGGGTTTGGAAAAGTGTGGGCAGATTGTGGATGGGGCGCCTGAAGGTACGACATTATTTTTTTGTTTTGGTCAGCAATTTGAAAACAAAGTTGATTACTACAAATATTTTTTTAACTACTTCCAAATGTGGTTGCCGGATCACGGCTGGTTTCCGGTTCATCCAGAGCTTGCGGAAGATGCTATTCAGCTCGAATTCCTCCGCACCGCTCTAGCCGACCACGACCGCATTGATACGTTTAGTGATATCAAAAACCACATTAGCCCGAATATGAAGGTGATTGAGGGATGAAAGAACAATTCGAAGTTTTCTTCATGGCTCAGTCCTTTTATCTACAACTGAAATATATCTATGGGGACCGCTTATTTGATTTTGATCAGGGCATTGGGTACCGCAACTTAACCGTGCAGATCGCATATGTGTGCTGGTGCAAAGAGGATAAGGAGTTTGTGATTTGAAAATCCTCATCGGCATTGATACAGGAGTTAAAACCGGTTACGCCGTGGCAATGGACCACGGCAACGGTGGGGAGTTGCACCAGGTGGAATGCTTAAGCATCACCAAGGCAATGCAAGCTGTTCAGGAAATAAAAGCGATTCATGGGAAAGATAATTTTAAGCTGTATATCGAAGATGCCCGTAAACGTACTTGGTTTACTGGCGGTAAAGAAAAAGCTCAAGGCGTAGGGTCGGTAAAGCGTGATGCGCAGATCTGGGAAGACTGGTGTATAGAACAAGAGTTCAATTACATCATGGTTCACCCAAAAGCAAATGCGACTAAAACCAAAGCGGATCTATTTAAGAAGATAACTGGTTGGACTGGTCGCACGAATGAGCATGCACGTGATGCAGCAATGTTGGTTTTTAAAAGATTTTGGAAGGTTTGAGGGAAGAATATAAATGAGCGCAATTGTAGAAGTAAAACCAACTGTTCGAATGATGCAGAATGAATTGGCGCAGTGGGGTAAATGGGCGCGTCATGCTTCATATAATCCAAGTGAATTGACTTATACCTCACCTACATATGGTTTGATGCGTTTGAAAGAGGGGCAGAAGTCGTCAGGTATTCAGGTGATGCTGGATGATGATGCTTTGGTTGCTATTGATCACCTGGTGACGCAGTTGCGCTTTTCACGGCCAGATCTATACCAGTGGATTGAGTTCCATTATTTGAAAGGGTATCCGATCGCCGTGTTGGCGAGTAAGACCAAGGTGGATCGCCGTAATATTGATAAGTTTCTTTTAGCGGCTGAAACTTGGCTGGATAGTCGACTAGAAGTAATTTGCGAGAATTTGTGAGATATTATCGTCTTAAATATAGGGGATTTTTTATAAATGATAGAAGAAATGCTTGCAGCACAAGCAACTATACAAGCAGCTGAAATACAGGCTTCAGCTACTAGATGCGCAGCCGCAATTGGTGGGGTGGCAATTGCAATAGGTGTAATTGTTTCTTGGTATACAACTCTACACCATCAGAAAGTAGCTAGGCTCGCTGAAACACGTAAAGATGTTTATTTAGAGTTGGTTGATGCTTACTCAAATTTAAGCAAAGAGTTTAATTTAATTCTTGTCGATGTGAGTGGTAGATGGCCAGCACTATTTGAGTCTATCGTTCTATTTAGTAAGAAAATAGATAAAGCTTTATTTGTGTGTAAGTCGGAAAACAAAGAGTCTCTTATTGTTTTTTCTAAACTAGTAATGGATAAGTTTGAATCATTTACTAAAGATACTGACAAAATTAGAGATCTGGAAATCGATTTAACAATGATAAATCTTGAGTATAATAAAATAATAAATCAATCTGACGTAGATCTAAAATGGTTAGATAAGATTGAAAAATGTAGATCACAACTCGATCAGAAACGCGAAGAGGTGCATGAAGAAAAACAAAGGCTTCAGCCGATCACATTTAACTTAATACATACACTAAATGAAAAAGCATTAACTGTAACTCATTTATTACGGAGTGAGTTGGGTGCAAAAAATAATCCTGAATTAGATATAGCTACTTATGCTAAATACAAAGAAGAATAAAGCTGTTGCATTGCGCGCAGCAAACTACTATATTTGTGTTATTGTCGCTGTAGTTGCATTGATACGACTACATAGAACTTAAAAGCTCGCCATATGGTGGGCTTTAATTATATTGGGGTGCGTGTGGAAGATTTGGTCATGGCCGCCGCTACGATACAGGCAGCTCAAATTCAAGCCAATTATAATTTTTGGGCAGTATTATTAAGTTCTGGCATAGGTGCTGCGGGTATTATTTATGCTGCTTGGTATGCCTGGCAGAGTGGAATTAAATTACATCAACATAATAATATTCTTGAAGCTAAGCGTGAGGTTTATTTGGATGCAATTGCTAAGTACCAGCATTTAGTAAATGACCTTCAGCTAGTTAATGTTGTACCAGAACAATTTTTTGAAATTTTATTAAATAATAATAGAGATTTTTTTATTGCCATCAATAAAGTGAAATTAATTTGTGATCATATAAATAAAGATATGGTAGATAAATTTGCTCTGGAGGTCGGGAAGGGAATTCATTCTTTGATGCCTCTTATTAATAAATTTATTGCTAAGAAAAATGAACTAAATAGCTATTCGAAAAAGTTTGTTGCATTCATTGAAGATCACAAAAATTTGAACAATCTTTCGATTGCCGAATTAAGAGAGATTGAGGTGAAAGAGTTTGCTTGTAATGAATTGAAAGCTGAATTTATCGTTGAAAAAGAAAAATTAGAGAAGGCGGTTCAAGGATTCATACATAGTCTTGGAGAGGAAAGTGAAAAGTTTTCCGCTAAACTTAGGAGTGAATTAAAGATCTCTGATAATCCAGTTTAATAAAATACTGAAAATTGATAATAAAAAGTAAAACACCAAGGTGTGGCATTTAGATACTGCTCTTATTTAATCGTGAAGATAGCTCACCAAATGGTGGGCTTTTCTAATGCTTGAAGGTTATCTATCAGTCCTTCATACCAAAAAGTGATAGACGCTTTGTGCTGGTCAGCAAAGTGCATAGATGGGTGTCGAGATTTAAATAAATCCCACCCTTGGATTGACCACCTAAAAAGGCGAGTGTCTACTGTGAGAATTGGCAAGCTCTTAACGCATAAGTTAGCCTTAAATTACGAAACTACTCAGCCCGGTTATTCATTTTGGATAACTGGGTTGTTTTATTTAGGAGATTCACATGCTCCAATTTTTCCTTTACTTATTCGGCCTGTATGGCGTGACTGAAATCGATTACACGGTTGATGATGAAGAAATCAAAGTGTGTCGTGATTGCTTGAAAGAAGTTAAATAATACAAAATCAAAAATATAAGCCTGCTCATTAATTTGATCGGGCTTTTTTAATGCCCGGAGAAAATTAAAGCAATGAAAATGAAATTATTAGCAGTCGGTTTGATGTGCGCAACAGCACTCGTTGGTTGTTCGCGTGATGCTCAAGTTGCTTCACGCAACCTATCTCATGCAGCAGACAACTTTCAATTAGATCGACGAATCGTTTTTTATAACGGTGTTACTGGTGATTATGTTCTAACAATTGAAGGCAAGTGTGCCTTTGAAGCTGTTAGTGAGCGAAAGGTTGATGTGACCTGCAAGACCAGCGATACGGAATTTAAAAAGCATTCACTAGGCATTTCTGACAATGTGACTTACTTTTCCGAGCAGCTAAATAGTAAAGGTGTCAGTACCTACCAGTACAAAGTTGATTTCAGACCAAGCGTTATCATTCCTGATGTGGATCTGAAGTTACCCAAATAATTCGCCGGACGTATTGCGGCACATAAGACCTCGCCCAGATAACTAATTTGGCGGGGTTTTTCTTTTCTTATTGGTGGTGCTTATGGACATAGTAGAAGCAAAACGGAATTTAGAAGTTCTGGAAAAGAATCGCAGCCGCTTAATGAATTACAACCATCTGTATTCAAGCTATGCGTTTAAAGAAATGTGTGGTGCTGAACTTCGTAAGGTAAATAAGCAGATCCACGGCATAGAAGAACAATTAAATGCGCAACCACAAAAGACTCGCAGCAATCAGAAAGCTGCCGTGCATTCGATGCGGTAATCCACATAGCCAGGCTGCTCATTCAAATTCAGCAAAGCATGGTAAGGGTAGAGGGATTAAAGCCAGTGATGAGTTCACTATTCCGCTATGCCATTCATGTCATTTCCAGTTCGATACTTTTCAATTGGGTAATCGGGTAGAGAGTGAAGAAATGTTTGATCAGTGGTTGGTAAGAGTTGAGCGGATGTTGGTGATGGAAGATAGAGAAGTTTTTTAAACCTGATTAGGTATCGTTCCAAATTTTACAGTAAAGTGGTTTGTCTAAAATTTCTTATGGATGAACTATGAAATCTGAACAATCTTTTGAAACCCGAAAGGATGAATTGGGCGAATATCAATTTGACCCCACCTTGGTACCTGGACATGTTAATAATTATATATCTTCAATAGGAACATATCATCGCGTAGATAGAATTGAATATCATGATGCGATCTTTTCAATTTTTAGTCTAACTCCACTATCGGAAGATGAAAAATTATTAATGAGAGCAGATTGGGAGCGTCACTGTCCTCGATAGCTCTAAACAAGCCACCCTCGGGTGGTTTTTTATTGGGAGTAGGAAATGCAAAAAGCCGTGTTTCCTATCCAGTCGCATGCTGACATCACTAAAGCCATTAATTACATGCATACCAATTACACTCAAGCGATTAATGAGGGTAGGCCGTTAAGGGTGGTGATTGATCAGAAACAAGATGATAGATCCACTGCACAGAATAGATTGTATTGGATGTGGATGTCTCAATGGTCAAAGCGTCAAGGCACGGATAAAGATTCAGAGCATCTGTATTTCAAGAAGCAATTCTTATCGCGTATCTATGATCGTGATGAGGTTGGACAATACAAACAGACATTTGCAGCAGTTAGAGTTTTAAGAGGTCAGAAGCATCCGCAATACCAAGCTGTGGCAGATGGATTGAATGAATTGATCAGCACCACAGATGCAACGGTAGATCAGTTCACTGAATACCTAAACGACATTCATGCGTTCTGTAATAAGCATGGGTGCTATCTGCACACACCTGATGATTTGAAGTATGCGTGGGAGATGAAGCAATGACATGCCAAGGCTGTGAAGCACGACGTAAATGGATAGAGAAACAATATGAGCGATCAAAAGAAAGAATGCGGTTGTGTATCGAACGACTTACTCCTAAAGCTACTCGAACAGAACAACCAACTGATACAGCAAAACAACCAACTCATCCAGATCAACAATGAACAGAATGCTCAGATCAATGAGCTATTGATTCAGATTGAAGGCGATGAGGATGATGAGCCTAAGTCGCCTTATTTGGATTGATGGATATGAGCAGACCATGCCGTGAGTTTCGCTGTCCAAACCTAACTAAGTCACCAAAAGAACAAGGCTATTGTGATAAGCATGCACATAAGCGCAGCAACTGGACAGCACGCCAAGACCGATCAGGATCAACTACGGCGCGTGGCTATGGTTATGCATGGCGATTACTGCGTGAAAGCATATTGAAGCGTGATAACTATCTCTGTGTGAAATGCGCCGTTGCTGGGCGTGTGGCTGAGGCTACAGACGTCGATCACATCAAGGCTAAGGCTCATGGTGGTACAGATGATCCAGACAATCTACAGTCATTGTGTGCGCCGTGTCATAGAGAGAAAACAGCTACAGAAGGAAAATAAGATGCGTAAAAGAATCACTCATGTTGGTGTTGTAGCTTCGCGTTCAGCTCACCGACTTTACGACAAGAACCTGAAAACTTTTGCGGATGATATTAAGCAGCAAGAAGCAAGAGAAGTATTTGCTTCAACAATCATGTTGCGTGCATCTGCTGACTTATTCCACTTGCTTGGTGATGGATATGAAGAGCAGTTGGATATGTTGGTCAGCATCATGAAAGAGCAGGCAAAAAATGCAAGAAATGAAGGCTAAAAATCTTCCAGAGGGGGAGGGGTGGGTCGAGAGTTCAGGGCCTTTGCCTAAATGACCGCCCCCCTCCGTTCATTTTTACGTGCGCGAAATTAAAAATTCAGGGTGTTGACAAATGGGTGGAGTTTCTTCTGTTCCTGGGCGTGGCCGAAAGCCAAAACCGCAGGAAGCAAAACGGGCAGCTGGCAACCCGGGCAGACGTCCTCTCAATACCAATGTGCCTGAATTTGCTGATGTCGTTGATATTGATGTGCCGGAATATCTTTCGACAATGGAGTACGCGGACATGATGTGGCGTTCGGTTATTCCAGAGCTGTTAAAAAATAAAGTTCTTAAAATTACAGATATGCACAACGTGGAAATGTTCTGCATGGCTTACCACAACTTGCGCGTAGCCCAAAAAGAAGTAGTCCAAAAAGGACCAACACTGGAAACAGCGCAAGGCAGTACGATTAAAAATCCAGCCTTGACTGCAGTGAATGAAGCATCAAAACAGATGGCTTCTTTTGGAGCAATGCTGGGTCTGGATCCATCTTCCCGGGGGCGGTTAGGTGGTGGGGGTAATAAACCTAAAACAAATAAATTTGCGCAGGTGCTGAATATGTAGCGAGGCCGAAATGACAGCTTTCCCAAACGTTGGCATTGCAAATAGATGGGCAAAGCAGGTTGTTTCAGGAAAAATACCTGCATGTAAGTGGGTAAGACTTGCTTGTAAACGCCACTTAGATGACCTGATTAAGTCAAAAAATAAAGATTTTCCTTATAAATTTGAGCCAAAACTAGCAGAAAAGAAGATCGCTTTTATTGAGTTGCTGCCCCATACAAAGGGTGAGTGGGCAATGAAGCGTCTGAGTATCACGCTTGAGCCCTGGCAAAAGTTTGGTATTGGTTGCACATTTGGTTGGGTTCGTAAAAAAGATGGGTACCGCCGCTTCCGTGAAAGCTATTGGGAGGTGCCGCGTAAAAACGGTAAGTCTGCGATTGCCGCTGGTGTTGCTCTCAACATGTTTGCCAATGATGGTGAATTTGGTTCAGAAGTTTATGCTGGTGCTACCACCGAGAAGCAGGCTTGGGAAGTTTTTAAACCTGCACGCTTAATGGCGGTACGTTCGCCAGACTTCATTGAAGCAGCTGGCGTACTGATTAATGCCGGTAGCTTAGAGATTCCAGATGAAGGTTCTATCTTTGAGCCTATCATTGGTGATCCACCTGATGGCCAGTCACCGCATTGTGCTGTAGTCGATGAATTCCATGAGCATCCAACATCTGCGCTGTATGACACCATGCAGACCGGTATGGGTGCACGTCGACAGCCTATGATTTTCACAATCACAACAGCTGGCTTCAATATTGAAGGCCCTTGTTATGATTTACGTGCACGTGTTCAGGAAATGCTCTTGGATACCGTACCAGATGATGAGCTGTTTGGCTGGATATGGACCATTGATGAGGGAGATGACTGGACAGATCCGGCAGTACTGGCCAAAGCAAACCCCAATTATGGGGTTTCTGTTTATTCTGACTACCTGGAATCTCAGCAACGCCGGGCAATTCAGAACGCATCAAAGCAAGGTGCTTTTAAAACTAAGCACTTAAACGTTTGGGTATCAGCAAAATCTGCATTTTTCAACATGGAAAAGTGGAAGGCCTGCGGTAATCCAGACCTGAACATTGATGACTTTGAAGCAACGCCTTGCATGATGTGTGTGGATCTATCATCAAAAATCGATATTGCAGCACGTATCAACCTGTTCTATCGAATAGAAGATGATGGTCGACTGCATTACTACTGTATAGATCCGCAGTTCTATCTACCTGAAGACACGGTTTATAGCGGTGATGAAAAGCAGGTGGTTGAGCGGTATCAGAAATGGTTCAACAAAGGTCTGCTGAATGTCTGTGATGGCTATGAGAATGACCTGAATCAAATTGCAAAGGAATTAATCGAAGATGCTCAGCGAGTGTCTTTGACTGAGGTTCCTTACGATGAGTGGGGTGGATTCCAGATTGCAAAAACTGTGGATGATGCCGGATATACCTCAATCAAGATGCCCAAAACCACAAAGACATTCTCACCAGCAATGAAGGAGCTTGAAGCTGCTATTGCTGCAGGTCGTTTTCATCATGATGGAAATCCAATTCTTAGCTGGATGATCGGTAATGTTATTTCTAAAACAGGAAAAAATGAAACCGAGTTCCCGGATAAGGAAAAGAAGTTTAAGAAAATTGATGGTGCTGTAGCGTTATTAATGGGCATCAGTCGGGCAATGGTGCTTGCAGGGGAACCTACAGGTGATGAATTTTATGATGATCCAATTATGGTAGGTGTTTAATGAGTACAAAGAAGCCGGGTCGGTTTGCTCAAGCAGCTTTGCGCTTCCTTGGGCTGGATGGGCATCTGAGTCTGGAGCCTGAATTATTAAGGGCATTATTGGCCACATCGAGTGGCAAGCATGTAACTGTAGATTCGGCGCTTCAATTGAGCGCCGTTTTTTCATGTGTGAGTTTGATTTCAGAAACTGTATCAACGCTGCCTCTTAAGATTTACCAGCGAAAAGCGGACGGTAGCCGGGATGTTGCAGTTAAGCATCCGCTCTACAATCTTTTGTGCCGGTCACCAAACTATGAAATGACACCCAGCCGGTTCATGCTGATGATTGTGGCCAGTATCTGCCTATGGGGAAACTCATACATTGAAATTATCCGCAGTGCATCAGGCCGGATTATTTCATTGAATCCATTGCCACCCCAAAACATGGTGGTGACCAGGAACAAGACTAATGGAATGCTGAAATACACTTATACCGAAAGCGGTGTTAACCGTGAAATTACTGAAAAAAACATGATGCATGTTCGTGGTTTTGGTATCGATGGAGTGATGGGCTTATTTAAGGTCCAGAAAGCGCGTGAAACCATTGGGGCTGCACAGGCTGCTGAAGAAGCCGCAGCAAAGTTCTTTGAAAACGGTTTGCAAACATCAGGTCTTTTATCTGCCCAGGGGAAGTTAACGCCGGATCAGCGTGATTCACTTAGAGACAATATGAAGAAATTCATGGGATCCAAGAATGCCGGAAAAATGATGGTGCTTGAAAATGGTATGCAATACCACGGCATCACTATGAATCCTGAAGCAGCTCAGATGTTAGAGACCCGGACATTTGAGATTGAGGAAATTTGCCGCTGGTTCCGGGTGCCGCCATTCATGGTTGGGCATTTAGATAAGCAAAGCTCATGGGCCTCCAGTGTTGAAGGCATGAACATGCAATTCCTGACCAATACCTTGCGCCCATTGCTGGTCAATATTGAGCAGGAAATTTCACGGTGCCTGATTGGTGCGGCAGAGTTTGAAACCTATTACGTTGAGTTTGGTGTGGAAGGCTTATTGCGGGCAGATTCAAAAGGCCGTGCTGAATACTATGCATCTGCACTTGTTCATGGTTGGTATAACCGTAATGAAGTCAGACGCAAAGAAAATGAAGCACCTATTCCTGGTGGGGATATTTATACAATTCAATCGGCATTAATTCCGCTTGATAAAGTCGGGGCCAATTACAAAGGTGATAATAATGAGCAAACGAAACCTGCTGCCAGTCGCTAATTTTAATGCAAAAGAAAAAGGTGGTGTTTCGCCGTTGGCTTTTGATCGTTGGAATCCTGCAATTAAAGCATCAGATGAAAATGACAACACGATTGGTATTTATGATCCGATTGGTTATGACTACTGGGATGATTCTGGTGTAACTGCTAAGCGGATCAGCGCGGCATTGCGTTCACTCGATGGCGCTGATGTTGTAGTTAATATCAATTCACCAGGTGGTGATGTATTTGAAGGCTTGGCTATTTATAACCTGCTTCGTGAATACAAAGGCCATGTGACTGTACGTGTATTGGGGGTTGCAGCTTCAGCAGCATCATTTATTGCCATGGCAGCCGATGAGATTCAAATTGCCCGTGCTGGATTCTTTATGATTCACAATGCCTGGACAGGACTTTGGGGTAATCGCAACGACTTGCGTGAAACTGCAGATTTCCTTGAGCAGATCGATGACACGATTGCTGATATTTATCATGTGCGATCCGGACTGAGCATGGATGGGCTTAAAGCCGATATGGATAAAGAGCGCTGGATCAATGGGCGTGATGCTATCGATAGTGGCTTTGCTGATGCTTTCCTGCCATCTGATGTGGTTGTTGAAGATACAAAGAACTTCACTAAAGAGAAAGTCGCTGCCCATAAAGCAGATATTTTGCTTGCCAAAGCAGGAATGTCTCGAAGCTCACGACGGGAACTTATTCAAGATTTAAAGGGTACGCCTGGCGCTACCAACCAAGCTACGCCAAGCGCTAGCAATGATGTACTCGAAAGTGTTCTTCAAAGTATGCGCAACGCTACCGAGAAATTTAGCACTTAAAACCTGATACCAATTTTATGACCGCCTATATGGCGGTTTTCTTATTTTTGAGAGATGAAAATCATGACTGATCAAACTAAAGACCAAGCAGCTCAGGCACTTAAAGACGTAAACACTGGCTTAAAGAATCTGACTGAAAAAGTTCAACCCATGGCTGAAAATGCTTTGAATGAAGCAAAAAAAGCTGGTGAATTATCTACTGAAACTAAAGCAGCAGTGGATAAAGCACTTACAGACCTCAATAATCTGCGTCAAGCCCAGAATGACCTACAGGTGAAGTTGGGTGAAGCTGAGCAATTATTTGCACGTGGCGGCACTGGTAATCCAGGTGCACAAGTGGATGCTCGTGCAGGTGATCTTGCTGTAAAAGATGAGCAGATTATTTCATTTGCAAGCAATGCAACTTCTGGAAAACGTATCAGTGTAGCTGTTCCCCGTAATGCACTGACATCATTTGCAGTAAACCCTGTTGATGGTTCGACTCGTATTGTGACTGCGCCAAATCAGCGCGTGACCATCCGTGACCTATTAGCTCCAGGTCAAACGGCCAGTAATGCGATTGCTTACTTGCGTGAAACTGGCTTTACCAATAACGCTGCACCGGTGGCTGAAAACACCACCAAGCCATATTCAGAATTAACATTCGAAGAAGTGCTGGAAGGTGTTAAAACAATCGCTCACATGCTGAAAGCATCTAAGCAGATTCTTGATGACTTGCCTCAGTTACAAAGCTTTATCAATGGTCGTTTGCTTAATGGCCTTAAGCGTGTTGAGGATGCGCAACTGTTATTTGGTTCAGGCACTGGTAACAACCTGCATGGTATTTATACTCAAGCAACTGCTTATTCAGCTCCAATTACGATTGCATCACCGACTCGCGTAGATACTATGCGTTTGGCCATGCTGCAAGCTGCTTTGGCAGATGTATTTGCAACAGGTCATGTGATGCATATGAATGATTGGACTGCAATTGAATTACAGAAAGACACCACCGGTGCATACTTGTTTACCAACCCATTCTCACCTAATACGCCAAGCCTATGGGGCTTGCCGGTAGCAGACACAAATCATGCTGCAATGGTTGGAAACTTCCTTACCGGTAGTTTCGCGGACGCAGCTCAAATCTTTGACCGTGAAGATGCTAACGTGGTGATTTCAACCGAAAATGCTGATGACTTCGAGAAGAACATGATCTCCATCCGTTGTGAAGAGCGTCTTGCATTGGCTGTGTATCGCCCTGAAGCATTCGTAAAAGGTGCATTCCCTGTACCAGCACCTTAATTAAAATCCCGAAGGGGCCAGTCGGCCCTTTCACCTTGGAGTTTAGAACATGAAAATTAAATTCTTAGATGCTGCAATGCTTGGAAATAAGGTTTACGTCAAAGGTGATGAGGCTGAGATTCCAGATATTACGGCCGGTGAGCTCATCAAGAAAAAATTAGCGATTGATCCTGAACAGGCGGCAGCTGATAAAGCCAAAGCTGATGCGGAAAAGAAAGCCAAAGCTGCAGCCGATAAAGAGGCTAAGGCTAAAGCGGACGCAGAAGCTAAGGCAAAAGCCGAGGCTGAGACGAAAGCTGAAGAGGAAAAGTTAAAGGCAGAAGAAGAGGCGAAAGCCAAAGCTGCTGCAGAAGAAAAAGCCAAAGAAACTAAAACAAAGTAAGGTCATATCATGCCAGTTATTAACATTGAAAAAGCTATGGTTCATTTGCGAGTAGATGAAGATACTGGCGGTGATGTCCTGGCTAAGTTGAATTCGGCAGAAGATAAAGCGGCTCAATATTTGAACCGCTTTTTTTATGCCACAGCAGCTGCATGGACAGAGGCGATCTCTCTAACTTTGAACCAGCTAAATTATGAGCTTGTGAAATACAAAGAGAGTTGCGATGCAGCTAATCTGGTTGCGGATCCAGTTTCGAGAAATATGCTGTTATCTGCGGCTGAAAACCTTAAAAAAGAAGCTCAGCGCAATACCAAAATGGCCATGCAGGGCATTGTTATCAATCCATCTATTGAGGCTGCTGTTCTGCTTATTTTGGGTAGTCTTTATGAAAATCGGGAAGATGAAACCAATACCACGGTAAATGAATTGCCGAAAGGCGCTTTATGGTTGCTCGATCCATACCGTTTAGATCTGGGGGTATAGATGAGAGCAGGTCCTTTAAGACATCGCATCCGTATTGAAGCCTTCACTGAAACCCAAGATAAAACCACAGGTCGTATTACTCAAGCCTGGGCAGAGTTTTGTACGGTTTGGGGAAAGCATGAGGCTTTATCTACGCGCGACCAGCTACAAGCTCAGGCAATTGATTCAAGCATGACTGCACGTTGTCGCATTCGTTACAGCTCAAAGGCAAGTCAGATTGATTCAACCATGCGTCTATATTTCCGGGGTAAGTACTGGAAGATTGACGGTGATCCGGTGCCAGATAATGAAAGTGGCCTTGAGTGGTTGACGCTCAACCTTGCAGAAGGTGAATCAGAATGGCAGTAGTCGAGTTAAATATTAAAGGCTTGGATGATTTAAATAAGAAACTTAAGCGGCTTGGGAATAGCAAAATTGCCAAACGTATTGCACGAAAAGCCGGGCGCCAAGCGATGAATCTTGTTCGCGATGCTGCACGTAGCAATGCAAAGGCAATTGATGATCCTGAAACACGGGAAAAGATTCATAAGAATATTGTGACCCAAGGTGGTAAGAGCCGTAATCCTAATGAGATTAAGATTCGAGTGGGGGTGAAAGGTGGAGCAGGTCAGAATCAATACTCTGTCAGCACGGCTGGCTTAAGTGGTGGAGATACTCGGCACTTTAGATTTATTGAGTTTGGTACCAGCAAGATTCCAGCTACTCCATTTTTAAGACCTGCTTTAGCTAATAATGTTGATAAGGTCACAACCAAGTTTGTGCAGGTATTTGATGCTGAAATCACCAAAGCATTACGTGAGGCTATATGACAGCACCTATTTTCCCATTACTTAATGCGAGTGATGAAGTTAAGTCTTATCTGGAATCTGGCGGGATTTTACGTGCATTTGAATTTGGTCTTGCACCAGATAAACCAAAGCCGCCGTACCTGGTCTGGCAGGATATCTCTGGTATTCCGCAAAATCATTTAGATTGTCCGGCAAATATCGATCATGTGACGATCCAAGTTGATATCTATACAACGAATGCGGATGACCTGCGAAATATTCGTGAAGCGGTTCGTAGAGCTTTTGAGGCTGATAACTCGTGCACTATAACTGGTCTGCGAGGAAATGAGCGTGATCCAGACAGCAAGATGTATCGAACCGGTTTTGATTCAAACTGGTTTGTAGATCGGTGATATAATGATCTAAAAATCGGGGGTGATTATGATTTCAGAAGAACAAAAATTAGATATCTTAAGAGATGTAGAGGCAAATGTAGGTAACTGGGTTGGTGAAGCTTTAGCAGTTGGAGTGGTCTCAAGGGAGTTTCAGGCACTGAATGAAATCTTTCAGAAAGCACAAGTGGACTTGAATGACTTATTTCACCTAGGGCCAGTAGGCGTTTTAAATGTCACAAAGAAAGCAGCCGAAAAGCTTGGTTTGTCTGAAATCGATGTTGCTCATGCTGTAGATAATTGGTCTGTACATGCAAGTCAATTGTTAGGACTAAAGCAAGCCGGATATCCTGAATAGCAATAGCTCTGCTTAATAAATAACACGCACCTTCGGGTGCTTTTTTAATATCAAATTTTCCACATAGCACCCAACCGGGTGCTTTTTTTATGCCTAAAATTGAGGAGTAGCTACTCATGGCAGTTAAGACAAACAAAACGCATGTTTATGCGGTCGTAAATAAAGAAGTTGTTCGCTTCAGTTGCTATTCAGGTTTTGGCTTTGGTCAAGACTCTTTCGGAAAGATTGATGCAACATGCATGGACTCCGACACCAAGAATTATGAACGCGGCATGCGTGACCCGGGTGAAGGCTCTATTGCTATTCAACTTGATGATGGAAATGCTAGCCATATCCAGCTTATTCAATTGGCTGAATCTGGTGAAAAGGTGGAATGGTATATTGGTTCAAGCCATGCAGAAACCCCACCTGAATATGACACTGCAACCGATACCATTGATCTGCCGGGTGATCGTGTCTGGTGGACTTTTGAAGGTTACTTAAACCCAACTTCACCTGATGATCTTGCCCAAGACTCTCTGATTACCTATTCATTCACTCTGGTGCGTACATCAGGTGTAACTACAACTTTCCGTGATCCTGCAGTGGTGACTCCATAATGGCTAAATTAAGTCTTACTAAAGCAATTGAAGTGGTAGGGATTGGTAGTTATGTAGAAAAAACTATCCATTTCCGTGATGTTAATGGTGCGCCTTTTGAGGGTGAGATTCTTATCAAGGTTCTATCCTCTGATGAGGTTGCAAAAATCACCGATATTTTAAAGCTTAAAAAAGATGAGAAATACACCATTGAGCAATATCGTGCAGCAATGTTGGTTCAGTCTATCTTTGAAAGTGAAGACAAACCTTTCTTTCCTGATCTAAAAAGTACAGGGCTGGTCTCTGATGAGATGAAGGTAGCAATGTACTTGGCAGCCGATGAAGTGATTAACTTCACGGGAAAGTATTGGATATTGACAGGGAAGCAGAATTCTACTGCGAACTCGTCAGCTGCGGAATCGGCGGAAGAACTATTGCAGAAGCCAGAAGAAACCTAAGCAATTCAGAAATCCAAATATGGAGAGCCTACCGCAAGAAGTATGGCTCTTTATTTTTTGGTAGACGCATTGAGCAAGCTATTGGAAATTGGATGGCACATTACACCCGATTTAAGGTGAAAGAAGGGTCTAAAGTTGATGCGCGAGATTTCATGCCACATGAGGAAAAACTAGAAATTCCTGAAATGTCACTTGAAGAATATATGATGCGTAGCTTTGGTGGGAGTTAAGGAAATCAGGTTAGCTTGGTTTCTTTTTCAATCAATTATTAGTATCTTTTCCTGAACAATAAATAATTCGGGGAAGATTATGGCAATTAAGCCATGTAAAGAGTGCGGTGGACCAGTAAGTGATAAAGCTGAAAGCTGTCCACAGTGTGGAGCAAAACAAAAGAAAAAAACATCTTTTCTTGCATGGGTTGGGTTGTTGCTTTTGGTTTTATATGGCATAGGCACATGTGCTGAAAAATCAGCAGATAGCAAACTGTCAGAAGCGCCCTCAGCCACAGCATCACCAAACCAAGCAGAGGGTGAAGATGTGGCAGATTTGCAGAATTGGCAATATGAAACATCTAAAGACGAAATGCGAGGTATTGAGTCTAAATTTGCAACTACGGTTAGCACCAATACGGTTGATTTTGACTTTCCATACAATGGTGGATCAAAGTTGATATTAACCTTAAGAAAGCGCGGATCAGAAGTTGATGTGATGGTAAGTATCACTAAAGGCCAAATTCTTTGCGGAATACAAAATTGCGAGGCTGCTTTTAAGTTTGATGGTGGTGCAGTGCAATCCATAACCATGTCAGAGCCCGACAATCATTCTTCAGACATGCTATTCGTTTCATATGACAAAACTGAAAGCAAGATTATTAATCAACTTAAGAATAGTAAAAAATTGGTAGTTGAAGTTCCTTTCTATCAAGAGGGGAAAAAGCAATTCACATTCGATGTGAGTGGCTTGGAATGGAATTAATGACTTAGAAGCTAAAAAAATGAAGCGTCCGAAAGGGCGCTTTTTTATTGCCTAGAGGTTTTATATGAGCGCAAAATTAGGAACATTAACCCTTGATCTGGTAACCAGAACTGCAGGTTTTACAGCGCCAATCAAGGATGCAGAAAAGCAAACCAAAGTTAGCTTTGATGCAATGAAAAAAAGCGCTCTGCTTTATGGTGCTGTAGCTGTTTCTGGCGCTGCTGCTGTGGGCGCTGGTGTTTTTGCCATGGCTCGTGAATATTCTAATGCCGCTCGTGAACTTCAGATATTTGCCTCTATTTCAAATACTACAACACAAGAATTTCAAAGAATGGCTGTTGGTGCTGAAACCATGGGGATCAACCAAGAAAAGCTATCGGATCAACTTAAAGACTTCAACGAAAAGCTTGGTGAATTTATCACTATTGGGTCTGGTGGTGCGGTTGATTTCTTCGAGCAAATTGCAATCAAAACTGAAGGATCTGCTGAGGGTGCGAGAAAGTTAGCACTCGAAATGCAAAATCTATCTGGTCCTAAAGCACTTCAATTGTATGTAGATAAACTTGAAGAGGCTGGTGTAACTCAGCAGCAAATGTCTTTCTATTTAGAAAGCATGGCATCTGATACGACCAATCTTATCCCGCTTCTGCGAGAAGGTGGAAAGGGCTTTGAATATTGGGCGGATGCAGCTGAGCGTGCTGGTGTCATCATGGATGAGCAGGCGATTGCTAAAGCCAATGAACTACGTGTTCAGATGGACTTGCTTAATTTGCAGGTTCAGGGTGTAAAAAATCAGTTTATTCAAGGATTGATGCCTGCACTAGTTTCGGTTGGTGATGGCCTATCTGATGCCACCATGGAAACTAATCTTATGGCTGATGCTGGTGAGACACTAGGTGAGGTCTTTAAGGGTGTTGCAGCAACTGGTATGGGTGTTTATGCAGTAGTTAAAATGCTTTCCAATGCTATTGCAGGTCTTGCATTTGATGCGGTAAACGCAAAAAAAATGGTAGATGCATCTGCAGAGAAAGGTTCGTGGGCTGATAAGTTACCAGGTGTTAAATTTGCCAAGACAGCTATTCTTGGTACCGCCATGATAAAGTCATCAAATGGTGGCGTGGCTATGGCTGCGAAAGATAATGCGAAAGTTGCCGATGATGTAGCAAACTCGATTAATCGTATTTATAGTAATGCTGTTAACCAATCTGTTTCAGCTATGGCGAAAATCCAAAATAGCCAGGCTGGAGTAGCAAAAGGCTCCGATGATTGGGTAAAAAAACAAAATGATGCGGCAAAAGCAGCATCTAAAGCTAGTAAAGCTAATAGTGAGGCAGCTAAGGCGCTGCGTGAATACAATCAGGCGTTCGAGCTCGGTAAGCGCTTAATTTATGAATTTGGCGATGAGCAACTCAGAATATCTGAAGATTTGAATGAAGATCTAAAAGATATTCAGTCGGCTTTGCTTAAGCCGGAGGCTAAGGAGCGTTATGCGGCATTAGCCAGAATGCAAGCAGATGCACGAAAAAAAGCGTATATCGCTGAGTTGGATTTTGAATTAAACGAACATAAATCCACGGAAGAGCGAAAACTTGCTGATGAACTTCGAATCAATAAATTGAAATTAGATGCCCAGCGCGGACTTAATAAAAATGAAATTGATTTAAGAAAACAAGCTTTAGATGAACGATATCAGCAAGAATTAACCATGCTTCGAATCTCTGAGCAAAAGCAGCTTCTCGAGACCAAGCGTCACTGGATGACTGCCGGTGACTATGCGCGTGATTACTATGCCTTGATACGCGAAGAGATCCTGAATACAGCAAGCTATTCGCCTGATATGAAAGAAGCCTTGCTTCAGCAAGCATCTTCTCAGCAAAACCTCGAAGAATCTTATGAGCGCGACAGTGCGATTGAGGATTACCGCGATGTGATGGGGTATGAAGAAAATCCATTAGAGCGGCAGTTTGAAGTATTGCAAAAAATGCGTGAACTCGATTTGCTGAATGAGGAGGCATATCAGAATGCAAAACTTGAACTACAAGCCAAGTCTACCGCCAGCTACATGGAGGGTATGCTTGGCGGCTTTGCATCACTGGTAGATGAAAACTCTAAAACCTATGCGGTGCTTTTTGGTGCTCAAAAGGCTTTTGCAGTTGCTCAGGCGATGCTGAACATTCCAGCGGCATATTCCAAAGCTTATGATGCTGTTGTTGGAACGCCTTTTGTTGGTCCATACATTGCGCCGGCGGTTGGTGCGGCTGCAGCAGCTTTACAGGTTGCTCAGGCTGCAAGTATGAAATCAGTTAATCTGACCGGTATGGCCCACGATGGTATTGACAATATCCCGCAAGAAGGTACTTGGCTGCTTGATGGTGGAGAACGTGTTTTAAATCCTGAGCAAAATAAGGATTTAACTCGATACTTGAGTGAGGCGCGTGAAAGCAATTCATCACCAAACGTCAACCTAAACCCGAACTTCGTTATTGTTGATGAGCGTCAGAATTTATCTGATTATCTGTTTAGCCCGGATGGTACCAAAGCTTTTGTGAAGTTCTTTAGACGAAATCGCACAGCCCTGGGTGTATAACCCGGGCTTTTAATTTGAGGACAAAATGAAAATACAAACGTCATATGGCGAGGTGCACGTATTAACAAATTGCCCTCTATTGGATTCGACTGAAAACCTGGAATGGATGACTGAAGTTCATGAATCATTTGATGGTAGTGAAGAGCGTTATCCATTGCGTGAAGCACCGCGTCAGATCCTGAATTTCAATTACACCCAGTTGCGCAAAGTCATGGGCGATCTATTTCATATGCTGTATGCCAATCTGCGCAAACAATGGGGTATTCCGCTGCGCCAGGTGAAACGAGTCATTCCAGATATCGTTGATGATGATTACATTATTCTCGATGCAGCAGACACCATAGCCGACCTTAGAGTCGGTTTTGCTTTTATTGAGAGCAGTGAAGGTGCTCAGGTGGTCGAAATTGTCAGCCGTGGCCGCTACATCATTATTCAGGAAGAAATCCGTGATCCAGAAACGGATGAGATTATTCAGGAACTCATTACTGAATACCAGGATGGCTTTCGACTGGCTGACAATGTGACCGCAACCAATGCTGTGATCATGCCGCTGCGGATCTGCATCATTGATG
This sequence comes from Acinetobacter pecorum, assembly GCF_014837015.1. GTDB lineage: Bacteria > Pseudomonadota > Gammaproteobacteria > Pseudomonadales > Moraxellaceae > Acinetobacter > Acinetobacter pecorum. The sequence goes on from NZ_JACSPT010000002.1 coordinate 286,539, forward strand.
GGGATGCTTCAATCAATGCCGGCGGGTTCTGGTCCAATGCTTCGGTGGTTTTCCGGGTGCTGGCAGAAGATTTACCAGAGCATGAGGGTGATGTGCCAGAGCAGTACAAAGGCAATGACCTGTACTGGAAACCATTGATCTTAGATGGTAGTTCACTGGAAATGACGCTGACGCAACATCAAAACATTGTGGATGGTGCTATTGGTGGTTTTCAGCAGTATACCCATCATGCAAAACCCAAGTATCTCAAGCCGTTTACTTCAGTTTTGAAAGACTGGTCAGAGTTCAATGCTTATCGCCGGTTCCTGTTCCGTCGATCTGGCCGGTCCCGGGCTTTCTGGATGCCGCTATATGAAAAGCATCTGAATATTTTAAACACGGGCAACATCACCACCAGTTTAAGCACCAATACAAAATACATCGTTGAGGCCGACCGTAAACATATCGCAGTCAAGCGTAAGGATGGCACCTGGTCAGCGCATGAAATTACCGGCCGGACTGGTGGCTCACTCACGGTTTCACCGGCAATTAATACGCACCGAAATGACATTCAGACCATCTGTTATTTAGGGCTTCACCGCCTGGATGCAGACCGGATTGAATTTCAGTTTTTAGGCGCTGGCAAATCAAGAATTACTGTTCCAATCGTGGAGATTGATAACTAATGGCACGTTCAGAACTTTATCAATTTAAGCATGGGGACAAGCAGTGGTTTTTCACCAGTGCGCGTAAAGCGATTACCCATAATGAAATCACCTATTACCCGGTACGCGGTTTAAGCCGTGGAAATATTGAAGATGCGGATATTGATAAGTGCGAAGTCGAGCTGACTTTTCCGCATCCATATCCACTATTCAATGATGCAGATGACAGCTTTACCCAGGTGTTCTTAAACAAGATTTATCTGGAATCTGTGTATTTCACATTGATTGAGCTAGATGCGGGAGAGTCGCTTGTGTTGTTTAAAGGGCGTGTAACGCAGCCTAAATTTAGCGATCGTGAAAACACTATGACACTGGTCTGCTCGACTGCTGAAAGCTTTATGCGTCGTAAGATTTTGACTCGAAAATATCAGCGTACCTGCCCGAATACCATCTATGACAAGCACTGCGGCCTTGATTTTAATGAATGGTCATTCGATGTGACTGTAACTTCGGTCAATGGCCTTGATGTGGCCTATATGGTAAATCCGACTCAGGTCAAAGATGAGTTCGGAAATCCGGTATTCGAGCAAGTACCTGTGCTTGATGAACAGGGGCAACCTGTTTTGGATGATCTGGGTAGTCCAATTTTTGAAGATGGTGATCCGATGATGGAAATCAAATCTTATCCAGATAACTGGCTGAATCGCGGTGTGCTGAAAAAGGATGGTGTGTTTACCTTCATTATTAACGGTGGAAGTAATAGTGCTCGACTGTATCGCCAGCACATCGGCCTAAAATTGGGTGATGTGGTGCGAGTGGCACCAGGCTGTGATCAGTCACTAAAAATGTGTCATGAGAAATTCAACAATCATAAGCGCTTTGGTGGCCATCCAAATATGCCGACCGAAAATCCGTTGGAAAATCAGTTGATTAAGTAGGATAAAAATGAATATTGATATTTTATTGGCTGGTTTTGATGCTAATCAATTGCAGCACTTGGGCGCTGTTATTCCTTTAATTGCCTGGGCGATTGGTGCGGCCATTTTTTCTGTTGCAGTCGGCATCTACACATTCCTGCAAATGCGCAAGATGCAGAAGAAAAACCGACCTAAGCCAAATCAGCTAGATGGCACGATTGCGGATGAAGGTATTTCATTTCACGACATTGCTGGTAGTCCACACGTACATGCGAACATCACGGATATTTGGGATAAGTCCACTCAAGCGATTAAATCCAAGTCGGGTAAGAAATGAAAATTTATATGTCTGATATTCGAAAAGCAAAAATGTGCTCGGGCGGAACCCGGGCATTTTTTTTGCGCCAAGGTTGGGATTGGCAGGACTTCCTTAAAAATGGCCGTGATGCTCAGGACTTTATTAATACAAAAGATGCAATGGCTTTGCAGGTGGTAGAGGTGGCGAGAAATGGGAAAAAGTAGTTCACAGGTTGTTGGTTATCGTTATTACGCCAAATTCGCGGCTTTTATTGGCAATAGAATTGAGAAATTAATTGCGATTAACTTTGATAATAGAAAATGGCTTACGCGAAGACCAGGGGAGCCAGAACCTAATTTAGCAGTGTATGCACCAAATCTGTATGGTGAGAATGAGGGTGGGGTTTATGGTCTTATCGATGTTTTTATCGGCTACCCAAATCAGCAGCCAAGTGAAGTCTATCAACAATATTTTCCGCTAGTTTCAGGCTATCCGTATCAGTCCTATTTGGTTTTTCATAGCGGTTCAGACAACAAAGGTTTTTACCTTGGCAACTCGGGCTACATGAAAGAAATGCTGCTATGGGTGAAGCGGATTCATGTGAAGAATGATGGCGGTGGGCAGTGGCATGATTCAAGAGCCGAAGTGCCTGAAGGCGGGGGTGTTATCACTCTCCCGGGAGATCCAATAACTGATGATCCTCTAGATATGCCGGCAAGTTTATATGTTTCAAGGCAGTTAGATGCGGACGGAAATACACAAATTTCAGAACCCGAACTGGTTGATGTGCGAGATAAGACAGGATTTTGGTGGGGAGGCGGGTGGTCAACTTCAGCATCTAATGACTTAAAGCCTGCATCATTCGTTAGTAAGATGAGTGGGCCTTATTCTCGTTGGGTTGGTGGCATACGAGTTAGGAGTAGTCCACAAGGATCCGTTTACATTACTGGCAGCACTTTCACTGGGATCGACGATTATGGATGGGATAATTACAGTATCGATTTTGTGGGAGAAACTCTTGATATTGTTATTCATACAAATAATACAAAGGCGATATATTGGTCAAACTTGCATCTTCAGCGATTTGGAGTCCCTGTCCCTAGAGCACCGAGTGGAGATATAAACCCAATCCACAAAATCAGAGAAATACTTACCGATGATGCAGCAATGGGTAAACCTGAAGCTGATGTCAATGATGGAAACTTCAAGAAAGCAGCAGATCAAATCTGGAAAGAAGGTCTTGGTATTTCATGGGCAATTGATGAGAAATCTTGCATTGAGGCCATTGAGGAACTCTGTTATCACATCGAGGCTGGCATTCGTGTAAACCGTCAAACTGGCCTTTATGAAATGGTTTTGTTTCGCGATGATTGGTTTGAAGAAGATGAAATTCACGCTATTACTGAAAACAGAATCAAGGATTTATCGCTTGAAGTAATGAACTCTGATGACATTGTGAATCAATTGAATGTCACATATTACGACCGAGAGCGTATCAAGAATTCTACTTTTTCTGTGTATGAAAACGGATCAATCTTAACCATGGGTCACGCAAATGCTGAGTCAGTTGAGTTTCCGTATTTTATGAACATGCGCAATGCCGAGATCGTGGCGAACTGGAAGTTAAAACAGTTTTCTACACCCGCCTGGTCTGGAAGTTTTACAACTGGCTGGCGCGAGGCTCGAAAGTGGAGCCGCTATGACCTGATTCGCTTGCCGTGGTCTAAAAAATGGAATGGCACAATTCTGGTTCGTATCATGAAAATCAATTTAGGCAATGGTACTGACAATACCGTGACTATTGATTTTGAGGAAGTGATTCCGTATTCAGGCGAAATGAACACCAGTATTGTAGTTGACACTCCTGTTGATGCCGGACCGCAGCCACCGCAACCGAGTATTAACACAGTATTTGAAGCCCCGTATTATTTGACTGTACTTCGTGCTGGGCAGACAAATGCCGACTTGGAGTTATCAAATAATCCAGATATTGGCTATGTCGTAGCAATTGCAGCAAAACCACAAAACAATTCACTTAACGCACTTCTTTATACGGATGGTGGTGTTGGTGAGTTTGAGCAAGTTTCTCGTCTTGATTACTGCGATATTCTGCAACTTGATCAGCCGATTAATGAAACTGCGTCAGCTTTTGTAGTCACAGGATCGCTAACCCAAACAGCAAATTCAAATAATTTGATCTTGTTGAATGGCGAGTTGATGGGATTTGTGGCGCTTGATGATGCAACAAAAGTCCTAACTGTGAAGCGCGGTGTGCTGGATACGGTGCCGAAAAAGCATAGTAGCGGATCTTTATTTGTATTCGATCTGCCGGATGTTGCTTTTGATTCAACCCAGTATGCACAAAGTGAAATTATTGAAGCACAAGTTTTAACAACAACGCCAAGTGGGATTCAAGAGCTTTCAACAGGAACAGCAATTGAAATCCAATCTCGTGCTATTCGACCTTACCCACCAGCCAATGTAAAAATTAATGATGTGTTTATGCCGCTCTATATTGATGGTGATCTGCAGCTCACGTGGTCGAATCGAAACAGATCACAGCAAACAGGCGGGCAAATCCTGGGATATTTTGAAGGCTCTGTAGCGCTTGAATCAAACACACAAACACTTTTGACGGTGATCGAACTTGATGCAAATAATATTGAGATTGCAACACATAGCGTGAATGTAACTGCATCGAATAGCTTCACACTAATCAAATCTGCAATGCAAGTAGACACACGTTCATTGCTCGTTAATTTAAAAACTGTGCGTAATGGTTATGAGTGTTTATATGCTTTTGATCACACTGTAATTTGCTCAACGCTTGTTGCTCCGAGCAATGTCACTTTTCAAGTTATAGAGTATTGATATGCCGATAAAAATCAAAATCAATTGGGATAATGAAAATGTGGTGTCTGAGTCTGTACGAATTTATCGTGCAGACTCTGAATTTACATCGACTACATTGCCGCAACTTTTAACCAAAATCATCGGCGATGTGTATGAATATGAGGATTTTAATATTATTGAAAATCAGACATATTTTTACATGTTGTCAGCAAAACTGGGTGAACAAGAAGTTTTCACTGAATGTTTTGAAGTAAAAGCAGTTAATGAATTTGCTGATATTAGCTTTGTAACTTCATCAACATCTCCATCTCGATATTCATTACCAACTAGCGCTTGGCCATTAACCATTCCACCTCATAATGCTGGTGATATTGTTGTTGTTTTTAAAAATGGTACAGACACAGAGCTTGCGGGTTACGGATTTACAAAAATAGATATATCGGGATTGACGGATAATTTCCTACACCCCTGGTATAAGATTGCAACAATCAATCAGTCGGCAAGTGTCGATATTTCTCTATCAAACACTTCTGATAAGACTTGTATAATATTACGCCCATCAAGACCTGTGACTGAGGTTTTATTTGAGTTAAGTAGCAATTCTTCTCAATTTGTCGGGCCTGGCAATTCCAGTTCGATGGCTGGTTTTGTTACCCCAACTTTCAACATTACGCCAGCTAAGAAGGGTTATTTTTTGCAAGCATACAACCCTGGCTCAATATATACCGGACTTGGAAAAGCGCAGACTATAACCGTTGGAAGCCAAGCTTCTTTACTAGCATCGCCAAAAAATCCAATTGTCTATTAATATGCTGATGCCTATGCTGAGCCTGCAGACTCAACAATTAAAGCATACGCAAAAGCGGTATTCGGGCAAACAGCCAATGGATCTGTGAATAGTTTTGGTGGGTACAATGCTGCTATAAATTACTTTTCAGAATCAGGCGCAACAAATAGATTTTTAAATTTATTTGTTGCAGCGAGATAATTAGACTTAATTAACAATGCACCTAATTCGGGTGCTTTTTTATTACCAAAATTTAGGGGGCGCAATGTCAAATGACTACTCACCTGATCCACCAGTAGAGCCGAAAGGCTCTTTTTTAATGTCAATTTTATAGGGGGGTGTATGCCTGAAAATAGGCCGTACAACAATAATGGATGGGAGGGGAAAATTGATTCCATTCATAAAGACATTCGATTGATCTTGGAACACGTTGCACGCCAAACCTTTATTAACGAACACCATGAGAATGCGATTGCCAAAATCCAAAAAGAACTTGATTCACTCGAATTAAAGGTCTCAAGCCTTGAAAACAAGTCTGAAAGACAGGATGGCGGCCTTGGCTTTTTAAAAGGATTGCTCGGCCTTTGCGGTGGAACAATTATAGCCGCATGCATCTGGGTGGGCGCATCAATCATTCAAATCAACCAAACACAATCACTTATGAAAGAGAAAGTCACCAGACTTGAGGAAACCTTAAAATGAAACTGATTCAAGAAAGTGCACTGCAGTATTTATCTGTAAAGCTCCCGCTACTGGGGGCTTTTTTAATGCTTGCAGCATTAACACTGCAATGGGCCTTAGACTTTAATTTTATCCCTGAACAATATGCTCCTTTTATTGTTGGCGCAGTATTGCCAGCATTGGGCTGGTTGGGCCGTAAAATTGCACAGCCAAAATTACACAATCAGACTTTAGGTTTTGTCACAGCTACAGCTGGCCATAGCAACACCGACCCAGGTGCAGTAAACGGTAAAATCAAAGAAGCCGATCTGGTGGTCAACTTCCGCAATGCAGTGACTCATTATTTGCGTGAAGCTGGTCTGCATGTCAAAACAGATGGAACTGGCACTAAAAATGATCCATTGTCAGCTGCGGTAAAATTGATTACAGGCTCAAGTGTAGCGGTTGAATTCCACATGAATGCTGCAGCATCAAAACAGGCAAACGGTATTGAGACCATTGCGCTACCGAAAGACAAGAAACTGGCACAGGATCTATCTGCAGCAGTAGCTTCAGCATTGGGTAGCCGTTTACGTGGTAATGATGGCTGGATTGATCAAAGCCAATCGGCCCGTGGCAGTTTGGCATACATCAATGCCGGTGGTCTGATTGTGGAACTTGGTTTTATTTCAAATGAAGCTGAGCTTGCAGCATATCAGGCACGTTATTGGATCGCAGCAAAAGCTGTGGCCAAAGTTTTAATCGAATACGAGCAACGGAATTAAGAAATTAGTTTCCCAATTAAATAAATGCCCTCACTTGAGGGCTTTGTTTTTTTAATTTAATAAATAAATCTTTAATCCCCACCCAGGCTCCTTCCTAAAAATCCCTCCATTCTTTATCGTGTGCTCTATGTAAAAGTAGGTCCATGTTTTCATGTAAATTACTCAATAATAAAAATAAGGGTCATGATTGTTCTTGGCTACCTTATTGCATTCTTTACACTTAATACTCTCTATAGAGTAGAGCCCACGAGTTTGTTTGCCTTCCGCAGAAGCAATAATAGAAAAGTGTTGAGTGTCGTTAAAACTATAGCCATCCCATGCTCCACAAACAGAACACTTAATAATTTTTCTATCACAGTAAATGTGTGGTTGTTCCATTATATTTTCCCTTCTATCTCAATCAAAATAGATGATATAATCTACTTACACAAGGATTCAAAGACTTGTGGATAAACTCACGTTTAGACCAAGATTGTTCCATATTAAAATAAGCTATTGTTTTTGCTATAAAGATACTACGTTGACATCGTAGAGGTCTCCAGTTCGAGTCTGGATATACCTACCAAGATTCTAAACGTTATGTTATAAGGGTTTTAAGCGAAAACAGTAGCTTAAAGCCATTTTTTATATTTCATAGTCACTAATTCTTCCTAGCACGCCCACGCTTAGCCACTGGCTTAGCAGTCAAAATCAAATTTGCCTGCTCTGGGTCGTAAAGACATTTGCCTCGAGTGCCTTTGTTAATCTCTGCACAGCGATCACGTACAGCATCTACACTAATGCCATAGTGCTGAGCCAATTCAGCTGCTGATACCAGTTTTGGGCTTACATCCTTAATCGATATGATCTTTGCACCGCCAATCTCAGATCCTATAAATAATTGAGGTGCTTCACTTTGTACAGTAATTTGAAAAATATCCATTTAAGACACCTCCTTTAAGCTCTGTACGACTCCAGATCGGTCATGCTTCGCAATATAGCTTGAAAGCATATGGGTAAATTGCATTGGCATTTTCATTATCAACTGGAACGGTTGTTATGCCTAATTTATAGGAAATAGATAGCCTAAAATTACCTTGAAATTCTTCTACTACCCAAAAGAAACATCGGCTTGTTGTTAGTTCGGTGCCAGATTAAAAGCCTTGTCCTTGTGCAGCTCGTCAATGATGAAGTTGGGTACTGCAATTGTGCTCATTTCAATCATTAAGCTGCCCCTTTATAAATATTTTTATGTTTAAAGTTTGCTTCAACTAAAGCGCGTGATAAATGAAGGTAAACAGAATTACCCACCATTCATGTTTGCTCTGTTTTGGTTATACGGCAGTTCAAATCATAAAAAAACTCTTGCTGAGATACTGGTTGAACAACATCAGCAGTCTGTCTGAGTAGATCTGATCGATGCTGATTTTAGACCGTACCAACATGGTGACAAATTCCCGAGTGAGCTGAAAGAGCCAAGAGATTTTTTGATCTCTCTATATTTGTCACTATAGATTTCGGGTCATCTTCCGACGAAGTTCTATAACAGCTTGATCCTAGACAGTATTGTGGACAGTCGGTCCCTCTAAACTCTTAAAATGTTTCTGTTCAAAGGTTTCTGGGCTTA
>NZ_JACSPT010000030.1 GCF_014837015.1 Acinetobacter pecorum
AAATAGCAGAGAACTTTTATCGGTTAGCTGCCTAGCATATCCCAAGTGAAAGTCTCCTGCTAATTCAGCACATATCAAATAGATGAAGCAGCCAAAGCCATTAAAAAGCATAAGAAAAATACCTATAAAGAATTCGAAGCATAATGCTAGTAATATTTTTCTGATTCAAGTATGATTTTTCTATAATGGTCGTATTACGGCTTGATCAAAAATTTAAAGAATTTCAATACCTGCAAACTTTTAGTTTGTGGGTGTTTTTTTATGTATTTAATAACAAATGGATTTGAATTATGAAGGGTATTATTGCTATTGGATTATTAGGGTTATCTAGCTTTGCGTTTGCTTATCAAAATCCGACCAAAGAAGGTGAGTGTTTCTTTGTGGATGGGGCGAAACAATCTTATGCTTGTATGATTCTCTCAGGCGGAGATGTGGGGGCGTCATACATCGATTTACAATTTAATAAGCAAGAATACCTTATCGAACAGTCTGTAGCTGTAGCTTGTGGTGGGAAATGCGTGCCTCATCTTGGAACTATTCCTGAAGATGTGCGTGAAGCCAAAAAATATTTTCGAAACTATAAAACTAAAAATATTATTGCTAACCAAGCCAAAGGTGACTGGACCTGTTATAAGCAGAATAAAGGAAAATTAGATGTATGTTATATCTCTAATTAATAATTGATTGTTTGTGTCTATATATAAGATCGATCACAGATTGAGCTTTTTTGTTATTTTGTTTAAACAAATGGGTGTCATACTAAGGCTTAAGTTTAAATCAAGAAGAATCCTTATGACCAGCCAAAGGGTTGTGATTTTAGGCGGAGTATTATTAGCACTTATATTCTTGTTGTGTTTCCACATGTATAGTCTTTCAAAGCAAGAAAGATTAGAGAGTCTGGAAAAACTGTCTGAAAAGTTTAAAATATCCCAATAGCTAATTTTTATAAGAATAAAATAAAAGCTCGTCGAAAGATGGGCTTTTTTGTTGTCCATAAAAAGAAAATCTATTCCTGCTCGAGTACTGACCAGTGGAACAAATCTTCGAGTAAACTTACCTTCTTGGGATCTAGATCAGGGTTTGGCATCCCGCCCTACAAAGGATTGAAAGCAATTAAAGCAGACTGTGCATGTTAGGTGGGTGTGATTGTGAGTAGCGTCTATCCCCGCGAAGAGGGATTTTTAAATATTAATCATAGATTAAAACTATACAACAATATGATTTAATTATTATTGTTGGTATGTTTTGCCACTGTAAAATATATGATTAGTGTAGAAAATAACCGGTAGAAACTGCTGTAGTTTCTTCGTGACCCTCAATGGTCCTTAGTTTATAAGCCCACTTCACCTTTCCATGAGTGGGCTTTTTTTATCAGGAAAAACATGCTCCAATTCATATACTGTTTATTCGGCCTAGACGGTGTGACTGAGAACAGGAATGGCAAGAAAGAATACCGGGATTGCTTGAAGGAAATAGATGCTATTTGAAAGTATAAAATTATTCTTACATTAGGTGTTTTGCTTCTCAGTTATAATTGTATTTTTGGTAATCACTGGTGACCAAAATGACTAATAGCATAACCCTAACATACGAAGAATTGTTTATTAAGCTTCATCAGGCTATTGCTAAGCGAAAGGAAAATCCAATTCTTTTGAAAGTACCTTTACATACTATTGATAAGGATGATATTTTAGAATTGGGTGAATATTTCCGCAAACATGCTTTTAATTTTGAAACTTATTTAGAGGGCGAGAACACCTTTGTGATTGCCGTGGAATATTAGGCTGATACAGTTTTTACTAGCCTCACATTTTCTGTATATATGAGCCTATTATGGCAAACAAAATCCCTTGCATTTTAGATGTACAGGGATTTTTCTTTTCTTATTGGTGGTGAAAATGGACATAATAGAAGCAAAACATAACATTGAGAAGTACGAAACCGAAATCACTAATATGGCAAGCACTATCATGCGGATTAATGTCACGCGATGAAATGAGCATGATGGATCGGAAAATTGCCCAATCAAAAGAATGATCAAAAAGCTTTGAGAAATATGCTTAATGCATGATGCAAAGCGAATGGCTATGATTATATAATATTTTCTTTATCATATTTTGCAGAATATGCTACTACCGACTCAGAATAATTTTTCTTATCCTTATCCGTATAATTAATACTTATTGAGTCTTCCGTATCAGAATAATGTATTTCATATTGGTACGAAGCATTTGGCTCCAAGTCACCTATAAAATCTATTCTTTTTGAATGGGTATATTTGAAATTAACGTTATAAACCGGCTTATCAGTTTTATTGTTTACGCTGATAATTCCGTGATCTTAAAAATTGATTAGATCATAGGGGGGGCTTCAGGCTGAAACCTAAATGCTGGTACAACTTAACTTAGGTGTGGTTCAATGTAATTCTAAAGGAAAGAATGTCGGAATGTTTGAAGGAAATTAAATAATTAGCAATTCGTCTAAAGAGGTTAAATAATTCTATTTGGACAGATAACTTATTTGCTAGAATGTTTGTTCATAAAAAGAACAAAAAAGATAGCTGAATGGACATGTACCTGCTTAATTTGGGAGAGTTAAGTAGGTTTTTTTTAAATCTCAATATTTAAAGAAGTGTATTAACATTGTTGATATGGCTAGGCTTGCCCAAGCCGACCTAGGTATCATCCTGCTTTTATATGTCAAAGATAGAAGCTTATGAAAATTATTTATAATTTGTCACTTATTCTTGCTGCAGTAGCGTTGACTGCTTGTGCCGGTACTCCCGAAACTGAAGTGGTTAACAAACCAGAAATGATGAAGAAATGCGTGCCTGAAAGTGCAGCAAAATTAGCACGTACGACATTATCGAGTGAAGCTGATATCAAATCAAAAACAAATGCTGAGGTTGTAAGACTTGTTGCACCTGGTCAGCCTATAACTAAAGATTATAATCCAGGACGAGTCACGGTTATTGCAGATCCAAAAACTCAAACAATCCTGAAGGCATTCTGTGGTTAAAAACTGAAAAGAGCAATAACGTACAGAACCTCCTTCGGGAGGTTTTTTTAATGGGTGCAAGTTATGGATCCAAAACGCTATAAAAGCTTGACTGCCAAAGGTCCAGTTAAAAATAAACCTCGTAATAGGCCACTACCTAAAGCTGGTGAAAAATACTCAGAAGTCTTCAATCGATTGAAAGAGATCCTTGATCGGATGGAAATCAAATATGAAGAGTATTTTCATTTCAAAAGTGCCAAACACTGGCATTTTGATTTGTATGTTATTGAATATCAGTATTTATAGAAATTGCTGGCGATCCATGGTCCGGCGGACGTAAAGGCAGGTTAGCTACAAAAGCATGGCGTATTGATCATTATGAACATGCGGAAGAGATAGGTTATCGCTTCAGTGCTTTGAAGTTAATGACATCAACATGGGCCAGTTAAAAACTGGTTTATGTGGGGCGGTCAGCTGCATAATCCGGATCACGATCATATTGTCGAGCTGCTTCTCGACAATGAAGAGTTCCTTGCATTCACTTGGACTTCATCTGCCGCCGTAGCGAAAAAAATGTATGGTGCTGCGACACTTCAACAAGTTGCAGCGTATCAAGTTGAGCAGAGAGTTCAACTCAATGCGCCCTTTGCTGATGGCTGATACAGCTTCAGACCTCGTGATTAGAGTGGAGAATGCAAAGTTCTTCGTTTAGAACGAACTAAAAGTCTCCTGAAATAACCCTTCCATTAATTCATAACTAATTAGGGCAATATGAAATTTCAGGGCAGACTTTATTTGATGTAGGTAAAGAAACAGATCCAACACATCGCTAGTATAGTTATATTGTGACGATTCCGGCAGCGTAATTCCCTCTACAGGCACAAGAACTCCACCGCGCAATAGCGTCTTTTTTTTGTGCTTGAATTATATATTCAGCCCTTCATTAGCGAGAAAATGAATAAGAAATTGAGTATGAAAAAATTATTATGATTGATTATATGCCTAGCATTTTATATGGTAGGACAGATATTTAATTAAATCTTTTTTTAGAATGGCTTTTTTATATAAACCACAATATTTTTACCTTTTTAATCAATTGATATCTAATTATTTTTTATTGAAAATTTGATTTCTATAATATATAAATGCGTAAAATTTGAAGGATTCACCATGGTAACTAAAGTAGAATTTATGATGATTGTACTAATGGTAATTACCTTAATATATGTAATTTGTAAAATAGGGCAACGTTGTATTTGGATTCTCTGATAGCTTTCAATTCAGTGTTTAAAAAACAACCTCCTTCGGGAGGTTTTTAATAAAGTGACTTTTCAGTTTTAAAATAATTAAAAAATTAATGTAAAGTTCTAGCCCATCTACGGGAGGGAATTATGAAAAATCTAGGGATTTGGATATTCATATTAGTACTGGCAGGATGCAGCAAACAAAAGTTTAAAGACCTTGAAGCAGATCCTGAGGTATTAAATGAAAAACAGCTGAGAGAATCAAGAGAACAGGTTAGAACCTTTATTCCGAATGCAGATTCATCTAAATTTCGCAATCAAGTGGGAGATTGTGGGGAAGTCAGCTATAAGAATAAAGACAGTAAATATATTCCTTACCAGCGTTTTATTGTTCTTGAGAAGAATTTAGTACTTATAGAAAATCAAACGGAACAGAAGCAGTTTGAATTGTCTTGGAAAGGTGCTTGTATGGCAAGTTGGAACAAGTGATTATTAAGTCCCCTCACTTGATGGCATCTTTTGTCATTTAAATATAAGTGAAGGTTTTTTCGTTATTTTAAATAACTAATATATATACGGTTTCGTATTTTTCGATTATAAGGCTAACTTTAATGAAATATTTAGTGGGTAGCTTCCTTTTAGCTTTAGCACTAACAGGATGTAACTCTTACCCTGCTCATGAATCTGCTTTATCGGCATCTAATGTTAACACCGTGGTAGAAACGCAAGTTATAAACTTTGTTGGACCCATGGATTTGACCATTCAACTTAAGTCATCTGATAATTTTGAAACAGCAGAGATGATGGATAACTCTGGTAAAGTCCATCGTTTAAAACAAACTGTGGCAGCTAGTGGTGTACGTTTAGCAAATGATAAGGGTGTGTCTATTCACTTTAAGCGTGGCGAAGGTGTGGTGGAATTGGTTAAAGGCAAGCCGATTAATATTACTGAATACAAATAAATGTGATGCATGGATGTAATTTTTAACCACCCTCTGAGGTGGTTTTTAATGATTGAAATTTGTACAAAAAAGGCTAAAACTCAGTATTCGTACCATAAAAGGAGCAAGTATGAAAAAAGTTATATTGTTGAGTCTCTTGCTTCGCAACTACAACTTTTTCTCATGATGGACGAGCTGATAAGGAGGGTTGTCACAAGGAAACTAAGACTGGCGAAAGCCATTGCCATTGATACGGGATAACTTAAAAAACGAGCTAACTCCAAACATTATTTTTTTACCATTCGATAAAATTTTTGTAACTGCTGTATTATTAACTGTTTAGTTTGTTTAACATATGTATGTTGGATAGTTGGAGAATTCAGCGTGCCTACTAAAGCGGAAGCCATCGTGATTGCGCTCATGATATTTTCCTTGATACTCATTATTTATGAAATGGGACAAGGATTAAATTGGAAGTACTAAAATATCTCCAAGTGTTGAAACAAGCCCTCATTTGAGGGCTTCAGTTTATTCATCAGGAGAATCAGATTTTTGTCCTTGTCCTTGTCCATCTCCATATTCTAAAGCAATTTGTTGCGCTTCGGCCGCGGCGGTAGCCTCTAGAGGTACGGATTCATCTGCGATAGCTATTGTTCCAGTAAATCCGAATACAGTTAGTAATAGAACTTGCGAAAACTTTTTCATTTGAATTTCCTCTACCTTTCTAAAACTTAATTTCAGTGTAGAGGTGAGACTAAGCCAGCCGTGTATTGGCTATGTCCCTATATGTAAGATGATCAAGCTTTTAGTTATGGCGCTACAGGCTTATGTAAGCGCAATTATCAGATGATTCTTTTTGTTGACTTGATTAACGAAAAGTTAAGAACTCTTGCTTGAAAATATATATCCTCGGATATAAATTAACCGCAAATGATAATAAGAGCTAGGCTATGGTTGATTACAATAAAATCCAACAAGAAATAGAAAATATGAAATCTGGTGCTATTAAGTGGATTGGTAGTAATTTCGAACTAAATGACATGCAGGAAATTTATCATCTCTTGTTAAATTTAGAGAGCGAGGGCGTGATTGATATTATTGCTGTAGGTCATGAATCTTATACGGGGCATCGACTCGTACACAAAGTTAAAGTTGAAAAAAATTAGAATTCATATTGAGAGTCTTTCATTAAAAGAAAACCCTCTTCAGGTGGTTTTTTAATATCCGAAACCCGATTATGAATGACTTTTTTCCTGGCAACAAATCGAAGCATCAAAATTAATGGCATTGAAGTGCGCCAGATCCAGATGAAAGATTTTGATATCTGGGTAATGCATGCTGAAGTATTGAACAACTTTATTAAAGACCAAAATCATTCAGATGAGATTTTGACAGGGCTATTTAAAGCTCATGGTGTGCAGGTCATTTCAACTATGTCATGCATCACTGATCTGGATAATGAATCATTGGTAGAGCTAGCTGCTGAAGGCAGTGCATCTGATCAATCAGACTTGTTTTAAAGATGAAAAGCCAAAGTGTGGGATTAAAAAAAGATAACTCCATCTGGTTTGATTTATTTCAGTTTCTGGTAGCAATGAGCCATCAGCACAGTGAAATCATGGCAATGACTTAAGGCGCATTTCAGAACTATGTTAAGGTAGCAAACAAAATGTATTAGCTTAAAACTTTTTTCGGCAATTTACCTTGCTGCAACAATGAACTGGGTTAATTGATGACAGGCTTAAAAAACATCACACGACACAAGGTTTGTCATCTGCGACGCATAGAATGTCATTGAATGAAACATAAATTGTCATAAAAAAATTCTCAGTAAAGGACAGGTTTTTTATAACACCGACTTTTTTAGAAAATTAATATTTTCTAGACTTTGATAGGTTGTAATTTTTAAAAGGATGATCAAAAGAGTTAAATAATTAAAATACCTTATTGTAATTGTGGAACATTGCTCAAAGAATAGGTAGAAAACATAAAAAATCAATAAAGAGCCGTTCCAGTGTGCTGAACCCTGAAAAGACTCAAGTTAAGCATATGATTTATAGAAGATAAAATAAAGCATTTCATATAACATGTATTATGTTGATTTTAGCTAAAATACTGTATTTTGAATTTTTTCCTGTTCTTGATGATGCTCTATAGCCAATTCGATTAAACAAGTGATCAAGTCTGAATAGCTCAATCCACTTTCTTCCCATAACTTAGGGAACATACTTATATTCGTGAAACCCGGTAAAGTGTTTATTTCATTAATAAATACAGTTTCATCTTTTGTTAAAAAAAAATCAATTCTTGCAAGTCCTGTACATTCCAGAATTTCATATGCACTGATAGCTATATCTTGAATTTTTTTACTTAATTCATTTGATATATTGGCTGGTATTGTTACCTTTGCGCCTTTTTCATTAATGTATTTTGTTTCATAAGAATAGAAACTATCTGATAACTCGATCTCACCACAGACACTAGCAATAGGTTTGTAATTTCCGATAACAGCACATTCTATTTCTCTACCATCAATACCTTTTTCAATTAATACCTTATTATCATAGTTGAATGCTGTATCCAGAGCTATTTCAAACTCTCCTACAGTATTTACTTTACTAACACCAACTGATGATCCTTGATTAGCAGGCTTCACGAATAATGGTAAACCTAACTTGGAGCAAGCAACTTCAAAATCTATATTTATTCTATTTCGTTTGGTTAATTTTATATATGGTGTAACGTTTAATCCTGCTTCTCGTAATAATCTCTTTGATACATCTTTATCCATACATATAGCAGAACTTAATACTTGAGAGCCTACAAATGGCAAATTTACCATTTTTAATAGCCCTTGCAATGAACCATCTTCTCCAAGTGTTCCATGAACAATAGGAAAAATTACATCTAACTGTGATATGGCTTTATTTTGAAATTCAATAACTTGTTTTTCACTTTTTCCAGGAATAAAAGCTACATTTCTTCCAGATGGATGTAAGGCTATAAGGTTTGGATCATCTGAGTTTAATAGAAATTGAGTGCTTTCATTAAGATGCCAAATCCCATCTTTATCTATTCCTATCAGTGTCACATCAAATTTTTCTTTATCTATAGCATCAACAATATTTCTTGCAGATTGAAGGGATACTTCATGTTCTGTTGATTTTCCTCCAAATATAATTCCTACATTTTTTTTCATTTTTTTCCCATAAAAAGATTTATCAATAACAACATACCACTGCAATAACTTAGTGTCATTGATATGTTTTGATATATAAACCTCACTTATTTGGCATAAAATCTTTTATGCGAAGACAAGGTGTGAGCTCTAAATAGAAATGTCCAAAAAGGACATTTCTATTTGAGAATAACAATCTTGTGATGGATCTTGAACCTAAAAAATTATTTATTGAAAAATGACATCGGTTGAGTCGCAATATGATGTCATTATGGTTCGTTAGAAGAACTAAGATACTGATTTTATTATTAGACTAATGACCAGCTATGTGTCGTGTAACGAAAAACACCATAAAAAGCGAGCCGAAGCTCGCTTTAAATTGACTTTATTTCTTAGAAGAAACCGGCCGGTTTGGTTGAATAGCTCACCAGCAGGTTTTTGGTTTGTTGATAATGATCCAGCATCATTTTGTGGTTCTCACGGCCAATCCCGGATTTTTTATAACCGCCGAAAGCTGCATGCGCAGGGTAGATGTGATAACAGTTGGTCCAGACCCGACCGGCCTGAATGGCACGGCCAGCACGATAAGAAGTATGCGCAGAACGTGACCAGACCCCGGCACCGAGACCGTAAATCGTATCATTGGCGATCTTGATCGCGTCATCGAAGTCTTTAAAAGTAGTCACAGCCAGTACAGGCCCGAAGATTTCTTCCTGAAAGGTCTTCATGTCATTGGTGCCTTTAAAGATGGTCGGTTCAATATAGAAACCTTGACCCACTTCATGACGTGCTTCACCACCGGTCAGGATTTGTGCGCCTTCTTCACGGCCAGTGGCAATACAGCCCAGAATCTTGTCCTGCTGTTCCTGTGAGGCTTGCGCGCCAATCATGGTGTCGGTATCCAGTGGATGACCGGTTTTAATGCGTTGCACCCGTTCTACTGCACGCGCCAGAAATTCATCGGCAATACTTTCCTGTACCAGTGCACGGGAAGGGCAGGTACAGATTTCACCCTGATTCAGGGCAAACATGGCAAAGCCTTCTAGCGCTTTATCCAGATAATCATCTTCCTGATCCATGATGTCGGCAAAGAACAGATTCGGTGACTTACCACCAAGCTCGAGGGTTACCGGAATAATATTTTCGGTGGCATATTGCATAATCAGCTGACCCACTGCGGTCGAGCCAGTAAAGGCAATCTTGGCAATACGGGGATTGGTCGCAAGCGGACGGCCAACTTCGACCCCGTAGCCATTGACGATATTCAACACGCCCGGTGGCAAAATGTCCTGAATCAGTTCAGCCAGCACCAGAATACTGACCGGAGTCTGTTCCGCAGGTTTCAGCACAATACAGTTACCCGCAGCCAGGGCAGGTGCCAGTTTCCAGGCAGCCATCAGAATCGGGAAGTTCCACGGGATAATCTGACCCACCACACCCAACGGCTCATGGAAATGATAAGCAATGGTATCTTCATCAATTTCGGAGATACCGCCTTCCTGCGCACGGATACAGCCGGCAAAATAACGGAAATGGTCAATGGCCAGTGGAATATCGGCAGCCAGCGTTTCACGAATGGGCTTACCATTGTCCCAAGTTTCAGCCACGGCCAGCAGTTCCAGATTTTGTTCCAGACGATCTGCAATTTTCAGCAGAATATTGGAACGAGTAGTCGGAGATGACCGGTTCCATTGCTCTTTGGCTTTATGCGCTGCATCAAGCGCCAACTCAATGTCTTCTACAGAGGAACGCGGCACTTTGGTAAAGACTCTGCCATCTACCGGAGAGATATTGTCAAAGTATTCGCCTTTGACCGGAGCGACCCATTCGCCGCCAATGAAATTATCGTATTGTGCTTTAAAATGAACTTTTGAACCAGGTTGATTAGGATCGATGTAACGCATATTTATTTCCTTTGCTTATGTTCGTATGGCAAAACCGCTTCTACAGCTTTGGTATAAGGTACTTCTGCACCTTATTTGATTAATATAAATGAGGTAAGGTTGGAAAAAGGTTGGAGCTAGCATGTTTACGATCTTTTCATCCATTTTAAAAGAATAACGATTACAGCGGATGTAAATCACGAATTGTTGTGAGAATAAGAAATGATGACAAAACAAGATTTGATGGACAAAAGGCACAATACGGATCAGCTTCGGCAAAATAGCAGTTTGTCTCCCTTACATGCAGAGCAGCTGGGACAGAGTATTGCCAGCTCCTGGCAACGTTCATCCTCGGCTGAAATCCCGAAGAATCGTTTAGCAGCACCGCTGACGGATTTAAAAAAGACCACTTCTTCCTCAACTTTAGCCCAAGCCCTGCAACATTGTGCTCAGGATTTAAAACATATTGCCGAGCAATCTTCTATGGTGCTGGCGGTCGGAGATATCGGCAGTACCATCATTTGGGCAGCTTCTAGCCCACAAATGCAAAGTGCCGCAGAAAGTGTACATTTTATTGAAGGTGGGCAATGGTGCGAAGAGCTGGTCGGAACCAATGCACTGGCACTGTCCTTAAAAACGCAACAATCCAGCTGTGTCTTTTCCAGTGAACATTACATGTCCTCCATTCATGACTGGGTTTGTTATGCTGCACCGATTATCGATCCCTATTCAAAACAGGTCTTAGGTGTTATTGACCTGTCTACTACTTGGCAGAAGCATAACAGTTTGGCCCTGTTGGCTGCTGAGCGCTGCGCCACAATCATTCAATCTGCTTTGCTAGAATGCCAGAAGCAACGCCTGTTCATTCGGGCTTTTGCAGTGCCACACGTAATGTTCAATGGTAAAGTTTTAGTACTTACCCCTCGCCAGATTGAAATTTTGACCATTTTGGCCCTATGTCCGCAAGGCTTGAGTCTGGATAGCTTGCATCAGGCCTTATATGGTGAACGCAAAGTTAGTATGGGCACCTTAAAAGCAGAAATGTCGCAGTTACGCGATGTACTGGGAGGCATGCTAGGTTCTAGGCCTTACCGATTATTGGTACATGTAGAGGCCGATTTTTTACTCACCGAACAGTCTCTGGATGCTGGATATATTAATTCTGCCCTAAAACTATGTACTGGCGTATTTCTGGCTAAAACGGAAAGTCCATTTTTATGTGCCTGGCGAGATTGTCTGGAATCACGTCTAAGTAATGCCATTTTTAAAGCCAATGAAACTGACGTCCTGCTGAAACATGTTTCGCATTTTCCTGAAGCGATTGATGCGGTGGAACGCCTGATTGAACTAATGCCCAAAACCCATCCCGTCCATCAAACTCTTTTAAAATATAAAGGTCTTTAAAGCGAATCCTTTCAGCGATAGAAGGTTATACAGGAAAAATCTGGAGGAATATTCAGCATCATCCCTATTCACAATAGATTTACTTGTCGATTTAATCTGAAACATCTCCTAAAATTTTATTAATCTGATGATTTCTCAGTGGCTATGCCATTTACTTGGCCGCTTGAGGGGACTCACTTCATCAAAATCAGCTACGATCATCTTCATGTCATATGAAGGACGTACAGTTTATTCCTCAGAGATTAAATATGATATTAAGATCATACGATGGGAAGTTTTTTCTGGCTGGAACGAAGTAGAAGAAATTAGGATATTTTTATACTCTAGGATAAACACGGATATTTTTAGGCTAGGGGGCTTATAAAATAATTCCCCTCTATTTTTTATCCTATTATCAAGGTAAAAGCAGTAGCCAAAAGCAATGAATTGCTTTTGGCACACTTTCTCAGTAGACGAAATAAGGACTGTTAAAGGGTAAGTCAGATGATTGAAAACAAGACTTACATGGAGGCATTACATTGCCGCTTTAAAAATATCCACGACTTGAGCATGACTGGCCTTACGTGGATTGGTCAACATGCAGGCATCTTTTTGCGCATTTTCTGCCATAGTGGCGAGGTCAGCTTCTTTGACATTCAATTCCGCTAAACCTGATGGAATGCCAATTGATGATGAAAGCTGCCGAATAGCGTTGATCGCTTCATAAGCTGCCTCAGTTACAGTTAAACCTTCTATATTCACCCCCATCAATTGGGCGATTTTGGCATAACGTTCCGGACAGGCAATCAGGTTAAACTCACAGACATGTGGGAGCAAAATCGCATTACAGACCCCGTGTGGCAAGTTATAGAAACCACCAAGCTGATGCGCCATCGCATGTACATAACCTAAAGAGGCATTATTAAAAGCCATGCCTGCAAGATACTGGGCATAGCTCATGGCATCCCGTGCTTCCAGATTATCCCCATTCGCCACTGCGGGACTGAGCCATTCACTGATCATAGTGATCGCCTTTTCTGCACAGGCATCGGTGATTGGATTGGCGGCCGTAGATACATAGGCCTCGACCGCATGTGTCAGAGCATCCATCCCTGTTGCCGCAGTCAGGCCTGCAGGTTTGGCCAACATCAGTTTAGGGTCATCAATCGCAATGAGTGGGGTACAACGCCAATCTACAATCGCCATTTTCACATGGGTATCGGTATTGGTAATGATACAAAAACGTGTCATCTCCGAAGCTGTCCCTGCTGTGGTATTGATTGCAATCAGTGGTGTCATCGGAACGGTACTTTTATCAATCCCTTCATAATCACGGATATGTCCGCCACCTGCAGTGACCAGACCGATGCCTTTGGCACAGTCATGTGATGAGCCCCCACCTAACGATACAATAAAATCACAGGCATTTTCATTATAAGCTGTAACTCCATGATGCACGTTAATATCAGTTGGATTAGGTTCCGCACCTGGGAAAATATAACTGTCAACACCTGCCTCTTTCAAATAATTTGCAATGTCATCTGCAACACCAAATTTAAACAGGCCAGCATCAGTTACAATCAGTGCTTTCTTGGCGCCTAAATTTTGTGCTTTGATCCCGATTTCTTTTGCACAGCCCGGACCAAAAAGTGAAACACAGGGAATATAAAAACCGTTAGTTTGATCTGAAATATTTTTAAAAGCCATGGTGTTATTCCTTCTACCATTCATTGATTATTTTATCGGTGACCCTCACCGTAATATGAGTATTGAATGAAGTTAGAAAGAATCCTACCTACCAAATACCTACCAATTTAAATTTTAACTAAGATCTATCGACATATATAACGGTCAGGTGGACTGCTTCTATTATCCTAGACATGAAACAGCCATATTTTGAAGCTTAGGTTTAAAAGTTTAAACAAGAGAACAGACAGATAAATTTACTTATTTTATTCAGTTTTTCTGAAATTAATATACTACACGTTATACGAAATGCTTAGATACTTCTCATGAAGTATCTTTATATTAGAGTAAGCCGTTCTGGATACTAGGGCACCAGAACGGCTTTTATTGATTATTCACGTGTCACACATAATAAGTAATTAATATTAAAAAATTTATTTTATATTCTCGTGAGAATATAGAGTTGATTTTTTGAATTGATGATCACTATTACATTTTTTGATTTGTTTTCAAGTATTTAATAGAAAGATCCATATTTTTTAATAGGTACTCATTTTTATACACTTTTCTAAAGCAAAAAAGTAGAAGGCCTTTTTCAAAAACTAGTACCAGGTCTACGCAACTTTAACCAATTTTAAAATTAAGGATCTGGCCAATACGGAAATTTTTTTGTCACATACCATGCATCAAACGATAAACGGTCTAAAATCTTAACCTATAAAGTGTCGAATGAGTTTTTTGCAGGATTAACACTTTGTGAAATTTGTCAGGGAAATATCAGGATGAAGAGTCCAAGTATCTTGGTAAGTCAGTAATCAGATTGAATAAAAAGTCCTGATGGTCATGGCTGTATTTTATTTATAGTCTGTATTTCGTGATTATTAATCATTAAAGCTTATAAATAAGGCAAAAACGTACATTTGCAGCAATGATATGTTTATTTCTTCAAGTTACAATTTTAGGCAGGCTCCCTGCTGCTATCTGGGCTGGGTACGCTTTATCGGAAGATCAGGCAGACCAGAAAATGAAAGAGGCTTTATATTAGACTTTTTGTCTAGGGTGTGTCCTCATTTGGCTTTGCACCAAATAAATATACAGGCTATACGAATCATAGATTTATAATTGCGTGCC
>NZ_JACSPT010000031.1 GCF_014837015.1 Acinetobacter pecorum
AAAAGACTCGGCTTTAAAAGTCCGAGTCAGGTATTATGGCAACAATATGGTGTTGCACTTCAAATGCTAATCTAAGTATCGAAAAAATGTCAATCAGAACTTCTCTATTTATTCTTTTTCATACCCATTAAACTGAAAAATCATTACCATCCTTCTAAATTAAATCTAAACACTGAATGTCTTTACCTGAATTAGAAATAAAGGTGGTTTAAAAAACTTCATGATATGTAGAAAATTCATTTAAAGCATAACTACATTTAAACACCTTAAAATTCTGTTTACATCCAGATTCAGTATCTGAAATGTAATTGGCTAATGACTAAAAAATGGGTTCAGGAGCAAAAAATTAAGGTAATAACATCCTTTTTAATAGTGATATTTTATTGCCCTTCTCCCGACATCAAAGTTTTATTTATCAACTTCCCTATCATTAACTCATTTTTAATTTGGATTTCCTGTTATGTTGAGATTGCTTTAAAAATCATTAAACAATAACATTACTGATAATTATTATCATTTACATTAACTAAAATGTCTTATACCGTTCCTTCATCATTTCAGCTATCTTTACTCAGTTTTTCGATTTTAATTACACAGCAAAGTTTTGCCGATGATACTCAGCAATTACCGACGATTACCGTTACAGCTGAATCAGAACAGAGTGAGCTTACCTCTGAACAGAGCAAAGCCTATATCATCCAAAATTCGTCAACCGCCTCAAAACTGAATATTCCACTCAAGGAAACGCCGCAAACAGTCAATGTTATCACCCGCCAGCAGCTAGATGACTTTGCCTTGGCTAATACACGGGATGTACTGCGCAATACCCCTGGCATTATCGTCAGTAATCAGGAAACGGAACGGACCTCCTACATTGCCCGAGGTTTCGAGATTTCAAATGTCTTGGTCGATGGCGTTGGCATTCCACTCGAAGGCTATAATTATAATAATGACAATCCAGACAGTTTTTTGTTTGACCGTATAGAGGTGGTCAAAGGCGCGAATGCCTTAAATAATGGAATTGGTGATCCCGGCGCAACTATTAACATGATTCGCAAACGCCCGACATTCGATCTTCAAGCAGCCTTTAATGCCAGTTATGGTTCATGGAATACGCAGCGCTATGAAGCAGATGTATCTTCTCCTTTCACCCAGGATGGAAAAGTCAGAGGCCGTGTATTTGGTTATCAACAGACTGGCGACAGTTATCTGGATCGATATGAACTGGAAAAGAACGGCATAGGGGCTGTTCTGGAAGCAGATGTAACTGACACGACCCTATTGACTGCTGGGTATACCGAAACCAATCATAAGCCAAATGGTGTCAATTGGGGTTCTAATCCGCTGATCAATACCGAAGGTGAGCAGCTCAGTTATTCACGAAGCTATAATTACAGTCCAGACTGGACGTATTGGAATAATAATATTAAAAGTTACTTTGCTGAGCTTGAACAAAAACTGGCAGGCGACTGGACAGCCAAACTGACTTATGATGAAAAACGCACAAAACGCGATTCAAAACTCTTGTTTCTGTCTGGAAAACCCGGCGCAAATGGCACTTCAGGCATCACCCTATATCCCGGTATGTATATTGATGACAATAAAGAGCAACAAGCCAGCCTGAGTTTTAGCGGCACCTATCCGCTTTGGGGACAACGCCATGAAGCCTCTTTGGGCTATGTCTGGGCTAAGAATAGTCTAGATGAATTGGGTTATGCTGGCAGCTTTGCCAATCCGCTGACCACAGATTTAGCCAGCTTTACACCAGAAGAACCAACCTGGGATATGTCGAAAACCAGTGGTGAAATGCATATACGACAGAAGAACCAAAGTCTTTATGCTGCAACCCGACTACATCTGAATGATGATCTTAAACTTCTTTTAGGTGCCAATTATGTTCAGGCTGAGAGCAGTGGTAGCAGTTATGGGACCGACACCATTTATGATGAAGATAAAGTTTTACCCTATGCCGGTCTAACCTATAACTTTAACCCTGAATATATAGGTTATCTGAGTTATACCTCCATTTTCCGTCCACAAACCACCAAAGCAATGGATGGCAGCATTAACAAACCGATCGAAGGTGAAAGCTATGAAGTCGGAGTGAAAAGTTCCTGGCTAGATGACAAGCTTACCGCCACCATGGCCGTGTTCAGAACGGAGCAAAGTAATTACCCACTTCGTGATTCTGATGGTATTCCGACTTTACGCAAGACTCAGGTCAGTGACCTGCGTTCCCAAGGCTATGAGTTCGGCTTAGCGGGGCAACTGAGCGACCATTTAAACTTAAGCTTTGGTTATACCCAATTTAGCCTAAAAGATCTAATCAATGGCGGTGATGCTCGCACGTTCAATCCTACCCAATCTTTTAATCTTTTGACCACCTATCAGGTGCCGCAAATTCCCAAACTGAAATTAGGCCTTGGTGTGCAGTGGCAGGACCGGACCTATCTGGAGGTGCCTGAAGCAACCGCCAATGGAGTGATTACCCAGAAAGCTGGAATCATTGAGCAGGATGCCTATGCACTCGTGAACTTAATGGCCAGCTATGAGCTGAATGAACATATGACCTTGCAAGCCAATGGTAATAACCTGACCAATGAAAAATATCTGTTCAATTTCCCGAATCAGCAAGGTTTTTATGGCGCACCAGCAAATTACAGCGTTGCTGTGAAATTTAAATATTAATTTTTAAGTTGAGCCTTGACGACATGTTCAGGGCTAAATCATCGATACATACACAAAAATAGGTAAAATAAATGAAAAAAATGATCGCTTTGACCATTGGACTGTCTATGACACTTTCAACTCAGGCACATATGCTTTGGCTGGAACGTGATACAGATATGCAGACTCATGCTTTCTTTGGTGAATATAGTGAACAGCTTAAAGAAACGCAGCAAGGTGCCCTGAAGTCTTTCAATCAGGCAAAGGCTGTTCAGGCCAAAAAGATATTTAGTCCTCAAATGCAACAGGATCATTTGCTCTATGCGACCCAAGGCCAGATAGATGTCCAACTCAGTCATGAATTGATCTATGGAGAATCATTGCTGAGCTATCATGCCAAATCCGGCAGACAAAACTTGAAAGCAGAGTCAGAACTGGATATTGTCCCGACCCAAATCAACAGCAATACATTTACGGTACTGTATCAGGGTAAACCTGCTGCTGGTGTTGAAATCACAGTCTTTTCCCCGCAATTCTGGCTAAAGAAATACACCACCAACAGCCAAGGCCAGATTACGATCGCCACGCCATGGAAAGGTCAATATGTCATTGAAGTCGGCAAAGAAGCAGACAAGGCAGGAAAGTTGAATCAGCAGGCCTATAAAAAACAGTATCTGGTAACGACTTTAAGTTTTGTTCATTAAGTTTTTTAGATTTTCATCAGTATAGATTTATTCAAGGCCAAATATGATGTCTGTAATGCAGCCACTCACCATTTTCTATCGCTTAGGAATGACCTTTGGCATGGGCTACTTGTGCAGTTATTTGATCGCACTCGATCTGGCTTACTTTTTACAAGCTTATTTGCCTAAAGCTGAGTCTGTCTATTTGGCCGCCTTTACTGCCCTGATTTTTTATGTCTGTTTTGTGATTGGCATCTTCTGTATCCAAAGTTTAAAAAAGCTTTCTGTATATAGTCTGATTCCTTGCCTTACCTTATTTACCATCTCCCGCTTCATAGGTTAAACCATGCATAAATCTGTCCGTCAATCCATGGCATGGTTACATTCATGGCTAGGTTTAAGCTTTGGCTGGTTACTCTTCGCCATTTTTTTAACAGGCGCCGTCACCTATTACCGACATGAAATCAGTATATGGATGCAGCCTGAATTTACCATGATGCAGGTCAATCAGGAAACTGCCTTAAAATCTGCCTACAGCTATTTACAGCAGCATGCCTCTGATGCCCAGAACTGGTATATCGGAATTGCCAATCAGGATTCCCCGGTCAATAAAGTCTACTGGCAAAAAGCAGATGGCGGCTATGAAGTTAAAACCCTGGATGCTTCCACCGGAAAAGAATTAAACCTCTCGGCCACACAAGGGGGAGATTTTTTCTATAATTTTCATTTTCAGCTCTATGGTATGCCCTACACAATTGGGCGGCTGATTGTGACGATTGCTGCCTTTATCATGCTGCTTACCCTGATTTCGGGAATAATTACCCATAAAAAAATATTAACAGACTTTTTTACCTTAAGAGCATTTAAGGGGCAGCGCTCTTATCTGGATTTTCATAATGTCAGTTCAGTGATTGCCCTGCCGTTCTTTTTGACCATGACATTTACCGGGCTGGCGATTTTCTTTTATATTGTGTTGCCTTCCGGCATGAAAAAATTGTATCCGGACAATCCCTTTCAGTATTTTGAAGAAATTCGCACAGTCAATGTATTGGCCAACCCTGCGGTTCCGGTAAAAACCGAGATGCTGCCAATTCAATATTTTATTACCACGGCGCAGCAACACTGGGGACATGCGGAATTTGACAATATCACAGTCAAGCAGCCCCATACCAAGCTGGCACAAATAACTTTGACGCAACTCAAAGATCATTCCATTACACGAAATCAGGCACAGCTTATTTTAAATGCTGCTACCGGAAAATTGCTTGAAAATACACGAAATGAAAGTGCAATTGCCACACTAAATGCCAGCATGTATGGTTTACATATGGCACGTTTTGCCGAACCTGTTTTACGTTTAGGGTTATTTTTCTCTGGCATATTAGGCTGCGCAATGATTGCATCCGGACTGCTGCTATGGAGCCTGAAACGCCAGATGCAGAAAAAATCAGTGCGGTTTCATCTCGGACACTATTTAGTGAACCGCTTGAATATCACCATAATTATTGGCTTGCCGCTTGCCATGCTGGGATATCTCTATGCGAATCGTTTTATCAGTATCCCTGCGGGTGCACCAAATTATGAGATTTATAGCTTTTTCAGTATCTGGCTTGGCAGTTTTATCCTGGCATGTGTAACCCCACAGCAGCATATATGGAGAATGCAGCTTAAACTTCTGATTTGTGCTGCCTTTATACTTCCCCTGATTGATATTTATTATTTAGTTTCCCAGCAATATATTGCTTCTTTTGCGACTTATTGGCCTTTTTTACGTATTGAGCTAATGTTATGGACCTTGGCACTTCTCGCCCTATTTTTACACCAGAAAATTACGCCAATTCAGCAAAAGGCTATTAAGAAAGTCCAGACCAAACTGAAAGCTGTACAGCAGGAGTCTTCCATATGATATGGATCGCAATCATGGGGCTTTTATGGCTAAGCTGTTTTGGTTTTTATGCGGTGAGTGAAAAGCAGATCGTAAAAACCCGAAAATCTCGATATACTTTTTTAGCAAATTTTCCTAACCATACTAAATTGGCTGCAGGTATTTTCTTATTCGTCGCGATGTTTTTATTACGGACCCAGTTTAGCTCCAGTATTAGCTTTGTGGCTCTATGGGTATTTCTAAGCCCTGTACTTTTTATCTTTATTTTAAAAATAAACAATTTGATAGGAAGATTATAGAATCCAGATCTTAGCTATAAACTAGCAAAAATAATATTTATTGATCATCAAGGATGAATCTATTATGCTTCTACACATTAAATTATAAAAATATCTTAAGATTATAAAAGAATTAAATCAGATCAAGTTTTGTAGGCCTTTAAAATAATAAAGGCTTAACTTTAACTGTAAATTACGCAATCTTAGTAAAAATATGGGTAGATAAAAACCATACCTATACTTAATTTTAAAAATATAGTCATTATTTTCATGAATTCACTTAAAATAATACCTACTGATCAATAATTATATTAATTCATGGAGGATAAACACAATCTAGCCCAATTCATTTCTGATATTGTTCACCATATAATAATCGTGGTGCAATATCATTAGGGTAGCTTAAGCTTATGTATCAGCGATCATCAGAACCTGAAATTTTCCCATAGGGTCGTGATTTGTTGATCACCCAAGGTTCCCAGGTAGCTTTTTGTGTCAAAAAACATTGTCTTTTTATCTTTGTCTGAATATTTGGGCCACCCCGGGTTGCCATATTTAGCAAATCCGACCCAGGCATCATTCATACTGTCAGACAAAGACTGCGGTGGATTAATACCGACGAAATTCTCCGCTTCTTTTGTGTGAAGCGTTCCGAACGTAAACGGCACGTCTACAAAATGAGCAGCACCCAGAAGGCCATTGTAAGCTGGAGATCGCCAGGAAAAGTGATAAAACCACGTGTTTTGATTACGACTCATAATTTGCGCTATATACAGTGCTGGCATCCTGAACGTGTAGTCCGACATGATCTGGGCATAAACGTCCCCCGGGTTCTCCGCGCTGATACTGTTTTTTATATAAGCCTGAAATGCCCCTGTGGGTAGACTCAGCTCATTAATGACTGCCCTCAAATCCTTATCCGTGATTTTCTGTAATTCGCTACCGGGCATCAAATATAACCTGTACTCACTGTCGGTACTCCCCACAATAACAGGGACTCGGTTGCTGTCATTCATCACCAGATCTTCCATTGGGCTTCTAACGATAATTTTAGAGTCCGCAACCGGCAAAAATGCCGTGCCTCCAAGAGAAAGCCTTCCCCATTGGGTAGCATCTTTGATCTGCTCCCCAACTTTCAGGACATTCTGAACCAGATCATCAAAAGATACTTTAGCCACAGCTTCGGGATCGGCAGGAATCCCCAGATTGTCGCTAAATTGCCGGGTGATTCGGGTTGCCTCAGCTGGGCTAAGCCACTGCATCGGAGGGCTCTGAATAATCGCCTGCTGGTAAAGTCCTTTGGTCTCTGGATTGCCTAAAATGATGGCAACACTGCCTGCACCCGCAGATTGTCCAAAGAGCGTCACCCTGTCCGGGTCACCTCCGAAGTTCGCGATATTATGCTGAACCCATTTAAGTGCTGCGATCTGGTCTGCGATACCACGGTTGTCAGGACGTTGAGCAAAATGCATAAACCCATCCACACCCACCCTGTAGTTTACCGTTACGACCATTACCCCTTTTTTAGCAAACACGCTTCCGTCATAAACGGACTCCGTGGCATCTTCCCTGATCCAGGCCCCTCCAGGGAGCCAGACCATGACGGGCAACTTTCCTTCAGCATTGCCAGGCCGCCATATATTGAGAGTTAAGTCGCCAGCGCGACCCACCAGCCGTTGCGCAGGACTTCTTCCCGGCTGTGGCACGGGCCAGTCAGATACGGTCACTTTTATCCCTTGCCAGGGCTGCATGGGTTGGGGGCTCTGAAACCGTCGTTCAGGGGTAAAAGGGTTAGCCACATAGGGAATTCCTTTATAAACGCTGATGCCCTCATCGGTGCAGTAACCCTGTACCTTACCCGCCTCAGTATCGACAACGGGGGCCGGTGCATTGCACTGTAAAAATTCCATTCGTATTCCTCCTGGATTCTGCCCCGCATAATTTAGGTTCAGTAGGATAAAACAATACAATAGGGCTAAAAGCCAAAGAGATTTTTTTTGTTAAAGATAATGAGCCTTCAATAAATTATCTAAAAATAGCTACTTTAAATAACCCGACATATCGTTTTAATCTTAAACTGATGGCTGTATTCATGGATCAACTGATACTTTACTCAGGAAGGCTGGCAAAGCGGCGTAAAAGCTGTGCTTTTACTTTAAGATGCCTCATTCCTCTTCAGTTTGTTTGAGCTGACTTTTAAGGCGCAAGCTTTCTATCTTTGCTTCGAGCAGTTCATGTGCCTCAGGTTTATTACGTAAAGGCTGTAGACCTTTAGCCATTTATGAATGCTGTGCTGAGATACATTTAAACGTTCTGCGACACCAGTGGCAGAATATCCATGTTCACTGATCAATTTTACAGCTTCATCTTTAAATTATGGGGTATCTTGTTGTCCACTCATAAGGTTCTCTCTTAGGCAAAAGAAAATATTTGCCTAGGAGAATGGTGGCAGTCCAGCAGCACATTGAATTGCTCATGCGCTGCTGGCAGAGGTGCATCTGAGTTCTGTGGTTAACTCCATCCACGGACACTGTAAAGACACCTTATATTATTTCTGTGCTCCCTTCTCTGGGGCAAATTTAAATGGTTTGGCCACACGGTAGTGCTTGGTTGCGTTTCCTGAGAATATGTTTTCCTGGTCGACTCCAAGCTCAAGCTTCATCACCTTTCCAGTTTCCTTCGAGAAGTCAATCTGGTTGAGATCGGTCCAGAAGATATTCGGTGACATTGCGGAATCAAAGAAATAGAGGCGCTGCTTATGATCGAACACTGTGCGCCAACGGGTGGTCGCAATTTCCGATTTGCCCGGAGTTGAGAGGCCGAACGGTACAGAAATATTACGGATGATGCCAAAGACACTGGAGCGAAGCTGTTCCGGCTTGGCATTCGGTGGAATTGCCTTCACGTAGTAAGAGGCGCGAGCGAAACGGTCGGCGGCCCGGCTTGTCCCAGGCAACATTGCCGTTCCACCGACTTCTGATCAGTAAGATGCCAGAGCAAGTTGCTCGTCGTATGTAGGAGAATTGGTCATTACCTGATACTGGCGACCATGGTGGATAACTTGCTTGCCGTTGATATACTCGATGATGGCGCTATCGCCGCTTGAGTCAGACAATGACAGGTGAACAGTCGCTTTGAATTGGGTGCCAGGCATCGCATTGGTCACGATCGTAAACGGCTGCTTCTCAAAAGCGGCCACCGCTTCAGCAACAGTTGCAAAGTTGTCAAGGGCATACTGCGCCCAAGCTGCAATCGTCAATCCAGGCGCATCATTTACCTTAAAGGCAGGATACTTTGACTCATCCAGCCAAAGCACATTCGCAACTAGACCCGCTTCGTTCGCCCCGTCACTGGTTGAATTATCGTAGGTAGCCGCCACTACTGATCCATATTTCGATGTCCAGCGAATGGAATTCGGTCCCAATTCGCCATTCCGCTCCATACCCCTAGGAAAAATATAGAGATCGGTTGAGATTGGTTGCTCCCAGTCCATCGAGCGGGCTGTAAAAATATTACTGTCTTGACCTAGATAAACGAAGCGAGAACAAGCATTCGCGGTAGGAATAACGCTTCCGAATACGGCACAGCATGTCAACATACATGCGGCTAATCGTTTTAGTGAGGCTCGGCGCATTGAGATTTCCTCCAACTAGTACACATATATATCGGCAACAGCAGAGATGATCATGTCAAGCCCGCTCCTGAGCTTGCCGGTTGCTTTGCGTTCCGCCATCAGTCGCAAGATGAGGCCCGAATTGTCGTTGAACGACAGGATACGACCCGCAAACAGCACCAGCGGCCTTTCCAGTCTAGAGAATCACTAACCGAGTATGTCGCGCTCCATGATCACTTCCACAAGTTTGCAAAAATTTAGCCAAAGGTGTGTGCCGTTGTCAATGAACGCTTAGTCAGTGGCAACATATGGCATCGATGCCAATCAGGTGATACACTTTATTCGACTTTTCTCTATTTAAAGGCAGGAAGCGGCACTCAGTGCCCTGAACTGCAGCCACTCTTCCTGCCACTTCAATAGATGGCGAATGGACAATTTTTTTAGTATTGAACGGAAGGCCACGGAATTTAATCAGGAATGGCTATAATGCTTCAAGTATGCCCATATGATCCATCACAAGCTAGTTGCTGAAACACTGCCCCGCAATTTTCGGATGCTGAAATCATCGGCAATATCCTGATCTCGAGCATTCTCTTTGCAGGGATTTCTACACGCAATACCCTGAATACCTATGCCAAATGCACAGCTCATCAGAGATTTTATGCAGACTTCATAAATCCACTCTTGTGATCTTAATCAATCTTGTAAGCATATTACCCAACCTCTAAATAACAATAATTATCATTTAAATTATCAAAATAAAATATTTTTACGTGTCAACAACGGCATATATTTTAAAAATATTCCAAGCTATTCTATTACTTTCTGATGAGGAGTAATTCATGGTTGTTGTGACTAATCGCATTTGCGTAAAAAAAGGCATGGGCAAAAAAATGGCCCCAATGTTTACCAAAGAAGGCCCACTTCAAAGCTTTGATGGTTTTGAAAAAGTTGAAGTTTTAGTCTCAGAACAAGAGGATCATGATGAAATGAGTGTCAATATGTATTGGCAGTCACAAGAACAGTTTGAGGTATGGCGTCAGTCTGATGCCTTTAAACAAGCCCATCATCGCCCTGCAAATGGTGGCCCTACTGCTGAAAATAATCCGGTGATAAGCTCTCAGTTAGTCATCTCGCAGGTAGCTTCAACTGCGACTAAAATTTAATTATTTTAAGTAACCCGAATCGCGGATAAGGAAATTAACTTGAAAAACAGGAGGACTAGAGCCATCAGTTGAGTGAGCACACCAAACCTAAAGCTCTAGTCCTGATATTTAATAGTATCGAATTATTTTGCGTAATTGATGATTTCTTTCTTATATATGAAGCAACTTATTGGAAATTTCTCAAACAAAGTTGTCATTCTTTAAGAATCCGAACGGCACAAAAGAAAAAACTAAATACGTCTATATATGTCATAATCAAACTATACAAAACATATGAAAGGTTACAATGTTCCACACAGTCTCTTTATTAACTATAGAACAAATTTATAACTTTTTAAAAGAATCTCCAAATTTTCAGAATAGTACTCAATTTGAAAGGTTGAAGGGGTTTTTCTTTGAACTTCATGACCATAAAATCGGTGAATTTAAAGCGCATCAACCATTAAATTTCAATAAATCCTGGCTAGTAGTAGATGCTGTAGCTGCACCAAATTTTAATCATAAACAATTATTTTTGAAATGGTTATGTATACGATTTAATATTCCGGTTTAAATCAAAAGGACTAATTTTGCATAATACAAAATTAGTCCTTTTAATGAGGCTAAGCTAGCCTTAACTTTTAAAGTACGCTTGAAAAACATACTAGCTTAAACTTTGCATCATCTATGCAATTTTGAAAATTTTCCCACTTAAGGTACTCTGAAAAAACATTTCAAAACCAGGTCGAATATTTTCACCATCAACAGTGATATGTTTTATATTCGAATGAGAGCGAGTACTGGCAAACTGATGATCCACAGTTGCTTGAATAGTGTGTTTAACCCCAAACTGGTCTTTAACATTAATACTCTGTTTAAGCATGTATATACCTTCCATAAAATTACGGTAAAAACTATTTAAATAAATATCTGATTTTTAGTGTTTTTATTTAAACAACTCTATGATCTAGTTTAAACAACTGATTTAAAGAAGTATAAAATGTACGGCCATCTAAATTTAAATCAACCTCCATCCCCGATGAAAGAAGAACTCTTTTACCCACTTCGATTGTTTTTAACCCCTGACGTGTACTTTGCATTTTATTTAGAGGAGTTAATGAAACAATAATTTCGGTACCATTTTTAGCTTTTGCAATTAAATAATTTATTTTTAACAACTTGAATCCTGTTTTTCTGAAAATTTTCCAGTTTTGGAAATAACTTTAAAATTTAATTTTAAATTATAAAAAAAGCACTCATGAGTGCTTTTTATTACTGCTTACTACTGCTTAGATAGCAACAATATTTACAGCATTCGGTCCTTTTTGACCTTGGGCTACGCTGAATTCAACCATTTGGCCTTCCATTAAGGTTTTGAAACCTGAACTTGCGATTTCGCTAAAATGAGCAAAAACGTCTGGACCTGATTCTTGTTGAATGAAACCAAAACCTTTAGTTTCGTTGAACCACTTTACAGTACCTTTAACAACATTTGAGTTTGACATAATATATCCTACTAATTTTTAATAATTTTGAGTCATTTTATTGACTGAGTATAACTTTGAAAATAATAAAGAAGCGACTTAAAATCTGAAAAAACGAAGGATTATGACTAAAACTGCGATACTTAAAGAAGATCTACCGAAACAAGACTTTTTTCTAGTTAAGTTAACTATACACTAAAAATATAAATAATCAAGTTTTTTAATATATATATTTATTTTTCTAATAAAAAACCCAGATTTTATAAAAAATAAATTAAAATCAAATATATATTGTAAATATAACAATATAATGTAATATGCTGGTCTAGCAAGTTTGATAAGTAATGAATGCGATTATATAGTTCTGTAATAACAATATTAATGTTTTTAATTTCGGGAATGATGATTTTTTCCCATATGCAAATCATATATCAACCACCAAATTTTACCGCTTTAAATATTGCCAATTAGCAATATTTAATTAAAAAACCGCCTGTTAGGCGGTTTTTTAATTTTTGAAGAAATAATAAATATCTTTATTTAACATAAAACCTTTTATATGTAACCCAAGCTAATTTTGGGCTTTTTCTTGACTAAGTAAAAATTTGGACATTAAACGTGTTGCCCAAGAAGTCGTTTTAAACATTCCCTCATAAAAACCACAATGGCTCCCCCTTCTTGTAGTCACTACAAGGATATTTGGCATCTTCATAATGGCTTGTTTATAAGGTTCTAAATTTTTAATATGACAAACAGGATCATCTTCTGCATTTAAAATCATTAGGGGTATTTTAATATTTTCAAATACATAAATTGGGTTAGAGGCTTTAACATAGCTTTCATACTCAGAAAATCCCGCCATTTTAAAATATGTTTTCTCAAATTCGGCTAAAGTTTTGACATGTAAGATTTCCTCCCATTGCGGTACTTGCTGCCATATTTCTTGATGGGGCAAAACAAATTTTCGTATGAGTTTCTTAGTCATGATTTTACTATAAACAGGATGAACATTTTTAAATCCTAGTTCAGTGTTATAACCTGGACAAAGGGCAAATGCAGCCTTAATTGGTGTTTTTTCAGCCTCTTCACCTAAGTACCGTATTAATAATCCTGTTCCGGCAGAAGAGCCTACTGCATATAAATCAGAATTTGGAAATTTGTCTTGGATATAAATAATCTGTTCTTTAAGGTCTTGGGTTGAGCCAAAAAGATTAATTTTAGGCACTGTCAAAGGCAGGCAATCATGTCCACGACGTAGACACAATGCCACACGCCATCCTGTATAAGTATTCAAATCACGAACTACTTCTCGCATTGAATCAACTGTGCCTGTAATTGTATGTAAAAGAATTATGGTTGGTCTATCTTCAGGTAGATCTAATCCAAACCAAGCGACTGCTGTAATACCTCCATCAGCCATAGTTAATTGTTGAATAGCATCATATTCTAAATTAATAAAATTCTTTTTGATCATATCAAAAAACATAAGATGCATATGATGATTACGCAGCCAAGGAGTTGGATTATATTGCTGTCGTAATTGCTCTAAGGCAGTAACAGTATCATTTAAAATTCCGTCTTTTTTATAGTAGAGCTTCGGTAATTCGGGTTGAAATTTAACAGCTAACTTTGAATTAGATATATATTTCATAGGATGAAATATATTTTTCATTCTTTTCTCCAGATATTTCAATTTATATCACCATACTAGCACTTTAGAATTTCATCAAATTAAAGACTGAAGATCTATCCACAAAGTAGATTCTTTAATTAGATCAATCGGCTAATTAATATAAAGTTTTTTTACGAAATGAAGAAAGTCCCTTCTGAGATAAGCTTTTACGGTAATAAATTCAGGAGTAAAAAGTAGAGAGTTACTAGGGCGTGTCCTCATTTGAAAAATTGGTTTTAAATACTTAAAATCCTCCTTTAAGCTCTTTTGATTTCTATATTT
>NZ_JACSPT010000032.1 GCF_014837015.1 Acinetobacter pecorum
AAAGACTCGGCTTTAAAAGTCCGAGTCAGGTATTATGGCAACAATATGGTGTTGCACTTCAAATGCTAATCTAAGAAATTAAAAAGCCTGAATGCGTCAGGCTTTTTTTATCGCTGCTATTTTTTGAATAATACTATTTGGCCGGATAAATAACTTTGCTTACATAGGTTGGTAAATTCCAGGCACCACCAGCAAAGCCTTTGCATTGTACGGTCAGACTACTGAAGCTTTTGACAAATTTCTTGCCATTCCAGGCCCATTGGTCCTGACGAACACAATCGCCCAAACCGCGCACTTTTTGCCCGGAAAATATCTGACCTTTATTAAAGGTTTCCCCCGAAGTTGTCACCAGTTGCTTCAGCTGCCTGTTCTGGTCCATCAGCCAGAAACCACTGCCCACATTATAAGCCCCGCGCCAGCATGGAATCTGAACCAGCTGATTTTGAGCATTAATGGGATAAATTGTCATGACATCATCCGGCATAAAATTCTGGCTAAACAGCAAGTCACATTGATCCTCGTTGGTAGTCGCTTGCAGTTTTCGAATCATTTGCTGACCCGCTGCCGTCTTCAGTTTCGCTTGAGTGACTTTGCCTGACTGATATTTTGGTATCTGAATTTTCGGTATCGCTGCGGCTTTGAGGACCGTCTGATCAGACTTTTTTCCCGGCCTGATCAAGGCTGAGGGCGTAGAAAGTCGACGCTGAAATTCATCCATCTTGAGTAAAACGGCACTGGCTCCAGCGGTCGATAAGTTCCAGCGTGATTGCACATTTTTAAATAAAACGGGACTTGTTCCCTGGACAGCTTGCAGCAAGGCTCGCGTTTGATCAGTACTGAGTTGCCCTATTCCCTCCCGATTCAGACCAATCACGCCATAAGGTGTGCTGGCAATTTGCAGCTGAAGCTGTCTGGTCGGTGTGGCAGCAGCTAAGGGCAAAATCTGGACCCGAGCTTTGATGTTACTGTTCACACCTGCAGCACGCTCTAATAGCACCGAAACTGGCCGGTCCATGTCTGAGTCAGATTGATATCCGGCAGCACGGCAGGTGCCGGTATTGTCACAGGCAATTTCCCAATCCTTATGTGAAAAATGCAGGCCCTGAATGGCCGCCAGACTTAATGAGCTGATACTGGCTAGACCAAATGTGACACTCATGGTTTTGATGCTGTAGATCCATTTTTGTTTCATCATTTAGTCCTTTTTTAAAACGCTTGCCGAGCTGGCTGGCTGCATCTTTTCAATCTGCTTCTGTTTATCTTTTTTCTTGCGCTCATTGCTCAGGGTTGCCATTAAATCCTGTGCCAAAGCCTTAAGCAAAATCATATCTTCCGCCTGCATCTGTCTCGGCCGTTTGTCCAGCAGACACAGACTCCCCAGCGCAATTCCATTTTTATCTTTTAAGGGCACACCGGCATAGAAACGGATATGCTGCTGTCTTAATTCTGACAGATGTGGAAAGCGTGGGTCACGCTGCAAGTCTTCTATCACCAAAGGCTCATTTTGATAGAGCAGATGAGTGCAGACTGAATCCTTGCACATTTGTCGGGTTGCTACAGGTTCTTGGGTAAAAGGACTGACCGGAATATACATTTCATGCTGATTCAGCCAGGAAATTTGTGCGTAATCAACGTCAAAGGCCTGACGGGCTTCTTCAATATATTGTTTATAAAGGATCTGATGACGATGATCCAACAAACCCAATTCATTTAAAGCCTGTTGTCGTTCTTTTTCATTCTTGATCTCCAGATTATCAAACCAGCTTTCCCCTTCATCCAAGGTATAAGTCTCGACAGTCAGAATCAGATCATCAACATTATTGACCAGTGCCTCCAGCTCAAAACGTTGTTGCAGTTCATCCAGAAGCTCTAGCTGCGTCACGCCCCAAGTCGCAAAAATGATTTTCAAATCAGGATATTGCTGTGTCAAATTATATTTCAGCAAACGAATCTGTGCCGCAGGCGCATGATGAAAAATCGACACGCATAAAATTTTGGTTGAAGCTGGCAATACAATGCCCTTTTCAGATTCGCCCGATTGAATCAGCACATTCGGATCATTCCGGGCAGCAATCTGTTTAAGATTCAGGGTGTGCGCCAACATGGCAGAAATCTGGGTATCAATTTCCCAACGCGCACCAACGCAATAGACTTCGGGCTGCTCGGCATTTAATTTGCTCGGATAAGCTTTTTGAAACGCATGATTAAAGAACTGCAAGCCCTGATAAAGGCGCAACCGGTGTTCGGCAGTAATATCGCTATCATGTCCTTGCGAATAAATCCGAATGGCTGGAATGGCCACTTCGCCATAGAACATTTGTACACGACGAGCCACCTCCTCCGCACTAGGCTTTTTCGGTAATTGTGCACAGATATAATCATTGGCTACCTGCATTGCATCATTGACTTCATCAGCCACCAGTCTCTGGTAAAAACGCTCGGAGGGGGACAATACTGGCGTACTGCCGAGCAGGGTTTTGACAAAACCCAGTGCCGGCACATAATTGGACAAAACCAGCAGACAGGCAGTTAAAGGCGTCGACAAGATTAGCCCCACCGGTCCCCAGAGAGTGGTCCAGAACGTGGCAGCCAGAATAATTGCCAAAGTAGACAGACCGGTACTTTCCCCATAGAGCCACGGTTCAATCACGTTATTGCTGATAAGTTCCAGCACCAGTATCAAGGCTACAGTCCATAGCACCATGTCCCAGCCCGGATCAACGGCGAAGGCCAGCGTAATCGGAAAAATAGCTGAAACGATCGGGCCAACATAGGGCACAAAACGCATAACTACCGCGATCAGTCCCCACATGATCGCTGCCGGCACACCAATCACCAGCAGTCCAATCGCCATGGGAATACCATAGGTCACATTGACCAGCAGCTGCATGCGCAAATAGGTTCCGATACTTTTGGCGGCATCATCAAGCGCATCGGTTCCGATATTCAAATTACCGCCCAAGAGCTTCAGAAAGCGGTCATGCAGGTCTTTGCGATTGAGTAAAATTAATACCATGAACAGGAACACAATCCCGATAATTGCCAGCGGATTCAGGATTTTATTTAACCAGTCCAGTGCAGCTTCTTCACTCGAGGGTTCCAGGCCTACTACTTTGACATTCTGGACATTCGGGTCGTCTTTTTCCTGATCTGGAACTTCTATCGAGTTCTCTACCGTGTCAAAGGTCTGGATTGCGCCATCCCACATACTCGGCCCCTGACGATAGTCCTTGAGCATATTCAGTTTTTTCTGGATGGTGTCCTGATATTGCGGCAGCTCCTGACTCAGCTTGCCAAGCTGTACCCCCAGATAGGTTGCAGTACCCCCCAAAAATGACAAGGTCAGGCACATAACCAGGCCAATTGCGGCCCATTGAGGACAGCCCCAGCGTTTTAGACGGGAAACCAGTGGCGAGAGCAAAAATGCCAGCAGAATAGCCAAGGCCAGAGGGAGAAAAATATCACGGCCAAAATATAGTGCCATTATCACGACGGCAGCAATCACAAAGCCAGCCATCATTCTGAGTGCATGTTGGGTGCGCTGCTGTTCGGACTGATCCGGCATGAATACTTCATTCTGCTGTTGCAGGTTGCTTGATCGGGGTTGTATTTGACTGTTCTTGTTGTTAGCCACCTGAAAAGTCCTAAACTATTATTCCTTCAACACAATTTAGGACTTTCTCTATTTTTGTTACAAAGGTATTCCTGTAATCATTTGCAAAGATATTTCATTTAAATCTTTTCAGCCTGGTGGCTTAACTCACGCTTTTGATCCGACGCATTTTCCGGGTTTCGAGCTGTACCGGAACTGAGGTATGTTGATGTAATAATTGCCATTTGCCCTGCTGCTTGCTCAGGCACATGCTCACCCGACACCAGCCTAATTGAAAAATCGGTTCAATCACCGCATAGTTGACTCGCACATAGCCATCTACCATGGCCAGATCATGCGTGACATGAATGTTTATATTCTGCCGCTCTACACGTATTCCTTCGGGCATAAAGCGCCGATATTGTTGCCAGAGGGCCTGATAGGCTTCGACACCTTTCACCTCCATACTGACATCAACCAGACGGATATCGGGCCGGCACAATTCAATAATATCCTGAATTTCGAGTCTGGCTATGGCATTGTCCCATTCTCGAAGAAATGCCATGACTTCCCGAGCCAATTGTTGATTGCCAAAAACTTGCATAAAATTCCCCTTAACCGGACAATTCAGACCTTAAATCGCGGCTCACTCATCTCACCGGATTTTTGATCTTTTGTTTTTTATTATTCTGCTTATGTTAAAGCGCTGTTCTCGCTTCACTCTCTTTACTACCTGATCCGCCAAAACTCACCTGACATCATTTATACAATTATTTTTATTTCTCTCAGAATGAGCATGCTGTTTCATGATTGGATGATTCAGGAAGCAGCAGCAATCGAAATCTACTTTAGAGCTTTTCTCTCCTGTCTGTAAATGACATAAAACATCATTTAAAAATAGATTTTTTAAAAGTCTGCAGAAAGGAAAACAGGAATTCCTTGCAGACCAGTTAGCTTTATTATTTATAATTTTCAAACTGCAATTGATAAAATTTTAATACATTTAATTCTTATCCCATACTCCTGTCAACGCCAGCATTCAAATAACAACTTTACTATAAGTCTGCTTTGGCATTTCAATGATTTCCACACAGAGCTGTATGTTTAAGCCCGGCTGGGGCGCAATATATTGCTGCATCAGATCGAGTACCAATTCAGAAATTGCCTGACGTACTTCGACACTGCGCCCACTTAACAGGGAAATTTTGGCATGCACATAAGCTTGGTCTGTCACAACATCCAGTCCAATCACATAATCCTGCTGCATAATTGCCCGACTTTTTAAATCATTGGGATCGCTGACATAGCCGGCGCCCACAAGTGCCTGATGGATCGCGACCAATAAAGGCTTGATCTCGATGTGTTGCAGATTGTCAGAATATTCCAGATGCAGGTGTGGCATTGAAGGGGTCTCGAATCAGAAAGGTAAGGATCAGGGCGCTACAAAAATGGTCAGCCCAGCATTTATGGCAATATTGAGAAATAATAGGCTAAATCAGCCATGTTATTTCTCAACAGATTTCTTTAGCCAAGATCAAGTTAAGCTTTTTTTACATATTCAGATTTCAGTTTCATCGGCCCAATGCCTTCAATTTTACAATCGATATCGTGCCCATCGGCCGCATCCGGCAACAAGCGGATACTTTTCACTTTGGTACCCACTTTTACCACTGAAGATGAACCTTTGATTTTCAGGTCTTTAATGACCGTTACGCTATCGCCGTCTGCCAGCACATTGCCATTAGCATCTTTAATGATCACTTGCTCTTCAGTGATTTCGCCTTCTTTCCACTCGTGTGCACACTCAGGACAGATAAGTAGATCGCCATCTGCATAGGTATATTCAGATTGACATTTTGGACAGTTTGGCAGACCCATAAAAACCTCGAAAAAGAGAAAAATTAAATAAACAAACAAATAAGCGTACAGTATAGCATCTTTGCAGGCAGCGCTAATTACCAGAAAAGCTGGAATGCAACCAGCACCTGAGCTTGAAGAAATCAATGATCTGATATCTGTGGATTAACCAGTAAAGATAAGAGTTGCAGTGATTCCTGCCAGCTCAAATGACACACCGCCGGTGGTACCACATCCGGATAACCTACCTGAATAATATGTAAACTGGTGCCGATTGATACTTTTTCAAAGATGACGGTGACTTCTATTCCACCCTCTAGGTCCGGGGTAGAAAACTGATCGGTGTAACGCAATAACTGGTTAGGAACAACTTCATGATAAATGCCGTGAAAATGATGCTGGGTACCGGTAGAGAAATTGGTAAAAGTGGTTTTATAGCGGCCACCGGGTTTGATTTCCGCATGTTCAACCTTGGCAATGAAGCCATGCGGTGCCAACCATTTCGCCAATGCATCCGGATGCACAAAGGCACGATACACCCGCTCCGGTGGTGCACTGAACACACGATGCATTTTTAAGGTGTAACTCATTTGGTCCTGTCCTTTATTTATTCTTATTATTTTTATATTGAGGGATAGTCCCTGCATTTATAGTAAATGATCAGCTTGAGTTGAAAACTCATCTCGGTCATTTTATCCAGTTTTTATCTGGCCATATATAATGAGTATGTATCTATGTGCGAATTCAAGTTTTTTGCATAAAAATTGTATTGAACAGACAAAAAAAACCGGTAATCCCGGTTTTTTTTATTTAAATCATTTAAGTATAGGTTGGATCAGCTGCTGCGCAGGCTACTTTCTTCTTCATCCAGCTCATCGTCATAGACGTAGGCCATACAACCCCAGCCATCATATTCGCCCTGAAATTGTGCAGCGATTTTACTGAACCATTGCTCCAGATCCACAATATCTTCGTAAGCTGGCTCCATATACACATAAATCGTGATGATCCATTCCAGGGTATCGCTTTCTTCATCCTGAAACAGGCTGATTTTCTGTTC
Organism: Acinetobacter pecorum; assembly: GCF_014837015.1. GTDB lineage: Bacteria > Pseudomonadota > Gammaproteobacteria > Pseudomonadales > Moraxellaceae > Acinetobacter > Acinetobacter pecorum. Next base: position 6,510 of record NZ_JACSPT010000032.1, read on the forward strand.
TTCTTTTAATAGATGCAGAGCACAACGATCCGCCTGTGCTTCATCAGCAAAGGCAATCGAAAATTCAATCTCATGTGCTTCCTGCAGATCGTCGCCATCCTGATGCATTTGCCACAGTACATTGCCATTTTCATCGTCAGGAAATTGATTGTAATCACGTGACATAGAAGTATCCTTATTATGATGCTGTTTTATTCTGCATTTAAGATTAGCTGATTTTTGTACAATTATCGAGAACAAGACAAAAAATATTATCTTTTAACCATAAATAAACACATGATTTTTATACATATAGAATGAATAACTGATCCACTCCTTCAAACTAAAAATCCTCAAAATATCAGGGTTTAAAGCAATATGTGGCCATCAGAATGTTCCAGAAAAATCGTTTAGACCTGTAACCTTCATCATCTAGGCAATCTGTGGATGCGGGTGATTTTGTCGCAGTTGCAACAGCATTGCAGCAAACTTGAGCTCCTCTAAACGCAGGTCAAGATAGGACTCCTGAATCATGGCCTGACTCAGTGCCTGCCCAGTATAATTCAGTAATACATAATCATTCTTTAAGGCCTGCAGCATTTCGGCGAGATTGTCTGGGCTTAATTGGGAGAGGTATAAATCTGCTTTACTGTTGAAAGCCAGACTGAGGATCTCTATGGTACTTCGACGGCGGTTATCGTCTACATAATTACAGTTCGCCACCTGCTGTGTTTCTATGGCTTGCTGAATACTTTCACGGACATGACGCAGATGCCGAGCCGCATCTGTTTCGCCATAACCCTCAAGCAGCTGCTTTAAAAGGTGGGAAGCTGGAAACTGTAAACCAAAGCGCTTCTCCTGTATTTTATGCTCTAAAGCACTCAATACTTCTTGCAGGCGATGCTGCTGCCTGGCCTGTTCATAATAGCCTTGTAAACTTTCTCGGGCTTGCTGCTCAATCTCGGCTATGGCCTGCGCTTGAAACTGGACAAGATAATCTTTGACTCTTGCAATATAGGCCTTCAGATCATCGATCATGATCGAGGCATCCAGCTTGGTCAGCTCAACAAAGTTTTCGGCCTGCAAGGTCCGGTTAACAATATATTGCTCGATATTCCAGATATCCTGATATTTTCTGTATTTATTCAGCGCAATGTTTAAACTGCCATTCTGTACTCGCAATTGGGTGATTTCATAATTCAATTCATCGACTTGAGTTTCATAATCTGTCAGTTTGCTACGTGAATGATCCAGATTCTCCTGTAAAAACAGGATATTGTTACGTAGTGAAGTCTGTCCCTTCAAACTCCATAGCAAAGCAAATAACAGAACACTCGCGAGAACGAAGAGAGCTATATTGAGCATCGTTCTTTCCTTTAACCCCGGGCATTGCCCTAAATTATTAATTTAAAAAAATTATTATAAAGTATTGATTAATTTTGCATCATTTTTGGCAGGCAATCAAAGCCGTTGGTCATCACTAAGTCATTCACTCATTTTATTTTTCTTTAATTATTATTAGGGATATGTCATGGACTAATAATTAGTCCAAACTACCTCCTTTCTAAAACAACTGAAATTTTTTTTATATCAAAGGATATATTCTTAAAGTTTAAAAATAATGATGGAAAAATTAACAACCAGTGAAATAAAGGCATCAGGCCTATAGCAGGAGATAAAAGAATAAAAATTCTCTAGGCTCATCATCAAGAGATAAACCGAACATTAAAAATTTATATGATTCATCATCAGCCAGAAAGGCAACTGATCAATACACGAATTTCACTGAAACAGGCTTGCCTAGATACTTTTTTGTAGCTGTTGCGGAAACAAATTCTCACATTTTTCTCTTCGGCCAACTCATGTTAATGGCATGATCATCATCATTTTTATGAGTTTAAAACCCGGATATATGACGAGATAACTATTCAATAAAATAAATCAGAATGGAATATCTGCCTTGATTTCGACCGGGACACCACTCAAAGGCTGGGTAAAGGCCAGATAACTGGCATGTAAGGCCATACGATTTAAAGGACTACGCTGGGGTTCAGGATGATAAATTTTATCGCCAGTAATGGGATGACCGATATGCAGCATATGCACTCGCAACTGATGGGAACGACCGGTAATGGGGATCAGTAGTACCCGGCTAATATCTTGCTGGGGTAAATATTCTAAGACTTGATATAAGGTCTTGGCGGCCTTTCCCAGTTCAAAATGCACCATCTGACGCGGACGGTTTTCCCAGTCGGTAATTAAAGGCACGTCGACGCTGCCCTCACCTTCAAGTTTGCCTTGTACCAGCGCGACATAATTTTTATGTACCGTACGTGCCTGAAACATTTTACTCACTGCCACTTCTGCATCGCGGTGTTTGGCGAACATCAAAATACCGGAAGTGGCCATATCCAGACGATGGGTGATTTTGGCTTGCGGATATTTATCCAGCACACGTAAATAGGCACTGTCATGATGTTCAGGTAAACGCCCGGGAACCGACAATAATCCGGCCGGCTTTTCAATCACCACCAGATCATCATCTTCATAAATAATACGCAGCGGTTCTTGCGGTGGACAATAGACAAAGTCATGGTTAATGGGCATTTTAGGTATAGCGTCGGGAATAATGCGCGCAAAATAACAAGCTGCTTTCAGGCTGTCAATTACAGTCACTGACCAGCTCAGCTTAATCTGCCAGATAATAATCGACCGTTGAGACTACGCGTACTTTCTTCAAATATGGGGTATTGCTGTCGCGATCTTCAATACTAAACAGCCCCTGGTTGGCGGACTTGATTTTACCCAGACGACTTTTTGAATCTGCAGCGAATTTTTCTGCCACACTGCGGGCATTTTGTGTGGCTTGTTCAATCATCGCCGGTTTAATGTCATTCAGCTTGGTAAATAGATATTCTGTTCTTTGTCCAGAATCATCTCCCGCAAAGGCAATACCTTTTCTGCCCAAAGCCACCAGTCGAGTTTGTGCTACACGCACTTTATCTATTTTATGCGTATAGACGGTGATGGTCTGGCTGGCAGTATAACGTAGCGCAACATTGGCATCACCGCCATATTGCTGCGCGTATTTGTCGGTGATACTCGGTGATGCACTGGTAATTTCTTCCGCGCTAAACCCTTCATTTTTTAAAAAGGTCTGAATTTCCTGGGTATTGGTTTGCATGATATCGTACAGTTCGGCCAGATCCTGACTACCGGCATTAAAACGGATTGGCCATACCGCCACATTGGCTTTGACTTCGCGTTCTGCCAAGCCTTTAACTGAAACTATGCGCTCATACTCTTTAATTTTCAGTGCACTATGACCCAGAATCCATCCTGCTATAATCATCCCCAAGCCGATCAAGGCACCTAAAATCAGTGCTGATTTGAATTGATTCATGCTTCAACTCCTTTGAAATATTTTTTAGTTTTTATTGATTCTGCCACGCAATACATTCACGATAAACTCATGCTGAGCCAGTCTTATTCTTATCGCTCGAAGATTTAATCGCAGTTGAGTACCTAGCCTTGATTCATCAGATAAATTGCGACTAAGGGCGTCAAATTAAATAGCAGAATTCCAATTTTATAGAGTGCCATACCTGAATAATGAATCACATCGAAACTGGTATCTGACAGCCGAAACCATTTGCCATGCACTTGTCTTATCCAGTTTCGCGCAAATACAAACAGCATGAACCAGATCATGAGAATGACATAATTGATCAGTGTGCAAAACAGTAAAAATTGAAACCAGATATCGAGATTCACGCTGATTCCCCTGTGGGGCAACTCATGATTTTAAAATAACAGATCATCTTGAAAAATGAAGAATTGATTTGTATCTTATTGGAATGAAGATGAATCATAAGATAATGATTTATATATTTTAATTTTTATGATTTAAATTGAGCAGAGAATTTTTTAGGGTGTTGGGAAAACTCGCAATGGTTTACTTCAACTATCATTCTTTGTAAGACCTGATCTTATAGCCTATAAACTTTTGGTCTATAGCGTCCTAAGCCGAATCGAGACCTTTTGGGTTCGTACTGCACTCGCGTTTTGCGCCGCTCACAGCATGCTACTCTTTCCGATCCCATCACACCCTTGAGAGTTATATTAGGCAAAGATGGACGGAATTAATTTCCTATGTTTTTTAAATTTCGATTAAATCTGAAAATTTATTTCAATATCCAACCAAATAAAGAGAAATAAATTCTATTTTCATTTTTTTACGCTTTTTTATTCGATAAAAATGATCTTTATTGCAATTTATATTCAACCGATAACTTCTATTTTATTGAAAGAAATTGCTCTGAATCCATTGTGCACTAAACCACCAGGCACTGATGGCTGACATCCCACAGAGGAGATTGGCCAAAACCTTGTTGAGTCTAGTCAGTTCAGAACTATAGATTTTCAGATTAAGCAGATAGGCGATCACGCCATATAATGAGCCAATCACCCCTCCAAAAAGAATCAAGATGAGCGGCCATGCGGAATAAAAATGGGCTTTTTGATCTAATTTTCCTGATTCTGGTGCATGCCCATTAATGTCAATAGGTGGCTGTCCTCTCTTTAATATGCACGGGTACTATTTCAAGGCAGCTATTTATTCTTTAAAAATATTTGCCTTGATCGCACTATTAACAAAGCAAGAAGCAGACCAGTTTTAGCGTACAAACAAGTGACGAGTATGGTGATTAATATAGGCATTTAGTCCATCGCCATACTGGGCAAGCTGTTTCATGTTTTCGACATGCTGATAACCTGCACTGCTATAGCTGTAGGTATAAACTTTCGAGGTTTTCTTGAATTGCACACGAATAAACTCGTTATCAATCTCGTAATTGGCAACACCTGAGTCATGATTAAGATCAAGATAATATTGCAATTGAGCTGCCCTAAACACGATGAATCTAGGGTTTTATATGGGGTTTTATTGGTTAATTTTCAAACAAATTTAAATCATAAATAGCGAAGTTTAGATAGCAAAAAGCCCTATGGAGTAATAGGGCTTTTGTTCAAAACAGAGGGTAACTGTTTGAGTTGTTTTGCTTAGGCATTCTTATTGTTAAATTGATTGCCTTGGCATTTGGTACACGGTGGTAAACGATCAGTACCAATTTCTAAGTAGGTGCGGTGTCCGCATTGAACACAAAAATAGAAGCCTGTTCCGGGTTTTTCGCCAGCAGTAACCATCTTTGTTCTCCATGGTTTTAGAAATGGTCTGTCTAGTATAACCCTCCCGTGATGAATGTCTATTGTCCATTTTTGTAAATGATGGTGTCGATTGGGCGAAGCAATATTTTCATAAAAAATTTGACAACCTTATAAAGTGTTGGTTACCAATTTTTCTATTACTCAAAACTTCAACTCATGAAGAATAATGATTAAATTTTTTGTAAACACCAAGTAGTAAAATCTTGAATATGAACTAGATCTGCTATTACTTCTTCAACACTTTTTTCATTTAAATTTTGCTTAAACTTATACCATTCACCAGTTTTTTTAGTTTCTAAGCAAAGATGGGGCTCAATTGCACCTAACTTCCACACCCAAATTGACTGTGCTTTGAAATGTTCTCTTAATTCAGTAATAAATTCATCTGCTTTTTGCTGCTGTGCTAATAATTCATAAATTTCAGCAGCTTTAAAGCCGCCACCTTTTGTTGGATATCCTCCTTCAAGTTTAAAACCATGAGTCGGTTGTATCTCATTAATAATATCTAGACATGTTTTTATACATTTATGTTCTTTTTCAATCAACTTAAACTTATGGGCTGAAAATGCAAAATCTAAATCAGCCAATGCTTTCGCAGGAATATTCATCTCTTTTAAAATATTTATCATTCCAGGAATACTCTGTGAACCATTAGCTATTACTAAAGCTAACTTGAGCTCTCCTAATGTTTTACCTGTAATTTTTTTAATTAAGGGCGGTAAAACTTGCTTTTCAGTATCACCTTCTGCAATAAGTACAGTATCTGAAAATAAAATTTGTCCTAAATTATAAGTTTCAAACAGTAGTCGCGCTTGTGCATCATGAGTGTCTAAAATCTTAGTAATAGCTTCTTTTAATCTGACTTCAACTCGTGTTCCTTCAGCATTTTTACGCACAATATTCGTATATGGAATATCGTCTTGTTCGATCATAAATGGTGAATGTGTTGTAAATATGACTTGATAACCTTTCTTTGAAAGACTTTTTAAAGATGCTCTTAATAATTCAATAGCTTGCGGATGCAAGAATAATTCTGGTTCATCAATAAGGAGTAAATTCGTTTTTCCCTCTTTAGAAACATCTTTTGTAATTTCTGCTAAATGCCTAATTAAAGTCATTTGAATAGCTCTTTGAGCACCATGCCCCATATCAGTAAAATCAGTTTTCTTCTGATTGCCCTCTTCCGTAACTTTAATTTTTCCCTGCTTAAACAGATCTGCAATATCAGGTGTTGGAATATCAATATTCAGCTTTAATCCGGGGAAAAAATCTTCTATTTTTTCATTAATTGAATCATCAAATTCCTTAAAATCTTTTAATCTTTCTTCTCCATCTACGTTTAACTTTGATCCAATCACTTTTAAAGCATCATTAATTACGTCGACTTTTGTTGCAATTATTTCTTTTTGCAAAATTGCTATTAGTTTTCCAATAGTATTACCTGCCTTATATTTAGAAACATCTTCAGCTGAATCTTCCATTGAGTTTATAAATGTAGGTTCAGGAAATAAGGTTGTTATAGCTTGAGGTAATCCATTTGGATTATTCCATATATCATTGTTTAAACTTGGAGGCTGTACCCCCATAACAACAGCATTCTTACCAGTTCCTGCTTTTTCCTGAAAGAATCTAATTCTAATTTTTCCTTCTTCCAAATACGGTTCTAAGCTTTTAAATTGTATCTCTGATAAATGCGCTAAACTTTCTTCATTTACTCCCTCTAACAAAGCAATTATTTCTATTGGTTTATTAGGGCGTGTCCTCATTTGAAAAATTGGTTTTAAATACTTAAAATCCTCCTTTAAGCTCTTTTGATTTCTATATTTT
>NZ_JACSPT010000033.1 GCF_014837015.1 Acinetobacter pecorum
GATGGTATGAGCCCAGAAGCATTCGAGACAGCTTCAAAATGAGGCTATCTCATGTCTAAGATACTGGGAGCAGTCCATCTTAAGACCTTTTTAGTAGGAAAATATCTATTCATAGCTAGGTTCATGAACCAAATATTTTACAAGTTATAACTTTAGTACTCTAAGTAATTAAATTTGTTGTTTATTAAACATAAATTTAATTGTGAACTATATTATAGGTGAACATAAGTTAAATTGATATCAAGTGGCAATATTTTCATTAATATTGATATATGGTAATGATTACTCACTTTAATTGTCAAGATTTCTTATGCTGAAAGTATTCATAGGTTTCAATCGCAAATAGAATAACCGCATTTAATAATGCGGTTATAATTTTAACATTTTGATTGGTAAAGTTTTTAAATATTTTCCTGTTCATATTCTAAAATTGCTTCTTTTGCAATACGGAAACTATCTACAGCAGCTGGCACGCCACAGTAAATTGCTACTTGCAAGAGTACTTCTCGAATTTTGTCTTTAGGCACGCCATTACGTAAAGCTCCTTTAACATGTAGCTTCAATTCATGCGGACGGTTTAAGGCTGATATCATAGCCAGATTAATTAGACTACGTTCAGGTTTGCTCAGTTCTTCACGTCCCCAGACCGCCCCCCAACAATATTCCGTGACCAGTTCCTGTAAAGGTAAATTAAAATCATCAGCATTGTTGATCGAATTATTGACATAAGCTTCGCCAAGTACCTGTTTACGAATCGCTAAACCTTTTTCAAATTTTTCATTACTCATTAGCCTAATCCTCCAAATAAGGTGTATTTGATTTCGAGATAATCTTCAATGCCATATTTTGAGCCTTCGCGCCCTAAACCTGACTGTTTAATTCCACCAAACGGTGCAACCTCATTTGAAATCAAGCCTTTATTAATTCCAACCATACCGTACTCGAGTTGTTCACTCATGCGCCACGCACGACCTAAATCTTGTGTGTAGCAGTAAGCAGCTAAACCAAATTCTGTGGCATTGGCCATCTCAATTGCTTGTTGCTCAGTTTCGAACTTAAAAATTGCAGCTAATGGTCCAAAAGTTTCTTGAGTTGCAACATCCATCTCTACAGTTACATCGGCAATAATGGTCGGTTCGTAAAATAACTCACCCCTGCTGTGTCGTTTTCCGCCTGCAACCAGGCGTGCATTTTTCTCTAAAGCGTCTGCAACGTGAGCTTCAACCTTTTTAACTGCGTTAGCATTGATTAATGGGCCGATTTCATTGCCTGGTTCTAAACCATTACCAATAGCAAATTTCTGAACTTTTTCATTTAATGCAGCGATAAATTTTTCATAGATGCCCGCTTGTACTAAAAAGCGATTTACACAAACACAGGTTTGTCCTGCATTGCGGTATTTGGCAATTAAAGCACCTTCAATCGCTGCATCTAAATCAGCATCATCAAATATAATAAAAGGTGCATTACCACCAAGCTCTAAAGATACTTTTTTAAGCGTCTGGGCTGAACGCTGATAAAGCAATTTACCGACAGGTGTCGAGCCTGTAAACGTAAATTTACGTACATCATCACTTTCAAAAATGGCATCACCTATCGTGATAGCATCACCTGTAATCACACTAAAGATTTCAGCAGGCACACCTGCTTGTAAGGCTAAATCGACTAAAGCTAAAGCAGTGAATGGTGTCTCTGGTGCTGGTTTAACAATACAAGGACAGCCTGCAGCCAGTGCCGGTGCAACTTTTCGAGTAATCATAGCAGCAGGAAAATTCCAAGGTGTAATAGCTGCAACAACACCGATAGGCTGTTTATTCACTACGATACGAGCATCAGGATAAGGACTTGGGATAATATCCCCATAGACACGTTTAGCTTCTTCGGCAAACCATTCTATAAAACTGGCTGCATATAGAATTTCACCTCGAGCTTCAGCTAATGGCTTACCTTGTTCATTGGTTAAAATAAAAGCCAGTTCATCTGCATGAGCGACCATTAAATCAAACCATTTCTTTAAAACTATAGATCGCTCTTTACCCGTCTTATTTTTCCATGTTGCCCATCCTGCAACTGCTGCCCGAATAGCACGTTCAGCTTCCGCTTTGCCCATATTGGGTACAGTGCCAATAATATCTTGTGTAGCAGGATTATAAATATCAGAGGTATCCTTATTATCTGCATCACACCACTTCCCAGCTACGAATGCCTGTTGGTGAAATAAAGCCATTTCATTGAGTTGCATACCGATTATCCTTGTAAAGTAGGTTAAGAGTTATCAAACTAATTTAATTTGATCAGCTTACACCTACTATCTATTAACTTTGTATTATGGCATACCAAAAAAATCTCGAAAATTTTTTCGGTTGCTCGAATGTTATAACGGGATTTAGAAATAATAGAATAAGGTTAAATTTAATAATTTATTCCACTCATTATCATCACCCATCGCTAATGAATTCTGATTACCACCAATAAATGGATCATTCTTGCCCATAATATATTCTGCGGTTAAGGCCAGTTTTTTATGCTCAATTGATACACCCAAAATGTTTCGAATAGAATCTTTTGAACCTGCCTGATTTTTATCATATTGGCTATACATAAAATAAGGCGTTATGTTGCCAATATGCTTCACTTCTTTAAAAGCGTAACCAATATCCGCCGTGTAATACGTTGCTTTATTACTCACATAGTATTCAGTGTCGTAAGAGCCCATTAATGAAGCTTGCGCGTTAAAAACATCTTTATTGCTCACATCATTTTTACCACCCGTTAAGGTAAGCCCCAAATTGCCATAATTGATTTTGCTGAATAATGACCACGCATTACGATGCCCAGTTTCAGAGGTAGTTTTATTCTCAATATTAGAAGTCCAATATGAAGCACCAACTTGTGTATTCAGTCCTTCAACCCCTAAAAGTAAATCTTGAGTAATACGACCTACCCACATGTTTTTTTCTTGCAGCTCACTGTGGGGAGCATCATTTGAACTGACATAATTGGCACTATAACGTCCTGAGTCTTTTGTTGTACCGACATAATGCCCTCCATCCAGAGCAAAGTAACCCACGTCAAACTTAGTCGAACTTGGCAATTCAAAGTGATAGTTTAGACCTAAATTATGTACATCTTCTAAGCCCGCTGTAGTATTGATACTGCCATATAAACTGGTGTTCCAGAAACGTCCCGGGCCAAATGCAAGGGGTTGCATACCCACCAACCATTGATCTGTCTCATTCACCTGGTAGCCGACATAGCCATCCACCAAAGTCGAAAAATCGCATAAGGTGTCATATTGATAACAACGATATTCAGCATGTCCAAATAATTTGCCACGTTCGTAATCCAATTTAAGCTGAGCAGCATCAAAACGGATTTTTTCGTCAGAAGCCGCTTCGCCATAATCTTTGTCTTGATAATTGCCTCGTACATAACCTGAAAATGTCAGTTTTCCGGTGTCCGCATTAGGATCCCCAAAACTGATCCCCGCATAACTTGGTATCCATGTTGTGAGCATTACAGATGCGACTGCCCACTGTAAATAATGTTTTTTCATGATATAGATTCCATTCCAAATTTAATTTTTACTGATGCGCTTTCACATTCATCTGAGGGTGTGATGATTTAATCTTTCCTAGATTAAATACGTAATACACAACAAAACTGACAACCAAACCAATTACCCAAGAAATATCAACATCTTGAATTACATTAGCAAATGGCCCTGTGAAGAAAGCATTGGTTAAAAAAGGAATTTGAACCGCAATTCCGATAAAGTAGGCAGTTAATGCTTTGGCATTAAATTTTCCGTAAATTCCGCCATCTTGGGCAAAAATAGATTGGATGTCGTAAGATTTTTTATTGATGACATAAAAATCTAATAAGTTAATTGAAACCCACGGCACCAAGATAAACAGTAAGGCAAAAATCACATTAAGGAAGAAGCTAATAAAGTTACTAGATGCCCACAATGCAGTAAACGTAGCCAGAATTAAAACAATGACTGATAAAATGATACGGATATTTTTGCTTGGCATCCATCGACCTGCAAAGGTCTGAATAGAAGTAATACAAGATAAAACTGCACCATACAAATTCATGGCATTGTGACCAATGATATTACAAAGAAATAAGATCATCAGTGCATAACCAAACAGTCCTGTACCTGATTTAACTGCTTCCATTGCATCTGTTGTTGAACCAATCGCTACCGCAACTGTACCGAAGCCCATCGCAAAGATTGTGCCCAACGATGCGCCCAAATATGTATAAATAAATGGTTTATAAATTCCGATACTTTTAGGTAAATATCTTGAGTAGTCTGAGGTATAAGGTGAAAAACTAATTTGCCACACAGCACATAGACCAAACATGGCAAACCATCCCTTCAGATTAAAAGCACCTTTGGCCAGTACTTCTGCATTGATATGTGGAATCATAATCATTAAGCCAATTAACAATGAGCCGCCCATAAACCAGGTGCCGATCTTGTTAAATTTATGAATAAAATGATAGCCAATCACACCAATAATAGTTGCTACAATTGCACCAATCACAGTTGCAGCTGGGATGGGAATTGCAGGAACAACTGTGTGTAAAGTTTTGCCTGACAAAATAATATTGGAAATAAAGAAACCCAGATAAATCAGCGTCGTAAATAATACAACCAGCAATGCGCCATAACGTCCAAACTGTGCACGGCTTTGAATCATTTGTGGAATACCGACCTGAGGCCCCTGGGCAGACGTCAATGCTAGAATACTTGCACCAAAAAAGTGTCCACAACAAATGGCCACTAATGCACTAACCAAACTTAAGTTAAATGTAAGCATGGACATTGCACCTGTAATTACAGCTAACGGTGCAATATTGGTACAAAACCATAAAGTAAATAGATCCCGAACTTTTCCATTTCGTTCAGAAGGATCAACATAATCAATAGAATGACTTTCTATAGCGAAAGCATTTTTTTCATTTTGGCTCATATCCTTAATCTCTCTTTGAGGAATTCATTTCCTTCAATTTCAATATATTAGTGAGAGTGACTTTAGGTTTAAAAAAACCTGCCTTGTCGGTATTATTTACAAAAAATCGAACAGAGCTCTGTCATTTCAAAACCACGACTATTGCTGCTCTGGTCAATTCTTCAGAGAAAAAAATGAAGTCTGCCCAATTGATACTGATTCAGTATCAACATATGCTCCTTTTAGGAGTGATGCTTTGCTAAAGACTAATACTATTTAGAATTCGACTTATTCATATTTTCTTCCTGAAAATCCATCCCTATTCAGCCCCTTTTGTGATGCTTTAACGCATCACAAAAGGATCAGCTATCGGTTCATCTGAAGTCCGTAACCAAACTGTTTTGGTCGTAGTGTAGTCCAACACCGCATCGGCACCTCCCTCTCGGCCATGGCCCGATAAACCATGTCCTCCAAAAGGTGCGAGTGGTGAAACCGCACGATAGGTATTTAACCAAACAATGCCTGATCGAATTGCTTTGGTCATGCGATGCGCACGGCTTAAATTGTTGGTAAAGACTCCAGCAGCAAGACCGTAAGGGGTGTTGTTGGCCTTCTGGATAGCATCCAATTCTGTGGTAAAACTCACCACCGATAGCACTGGCCCAAACAGTTCCGTCATAACACAATCAGCTTGCGGTACATCGCTGCAATCTAAAATTGTAGGCGGATAGTAATACCCTTCTCGCTCTAAAGATTTTCCGCCAATCAGTAGTTGTGCACCTTGTTGAAGTGAACTTGCCACCACTTGTTCAATTTTTTGACGTTGACGCAGTGTACACAATGGACCAAATTCAGTTGCATGATCATCAGGTAAACCAATTTTGATAGTTTGTACGCGCTCAACCAAACGCTGCACAAACTCATCTTTAATAGTTGATTCAACCAACAAGCGTGAGCCAGCAACACAACTTTGTCCTGTTGCCGCAAAGATTGCCGCAACTTGTGCATTTACCGCACTTTGTAAATCAGCATCGGCAAACACAATAAAAGGAGATTTACCACCCAACTCAAGCGAAACTTTCGCCAGGTTTTCAGCCGAATTACGCACAATATGTTTTGCTGTTTCTGGACCGCCTGTAAATGCAACATGCGCTACATCCGGATGGCTACTGAGTACAGCACCGCATTCAGGTCCAAAACCGGTAATCACATTGACCACACCTGCTGGAAACCCTGCTTCATGGACCAAACGCGCAAAAGCAAGTAACGGTGCGGGTCCTTCCTCTGAAGCTTTAAGGACAATACTGCAACCTGCCGCTAATGCTGGACCAACTTTAACTGCTGATAAAAATAATTGACTATTCCAAGGGACAATTGCTGCAATTACACCTACTGGCTCACGGATCGTCCACGCCTGCATATCTGGTTTATCAATTGGTAGATAGCTGCCTTCAAGCTTGTCAGCAATACCTGCATAGTATCGATAATACTCTGCGACATACGCAATCTGACTTGAAGTCTCACGAATAATCTTACCTGTATCATTAGTTTCATACTGTGCTAATTGTGGCGCAGCTTTCTCGATCAAGTCAGCGAGTTTATACAGCAATTTTCCTCGCTGTGAGGCAGTTAATCCTGCCCAAGCCTCATTTTGCAAGGCCTTAGATGCAGCAGCAACTGCACGATTGACTTCATTTGTACGTGCTTCTGGCATTTTTGCCCAGACCTGACCAGTTGCTGGATTAATACTGTCAAACTGTGCAGCACCATCCTCAAACTGACCATTGATATACAACTGGAATGGAGAAGTCATGTCTTCTCTCCTATGCAAATGCGGGCATAACCTGATTGATCATACGTTCTAGCGATGCTTTTTTGCGTTCAAAGCTCATTCCGGTGTCAATCCAGAATGAATATTCGTTATATCCCATGGCTTCATAGGCTTTTAAGCGATCAATCACTTCTTGGGCTTGACCAATCACATTATTTTTACGCATTGCTTCAGGAGTATAGAATGGATGTTGTGCCATTTCTTCCTTGCTAATTGGTGCAATTAAACCTTGACTAATCTCACGCTCATTTTTAAACCATGCGCCAAAATAGTTATAAAATGCATTGATTTCATCTGCGGCAAGCTGAGCATCTGCTTCACTATCTGCAACATAAGTATGGCGCAGCAACATGATCTCAGGACGAGGAACATCGGCAAATTTCTCACACGCTGCGTTAAAATGCCCCATCAATTTTTCAACTTCGTCATCACCGAAATGCAATGGCGTGACTTGTACATTACAACCATTTTCGACTGCAAATTCATGGCTATTCGGATCACGAGCTGCCACCCAAATTGGGGGATGTGGTTGTTGTAAAGGCTGAGGCGCTGAGGTGGTTTTAGGGAACTGCCAAAACTCCCCATTATGCTCATAATCACCTTTCCAGAGGTTTTTAACTGCAGGAATCATTTCACGTAAACGTTGACCGGCACCCCAGGCATCCATACCTGGTACCATACGTTCATATTCAAATGAATATGCACCACGTGCAATTCCGATATCTAAGCGTCCATTACTGATAATATCCGTCATGGCAGCTTCACCTGCCAATTTGATCGGGTGCCAGAATGGTGCAACTACAGTTCCAGTACCTAAACGGACATTTTTAGTTTTGTTTGCAATATCAGCCAGATTAATAAATGGATTTGGCGCAATGGTAAAATTCATTGCATGATGTTCACCTGTCCAAATTGCATGCATACCGCCTTTATCCGCAATCTGGCAAAGTTCGATCATTTCATCGTAGAGCTGCTTCTGTGTTTGTTGATCAGAAACGCGTTCCATGTGCACAAATAATGAAAAACGCATAGTTAAACTTCCTCTTTAACAATTTGACGAACCGTACCACTGGTTTGATTACCGTAATAAACACCATAAGTTTTCAGATGATTTTCTTTGCGATAGCGCATTAACATACTTTGTAAAGCACTATCTACAAAAGTCAGTTGATCTAGATCATTGAGATCAACAAATTGACCTTTATGCGCATCTAATACGGGGGTATTACATAGGAACGCAATATATTGTTGTTGCGTGGTCACATCATCGTAAACTGAGTAAATGAAACTCGGTGATGCTGCTGGCTGATAGGCAGCAAAGATTTTTTCCAAGGCTTTTTCTGCCCCATCTTTATCCACCATGAGATGTGGTAACGTCCAGCGACCATCTGCATTTTTATCGAGCAGAATCTGATTTTCATGTCCAATCAAAGCCATCATCATGACTTTCATGCTCGAGATGACATCAGTAGAAGATTTTGCTGGCGTGAAGTAAGCACCACGATAATAACCAAGACCTGCAAAACCTGCCGAAGCAAAATTTTCAACTTTACCAATTAGAATTGCATGATCACCAGCATCTACCATTTGGTAAGTCGTACAATCAAACCATGCACTGACATGATCAATAATTGGGTTTTGATTTTCACTAACAGACCAAGCCAAGCTTGCAAAGCGATCATCACTAGGACGAGCGAATGTATTTGAAACATCCTTTTGCTCTTCTGCCAAAATATTAATGGCAAAGTGTGAGGCATTTGCAAAATTATTATAATTGCTTGATGTCTTGGCAATGCTGACAAGCAACAAAGCTGGATCCAAAGACACCGAAGCAAAAGAGTTGGCTGTAAAGCCTAATGGTGTTCCATCATCTTTACAGGTAGTTACTACCGTAACGCCTGTCATAAATGACCCAAAAGCATCACGTAGTTCACGTATTTTATTTACTTTATCCATTTCACTCATTGTTATATTCCTTCATCAATGTGTGGAGCTTAAACGTTCGTTTCAAGCCATTTCTGCATTGCATTATTCACTTTATCTGGTGCCGTCAAGTTCACCATATGACGTTCATTTTCAATGACTATAGCTACGCCATTTTTCGCCAGACTTGCCATTTCCCTTGCCATTTCTGCGGTTGAGTTAGGGTCATGAGTACCCGTTAAAACCAAAGCAGGACATGCGATCTTAGACCATTCATCAGCGTAAACTTCATCACCACAAGCAAAAGCTGAATACGCTGTGGTATAACCTGACAAATCTACGTTTTCTAGCCACGATTTAACATGATCTGAGGCAATGCGCTCAATTTCGCTATCGCCAAACCAACGCTGTAACGGTGTTTCTACATCAATATGACCTGTCTTTAACTCTTCAGCACGCTTTATCACTGCATTCCGAGCCTGTGGCGTACGTTTATAAACACCATTCAATACAGCCATACGTTTGACTAAATCAGGTCGGGTTACGCTAACACCAGTCGTAATTAGCGAACCCATTGAATGTCCTGCTAAATTTACTGCACCAATATTCAGTGCAGCAATAAACTCAATGGTCCAATCGACAAAATCTTGTAATTTCGCCTCATCTGCCAGTTTGGTACTTTGCCCATGCCCTGGCATGTCCACAGAGATCACTCGATAATGTTTCGAAAAGAACTCGATTTGTGGATACCATGCCGCTGCCTGCATTCCTACTCCATGGATGAGAACCAAGGGTTCTCCTGTGCCCTGCTCAAAATAATGAGCAATCCTGTTATTTGACAGCTGCTGGGTTTTTGACATCATGTCCTAACTCTTCCAAATCTTGATAACGGTCACCAATACGATGATGTGGTCGACCCCCTGTAGAACCCGCAATCACAATCACAATCTCATCGGCAGCAGGTGCATCTGGAATTGCAAACTGTAAAGTTAAATAGTGAGAACGTCTGCCTTCATCATTTTTGTCCATCATTGGAACAAGAATGGATGCATTGGCGGGGCCTCGGGTATTGTTAAATGCAAGGTAGGATTTCGCACCTACTGCATTGCGGTATGTGTTGCCAAAGTGCAAAGTATGAATCAGGGCAGATGCATGCTCCAATTCCCCATCTAAGCCCACAACTGCACTTTTACCAAAGGCTTCTACTGCTTCGCCTGAACCAATTTCATCAATAATAAGCTTCGTTAAATGCTCACTTAAAATCGGAGCAATTCGACGAATTTCTGGAGTTAAATTTTCAACATAACCTTGCCCTGCCCAAGGATTTTTAATCACTGCAGCAGCAGCAACCATTTTCAATGGGATTGTTGCCTCTTTGTCTCCATCAATATAAGTAGTTTCTACATGGAGCACCGTTTTACGTATAAGGTTCATTTTTCTTCCTTGCTTGAGATTTCACTTAGTAGTACGTATTATGGTATACCATAATACATAATGAAAAAAAGACAAGAGTTTGTTATGCTCTTTTTATGTAAAAAACGTGTAACAAAATTTGTAAAATCAAATTTAGGAATATGATGTGTCTATGAGTCTTAAGATTGAAAATCCACCAGTCACATTACGTGAACTATGTTTGAATAAAGTCCGTAATGCCATTATTACTGGCTATTTCCCCTCTGGAAAAAGATTAGTTGAACGAACTTTATGTGAAGAACTTGGTGTAAGTCGGTCTGTAGTAAGAGAGGTAATCCGCTATCTTGAAGCCGAAGGCCTTGTTGAAATTTTGCCAAATAAAGGTCCGATTGTTTCACTACTAAATTGGGATATTGCTTCTCAGATCTATGAAATTCGTCTTCTATTAGAGCAAAGTGCGGTCGTTGATTGCACTCAGAACCTAACTGATGATAAAGCTGAACAAATTAAGAGTTTACTGGTTGAACTTGAAAAAGCATTTACTAATGATGATATCAATTTAATTATTGCGACCTCTTCAGAGCTCTATGAAACTATTTTCACCATAGCTAAACATTATATTGCCTGGGAAGTAGTACAACGTTTAAATGGCCGTATTAGCCGGCTTCGAGCCATGACCATGAAATCTACTCAACGTGAAATTTCAGGATATCAACGTATCAAAAATATGTGTGAAGCTATATATCTTTATAAAGATTCGGAAATGGCAAAACAGGCTGTAGCGGAACATATTAATGAAGCGGCTCTGGTTGCCAAAAATATCTTAGACAAGTGATATCAATTAATACTTTAGAAAAATCAGTCTTACATTTATCAAACATAGGGAACTTTTATATGTCTGCATATTGGATTGCACATGTCACTATTCATGATATGGAAAAATATAAACGATACATGTCGATAGCACCTTTAGCCTTTGAAAAATATGGAGCTAAATTTCTGGCACGAGGTGGCAAAGCTACTTGTCTAGAAGGGGCTGAATATGAGCGTCATATCATTATTGAATTTTCAGATTTAGCCACCGCTCAGGCTTGTTATTATTCTGAGGAATACGCTAGAGCAAGAGCAGCTCGTGAAAATTGTGCTGATGTAATGATTACTATTGTAGAAAGTTTAAATTAAGAAAACAAAATATAGTTAAGATACAAAAGAAAGGATAACGTCTGATGCACTATCATTAAACGTTATCTTCTTGTGTAATATGATTTCACTTTTTTGAATATGGATATAGATATCTAGGTTGCATTGCAGGAATAATTTAATGATAACTATCATATAACTATAAATCAGATCTAATCATGGTAAATCTTATTTTTTTACAATAAGTCATTACAGATCAAATTGAAATTTGTAAAAACATAATTTTTTCCTTTCTTATTGAAATCTAACTTAACTCTAATATTCTTTGCTTTTTATAGTAGGTTAATGAACTTAATACAATAAAAAATCTAAAATGACTTTAATAATATTTTGAAAATATTAGAAATTATTCATAAATAAATCTATGAAGTAGACTTTAGGTGAACATAAGTTAAATCCGATACACCATATCATAACTTCATATTTATCTTACACTCTGCTATTGCAATGACTAGTTAATTATGAGAATTCAGCTTACATTTACAGACATAGCTAATACATCTCAATTTAGCCAGAGTATCTACACAAGTTTTAGAAAGATAGGGCTTTGTTGCACAAAGCTATTCTTGAGGGCTTCTTTAGCAATATAATTTCCAGATGAAGAAGCCTGCACCTAAAAC
>NZ_JACSPT010000034.1 GCF_014837015.1 Acinetobacter pecorum
AAAAAAACATGGCAACAAATTGACATCAATCCGCCACATTTGACCTATCTACCACGACTGGAAACATACGCTACCAATCTTGATGAGTACATTGATCGGCGCAATGCTTGGGATGAACATGGAATTGAGATACCGCTTGCAGTGATTCAATCAGCAAATTCAAATCACGATATTGATGATTATATTGAGCGTGAGATTTCCCGAAGAAATCAGCTTAACCAAGATATTCAGGATAAGTCGGATGAACTGTTTTTAGATGTTTTGCAGTGATCCGTGGTGTTATGATTCTATTTCTAAAAATTAAATATTTTCATAACGATTTAGTTATTATTTTTTTAATATTTTTTTAATATTTTTTTTAAAATCATATGTTTACATTTTTTTTATGTTCTTGTATTGTCTTTTCTTTAAGATTTTATTTGGTTAGAAAATGACTGACTTACCTATTGAAAAAAATAGTAAAAAACCTGTAGGTATGGCTATTAAATACCCCGGGTCTGTTTGGTTGAATGCCGCGTCCCTATCTAGAAGGGCCGGCCATATGGAGATTGCGACAAAATGTGCATATGAGGCTGAAGAGTATGCTTCAGAGTGGGGATATATAGCGCAATATGACTTGGCTATGACATTTAGAAATCTTGATATACATCACCGCGCAATATATTGGCTCATTATTGCGGCTAGGAATGGAGATCCTGATGCGGCAAAAGATATAAATAACCTTTACGGCATTGATTTAAAAATTCAATAAATTTTATCAATCAATGAAGTGACTTCTAATTTCGTGTAAGAACATTATGTAAACTTGGAGTACACCCTAAAGTAACGTCATGGCGACCCCAATCCTGAACCTAAAATCAATGTTTTAGAAGCCGTGGAACATCAATTTTAGTATGCTCAAAGAAAGTCTTAGATTTATACGTGACAATAAAAAGCCAGTTGTATGAACTGGCTCTTTCTATTTGGGATTTACTTACCCATTGCGATTTTTTACCGTGCCTCTCATAAATTAACAGTCAAAGCTGAAGAAGTGCTCTGGGAAACAAGAAACAAAGGCTTTTTGAATATCGCTGTACTCACACTCAGGATGCTTCTCTAAATAACGTCGAGTCCAAATCAGTGTGGCTTCATAATCATTAAAGCACTGATCGAGTTGTAAAAAAATCCACAGTTCATGGGCTTTTTGAATGAAAAAGTCATTGATGATCATGAGAGCAATTTTCTTTTCAGTGTTTGAATCCGGGTATGAGTACATATTATATTTCTCCGATAATAAGGATAAATGGGTTAGCTGATAAGCTATTTATAACACATAAAAAATGTGTTCGTCACATTTTTTATGTGTTTTTTTAAGTTTTATAGTCTGTGTTATACTTCTAATTCAAACAGATTGTATTTATCACGATGCCATACGAAGAATTTCAAAGACTTATGGGGAAAGCAGGTCTTTCAATTAAGGAATTTGCAACCTTATTGGACATGAATCCAAACTCCATAACTAACTATAAAAAGATCGGAAAAGTACCTACTCATATCGCTGTTCTGGTTTACTTACTTTCTAGCATGAAAGATGAGGGTGTAGACTTTTACCCTATTTTTGAAAAAATTAAGTCGTATTCAAAAGACTAAAACTCTCGTTTGTTGATTGTTGTAAGCTGTTAGTGATGACGTAAAAAATGCCTGAAGTTCAGGCATTTTTTTGTTTCAGGGACTTATAAGCCTCGATAGAACTTTTCAATAAAGTATCGAGTTTTGAGAACCAGGGTGTTCATCAAATTCTTATGTTCTGAGATCTTAGGTCGAGCAATCGATAAACCGGACATTTCTATTTGGGGGTTACAACTGAATTTCGCATAAGAGATTTTATGTTAAATAAATGGTATTCTTTCTTCCGTATAGTTAAATAATCGGTAGTAAGGCTAAAAAAATGCAATTCAAAGGTTAATTTAGTCAATAAAAAAGCCCAACATCCTGTTAGGCTTTTTTACATATTTGATGCGTTGGTATAACTCCTGTCGTACCTCACATTCCCTGTATCTGATCTTATTATTCTTATCTGGAGCATCCTGCTCTCTATGTCCCCATAATAGAAAATTGATGAAGAATGGCATAGACACAAAGAGCCTGAATGAATGTAAGTCAAAGCGTACAAAATTGGCTGAGATTTATCCCAAGGGTTGTCCGCAGAAATTGGGGATAATTTGAGCAGTGGATGAGTTGATAAATCATAACAATGTACTTTTTTGATTAAATATTGATCATATTTATTTAATCTATTTTTATTAAAATTTTATGAATTCATAAATCATTAATATGTAAGCAAAGTTTAGATATATGACAAATCAACCAAAGTGTCATTTTCAACTCTTAAGTTTGAATCGCTTTTTAAAAAATCAAACCTGAGACTACATAATGACTAAATTGACTTCATTGAGCTTAGCAATATTATTGGCATTCAATTTAACTGCCTGCAACGACAATGATGATAAAGATGAATCATCCGCCCTGCCTGAAACACCGACAACACCAGCCCCAGAGCCAGAAACACCAGAAGAAGAAGTTCCTGTACCTAAAGTCTATTTAGACGAAAACTTCGATCAACTCACAGCGCTGCCAGCAGCATGGACAACACTGCGCTCAAATGCAGGCACGGTTGAAGTCAAAGACGGCAGCTTATTCATTGATGGGCGCGCCAATGACACACAAATGACCACGTTAATGCTGTCACCTGAATATCAAAAACTCAGAAACTATCGCATAGATATCGAATTTACTTATTTAGAAAGAAATAATGGCGGCCGCTGGGGCAGTATTATTTACCGCGCTGCTGACAGCTATGCTGAACCTGCCTTCACGCCTTATTATCAATTTGCAATTCGCGCCGATGCAGCTGGCGCCAGCGGTCTAGAACTTGCGCTGCGCCAGCCTACCAATGCGTGGAATGTGCTGCATAAATCTGCTTATAAAGAAAATATGGAGGTCAATAAGTCGTATAAAGCGACTGTGATTGTGCATGGTCAACGTGTGCGCCATTATATTGATGACAATTTAGTCTTAGACACCACACTGCCTTATAATTTAGATCAAGGCGCAATTGGCCTCTCTACTGCTGGCTTATTGATGAAAGTAGATGCCATCAAAATTACAGAACAGCTTGATCCTCTGCCAGAATCAAACCGTGTTACCGAAATTATTGATCATAATCTGCCAGTTTCTATGGCGCCAACCATTGCACAGCCTGCACCCCTGAACGGCATTTCCTCTACAGCAGCAACACACATTGCCTATCAGCTCGATGAACAATTAAATCTATTGAATACTGAGC
Source organism: Acinetobacter pecorum (assembly GCF_014837015.1). GTDB lineage: Bacteria > Pseudomonadota > Gammaproteobacteria > Pseudomonadales > Moraxellaceae > Acinetobacter > Acinetobacter pecorum. The sequence continues at coordinate 3,326 of NZ_JACSPT010000034.1, forward strand.
AGGAAAAAGTCATGGCTTTACGTGATTATCTGAATGACTCAACACGCCGCACACTTCCGCTGCTACGCATTCAAAATGAACAGACCATTAATAAGCTAAAAACATTGGGCGAAAGTTATGATCTGGCGGATATTACCTTGCTTTCAGATCAGCCAGAGCTTCTTCGCAAAGCGCGAATTGCAATTCCAGCACTGCGTACCGCGCTGGATTACTCTAAACAAACTGGGCTGAGCAGCTCAACTAAGGATATTGTGACCATTGCCCACAATACCAATTCATCACTTGCAAAAATTGTGATTCTGCCTAAGCATCTGGTACAAACAGAAGTGGTTTCACATTTACAGCGTCTGCTGATTACACCGTGGGCAAACCTAGACAGCAGCAGCCCATTAACAGCAGCAGAGTTCTTAAGCACAGGTGTAAACGGTATTTACACCGAGCAGCCCGACAGCGTTCTTTCTATTATGAAATTAATGGCGCCGAACACGCTGCTGCGCAAACCGCTGATTACAGGCCATCGCGGTATTCCTGCACTTGAGGATGAAAACACTTTAGAAGGCACATTAAAAGCGATTCAAGTTGGCGCAGATGCGGTTGAGTACGATGTATATCTTTCTAAAGATAATCATGTCGTGGTCATGCATGATTCAACCACAACACGCACTACAGGTGTAAATGCCAAAATTGAAGATTTGACGCTCGCAGAAATTCAAAACTTACGCACCATTCCAAATGGACGTAAAGTACCGACAATGGATGAAATTCTTGCGGCTGTAAAACAATATCCAAATGTGACAAACTTCATTGAAATAAAGAGTTCAAAACCTGAAATTGTACCAAAAATTAAGGAATTGCTAGATAAGCATAATGCCTATGATCAAGCGATTGTCATCAGTTTCGTTGGCGATCAAATTCTACATATGAAGAATGAAATTCCTGGTGTATCCACTGGATACTTGACCAGTACGCCAACAGCTCAAAGCAATATTGTCAACACGCGCCGCATTTTAGATGCTGCACAAAAATACTCTTCTACTTTTAATCCTTCTTTTTCTGGTTTAAATAAAGAGCTGATGATGATGGCGAGCCAGCGCGGCGTGACTTTCTGGCCATGGACTTTCCGCTTAAATAAAGATGACTTCTACCGCATGTATGTACAAGGCACACATGGTCTAACGACTGATTATGCGCATGAATCTTCAAATCTGGCGGTAAAATTGAATACAGCAAGTCAGCTCATAGCCACTGCAGGCAAGCCTGTAGAAATCAATGCAGAAATCCAAACTCAAATTGGAACGAAATCGAATTATCTTGTTAAAAATATGCTGGTTTTGCCAAATTCGGCTAAATATACGCAAAATGGCCAAGGGCTGACATTTACTGAAAAAGGTACAGCTTATGTCATGCCAAGCTATCAATATACGATGGCACCAAATTATACCTATACGATTTATGCAAAACCTGTCACTGTAACAATTCAATAAAATTAAAACATATGCTTAGATTCTTAGAGCATCACCTTGATGAGTTAATGTAGTAAAAACCCACTGTAAAGTGGGTTTTTTTAACTAAGTCAATAAAAATTGATAAAGCATGCTGTTCGGTAAGTATCAAGGTAGTTGTCACCTTTTATTGATTTTAAATTTGTATTTTTAACCGATCAGGATTAAGCATAACAACATCCGTTCTGTGCTAATTTTTGGTCTGTTTCTACCATTCTCTATTCCCATCCTTAATATTTTCTAAAATTAACATAATACGGATTATGCGAAGTCAAAAATGGGAGCCTATAGCTCCCATTTTTTACGGATGATTTTTTAGTTCATTCAGCATGGCATCACGCAGAATCTTGTTCATTCGTGTTTGATAGCCTTTTCCTTGGGCTTTTAGCCACTGCATAACATCTGCATCAATACGAACCGTAGTTACTTGTTTAGTCGGTTTGTAAAAAGGATTTTGTACTGCATTTTTCCAAAAACTTTCATCAAGTTCGGGAATATCTGAAAAGTCTATTTCACTGTCTGGGCGTTTATCTAATGCCTCAAGTCTTGCCTTTTGTTCTTCAGATAAGACAGGAGGTTTATTCAAATCTACTTTGTACGTAACGGTTTTTTTCATACTGTTTCCTCTCTTTTTTCTCTGCCTGTCGTGCTGAAATAATACGGATATGATCAATCCCATTATGATCTTGTACAGTATGAGCCACTAATAAAACTGTCTGCCCGTGTACGAGACCTATCGCTTGCCAACGATATTCACCATTTTCAAAGCGATCCTGTTTGAAGACGGCATGAGCATCATAAAAAACCAAGGTTGCATCTTCAAAAGCTACACCATGTTTTTTGAGGTTTGTTTCTGCTTTATGCTCATCCCATGAAAACTCAATTTCCATAGTTGCATCGCTTTTTGTTAATATAAAAATGTTAATACAAAATTGTAAATTTTGCAAAGTTGTTCCATTTTCTATTGGCAAAATCTTACAGAATCGAACATAAAAAAGCCGACTTGTTTCAAAATCGGCTTTTTTTGCATTTTTAGATTTTTATGATTTTATTAAGCAATTGATATTTAAGTTAATATACAAGTGTACTTCGTATAACCGCCATTATGTTAAATGCGGGATAAATCAAGATATTTTTTTTATAAATTCAGTTTTATTTCTTGGCGAAACCATGATTGATTCATGAATACCATCTTTTTTATATTCAATTCTTATTCTATCTAAAGATAAAGCTGGAGCTGATAAAGAGTCTGATGTTTCCTCGATCTTTTCAATGCTATTCAATGGAATTTCCCACTTTAAGAAGATACTGTGTATCTTTAATATCTCACCGTCTACAACATAGTATGTTGTTGGAATGGGTAACCAAACCACTAGAGCTAAAGAACTTAAAAGGACCGAAAAAATTATATTTGCATGTAAATTTTGGCTATCAAAATGACTATAGACTAAGGTTAAAAGCAGTAAAGAACTTCCTGTCAAAACTATAATCACCCACCAATCTATTTTTGATTTATATTTTTGCATTATTGAATTTCTCTAAAATTAACATAATACACCTTATACGAAATACAATTTTTATTACTTTAAAAATCAATTTCTTATATACTCTTCAAAAGCCCATTTACCCTCAAATGGGCTTTTTTTATGTTTTTCCACGTTCCACGCCCAATAAGTGAGCAATGTTCCACGGGTTTGTGTAGTCCACATGAACAATTCAATTAAACAAAAAGGTTCATATTTAAGTTAAATAGTGAGAATAATAAAACTTGATTCTTAAGAAGGTTGAGATATGGATGAGATAAAGAAGATGGATGAGGAGGAGCGCGTTATTGCTAAAGAGGCAGGTCGGGTGCTCACGGAGACCTTTATTGCAAGAGCTAGTAATGGACCTGTAGTCTATGTCACAAACGATACCGTAGTGTGTAAGGCTCCGAATAGTGAGCCTGTGATGATTAAACAACTGTATCGTAACTTAGAAATTTCTAAGCGTCTGCCGAAGCGAGGTACAGTGAAGATCAAAAAAAAAGACATCAGATGATTTTTAAAGTATAGAACTCTTAATCTTCATTGAATACAGCATTCAATACGCGTCCAAATAAACTCCGTTTTTTGGGTTGTGGCACTGCTACACTTTGCAACGTCGCATGCTGTGGCGTTTGGGTGTCGCTCGCTATAGCGTCAGGGTGTTGCACTGCAACATTTTCCACCATATTTTTGGTTAAAATTTTATTGTTTTCAGTATTTTGATCTGCTGTCGCATACTGTGGTATTTGGGTGTCGCATGCTGTAGTGTCGGAGTGTTGTGCTGCCGTGGCAGGTGCGACACTTTTTAATTCAATCAGAGTCTGCATCCGATCAATTTGCTGCATCAAACGTTCTTCACGTTCCTGGTATTTTTTGACTTCGTTTTCTAAATGAGTGATAAGTTTTTGCGTAGCTGCATCACTGCTTTGTTTAGGAGCTTCATTAGCCGGCTGTGATACCTGTTGTGGTTCACCGAAGCATCGAATTACTTCGGCAAGATCAAATTGACCATCACCAGTACGAGACAAGCGTCCATTTTTTACAGCTCTGTAGATTGTCGATCTATCGATATTAAAACGCTTAGATACTTCGCTCAGTGATAGTTTCGCCATTTAGCTTACAAGTCCTGTTTATTATGTTTTGACGTAAATCATATAAGTATCAGCATATATTTTGTGAGAGAGTTAGCCAATATTAGGAACTACACCATATACCGCAAATATATAATATTTAATATTTTTATTTTTAAAAACGAAAAAGCCCTGCTTGACTTTCGTCGCACAGGGCTTTAAATTCGTCGGTACGCAGTTAGTTGATGGTGGAACATCTCCTAACGAAGATCATAAGGTTTGGCGACCGTTATGATTTCACACAAGGCTTGTACCTGAACTCTATTTTCACTGTTATGTGCAGTAATATCAAGCCTAAAATGATAAGTCTTCGTTAATAAAGTGTTTTTTTTCATCAAATAAGTATCCCAGATCGAGCTTTGCCTGCTTCTGCGTGCCCATTTTATGGTTGGCATGCGGTGCATGTGGAGGGAATAAGTGTCACTGGTGCATCGTAGCGATCGTCGAAAGGCGGAACCGTTACAGGGGAATCTCACATAAACGGGGCGTTGAGAGTAGTTGTATAGGTTGGTTAAGTTGCATGTTGGGGAAACCCTCGCTGAGATACTGCCATACTTCGACAAGGAGCGCGTGGGGGAAGGTGCAAGACCTTTAGTCCTTGTCTGCATAGTCAGCAAAACTATGTGCGGATACGACCGATGCGTGGCTCCGTCAGCCCGACTGGTAAATCGGCAATACTTAAGGGATGTGTCATTTTTCTAAGTGACCGCCCTTAGGGAGAGTATTGCCGAAACTCTCTCAACGTTCACCATCAGCCCAAAGCGAAGCGACGGCTGTGGGGATCTTGAGAGAGTGAGAGCATTTAATATAATAAACTCTAGTATTTTCTAATTTCTTTGATCTTATTAAAAGTGTTATTTAAGTGCGAAAAATAAGGGGTTATAGCTCTGTTAACTACTTTTTCGTTAGAAGGTACCTTCTAACGACTAAATAGCTTAAATCGCAAATGAGAGAGAAACAGAGATATTGATTGTGAATTAGAAGTACTTCTTCAGTTTTCCAGTAGACATCCCATTCCCCTTTGATCTTTGGCTTAGATCGGGGATGGGTGCATATCTCACTAACGTAGAGTTCACGCAATTTAACGCAGTTCAACATGCCAAGTTGAACCCTGAACGCCTTTTTTATCAAAAAAAATGGTAAACCATCGAATTTTAAGTTATTACAACTAATTGTTTTCTAACAAATAAATATTTTCAAAAATTATAATCCAACTTAAAAAAGCTTTGCTTAAAACAGGTCATCCGATTAGCTTTGCACACATCTGACCCTGCATAGACTTCCTTGCCATCTTCCGATGGTCGAAGTGGTTTCTACAACGAATTAAGTTCCAGATTTCTTAAATTTTCAAATAATTCAAACAGTTGAAAATCTGTATGTCATCAAATTTAGTTTAGCTCAAGCGACCAACTTGCGCAGCAGAGAGTGACCAAACTCCCCTTTAACCTTTTGATTTTTCTTGACTTATGCCACTGTTACTATGACATAAGCACTTACTCAATGCGTACCTCTACGCATCCCAACATCACTTTTTCGCAAAACCACGATTCCCTTAACAGACCATTTCTGGCACGGTAGCTATGGTTTTTACTCTTGCAAGCAAGAATACAATTTCCACGACAAAAGTCGCTTTATATGCGCTACTCAAGATCGCTCCCACACTTCACCGTTTAACATCTGCATTTAACCAATTCATGCAGCATACGGTGCTGTGCTTCCCAAGTTAGTTATTGAAGCTTTAATTTGCAGAACGCCTATCCTCTAGACCACCTGATTTTTTCCATTCTTCACGATTCGCAGTTCCAAAAAATCGCTTACAAAATCAGATCGTCATTACTGAGGGTAAAGCACATACAATACACATAGCGAGTCGCACTCTCGCATTTACACGTTTGAGCTATCAATTGACCTCGACTTTCATCGAGTGCCAGTTACGCCATCTTTCGACTTGTAACCCTCCAACTTCTCAGTTGGCTCAAAATCCATCGTGTGTGTCACGAACCAGACCAACATAACTCGTGCATCAATCTGGAACGGTGGCTATTAACGGGGCTTTCATCCTGAATGCACCTAACCATTTCTTCAAAACAGGATTTCAGTATCAAAATACCTAGCATGGCTATTACTACCCATGCGCCACGTCACCGTGATTCCGTTTCCTTATCGCCCAACTCCTAGCCTAAGCCAAGAATAGATATTGGATTGGATCGAAGGTGAGTATTTCATCTCACCAGCTCCCATCAAAGCGTACCGAGCTAAATTTCTCCAGCAGTCCGCTTCGTCAGGTACTCTCTGACTGGTTAGGTCAACGAGTATGAGCAGTTTAAAAAATCAAAGTTTTAGTGTGCCTTTAGCACACTAAAACACGGTCTAAAAGGTCGGTTTTAATGCACTGGTCAGGCGCACTTCATTCAATGATGAAATGAGCATAAAACATAAAATAAGTACCGTCTATCTGATTTTGTAGGAACTACTATTTACCCAATTACAAGTATCCCGGAAAAACCAATTTTAAGGCCATACTTCGTATGGCAGGGCTATGCCCAAAAAGTTTTAAAAGCCTTATTTTTCTTTTACTACATTACAACGTTTATTTTGCACAAAAAATGGGTTACTTTTACTAAAAACCCTAGATTACAAAGTTTAAAATGATTGTCTTTAGTCCAAATGGAAAATATACACTTCAACGGTTAGCTGACCACGTAGCAAATGGGGCATATTTTTATACCCATTTTAGTTTTGATAGCAGTCAAAAAAGTATTGATGATTTACTTGAGAAATTAACGGCTAGATATGACCTCAATCAAACTCCAAGACAACGGACTTATCGACTGGAAAAAGGCCTGCCGATTTGTACTTTGATCTTGCAGCGTGAGGTTTTTAATCCGAATTTATGGAATTTACATTTATTGTTTACGACCCCAAAAAGTCGTGATTTTAATTTACAAAATGGTGTGACCGTTTCTAAAATTACTAAGATAAAAGATCGCGATAAAATCAGTAAATTACAAGAAAAATTTAAAGATTTTAATTGGATTAAGCCAACTATTGATGCTGAAATTACAGCGATTCAAAAGTACTTTAGTGACAATGAAAATTTACAATTTATCTTGAATGATCCAATTTGCTTCAAAGCCACACAGCACATGGTTTTCGAGCTAGTGAGGACTGATCATAAGAGCTATAAGCAGCTTGCTCAAAAAGACGATAAGGAATTTAAGGACCGAATTCGGTCATACGCTTGGTCATGGCGTTACTCTAAAGCCTCTTTCGAAGTTATGAAAAAAAGATTGGTGGACATCGTTAATAAACTGATTAGCCAAAAACGGAATGATGCAGCAGAGCGTAATAGAGCAGAGTTAAAGGCCTATTTCTCAATGCTTGAGCGGTGGGCAGTATTTAAGGCAAACCGTCAACAAACAGGACAGCTTTTGCATTTTGGCCAACGGTTTTTAAAGCGAAAACTAAAAAAAACATGGCAACAAATTGACATCAATCCGCCACATTTGACCTATCTACCACGACTGGAAACATACGCTACCAA
>NZ_JACSPT010000035.1 GCF_014837015.1 Acinetobacter pecorum
GTTTTAGGTGCAGGCTTCTTCATCTGGAAATTATATTGCTAAAGAAGCCCTCAAGAATAGCTTTGTGCAACAAAGCCTTTCAGCACACATCAATGTTAATTACGTTTAAATTCCAACCCTCTCATTTTTCAACTAGCTCAGGTTATAATGATGGCCTCCCAAAATATGGTTGATCTATTATGAACGCCTCCAATGACCCTCTACACGGCAAAAAACTTGCTGACATTTTGGATGAATTATTAGATTACTACGGTGGCTTTGAGGGCTTAAGTCGTAAAATTGAAATTAGATGTTTTTGCATAGATCCAAGTGTTAAGTCATCATTGCGATTTTTACGTACCACACCATGGGCACGTGAAAAAGTAGAAAGCTTATATTTGTATGTCTTATGCCAAAAAGCCAAACAGAAATCGTAGCTTTCAAAACCCCAACCTCAGTCTAATATTTTATACCAAACAGTAAACTAAACCTATTGAATAGCCAATGATTTTGTAGACACCTTTTAATTGGTGGTGGGCCGCCACCACTCTCCTAGCAAAATTTAGTCTATATCCCTATGGTTTATTTAAAAACTTATTTTCTATCTTTACTAGGCTGTATGATCAAAATCATACTGGCACTCAACACTGTAAATTTGAGAATGAATCTGTAAGTACAGAGTCACTCCCTATCGCTAAAGATATTAGAAATAGCTACATAAAGTTTATTTCTAGCTTATTCAAATTTGTCGTTAAAATTAGGTTTTACTACGGATGAACAATAATTTTTACTGCAGACTCATTATTATGAATCAGCGTTTCAAAGCCTTTAGAAACAAGATCATCTAATGCAATACGTTGGGTAATAAAAGGTTCTAGATTAATCTTACCTTGCTCGACTAAGCGGATGGTTTCCTGATGGTCATTTACATAAGCAATCGTGCCACGAATATCTAGCTCTTTCATAACCACACTATGCACATTAATTGTGGCAGGATGGCTCCAAATCGAAACGATAACGACCACACCAGTTGGTTTCATCGCCGCCACCAGTGTATCCATGACTTTATTAACACTACTACATTCAAAAGCGACATCAACACCACGGTCTTCCGTAATTTTCATCACTTCAGCGACCACATCAACCTTAGATGGATCTAGCACATAATCTGCAACACCCGCTTCTATCGCTTTTTCTTTACGCTTTGCACTCAATTCAGTAATGATGACCGTGAGACCTTTAGCCTTTAAAATGGCTGATAAAAGTAAGCCTATAGGGCCTGCTCCACCAACCAGTGCTATATCGCCAGCTTTTGCACCACTTCTGACATAGGCATGATGACCGACAGATAAAGGTTCTATCAATGCGGCCTGATCTAAGGGAATATCATTTGAAATAGGATGTACCCAACGTCGTTGAACTGCAATTTTTTCAGAAAGACCGCCGCCACGTCCGCCTAAACCAATAAAGTTCATATTTTTTGATAAATGATACTTATCATTCAGGCCAGTCGGGACATCATCCGCAATAATATAGGGTTCAACTACGACATGTTGTCCAATTTGGATATCGTCTACACCCTCACCAACTGCATAAACTACGCCTGAAAATTCATGTCCCATTGTTACAGGTGCAGATTCTCCCGAAATTGGGTGTGGATGACCACAAGGTGGAATAAAAATAGGGCCTTCCATGAATTCATGTAAATCTGTACCGCAAATACCGCACCATGCAACTTGAATTCCCACTGTGCCTGGAAGTACTTTCGGTTCAGGGATATCTTCAATTCGAATATCCCCTCGATCATAAAAACGAGCTGCTTTCATTCTGTATTCCTTATGTTGATATTAACGGTAAACCATTCCACCATCTGTCAAAATAGACTGACCTGTAATGTAGTTTGCATCCTCACTGGCTAAAAATGCAACTAATGCAGCCACGTCATCTGGTGTTTCAGCACGTCCTAAAGCAATACCATCTACATATTTTTTATACGTTTGACCAATTGGTGCACCTGTAATTTCAGAGAACCGCTGATCTATTTCGACCCACATGTCTGTGCCTACAACACCTGGGCAATAACTATTTACAGTAATTTCAGCACTGGCATATTCTTTAGCCGCTGCTTGCGTCAATGCACGAACTGCAAATTTAGTTGCCGAATAAACACCGAGTAAAGCAAAACCTTCATGACCTGCGATTGAGCATGCATTAATAATTTTTCCAGCCTGTTGGCGTTGTTTAAATTTATTTGCTGCAGCTTGAATCCCCCAAAGTACACCACCGACATTGATGTTCATAATTTGGTTAAATTCATTCGGTGTTACTTCTGCCAAAGCTTTAACTTGTGCAATACCTGCATTATTGATCATGATATCAAAACCATTAAGTGTCGATTCGGCATGATCAATTGCATGACTGACTTGTATTGGATCTGAAATATCCGCAATAAATGTAGTGGCTTTTACGCCAAAGGCTTCAACCTCTTTTTGAACAACATTTAACTTTTGTTGATGAAGATCGACCAAAGCAATATGAACACCTTCTTGCGCTAAACGTAAGGCAATACCACGTCCAATTCCTTGTGCTGCACCCGTAATTAATGCAACTTTATTGTTTAAACCCCTAGGCATGTTGCGACTCCTTAGATATGAATTGCACGTTGCATCGCAGACAAGACCGACTCATGCATCGCCTCAGATAAAGTAGGATGAGGAAAAATGACCTGTGCTAAGCTTTCATCCGTAGCTTCTAGGTATTTTGCGATCGCAAAACCTTGGATGTGTTCGGTGACTTCATGCCCAACCATGTGAGCACCCAACAATTCACCCGTTTCCTGACTAAAAATGGTTTTAACAAATCCTGCGCTATCGCCCAAAGCCAATGCTTTACCATTCGCTTGTAAGGGAAACTTACCCACATTGATATTCAAGCCCGCAGCTTTCGCTTTCTGTTCTGTCAAACCAATACTGGCCACTTGTGGATGGGTAAAGATACACCCCGGAATTTGTGTACGGTCTAAAGCATGTACATGACTTAGGCCTGCAATTTTTTCCACACAAAGAATGGCCTCATGACTGGCTTTGTGTGCCAAACAGGGTGCACCTGCGACATCACCAATTGCATAAATGCCCACTACATTGGTTTTACAGCATGAATCGACTTTAATAAAACCATCCTCAAATTCAATGCCCAAAGCGTCTAGGCCAAGATTTTCAGCATTCGGTTTCACGCCAATAGCTGAAAGCACCTTTTCAACAGTAATGATTTGCACACCTGTGGCAGTTTCAATATGACAATGTACTTGAGCCTGATCAGTTTCTATTTTTTTTACAGTCGCTTCGGTTAAAACCTGCATACCCTGCTGTTCAAATTGCTTTTTTACATACTTCGAAACTTCAATGTCTTCGCTAGGGAGAATCTGCTTTGCAATATCAACCAAGGTGACTTGGCAGCCTAAGTCTTGGTATAGGCTTGCAAACTCACTGCCTATAGCCCCCGAACCAATGACCAGTAAAGATTTTGGTAATTGTTCTGGAACTAAAGCCTCTTTATAACTCCAGACCTGATGGCCATCTACAGGAATATGAGGCAAATTGGCCGCACGTGCACCTGTTGCGACAATAATATGCGGTGCAGAAATCTGCTGTTTTTGACCATTCGCATCTGTAAGCTCTAATTGCTCTTTGGCAATAAACTGGGCTGCTGCGTTAAAAACAGTGATTTGATTTTTTTTCAATAATTGACCGATACCTTGCACCAGTTGCTCAGAAACCTGTCTGCTATGATGGACCAGTTTTTGAATGTCAAAATCAATCGCGTTAAGCGTAAAGCCAAACTGCCCAGCATGTTTGAACTGCTGCGCAAGCGCAGCCCCGCTCAATAATGCCTTGGTTGGAATACATCCCCAATTAAGACACACTCCGCCTAAGTGTTGTTTTTCAACGATTGCCGTTTTTAATCCCAGTTGCGCTGCGCGAATCGCAGCGACATATCCTCCAGGACCAGCACCAATAACCACAAGATCAAATTGTGTATCTGACATGGCTATTCCTCCTACACCAAAATCAATGCAGGATTTTCAACAAACTGCTTAAATGCCGATAGGAATTGAGCACCCAACGCACCATCAATGACACGATGATCACAAGACAATGTTGCGGTCACCATTTCACGAACAACAATCTCATCATTTTCGACGACAGCACGTTTCTCTGCTGCACCTAAAGCCAGAATTGCACCTTGAGGTGGGTTAATAATGGCATCAAACTGTTGAATACCAAGCATTCCCAAATTGGAAATACTGAAACTGCCGCCTTGAAACTCATCAGGTGCTAATTTCCCAGTTTTGGCGCGTGTCGCCAGATCACGCATATCATTGGAAATTTGCGCCAAAGATTTACGGTTCGCTGCTTTAATAATTGGTGTGATCAGCCCGTTTTCGATTGCCACAGCAACCGAAATATCAGCCTGTTCAAACTGTAAAATTTGCTGATTTTCTTCATCAAACTGAACGTTAACCTGTGGAACTTTGATCAGTGCAGCCGCAGCCGCTTTAATCAGCATATCGTTAATGGACAGCTTGACTTGCGGTACGGTACTGTTAATTTGCTGACGCAAAGCCTGAACCGACTCAACATTTAAGTCTATCGTTAAGCGAAAATGTGGTGCATTGCGTTTTGCCGCTTGTAGCCGTGAAGCGATTGCTTTACGCATACCATTCATAGCCACAGCGGTAAATTTTGCTGACTCTGTTGGATGCGCATGGTTAGCATGTTGAGCTTGTACAGGGTTTTCACGTTGATATACAGCTTCAACATCTTCCTTGCAAACTCGTCCACGTGAACCCGATGCACGACAATCATGCAAATTAATACCCCATTGTTTTGCTAAACGGCGGGCAACAGGTGTTGCTAGAACATAACTATCATCTGCTTTAGATTTCGCGGCTTTCGTACTGGCTTGATGACGCACATCTGGCCAAGAACCACCAGCAGCTTGAACTCCGGTCTGAACATCGTGAACACTAATACGACCTTCACGTCCAGAACCAGTAATCTGAGACAAGTTTACATTATGCTTTTCAGCCAATTTCAAGGCATGTGGCGTTGCAAAAATATCATCGCTTTGTTGGAAGCCTTGTAACGCAGCAGGAATAGAATATCCGCCCTGAGCCACAGCTTTTGATCCATTACCAACACTGTTCTGTTTAGGAGCAGCTTGTACTTTGGTTTCAACTTGAGCTACAGCTACTTTTTCAGGAACCGCTGCTACCGCTTTATTTTCAGTTACAGCAGGTGTTCCACCTAAGGACTGTGCAAATGCTTCAACTTCTGCATCGGAAACTTGAGCGTCTGCACAAATTGCAATGACTCCTCCTACGACCAGCGTGTCACCATCTTTAGCAATAATCTTTCGTAGCAAGCCATCGAAAGGCGCTTCCAGAACATTGACGATTTTTGTGGTTTCAATTTCACAAATTTCCTGTCCTTTACTAAATTGAGTACCTTCTTGAATCAGCCATTGGGCAATCGTGCCCTCTTCCATGGACAAACCCCATTTTGGGATTTCTAAGGTTTTAATTTCGCTCATCCTAAGCCTCCAACGTCTTACGTACAGCCTGTTCGATGCGTTCTACACTTGGTAGCCATTCTTTTTCTAATACTGGTGAAAATGGTACGGGTGAGTGTGGTGGAGTGACTAACTCGATTGGTGCTTTAAGAAAATGAAAGCCTTTCTGTGCAATGAGTGCAGCCACATCATGTCCGAAACCGCAACGCGCCGCAGATTCATCTACAATCACCACACGACCTGTTGAAGCCACAGACTCTAAGATGCCATCTTCGTCTAATGGAGAAATGGTGCGAGGGTCAACCACTTCAACCGAAATGCCTTCTTTTGCGAGCTTGTCAGCAACTTCATTGGCACGATGCACCATCAGGCTTAAGGCAATAATGGTGATATCTGTGCCCTCACGGGTGTAATTTGCGACACCAAAAGGAATAGTGTAGGCCTCATCTGGCACTTCGCCCTTAATGTCGTACAACAACTTGTGCTCACAAAAGACTACTGGATCGTCATCTCGAATGGCTTGAATCAACAACCCTTTCACATCATAGGCACTTGAAGGCACCACCACTTTTAAACCAGGCACTGAGGCAAACACGTTATATGGCGACTGAGAATGCTGCGCTGCTGCGGAAAAACCTGCACCGATCATGCCTCTTACAACGAGTGGCGCTTTGGCTTTGCCACCAAACATATAGCGGAATTTAGCCGCTTGGTTATACAGCATGTCATAACACACGCCGTAAAAATCCATGAACATTAAATCTGCCACAGGTCTTAAACCGGTTGCAGCAGCACCTGCCGCCATACCAATAATCGCCGATTCTGTAATCGGGGTGTCAATGACTCGCTCAGAACCAAATTCAGTCCATAAGCCTTTGGTTACACCAAGTACACCGCCAAAACCTTCCAGTTTATTGTCATCTGTATTTTTGCCACCATGCCCACCACGAACATCTTCACCGACCACAATGACACTCGGATCTCGGCGCATTTCTAATTCAATTGCTTCTTTAATCGCGTTTCGATAACTTTTATTTGGCATTTTTCTACTATTCCTTTAGTAAGAGACGTAAACATCAGTAAGTAACTGAGAGACTTCTGGGTACTGAGCTGCGCGTGCTTTTGCAACGGCATCGTCTACATTGGCTTTAGACTGGGCATCAATCGCATCCAGTTTGGCTTCGTCAATTTTATCCTTGACTTTTTCACGGAATATTTTCAATGGGTCTTTATGTTCTTTGACATAATCCAGTTCTTCTTTGGAACGAATAAGCCCCGGATCACCTTCAAAATGTCCATAAAAACGGTTGGTTACCGTTTCAATCACACTCGGACCTTCACCACAGCGGGCACGTTCAATGGCTTTTTGTGCAACTTCATACACAGCAAAAAAGTCTGTTCCATCTACTTTTTCAGCGGGTAAGCCAAAACCTGCTGCTCGGCCTGCAATGTCTTTACTGCCTACGGCATAGTCGTGTGCAGTGCCTTCACCAAAACCGTTGTTTTCAAAAACAAAAATGACAGGGAGCTTTAACACGACAGCCATATTAATGGCTTCAAAAGTTAAGCCCTGATTTGACCCGCCATCACCGGTAAAAGATAGACCAATCCCACCATTTTTCAGTGTTTTAGCACTTAAAGCTGCCCCAATAGCCAAAGGTGGACCACCACCCACAATACCGTTTGCACCGAGCATGCCTTTATCTAAGTCCGCAATGTGCATTGAGCCGCCTTTACCACGACACAAACCATCATCTTTGCCAAAAATTTCTAACATCATGGCATGAATGTCACAGCCCTTAGCAATACAATGTCCATGACCACGATGCGTTGATGTAATGAAGTCCTTGTCTGTTAAATTTTCACAGATCCCTACGGCAACAGCTTCCTCGCCGCTATATAAATGGATGAAACCGGGAATATCACCTGTATTATTTTCATCGTGAAGTCGATCCTCAAATTCACGAATGTCGCGCATTCTTTTGTATGCTGCTAGCAATTGCTCTTCCGTTAATTGCATATCTTTGTTCCTTATTAATTACGCTTAAAAGAAAATCCAAAAATTAATGGTTGAATTTTTAAACCGTATATTTATATAAATATATTTTTATTTAATTTCATATTAGACTAAAAAAATATAATGCATAAAAAGATGAGAAAAATATTAAAAACAGAAGGTTAAGAACTTAAAAAATTTTTTAAAATTTTACAGTAGTTCAATCACATATGAAAACAAACCTTTAACCAACCTTTATTTTATATGATAAGTTTTTTGCACTGTTTTAATATTATTAAAGCACCTAAAAGAGCTTATTTAATATCGGGATCTATATTAATTATTTTAAACGATGGAGTGTTTGTAATGGATTTAAATAACACAGTATTAACTGGAAAGAAGCTACGTGGCGCTGAAAAAATGGCGCGTATTCCAATTAAAGTTGTTCCAACGGAAACGACACCGAAAAAGCCAGAATGGATTCGGACTAAAATTAGTCAACCTGATGAAGTTCAAATCATTAAGGATTTATTACGACAACAGAAACTACATACGGTTTGTGAAGAAGCGGCCTGCCCCAATTTGCCACAATGCTTTAGCGGAGGGACTGCAACGTTTATGATCATGGGAGATATTTGTACTCGACGCTGCCCATTCTGTGATGTCGCACATGGTCGTCCTAATATCCTAGATCCTAATGAGCCAAAGCATCTGGCTAAAACAGTCAAGAATCTAAACTTAAAGTATGTCGTGATTACTTCTGTTGATCGAGACGACTTAAAAGATGGTGGTGCACAGCATTTTGCAGATTGCATTCGAGAAATTCGTCAAACCAGTCCAGAGACTCTGATAGAAATTTTGGTTCCTGATTTTCGTGGTCGTGCAGATATTGCCCTGAAGATTCTGAGCCAAAACCCACCCGATGTTTTTAATCATAATATTGAAACCGTTCCACGTCTGTATAAAGCCATGCGACCAGGCGCTGACTATAAGCACTCATTGGATTTACTCAAAAAATTTAAACACTACTGTTCTGAAATTCCAACGAAATGTGGTTTGATGGTCGGTTTAGGAGAAGTCGAGGCTGAGGTTATTGTGTTATTAAATGATTTGAAAGATTATCAAGTAGACTATGTCACAATCGGTCAATACTTACAGCCATCTAAATCTCATGCGCCAATTCATCGTTTTGTTACGTTGCAAGAGTTTAAGCATTATCAAACACATGGAGAGCGCTTAGCGTTTAAAAATATTTGGAGTGCGCCATTAGTACGATCAAGTTATTTTGCAGACCGTCAGTATCATGGTGAAGCTGTGCCTAGCCCTTACATGAGCGAATGAATTTTCATCCTATTTACGTTTATTAACATTTCAGATGGAAATAGTCATTTTCAGCTCATAAGAACACTTTTAAAGTAACTCAAGGACTGGTAAAGCCAAAAGATATGATTTAACCAAGCAAAGATAAAAGCATTTAAAATTGAGGCAAGAAGAAATGACGTAAATGACTATAAATTTGGAAACTCATTTCTAAAATTTAAAAATATTACAGTCTCATCATAAAGGAATATGATATGAACCTGTTCAATACCGCATCTGCAAAAAATCTGCAAACAACCCATTTAATTAATCAACATACTGTACATACCGCCCCTGTTTTAGCCTTACCTCCAGAAGATAAAACGTCTTTATTTCGCCGCTCTATCCAACATAATTATGCTGACTTACTCAAAATAGCGGAAGATTCAGATATGGCTATTGGTCTTACAGACCATCACGGGACTCTCTTATGGACATGGAGTAGTTCTGCAATGCTTTCTTCTGCCGAACAGGTTCATTTTATTGAGGGTGGGCATTGGTCTACACAGGCTGTTGGGACCAATGCGATTGGTATGACGTTGAACAGCCAAATATCAAGTTGTGTCTATTCTCATGAAAACCAAATGGACAGTGTTCGAGATTGGGTTTGTTATGCCGCGCCGATCTGGGATCCGACATCAGGGCAATTTCATGGCATTATTAACCTTTCCACAAAATATAAAAAACATACTCCTTTGGGGCTGCTTGCAGTTGAACGCTGTGCGGATTTAATACAACGAGCCATAAAGTTTGAACAGCAAAATTTTTTATACATTAAGGCGCTAGGCTCGCCTTGGGTTCAATTTAATGGGCATACCTTGAACTTGAGTCACCGTCAAATTGAAATACTTTGCATTTTAGCTTTGCATCCCCATGGCATTGGCTTAGAAGAGTTACACTATGCCCTTTATGGTGAGCGTAGTGTCAGCCTAAAAACCCTAAAGGCTGAGGTTTCACAACTTCGTAGCCTATTACCTCATTCAATTGAGGCTCGCATTTATAGGTTTAGCTGTGAAGTCCAATGTGATTTTTTACGCGCTGAACAATCATTAAATGCAAATCTTATTTCCAGTACATTCTCGCTATATAAAGGTAGCTTTCTCTCTAAATCAGAAAGCCCTTTACTCAGCACTTGGAGACATTGTTTTGATGCCCGTTTAAGCCAGTTGATCTATCAAATAAAGGATATCGATCAATTATTAAGAATTATTGGGCAAACACATGACCGAATTGATGCGGTACAGCGTTTATTAGAGTTATTACCACAGGACAGTATCCACCGTAATTATTTTTCAAATCTGATTTAGATTTGATCTGTTGCTTCAACTCTAAAGTTTTATTGTGAAGCAGATTGAAAAGGAAGTATGATTTTCATACTTCCTTTAATAAAACTTAAAATTGAGAACTAAATACAGTGAAGTCTAGTAATTCACTTACCCAGCTTTGACACCTAGTTTGTCGCTGCAAGGTGTATCCATGCCATTACTACAGCTTTAATAGTTAAAACCGCCAAATCTTATAGGTCTAAGTTATGTAAGTATGATTTACCATAAGCGCACGTCTATGCCGTGATGGTGACGATAAATATTTAAGAATGCTGACAAGCTTCACCCACCGTTGGTGGTATAGAGGATCGGCATCCCCTTTCTTAAAGGGGTTTCAATGAGGTGTGAATAGCCCCCACTCTTCTAGACAAATTTAGTCTATTCTTGGACTGCCACCACTCTCCTAGACAAATATCGTCTATTCTTTTTGCACAGGAGAAAACATTATGAGTGGACAACGAT
>NZ_JACSPT010000036.1 GCF_014837015.1 Acinetobacter pecorum
CTCACACCCAAGTTGTCACTTAAATTTGAATGGATTGGGGAAAACTCAGCTTTTGAATGTTTATGCAACAAAGCCTTGGTAATAAATAGTATTTATAGATGTCTAAAATTTAAAGCATAAAATTTATCAGGTTGTTTTGATAGTAAATCAATAAACTTTGGAATTGTCGTTGCAATTAATAAGCAAGGATCGTGGTCATCACGATGATTCGCTGTGAAATATTTCATATGCCTTTTAAAAAATAGACAATTTTCAATATTTTCATGAGACATCAGTTCACAATTAAAGTGAGTCATAGACCGCCCACTTAATATAAAGCTCACCTTATAAATATCAGGAAAAATCTGGGTTTTAAATTTATGGAGATGTCAGATGGTACGTCTCTTAACCACGAAGACTGAGTGCAGTTATTCCTGTGATTTTTTCTAATATCACCTACTTAAAACCATAGTACTCAGGGCATCAATTATTGAGATTAGCTTAATAATTTTAGTTTACAAAGTTTACTCATAATTAATTTAGAAACATGGCTAAGACTGTTACATTAAAAATGAAATTATAAAAATTAAAGTGGTATCGGCAATGAAAATTCAAAATCCTATTCCTCTTAAAGTTATGATTAGTTGTATATGTCTAGGCTTTGCTAGCCATGTTGCAGCTTCTCCTACACAATCCCAAAAAGATAAAAGTCCTTTAACAGATGTGGTATCAAAAACACCAGGTACTTTGTTATCCATTCAGGAACAAAGCACCGATTTATTTCCTCATGCTTCAAAACGATTTTTAATTAATTATCGTAGTCGTGGCATACATTCAGAGCCTATCGTAACTTCCGGATTCATCCTGCTCCCTAAAGGTAATCCCCCAAAAGGTGGATGGCCTGTTGTTGCTTGGGCTCATGGTACAACTGGTGTGGCTGACACTTGTGCACCCTCTGAAGATTATGTAGGAGGGCCTGTGCATGCCTATCAGCAAATCGCCGCCCAACCGCTTGATGCCTGGCTCGCTCGTGGTTTCGCAGTGGTTGCAACGGACTATCAGGGTTTAGGTACACCAGGAAGACATCCTTATATGAATACACAGAGCCAGTTACATACTGTCGTGGATTCTGTCAGGGCAATCCATCTATTAAAGCCTTACCAGTTCAGTAAAAACTGGTTTGTCATGGGACATAGTCAAGGAGGTGCTGCCACCCTGATGGTAGCTGCTCACGGGCAAAAAGATGCTCCTGAACTCAAGCTGCTCGGAGCAATGGCTGTTGCACCAGGTGGTTATCAATATCAAGGGATTGCCAGATGCTCCTGAACTCAAGCTGCTCGGAGCAATGGCTGTTGCACCAGGTGGTTATCAATATCAAGGGATTGCCAAATACGTTTCAACTCATTCGCAAATTCCAAAAAGTGTGATTGCATTTCTTCCTATTGTTCTTCTGGGTGCGGATGCGGCAGATCCAAGCCTGAACGTCATGAATCTACTAAGTCCAGAAATGGGACAGATTACGACTAATGCGCGGGATCGTTGCTTATCAGAATTGCAAGCTACAGTAAAAGAAGCTCCCAAAACAGTATTCAAATCAAATGCAAATCTTACTCCATTACTTAACTATTCCGCAAAACAGTCGATTGAAAATATGATACCTACTGTTCCCGTAATAATTGTTCAAGGTGATAAAGATCAGATTGTAGATCCTCGTGGTACTTATGCTTACTATCAGCAGATCTGCAAATTGCAAAAACCTATCGCATTCCAACCCCTTAAAGGTGCCGATCACCATGGTTCCTTAAGACAGAGTGCATCCATGGTAGGAAATTTTATCAGCTCGGTTGAACAAGGGAAATTTATGAGTACCTGTAATAAATAATAATCAAGTAAAACTTTAAAAATTAGCCTTTAAAGAATTGTCAGCCCCTTGATTGCAAGTGAGGGGCTGTACATGCATTTAATGCCATGCACAGCAATACAGGCATAGCCCTTTTCACACTTCCACAACTCAGAAGCGATACTCAGGAGATAACTGCTAAAGAGCAGAATCCACTGTGCCTACACCGGATTACAAACGCTTTTCGAAAAATTAAATAATCTATAAATTTCATAAATTTATATCACAAAATACATCACCTTAATTGTATTTTCATCTCAATAATCTATCAATATGTACATAAAAAGTTTAATAAAAACAAGCTATTCAGCATATAGTTCTAGGTGAATACTACATAATATTGGATGATGATAAACAGTGAAAATATAAAACTAAGAATCAGGAGATACATAATGAACGAAGCATACATCTACTGCGATAGAAAAATTATCAAGTGTTCTGTTTGTGAAGCACAGGATGACTATAGCTTTAATGATACTCAGCAATTTTCTATTATTGCTGCTGCAGAAGGCAAGCAAACTCATGGGCGCTACTCTATTGAAAGTATCAAGTGCAAGAACTGCA
The DNA here is from genome assembly GCF_014837015.1 of Acinetobacter pecorum. Classification (GTDB taxonomy): domain Bacteria; phylum Pseudomonadota; class Gammaproteobacteria; order Pseudomonadales; family Moraxellaceae; genus Acinetobacter; species Acinetobacter pecorum. The sequence continues at coordinate 2,444 of NZ_JACSPT010000036.1, forward strand.
ATAAAGTGGCAAAAAACAGTCAGGATCCCTATTTTTATTATTAAGTTGAATTAAAAATAAAAACCTACTTTTATATAGAGCAGATGATAAAGAATGGATATATTTTTAGAAATGAATCTGGATGGGCTTAAAATTTAAAAGATTGATAATTACACAAGCATGATCATTATTATAGGTCTAAAGGGCCTTCAAAGAATTTCAGATCATAAGTTAAAACTAACTTTAGCGGTATATCAAGGAGATACTCAATGCCTGACTTTATAAGAGCTGTAGGCTTGGGCCTACTTTACCTCCCGCTGATGACCATCAGTATCTTTAACACTATATATGCTAATACCTCGCCTATACCCCCTGAATCTCCCAAAGGTATCGCTTATCCCAATATAGATCGTGGTTTAAATGAAAGCCTTTATCCTGATGAAGAAATTACAGCTAAAAAGATCGCAGACATTATTGAGAAATCTATTCGGAAAGAGTATTCCACCGGTATCGCGCTACGTGATGCACACCCTAAGGCTCACGGTTGTGTACGCGCAGAGTTCAAGATAGATGAAGCACTTCCCAAAGAGTTGGCACAAGGTGTTTTCCTTCCCGGAAAAACTTATCCAGCCTGGATTCGTTTTTCTAATGGATCTAGTAATGCTAAACAAGCAGATATTAAAAAAGATGCCCGTGGCATGGCAATAAAGCTTTTGGCAGTACCGGGAGAAAAACTTTTAAATCATGATGAAATGTCTACTCAAGATTTTATCATGATTAATCATCCGGTTTTTTTTGTGAATGATCCAGCTCGTTATATGGCATTTATGCAGGATATAAATAGTGAAAGCTTTCTCAAAAAATTGCATACCCCTTTTGCATTAGGGGCTAAAGGAACCTGGATTGCCTTAAATACGAGAAATAAAATATCTAATCCTCTGCAAACCCGATATTGGTCCATGGTGCCCTATCAATTAGGAACAGACAGTGGTCGTCAAGCTGTAAAGTATTCAGCCCAAGCATGTTCAAAAGGAACAAATCCTATACCCTATAATCCCCACAATAATTTTCTAAGAGAAAATCTGCGGAACCATTTGCAAAAAAGTGAGGCATGTATGGAGTTTTTAGTACAACCCCGAACATCAAACAGCATGTCGGTCGAAGATTCCATGACCGAATGGCCAGAAAGCCAGGCACCTTTTTACAAGCTAGCGACTATTCATATTCCTCAACAGGTTTTTGATACGCCTGAACAAAACAAATTTTGTGAAAACCTCTCCTTTACGCCATGGCATACAGTACCAGAACACAAACCTCTGGGAGGAATAAACCGGATGCGAAAGGTGATTTATGAGCGTATCAGTCAGCTTAGACATGAGATGAATGCTACTAAAAGATTAGAACCACACTGAGAACTAAATATATATGAATTATTAACTAAATTATAACTTAAACTAAAATTAGAGCGATTATTGCACCATTTATTAAATTTAGCTTAATAATTTTAGTTTACAAAGTTTGCTAATAGTTAATTTAAAAACATGGCTAAGACTGCTACATTAAAAATGAAATTATAAAAATTGAAGTGGTATCTGTGATGAAAACAAAAAGTTCTCTCCTGAAAATTATAGTAGGCTGTGCAGGCTTAGGCTCTGCTTATTTGCTCGCCTCTCCTGCTATTTCCCGGAAATGCAAGAATCAGAATTCCCAGAAATGCAATCATCAGAATTGTGATATTGCCGCGAAGACACCCGGAACTTTACTCGCTATCGAGGAACAAAGTACTGATTTATTTCCTCATGCCGCCCAACGATTTTTAATCACCTATCGCAGCCGTGGTATACATTCAGAACCCATTGTTGTCTCCGGATTTGTTTTATTGCCACAAGGCAAACCACCCAGAGGTGGCTGGCCCGTTTTAGCCTGGGCACATGGCACCACCGGAGTGGCAGATACCTGTGCCCCCTCTGGTGATTATGTCGGTGGACCCGTACATGCCTATCAAGAGCTTGCTTCCAAACCACTTGATGCCTGGCTTGCCCAGGGCTATGCAGTAGTTGCCACCGATTATCAGGGATTAGGTACACCCGGCAAACACCCCTACATGAATGCACAGAGCCAACTGCATACTGTGGTTGACTCTGTAAGAGCACTTCATTTTTTAAAGCCTTATCATTTTAACAGGAAATGGTATGTCATGGGTCACAGTCAGGGAGGTGCTGCTGCCCTAATGGTAGCTGCACATGGGCAAAAAGATGCACCTGAGTTAAAGTTACGTGGAGCACTGGTCGTTGCCCCAGGAGGATATCAATATGAGGGAATTGCCCAATACGCAGCCTCGCATCCTCAAATCGAAAAAAGTGTGGTTGCATTTCTTCCTATCGTTCTTTTAGGTGCTGAAGCCGCGGATCCTAGCCTCAATATTATGAATTTATTGAGTCCTGAAATGGCCCAGATTGTCAATTATGCGCGTAATCATGGCTTATCGGAATTACAAGCTGATGTCAAAGAAGCACCTCAAACAGTTTTCAAAACTGATGCAGATCTTAATCCCTTAATAGAATATTCAAAAAAACAATCCATCGAAAATATGATACCTACTGTCCCTGTAATGATAATTCAGGGTAATAAAGACCAGATTGTAGATTATCAAGGTACTCATGCCTATTATCAGCTAATGTGTACCAAACAAAAGCCGATTGCATTTAAAACTGTTGAAGGTGCAGATCATCATGGCTCTTTAAGACAAAGTCAATTTATGGTCGAAGACTTTATCAACTCAGTTGAACAAGGAAAATTTATGAGTACTTGTGAGACAAATTAATGTTCATATTTTTGTCGATTAGATATTTGTGATCATGGTAACTCTATGAAATCTATGAAATATGCAGTCTGTTACTAGACTGCATATCATTAAAAGTTTAGCTATTATGGCCTGAGTATGCCATTAACACGCTTATCGCAGTTAAGCAGTAACGAATATCGAAACGTAATATTTCATTTATTTGAGATTAATCCGGGCTTGCTACAGGCCAACTAACTTTAATTAATCCAAATTTTATTCCTTCGCAAACGTGTAGCTAAAGCAAGTATTAGAGCTTTTGCTGAAACTCATAATTTTGATTTTTGAGTTCCCCATTTTGATTCCTTAATTCTTTAGCATACAACAATGAGAATGAAAGAGGTTCTTTATGTGCTCGAACTATGAATTCCCTTCAAAAAAACGTCTTTCCTTACTAGATATTCATGAAGAACAACTGGAACTTGGAATAAAAACGCATGTTTATCCATTAGCACCCGCCCCAATCATTATGTGTGGTGCGGACGAGTTTGAACTGGATATAGCACGTTTCGGACTGGTTCCATCTTGGGCAAAAGAATTGAAGTATGGCAGACATACCTACAATGCCCGGAGTGAAACAGTGGCATCCAAACCAAGTTTTCGACATGCCTGGAAAAATAACCAGTTTACTTTGGTCCCAGTCGATACATTCTTTGAGCCTAAATATATTGACGATAAACCGCACTGGTTTGGTATTTCACGTGAAGATGGTCACCCTTTCACGGTTGCAGCAATTTATGAGGATGCCTTGATTGAAGGTGAGAAAATCAGATCCTTTTCGATGCTTACCATAAATTCAGATCAGCATCCATTTATGAAACAGTTTCACAAGCCGAATGATGAAAAACGTTCAATTATTGTGATTCCTGAAGAATTACGACACGACTGGCTTAACTGCGACCATGTACAAGCTCATAATTTTTTCTTTGAAATGAAAGATGAATTTATAGCAAGGCCTAAGGAGCAAGGTTTGTGGACAAACTGAAAAGCCCTAAACCAAGTTAGGGCTTTATTCATATAAAATACTTATTTCTGCTCTCTCAATGGATTTTCTGGCTCGGCATTGGGTTTTTTCTCCGGTTTGACATGCTTATAAGATTCCTGATTCCCTTTATCGTCATTTGATTCTTTTTGTGGATTTGATTCCTGCTCTTGCTCTGGCTTATTTGTCATATATATCTCCTCGATCTGTTTACTTAAAATAAATATGACATCTGCCAATAAACATCAATGTTATTTATGTTTCACATTTACATTATAGAAAGTTAATCTCTTCAGCATGTACTCACTTCTCACAGCACCTGTCACACATAAGTTCATAAGTCTCGATAGCTGATTGGATAATACCGTATGAGAATATAAACTTACTTATTGGTTAATAGAGAGTCTTGGCGGTGTAATTAAAGGATTCAGACGGCCCTGTTTTGTGGATATTCTGCTAACGTGTGTCATTTATGTCTGAAATGCGATTACATCACCACCCCCGATAAGTCTGCTTGCCTTACTTTGTTGTTCCACCAGAAAGACAGAAAATGTGGTGAAATAATGGCCAGCGATCAAAAGACAGTTCTAAGCCTCACATTTACAATACTTCTTTCCCATGGCCTTTATCATATTCATGGAAGAAAAAACATGACGAATATAAATTTATCTTGCCGGATACATGAGTGCCGTAATCAACCAAATCTTGTTTTCATCGAGACCAAATACGGAAATTTTCCAACCTTATCTCTATTATAAGAAAAAATTCATCAGTAAAGCCCTCTCCACCTGGTGATTGAATGAGGAAGGCTTTACGTTCATTGTTAGAATATTATTCAATATTTTTCAAGCAATCACGACACTCTTTTATTTCATCATCATCACAGGTGTAATCGATTTCAGTTGCACCATGAAGACCAAATAAACAAAATATAAATTGCATCATGTTTTTCTCCTTTTATATAAAGCTCGATTCTGAATCGAGCTTTATTGCTTCAAATATAAAATGACCCAATACATCATGATTTGGATCAGCTGAATAGGCTGGAACGACTTCGCTACTCTGCTCCATATTTAGCATTTAGGTAAATTAAAGCCTTCAGAGCTAAGTCCGTACAGGTTCTTCAGCTTTAGTCATCTGGTCCTTTTTACAATGATCACTTTTACAATGCTCGTTGCCCATCATCTGACACATTTTTTCTTTGCAAGATTTAAAACAACAGCCGACCATCACGCCCATGCCAAATGCACATATACATCTCATCATAGCTTTGTCCTGTCTTTTCGTGAAAAGAGATATATAAATAACATCTATTCATGTATTTCTCTTGAGAGAATTTTCATGCTTTATGTTGTGAATGAAAACTTATGTGAACAACAAGGGGGAAAACTACAATCAGTATCAAAAAAGAAGATTGTTGCGAAAAAGAAAAAAGCCTGTTCAACTCTCCTCAATTGAACAGGCTTTGTAATATGCTGATTTTTAATTATTTAAATTAAGTTTTTTAGAATGACGCCAAGATATCACTAGCTAACCACCCAATCTGTGTAGGATATATAGATTCAATGTTTCCAAATGTGAAATATTCACTAGTTCTGTTAAATAAATGTCTGTATTTTAGGCAAAAAAAAAATCTATCCCTCAAATTTGACCAATAAACATCCAAATATTAAGGATGATCAATTCAAATAAATATTATAAATCTTAGTTCAAATTTTAGGAGAAGATTCTTTTTTTTAAAATACTTGCTAATAACTAAATATAATTTCTCAACAACTTATAAAATTTGCAGATGGCTGCTTTCTTTTTCGCTATTTATCTCTATAATTTTTTTATAAGGCATATCAACATTTAGCACTATGAAAAATCGCATACTGATTACTGTCTTGATGAGCGTGGCAATATGTGGTTGCCAAAAACAACAAGCAGAGAGCTCAGCCGAACCTGATTCAAATATCAGAGCACAGTTTGAACAGTCAGATAACCAGCTCAGTGGTTATCTGGATAAACTAGATTCTTCAACAATTTGTATGGAAGAAAGAATCAGTATCCTTTGTAACCAGTATCCTGAAGAATATAAAAATAATTACATGCCAGCACTACTACAACTTGCCCCTGAGGAATATACAGAAAAGGATCTACTCCGAGATCTAGACAATGCGCTGAATTTCTACAAGCTGAAAGCTAATATTCAGTGTTCCTAGTTGATATATTCAATTTTATAAGAAAAAGTAAATGCATAAAAAACCGCCTTATTCAGGCGGTTTCTTATAAATAGCGTATATTCTGAAAAGAATTAACGCTTTATTTTTCACTCATCTTGTTGATTTTGTGAATTTTGTTGTTGCTGGTTACTTTTTTGCTGTGGCTGTTGTTGCTGTTGGCCTTGCTGGTTTTGTTGCTGATTACGCTGCGGTTGCTGCTGTTGTTGCTGATTACTCTGACCCTGCGGCTGTTGTTGCTGCTGGTTGTGTTGTTGCTGATTTGGATTTTGCTGGTTATTTTGCTGACGCTGTTGATCTTGATTGCGTTGTTGATTTTGCTGTTGCTGTTGTTGGTTCTGTTGGTCTTGCTGTTGGTTATTAGCCATGGTGGTATTCCTTACTATTTGCTTTAAATTAAAAGCCGATAGGGTTTCGACTTAATAACCACTTTACTCATTTTTTTGATTTATCCAACCTTTGACCTGTTACAGTTTAATTCAATGTAAAAAATAGTAAGCTAAGTAATTGAAGTGGAGATTAATGAGCAACATAAATTACCTAATATAATGCAAAAGAAACATAAGGAACGATATAAAAATCAAAATTATTATCCAATAAAAGGAATAACTTAAGCTCTGTTTTATATATAGAAAAAATTAAAAAATATTATTAAATACAATTTACCACAACGTATATT
>NZ_JACSPT010000037.1 GCF_014837015.1 Acinetobacter pecorum
ATCGCCTTTTGAGTTTGAAGCAATGTACTATGATAAGATTAACCCGTTAGGTCAGGTGGCCTAACTTAAATAAAAAAGTCTCCGACAAACCCGGTACGGTTCAATCTTCATAAACACCAATTGTACTTAATTCAAGCTGAAGATCACTATTAATCTCTTTCAAAAGTTGTTCTGGTAGTTCTGCTCCAAACCTCCTCGCTAATTGTGCAATATCAACAGGATTTGACATGATGATCTTTGCATCTTGTGCACTTGGTTTTCTTCCATTAGCTTTCAACCATTGCATCAGTTTACGGTATGGCGATCGGCTCTTACCAATTTTAACGAGTGTTCCAAAAGCGTCAAAAATGATGACTTGAGGTAAGTGATTCATAATTCAAACTATGGATAAATATTTTATATTGAGTTTACCCTAGTAAAGAATAAAAATTATTGTTGCCATATCTTAAGTAAGTAGGACTAATAGATTAAACCTTTTTATAAAGAATACTATGGCTAACCTACTCCTACATTTTAAGAAGTAGGAAGATTACCTTGTATTTTTAGTTATACATACACATAGCTCCAATATTTGAAAAGTCATTAATAGCCGTAAAATTGTTAATAGGAATATTTTCATCAAAAACTTTAAGTGCTATTTTTTTAAAATAGACTTCATCCATTTCAATTAACTTTTTAGATATTTCACAGTTCTTCATTTTTAGTATTGAAAAAGTATTAAAGTATACTTCTCTTAAATCATCATTTTGACTTAGGTTATAAACTAATAACATACCTAAAACTACAGAATAATCAGAGGATATTGGCCATAAGTTAGAGAATACTGCAAAATTATTTTTTAATAATTTTGAAGATATACCCTTGTGAAGAAAGTTTAAATTTATTCCAGAATGTGCTCCTGAACATGCATTCATCACAACTACTCTTTGAAATTCTGATCTGTTTTGAAGATTATTAAAAATATCGACAGATATTCGATTTTCATTACTAAATTCAAAACTATCTAACTTACAAGATGAGTGTTCGTAATTTCCATGAGCGGATATATATATATGAGTAAATGATGGATCATTAAAAACTTCTACAATTTGCTCTACACTAGGATTTTCAAAAATTCGATTTTCATTAGAGAAAAATTGTTCTATGAATTCATATTCATAATTTGGAAGCAAAGTATTTTCACCAAGGAAAAAAGCAAACTTTTTATTTGGATTAAAATCTTTTAATTCATTTAAGGAATAACTAATAATTGGAGGTACTTTATCTAGATAACTCAAAGCTGCTTGTACTGGATGACTATGAGAAGGAGTAATTGTTAGATAGTTAATACTCTGATACAGGTCATGATTTAAAGAGTAACAGCTAATAGTTTTTTCTAAAAATTCATTAAAATCAAAATCTTTACTAGGGAATCCATAATCTTTCCCTGTGTTTTCAATCATTGGTTGTAAATCAAAGTCTCTCAATACGGTTGAAAGAACTAAGGCTTTATTCTCACATTCTATAAGTTTACAATATTTAGCATATTGATCCTCTACTAAATAATTGATATGTTCGCTATTCGTTAATAATGAAAAAATATTATTATTAGGAACTACTATTCCGTGTTGACTAGAAAATATCTTCGTATTCCTATAACCATTAATTATACTAAATAACTCCATACATCTTTTATAATCAGACTTAGAGAAAACTCTCGCAAATACATTTTTGAGATACTCAGTATTTCCAGCAGATATATTTTTTAATATTTCATCATTTTTTAGACATTCGATTAAATCAGTGTAAGATTTTTCATAATATTCATCATGAAATATAAGCTTAAGAATAATATTTATTTTTGTTGATTCATGAAAATCTTCAAAATACTCATCATAAATAGTTTTTAATCTTTTCAAATTGTTTTTTCTTATATTCTCATATAATTTATTATTTTCCTTTCTAGAAAAAATCAACTCTTGCACAATTAAAACTGGTAATTCCCAATTGATATTATCATCTAGAAATTGATGATAGTGAGAAAGTATATATTCTGATTTATTTAGAATAGCATCTTCTTTGTATTCTACAGAATAGTTTATAATTCTAATTAATGTCATCATTTGATAGTGATAAGCTATTGTGTTAGGAATAAAAAAATAAAAAATTCTATTAAAAACTAAACTTCCCAATTTTTTCATAGGATCATGACAAATCCAATAATAATAACAAGCCTCAATCCAATTGTAGAAAAGCTCATTGTTTTTAGAAAAAAAATCTTTAAATCGTGTATGACATAGGAAATAGACCAAAGAGTCATCTGAAAAATGTATAGGATTATATGAATTAAAATGTTCCTCAGATAATTCTTTGTTGCTAAAGAAACTATATATCGGGTCTCTTAACAGAATCAATTCCAACTCATTTTGTTTATAAATACTTACAGTTTTTTTAACTTTATCTACATAAAAATCAAATGGTTGAATAGGGTTTAACATTTTTGATCTATTATTGATTACGATTAATATATATTACTTCTTTTTAGCTTATAGCAGGAGATGTCCTACAGTTAAAAAACGGACATGGCTCTAATGGTTAGCATTCCATTAGATTATGAAAACGTTCATTATAAGATAATTATATATGTCTAGAATCTAGGTAGTTATGTAATTATAAATATCTACACTCATTAGGTAATTCACTACTATTTTTTCGTAAAAACCAACAACTCACCTACTTCCACATCTAAAGCCAAACAAATCTTATCAATCGTCTCAAAGTCGATACGCACAGATTCATCGTTATAAAGCTTATAAAGCGTACTTTTGTTGATACCAGTCTCTTTTACCAAGTCTGAAACACGCATTTTTCTTTCAGCTAACAAAACAGCTAAGTTTGACTTAATCATACTTTTTCCTAGTTAAATAGTAAAAAATACTTGAAATGCCGTAAAAATATGATAATTTACGTCTAAGGAATAAATTTTCCTACTTTCCTAGTACTTTTTATGAGGTTAATTATGCCATAGCTGCAGATAATTCCCCATAAATTTTATGAAGAACAAAAAATTCAGGCCTGTCCAAACCACTTATACCTCTCTCGCCAAAGTGAAACATAAGTCGTGCAAACAAGCCTGAAATACCACCAAGACGTAAATCATGAGGTACTTACCAATGATAAAGAAAATAGCATCTAAACGAAATCCCTATTTCCCTGCACTGCTTAATTTAGGCTGTCAGGAGATTCACCATGTTTAATAAATCAGTATTTGATGGTGTCATTGTTTGTGAAGCCGCCAATGCAATGGCAAATCACATTATTCATGAGTTTGAAATTCCTCGTTTAGATCAACTCGCACCCAAACTTAAAGTAAACAGTTGCTTCAATGACCATCAGGCACTTCGCTTGTGGGCTGACCGCTTATGTGAAAACTATCCTACAACGGATGACTTCAACATATACGACTTAGAAGACCTTATACAAACGGCTCGTACACGCTTTCTAAAACTATTCTCTTAATTTTTTACAGGGTCATGACTACCATGTCCCTGCCTTTTATAGGTTCAAAATGAATACTGACGCAACAATCTGGATGCCGTTGTACATTGGTGATCTTCAAGCGAAATTTACTCGCCTCTCGAGTGAGCAAGTGGGTGCTACCCTTTTTCTTATGATGGACTTTTGGAAAAATGGTCCTATTCCAAGTGAACCCCACATTCTGATGAGTGTGACCAAACTAACAAGTCCTAAGACCAAAAGTCTTATGACCACTTTAAAAGCCCTGAATCTTTTTGAAGAGGCCAATGGTTTCATTCAATCTCATTATTTCACTGCTTTAAAAGAACAGGCTATTCAGAATCAAAAAATGAAATCTGAACGAGGTAAAGCTGCTGCAGAAGCTCGCTGGAATAAAAGCACAAGCAATGCTCTAGCATTAAATTTGCAATGCTCTAGCAATGCACAAGTATTACTTGAAGAATGCCCTTCACCTTCACCTTCACCTTCACCTTCACCTTCACCTTCACCTTCACCTTCACCTTCACCTTCACCTTCACCTTCACCTTCATCTTCATCTTCATCTTCATCTTCATCTTCATCTTCATCTTCATCTTCATCTCAAAGACAGGATGATAAAAATGAAGTGAAACCGATTAATCAAAAATGGATCTAGGAGTAGATAATGAATATAGCTATTGATCTATTAAAAACTCCTAATGAAGTTTTAACTACCCTGTGCTCAAAACATGGCTACCCATTAATAAAAGTTGGTAGTCATCAGTTATGCAAAGTCTGTGCAAAAGAAAATCTTGAACAAACGAATAAACAACACCAGGAAGAGTTACAGCAAAAGTTGTTACAATACCGTATTCATAGCACAGGGTTAAATCAACGTTATTTGGAATGTGGCTTTTCTAACTATAGTGTTAGTACTATTGAACAGCAGCAAGTTGTCGGATACTGCCAAAATTTCACACAGCAATTGTTAAATGGGTCAAAATCTAGCTTCATCCTTTATGGCACACCAGGTACTGGAAAAACCCATTTAGGTTCAGCGATCGTTCGCAATCTTATTTATAAAACTAAAATGTCTGCTCGTTATATAACGAGTGCTCAGATAGCACAGACAATTATGAGTTCATGGAGCATTGAAGACCAATCTGAAGAACAGTGGATTCAATTTTTTGCTGATTTTGATTTACTAGTCTTGGATGAATATGGACTGCATGATCGCCATTCGGCTCGTTTAGAGCTTATTCATAAAGTGCTATACAAACGTTATGACATGATGAAACCTACCATGATTATCTCTAATTTCACTATTGAAAATCTTGAACAAGATCTTGGTGTACGACTCTGGTCACGCTTACACGAAAATCAATTAATCACTGTCCCTTGTTATTGGTCAGATCACAGAATGAAATAGCTAAAAAAGCCTTGGTACTACCAAGGCTTTTTAATACCCATCCAAATCGTTACATCTCAAAACTCGAGTGAGTCGTTCGATTTATAGATTATTTACCGTCAATGATCAGAAGATGTAAAACCACTCTCTTGAGGTATCAAGTCTAATTATGCAACGATTACTATCATTACCAACAACTATGTAGTTATTGGTAATTCATGCAGTTTTTTTACACGATGTTGATTTTCTACAAATCAACATCGGCATTCGAATCATTTTCCTGTTTAGATTTGAATTCTATTGCATAAGTGTGTTGCGTAACCCTAGATGGAGCATCATCAGAACTTTGATACGTTGAAGATGTAACTGCTTTAATTCGCTCCTTGATTTCATCAAAGTTTTTTAAGCAAGAAAGATATAGATATGAAGCTCTTTCATCTTCTAAATGATTATTTTTGTGCGATAAAATTAATTCACACTTCAAATACTTGAGCATCCTTTCATCATTCTTGATGATTTCTTCGATCCTTGCATAGTCATTACTGTCAATATTTCTTCTAGCCTCAGTCATGTAGGCTAGGATTTTTTCAGTTTTTTGTTCTGTAATTTCAATCACCCACAATACTTTTTTATCCTGATAAGCCTGTTGCTGCTGTGCTGACAACTCTTGATAAGCTCTAAGATAGCCAGGATAAAATCCATCAGATCGTAACTGCCAATCTGTTGCTGGCTTTGGCTTGCATCTTATTTGAGCGATGATAGGTTCTAATTTTCCAAGTTTTTGATTAAGGTCATTAAGCCTTCTACAGTTGTCCCAAGCGTATTGATCTGCTCGCTTTGCATCTCCAAGTCTTCGTAAAAGTCTGTTGGTGGCTGAAATTGCAATATTTTCGAGAGTGCTTTCTCCAAATCTATCTGTTGTTTGCTGATGACCTGTTGAAGGGAGTGCAATTCGCTCTGCACTAAGTCTCTGACATTTGCTTTTAAATCCAGTTGATTGAATGCTGTCGTTAAGTGCGTTTGTAATTGGATTCTCAAGTTTTCTTGAAATTCTCGCTGTAATTGCTCCGAAAATTCGCCCTGTTCGAGATTTGAAAGTTCTGCTTTCATTGCTGAAATCAAAGCGTTTTGAGTTTCTTTCTCTATATTCAATGTGTCGATTTTGTTCACTAAACGCTGCTCCACTTCGTTGTAGCTGATCAAAATATTTTTTAATGAACTGACCTGTTGGCTCAAAGTTTCGTTTTGTGCTGCCAATAAGCTGTTTTGTTGTTGCAATAAGTTGGTTTGTTCTATCAAATATTGATCTATTTCGGTTTGCATGACTTACCTTTGTAATCTCTTCAAATATTCGATTTGAGCTGTGATTGATTCTGAATTCTGTTGAATTATCTGTTGTTGTGCTTTGATGGTCTTGACGTTTGTAGCTGTTTGATAAGCCATAAATAAAGCGATTAAAAGACTCAATAGTCCAATCAAGATCGCCCCACCCAACATGTATGTCGCTTTTTGCGCATCCAGTTTTTCCGTAATCAGCATTTCTATTCCGCTCTCGATTTGCTGGCTTTGATTGGTGATCGCTTGCTGTATTTGGGCTTGTATACTCTTTTGTAAACTGGGTTGGTCTATCGAGATATTCTGCAATTGATTGTTTATTTTGGACTGTAACTTTTGAATTGATATTGAAAACGAATCTATGCTCGATTTCACTTTTGAAACTTCCGCAATATCTATATTGGCAAGTTGAGACTGGAGTTGATTGATTTGTGCTGTGTAGCCCTCTGTCAGTGTTTGTATGGCTTGGGGTGATAAATCCCCTATCTCTTTCAACAATGAGTTGAGATGTGCCTCCAAGGCTATTGTCGCCCCCTGTACGCTGTGCAAAAGCGTAGTGCTTTTGATTATAGGCTGCTCGCTTTGCTCTATAAGTTTCTCGAAATTGATTAGCGTCTGAGAGAGCTGCTGCAAGGACACTTGGAGTTTTTCGGCTTTCTGCTGCTGCTCGGAGACGCTGTATATAAAGTCCAATTTCGAATTGTTCATAATAAAAATCACCTTTAAGTCTGTATTTTTTCCCGTCGATCATTTCAACTGTTAAAGAGTCTTTTCGTTGTTTAACCGATTCAACTCCTTCCAGTTGAGAAATACATTGGACAATATCTGCCCTGTTTTGAATTGTTTGTGTCCTTAAGAGCGTTTTGATGTAATTATCAATTGTCTTGCGAAACTGCTTTGGTATAAGTGCTTTAAGGTCTTCGCTTAAAATGTATTTTTTTGCTTGAGCATTGATTTTGGCCACATGATTTGGCTCCTGTGTGGTTTGCATCAAAAGCAAATCATCTGGCCGTGACCACTGATATTTTGTGTTGAAGTAATCTCGTAATGCATCGAAGTGTTTTTCATGACTGGGGGGAGCAATATTAAGTGACTTCCCGCTTTGCATGTCGAGCCGTGGTGCTAAAACATGAATGTGCTTTGAGCCATCCTCATCTGTGTGTAATACAGCAAAGAGGTGATACTGTGATTGCTCCAATCCTGCAAATGCATGCTCCTCAAAGTTATTTAAAACCTCCATAATCTGAGCGTCAGTAGGATCATCATCTTTTGACCAAGCGATGACTCCACTCGTATATTTCCATAGGTGTGGACTCGCATGACAAATAGCATTGAATGTGGTGGCATCACCACGTAAGACCTGAACACCTGCACGAACATTTCCACGATGATCAAGTCGATCTAAAAGATATGCGGAAGCATGTGTAGCTGACCCTTTGCCATGATCTAAAAACTTAATATGCACTTTCATCCTTCTCCGCTAATACGATTGAAGGTTGTGCCTGATCAACGTTTAAATTCTCAAGTTGTTTGCGAAGCCTATTCGGATTTTGTCTACTGATTTTTGGTAGGGTAGGAAATATTTGTTCTAACTCATTTTGAATACCCTTTAAGACCAACAACACATGAAAAATATCAAGCTTACGCTGATCTCTTAGATCCGCATTTTTGATGATATTTAATGCGCGGGCTATTTGATTCAAGTTATTCCCAATTTTAGATAATGCGAGTAATAAAGTAGGATCAGTAATTTGATAAAGTTTAATGATTTCAACTTCGGTTTTAATTTTGAGTCTCTGATATGTGCTGAATTAGCAGGAGACTTTCACTTGGGATATGCTAGGCAGCTAACCGATAAAAGTTCTCTGCTATT
>NZ_JACSPT010000038.1 GCF_014837015.1 Acinetobacter pecorum
GAAATTGCAAAAGTGCATATTCTAAAAGCGGACATTTTTACTTTGGAGAAACCGGACATTTCTATTTTGGGCTTACATTTTAATTTCGTATAAGGTGTATTATGTTAATTTTAGAAAAACTTAAACCAAATCACCAAAAATCATGAAAAAAAAATCAGCTTTTTTATATTATTTAGATGTTACAGCACCATTTTATTATTTTTATCTGATCCCCACTGCAATCGCATTAGTCATAGTCAGTTTTGATTTCTCATTTAATGGCTTATTTCCGAACACAATTTCCTCTTCGATTTCAAGCCAGCATAAGTTTCTAAATGACTATTTTGCAATATGTAATTTTTTCGTGATTGGTCTTATTGTTATTAATTATTTAAGATACCCACTACCCGCCACACATGTAAAACAAATACGTCAGCATTATGCAAAATTGAATAAAAACCAGCAGTCTATCAATGGCTGGCTTGGAATTGTATTTTTCTGCTTTACCTTAAGCCTAATCAACCTGAATTGGTTTTTTATCAATGATGAGCCTCTTCCTCCATATAAAGAATGGCGTAAAGGCGATACTCTTACCTACTTAAACAGTTTCGCACATCCTTATATTTCTGCTATTGCTTTTAGTTTGCAATATGTCCTTATTATAGTCATCACATTAATATTTATGAACGTACTCGATAATCGCAAATACAGATCAAATTGAAATACTTAGTCCCATTTAACATATTGGTGGTTATACGAAATTAGTAGTTTCCATTACTATCATTTAGTCTTAATTTGATTAGACCAACGATAATACTATCATTTAATTATTGCATTAAGTTTAATGATAGATATCGAATGCTATTGGGCTCTTTATCATTCAGCTATACTCTTTTGATAAAAAAAGCATGACTAAAAGCCATGCCTTGGGTGTTATTCACCAATTAAAATGTCTATGCGATAAACCATTTAAAATGTCCTGTTTTTAACTGCAAGAGTCAAGCACAGGATTTAAATTTCTTTGTTCAATAACAGCTTTCTGAGCTTTACGACTCGGCATACTTTTCTTGAGACGGGAACGTTTATTCTGTTTCTCCAACTCCTCATGTTGCTGCTGGATATGGGCTAAAACCGAGCCTAACCGTTTATTCTCAACCACTGCATTCTGCTGTAGTCCAGCCAGTTTATTGAAGACGCTATAGTTAATCTTCCGTCCTTCATGCATGATGGCCACAGTGCCATCCGGGTATTCCAGAAATGAAATGTATTGCCCAACAAGCTTATGATTCAGCTGTGTCGGTTCAAGCAGATAAATACACTTGTCATACGTGATGGTTAGGTTCTTTGTGACCTTACGCGGTTCCTGCCAGGTGAATATATCCTCCAGCTCAGCATCAGATTCCGTTAAAGATCGATGCAAGTTCTTTGGGTTTCTCGCACACTTGGTGAACTTCTGGTTGAAATGCTCAATAAAGCAGGGTAGCCAGGCATTGGCTTCGGCAATTGAACTGATGCCTTCCAGACGCATCTCCTTGATCAAACGGTCTTGAAGGGTTCTATTCGCGCGTTCTACGCGACCTTTGGCCTGTGGTGAGTTGGCAAAGATAATATCAATGTTTAACTCATTCAGAATCCGGCCAAATTGCGTGATCTTGCTGTCCTGGCTCGATTTCTGGTTCACTCGGAAGACCGAATGTTTATCGCTATAAAAGGCCAGAGGCTTACCGTATTGTTCAATGTAGGCTCGGGTTGAAAGCATATAGTCGAAGGTCGTTTCCGCCTCACAGAAGCGCAGATGTAACAGCTTTCCAGTGGCATCATCGATATACACCAATAAACAGCACTTAGCAGCGCGTCCTTCGAACCAGTCATGATATGAGCCATCAATCTGGATCAGCTCACCGAAGCAATCCCGATTATAACGTGGCTGATATGGACGTTTAAGGCGCTTGGATCGCGGAATCCAGAGGTCATTTGCAGTCATCCAGCGCCGAAGCGTTTCTACCGGGATATTCAGGTCAAATATGCTGCTGAGCTTCTCATGGGCCAAGGTGGGTCCAAATCCCAGCAGATGTTCAGAAATAATGGAAAGACATTTTGATTTTAATAAATCATCATGGCGACGATGACCTGGTTGACCACGACTGGCATGCGCCATACCTGAGACACCATCTTGATTGAGCTTTTGTAATAACCGGGTAATTTGACGGGTTGAAAGATTGAGGATTTCAGCAGCACGGACTTGGGTAAGACGTTGAATTTCTTTGTCAGACATAGTGATCAGCATCTATATTTCATATCCAGTCCATGATGTTTAAACCATCATAAACTAGACATTTTTATTGGTGAGAATATAGACATTTTGAATGGGTTCTAACATTGGGAATTCGTATAACGTGTATTATGTTAATTTTAGAAATTCTAATACATTAACTATTTGACAAAACTATCTTAACTTACTATATTGTACTTAATGACGCTCGCAGCAAGTATTAATTTACTTTCTAGTGAGCTTTTTTTTTGCTTATATTTCATTACATTAATTAATATGCCTTATTCCTTATATTTAAAACCATATAGACAACCAATTGATTTAATTAATGATTTAAAAGGGAAAAATCTGTTATTTAGTAATGAAGTTGAAGCAGAAAAGATTTTAAGCCAAATTAGTTATTACCATTTCAAAATATATCTTCATCCGATGCTTGACCTGCAAGGTACTAACCCTAAGGTTTATCGTTCTAATTCTTTTTTCGAATCAGGTGTTGAACTATATAGGTTTGATGAAGAGCTAAGAATACTGATGTTTAAAGCTATTGCCAAAATAGAAGTTAAATTACGCAGCAGGTTGGATCATCTAATTTCCAGAACAACTTCAGATCCATTTTGGTATTTAGATAACTCTCTTTTTTTTATTGTTCGAAATAACACTTATGCTATTGATTCTATTAGAGACAAAATAAGTAATGACTTTAATCGAGAAAAAGAACTCTATGCTTCAAACTATAGATCAAAATATTACAATGACAAGCATGATAAATATAAAAACTTACCCCCATTTTGGATTGCCAGTGAACTATTAAGCTTAGGTCAAATTTATAAAATATATGATGCTATTAATCATAGCTTACCAACTATAGATTTCGATAATTTAGCAAAAGAGTTTGGCGCAAAGGATTACAAAGTTTTAGTGAATTGGATCCGATGTATTCGAGATGTCCGTAATCGTTGTGCTCACCACAGTCGCCTATGGAATGCAAAACTTTCTATTCCTAGTAATTTAAATAATGTTTTAACTATTTCATCACCTAATAAACACCGACCATATACAACCATTGCTGTCATTCAAAAAATGCTAAAGAAGCTTCAAATCCAAAATTTGGACCTAAGAGCAGAACTAGAAGATATTTTTAATAGATATCCTTTTGCCAATAATCATATGCATCAAGCAGGGTTCCCCACTAATTGGAATACTGACCCTCTTTGGATTAGGTAAAATGGAACTCAATTATGCCAACTACTGATCTAAATATAATTATTTGGAATGCTAAAATAAGTTCCTCTAGATCAGCAGTTGATCAAAGAAGTTGGAGAATAAGCAAACGTTTTATTGCAAGACTATTAACACAAAATATTGATTTTATTGGATTAATAGAGATTGATGATACTTCCGTAAATTACTTAAATAGTATTTTTGAGCGTTTCAAGATCCCTTATAGAGTTGCTAATGGAACCCAACAAAGAGGAAATACTCGATTTGATACCTGTATCATTTATCGTTCGGATAAATTTTTATTAATTCAAACAGAAAAGCACCATGACTGTGAAAATACGGATTCAAGCTATAAGGGAGAATTCTCTAAAAGCGGTCAAAAGTATGACTTTATTGATGTTTATAACCAAGAACTATTGAGTTTTGTATTAGTACATTGGCCAAGTATATTAACCCCTGAAATTCAGAAGGTCAGGGAGAAAGTAGCGCAAAATTTAAGGTTTCATTTAAATAACTGGTTAGTAGTAAATAACAATATTATTATTGCTGGTGACTTTAACACTGAGCCATATTGCACTAGCTTGACCGAGGATTTATGTAGTTTTAGAGAGCCTAAATCTCCAAGTCGAAGTAAAAATGGATTTGAGCTGCTATATAATCCTTCTTGGAACTTCTTGAATGTTCCCCCTCCATTAAGCCATTCAGTACCTTATTTAACTCTTGGAACGTATTTTTATAAACAGAAAAACTATCAACATTGGTTCAATTTTGATCAAGTAATGTTTGCTAAAAACTTAATAGAAGGTGATTCAGGATGGAAATATTCTGAGAATTCACTAAAAATATTAAATATATTTGATATCACCAATAAGACTGAACGTTGGTCAGATCATTTACCAATTCAATTTAACCTGACATGGAGATCATAACTCATGAGCCATTTTAATTTTGAAGACAGCATCTCCATAGGTATTCAACGAGCAGATGTAGCTGAAAGTAATAAAAATGAAATTGCAGAAATATTCGAGGATTTTTCTCAATCATTTAAGAGAGCGTCAGATAACAAAATTTTTACTAAAATAGATAATCTAACACGTACGATTCGACACAAGACTACCAATGCCTTGTGGGCCTCAGCAGCATCAATTTTAAATGATTATTCGACTGAGTCTTATAAAGCTCTTCGTTTGTCTAATGGCTCTAAATCGTATGAGATTGCTGAAATTATAGAAAATGAAGATGGATATCCACTAAGAATAAAAGTTGATGGCGATACATCGGCATACTCTGATAAAGAAAGCTTAATTAGGGGTCTTTCCCAATTAGCTACAAGAACAGAGGTTGGTAAGTTTTATAAATTACTTCTTGCTGATAGCTAAATTAGAGATAAAAGGCACCGTGAGGTGCCTTTTTATTTAACATAAAATCTCTTATATGCAATAAAAAAACGGGGCAATAACCCAAGTCTAAAATTTAAAAAAGACATAAATATCAGTGAAATAAAATAATTTTTATAATTTCATATAATGTATATTATGTTAATTTTAGAAAGACTTACCTAATTACTGTAACCCTGCAAGCACTAGTTTTGCTTGTACATTCCCATTATCTGCTGCTTTTTTAAACCACTTTAAAGCTTGTGTACGATTTTTTGGTAAACCATTTCGACCATATAGATAATTATTACCAATATTAAATTGGGCCATTGCATCACCATTATCTGCTGCTTTTAGATACCATTCATTTGCCAAGATTGTATTTTTGCTTGTGCCTTTACCCGTTTCATACATTACTGCTAGGTTATATTGCGCATCTACATGCCCCTGTGCTGCAGACTTGCTATACCATTCAAACGCCTTAACATCACTTTGGGCGACACCTCGACCTTTGTCATACATTATTCCAAGACCATATTGCGCTGCCGCCATTCCCCTTTTTGCTTCAGATTTACTGAACCATTCAAACGCCTTAACATCACTCTGGGCGACACCTCGACCATCGTAATACATCACGGCTAAGTCATATTGTGCTAGCGCATTCCCTTGTGCTGCAGACTTACTAAACCATTCAAATGCCTTATCATCACTTTGGGCGACACCCTGACCACTGTCATACAGTATTGCCAGATAATATTGCGCCATTACATTCCCCTGTGCTGCAGACTTACTAAACCATTCAAACGCCTTAACATCACTCTGGGCGACACCTCGACCATCGTAATACATCATTGCAAGACTATATTGCGCATTAACATTCCCCTGTACTGCAGATTTGCTGAACCATTCAAATGCCTTCTCATCACTCTGGGTAACACCTAGACCATCGTAATACATCGCTGCTAGGTTATTTTGTGCCTTAGCATTCCCCTGTACTGCAGATTTGCTGAACCATTCAAATGCCTTCTCATAACTCTGAGTAACACCATCACCATTTAAATACATTCCTGCTAAACTGAATTGCGCATTAGCATTCCCCTGGGCCGCAGACGTACTGAAGAATTCAAATGCCTTCTCATAACTCTGAGCGACACCTTGGCCCTTGTCATACATCTCTCCAAGGTTATATTGCACATCTGCATTCCCTTGGGCAGCAGCATCTAATAAATCATTAAAGTGAGAAGACTGAGCAAAAGAGACACTCGATACAATGCTGAAGAAAAATGGTAAAAACTGACTTTTTTTAAAGTTCATAATTTAAGTTTGATTAGAATAAAACTCATTCTAATCAATATTTCTTTAAGTTAATCAAATTTATTCATCCAATAATTATAGGGTTGAAAAGGATATTTAATGATAGGTTTATACAACAAAGCCAATCTTATATAGAACTATCTTCAAGGTTGATCTAAGAGTTTTTATATTGTTTAAAAAATATCTATCTTATATGCTCAAAATTTGAAGTTATAAATACACTAAATATATGGAAGTTTTAATTGTTTTAACTGTTTTAATTATTACTGTAATTCTAATCAGTCTTCACGGGTGGGACGTAAGTAAAAAAATATATAAAAACTACTATGAAAGTTGGGAAACAGTATTCATGATCTGCTTATTGATCGTATATTTAATGCTACTTTTGTTTTGTTTGGCTCATATTGCCGATATCTTAGTCAAGTATTATTACTTCATAAAAATTAAAAATAATCCTCCTTGGCCGTTAGGTTAAGGCTCGATTCATGGGCCTTTTGATCATCTGCTTAACATAAAATCTCTTAAGTGAAACACTCTTGTTAGAACACACATTACTAACTGATGTGTGCTGAGAAAACAGGAGGTTTTAACTTGGTAAACTATAGACACTCATCAGGAGTTTACCATGAGCAAGAAACAGAAGACTTACA
>NZ_JACSPT010000039.1:0-3252 GCF_014837015.1 Acinetobacter pecorum
TTATACAACAACTGTTTGGGTGTTGTATAGTCAAGCCTCACGAGCAATTAGTATTGGTCAGCTTCATGCATCACTGCACTTCCACATCCAACCTATCAACGTCGTAGTCTTCAACGGCTCTTTAGGAGACATAAAGTCTCGGGGAAATCTTATCTTGAGGTAGGCTTCCCGCTTAGATGCTTTCAGCGGTTATCCCTTCCGAACATAGCTACCCGGCGATGCGACTGGCGTCACAACCGGTACACCAGAGGTTCGTCCACTCTGGTCCTCTCGTACTAGGAGCAGATCCTCTCAAATTTCCAACGCCCACGGTAGATAGGGACCGAACTGTCTCACGACGTTCTAAACCCAGCTCGCGTACCTCTTTAAATGGCGAACAGCCATACCCTTGGGACCTGCTTCAGCCCCAGGATGAGATGAGCCGACATCGAGGTGCCAAACACCGCCGTCGATATGAACTCTTGGGCGGTATCAGCCTGTTATCCCCAGAGTACCTTTTATCCGTTGAGCGATGGCCCTTCCATACAGAACCACCGGATCACTAAGACCTACTTTCGTACCTGCTCGACTTGTGGGTCTCGCAGTTAAGCGCGCTTTTGCCTTTATACTCTACGCGTGATTTCCGACCACGCTGAGCGCACCTTCGTACTCCTCCGTTACTCTTTAGGAGGAGACCGCCCCAGTCAAACTACCCACCAGACATGGTCCTCGCTCCAGATCATGGAGCAGAGTTAGAACCTCAATATTACCAGGGTGGTATTTCAAGATTGGCTCCACAGCAACTAGCGTCGCTGCTTCAAAGCCTCCCACCTATCCTACACAAGTAAGATCAAAGTTCAATGTCAAGCTGCAGTAAAGGTTCACGGGGTCTTTCCGTCTAGCCGCGGGTACACCGCATCTTCACGGCGAATTCGATTTCACTGAGTCTCTGCTGGAGACAGCGCCCCCATCATTATGCCATTCGTGCAGGTCGGAACTTACCCGACAAGGAATTTCGCTACCTTAGGACCGTTATAGTTACGGCCGCCGTTTACTGGGGCTTCGATCAAGAGCTTCGCTTACGCTAACCCCATCAATTAACCTTCCAGCACCGGGCAGGCATCACACCCTATACGTCCACTTTCGTGTTTGCAGAGTGCTATGTTTTTAATAAACAGTTGCAGGGGCCTGGTTTCTGTGGCTGCTCTCAGCTCAGGAAGCAAGTTCCATCACCAAAAGCAGCGTACCTTCTCCCGAAGTTACGGTACCATTTTGCCTAGTTCCTTCAGCAGAGTTCTCTCAAGCGCTTTGGTCTACTCGACCTGACCACCTGTGTCGGTTTCGGGTACGATTCCTGTGTAACTGAAGCTTAGAGACTTTTCCTGGAAGCATGGTATCAGCCACTTCACTGTACAAGTACAGCTTGCTATCAGCTCTCAGCATAGAGCACCCCGGATTTGCCTAAGATGCATGCCTACAGCCTTCCACCTGGACAACCAACGCCAGGCTGACTTAACCTTCTCCGTCCTCTCATCGCATTACACAGAAGTATTGGAATATTAACCAATTTCCCATCGACTACGCCTCTCGGCCTCGCCTTAGGGGTCGACTCACCCAGCCCCGATTAACGTTGGACTGGAACCCTTGGTCTTTCAGCGTGCGAGTTTTTCACTCGCATTGTCGTTACTCACGTCAGCATTCGCACTTCTGATACCTCCAGCAGACTTCTCAATCCACCTTCATCGGCTTACAGAACGCTCCCCTACCACTTGCAATAAATTGCAAATCCGCAGCTTCGGCACATAGTTTTAGCCCCGTTACATCTTCCGCGCAGGCCGACTCGACTAGTGAGCTATTACGCTTTCTTTAAAGGGTGGCTGCTTCTAAGCCAACCTCCTAGCTGTCTATGCCTTCCCACATCGTTTCCCACTTAACTATGATTTTGGGGCCTTAGCTGGCGGTCTGGATTGTTTTCCTCTTGACTACGGACGTTAGCACCCGCAGTCTGTCTCCCGGATAGTACTCATTGGTATTCGGAGTTTGCATCGGTTTGGTAAGTCGGGATGACCCCCTAGCCGAAACAGTGCTCTACCCCCAATGGTATTCGTCCGAGGCGCTACCTAAATAGCTTTCGGGGAGAACCAGCTATCACCAAGTTTGATTAGCCTTTCACCCCTATCCACAAGTCATCCCCTGGCTTTTCAACGACAGTGGGTTCGGTCCTCCAGTTAGTGTTACCCAACCTTCAACCTGCTCATGGATAGATCACCTGGTTTCGGGTCTATACCCAGCAACTAATGCGCCCTATTAAGACTCGGTTTCCCTACGGCTCCCCTATTCGGTTAACCTCGCTACTGAATATAAGTCGCTGACCCATTATACAAAAGGTACGCAGTCACCGAACAAGTCGGCTCCCACTGCTTGTATGCATGCGGTTTCAGGATCTATTTCACTCCCCTCACAGGGGTTCTTTTCGCCTTTCCCTCACGGTACTGGTTCACTATCGGTCAGTCAGGAGTATTTAGCCTTGGAGGATGGTCCCCCCATATTCAGACAAGGTTTCACGTGCCTCGCCCTACTCGACATCATTATCTAAGCCCTTTCGTGTACAGGACTATCACCCACTATGGTTGCACTTCCCAGAGCATTCCACTAGAACTTAGATAACTTAATGGGCTCTTCCCCTTTCGCTCGCCGCTACTGAGGGAATCTCAATTGATTTCTTTTCCTAAGGGTACTGAGATGTTTCACTTCCCCTCGTTCGCCTTGCATGACTATGTATTCATCATGCAATACCTACCTTATGGTAAGTGGGTTTCCCCATTCAGACATCTCCGGATCACAGGATATTTGCCGCCTCCCCGGAGCTTTTCGCAGGCTATCACGTCTTTCATCGCCTCTGACTGCCAAGGCATCCACCACATGCACTTAATTACTTGACTATACAACCCCAAACAGTCGTTTATCCTTACAAGTAGGATAAGCAACAGAGTTCGTCTTGCGACTTACTCATACAGTTGGCGTTTCGTAGATTTAACTACAGTACAGCTTCAATTAGATTCATATACCAAAACGCTTGATTCAGTTAATTTCGCTAGTAACTCATTAATCTCTCAATTAAGAACAAGTTCTTAATTTTGATTTCAACGAGTATGAACAAATTATTTCAACTCAAATATATTCTGTTAATGATTTTTCCAGCCTTCGTCAGGTCAGGAAACTGTGATAAATCACAGAGATTATCAAGTGCGCGTATCATAACGCTTGTACTTG
>NZ_JACSPT010000003.1:0-33278 GCF_014837015.1 Acinetobacter pecorum
AAAATATAGAAATCAAAAGAGCTTAAAGGAGGATTTTAAGTATTTAAAACCAATTTTTCAAATGAGGACACGCCCTAGATCAGCTTTCAGAAATCCCTCCTATTCCCCCCTAGTAAAACACCTTGATAATCCAGCTCAACCTAAACAAATTCCATAGACTATGGTTGTTTTATCATGGCTTTTTTTTCATCGGTGCTTTACACAAAGCCCGTCAGTTATGGCATAATGAGCATAATTTCTTGTATTTATTCTCGGTATTTCTTTTATGAATCTGGAGCGAGTCGATCTCAATCTATTAATTTATCTTGATGTACTTCTTCGCGAAAAAAATGTCACCCGTGCAGCAGAACAATTGGGTGTTACCCAGCCTGCCATGAGTAACATTTTACGCCGATTACGCAATTTATTTAATGATCCTCTCCTGATTCGCTCTTCTGAAGGCATGACACCCACTGAACGTGCCTTAGAATTGCAGCCCCGCATTCGGGATGCCCTGGCTGACTTGTCCATGATTCTGGAACCGCGTACCGAGTTCCGTCCATATACCTCAAATCGTGTCTTCCGGATCATGACCTCGGATTATGCCGAAGCCACTTTAGTACCACGCTTAGTCAAAGCCTTGCGTTCAGAAGCTCCAAATGTTGTTCTCGACTTCCTGACGCCAAGTGACGTGTCTTATCGGGATATGGAGCAGGGCAAGGTCGATCTGGCAATCAACCGCTTTAATGAGATTCCGCAAAGTTTTCATCAGGTATTGGTCTGGCGTGACAGCTTTTCTTGTCTTTTAAATAACAAGCATCCTGCCGCAAGCAACTTAAACCTTAAAAGTTACCTGGATGCACAGCATATCTGGGTTTCTAAAACCGGTATGGGTGTTGGTTTCGGGGTGAATCCTGAAAAACAGGCCGGTTTAGGCTGGATTGATCAGGCTTTGGAACGTATTGGCCAGAAACGTAAGATTTCGGTATTTACCCGTCATTATCAAATGCCAGGCTTATTAGCATCCAATGTAGATCTGATTGCAACACTGCCTTCACGTATTGCGCGCTTGCAAGCCAAAAATCACAATCTGATTTTAAAAGATCCGCCGTTTTATATTCCGGAATTTGAATTGAAAATGGCGTGGTGCCCATTATTGCATCATCATCCGGCACATCGCTGGTTACGTCAGCTGATTTTATATGTTGCACGGCAAATGATTGAAGAGGAAAATCGTGAATTCCTGAGCAATAATTCTCAATTTTCAAACTATTAACCTTACAATCTTCTAAATTCTTATTTTTGAAGATTATACTTTGAGGACTTGAGCTGTCATTGTTACACCTCAAGTCTTTTTTTATGCTAAAAATATCCTAAGATATTATT
Organism: Acinetobacter pecorum; assembly: GCF_014837015.1. GTDB lineage: Bacteria > Pseudomonadota > Gammaproteobacteria > Pseudomonadales > Moraxellaceae > Acinetobacter > Acinetobacter pecorum. The sequence goes on from NZ_JACSPT010000003.1 coordinate 1,366, forward strand.
TATCCACAGGTGGATTTGTGAGCCTCTTACAAAATATCGTGATTATCTTAATACTCATCGCGGGGGCCGGTTTTTTATCTTTAACAGAAATCGCCCTCGCAGGTGCCCGTAAAGTCAAACTGAAAATTCTGGCTGAATCGGGTGAACATCGCGCTCAAAAAGTTTTAGATCTACAAGAAAATTCTGCGGACTTCTTTGCAGCCTCTCAAATTGGTTTAAATGCAGTCGCCATTCTCGGCGGTATTTTAGGTGAAGGCGCCTTCCGTCCTTATATTTATAATTTTGTTTCCCGCTTTTACCAAGGACCTTGGGCTGAAAATATCAGCTTTGCGCTTTCCTTTACTGTCGTCACTTCATTATTTATTTTATTTGCGGACCTGATGCCGAAACGTCTGGCCATGATTGCGCCAGAAAAGATCGCAGTCTCAGTCATCGAGCCAATTCAGATTTTCATTAAAGTCTGTAAACCTTTGGCCTGGTTCATTAACGCGATTGCCAACATGCTGTTCCGTCTGTTTAAAGTGAATACCATCCGTGATGACAATATTACTTTTGATGATATTTCTGCAGTGATGGATGCCGGTGCACAGGCCGGTGTACTCCAGAAGCAGGAACACCATTTCATTGAAAACGTATTCGAGCTGGAAGAACGTAACGTGCCTTCGAGTATGACCACACGTGAAAATGTGGTGTTTTTTACCTTAAATGAACCGGAAGAAAGTATTCGGCAAAAGCTGGCGGAATATCCTTATTCCAAATTTTTGGTATGCAGCAATGACATCGACAGTGTGATTGGCTATGTCGATGCCAAAGACATTCTGGTGCGTATTCTGAATAACCAGTCACTGCTGCAGCTCAATGAAAATACCATCCGTAATGTGTTGACCATTCCGGATACTTTAACCTTATCAGAAGTTCTGGACCGTTTCCGCTCCACCAAGGAAAAGTTTGCCGTCGTCATTAATGAATATGCGCTGGTCGTTGGCGTGATTACCCTTTCCGATATTATGATTACCGTGATGGGTGACTGGGTGACGCCTATTGAAGCCGATCAGCAAATTATTAAACGTGACAACAATTCCTGGCTGATTGAAGGCAGCACACCGATTGAAGATATCAAGCATGCGCTTGAAATTGATGAAATGCCTGATGATGAAAACTATGAAACCATCGCTGGTTTTATGATGTATAAATTACGCAAGATTCCACGTCCTGCAGATGCAGTGATATTTGGTGCTTATAAGTTTGAAGTGGTGGATGTCGATCACTTTAAAATTGACCAGTTACTGGTGACCCGCTTAATCGAAACCAATTCAGTTATTCAAGAAGAATCAGATTAGTCTGGTTCTTCTTTCTAATAAATAGAAAAAATTATTCTAATAAAAAAATCATAAGGTGAGTAATGAATATTTCTGCATTTTTGGCATGTCTGTTTTTTTATTCCGCTCTGTATTTATTTTATTTCTTTTTTGCCAAACAGCAGAATCCCCTGCTCTTACTGGCAGCCATCATTATGCTGGTTTTAACCGTTTTCATTATTCCCTATCCGCATGAACGTCGCCGACAAGGTTTCGACTCGACCTTGAGGTTTGGAGAGTATTTTTATTGGCCCTTGATCACCTGGTGGCGTTTATTTATTTTGCCCATCAGTTGGCTGATTGCACTGATGTATCGCGATTAAAAAAGCACCCGAAGGTGCTTTTTAAAACTATTTATAATTTAGACTTTCGCTAATAAAGCCTCTAGAACAGCTTGATAGTGAATCTGGATATCATCTTCTAAAATTTTATAAGCATTATCGAATTGCACCATAGGCCAGCCTTCTTTCCAGAACGGAAAAATATTGTGCAGGTCATGGGTGACAATGGCATCTTCACGCACAATTGCTTGTGCAATTTGTGACAATACCTGTGCAGTTTCAGCACCATCAATCGCCATATAATCGATACCGTGCGCTTTTAAAATACGGATCCGGTCTTTTTTATAACGGATTTTTTTGATCTGGGCCGAATTTAAACCCAAAGCCAACGATACCGCTTCGACAAATTTGTCTTCAAATGACTGATTCAATGCTACCAAGGCTGCTTTATGTGCTTCCTGACGACCAGCTTTGCCACCCTGACGAATTGCTGCTTGCGCCTCAGTATTTAGCTCATCCTTTTTCATACTTTGCAGGATGTCTAAAATTTCGATGTCGCTTAACGCCTGAGGAGATTGATCAGTCATAAACTGTCCTTAAAAAAATAAATCTTGAATGGGCTATTTTCGCATAATTCGACGCTAAAAAATCAAAATCTTCATGATTAAAACAGCGCTACGTTCTGAAACTGCATTTCTTCTGCGATTTTGCGCCAAATCGACTATAGTGCTTCATCTAAATATTAAATTAATCTTAGGATGATGCCCACTAGACAAGTGACGCTGTTGTTACAGCAACTTAAACGACAGTATCCGGCTGCATTTAAAGGCAATTACCTGTTCTATAGCCAGATCAAAATTCGAGGAATCTGGGATAAAGCCAAGTCTTTTATTCCATGGACTTTGGCCGCCATGATTTTTATTCCCATAAGTTTGATGTCACGAGATCTGCTACAGCATGCTTTTATGCAAATCAGCGAATTTCAGGCACAGAGTTATGCCATTTTAGGCATTCTGTTGTTTTTGATGTTGAGTCTTACCTTGATTTTGCAACAGATTCAGCATTCTTCTTATTCACTGTACCAGTCATTGCGTCACACTCCGATCAAAATGGCTATTGTGATTCTTTTGCTAGCCTTAAATTTACTGTTTATGAAAAGCAGTTTGCTGATGTGGACTCTCTTCTTCTTTGGCGTGAGCTTTGGCTTTGTACGTTTTTATCGGGAGAATTTATTCCGAACAAATAGCCAGAATGCTGAACATTACCAGCTGCAACAATTACGCAAAATCTGTTTCTGGGCTTATAAACAGACCTGTCTGATCCGACTAAAATTACGTTTTTATTCAAGCCATGATCCTCGGCATGCCGTACTCAAACAGCAATTAAATCACTATGCCGGGTTATATACGCGGCTGCTGAAATATGAGCATCAATATTGCAAAACCATCAAGTATCTGGACATCGATAGTTATCTGAAAGATAACTCATAGTAATATCAATCACTCTTAATTCTCTCTATTAAATATCTACAACTCTTCATTAAGAGAACAGGTAGATAGACCTAGTTTGTAGATAAGAAGTGATGGAATTGCTTGAAAAGAAAGCGATCATTTAGAAATTTGCTTGCCAAGCTTTATTTCGTCCTCTATTATTGCGCACATGCCCGAGTGGTGAAATCGGTAGACACAGGGGATTTAAAATCCCCCGCCCACAAAGCGTGCCAGTTCGAGTCTGGCCTCGGGCACCATTTTAATTTTTATTAAAATGGTGCAATAAAAAATCCAGCATTGTGCTGGTTTTTTTGTGCCTGAATTTTATTTTTTAGCGCGAAATCCCCCATGTCAGAATTAAAACACTTCGATCTCGCCACATTACAATTACGTCATCCAGATGCTTTTTTTCTAAAGTTGCATTATAGCCGCTTTAAATTTAATGCCCTGCAAAATATCCAGTTCGTTATCGCGATTAATTTACTGTCCCTTCTGGTCTGTGTAGCCTGTAGTATCAGCTCGGTATTTCTGGAATATTATTTTTTCAAAAATGCCACGGTTGCCTTTAATGTCACCTTAATTATGCTGATGGCCCTACTGTATCCTTATATCTGTTATGCGCAATATCAAGCACAGTACAGCTCCAAAGCCTATAGTCAGCGTTTGCAAAATTGTCTCTATCTGCAAATTCCAATTTTTCTATGTTTGCTGCTTAATCTTTATCTGGTTCATTCGGATGTGCTGGTCATTATCAGCATGATCTTTTTAGCGATTTCCTCCTTTGGGGTGGTCATCCTGGAACCTTTATTTAAAAATTCCTGTAGCGCAATTGATCAGATCAAATTGCAGAAACTCCGGCAACTGGCTTTTTGGGCTTATCAACAATCCAGATCAAAAACACCACAACAGGTTCAAGGTCAGTCAGATCTGCAAGCTTATTACCAGAATCTGTATCAGCAATGCATGAATGAAGAGCAACTATTATTAGGCTCGATTCGCTTTAATAGCTTTAAAGAGTATTTCAACAGACAATAAAAAACCCTGCAGCTGCAGGGTTTTCTTAAATCACCATTCTCGATTGGTAATCAGTTCTTCCATTTCAATCTCGAACAGGCCGTGTTCTTGAACCACCATCATCATGGCTTCGGCAATATAATCTGCAGCGCTATCATCCAGAGATGAATCCAGATCTTCAAACTGAGGTTTCATGACATTAATATCAGCCACAGTCAGATTGGCAAGCTGATAAATTTCTTGATCTGACAAACCTGATTTAGCGACTTTTTGGGCAAAACGTTCGATATGCTGTTTGATTTCAGCAACCAGAATATCGGGATAATATTCATCATCGAACATGGGGAGAAGTAAATCTGCAAACATTACAGGCACTCTAAAGGATGACTATCTAATCTAAGCGTGCCTATATAGCATATTGTTGCTTAAAAGCCAAACAACATTGTCAATGTAGGGATTTCCCGGCCTCGCTTTCTAAGCCATTTGCATGGCTTGCCAGACTTTAATCGCATCGACTGTAGCCTTAACATCATGTGCTCGTACCATGCAGGCACCTTGCTGAATACTCAGTAAATGTGCTGTTGCAGAGCCTACTGCCCGCTCTTGCGGTGCTGCACCATCTAGCACTGTCCCGATAAAGCGTTTACGAGATAAAGCAGACAGAATCGGATAGCCCATTTCTGTCAGTTTATAAAATTCGTTCAGCAACTGTAAATTTTGCTGGGCATTTTTAGCGAAACCAAAACCTGGATCAATCATGATATTTTCCGCTTTTACTCCCACATCCAAGGCATCCTGAACGCGTTGGGATAACTCGCGAATCACATCAGCAGTGACGTCCTCATATTGATCCAGATTGTTCATCGTGGTCGGTTCACCACGCATATGCATGATGATTACTGGAATATTCAGCTCTGCTGCGGTCTGCAATGCATTCGGCCGAGTCAAAGCACGGACATCATTCCAGATATGCGCTCCGGCCCGAACCGCTGCACGAATCACTTCAGGTTGCGACGTATCAATCGAGAGAATGACATTATGTTTGGATAAAGCTTCAACCACAGGCACCACGCGGCGAATTTCTTCCTCCACTTCTACTGCTGCTGCACCTGGACGGGTCGATTCACCGCCAATATCAATCACGGTTGCGCCTTCAGCGATCATTTCCAGTGCGCGGGCAACTGCATCTTCTTTTTGATTATGCCGACCACCATCACTAAAAGAGTCTGGGGTGACATTGAGAATCCCCATTACATGCGGCTGGGATAAGTCCAATTTTAAATCACCAAATGTCCATACATGTGGTAACAAAGGCATCAGCTGCATGATTCAATACTCACTTAAAATAACCTCAATATTGTCTTATGGATAATTAAATAAAGCAAAACTGAATAAGAATAATCGCTAGATTTCGAAGTAATTATTTTTAGAATATTGCATTATTTTAGTTTGTAATCATCCTATCACCTGCAGCCATTCACTGGCTAATATGCTGTAGATATTTGCTATCTTAAATAGTTGAATAATCTCATTCTCATAGTTTATTTTGATGTTATATCGTTTATAGCAAAATCATTTATTAACCCGTGGCTCAAATGGCTGCAATAAAAAACCACCCGAAGGTGGTTTTTTATTAAGCTTAATTGGCTGGCAATGGTGGAGGTGTCAACGGGCCATCATTTGGTGTTACATCAATCACAGGATTTTCTGCAACATAAACTTTTGGCGGTTGAGGTTCACGACCTTCCATAATGTCACGGATTTGATCCCGATCAATGGTTTCCCATTCCATTAAAGCTTTCACCATCGCATGGGCAACATCTTTTTTACTTTCCAGGATATTGCGTGCGACTTTATATTGTTCATCCAGAATTCGACGAATTTCACGATCAACTTCTAGTTGTGTGGTTTCCGAAATACTGCGGCTGCCAATACTGCCCATAAATGATTGCTGTGCATCTTCTTCATAGACCATGACTCCTAATTTGTCAGACATACCGTATTTGGTCACCATCGCACGTGCCATTTTGGTTGCACGTTCAAAGTCATTGGAAGCGCCTGTTGACATCTGGTTAATAAAGACTTCTTCAGCAATACGACCACCAAACAAAATAGAAATTTCATTCAGCATTTTATCTTTGTAATGGCTGGTTTGGTCAAATTCAGGCAGCTGCCAGGTAACACCTAAAGCCCAACCACGTGGCATGATCGTTACTTTATGCACAGGATCTGTACCTGGTAAACTTTCAGCAACAATTGCATGGCCTGCTTCATGATAAGCCGTCGCTCGACGCTCTTCCTCACGAAGGACCATCGACTTACGTTCAGGACCCATATACAACTTGTCTTTTGCATCTTCAAAGTCATGCATATCGACAGTGTTTTTGTTACGGCGTGCAGCAAACAAAGCAGCTTCGTTCACCAGATTGGCCAATTGGGCGCCGGAGAAGCCTGGTGTACCACGTGCAAGCACTTTAACATCTACCCCTGTCACTGAAGGCAATTTTTTCAAATGTACATTCAGAATTTGCTCACGACCCTTGATATCTGGCAAGCCAACAACAACCTGACGGTCAAAACGGCCTGGACGAAGTAAAGCTTTATCCAGTACATCTGCACGGTTGGTTGCAGCAATGACGATAATACCTTCATTACCTTCGAAACCGTCCATTTCTACCAGCATCTGGTTGAGGGTCTGTTCACGTTCATCGTGACCACCACCAGTACCTGAACCACGATGACGACCGACTGCATCAATCTCATCAATAAAGATGATACATGGTGCATGGCGTTTTGCCTGTTCGAACATGTCACGCACACGTGATGCACCGACACCGACAAACATTTCAACGAAGTCGGAACCTGAAATACTAAAGAATGGAACTTTAGCTTCACCTGCAATGGCTTTAGCAAGTAGAGTCTTACCTGTACCTGGAGGCCCCACCATTAACACACCGCGTGGAATACTTGCACCCAGACGTTTAAATTTGGTTGGATCTTTGAGGAAATCTACGATTTCAACCACTTCCTGCTTGGCTTCATCACAACCAGCTACATCAGTAAAAGTGACTTTAATCTGGTCTTCAGACAGCATTTTGGCTTTAGATTTACCAAAACTCATTGGGCCGTTTTTACCACCTGCACCGCCACCCATGTTGCGCATAAAGAACATGAATAACAAAATGATTAAAAGTACAGGGAAACTTGCAATAAGCAACTGCATGAGCAAGCCTTGACGCTGTGGTGCTTCACCTTCGACCACAACATTATTTTTAATGAGGCTTGGCATCAGCTCAGGATCCTGAACTGCCGGACGAATACTTTCAAACTCTGAACCGTTTGTTTTTTCGCCACGGATTCTTTCGCCGTCAATCACAACTTGTTTAATTTGGCCAGCATTGACCGCGGCAACAAACTCTGAGTAGTTCATTGTAGTCGGTTGATTGCGGTCACTGACGTTGCTGAAGATTAACACCAGCACACCCAGTATCACGAGCCACAATACGGCATTCTTAAAAAGATCGCTCAAAGCTTTATTCCCATTCCAATCTAATTTGATCATGCCCTGTTCAGGGTGACCTTAATACTTAAGCTGTAAATCAACTTACAATTATATGAAAACTTACAAAATGCACAATTTTTAACGACTTGGCAAGTAGACTTATTTTAAAGCCTTCTTACGTCCCTGCCCAATCAGGAAAACTTCCTTGGAGCGAGCACGTGATGCCAAAGGTTTAGATGTTTTAAGAACATCAAAACTATCAACCACTTGCTTACGAAATTCGTCAAAACCTGAGCCTTGGAAAACTTTTACCACAAATTGACCTTTGGGGCCTAACACCTTATTGGCAAAATCCAGTGCAAGTTCACACAAGTAAATCTGACGCGGTTGATCTACAGCCTTATTACCTGATGTATTGGGGGCCATATCTGAAATTACAACGTCTACAGTACGACCATCTAAAATTTCTAACAGTTTCTGGAAGACTTCTTCCTCCCGAAAGTCGCCCTGCAAGAACGTTACATCCGGTAATGCATCCATTGGTAAAATATCAGATGCAATCAATAAACCCTTGTCACCGACTAGCTTACCGGCGATTTGCGACCAACTGCCGGGTGCGGCACCCAAGTCGACCACAGTCATACCCGGTTTGATGATTTTGTACTTTTCTTGCATCTCTAAGAGCTTATATGCTGCACGCGCACGATAGCCTTCCTTCTGTGCTTTTTTCACATAAGGATCGTCTAAATGCTCTCTCATCCAATCACGACTACTTTTAGATAACTTTTGGTTGGTAATGCGTGTAGCCATAACTCTCTAAATAAAAAAACGTCTAATTATTAATTGTACGTGAAAAAGACATATTTTGCAGTATACATGTGTATCTAAATCTAGGAGTTTTGCTCCTTATCAGGAGATATGCGCAGTGATTATTTCCTGATAATTTAAAGCGTTTGTTTTTTGATTTTGCTATACTAAGCCGTTTTAAAATTCAGGTTATCTCTCATGGCGTCTTTATCTATTCAGGAACGTAAGCGTTTACGTCAAATCGGACATGCTTTAAACCCGGTGGTTATGCTGGGTGACAAAGGCCTGACTGAAAATGTTATCGAAGAATTGGCACGTGCTTTAAACGACCACGAACTGATTAAAGTAAAAATCGTGGCCGAAGATCGCGAAGCACGTTCAGCACTGATTACTGAAATTGCAGAAGCAACTGGCGCTGAGGTGGTTCAAACTATTGGTAAGATTGCACTGCTTTACAAAAAAGCTGCAAAACAAAACCAAAAATTGTCCAACCTTGTCCGTTTCGCTCATCTTTCAAACTAAGTACAGGACTTATGGCAAGTTACGAACTTAGCGCATTTGATCGCCGTTTTCAGGCCATCTCTCTGGTTGCCGCCATTGAACAGCAAGGCCCATGCAGTTTAAATGTGGGCTTCTGGATTCGTGATCCCAATCAGTACATCCTGTGGCCCGACATGGTGACGGCTCATCCGCGTCAGGATTTTTTGTGGGAACAGACCTGCTTCGAAATTTTTATTGGGGTTCAGGGTGAAGATTTTTATCGTGAGATTAATCTCTCCCCTTCTCAGGCCTGGCAGGCTTATCAATTTGAAGAATACCGTTATCCTGAAGATATGCCACCGCAGGCTGCGAATGATATTGAGTTGAATCAGCTCAAACGTACGCATTATGGTCTCAATGTCAGTCTGGATCTGACTGATTTTATGGCAACCCATAAACTGAAATGGGAAAACTTGTTCCTGGGTTTATCTGCTGTTCTAAAAACCTCGCAAGGTGATCAGTTCTATGCCATGCAGCATAGTAGCCCTCAGGCAGATTTTCATAATAAACGCGACTGGCTGCACATATTTTAAACAGGTTGATGCCAGATGTTGGGTTAGCCACTAGAATGGGTAACAGGCGAATAAAACGTGAGACTTGAAGTCTCACGTTTTTTGTTTAAAACAATAAAATCATCTTGATCGTGTATTTCATTATTATGGAGTTTAGATTATTTCCCGTGTACATGTTTTAATGATGCAGATGATGCTGTTCCTGAATAGATTTCACGGCAGCATAGAGTATAAAAGCAAAAGTAATGATCATTAGAAGAATGCTCCCAAATACTGGTCCGAGTATTCCAAGACATAACAGGATTACACCCAGATAAAGTATGCGCCTCAATCCGCTTTCCAGATTCAGCAGCATGATCAATATCAGTAAAATAAGTACACCTATAAAATAATGCTGTGGCATCGTGACCCCCTCTAATTGTTATTGTGAGTCCGTTTTGCTGCATAAAGACAAAGGAGAACATATCATTGTTCTCCTTTTTAAATAGCGGCCTTTCAGCGCAGCCTAACTTTTCAGCTCAGGACTTTTGTCCGAGCTTTCCGTCTTCATGACGGGTTTAACTTTTTTCAATACTTCAATGGTACTGTCTTTAGAACGTTTAAACGTACCAGTCAAATGCTCTTTATGCTTGGTCGAAATCTGGCTGACATCTTCTTTCAGCTCTTTACCCAGATTGGACAGGTCTTCAATGACTGCGCTGAATTCTGTCTTGATAAAGCTTTTTAATTCAGTTAATTCTTTCTGCGAACCGAAAATCTGCTCTTTTAGAGTATCAATACGCTGCAACACTTCCTGCTTTAATTGACGTAGCTGTTCCTGCACAGTATCAGTTAACTGCTTCGCTTCAACCTCAAGCTTTTCTTTACTTTCTTCGATGGTTTCAATTGCCTGATCTTTAGCCTCAACCGCCACTTTTTCAAGCTTTTCGGCAGTTTCACTGACTACGCTTGGGGTAACTTTTTTAGATGTAGTAGATTTCGGGGCTGTAGTCATTTGTCTTATTCCTATTGTTATGTTGACTTAAGCTATATTAGTAGATCTGATAAAAATTAAGATTTGATTTGTCTGACAATTATTAATTGCTTACATTTTCTCACATTGTCTACAAAACAGACTTCCATGCAAAAAGCAAGCCATTTATCTTATACTTTCGCTGCAAAGCCATTGGACTTCAAGGGTCATTCTGCGTATAATGCCGTGTTAAGTTCAAGCGAGCAGACATAGGAGGGTTGGTTAAAAAAATAGCCTTCCTTTTTTTTCGTCTTCTCGCTTTTTTACAGCCTAAATTTCAGGAGCTTTGGTTTGAGCACCCCAGCAATTTTAGCCCTAGCCGACGGAACTATCTTTAAAGGTACTTCGATTGGCGCACCGGGTAGTACGACTGGCGAAGTCGTTTTCAACACTGCCATGACTGGCTATCAAGAAATTTTGACTGATCCAAGTTATGCACAGCAACTTGTAACTTTAACTTACCCACATATCGGTAACACGGGTTGCAATGAAGAAGACACAGAATCAGGTCGTATTCATAAAGTATGGGCGAACGGTTTAATTATCCGTGACCTTCCTTTATTACACAGTAACTTCCGTGCTGAACAATCACTAGGTGAATATTTAGTACAGCACAATGTAGTTGCCATTGCTGACATCGACACGCGACGATTAACACGTATTTTACGTGATAAAGGTGCACAAAACGGTTGTATTCTTGCAGGCGAAAACATCACTGAAGAAGAAGCACTAGAAAAAGCACGCGCATTCGGTGGTTTGAATGGTTTAGACCTTGCAAAAGAATGCTGTGATCCTGAAGGTTTTGAATGGACTGAAGGTTCATGGACTTTAGGTAAAGGCTTCGCTCAACCAGAATTTAAATTCCATGTTGTTGCATACGATTACGGTGTCAAAACCAACATCTTACGTATGCTCGCAGACCGCGGTTGTAAATTGACTGTTGTGCCTGCGCAAACTCCTGCTGCTGACGTACTTGCACTGAATCCAGATGGCGTGTTCTTATCGAACGGCCCTGGCGATCCGGCTGCATGTGACTACGCAATTGAAGCTGTAAAAACAATTGTAGAAGATGCTCGCAACGTACCTGTATTTGGTATCTGCCTGGGCCATCAAATTCTTGCGCTTGCAAGCGGTGCTCAGACTGTGAAAATGCCTCACGGTCACCACGGTGCCAACCATCCTGTACAGAACATCGAAACTGGTACAGTGATGATTACTTCACAAAACCATGGCTTTGCAGTGGATGCAGATACACTGCCTGCAAACCTTAAAGCGACGCACAAATCACTGTTCGACCAAACCCTTCAAGGGATTCATCGTACAGACAAGCCTGCGTTCAGCTTCCAGGGTCACCCTGAAGCAAGCCCTGGTCCACATGACTGCGCACCATTGTTCGATCATTTCATCGAACTTATCGAAGCATCTAAGAAGTAATTAAGGAAGCATCATGGCTAAACGTACAGACATTAAAAGCATCTTAATTCTTGGTGCTGGTCCTATTGTGATTGGTCAGGCGTGTGAGTTTGACTATTCAGGCGCGCAAGCGTGTAAAGCTCTTCGTGAAGAAGGCTACCGTGTTATTTTGGTGAACTCTAACCCAGCGACCATTATGACTGACCCTGCAATGGCAGATGCAACGTATATCGAACCGATTACCTGGCAAACTGTTGCAGCGATCATTGAGAAAGAACGTCCAGACGCAGTTCTTCCTACTATGGGTGGTCAAACAGCATTGAACTGTGCCCTTGCCCTTGATGAGCACGGCATTTTAGAAAAATATAATGTTGAATTGATCGGTGCGACCAAAGAAGCAATCGAAAAAGCTGAAGACCGTAAACTGTTTGACCAGGCAATGCGTAAAATCGGTCTTGAATGTCCGAAAGCTGACATTGCTGAGTCAATGGAAGAAGCTCTAGAAATTCAAGCTCGCTTCGGCTTCCCTGTGATTATCCGTCCATCTTTCACCATGGGTGGTTCAGGCGGCGGTATTGCATACAACAAAGAAGAATTCATTGAAATCTGTGAACGCGGTTTCGATCTTTCTCCAACCAAACAGTTATTGATCGATGAATCATTAATTGGCTGGAAAGAGTACGAAATGGAAGTTGTTCGTGACAAAAACGACAACTGTATCATTGTATGTACCATTGAAAACTTTGACCCAATGGGCGTGCATACAGGTGACTCAATCACTGTTGCGCCTGCTCAAACACTGACAGACAAAGAATTCCAGTTACTTCGTAACGCATCTTTAGCGGTTCTCCGTGAAATTGGTGTAGAAACTGGTGGTTCGAACGTTCAGTTCGGTATTAACCCGAAAGATGGCCGTATGGTTGTGATCGAGATGAACCCGCGTGTTTCTCGTTCTTCTGCCCTTGCGTCTAAAGCAACTGGTTTCCCGATTGCAAAAATTGCAGCGAAACTGGCAGTTGGTTACACCCTTGATGAGCTGAAAAACGACATCACTGGCGGCACGACTCCTGCATCATTCGAACCCGCAATCGACTACGTTGTAACCAAGATTCCTCGTTTTAACTTCGAGAAATTCCCACAAGCTGATGCGACTTTAACTACACAGATGAAATCTGTCGGTGAAGTCATGGCGATTGGTCGTAACTTCCAGGAATCTGTACAAAAAGCCCTTCGTGGTCTTGAAGTGGGTGCTTCTGGTTTTGACGAAAAAATTGAAGTGGGTGCTGAAGGCGCGCGCGACAAAATCTTGCAAGAACTTAAAGTACCAGGTCCAGAGCGTATCTGGTATGTGGGCGACGCATTCCGTCACGGCTTTACTTTAGACGAAGTATTTGCTGCAACGAACATTGACCGCTGGTTCTTGATTCAAATCGAAGACATCATTAAAACTGAAAACCAGATTAAAACTTTAGGTTTTGGTGATTTAAATGCGGAGAATATCCGTAGCTTTAAACGTAAAGGTTTATCAGATCTTCGCATTGCGGACTTAATGGGTATTTCACAAAAACAATTCCGGAAACACCGTTGGAATCTGGGCGTAACGCCAGTTTACAAACGCGTGGATACATGTGCTGCAGAATTCGAATCTGATACAGCGTACATGTATTCAACTTACGATGAAGAGTGTGAAGCCAACCCTTCAACCCGTGATAAGATCATGGTGATTGGTGGCGGTCCTAACCGTATTGGTCAAGGGATCGAATTCGATTACTGCTGTGTACACGCGGCGCTTGCAATGCGTGAAGATGGTTATGAAACCATTATGGTGAACTGTAACCCTGAAACGGTGTCTACAGATTATGACACTTCAGATCGTTTGTACTTCGAACCAATTACGTTGGAAGATGTACTTGAAATCGTACGTATCGAGAAGCCTAAAGGCATTATCGTACAGTACGGTGGTCAAACACCATTGAAATTGGCGCGTGCTTTAGAAGAAGCTGGTGCACCAATCATTGGTACATCACCTGACGCGATTGACCGCGCAGAAGACCGTGAACGTTTCCAGCAAATGATTCAACGTCTGCAACTTCGTCAACCAAACAACAGCATCGTAAAATCTGCTGAAGAAGGTATGGCTGAAGCGTCTAAAGTTGGCTACCCACTTGTAGTACGTCCTTCTTACGTCCTTGGTGGTCGCGCGATGGAAATCGTGTACAACGATGAAGAATTAAAACGCTACTTACGTGATGCGGTTCAAGCATCTAACGAAGCGCCTGTTCTTCTTGACCGCTTCCTGGATGACGCAATCGAAGTTGACGTAGACTGCGTATCTGACGGTAAAGACGTGGTGATCGGTGGTATCATGCAGCACATTGAGCAGGCAGGTATTCACTCAGGTGACTCAGCATGTTCTATTCCTCCTTACTCTTTATCTAAAGAAGTACAGGACGAAATGCGTCGTCAAACCGTTGCTATGGCGAAAGAGCTAGGCGTAATCGGTTTGATGAACGTACAGTTTGCAGTGAAAGGCGATGACGTTTACATCCTGGAAGTGAACCCACGTGCATCACGTACAGTTCCATTCGTATCTAAATGTATCGGTGAATCGCTTGCAAAAGTGGCTGCACGTTGTATGGCAGGTCAATCTCTTGAGTCGCAAGGCTTTACATCAGAGATTATTCCTGAGCACTTCTCTGTAAAAGAAGCGGTATTCCCATTCAACAAATTCCCTGGTGTTGATCCGATCCTTGGCCCTGAGATGAAATCTACAGGTGAAGTGATGGGGGTGGGTAAAACATTCGGTGAAGCATTCTATAAAGCTGTACTGGGTGCAAATGAGCGTTTACCTGGTCTTCCAACTGAAGGTGAAGTCAAACATGCTTTCATCTCTGTACGTGACTCAGATAAACCACGTGCTGCCGGCATTGCGAAACAATTAATTGACCTAGGCTTCAAGATTCTTGCGACTGATGGTACATTTAAAGTGATTAGCGAAGCTGGTCTGGAATGCGAACGTGTCAATAAAGTAACTGAAGGTCGTCCTAACATTGTGGACCGTATCAAAAACGGCGAAATCCACCTTGTGATTAACACGACTGAAGGCAAAAAGGCACAAGAAGACTCATTCTCGATCCGTCGTTCAGCGCTTCAAGGTAAAGTGTATAACACAACTACATTGAATGGTGCGGACGCTGTATGCCAAGCTTTAGCAATTAAATTGCCAATGGATGTATATCGTTTGCAAGACCTAACTAAAGGTTAATTCGCTTCCAAGAAGTCCCGCTACCTTCTTGGTGGCGGGCTTTTTTTTATTTATAGATTTTATATCTTTCAACTGACTTTTGAGGGACAACATGCAACGTTATCCTATGACACCTGAAGGCAAAATTGCCTTAGAGAAAGAATTACACCAACTGAAAACAGTTGATCGCCCACGTATCACCGCTTCGATTGCGGAAGCTCGTGAACACGGCGACTTAAAAGAAAATGCAGAATACCATGCAGCACGTGAACAGCAAGGTTTCTGTGAAGGACGTATTCAGGATATCGAAGGCAAACTGGGTGCAGCTCAGGTGATCGATGTCAAAGAACTGGAACAGAATGGTCGTGTGGTTTTTGGTGTAACGGTCACGATTGAAAATCTGGATACCGAAGAGCAGAAAACCTACAAAATTGTAGGCGATGACGAAGCAGACTTTAAGATTAACAAGATCTCTGTAAACTCGCCAATTGCACGTGGCCTTTTGGGTAAAAGCGAAGGTGATGATGTGAAAATCAATACACCAAACGGTGAAGTTGAATATGAAATTGTAAAAGTTGAATATATCTAGTTTTTTGTTTAGATATTTTAGGCTGTAAGACCCCTCGATTGAGGGGTTTTTTGCAATTTATAGTATAAAATATAATCAGCAATATTACTAAAAAATAAAATGATCAAAATCATCTTCGTCAGCATCTCAACTATCTTATTCAGTACTCAAGTCTTCGCTAGAGGATACAGAGGTGATTCTAATGATTTCATTAATTTAATTATCGGATTTATTTTTGTAATTGGATCATTATTTTTTTATATATACTCTTATCTCTCATGGCAAGAAAGGCAGCAATGTAGCGAGAAACCCACATCTAAAGATGGTCTACTCCACTGGATTTTTATATTAATTGGGTATGCAATTATTGCCTTCTTCGCATCAATACCCATAACATTGATTGCTAAGTTTCTAATACAGACAGATGAAAAATTAACAATATTAACTTACACTTTTTTTATAATGTTCAGCCTCTTATTATTTCTCCGCAGAACATAAAAATTACTTAACTTCTCTTTATCGCAGTATATTTATATTTTCAATCTCCCCAAACCCCTCTTTACAAAAGAGGGGCTTAACTGCTGTATAATCCCACTACCCCATTAACATCGTTTTTCCATGTCTGAAAAGTTAATCAATTCCCCTGTCAATCATTGGTGTGAATTCGAATTCATCTCAAAAACGGTGAAGAACCCCAATATTCACATTAAAGGGAATTACTCTTACTACTCAGCGTATTGGGATCAGGGTTTTGAGCGTTGTGTGGTGCGTTATTTACATGACAAGCCATCTACGCCTGAGAAACCGATTGATCAGCTTTATATCGGAAATTTCGTCTGCTTTGGCGCTGAGTGCGTGATCATGATGGGTGGCAACCAGTTGCACCGCACGGACTGGATTTCAGCGTTTCCTTTTGATACACGTGGCTTTGTGCCTGCGGGTGACACAATAATTGGTGATGGTTGCTGGATTGGCTCGCGTGCCATGATTATGCAAGGCGTAACCCTTGGTGAAGGTGCTGTGGTAGCTACGGGTGCAGTCGTGACCAAGAGCGTACCCGCATATGCAGTAGTAGGTGGTGTTCCTGCAAAGATTATCAAATACCGCTTTCCACAGGAAGATATACACAAACTGCTTTCTTTGAAAATCTATGACATTGATGAAAAGCAGTTTTTAAAAATCCGTGAACAATTACAAACAGATGACATTCAGCAACTGGCACTTTATTTAACATAGAGACCTTAAATACTGCTCAGTCCAATATCGATAACTAGAAAGTTTTGATACAGAGTGTGTAAAAATACCGCCAAGGTGTTCAATTATAATTAGAAAAGCCAAGTGCAGGATAGCGTATGCAAACAGCCAAAGTACTCGCCAGTACTGCAACCCATAAGATAGAAAGCTGGCAAAAACGCTCACCTTTTATCATTCTTATACTCGCCAGCATTGTGGGCGCTGCAACAGGTTTACTTGGCTCCCTTTTTCATATTTGCATTAATTATACAGTTAGCTACCGTGAACAGTTCTTACAGCATGTTGAGCATGCCTCACCCTATTTAAGCTATTTTTTAATTTTCTGCATCACTGCTGCTATGGGTGCGTTTGCCTATTATCTTGTACAAAGGTTTGCCCCTGAAACAGGAGGATCAGGAATTCCCGAAGTCGAAGGAGCACTACTCAATTTACGCCCAGTACGCTGGTGGCGTGTCATTCCTGTTAAATTTTTTGGTGGTTTAGGCGCATTAGGTAGCGGAATGGTCTTAGGACGTGAAGGACCTACTGTGCAAATAGGTGCCAATCTCGGAAAAATGACTGCCGACCTATGTAAAGTTAAAAATAATGAGTCTCTCCATACTCTCATTGCGACTGGTGCAGGTGCAGGTATTACTGCTGCATTTAATGCACCGCTGAGTGGCATCTTGTTTGTTATTGAAGAGATGCGGCCTGAATTTACTTATACCAAGGCCTCTATTAAAGCTGTTTTTGTTGGCTGTATTACTTCTTGCATGGTCTATCAGTTTATTATGGGGTCTAATCCCATTTTAGATATGGGGACTTTTTTGGCAGCCCCCTTAAAATCTGTCTGGATTTATATTTTTTTAGGCCTGTTTCTTGGCTTGATTGGTTCTTTATCCAATTCTCTTATTTTAACTTTACGTCGTATTCTGGGTTTGTTTTATCAAAAGAAACAATATTTCTTTCCTTTAACAGGTGCTGTGCTTGCAGGTACTTTTGGGGTTTTAAGCTTACTAAAACCTGAAATGACAGGGGGTGGTTTCGCTATTTTGCCAAATCTTGTAGATGGCATGACCATGTTCTATCCGCTTTTGATTCTTCTGTGTTTACGTTTTATTGCCACTATTTTATGTTTCGGTTCAGGTGCGCCTGGCGGTATTTTCGCACCGACAATTGCTTTAGGTGCAATTATAGGGGTGTTGTTTGGCATGATCGCACAGCCCGTTTTTCCTCAATATGATATTGAATTACTGAACTGTGCAGTGCTGGGGATGGCTGGTCTTTTTGCTGCCACAATTCGCGCCCCACTAACAGGTATCATGGTTGTTATGGAAATGACGGGAAGTTTTGTGCTCATTCTACCGCTGATTATTACCTGTCTGGCAGCAACATTTATGGCACAAACGTTAGGTGCAACGCCTATCTATAGTGCAATTTTAAATAGTACTTTAGCCAGTTCGAAAAATGAACCGGATCAGTCAAAAGAAAAATAAAGTTAACTTTGAAAATAGCTAACAATTCTCCCTTTTGGGCTGACACTATGATTAATAAAGCTCTATGACCTAGACGAAAAGCAGTTTTTAAAAATGCGTGAACAGTTGCAGACGGATGATGTGAAATCACTATTTAATAGTGTACAAAATTTAATCTAAACTTTATATTTAATTCAAATTATTATTTTGAATAAATATGCATTTATCACCAAAGACACTTGAAAAACTTCGTGACTTAATCAATGAAATCACCGAATATCGATCAGGGCCAAAAATTATCGATTTTTTTGGTATGTTCGATTATCAAGATGTATATAGGCAAGGTTTTCCGTCTAGATGGATGTACACAGATCTACGACTTTCTCAAATAAATGGCACACCAAAATTAGACATATGTATTAAAAAATTATTTAATCCTATAAATTATATTGAAGACTTAAATCGACTAGATAATTTAATTAAAGAGTTCAATAAATATCTACAATTCGACAAATATCAAATCACTAGAATTAACACCGAAATTAACCTCACGCCTATTACAAAAATCAATCTTGATGAACAAATCCAATCAGAAAATAAGAACCTTGAGAATAATTTTATAAAACATGAATTTAGGTTTGATTACTCTCAGTTAAATCTTATCCCAACTTTAATGCCAGTAGTCGAAAGCAGAATAATCGAGATTGAAAAAGCTTTTAAAGCTGAAGCCTACCTTTCTGTCGTGTTATTAGCTGGTAGTACATTAGAGGGAATATTCTTAAATATCGCTTCTTTAAATCCAAAAGTCTTTAATACTTCAAATTGCAGTCCTAAAAAAGATGGTAAAGTAAAGAACTTCGATCAATGGACACTTAATAATTTTATTGAAGTATCTCATTCAATTAATTTAATTGAAAAAGATACTTATCGATTTAGCAAAGAATTAAGAGATTTTAGAAATTACATACATCCTTTTCAGCAAATGACTGAAAATTTCTCCCCCAGAGAACAAACAGCTAAAATTTGCCTACAAGTTTTGAAATCCGCTATCTTTGATATTCAAACTAATCAAAATAAAATTAAGACATAAAAAAACCCACTCAATCGGAGTGGGTTTTTTCAGAATATGGTGGCTATGACGGGACTTGAACCTGTGACCCCCGCATTATGAGTGCGGTGCTCTAACCAACTGAGCTACATAGCCTTAAACTGTGCGCGCATTATGGGATTTTCTTTAAAGAGCGTCAACCCCATATTGTGCTGTTTGATCAAAATTTGTTGAAGTGAGCCGATAAGCCGGGTTCTGTCGTGAACGATCATTCCTCTAGGCGCACAATCACTCATGCGCTCAAGCGACCTACCCGAATCCAGCATGGGCCATGCCTAATGGATTCCTATTTGGTCTTGCTTCCGGTGGGGTTTACCTCGCCATGAACTGTTACCAGCCATGCGGTGCGCTCTTACCGCACCCTTTCACCCTTACCTCCGATTCCGATTGCTCGAAAACATAATGAAGGCGGTCTTCTCTCTGCTGCACTTGCCGTCGGTTTGCACCGCCCAGGCGTTACCTGGCACCTTGCCCTATGAAGCCCGGACTTTCCTCCCCTGCTTCAATCACGGAGATTTCCACAGCAGCGATCGTCTGGCTCACTTCGAGCGGCATAGTACCAAATATCCAGACTAATTGCTTGATGTTTTTTGAGCAGTCAGTTTTTCATACTTGGCTTGCAGCTGTTCCTGCGTTTCAGCATGATTCGGATCCAGTGGAATACAATCCACCGGACAGAACAGCTGGCACTGCGGTTGATCATGATGTCCGACGCACTCCGTACACAGGTCCGAGTTAATTTCATAGATGACTTCACCCATGAAAATCGCCTCATTCGGGCATACAGGTTCACAGACATCACAGTTAATGCATTCATCGGTGATATATAAAGACACGCTACCAACCTTGTTGAAGTTTACGCTCGAAGGCAGCAACCACGTTTGGTGGTACAAACTTGGTTACATCACCTCTTAATCGAGCAATTTCACGCACTAAAGTGGATGAAATAAAAGAATATTGCTCTGAAGGGGTCAAAAACACTGCTTCAAAGTGGGAGTCCAGCTGCCGGTTCATATTGGCCAGCTGAAATTCATACTCAAAATCAGACACTGCACGCAAACCACGCAATACAGCAGTCGCCTTTTGCTCACGAAAAAAATTGACGAGCAAACCATCAAAACCTACAAATTCAACATTGTCCAAATGACTCAATGACTCTTTCGCCAATGCAACACGTTCTTCCAGACTGAATACCGGATTCTTATGATGACCAATGGCAATCGCCACTACGACTTCATCAAACATTCGCGCTGCGCGTGTTACCAAATCAATATGTCCATTGGTAATTGGATCAAAAGTCCCCGGATAAATCACACGAGTTTTAGACATCCATTTGTACTCTGTTTGTTATGTAGAATCTTATTTTAGCAAAAACTTGTTTTTTTGGTGAATAATCCTCATTAATTTAAAAAACTTCACCTTATTTCTAGTTGCGGTACAATAGCAGCACGTTTGGAAGTATCAGATTATGGCGAAAGCATCTATTGTAGTAAAAAAAAATAATGGCGGTACCATTGCACTGAATAAACGTGCCCGCCACGATTATTTTATTGAAGAGAAATTTGAAGCGGGGCTTTCATTAAAAGGCTGGGAAGTCAAATCAATGCGCGCTGGGCGTATGACCATTGTCGAAAGCTATATTACCTTTAAAAATGGTGAAGCTTTCCTGTTTGGTGCTCAGGTTCAACCTTTGTTAAGCGCCTCGACCCATGTAGTGCCTGAAGCAACCCGTACTCGCAAGCTGTTGCTGAACCGTCGTGAAATTGAAAAATTGCAAGGTGCAATTAATCAAAAAGGTTATTCCTGCGTACCGTTGGCCTGCTACTGGAAAGGCCCGCATGCCAAGCTGGAAATTGCCCTGGTCAAAGGTAAGCAACTCCATGACAAACGTGCTACTGAAAAAGACCGTGACTGGCAACGTGATAAAGCGCGAATTTTCCATAAATAATGGATTAAAAGTTGCATATAAAAAAACCTCCGCATTTGGAGGTTTTTTTTATGATTTTAAGTATGACTATTTAGTCGCGCAAGCGTCAGGGCAATATACTCACCAAACCAGAATGCAGTTTTTAAATCACCTTCAGGCGGGGTCAACTCTACTGGCGCATTATCCGACTGGGTCATTAAACCCAAAAAGCTCGACATCCGGTTCAGATCCGTGACGGCACGTCCTGTCGGCATTAATGGCAAGCCACTCCACAACATGCCATGCTGCATGGCGAACAGGTTGATCTGCTGCAATACTGCCAACTTGTCGCCACTGAGTCCGCCACCATTGGTAAAGGCTGCTGCCAGCTTACCCTGCCAGCTACGTGCCAGCCAGCGCTTGGAAGACTGTTCCATAAACAGCTTCATGGCAGCTGTCAGGCTACCCATATAGGTTGGACAGCCAAAGATAATCGCATCGGCAGCGTCCAGCACCTCCCAGTCTATATGTTCGACATTCATCATATGTACCTGAACACCGGTTTCCCGTGCACCATCGGCAATAAAATTTGCCACTTTAGCCGTGTGTCCATAAGGACTGTGATAAACAATCGCAACAGATTTGGAAGATAGGGACATAACGCTCAAAAGCCAAAAAATTCAGTTAAGTTTAACATTTTCATGTCATAAACACGAATGTCGCCATACGCCCGGTTTTAGCTTCGCGGCGATAAGAGAAATATTCATCCGCCTGACGATAAGAACACTGATCCCCACCCAATACGGTATTTATGCCGTGTTGCTGCAAGATATAACGCGCAATCGCATACAGGTCAGCATAATATTTACCAGCCTGTCCACCGGGCTGAAACGCACTGTCCAGTTCAGGATATTTCTCACAAAAAGCTGCTTTTACTTCAGCACCAATTTCAAAACAAGGTTGACTAATGGCTGCACCGAGCCACGCCCAAGTCGGCGGAGTCTGCATGGCTGCAAGGGTATTTTCGATAATACCTCCTGCGAGTCCCCGCCAGCCGGCATGCAAGTTCGCAACTTCCATACCTTCCGCATTGCCTAATACAACTGGCAAACAGTCTGCAGTCATCATCATCAGAGCATGCTGTTTACGCTGCGTCACCAGACCATCTCCTACCAGTGCCTCAAAAGGCATCTGCTCATTAATCGTATGACAGATGGTGCTATGCGTCTGGGTCATCCAGGTAATTTTATCTACGCCAAAGGCAGCGAAATCCTGCAGTAAAGCCATACGATGCTGTTGTACCCGTTGCGCATCATCCTGCACATGCAAG
This sequence comes from Acinetobacter pecorum, assembly GCF_014837015.1. Lineage (GTDB taxonomy): Bacteria > Pseudomonadota > Gammaproteobacteria > Pseudomonadales > Moraxellaceae > Acinetobacter > Acinetobacter pecorum. The sequence continues at coordinate 24,159 of NZ_JACSPT010000003.1, forward strand.
GCCAGATTAAAACCTGCAAGTTCAGGCTGTGTAGATGGCTGCACTTTCGCATGATAAACACGGGTCTGACCCACATACACACCTGGTGGAAGTCCTGGTACAAATTGCATCTCGATTCCTTGCTTTGACGCGAGCTAAATAAAAAGATTAATAGGCTTTGTTTTCGGTACGCAGCACTTCCACCAGATTGGCAAAGTCTTCCGGCCACGGTGCTTCAAAGGTCATTTCTTCTTTGGTACGCGGATGTTTCAGCCCCAGTTGCACGGCATGTAAAGCCTGACGCTTAAAGCCACGTAAAGTATCATCTAGCAATTGCGATGCGCCTGCAGGCATACGGACACGCGGCATATATACCTGATCACCCACCAGGCCATAGCCGATATAGCTAAAATGCACACGAATCTGATGGGTACGTCCGGTTTCCAGACGTGCCTGAACACGGGTGAAGTGCTGGAACCGCTCTTTAACATTGTAATGGGTTACTGCATCCTTGCCGCCTGGCAGAACTGCCATTTTTACACGATCCACCGGATGGCGTTTGATCGGCTCATCAATAGTGCCGCCAGCAATAATGTTGCCGTAAACCACCAGATCATAGAGACGATACACCGATTTCTTCTCAAGCTGTTTGCTTAAGGCAAACTGTGCTTCCAGATTTTTAGCAACCACCAATAAACCGCTGGTATCTTTATCGATACGATGTACCAGACCTGCTCGCGCCAGCTCAGAAGATTTTGGATAGTGGTGTAATAAAGCATTCACCAAGGTGCCCGAGGTATTGCCGGCACCCGGATGTACCACCATACCGACTGGTTTGTTGATGACGATAATATCTTCGTCTTCATAGATGATATCCAGTGGAATGTCTTCCGGCAGGCTGCGCGTTTGCGCTTCAAGCTCGACATTTAAGGTCAGGATTTCGAAACCATCACTTTTAAATTTAGGCTTGACCGGTTGGCCATTCACCAATAAATTACCTTCTTTGATCCATTGCTTTAATTTTTCTCGGGAAAAATCGCTCCAGACCATCGCTGCAATCTGGTCGATTCGTTGCCCGATATAAGTTTCATCCAGTTGAAATTGCAACGATAAACGTGTTGCAGTTGCTTCTGAAGTATGGTTATCTGCATCCTCAGAATCTTCAAGTAAATTGAAATCAGTATCAGGGATATTAGAATTGGAAGATTGTGCTTGACTCATTTGCTCATTCAGACAAAAGTGGTTTAATAGTGCAATTGTAGCTCATTGCCCGTATTAACAGAGGAATTTTTATGTCGCTACCACATTATAAAATGACAATGCTTGCTGTGACATTAGGCATTGCATCGGCAATGGTAGGCTGTAGCAGTAATCCAACAAAAAAAGACGTCGTGGATAAAGGTCCGGAATCTAGCGAACAGGTTTATATTCAAAAAGCACAGAAAGCGCTAGATCGTAATCAATATACCGATGCAGCAAAACAGCTAGAAGCGCTGGAAACTTATTTCCCGACCAGTCAGTACGCTCCACAAGCCCAGCTTGAGCTGTTGTATGTAAAATTCCAGCAAAAAGAATATGAAGCTGCAGTTACACTGGCAGAGCGTTTTATCCGTCTGAACCCGCAACATCCAAATGTCGACTACGCCTACTATGTACGTGGTGTCGCCAACATGGAACAGAATTATAACGGTCTGATGCGTTATACCTCACTGAAACAGTCACACCGTGATGTCAGCTACCTGAAATTGGCTTACCAGAATTTTGTCGATTTCATTCGCCGTTACCCATCTAGCACGTATGCAGTCGATGCAGCACAGCGTATGAAGTTTATCGGTCAGGAACTGGCTGAGCATGAAATGAATGCAGCACGTTTCAATATCAAGCGTAAGGCTTATCTGGCAGCAGTTGAGCGTGGCTTGTGGGTAATCGAACATTATCCTCAAACTCCGCAGATTCCGGAAGCTTTGGCAACAGTTGCCTATGGCTATGACAAACTGGGCGATAAAGCCACTTCACAGCAATATATTGAAGTACTCAAACTGAACTATCCTGGCCTGGTCAATGCCAATGGTACGGTGAACCTGCGTGCAGCACGTAGTGAAGGCAGCTTCTTTAACCGCGCAACCTTGGGTATTTTTGGTAAAGAAGCCAAGACTGTAACGGATCCTTCTACCCAGTCTCCAGAATCACAGGCAGAAAAACGCAGCCTGACCAACCGTATGACGTTTGGTTTACTCGACCGTCCGAAAAATACAACAACCGAGCAAGCTGAACCGACTGCTGAATAAGCCAACTGTCACAGGTGCATTTTTGCAAAGGGCAAGTTATCATACTTGCCCTTTTGCATTTTCTGAGCAATGCTTGAACAAATTGTGCAAAAAGGTTATACCAAGTAATTCATTTATAGGGTTGGAACAATCATCCGGCTCTTAATTTTTCAATGATTTAACCCCTAAATAACGCAGAACGAGAAGCTCAGCAGACCATGGCCATTCCTCAACATACGATTGATCAGATTCTCGATCGCACCGATATTGTCGATGTGATTGGTCAATACGTGAAACTAAAAAAAACTGGCCGTACTTATTCGGGCTGCTGTCCGTTTCATCAGGAAAAATCACCGTCTTTTCACGTCTATCGCGATAAACAGTATTTTCACTGTTTTGGCTGTCAGGCTAATGGTAATGCCATCCGTTTTTTGATGGACATTGGCAGTCGTAATTTCGTCGAAGTGATGAAAGACCTGTCCAGTCAGACCGGAATCGAACTGCCTAAAGACAATACCGATTCCAATAAATTAAAATATAAACGTGAAGCAGCCAAACCTAAAATTGCGCCTGCTCAAGCTGTTCCACAAGCTCAGCCGCAACAAAATAATGCAGCAACAGAAAATAATACTGCTGCATCTACGGCGAGTTTTGACCCATTTGCAGAGTTTCAGGCAGCCGAACAGGATTTTTATGGTGACCCTTTTGCTTCTTTTGAACATCTGCCCATGGCGGAAGTTCAGCAAGATGGTAATCTCTATGATCTGCTGGAAAATATCGCGCAGTTCTATGAGCGCCAACTCCCAAATAGCTCAAGTGCTCAGCAATATTTCAAGCAGCGTGGTCTGACTGCAGAGACCATTGCTTATTGGCGCTTAGGCTACGCGCCTGAAGACTGGCAACATCTGGAAAAAGCCTTTCCTCAGGATATTGAGGGCTTAAAACTTTTAGGTCTGATTCGCACCAGCGACAGTGGCCGTGATTTTGACCTGCTGCGTGAACGTGTCATTTTCCCGATCCGTGATACCAAGGGTCGTGTAGTTGGTTTTGGTGGTCGCGCACTCAATGACGAGATCAAGCCGAAATATATCAACTCGCCAGATTCTGAAGTCTTCCATAAAAACCAGTTGCTTTACGGTCTGTATGAAGGCCGCAAACAGAAAGCCCAAGAATGGCTAATGGTCGAAGGCTATATGGATGTGATTGCGCTCCAGCAATATGGCATTCATGGCGCAGTAGCCACTTTAGGTACAGCCAGTAATACGGATCACCTAAATATTCTGTTCAAACAGAGCAATCGGCTGACCATTGCCTTTGATGGGGACGCTGCCGGTCAAAAAGCGGCACGCCGTACTCTGGACATTGCCCTGCCCCTGCTAAATGATGGCCGAGAGCTGAAGTTCTTTGTTTTGCCCGCTGACCATGACCCGGATTCATTGATCCGCCGTGAAGGGATAGAAAACTTCAGACGCTTGCTGGAACAGGCGCCACTGATGTCGGACTTCGTATTTGCCCATCTGACCCAAAATCAGGACATCACCACGCCTGAAGGTAAAAGTCAGGTTATGGGTGAACTAAAAAATCTGACCGAGTTACTGCCCAAACACGGTTCCTTCCGTTATCTGCTGCAGCAATTTTTCCGTGAAAAACTGGGCTTTAACCGTAAATGGCAACCCAAGGTCAATACGGATGCATCCTTAAGCTTTAGTACCAAAATTGATGCCGAAGAATATGTAATTGCGATCTTGATGAATCACCCTTATCTGTATATTCATTTTGAACCGTTGCGCGCGCTGGTCTCTGAAGATCAGCTGCTGTTTAAAATTCTGAATATTCTGAATGTGATTTTTGATGACCTGCCGGATGACCCAGAACTGTCGATCTATTATGTGCTCGGTGCCTGCGCAGCCCATCATCATGAACTGCAGCATATTTTGCAGCATGCCAATGTCAGCGATTACACCTCATCGCCAGAACAGGCCGATAAGCTCGCGGCTGATTTTTCAACCAAGCTGCAATATCAGTGCTTGAAAAATAAGATTAAATCCAAGAAATTTAGCAGCATTGCTGAAATGAAAAACCTGAAAATGCAGATTTATGAGATTGATCGCAAACGCTCGATGACCCTGTTAGAAGACTGATTTTTCAAATTATTGATTCTTTTGAATCAAATGAAGTCAGACTAGATCACAGTATTATTTATAATTTTCTCAAATAATCAGGCTGGGTTTTATGTTGAAGTACAAATCCGCAAAGAACCAAGCCTCTCATCATGCTGATTACAGTGAGTGCCTGGATTTACGACGCTTCGCAACTACATTGCCCAGTTCTTCCTGTAACAGCTCAAAATAGGCAGGATCTTCCGCTTTGGCTGCTTCACGCAGCACAATAGAAGTTGGATGCAACAGTTTTTGGGTTAAGCGATGTGAAAAATCGGCCAGTACCGTTTCCGCCTTTTCGCCCTTGGCAATACGCTGCATTGCCAATGCCAGCTCTTCCTGACGTAATGTTTCCCCGTGGTCACGGTAAGCATGAATGGTCGCCCCGGCCTGTTTGACCTTTTGCTGGGTCAGCAGTTCTGTAGCCAACTGATTGACCATGATCTCGGCTTCAACCGCAGCCTGACGCCGCTGTGCCAGATTTTCCTCAATGACACTTTGCAGGTCATCGACCCCATACAGATAAACCCCGTCCAGGCTTTCTACTTTGGCATCAATATCGCGCGGTACGGCCAGATCGACCAGCAGCATCTGCTGGTAACGGCGTTTTTTCAGTGCAGCCTTCACATCGGCAAAATGGATCACCTGATGCAAACTGCCGGTACAACTGGAAATGACATCGGCACGATGCAGATTTTCTGCAAGCTGATCAAAATCTATAATTTCGACCTCAACCCGATGTGCAATTTCCTGTGCCAGAATATCCGCACGCTCGCGGGTACGGTTACAGATAATGATCTTGCCTACCCCCATCTCTGCGAGGTGTTTGGCCACCAGACTGTTCATTTCCCCGGCTGCCACGATCATAATGGTCAGCTTGTCAGGGTGACTAAATACTTGCAGAGCAAGTTGCGCCACCGCATATCCCATCGAGACGGCATGGCTGCCGACAGCCGTTTCCGAACGCACGCGTTTGGCGGCATAAAAGGCATATTCAAAAATCCGGTTGAGATCACGCGAAACTGTATGAGAGTCTTTGGCCAAAGAGAGGGCGGTTTTGACCTGTCCCAGAATTTGCGGTTCACCCAACATCAGTGAATCCAGACCACTGGCGACACGCATCAAGTGAGTTACTGCCTGCGCATTTTCGTAACGATAGACATGCTGCTGCAGTTGCTTGACATCCACCCCATTTTTTTGGGCGAGCCAGTTCAGCACCATGTCAGCGTTTTCTGACATGGCATAAACTTCGGTCCTGTTACATGTAGACACCACCACCATGTCATTCAGTTCAGGGTGCTGGCTTTGTTCGGCAAGAATGTCTCTTAACTTTTCAGGGTTAAAAGCCACCTGTTCCCGCAATTCTACAGAGGCAGTTTGATGGTTGACACCCAATGCAAAGAAAGACATATCAGGTCATCATTTCACTAAATTTATGCTATTGTGCAACATCGGTGTCATAAAAAGCATTACTTGGATCAAGAAAAAATTGCGTCAAACAATCAGCCGTATCAACGGCCCTACAATTAAGCAATATTCTACCACATTCCTACTGGTGGGTAGCATGGCTTCGACTGCACATCTCTATGCAGCGGAAGCAGTTTACCATGCAAATCATAATTATGATGCGATAAAACAAAGTATGATGGCCGAGTTTGCCATCGCTGCCCATGACATTCCCACTGCTTTGCACAACTATACGGTGCTGGCGATCAAGAGCAATTCCACTTCAGTCAAACAGCGCGCGTTAAATGTCGCACTAGAACATAATGACTTGCAGGCGGCTCTGGACATTTCCACACACTGGGTGGTACAAGAACCGCAAGATGTCCCTGCCCTATTTTATTTATCGCATATTGCTTTAAAAGCGCATGAGTATGAACTGGCTGCAGAGACCTTGGAAAAAATCCTGCAAATTGATGATAGCGCCGATCTGGAAGAAATTCTGGCAGGGATTTCACCCGAAGGAACAGAGGATCGTACTTATCTGATTCAGGCCTTAAGCACCACCAAGGCTCGGGACAATCCGTCTATTCTCGTCCTTGTGGCCGGCCTGGAAGCACAAAATGGCCAGCTGGAACAGGCGTTAAACACGATTAACCGTGCCTTGAAGAAACGTCCAAAGGCAACCGGTTATATTCTAATGAAGGCCAACCTGCTCAACGCGTTAGGCGATACCAATGCCACACGGGAATGGTATGCAAAATCCAGCCGCAAGCACCGCAATAATCTGGACGTGCGTCTGGCTGAGGTCAAATATCTGGTCAAACTGAATGAAGCAAGTTTGGCGCTGAAAAAACTGCAGGATATTCTAAAGAAATGGCCGACTGCTGAAGAAGCCCTGTTTATTGCCGGACTGACCAGCATTGATCTGGAAGAGTACGAAAAGGCCGAAAAATATCTGGTCGAACTGCGTTATTCTGCGCAGTATCAGAACGAAGCCTATTACTATCTGGCTGTCAATGCGGAACGCAAACAGCATTATGAAACGGCTAAAGCCTATTACCGTCTGGTCGATGGCAGTCTGTATACCGTATCACGTCGCAATATAATCTCAATTTTCGCCCAGCAGGATAAACTGCATGATGCACTGCGTTTCTTAACCCAGGAAAGGGTGAATTATCCGCAACATGCCAGCTTTCTCTATCTGGCCCAGGCAGATATCTTGACGCGTATGCAGAACAAAAAAGCCGCTATTCGCCTGCTGGAAGAAGCCAGCAAAAATCTGCCGGATGACCCTGAACTGGTTTACGCGCAAGTCCTGTTACTGGACCCGCACCAGGATCGCGTCAAGCTGGACGAACTACTCACTACTTTACTCAACATTGAACCGAATAGTCCGACCTATCTGAATGCCTATGCCTATACTCTGGCGATGCAGAACCGCCGTCTGGAAGAAGCACGTCGCTATGTCGAACAGGCACTGGAATATGCACCAGAACAGGCATCAATTTTGGATACCTATGGTTATATCTGTTATTTACAGAATGACTTTGCCACGGCTGCGGACGTGCTCTACAAAGCTTATCAGTTGAACCCGAATGTGAAGATTGGCGTGCGTTATGCCCGTGCGTTATACATGAAAGGTGATCTGCAACAATTTCATCAAGTGTTACAACAATTACAACAAAATCATCCAAATGACCCAGAATTGAAACAACTTAATTCGCTATTGTTAGCACCACAAACCCAAACGAGTTAATTTATTTATGCGCAATTTGAGCCAATTGGGTTGCTGTGCCTTTGCAGCAACTGCCTTATTCTTGACTGGCTGTCAGCAGATGATCAATCCACAAAAGCCCGTGACGCCTTCTGTCCAAGCAGACAATCAATTCCAGCTGCAAGGTAAAATTGGTGTTCGCACTCCTCAACAGACTGGCAGTGCATTCTTTACCTGGGTACAACAGCAGGAAGAATTTGATATTGAGCTCAGCGGTATCTTAGGCGTGGGTAAAACCCAAATTTCTGGCACCCCGGGACAAGTAACCTTAAACAGCGCAAAAACCGGTGTGATTCAAGCAGCCAGTGCCGAAGAATTACTGCAACGTGCAACCGGCTGGCAAGCACCGATCAGTTATTTAGTGGACTGGGTACAGGCCCGTCCTGCAACTACCTCTGCAAAATTACAAAAAGACGACACGCAACGGATTAGCCAGATTATGGAACAGGGCTGGACAGTCGATCTTAATTATAATGCGCAGGCCAGAATGCCAAACCGCTTGATTTTAAAGCAGTCACTTGAAAATGGCGCGGAAAACCGTATTACAATGATCATTGAAAACCGTTAATTGACCTGATTCCAGCCCATGATAATTCGTGTTCCTTCGCCTGCTAAACTGAATTTGTTCTTACATATTACCGGTCGCCGTGAAAATGGCTATCATGAACTACAAAGTATTTTTCAGCTGATTGACCTGTATGACTGGCTGGAGCTTGAACCAAGTGCCGATGATGCGATTCAGATTGAAGGTCTGGCCTCTGTCGATCTGGAACAGAATTTAATCTATCGGGCAATACAGTTGTTGAAGCCTTATGCCAAAACGCCTTGCGGGCTAAAGATCCGTCTGGAAAAAAACATTCCGATGGGTGCAGGTCTGGGTGGAGGGTCTTCCAATGCCGCGACGACCCTGATTGTGATAAACCAGCTCTGGCAGTGCGGTTTAAATGTTGAACAACTGGCAGAGCTTGGGGTCAAGCTAGGTGCAGATGTCCCGATATTTGTGCATGGTAAAAATGCCTGGGCTGAAGGCATTGGTGAACACTTAACATTCATAGACTTAGATCAAAAAAAATTCATTGTGTTAAAACCTGATTGTTTTATCAGCACTCAACTGCTTTTTTCGCAAAAAGCATTGACAAGAGACACGAAGAGCTCTAAATTTTGCGCCTATCAGGAAACGCCATCTGATTTTGGAAATAACTTTGAGCCACTGGCAAGAAGCTTATATCCTGAAGTCGATGAAGCAATGCAATATCTCGACCAGTTCGGAAAAGCAAAGCTTACAGGTACAGGTGCTTGTGTGTTTATTGAAGTCACTGAAAATCTGAATATCGAAGATATTCTTGCAAATGCACCATGTAAAGCTTACCTGGTCAACAGTTTACAAGAATCACCTTTAGTTCAGTTTAAAGTGTAGATAGGGGTATCGCCAAGTGGTAAGGCACCGGGTTTTGATCTCGGCATCCGTTGGTTCGAATCCAGCTACCCCTGCCAT
>NZ_JACSPT010000003.1:33378-200478 GCF_014837015.1 Acinetobacter pecorum
ATTAGGGGTATCGCCAAGTGGTAAGGCACCGGGTTTTGATCTCGGCATCCGTTGGTTCGAATCCAGCTACCCCTGCCATTCTTCACCTGTAGATGTACTGTATTAGGGGTATCGCCAAGTGGTAAGGCACCGGGTTTTGATCTCGGCATCCGTTGGTTCGAATCCAGCTACCCCTGCCATCTTACAGTTCATCAATTTAGGGGCGTCGCCAAGTGGTAAGGCACCGGGTTTTGATCTCGGCATCCGTTGGTTCGAATCCAGCCGCCCCTGCCATTTTCTCGAAAAAAGACAGAGCACTCATTTGCTGTAAGACTGTTAATTTACCTTGACACTTTACCGCAAAAATATTAAAGTTCTGCCGCATTAGGGGTATCGCCAAGTGGTAAGGCACCGGGTTTTGATCTCGGCATCCGTTGGTTCGAATCCAGCTACCCCTGCCATCTATTCCCATATATCCCAACCGCCAAGGGTGCTTCATGCCCAATCTTGTCGTTTTTAGTGGATCTGCGCATCCACAATTCGCTCAAAAAGTCGTAAGTCACTTACATATTCCTCTAGGCGCTGCCTCTGTAGGTCAGTTCTCTGACGGTGAAATTGCTGTCGAGATTACTGAAAACGTTCGTGGTAAAGACGTATTTATCGTACAGCCTACTTGTGCCCCAACCAATGATAACCTGATGGAAATCCTGGTGATGGCTGATGCTTTGCGTCGTGCAAGTGCTGGTCGTATTACTGCCGTGATTCCTTATTTTGGTTATGCTCGTCAAGACCGTCGTCCACGTTCAAGCCGTGTGCCAATTACCGCTAAAGTCGTTGCAGACATGCTGACTACTGTCGGGATTGACCGCGTTGTGATGATCGACTTGCACGCTGACCAGATCCAAGGCTTCTTCGATATCCCTGTAGACAACATCTACGGTACTCCTGCGCTTTTAGCTGATCTTCGTCAGCAATCGCATCACAACCTGATGGTGGTTTCACCTGACGTGGGTGGTGTAGTGCGCGCACGTGCTGTTGCGAAACAAATGGGTGATATCGATCTTGCAATCATCGATAAACGTCGTCAAAAAGCGAATGAATCACAAGTGATGCATTTGATTGGTGATGTTAAAGATCGTGATTGTGTCATTGTTGATGACATGGTAGATACGGCTGGTACGCTATGCAAAGCTGCTGATGCATTGAAAACCTTCGGTGCTCGCAAGGTGGTTGCATATGCAACACATCCAGTACTTTCTGGTAAAGCACTTGAAAACTTAAAGAATTCTGTAATTGATGAACTGGTTGTGACTGATACCATTCCTCTTTCAGATGAAGCTTTAGCACTGGGTAAGATTCGCCAGGTTTCAGTAGCCAGCATGGTTGCCGAAACAATTCGTCGTATCAACAACGAAGAATCTATTAGCGCAATGTTCGATTCTTATCTATAATAGAGCGCTGAATTTTCAAAGCCCTGCCATTTGGTAGGGCTTTTACTCACCAGACTGGTCGCAAGTCTGGTTCATTTAACTTAAATAGGATGTCTATCATGGCAAACTTCGTATTAAACGCAGCAGCACGTGAAGAAGCAGTTCAAGGGAAAGGTGCGAGCCGCCGCCTTCGTCTTCAAGCTAAAGTTCCTGCAATCATCTACGGTGGTGAAGCTGCTCCTGTAGCAATTACTGTTGAGCTTCGTCAGCTTGTTAAATTCTTAGAAAACAATTCATTCTTTGAAGAAGTTATCGAAATTGATGTAGACGGTAAAGTTGAAAGCGTGAAAATCCAAGCGTTACAACGTCACCCAGCTAAAAACACACCAATGCACGCTGACTTCAAACGCGCATAAGTGTTAATGGTGTAAATTAGTGTCAAATATTTCACTGATTGTAGGTTTGGGTAACCCAGGTTCTGAGTATGCCCAAACCCGCCATAATGCAGGCTTCTGGTTCGTAGAACGCCTTGCAGACCAATATGGCATTAATCTTAAAAAAGACCCAAAATTCAACGGATTTAGCGGTCGTGGCAATATTGAAGGTCAAGACGTCCGTCTCCTTCTCCCAACAACTTTTATGAATCTTTCCGGTAAAAGTGTTGTTCCTTTCGCCAAATTCTACAATATCGCACCTGAATCAATCCTGATTGCCCATGATGAACTGGATATGAATCCTGGCATCATTCGCCTGAAAACTGGCGGTGGTCACGGGGGTCATAATGGTCTACGCGATATCGTGCCGCATATCGGTCCAAACTTCCATCGCCTTCGCATTGGCATTGGTCATCCAGGTGCCAAAGACCGTGTTTCCGGCCATGTGCTCAGTAAAGCGCCTAGCAGCGAACAGCGTTTAATGGATGATGCGATTTCCCATGCCCTCGCCCGCACAAAAATGCTGGTGAACGGTGAAGTACAGCAAGCCATGAATCAAATCAACGCATATAAGCCGAACTGAACATTCAAAAATTGCTGGACAATTCCGCTTGCCAGAAAGTTTATTTAAGCGCAAAATGCGTTTGCTCGATTGTTCACCATACAGCAAGCAAGATTGATTTAACCAAATGATCAAACTCTTAGGTCAACTCAGGGGACGCTAGCCATGCTATCTCGTTTATTAAAATGCAAAATTCACCGCGCTCACGTTACACATGCAGAACTACACTATGAAGGTTCATGTGCAATTGATGGCGTTTTGATGGATTTGGCTGGCATTCGTGAATACGAAGAAATTCATGTGTGGAACGTGACCAATGGTAAACGTTTTGCAACTTATGCAATTCGTGGCGAAGACAATTCAGGGATTATTTCTGTGAATGGTGGTGCTGCGCATCAGGCTGATGTTGGTGATATCGTAATTATTGCTACATTCGGTGATTTCACTGAAGCTGAAGCAAATGCTCACAAGCCACGCTTAGTCTATGCCAATCCAGACAATACCGTGAATCACACAGCAAACTGCATTCCGGTACAAGTTGCCTGAGGTTTTAGATAAGATTCTAAAAAGTCCGCGAAAAGCGGACTTTTTTTTATGGATGAATAAAAATAGAATTAACTCCCCTGCCACCAGTTTTTACGGCTTTCACAAGTTAAGGATTTAAGCTGATCATCAACCAGATCTGCCAGCAAAGCCTTGCCATCATCTTGTACTTTTAATTCGGCAAATTTGGCATTGCGATAACAAGGCTCAAGGCCTTCGGCGAACATAAAACTGTTGGCAGCCGGATAAAGCCCGTCAAATGTATTGCGCGGATTTTTCAGAACTAATCGGGCTAAAGTTTTAGACTGATCCAGCTCAGTTCGATTAAAACTGGTTTTAATAACTCTGCGCTGCCGATTCAGCTGTACATAGCTCATCACATGCGATTGATTGTTAAAATCATTGATACTGATCTCAGGTACAGGCTGTTGTGTAGCATCTTCAGGTGCTGTCGCACTAAAGTGCAGATTATAGTTCAAAGCCATATAATCCCCCTGCAGAATTGATCGCGGATCCACAGGAGCCAGCTCTACATAAATACTCTGGCTATGCCTTAAATGCCATTCATGTTGCAGAATCAACCCACAAAATAAGGCGATGCTAAAAATAGCCAAATGCAAAGGAAGAAACTTTTTCATATTGTCTCTCCTTGAGCATGTTGTGATTTTGGCTGTTTTAAAATATGGGCCAGCCCCAAGACTAATATTCCTGAGGCAAAAATGCTGATGCTTTTAAACAGGAAACTTAAACCCAGATTATAATACAGTATCCATAACCAGAAGATCAGCAGCAAGATGGATAAGGCCTGAATCAAAGACTGCCGATAGGCAATTGCCCAAGCCATCAACATCAAAATAACCAGAATCTCAAAATAGCCGAGCCAGATCAGGATTGTGCCCAAGACTGGAATCAGCCATAAATCATGCCGAGTAAATTGATGTCGCTGCACAAGTATAAAGCTGAATAACCAGATTATTGGCAGAATATAGAAGACCATGACATTTTCAGCACCATGTTCAGTTATCTGCCGATGATCCAAGTGGAATAGAGTTTGAAACACTGCCATGGCTGCCAGTACGCAAATGCTCCATAACTGGATACTTCGGCTATAGTGAGACTGCAACCAATACCCGGCAGCGACCAAAACCACGATCAGAACCAGCCAGTTGATCGACATGGCAATGGTCATCAGATGATCATTATGAAGCGCTGAATATAAAGCTATAATGGTCAGCACATGTGTCAATAGTAATTGCAGAAAGACGATCCACCAGTGCATGCGGCTTAAGATCGTGACTAACATAATTCCCAGCTGAATCAGCCAGATCAGCGGCCAACTTTCGGTTAGTAATTCGCTATGAATTAGGATAGCCGCCTGGCCACATACCCATAGACAATATGCAAACTGGCCCAGAAAAATAGAACTTTTGACACGAATCAGCCACCATGCAACCCCAATGAAGATAATCCCCATAAAAATGGAAAAACTTTCCCAATAAGTCAGCAGTAGAACTGCCAGGATCATACCGGCAATCCAGGCACCTAATGCCATTGGGATGACAGAAAATTTGCTCTTAGGTAACAGTTTCATCAGCACAGTACTGATTCCTGCAAACCAGCCGAAAATGAGAATCGCCAGCACAAGTAAACTCAAGGCCGACTCTTGCAGGTATTGCTGGGTCAGATCAAAAATCAGCACACTAAAACTCAGTGCCACACCTGCGACCAGCAAACTGGTTTCAAGCTGTTGCTGGCGAGCATAAAAATAGCGACTGAATAAAATTGGCAGGATCAATACCGAACCTAAATACCAGATCGAGTTCGAGTCGATAAATCGAAACATACTCAATATTGAAATGAATACAATAAGCAGAATAAACAGATAACGTAAGACCGGATAATAGCGCAGAGCAAAGAGAAAGCTTAATCCTGTAAAAATATTCAACATCAAAAAATAAGCTGTTTCAGCACGTATCAGCCAAAAGCTTTGTTTGAAATAAAAATACAGCGCCAGCTGGCTTACCAGACAAAATAAGACAAATACACCAATATTAGGCCGATACAGCCAAGGCAATAGCAACACAGCCCAAAGTAGAAATAACTGATAGCTGTCAGCACCCGTCTGATAAATCTGTCCAATGACAGCCAGACTCAGCCCCAGCATCAGAGCAGAAACAGCATCCAGACTTTGCCGCAAGGCAGCCTGGGTATCCAAGCGTATGCTCAGTATCGCTGAAGCAAGCAGTAAAATCTGAGGAATAAACAGCTGCACAAATTTCGGCAACATCCACCAGTTTGCTGCCAGCAGATATATGATACTGATGGCGATTAGCGCAATGCCAATGATCTGCAGGTATTGAATGACAACAGGTTGAATGAATAACAACGGTGAAAATGGATTGTCTGACTTATGCAATATTTTAGACATTCTAATCTGTGCACTTTTATTTGATTTTACCTTAACATGATTTTTGGCCGTAATTCCAGCCTAGGCCATAGAACCTGTCTTATCATTCAGTGTATCAATCTTAATTTTTTTAATTAAATAAGAACCTGATATATCCCATAAATGGCAATAATGACCAGGACCATACCGCACAATGCCAGCAAGTGTGGATATAGACGAGAATGACGCAAACGGTTAAAGCCCAAATAAACCAAAGATAAAGTCAGAAAATCCAGTACGATCCAGCTCAGGGTTAGCATTATTAAACTTAAATCCAGAGTGGGCGTAATCCCGATAAACTGGGGGAAAAAAGCCGCAAAGAAAATAATGTCTTTCGGATTAGAAATTCCGACCAGAAAACCTTGCTGAAAGCCGCCACGTACCGGAGATAACTTTTCTTGAATTGACTCTGCTTGCTCAAAGAAAACCTCCCGGAATATCTGCAGCCCCAGATAGCCGATATAGAGACAACCCAGCAGCTTGATGGCATCTAGCCAATGCGCATTGATAACCAGCAAACCTTTCAAACTTAATATAGATAAAGCAATTAAAACCAGAGAGGCGAAATTGGTGCCGAAAATGGTTCTTAAAGCCGCAGCATAGCCACCTTTTAATCCTGTGCTAGCAACCAGCAGCATCACCGGTCCCGGTGTGGCAATCATCAGGACGACGGCCAGACAATACAGGATATATTCACTGATATTCACGCCATTCCCTCAGCTGTTATTATTTTGCTGCATAAAAAAGAGGACTTAGTCCTCCTCTTGCATATGCATCAGATGTTGCCTGATGCCGTCTGCCCGTAGAAAAGCCAGGTCATAGCTGGCGGTAGCCAAGGCCAAAATACGGCGTTCGAACTCATCCCAAAGTGGGCGCACCTGCTTATAATGAATACCCAATCCACTATCGTCAGTAAAATGCCGGTTTTTCTCACACAGCTTTAACGCGTGATACAGCTTGCGCCCTTTGGAAGCATCATTACGCAAACGTACCCGTTTTGAGAGCACAAAAGCCTGTACCCTGGCAAGATCGGCATGCGGCAACAGTGGTACCAGAATCTGGTCCAGTTGCGCATCCAGACGCTGCCACACGGCACGATGCTGCTCGGCACTATACGTATTCCAGTGAATTACTTCATGATTAAAACGGCGGCAACCACGACATACCGCATCACCAAATACGGTCGAGCAACGCCCTGCACATGGGGTTAATGACGCAATACGACGATCTGAACTCAAAACATACTCCAAAGATACTGCAACTTTCAGTATCTGCATTACTGCACAAAATCCTAGGTCGGGCATGACTATACACGCTCTCCTCCCTGAATTGAAGACTGTTAAAAGCCTCGTGTTTTACTCGCTTATTCACTCGAATCAAGCTAAAATGTGCGCCTTTCAAATATCATGCTACGTTGGAGTATTCCATGAACGCTACTGTAGAACAGCTTGCACCTGTAGAACAGCAAGCGACGACTGGTTGGGTTGTTGCCGCACTTTATCAATTCAAAGAAGTTCAAGATCCTGCCGATCTTCAGCAACGTCTTTTGGACCTGGTAAAATCCATCAACCTTTGCGGTACTCTAATTGTGGCAGGTGAAGGCATCAACGGTACAGTTGCAGGTGACCGTGCATCGATTGATCAAATTCACCAGTTCCTTCTAAATGAAGGTTTTAACGGAATGGAATACAAAGAATCTGACAGTTCTGAAAAGCCATTCCGTAAAATGAAAATTAAATTAAAAAAAGAAATCGTGACTTTGGGTGTGGAAGTGAAACCGCGTGATTTAGTCGGCCACTATCTTGATCCGAAAGAATGGAATGAGCTGATTGCACGTGATGACGTGATTCTAGTTGATACCCGTAACGATTACGAATACAAGGCAGGGACTTTCAAAGGTGCGATTGATCCGAAAACTGAAAGCTTCCGCGAATTCCCTGAATATGTGAAAAATAATCTGGAACAGCACAAAGACAAGAAAATTGCCATGTTCTGTACTGGTGGTATTCGTTGTGAAAAATCTACTTCACTTCTACTGCAAGAAGGCTTTACAGAAGTGTATCACCTGAAAGGTGGCATTCTAAAATACCTGGAAGAAACCCCGGCTGAAGAAAGCATGTGGGAAGGTGAATGCTTCGTTTTTGACGGGCGTACTGCTGTAACACATGGTGTTGAAGAAGGTCAAAATACCAAATGTCATGCTTGTGGCTGGCCTTTACTTCCAGAAGAAGTGGCCTTACCAAGTTATGAACATGGCGTCTCTTGTGTGTACTGTATTGATAAGACCACAGAGAAACAAAAAGAGAGTTTCCGTATGCGTCAGTCACAAATTTTAGCGGCGAAACGTAAACGTCTTTAATTCTATCTTTTGTAATAAAATCATATAAAAACCCTCTTCGGAGGGTTTTTTGTTTACATAAAAATTACAACTGTAATAAAACTCTTACCAATCCTTTACCAAGAACCTCATTTTTTTTCAAACAAGATTGTTAGTCTAATGATACGGTGATTTACATGCTAAGTCTTTCATTATTAACTGAAATTTTTAAATGAAAAGGAATATAAAATGCCAGGCTCACTTGCTCAAAATTCAGAAAATATGGTTCATTTCCAACCTCAAGAAAATATAAAGCTGCAACGACTTCATCAAATTACTGAGGAGCTTGAACATCAGTCACATTTATTTGTCGTTATTCTGGGAACGGTTATTGGCGCGATTTTGGCGCTGTTCATTGGTTACCATATCAATACCGGTATCATACATTTTATCCTGCTGAGTATTTTGCCGGTGTGCTTGGCCTATTTCTTACGTAAAGTTTATATTTATACGCTGACGCATAGCTGATTCTGTCTGAGCATTTATATTCCAAGACTTTACCGCACCAAAAATACTGCTTAGGATACAGGCAGTATTTTTTATTTTGCCAATCATATGAATCTGACCGAATGGATTATTTCCATCATGGAGCAACTGGGCTACTGGGGCATCGCCCTGCTCATGTTCCTGGACAATGTCTTCCCGCCCATCCCGTCTGAAATCATTATGCCTTCTGCGGGCTATTCAGCCTCTCAAGGTGAGCTGGTACTGGTTGGAGTAATCATAGCTGGCTGTATCGGCTCCTTACTAGCAGCTGCTTTGCTGTACTGGATTGGCTATAAATTCAACCATGACTCTATTTTTAAATTTGTCGATCGTTATGGCAAATATTTATTTATTAAATCAGAAGATGTAAAAAAATCATTGAGTTGGTTTGAGCAGTACGGTCACCGGATTGTGTTTTTTGGCCGCATGATTCCTGCTGTTCGCTCCTTGATCAGTATTCCTGCAGGTATGAGTCATATGCCTTTCTGGAAATTCATGTTCTATAGCGCACTTGGAACCATCATCTGGACCACATTTCTGGCCTGTGTCGGGTTTTATTTTGGCGAAAACCAGCAGTTGATGCATCAGATTTTCAGTAAAGTCAGTTATGTGATTATTGCGATTGTTATCGTAATTATTGCCTGGGCTTTCTATCGTAGACAGCAGCGTAAAAATCGTCCATCCTGAATACACCTCAGCATAAGGAGGTCAAAACGATGTCGCATTATCTGAAATATTTTGCCACCGTTTATCTGATCTTGGTTCTATTGGTGGGCCTATTCGTCTATTTATTTGGTCTGGGCGCTATTCTCCTGATTCCTGCACTGATTGCTTCGGCCTTTCTCAGTGCCAGGTACTTCGTTAAACACCAACACCGCTTGCCAACCCAGAAGGAGAAAAAACCACTCATCTGGGGTTCTACGATTATTGCCATGACCTTTGAGTTTATATTTTTATTTGTGCTGATCTGGATGTCCCCTCAGACAGATGAAATTTATAGAACCATCGCCTATACAGGAAGAGGACCCAATTCATTTCTGGTGGCTGTCAGCATTGCCTTACATGCCTTGCTGTTCCATATCGCCTACAATGGTTATGCCCGCTATAGTTTGTCCAAACGCGCAGGCCTGGAGAAAAACCGGGATTGAATATCTTTGCCCATGTAAAAGTCCAAAGCTAAAAAAAGCACCGTACGGTGCTTTTTTTATGAATTATTCTGGCGTGTGGTACATCAGATACAATTCATTCAGGTTTTCTGGAATTTCTTCTGCAAGCTCATCCATTAACTGGCCGTTGCGACGGAAAGTTTCCATTTGTGGATCTTCATCATCGATGCCGCTGAAGACCATGATTGGCAAGGTTAAATCAACCAGTTGTTCTTCAAACTCTTCAGTAAACCAAGCCTCTTCGTTCAGGAACATGGCATCTACAAAGCCCACGCTCCAGTCACCCAAGCTTGATTCGGTATCTGCTTCTTCAATTTCAAATGGGAATGTAATCCCTTCTTCATTGGCTAAGCTTTGACGAATAGACTCTAACCATGCTTTCACCTGACTGATGATTTCTGCAGGCACTTTCTTTTGATTGTTATCAAAAAGTTCGTCTAACCATTTGTCAAATTTTGGGCCTACTGCAATAGCACATAAGAAACCATGGGTTGCTGCGAAATCTAGACCGTGTTCATTCTGGTCACCATCTAGATACTCACTCAACAGGTCTAAATCTAAAGCACTCATCTAACATCCAAACTTAGAAAACCGAAAGGTTTAGCATAGCATTTATTCAGGCGATGCTAAATCCGAATTCGTTAATCTTCGTCATCAAAGTCATCGTCATCGTCGAAGTCGTAGTCAAAATCTTTGAGTTCGCGTTCCAAGCGACGCTGTGAAAGTAAATCATCAATCAGACGACGTTTTTCCAACGACTCTTTGGCACTCAGCTTACTGGAAGCCTCATCGAAATTAACATCATCCTCACCGAAGTTATCATCTAGTTCAAAATCTGTAGAAGACACTAAAACTTCCTCATAGTGAAAAATGTAAATGGTTTTAGCGCTATTTATCTTGCCTATAATCACAAGTCAAGTTTTATTTAAATTTTCCTATGTTAAAATTGTAAATAGGGCTTTTTTTCTAGCTCCATTGTGTGGCATGATATAATCCACCCTGCGTCCTTATGTTTTTTGACTACACATTTTTTTGGTCAAATATACATATGCATGGGTTGGACTTGAAAATAACAAATTCATCCCCACCTTAAATTACTGAATTTCATTTTAAATATTTTATCAGTGAGCTTTAATGCTAATTACCCTGATGAAATAAGTAGGCTATTCACTAAATTTAATGAGCTTAAATCGTGCATACATAGTTGTACGATTTTTTTACTATCACAGATTCAACGAAGAGTAAGCAAAAGATGAGCGATATGACTTCCCCTACTTCTCAAGTAGCGGCTCTGATTAGCCGAGGCAAAGAACAAGGTTACTTAACCTTCGCTGAGGTTAACGATCATCTGCCGGACTCCATCACAGAAAGCGAGCAGATTGAAGACATTATTCAGATGCTGAATGATGTGGGTATTCCTGTACATGATCGCGCGCCTGAATCTGATGATACGATGTTCGAGGACACTGCAGAAGCTGCCGATGAAGTTGCGGAGGAAGAAGCTGCAGCAGTACTTGCATCTGTAGAAAATGAGCCAGGTCGTACAACTGACCCAGTGCGTATGTATATGCGTGAAATGGGTACCGTAGAGCTTTTAACACGTGAAGGCGAAATTAGCATTGCAAAACGCATCGAAGAAGGTATTCGTGATGTTTTGCATTCAATTGCTTACTGGCCAAATGCGGTTGAAGTAGTACTGCAAGAATACAAAGATTATGAAGCGGGTGAACGCCGTCTTGCTGACCTTTTATCCGGTTATTTAGATCCCGAGTCAGATGAAGAAATTCCTGAAGTTCTAGAAGAAGAAGCCGTTATTGCTGATGAGACTGACTCGACCAAATCAACCAAAGACGTAAAACTGGACGATGATGAAGAGGAAGAAGAAGCTGAGTCAGATGACGAATCAGAAGCAGATTCTGGACCAGATCCTGAAATTGCCAAAGCGCGTTTCACTGAACTCGAAAATGCGTGGCTGAATACCAAATCAGCCATTGAAAAATATGGTCGTGACAGCAAACAGGCTGAAGAAGCCTTGCAGGCCCTTGCCACCGTATTTATGATGTTCAAATTCACTCCGCGTCTATTTGATATCATTTCTGAAATGATTCGTGGCACGCATGACCAGATTCGTGGTGCAGAACGTGAAGTGATGCGTTATGCGGTACGCCGTGGCCGCATGGACCGTACCCAGTTCCGTACCAGCTTCCCTGGTCAGGAATCGAATCCGGCCTGGTTAGACGAACAGATCGCGAAAACACCAGCAGACCAGAGAGCCTATCTGGAAAAAGTACGTCCAGACGTATTGGCCTTTCAGCAAAAGATTGCCGATATCGAGAAAGAGCTAGGTCTTGATGTGAAAGGCATTAAAGACATTGCCAAACGCATGGCTGTGGGGGAAGCAAAAGCACGTCGTGCCAAGAAGGAAATGGTTGAAGCAAACTTGCGTCTGGTAATTTCGATTGCCAAGAAATACACCAACCGTGGTTTGCAGTTCCTGGATCTGATTCAGGAAGGTAACATCGGTCTGATGAAAGCGGTAGACAAGTTTGAATACCGTCGTGGTTATAAGTTCTCGACCTATGCCACTTGGTGGATTCGTCAGGCAATTACCCGTTCGATTGCGGATCAGGCACGTACCATTCGTATTCCGGTCCATATGATCGAAACGATTAACAAGATCAACCGTGTATCTCGTCAGCTTCTACAGGAAATGGGACGTGAACCGACTCCTGAAGAACTGGGTGAACGTCTGGAAATGGACGAGGTCAAAGTACGTAAAGTTCTGAAGATTGCGAAAGAACCAATTTCGATGGAAACCCCAATCGGTGATGATGAAGATTCGCATCTGGGTGACTTCATTGAAGACAGCAATATCACTTCACCGATTGATGCGGCAACATCTGAAGGCCTGAAAGAAGCAACACGTGAAGTTCTGGAAAACCTCACTGAACGTGAAGCCAAAGTCCTGAAAATGCGTTTTGGTATCGACATGCCGACCGACCATACTTTGGAAGAGGTAGGTAAACAGTTTGACGTGACACGTGAACGTATTCGTCAGATTGAAGCGAAGGCGTTACGCAAGCTTCGTCATCCATCGCGTTCTGAACACTTACGTTCATTCCTTGAGAATGATTAAGATTTGATGCTTGATGTGGAGACTTGAAATTTAATCATCAGTCTCCATTTTAAGTAGCTAAGACAGACCCAAACGCCTGCATCATTGCAGGCGTTTCAAATCAGGGGGACTACCATGTTAGACCGTACACCATCTCGCGAACTTCAAGAACATCTTTGGGTGTTCCCAATGGACTATCCAATTAAATTAATTGGTTTGGCTGGCGAAGAACTCCATCAGGCCGTGAATGATATTTTTGTAAAGCATTTTCCTGACTTTGATGGCAGCCAAATGACTGTGACGCCTTCACGTACTGGTAAATATCATTCGATCACTGCCCAGCTGCGCTTCCTGGAACTAGAACAGGTTCATGCAGTATATGCTGACTTGGCAGCATGTCCGTTGATTAAAACAGCACTTTAATCAAAAACACAAAAGACACGCTTCCGGGCGTGTTTATTTATGCCCATTCAAAGCTGAGCTATGGCTTAAATATTGTTGATCTCACCCCTATTTCATGCCGAAATCATTATAATTATTGGCAGTATTTTTCATTATCAAGGACCCTCCCTGTGACTGATGCGCTGCAAAAGCCCGAGCTGATCATTCGTCAATATCATGATCTTACCCTGTATGAAGATCGTTTTCTGGAAATGAAAGCATTTACGGAAACGCGTGACGAAAATAGCCCTGATCAATTGTGGATTCTGCAACATCATGATGTCCTTACCCAGGGTCAGGCAGGTAAACCAGAACATATTCTAATACCTAGCAGTATTCCGGTAATTCAGACCGATCGTGGTGGTCAGGTCACTTGGCATGGTCCAGGCCAGTTGGTGGCTTATTTCATGTTTGACCTGAATCGCCTGGGCTGGAATGTGCGCACACTAGTGTCTTATGCTGAAAACCTGATGATTGATCTACTAAAAAAATATGGCATCGATGCCTATGCCAAACCAGATGCACCCGGGGTATATGTGGCTGAGCGCAAAATAGGTTCTCTCGGTTTTAAAATTCGTAAAGGCCGCAGTTATCATGGTCTTTCCTTGAATCTGGATTGTGACCTGAGCGGATTCAATACCATTAATCCTTGTGGATATGCAGGACTAGAAATGGTACGCATGAGTGACCTCCTAGACCAGCCGCCCCAATTCAATCAGTTGTGCACTGAAATTATTGAAACTTTGCACCACAGCGGTTACTTTAATCAGGTAACTGTCGAGCAAAGATAAAGCCTTTGCATTTCACCCTTAAATAAATTAGAGTATTTACTCTAAACCAATAATATTGAGATAGGGATCATCACGTGATTGCAACTAAATCCGTAAAACCCGCTTTGCAGCTTGCCTATGTCAAACTCATGATGGATGTGATTGGCCGAGGTCTGGTCATGGCAAGTCAGGTGGATGAAGAAATAAAACAGGAAGTGTCTAATTTTCCAGTGAATTTTAGTCTTTCCATGAAAGTTTTTCCGCACGGCCCGGCCTTTGTGGCGCGGGTCACTCAGGATAAACAACTGGAACTGGTGAAAAATCTGGAAAAAGCGCCCGATCTGACCATTACCTTTAAGCACCTGCACCATGCCTTTTTAGTATTTTCTTTTCAGGAAAGTACCTCTCAAGCTTTTGCCAATGACCGCATGATTGCTGATGGCGATATTTCCAATGCCATTCGTCTAGTTCGCTGCCTGAATAAAATGGAAGCCCTGATTTTGCCGAAAATGGTGGCTCAACTGGCTGTTAAAGAATATCCAAACAATCTGAGCCTAAAAGAAAAACTAAGTGAAGCGAGCAGCATTTATCTGAAAATCGCTCAATCCTATTTGAAACGGAGTGTATAACATGGCTAAACCTTATTATGAATTTTTCTGTCCGGTCAAAATAATTGCCGGCCATGCCGCGTTAGAACATATTCCGTTTGAACTTGCAACCTTGGGAGCAAAACGTCCGCTGATCATTACTGATAAAGGTGTGCGCGCCAACAATCTGCTGGCACCGATTGAAGCTGCATTTGAAATGGCAGATGCTGCAATTGTCGCCATTTTTGATGATGTACCACCCGACTCCAGTTTGGGTACAGTTCGCAGTGCGGCAAAGCTATACCGTGAAAATTACTGTGATGCGATCATTGCCGTGGGCGGTGGTTCAGTTATTGACACCTCCAAAGCGACCAATATTCTGGTCTCTGAAGGGGGTGATGATCTGCTGAAATACTCAGGTGCACATAACCTGCCCAAACCGCTGAAACCGTTCTTTGTAATTCCAACCACTTCAGGTACAGGTTCAGAAGTGACCATGGTCGCTGTCGTGTCGGATACTGAAAAGAATGTCAAAATGCCGTTCGCTTCTTATTATCTGATGCCGCATGCCGCGATTCTAGATCCACGCATGACCCAGACCTTGCCGCCGCATTTAACTGCCATGACTGCGATGGACGCCATGACCCATGCAGTCGAAGCTTATACTTGTATGGCAGCCAATCCGATTTCGGATGCCTATGCGACCGCTGCCGTCAAGAAGATCAGCACCCACCTATTTAATGTATTGGACAATCCTACCGATGCACAAGGCCGTCTGGAACTGGCTCAGGCATCGACCATGGCGGGCATTGCATTTTCCAACTCAATGGTGGGCATTGTACATTCTCTCGGTCACTCATTAGGTGCAGTGGCTCACTTGCCGCATGGTTTATGCATGAACCTATTCCTGCCTTATGTGCTGGAATACAACAAAGATGTCAATGGTGACAAAATTGCAGATCTACTCTTACCTTTGGCTGGTGCAGATATTTATGCACAAACACCGGCGCATCTACGTGCTGACAAAACCATTGCAACGATTATGACCATGCGTGACCGGATTTACAGTCTGACCAAATTACCACGTACATTACGTGAAACCGGTAAGATTTCTGAAGCCCAGCTCGATGAAGTTGCTGAAAAAGCACTAAATGATGGTTCCATCATTTACAACCCGAAAGAAGCCAACTTGGAAGATTTAAAATCAATCTTAAAAAAGGCTTGGTAATTACTGAAAAATAAGCCAATATAGCAAAAATTTAAAGCCTGATGTTTTTTTAGACATCGGGCTTTTATCTTGCAGGAAATAGCCGTTTTTTGCTACGAATGGCACACTTCGTGCAAATCTAAATTTAAAAAATAGCTAGCAAAAGCCGTAATTTTAAAGTAGATTGGCGCGCTTTTATAGAAAATTGTAGGGGGGATCGTTCGTCTCAAACGATCCTTATTAAATATGACTGATCCTTGATCAACGATTAAGAGGATAACGCCGTTGACAAATTTCTCTGGGACTCAATCGGCAGCTAAACTGCAAAAAACGCTAGGACTCTGGCACATCATTATTATTGGTTTAGCTTACATTCAACCCATGACCTTATTTGATACCTTTGGTTTGGTATCTGAAGAAAGTCATTTGCATGTTCCTACTTCTTACATCATTGCCCTCATTGCAATTTTGTTTACATCGATCAGCTATGGTCACATGATTCGTCGCTATCCTTCTTCGGGTTCGGCCTATACCTATGCGCAAAAATCGATTCACCCGAATATTGGCTTTATGGTGGGATGGTCTTCATGGCTTGATTATCTGTTATCACCAATGGTCAACATTATCTTGGCGGTGATCTATCTTGAGGCTTTGTTCCCGGATGTCAACCACTGGGTCTGGGTCGTCGTATTGACTGCCTTCATGACCGGGGTAAACTTGCGCGGTGCACGCTTCGTGGCCAACTTTAACAGTCTGATCGTACTGGTACAGTTACTGGTTATCGGCATCTTTACCTGGATGGTGTTTACCAAACTGCAGGCAGGCTTCAATGCCGATGGTCCGATCACGGCTGAACAGCGTTACCAGCTTTGGAGTCTCGAGCCTTTCTGGAATGAACTGACATCAGTCGGTGCACTGATTACCGGTGCAACTTTACTATGCTTCTCATTCACTGGTTTTGACTCTTTAAGTTCTCTGGCAGAAGAAACCAAAGACACTGAAAAAACTTTGCCTAAAGCAATTTTCCTGACTGCTTTAATCGCCGGGATTATTTTCATTATTAGCACGTATTTCATGCAGCTGTACTTCCCTTCTAATCCAGGTTCTTATTTTAAGAATATTGCTGAAACTCAGCCAGAAATCCTATTACTCGTAGGCGGTTCATTGTTCCAGTCTTATGTTCTGACTTTTGCAATCATTACAGTAATGGCATCAGGGATCTCAGCACATGCAGGTGTATCTCGTCTGATGTATGTAATGGGTCGTGATGGCGTGATCAATAAGAAGATCTTTGGTCATATTAGCCCGAAAAGCTACACGCCAAACTACAATATTCTGATTGTCGGTGCTGTGGCCTTAACGGCAGGCTTCATGGATCTGGATATCGTCATTTCAATGATCAGCTTCGGTGCCTTGACAGCGTTTACTTTCGTTAACCTGTCGGTGATTTCACGTTATGCACTGCGAGATGGCCGCACTAAAACTGCGAAAGACATTTTCAGCTTCGTGGTCATTCCAATGCTTGGTTTTTTCAGTATCTTTGCAATGTGGCTGGAAATTGAAGAAACTGCGCTGAAATACGGTTTATGGTGGGCGATGTTCGGTATTCTGTACTTGGGCTACAAAACCAAGGGCTTTAAGCACCCTGCTCCACAACATAACGAATTTGAATAATCGGTATTGTTCATCCTTAAAAAAGGCGCTTCATGCGCCTTTTTTATTTTTTTGCTTTTTTCAAGCTGACTAATTTAGAAGGCAATCAAAACCCATTTGAGTATCGACCCGATTATTTTTGTAGCCCAGTTTTTCAATAAACAGGCGACGGTTAGACAACATCTTCTGCTCTTCCGGAGCTAAACGGGCTTTATTCTGGACAGCCAGTTGATACATTTCATCCACAACACCCTGGAAGATATCACAAACTTCTTGGCGCTTGGCCTGTTTTAGTTTACGTCCCTGCCAGGTCCATTGAAAATCATCTGCATCCAGGCTCTGTCCCCATTTTTCAATACGGGCATCCAGGCGTTTCTGCATGTCGCGAAGGCTCTGCTGGATTTCCGCTTGAGTAATAGGCCGATTTTCAGTTGTCAGGGTTGCAGCACTACCGTCTTCCGCACTCACAGAAGCAGCAATGATGCTAAAGCAACATGTGATGACAAGTTTTACTAGAGGCTTCAAGGCAGTACCTTTTGCTATATTTGATGACGTTTCAAACCTAAGCATACAATGAAGTGCAAAACCTTTTATCTATTTGTTACACAAAATAAAAAAGCCACCCGAAGGTGGCTTTTTAAATTATTGTAGATTTCAGTTAAAGCGCTTTAAAACCCTGTTGACGCCAAGCCTCATACACAATCACTGCAGTCGCATTTGAAAGGTTCAGACTGCGCGAGTTCTCTGCCATGGGTAAACGAATCCATTGCTTTTGCGGGAACAGCATACGCACCTGCTCCGGTAGGCCACGAGTTTCCGGCCCCATTAACAAGGCCACAGGACGGTTTAAGTCCGAGGTATGTGGCGTTGCAGAACCTTTAGTAGTGAGTGGATAGACTGCATCCGGACCAATGCCTTTACTTGCCAGATCAGCCAGACAGTCTTCGATATTTTCCCAAATCTGCATATTGGCATATTCGTGATAATCAAGGCCGGCACGTTTCAGCTTTTTGTCATCCAGTTCAAAACCCAGCGGCTTGACCAGATGCAACTGCGCTCCGGTATTGGCACACAGACGAATGATATTGCCTGTATTTGCAGGAATTTCAGGCTCATATAAAACAACGTGGATCACAGAATTTCTCTACTTGGGTTTAAGTGACAGCTTATTGCCACTTTAATTGTTCACGCAAACGCACAACTTCACCAATAATGGTCAAAGTCGGAGCTTGAATCTGATGTTCGGCCACCTTGGATGCAATGTCCGTCAGGGTGCCCACTACGACTTTTTGCTCAGGGGTCGTACCTTTAGAAATTAGCGCTACCGGCATATCGGTGCGTTGACCATGAGCAATCAACTGCGCACAGATTTTTTCCAGTCCCACCAAGCCCATATACAGCACCAAGGTCTGGTTTTCATAGACCAGTTCACTCCAAGGCAGTTCAGGCGAACCTTCTTTTAAGTGACCGGTCAGGAAACGTACACTTTGTGCATAATCACGATGGGTCAAGGGAATACCGGCATAGGCTGAACAGCCTGAAGCTGCAGTAATCCCTGGAACCACCTGAAAAGTAATGCCTGCAGCGAACAGTTCTTCAATCTCTTCACCACCACGCCCGAAGATAAAGGGATCACCACCTTTCAGACGGCAAACCCGCTTTCCTTCACTGGCATATTTGACCAATAAAGCATTAATCCCATCCTGCGGCACCGCATGGTTGGAACGCGCCTTACCAACATAGATCTTTTCCGCATCACGACGACATAGATCCATGATGGGTGCTGAAACCAGACGGTCGTAAATCACCACATCGGCTTGCTGCATCAAACGTAAGGCTTTTAAGGTCAGCAGTTCTGGATCACCAGGACCGGCGCCCACCAGATAGACTTCACCTTTTGGTTGTTGCCATTCCTGTAATGCTTGCTCGATCAGGCGATCTGCTTCTGCAATATTGTCGTTAAACACCTGTTCTTTCAGTGGACTGGCATATAAGTCTTCCCAAAAAATACGGCGTTCATCCGGATTGACAATTTTAGCCTTAACCGCACTGCGCCATTTTCCTGAAAACTCGGCTAGCTTGCCCATTTCATGCGGAATAGTGGTTTCCAGTTGAGTACGGATCTGCCGCGATAACACGGGCGACGTACCATTCGATGCGACTGAAATTACCAAAGGTGAACGGTCAATAATCGCTGGCACCATAAACCGGCAATGCGGTGGATCATCGACGCTATTGACTAGGACATTTTCCGCTTCACACAGTTCAAAGACCTGACGATTGGTCTCGGCATCATCAGTCGCCGCAATCACCAGTCGATATTGGCGTAATGCAACTTCAGGATAAAAAGCTGCCTGCACATAGTGTCCTTGGCTATTTTGCACAATTCGCAGCAGACTCTCTTCGATTTCAGGTGCAATCACATGAATGATCGCACCTGCTTTTTGAAGTAAAAGTGCTTTACGGTATGCAATATGCCCACCACCGACAATCAGACAAGGTTGCTGCTGCAACTTTAACGAGATTGGAAAAATATCCACGAACTACCTCAAAATTTTAAATCTGACTGTCTATGCAATTTTCATGCACATTTATAGGGATGCAAAGATCGACAATTAGTCGATATAAGTCGCACCACCCATATATGGACGTAATACTTCAGGAATCTCAATCGAGCCATCGGCGCGCTGATAGTTTTCCATCACTGCAAGTAAAGTACGACCCACGGCCAGACCTGAACCATTCAAGGTATGCACAAATTCAGTTTTCTTCTGATCAGCACGGTAACGCGCTTTCATGCGACGCGCCTGGAAGTCCCCCATGTTTGAGCATGAAGAAATTTCACGATAGGTACTTTGGCTTGGTACCCAAACTTCTAGGTCATAAGTCTTGGTCGCGCCAAAGCCCATATCACCACCACACAGGATGATCTTACGGTATGGAAGACCTAATGCCTGCAAAATACCTTCTGCATGACCAGTTAATTCTTCTAGTGCCTGCATCGAGGTTTCAGGTTTTACAATCTGAACCATTTCCACTTTGTCAAATTGATGCTGACGGATTAAACCACGCGTATCACGACCATAAGAACCAGCTTCACTGCGGAAACATGGCGTATGCGCCGCATATTTCAGTGGCAGACGGTCTGCATCAATAATTTCATCACGCACAAAATTCGTTACTGGCACTTCAGCAGTCGGAATCAGATAAAATTCTTTTTCGCCCTGCAGTTTAAACAGATCTTCTTCAAATTTTGGCAGCTGACCAGTCCCACGCAATGAATCTGCATTGACCAGATAAGGCACATAGGCTTCGGTATAGCCATTTTGGTCTGTGTGTGTATTCAGCATGAACTGGGTAAGAGCACGCTGTAAACGTGCCAATGGACCTTTCAGTACGCTAAAACGTGAACCGGTCAATTTGGTAGCGGTTTCAAATTCCAGACCGCCCATCATTTCGCCAAGATCAGTATGGTCTTTGATTTCGAAATCAAATTCACGTGGCGTACCCCATTTCAGGATTTCCACGTTATCGCTTTCATCTTTACCTGCCGGTACAGATTCGTCTGGCAAGTTTGGAATAGACAATGATTTTTCTTCAAGCTCAGCTTGCAGTTCAGCCAGTGCAGCTTCAGCAGCTTTGATTTCATCACCAATCGCTGACATACGTGCCATGATTTCAGATGCGTCACCGCCGGCTTTTTTAATTTGACCAACTTGTTTCGCACCCGCATTACGCTCAGCTTGTAGCGATTCAGTTTTGGATTGAATTTCTTTGCGGCGAGCTTCAAGTGCAGCCCACTCTTCGACATTCAGTTGAACACCACGTTTTGCCAAGGCTAAATTTACAGCCTCAATATTATTTCTGAGTAATTTCGGGTCGATCATAGCCAATCTTTTGTTAAGAAAAAAACTGGCTATAGTGTAAGCTCTTAACGTCAAAAAATACAGCGACCAGAACCCAAGCTTCGTCCTATTAGCACAATATTTAGGAAGTTGTCTGCTGCAAAATGGCCCAATATTCTGGCCGAATCACTTTTTTTAAATCTGCATAGGGTACTTTTAATTCAGGCATGCCTGCAGCTGTCGGAGCCAACTCACCCGCCGGATACACTATCACCAGACCAGAGCTGTCAAAATAATAGTTATCACTCAGCTTTAACTGTTGCAGTTGAATCCCTTGTTTATTCAACCATGGGGCATTGGCACGATACATCACCTCAAGCAGTTTCTGTTCGCTGCCATTGAACAAAAATTGATGTAAAGCCAGACGTTTTTTCTGCTGTAAATCAAAATTGATATATTCAGTATGAGTCATCGGTTGAGCATGATTCCGAGGTAAATTGGAACTTTTTAAGGCAAAAGTCGCCAGATGAGCGCGCTGAGCCATAAATTCCACCTTGATCGTCCGCTGATCCAGATAATGCGTTTCATGGGCTTTTTTAGGATTTTTCTGGATAACTTTAATGAATGCAACAGGTTCGGTATGCTGAATGCGCTCAACAAAATATTGATTAATCCAGTCAATATTGGTGTCTACCGTCTGCAAATCAAAGCGTATACACCCCTCTATTTCACACACCACTTTGGCCGCCCCCTTGAGTGGAACTGCTTCAGTTTCAATCTGCACATTCTGGTCTGTTTCAGGAATAGCAACTGAACTGGATTGAGGCTGACAACCCAGTATGCCCAGACCAATCAAGAACACTAGATACACCCTGAAAATTTTAAACCGATTGATCTTCATACTGAGCTCCTAAAATTTTGCAATTTCATTGACTCGACTTTTATTTATTTTAAGATGCGCTGCCATCCAGATATAGCTAAACCTTGTATCCAGTCCAACCTTATCCTGATCTCTGGCAATAAAAAAGCAACCTGAATAGGTTGCTTTTATCGGTTCATTTTAAAGTTTATTGATCAATGATATCTGTACCCTTGGGTGGGGTGAAGTTAAAAGTAGAAGCAGGAATGCTGCTATTCACTTTTACATTGTTAAATTTGATTGTGGTGGTTTGCCCCAATGAATCCTGCAAGATCATCAAATTTGGTGCTTTATTCGTTCCAAAACTGATCGTCAAGCTTTCAAATACCCCATCGGTATTTTTAGGATAAAGCGTGTAATAGGTTTTACCCTTATTTGGCTGAGTGACCCGGTAAGACTGCATAATCTGGCTGGTGTTTCCTGACAGCAATAATGCCGGTGTGTTGGCCACCTGTTCATCTAGACTTTGACGAACCGCCTGCTGCAAATCAGGATCATAAATCCACACAGTTTTACCCGTAGTTGCAATTACCTGCTTGGATGGTGCTGTCGTTTCCCAATAGAATTTACCCGGACGCTCGACTTTCATCACCCCTTTAAAGGTTTGATTCATATGCTGTGCAGTCAGACCTTTCTTCTGAGTTGCTCTCGGGTTAGTCACCTTGGAGCTTTGTTCGAAGTTTGCCGTCATACTACGCACATGATTAAGCTGTTTCACCAGACTTGCAGTTGCCTGCTGCTCCGAAGCTGCTACAGGAGCAGCAAACACGGTTGTACTCATCACCGGAGCTAAAGTCACTGCACCCAGCGCCATCGCACAGACGGTTTTACGAAGCATATTCATAATTTCACCCTTATATTTTGCGTCATCGCAATTTATTTGATAACTCATCTTAAACGAAAATTAAAAGCTAAAATGATAGAAAATAAGAACTTTTGTATTGTTATTAATTCGAAACCGGTTTTTTTGTTCATCATCATGAAGATTTCAGGACAATTTTTACATTATGGAATGTCACTTAAGCTGAACATTAATTTTCAGGCATAAAAAAACCCACAAAAATTGTGGGCTTTTTTTCTATCTCAGCGGATTACGCGTCAACAGATACGTAGCGACGGCCAAATTGACCTTTCACTTCGAATTTTACTACGCCATCAGCAGTAGCAAATAATGTATGGTCACGGCCCATACCTACGTTTTGACCAGCGTGGAATTCAGTACCACGTTGACGAACGATGATGTTACCTGCAGTTACAGTTTGACCACCGTAAACTTTAACACCTAACATCTTAGGATTCGAATCACGACCGTTCTTAGTCGAACCACCGGCTTTTTTAGTTGCCATGTCTATTTACTCCTCGTAATTAGCCTGAAATAGCTGTAATTTTCAACTCAGTGAACCATTGACGGTGACCTTGTTGTTTACGGTAGTGTTTACGACGACGCATTTTAACAATACGGATTTTGTCGTGACGACCATGGCTAACTACTTCAGCAGTTACAGTAGCACCAGCAACAACTGGAGCACCGATTTGAATGCTTTCACCGTTAACAAGCATCAATACGTCATCAAACGTAATAGTCGCGCCAGTTTCAGCTTTCAATAATTCTACTTTAAGGGTTTCACCCTCAACTACACGGTGCTGTTTACCACCGCTTTGGATTACTGCGTACATAATGTACTCCAAACTAACCCGTGTCGTCGTGCCGATAAAGGAATATATCGAACTTAAGACGTACGCCACTGGGGGGATATCTAAGGGCGAGGATTTTAAGGGATATTCAAAAAAACAACAAGCCATTTTACTGAAATAATAATGACCCGTTTACGCTAATTATTTAACTATTAAATATTTTCTATCAAATCAAGCACTCAAGATATATTCAGCAACAAAATACTACAGCAGAAATCTGGCGCATTTGATTAATATACTCAGCCGGATGAAGGGGGTGCGTCCTGACCTTTTGTGATTTTTTATGGCTCGAAATAGGGAGCAATTTCTCTTAAGATCTATAAAAAGCTGATTTTTAGTGGAGTTTATGCATTTCTTAGGTTTCACTCATGTTATAAATTGTTAAACTACGTCCAGCGATTTACCAGACCAGAGGTTTTCTTTCACATGACCATCGACTTTAAGCAAGACATTCTCGCTCCTGTTGCTAACGACTTTGCTGCGATGGACACATTCATTAATGAAGGAATTACCTCAAAAGTTGCGTTGGTGATGGCCGTCAGCAAACACGTGGTAGAAGCCGGTGGCAAACGTATGCGCCCGATTATGTGTCTTCTGGCTGCCAAGGCGTGTGGTGCTGAAAATTTGGAACCGCACCGTAAACTGGCTGCAATCATTGAAATGCTGCATACCGCAACACTGGTGCATGATGATGTAGTCGATGAATCAGGTCTGCGTCGCGGTCGCCCAACTGCAAATGCGACCTGGAATAACCAGACTGCTGTTCTAGTCGGTGACTTTCTGATTTCACGTGCTTTTGATTTGCTGGTCGATCTGAACAATATGGTATTGCTCAAGGATTTCTCGACCGGTACCTGTGAAATTGCTGAGGGTGAAGTGCTGCAACTGCAATCCCAGCATCAGCCGGAAACCACTGAAGCGACTTATTTGAATATTATTCATGGCAAGACCTCGCGTCTGTTTGAACTGGCCACCGAAGGGGCTGCCATTTTGTCGGATAAAAGTGAATTCCGTCAGCCTTTAAAAACCTTTGCCGGACATTTCGGTAATGCTTTCCAGATTATAGATGACATTTTGGACTACACCTCCGATGCGGACACGCTCGGCAAAAATATCGGTGATGATCTGATGGAGGGCAAGCCCACCCTGCCATTGATTGCGGCATTGAAAAACACCACCGGTGAGCAACATGAAATCATCCGTCGCAGTATTGCAACTGGTGGCACAGAACATCTGGAGCAGGTCATTCATATTGTTAATGAATCTGGTGCACTGGATTATTGCCGTCAACGTGCGACTGAAGAAACTGAAATCGCAATCAATGCCCTGCAGGCCTTACCTGACTCTGAATACCGTCAAGCCCTGATTAATCTGGCCAAACTGGCCCTACACCGAATTCAGTAATCTTTAAATTTGCCTATGCATATTAATTTTCTTGATCTTTTCCAAAACATGCAGCATCAGCTTGAACAACCTCAGGCAGTTCTGGATGAAAATCTTCTGATTGAGCTGGTTGAAAGAATCAGACCGGAAGACAGCAGAAATACCGAGGAGATCGAAGCAAAATTCAATGCATTTATTCGGGCTTTATTACTTACCCCGAATGCTGTTGCGACGCTTCAGACCTTTACCCTTCGGATCATTAATCGTTATAAACAGACGGGACTGTTTTCCGATACTGGCATTTTATCCCTGGATGGTTTCTGGAACCAGCTGAACCAGCGTATTGGCGCGCATATTTTGCCGCTTATTCCTGACCATCAGCAGCTACAGGAACTGTTTCGTAAGGTCTTTTATCATCGTACCGATAAATACTGGCTGGATTATTTTGATGCAGCAGACTGGCAGCGTTTATTTTCGATACTGAATCAGGGACATTCCAACCAGCCTGAAAAAACCCGGATTAAGGATGAGCTGATCAAGGCCCTGACTATTCTGTCTTACCGGATTAGCGGTATCGGTCTGCATCCCGAATTTATTAATGCCCAACCTGAACTGATGGAATATGAATCTCCGTTTCTGGTACAGAACCGTGAGATCAACGAATTTATTCAGGAATACAAGAAACGCTATAACACGGTAGCACTGGTCGATTCGATTACCCCGCCGGATGCCTCACAAGCGCTGGTGATGCTGGAACAATGTCATGATGTAGCGGCCAAAGTGCGCCGCTCTACCAGACGGATTGGAGTCAGTGTCAGTCTGACCTATATGCTTGCTCTGCTGGAACAGTGTCTGGAACGAGTCGAAATCCTGCTGAATATGGTCATGGATGATGATGACCTTCGTTATAAGTCCATTGGCCTTTTTATTGCGGATATCACTGAAGCAATTTACAGTGAACGCAGTGTCCGTGCCTTACTGGCAACCAATAGTGAACTTTTAGCTTTGCAAGTCACCGAAAATGCCAGCAAGACCGGTGAGCATTATGTCAGTACGGACAAGCAGGGCTTTCTCGCCATGTATAAGTCGGCTGCAGGTGCAGGCGTAATCATTGCCATTATGGCCACGCTAAAAACATTAATGGCACGTGTTTCTATGGCGCCCCTGATGCAGGCCTTTAGCTACAGCATGAATTATTCGCTAGGCTTTATGCTGATTCATGTCCTGCATTTTACCGTTGCGACCAAACAGCCGGCGATGACGGCTGCCGCGCTGGCTGCGACCGTACAACAGCGCAAAGGCACAAAAATGGCTCAGATTGCCGAGCTGGCTGCGCTGATTGTGAACATTATCCGCACCCAGTTTGTTGCCATTTTAGGTAATATTTCGATCGCGATTCCGGTAGCCGCTCTGATTGCCTTAACTTGGGATTATGCCCTGCATGAACCCTTAATGACCCATGCCAAGGCAGCCAAAACCCTGCATGACCTGAATCCCTTTACTTCTTTAGCTATTCCGCATGCTGCAATTGCCGGAGTCTGTTTGTTCCTGTCCGGATTATTAGCAGGTTATTTTGACAATATGGCAGTTTATCGCAAGGTAGGACCTCGCCTGAAAGCGGATGTGCGTTTAGCCCAGCTTATGGGGCAGCAACGCTTGCTGCGCTTTGCTGACTATATCGAGCGTAATCTAGGGGCACTGGCGGGTAATTTTATGTTTGGTATTATGCTGGGAAGCATGGGGACACTCGGTTTCATTTTGGGTCTACCACTGGATATTCGTCACATTGCCTTTGCATCAGCTAACTTTATTCAGGGTCTGATCAATATTAATGGTCCTGATGTCGGTTTGATTGTCGTATCTTTCCTCGGTGTCTTGCTGATTGGCCTGACCAACCTCTTTGTCAGCTTCAGCCTGACTATTATTGTAGCATTGCGTGCGCGACGGGTTCGTTTTGAACAGTGGAAACCGCTAGCAAAACTGGTCATGACTCACTTTCTGACCCGCCCCAGTGATTTCTTCTGGCCCCCTAAGCAAACACTTGAAATTGACGAAAATCATACATCTACAAAGTCCTAAAACTGTGATAATTTCGACATATTTGCTTCCAAATTCCTTACTAAGATAATGGAATTCGCATAAAATACACACACTTGAAAAAAAGTGTACTGACAAGTACACTTCACTTCAGACAATGAGCCGATCCTTTATCGGTGAGAGGGACAGAGATTCTCGGTATGCCTTACTTGTTGCTTTTTGTCGGAATTTTGCTTTTATTTTTCAGTGTTTTATTTCTTAACATTCCAGTCTTGAGCCAGTTTGACTTGCTCAGTGTACAGTGGATGAGCGAGCATCGCACCGGAACTTTAAATCAGATTGCAACATACTTATCAGCAATAGGTGGCATGCCATTTGTATTATTTTTATCCACACTATGGTGTATTTATTTACTGTGGTATAAAAAGCGTACAAACATAACTTTTATATGTATCGGAATTATCGGAGGAATACTCCTAGCTTGGCTGTTGAAATTTGCGATTGCCCGACCAAGACCACCAGCATCCCTCCATCTGGTGGAAAGCTTTGGAAGTTCTTTTCCAAGTGCCCATAGTCTGTATGCAGCCTGTCTGGGATGTCTGGCAATTTATATCTATCGGCAACATTCCCGGTATTACATTATTGTGATGGGCGCAGTGTTATGGATGCTGATGATGGGAATTTCAAGAGTTTATCTGGGCGTACATTTTCCTTCAGATGTCATTTCTGGCTGGAGTATCAGTTTTATTTGGATTTCGTTGTGGTATATGGTGTGGATCAAATATTGCACGGCGCACAAATAAAAAAATATTTAGATAAAAATCTAATTGAGGTGGAATAATGATGTCTGCAAAGCTTTGGGCACCGGCCCTGACTGCTTGCGCATTAGCAACAAGTCTTGCACTTGTTGGTTGTAGCAAAGATCCCAAAGAGGGCCAGCAAGCTGGCGCTCAACAAAAAATGCCACCGACTGAAGTCGGTGTTCTTGTTGCACAACCGCAAAGTGTAGAGCAGTCTGTAGAGCTCTCGGGTCGTACAACTGCATTTGAAATTTCAGAAGTACGCCCGCAAGCCAGTGGCGTCGTTCTAAAACGCTTGTTCACTGAAGGCAGTTATGTACGTGAAGGTCAGGCGCTGTATGAAATCGATTCAAGCTCCAGCCGTACTACAGTAGACAACGCCCGTGCAGCGATTGCCAGTGCTGAAGCAAATCTGGGTGTATTGCGGGTCAAAGAAGGACGCTACCGTCAACTGGTCGGTACAAATGCCATTTCGAAGCAAGAATATGATGACATCGTAGCACAGGTAAAACTAGCTGAAGCCGAGTTGAATGCTAATCGTGCCAGCCTGCGTAATGCTGAAATCAACCTGGGTTATTCAACGGTACGTGCCCCGATCTCGGGTCAGACCAACCGTTCGTCTGTGACTGCAGGCGCATTAGTCACGGCCAATCAGCCAGATCCGTTAGTGACAATTCAGCGTCTGGATCCGATCTATGTCGATATTAACCAGTCCAGTACTGAACTTTTGCGTTTACGTCAGCAATTGAGTAAAGGCGACCTGAACAGTTCAAACAATACCAAAGTCAAGCTAAAGCTTGAAGATGGCAGCACCTACCCGGTAGAAGGCCGTCTTGCATTCTCGGATGCCAGCGTGAATCCTGAAACAGGTACAGTCACCTTACGTGCAGTATTCCCGAATAAAAACCACCTGCTTCTTCCTGGCATGTTTGCAACTGCACAAATTGTGCAGGGTGAAATCCCGAATGCTTACCTCATCCCTCTGGCAGCCCTCACTCGTACCCCTACAGGTCAGGCGATGGCAATGCTGGTCGGTGCTGATGGTAAAGTGGCATCGCGTCCAGTGACTACAGTCGGCACTCAAGGCGCTGACTGGATTGTGACAGAAGGTCTAAACCCAGGTGATAGAGTGATTGTAGACGGTATTGCGAAAGTTAAGCCTGAACAACAAGTCATTGCTAAACCTTATCAACCTCAAGCTGCTGCTCCACAAGGTGCTGCACCGAAACAGCCTGCAGCGAGCGAGAAAAAGGCAGATGATGCTAAAGAGAAACCTGAACAAAAACCTGCTGCAAATGCATAAGGAGTAATGGTTCATGGCTCAATTCTTTATTCATCGCCCGATTTTTGCATGGGTGATCGCATTGGTAATTATGCTGGCGGGTATTTTAACCATCAGCAAAATGCCGATTGCGCAATATCCGACTATCGCTCCGCCAACCATCACCATTTCTGCAACTTATCCAGGTGCATCTGCTGAAACTGTTGAAAATACAGTAACCCAGATCATTGAGCAGCAGATGAATGGTATGGACGGATTACGTTATATTTCGTCCACCAGTGCGGGTAATGGATCTTCGTCTATTGCTGTAAACTTTGAACAGGGTATAGACCCTGACCTGGCGCAAGTTCAGGTTCAAAACAAATTACAGTCTGCTACCGCACTACTTCCTGAAGATGTACAGCGTCAGGGTGTGCGTGTTACCAAGTCTGGTGCCAGCTTCTTACAGGTACTGGCTTTCTATTCGCCAGATGGCACCCTGACTGCAGATGACATTAAAGACTATGTGAACTCCAACATTTCTGAACCTTTAAGTCGAGTCGAAGGTGTCGGTGAAGTTCAGGTCTTTGGTGGTTCATATGCCATGCGTATCTGGCTGGATCCAGCCAAAATGGCAAGTCTGCAAGTCACTCCAAGTGATATTGCTACCGCAATTCGTACCCAGAATGCACAGGTTGCCGTAGGTCAGCTCGGTGGAGCACCTGCAGTAAAAGGTCAAGTACTGAATGCGACAGTCACAGCACAAAGCCTGTTACAAACCCCGGAACAGTTCAGCAATATTTTCCTGAAAAATACCACGTCAGGTGCACAGGTTCGCCTCGGTGATGTAGCACGTGTAGAACTGGGTGCAGATAACTACCAGTTTGATTCCAAATTTAATGGTAAACCGGCCGGTGGTGTAGCCATTAAGCTGGCTACAGGCGCCAATGCCCTGGATACTGCAAAAGCAGTTGAAGAGCGCTTAAAACAGTTACGTCCAAACTATCCTGAAGGGATGGTAGATACACTGGCTTTCGATACCACGCCTTTCATTCAGTTATCGATTGAATCTGTGGTTCATACCCTCATTGAAGCGATTATTCTGGTCTTCATCGTCATGTTCCTGTTCTTGCAGAACTGGCGTGCGACCATCATTCCAACCATGGCGGTTCCAGTCGTGGTATTGGGGACCTTTGCTGTTATTAATGTCTTCGGCTTCTCGATTAACACCCTGACCATGTTTGCCATGGTACTGGCGATTGGTCTTCTGGTCGATGATGCGATTGTCGTGGTCGAAAACGTGGAACGGGTAATGACGGAGGAACACCTCGATCCGGTTTCTGCAACTGAAAAGTCAATGAAACAGATTTCTGGTGCATTAATTGGTATTACTTCGGTACTTTCTGCAGTATTCGTGCCTATGGCATTCTTCGGTGGTACGACCGGGGTTATTTATCGCCAGTTCTCGATTACTCTTGTGACTGCAATGGTTTTATCGCTCATTGTGGCGCTCACCTTTACCCCTGCCCTGTGTGCGACCCTGCTGAAACAGCATGATCCTAACAAACCAGAAAGTAATGGTGTGTTTGCACGCTTCTTCCGCTGGTTTAACAGCAGCTTTGAAAAGATGTCAGTGAAGTATCAGGGCGGAGTTAACCGCATGACTCACAGCAAGATCTTTTCGGGCATCATTTACGCTGTAGTACTGGGTATTATTGTTCTTATTTTCCAGAAACTGCCTTCTTCGTTCCTGCCGGATGAAGATCAGGGTGTAGTAATTGCACTGGTACAACTACCACCGAACGCAACGCTGCAAAGAACTGATAGTGTAGTCAATACCATGACTAACTATTTCCTGGAAAACGAGAAAGATACAGTTCAGTCCGTATTTAGTGTGGCAGGTTTCTCCTTTACCGGCGTAGGTCAAAACGCAGGTCTGGCTTTCATTAAACTGAAAGACTGGTCTGAACGTACCAATCCGGAAGCTCAGGTCGGTGCCATCATTCAACGGGGTATGGCATTAAACATGATTGTGCAGGATGCTTCTTACATCATGCCGCTACAGTTACCTGCAATGCCAGAACTGGGTGTATCCGCTGGCTTTAACCTGCAGCTCCAGGCAGCAGGTGGCCAGACTCATGAACAGCTTCTTGCAGCCCGTAATGCAATTTTGGGCATGGCAGCAAAAGATCCACGTCTGGCGGGTGTACGTCCGAATGGTCAGGAAGATACACCTCAGTACCATGTGATTATCGATCAGGCACAAGCGGGTGCTATGGGCGTGAGCATCGCTGAAATTAACACCACCATGGGCATGGCGTGGGGCGGTTCGTATATCAACGATTTCGTAGATCGCGGTCGTGTCAAGAAAGTCTATGTACAGGGTGAAGCAGATGCGCGCATGATGCCGCAAGATCTGGATAAATGGTATGTCCGTAATAATCGCGGTGAAATGGTTCCTTTCTCGGCATTTGCAACAGGCGAATGGACTTATGGTTCGCCACGACTAGAACGTTACAATGGCGTATCGTCTATGAACATCCAGGGTACTCCGGCGCCAGGTGTCAGCTCGGGTGCAGCCATGCAGGCCATGGAAGAAATTATAGCGAAGTTACCGGAAATGGGCTTGCCAGGTTTCGACTATGAATGGACAGGTTTGTCGCTGGAAGAACGTGAATCTGGTGATCAGGCTCCATTCCTGTATGCCCTGTCGTTATTGATTGTATTCCTGTGTCTGGCAGCCTTGTATGAAAGCTGGTCAATTCCGTTCTCGGTGCTGCTGGTGGTGCCATTAGGTATTGTGGGTGCGTTATTACTGACCTTTGGTGGGATGATGCTGTTCCAGAATCCAAACCTGTCCAATAACATCTACTTCCAGGTAGCGCTTATTGCAGTCATTGGTCTTTCTGCGAAAAATGCCATCTTGATTGTCGAATTCGCTAAAGAGCTGCAAGAACAAGGTGAAGAATTATTTGATGCTACCTTGCATGCGGCAAAAATGCGTTTACGCCCGATTATCATGACCACTTTAGCCTTTGGTTTTGGTGTATTACCGCTTGCCCTGTCTTCAGGTGCTGGTGCTGGTAGCCAGCACTCGGTAGGTTATGGTGTACTCGGTGGTGTTATCAGCTCGACCTTATTAGGTATCTTCTTTATCCCGGTATTCTATGTATGGATTCGAAGTGTCTTTAAATACAAACCAAAAACACAAAATCAGGAGTATAAGTCGTAATGCAAAATCTATGGTCTATTACAGGTCGTAGCATTGCGGTATCTGCCCTTGCGCTGGCTTTGACTGCCTGTCAAAGCATGCGCAGTCCAGAACCCGTTGCGCAGGCAAATATCCCGAGCAGCTATACCAATGCGTCTGGTACTTCTGTAGCAGAACAGGGTTATAAAGAGTTTTTTGCTGACCCGCGTTTACTGCAGGTGTTGGATTTAGCGCTGAATAATAACCGCGACCTGCGTACTGCAGCACTCAATATTCAACGTGCCCAGCAGCAGTATCAGATTAGCGAAAATAACCAGTTACCTACGATTGGTGCCAGTGGCAGTGTACTGCGTCAGGACACTTTAAATAACAGTGCCCAGAACCGCGGTCCTATCACCAGTTATAACGTAGGACTAGGCGTAACCGCATACGAACTGGATTTCTGGGGCCGTGTCCGTAGTCTGCGTGATAATGCGCTTGATACATTCTTTGCGACCCAGAGTGCACGTGATGCGACCCAGATCTCACTGATTGGTCAGGTTGCACAAGCATGGCTCAGCTATTCATTTGCCAATGCCAATCTGGCATTAGCGCAACAGACGCTGCAAACCCAACTTGAGTCATACAATCTGAACAGGAAACGTTTTGACGTTGGGATCGACAGTGAGCTTCCTGTACGTCAGGCACAAATTTCAGTAGAAACAGCGCGTAACGATGTTGCCAACTACCGGACTCAGGTGGCACAGGCGCAAAACCTGTTAAACCTTCTGGTGGGCGAGCCAGTGCCAACCAGCTTATTACCAGCACAACGTGTTACCCGTATTACTTCCAATACTGCACTAGGTGCGGGATTGCCAAGTGATCTGCTGATTAACCGTCCGGATATCCGTGCAGCAGAATATCGTCTGTCTGCAGCAGGTGCCAATATTGCGGCAGCTCGCGCACGTCTGTACCCGACCATCAGCCTGACCGGCTCTGCAGGTCTGGCGTCAACTGATCTGGGTGATCTGTTTAAGTCTGGTAGCTTTGTCTGGTCAGTAGGCCCAAGTCTGGATATTCCAATTTTTGATTGGGGTACCCGTCAGGCCAATATCCGCATTTCTGAAACTGATCAGCAAATTGCCTTGTCAGATTACGAAAAGTCGATTCAAACTGCTTTCCGTGAAGTCAGTGATGCCCTGGCAGTTCGCCAGAATATTGGTGATCGTCTTGCAGCTCAGCGCCGTCTGGTTGAAGCAACTAATACGACCTATCGTTTGTCACTTGCACGTTTCCGTGCCGGGATTGACAGCTATCTGAGCGTACTGGATGCACAACGTGCTTCTTATGCTGCAGAACAGGGTTTATTATTGCTTGAACAGGCCAATCTGAACAATCAGGTTGAAGTCTATAAAACCCTGGGTGGCGGCTTAAAAGTCAATACAACCGACATCGTGCCGAACCCGCCGTCTGTGTCTGAACAACGCCGCGCGGCCGAACAGCAAGCGCAATAAATTCCAGACAGATCAAGAAAAGCTCACTTCGGTGGGCTTTTTTTATTGCATTTTCAAGGCAGTTTTCCTATTGTCATAGGCTAGCGATTTATTTAGAAAACATACACATGTTACTTAGCAATCTGGAATCTGTACCGGGACATACCATTCGTCAGCAAATAGATGTCGTTTATGGAAGTACCGTACGCAGCAAGCATGTCGGACGTGACCTACTGGCCGGGCTAAAAAATATTGTGGGTGGTGAACTTACTGCCTATACCGAACTACTGGAAGAATCCCGTCAGGAAGCGATGAACCGTATGATTGAAAAAGCTCGCAGTATGGGGGCCAATGCAGTTGTCGGCATTCGCTTCTCGACTTCTAATATTGCCCAGGGTGCTTCTGAGCTCTTTGTTTATGGTACAGCCGTAGTGGTTGATCCGGTCATGCCAAAATTACCCGATCCTTTTCCGCAGGCAGATTAAAGCATGGACGGTTTAATTTTCCAGGTCATCATTTTTGCCATCCTGTTTAGTGTCGGGTTTGGATTTGGCCGTTATAACGAACGTAAACATTTTCGCTAT
Organism: Acinetobacter pecorum; assembly: GCF_014837015.1. Lineage (GTDB taxonomy): Bacteria > Pseudomonadota > Gammaproteobacteria > Pseudomonadales > Moraxellaceae > Acinetobacter > Acinetobacter pecorum. The sequence continues at coordinate 67,782 of NZ_JACSPT010000003.1, forward strand.
CTGGATGAACAGGAACAACGTCTGGCATATATTCAGATGAACAGTAGTCGCTTTATCATGTCTGAATATTCTGGACAAATGATCAGTAGCAATGTGGTTATTTCCCATGATTATTTTAAATATGCCATTGCCAGTGTCCAGAATATGCTGGGTGGCCGTCTGACCAGCTATGAAAGCGTGGTAGAGCGTGCACGACGCGAAGCAATTGTACGTTTAAAACTTGAGGCTGAAAAAATCGGGGCGACCCAGATTATGGGAATCCGTCTCAGCACCACTGAACTCGGCATGCAAGGCGGTATGGTGGAAGTCTTTGCTTATGGTACTGCACTAAAACAGCCTTCTTGACCAAACTGAATGTCTACCCAGAAACTCTGCCGAGCTGATCCAGCCCTGCTACACGATTCTGGTACTCAAATGACTAAACCTGAATAGACATACCGCTTTAAAGAGGAAATAGAGCGATAGGCAGTCATTGAGTCCGACTTCAAGCCGCTGGAATCATCTTTATTCCCTATTATTCTGTGCTAGGATATTAAGTAATCAGCAGAATAAATATAAATAAGATGATGCAGTTTCTCGACTCTATAAAAACTACACTTCAATTCCATCTGTATTTCTTTATTATTTTCCCAGCCATCTTGGTATTTTATCTGGTCTTACAGACCCTCACTCCTTTAAGCTGGTCCAGCTGCTTATTAAGCAGCTGGAATATCGCGATCTATGCTTATTTGTTTTTTACTATAAAAAAGCTTTGGCACATTGACCACGCTCATATTCTGCAACGTGCCATGCAACAGGATGCCGGTAAATGGATCATTCTATTTCTGGTGATCATTACGCTGATCATTTGTTTTATTGCAATTATTATTGAAATTAACCATTTACCCAAAAATCCCCTGATTAGAACCGGCCATTTAATCCTGTCTGTTATCACTATTATCTCAGCCTGGTTCCTGATGCATACGATTTTTGCCATTCACTATGCACATGATTTTTATTTGGCTCTGGAAAAACAGCAACAAGGCGGACTGGATTTTCCCAACACCGCGAATCCGACTTATCCGGACTTTCTATATTTTAGCTATATCATCGGAACTTCTGCGCAAACGGCAGATGTCTCCATTACTTGCCAATCTATGCGGGTGTTAAATACCCTACATCTGCTTTTGGCTTATGGATTTAATACCACCATTCTGGCTATCAGTATTAACGTCACGGCAAACTTTATCAGCAATTAAAAAGTGTCCTGAAAGAGGCAGCACACTGAAAATAGCCATCTACTGCCTCTATCTACTAGTATTCTCTAGTCTCTACATGACCGATTTTAAAGTTAATTATCTTGCTTCATAATTTCAGGCAGTCAGGTTTTTACGCAATTCATCTTCAACAATGCTGAGTTCAATTTCACTAAATTTACGAATCTCACCTTCGGCATGCTTTTCTAACATTCCACCCAGCAAAGGTACTTTAACTTTCACCGTCCAGTTTAACTGAAACTGGATCTGATCTTTATCTCCAGTGACTGCACGCTGACAGGTAGCCTCAATCGGCAAATTGGCCCCAAGTTGTACCGTCGAGGTCATTTCATCCAGATTACTGACATCGGTACGCTGCAAACGGAATGCATCTTTAAGTAGTTTTTTTGCCATATCCGGAATATTGACATCCAGGTTATAAGCACGTTTCAGGGTATACATATGCCCCTGCTTTTCCGAAACCAGGATCTCCAGATTTTGAGCAGGAATTCGATGACAAACTGCCTCATGTAAACGGATATCATTGGCCAAACGCTTAAACTCATCAATGGACACGCCATTAATAATTGCTTTTACGGTGAACTGATGTGCCATGCTATTTTTTCCTTATTTTTATTAAGTTATTTACATACACTACTTTTGACAGCAGCGAATAAAAGACCAAACACAGAGATGACTCTGCAATTTATATCAACTCTACAGTAGATGTCATTATTCTTTTATCGGGAAACAGCGGCAATCCGGTCAATGTTTGCAACATAGTTTTGCAGAGAACTGTTCCTGAACACAGCTGATCCGTAGCTGCATTTCGCCATAACAGATCAATGCATAAAACTCTTCGGCACCATCGTCCAGACCTGAAGCAAAATATTCAGTACCAGAGGGAAAAGCCTGCAACCAGTCAGCCTTATAAAAATCTGCAACTGATTCAAACTGCAAATACAATTCAGGCTCAGCCTCGATTTTCATCGCCAGAGCCATAAATTTCTGTAATTGTGCTTGATGAAAATCAATAATCATGAACTTCCTGCTTCACTCCCCAGATTGTTCTTAAATAACTGTGCCACGGCTATGCATGAAAAAGACAGAAAGTTTTGCGGTTTTTTTCTCTAGCACCATGGCATAAAAGAAATGGGTTATATGGGATATTCTCGCCCAGATAAAGACAAAGCTGGTAAAAAGTTCCATCTGATTTCATCAAGTTAAATCGACTGAGGTACACGGCTTGAGATCTTTAATATTAGAGAGCGAATAAAAGTTGTCTACCTAGGCACAGTCTGGATGCAAAAGGTCAGTACGGATTTCCTGCCGGTGCTCTTCTCCAAAACGGTCAACATGCACGTAAAATATTCCATAGCGGCCGACATAATATTCTAGTGATTGATCATAGAAATTCCAAAAAATTGACCATTCCCCTAAATCCATCTGACGGATCTGGGTACTACAGTGCATTGGCATCTTTTGTAATACTTCCTGCTGTAACTGTTCGGCCTGTGCTCGATTCCCAATATGCACCTGCCGTTGAAAGAATAGCTGTGCCACATCATCAAACAGTTCCAGCTCATATGCATCCACTAGATACACCTGCTGCTCTTGCTCGATGACTTCTTGCTCTGTAATGCTCGAAATCTGTACCTGTTTTTTTAGGCACTTATGAGCCAGATGACGCTGAGCCTTATACATTTTCCTGCCCACAATCCAAGCAGCATTCAAAATGAATAAAACACATAATAGGAGGAGTAATTTCAGCATAATTGATCATCTCATGTGACTGATTCTTTTTTATTTTATTTTATCGCAGCAGGCGCAGCATTTACTGGAATAGCCCACGTGGATCCAGAATACGTCTATTTTTTAGACAGTGCAAATTTACGGCTTATTTTTATAATTTATCTTCTTTTCTGGAGCATTTTCACCCCCTTCTCGAGTTCATTTTTATTTTAAGATTTAATTTACTTTGATTTTTATCTTTAGCTTCATCATGAAACTTAGGCACTTGAGATAATAAAAAAGGACAAATCCATAACAGACCTGTTCTTCAGGCGTATGGATATCAGCAAAAATTCTCAAAATCACTACAATATTGTTCTGTTTTTTACCTAGTGTTTTTTTATCAAATAAACCCTTCCTATAAATATTTGAGAAAATGAATAAGATTATGATTCGGGAAGGGAAGATCGAAGATATACCTCAGATTATTCAGGTGATTCATGACAGTATTCAGTCCTGTGTTCTGGATCATCAGCGTGAAGCCAGCAAAATTCAAACCTGGCTAGAAAAATTTGATCATGCCAGCCTGATTGTCGACATGCTTTATAACGATTGCTGGGTTTACCTTGTACATGACAAGGTGGTCGGGTTCTTATTGGTCAGTGATACTGGAGAAATCCGGATGCATTATATCGCCCCTAACTACCAGAGACTGGGATTTGGTACCCAGTTGTTTCACCAGATGCATCACACATTATTAAAGAAAAAAATTCATCAGATTGAAATACAGTCCACCCAGACTGCTTTAAGTTATTATCAACGCTGTGGCTTTCATCTGCATTCTGCCGGGTCAGAAGATGAGGTATGCCTTCTTTATAAATATGTTTTTTAATCAGTCTCTTTCTTAATTTTTAACTGATCACGCCCTGCCTGTTTGGCGGCATAGAGTTGCACATCTGCAGCTTTCATCAGTTCATGAATATCTGCATATATATGTGTTTGTGCAGTCCATGCTGCCCCCATACTGACCGTAATATATTTTTTTGCATCTGGCCGGTTCAGATGTTCCATACGTTGTTCCCGAATCTGCTCTAATACATTTTCCAGATTTTTCAAGGCAGTTTGAACCGGTATATCTGTGAGCAGAATCGCAAACTCTTCGCCACCATAACGTGCCAGATAACCCGACGGCGGCAAGGCTTGCTGGATAATCCTGACCAGATTTTTCAGGACGTCATCCCCCTTTAAATGGCCATAATAGTCATTATAGTTTTTGAAATAGTCGACATCGAGCATGGCAAAAACCAGCGTATGTTGCAGCTGCTGCCGGGTCTGCAAAAACTGCTGCTGGATTTCATGATTTAAAGCGCGCCGGTTAAAGGCACCTGTCAGTGCATCAGTATTCATCTGCTGCTCTAATTTAGCATTCAGTTCATGCAGTTGCTGGGTACGTTCTTTGACTTTTTGATCGAGTGAATTGTTGAGAGCAATCAGATTCAGGTTCAACTGTTCGGTCTCATAAGTTTGATGCGCATAATGCCTCGACTGCCGGAACATGATTAATAACGCGTAGATACTGGTTGAGATAAAGAACAGATGCGTCGTTTTAATTACATTGATCAGCAATAGATAATCATTCAAAAACGTCAGACAGAGGAAAATAATCGCAATCAGATTCAAACGCGAATAATGTTCTTTATAGCGTAGAGTCTGATAAAAGCCGTACATAAAATTGGCAAGGATGACTAAAGCATAGATCGCACTAAACAGAGCCAGACGCTCAAATATTTCCGGAGATGAAAAAAGGGTAATAATAATATTAAAGACCAACAATATAACTGCAATATAATAAATCACCGGATTCAAATAGCGCCGGTTAAACAGATGCATATAGCTGAGAAAAAAGAATGCCGCAAAAAAAGTAAACAGATACTCTAATCGGCTTCCCCACAACCAGTTGATATTGGTAAACACTGAATAAGCATAAGGTGCAGAAAACAGGTTATGCATGGCCAAAAAGACAATAAACCAGCCAAAAACAAAGATACTTTTACTGTTGCGTTCTCGAGATCCTCTGAATATCGAAAACAGAATGGTAAACACCCCTACCCCAAATACTGCACCGCACACCATGGCAATACTCATCATGAGCTGCTGGAATTGGCGATTGATTGTCGCCGCAATGCCGATCTGCATCGGTCGTTCGAGGCCGCCATGCAAATGGGTATAATTCGAGGCCTGAATACTTAAGGTAATATATTCAGTGTCTGGAACAAAATAGCCAATCCGCGGTGCTTTTTCAGTCACCTGTTTTTCAGGTGTGGTACTGATTTCTCCGAGTCGAACGATAAACTGTCCATTGACATACATTCGATAGGCGCCGTACTGGGTTGGAATCCGGATCGCAATCCGTCGTCCGAGAAACTCTTTTGGAATTTTAAAATGACCAATGAAAGTCCCATAACCCGCATTTGAGCCTGCCAAGGTTTTAAAAGAAGCTGGCAATTGAACGGTTTTTGACTGGAGTATGGAGCTGGGCTGAACTATAAACTGGTTCGGGTAGAACCACCATTTTCCCTGCAAAGAACTACTGCTATGTTCGGTAAAATGGACTTCTGTAACCTCATTTTGAGATTGCTGCTGAAATGATGGCGATGTGAGTTCGTTCTGAGCGATCGCTGGACTAGTTATGCAAGTCAGCCAGCTAAAGGTCCAGATAAATACGATAAAAAAGACATTCCTTATCAATTTATGCAAATACGTTATATCTCAAGATAATTGTTTATTATTCTTATAATTTACAAGGAATATTTATGATTTCAAATGTTTTTTGTATTTAGTCCGGTACAACCTGTATTGGGTTGACTGCACCGGAAAAGCTCAAATATTTTAATTAGAGAAAACTATTTATGTCTCGCTAATTATATTGTTTTAATCACGTGTTTTTACATCAAACAATTCAATTTCAAAAATCAGGTTGGAATTGGCTGGAATGACCTTCCCCATTTTACGTTCGCCATAAGCCAAATGTGCAGGTACCATCAGTTTACGTTTACCACCAACTTTCATTCCCAGAATGCCCTGATCCCAGCCTTTAATCACACGCCCTGTACCAATGACAGTTTCAAAATAATTGCCTCGGTCAATGGATGAATCAAACTTGGTTCCATCTTCCAGCCATCCAGTGTAATGCGTGGTAATTAAAGCGCCTTTTACCGCTTCTTTCCCTTCACCTACTTTTAAATCAATAATTTCAAGTTCGTTTATCATCGTCATTTACCTGAGATTAGCACTAAATTTAGAGTTCAGTATAAACTGGATTGAGCTAAATTCCTTGGCCTTTAGCTTCAATAGGTCAAAAGCTGAGTTTCTGAATCTTCTTATCCTGTAATAAATACTGGGTTAATTTCTGATGATTTTTAGCTGACCCCATCAGGATCCAGCGGCTTGTAATCTGCTGGTCGATTTTTTGCTGGCTGGAATGAATCACTTTTAATTTGTATCGTTTAAACAGTTTTTCATAATGTTCCGGCTCATGCTGCTCGAAAGGACAGACAATTTCGTAGTTACGTTCATGATTCAGATGCTCGATACCACGTTGCACATAGACCAATAGGACCAGTACGATCAACACGATCACCGTTGTCCAAATACTTAACAGTTCATAACCCGCACCGACTGCCATGCCCAGTGCCGCTGTCATCCAGATCGTGGTTGCAGTGGTAATACCAGAAACCCGGTTATCATCTTTTAAAATTACTCCGGCTCCCAGAAAACCCAAACCGGTTAAAACATTGGCTGCCAGACGGTCAGGGTTGTCCACGCCGATTTTTAAAGAAATAATGGTAAACAGACAGGAACTCAGACTGACTATGATCATGGTGCGCAGTCCGGCAGATTTACTGTGATATTCCCGTTCTGCCCCAATGATTGCACCAATCACGACTGCTAATAGCAACTCATAAAGTTCATGATACATGCTTCGTCCAGAGAACTTATTTTTCTCTCCAGATATACGAAATAGTGAGGCAAGGATACAAGTTGAAACTTGCATCCTTGTGAATTCTTATTGTAACTGTTCCCACTCTACAATCACTTGACCCTGATCACCAATCAAGGTCCATTCCCCATCCATCACATTTAACTGTAACTGCATGGTGCGTGTACACAATTGTGGTAATGCATCAGTGGTTGCAGTGGATAATTTCCATACTTCCACATTTTTTAAGGTTTTTAACTTGCTGCTACGCTTATACCATTCATCTACCGCAGAACCATAGGTCACGACTGCGACCTGCTTGCAACGCGCACTGGCCTTTTTGACTTTATCTTCGTCCGGACTGCCCACTTCAATCCATTTGACCAGTTGCCCGGTCAGATCCTTTTCCCAGAGTGCCGGCTCATCCGTTTCGAACAGATCCTTGGTAAATTCCAGTGCTTCATCGGCATAGCGCGCATAGGCCAGAATACGCACCATCAAGCGTTCAATGGTTTCCGAAGGATGCAGTGCCATCGTCAGTTGATAGTCTTCATAACGATGCGTATCCATATCCGCAATATTCAAATCAACTTTATAAATCGTCGCTTTTAACGCCATCACACAATCCTCAAATTTGGCGCTTAGCATATAAGATTTAGCACAATTTTGCTGAACAGATTTAGGTCAAAGATTCATTCAGCGTACTAGAAATAGTGCTGTTATTTTTCTGGATCGATACGGCATTGCATCAGGGCAGTTTCAAATGCCAGCCAATCGCGTGACTGTTGATAAATCACTTCCACCCGGTTATCAATACCTTCATCTGCCGACTGATAATTGAACTGTTCCGGATTGAAATTAAAACTTTTCCAGCCCTGATCGGTATGGAAAATCCCCTTGATTCTAAGCCAGTCTTTTTGTTCACACAGCAGATCCAGCAGATCATAAAAATTAAACTGCCAGCGTTTTGGCAATTTCCAGCCTGCGACCTGATATCCCTGGGCACTTTCTACATAATGATAAGGCATCTGTTGAATGACTACGGAAGTGTCTGCGGACGAGATCGTCTGTTGCTGTTTTAACAAGGGCTGGATCTTACGGGCCGAACCCTGATAATCCTGCCTGATCTGTTCAATATTGAGCTGTCCCTGCTCAGTCAGCAGCCACTGTTGGGCATAAGGTTGATATTCTGCCTGAAGTTGTGCGAGCGCTGCGTTATCTTCGGCTGTCATCAAATCAGCATGTGAAATCACCACGATCTGCGCTGCCTTGAGTTGGTCTGCATACAGGTTTTGCTGGGTCCAGTCCCGGTCATGCAAACGCGAACCATCCACCACGGTGACTAAAGCCTGCATGTTCAAATGGCTATGCCAGTGCGGTTCGGTCAGCTGTTCCAATAATTGTCCCGGGTGCCCCAGCCCGGTAGGTTCGATAAACAGGCGATCCAGTTTTACTTCTGACAGCAAGCGCGATAAGGCGATTTGCATCGGCAATTGGCTACTGCAACATAGACAGCCACCCAATAGCTCTTTGACTGCATAACCCTGATCTTGCGGCAATAACTGCTGGTCTACCCCAATCTGGCCAAACTCATTCATCAGCACTGCCCAGATTTCCTGTTTCGGTTTCTGCTGTAGTAAATGTTTGAGTAGTGTGGTTTTACCTGCACCTAAAAATCCGGAAATGATATGGACAGGAATAGCCTGTGATGCTGACAGAATTTTCAAAATCGGCTCTCAAGAGATTGAATAGAAATAGCAATGCTCTGCATTATAAAGCACGGCCAGATTATAAAATGCGTCTTCTTAATAAACACATGATGAAATTACAGATTCCAAAATTCATGGAATCATCCAGAATCTTCAATTTGCTATGTTAACTTTTATTGCCAATATAATTTTTGAAATATTCATACACATTTTTATTGAATAAAACTCTGCATAATTAACAGAAATAAAACAACTTTCTCAGTTTTGTATTGCTTTGGTTATTGCCTACGTGTCGCTTTTGTTAATTGGTTTGCCTCGTAAAATTTCAGTGCTTAGGATGAGCATCTGTCGAATTGATGTGATGGTCAATTCCGCAGATTAATAACCTGAATAAAAGGATGCCAAAAATGAACTATGCACAAATCTTACTCGCCACGACTCTTACTGCTGCTGCAGCTACCAGTTTTGCAGACAGCAAAACCACAGATGCAAAAACCACCACTGAAGAAAAAGTGGTCGTGAGCACCCAAGAATTACCTGAATCAAATGCGCCGGTTGCAGGTGCATCTGCAGAGCAGCCTGCTGCCTCTGAAGCAGCTGCATCTGAAGCTACTGCAGACAGTACAACACCAGCAAAACCTGCTGCACGTTAAGTTATTAGATGACTCGTTTAACCCTATAAGGATATTCGTGACAGTATTTCTCCAGTAGGCTGTGTCCTAGGCTGTCCGATATTTTTCGATGCTGAATCATGCTTGATGCTGGTTCAGCATTTTTATTGCACAGAATCTATTTAGAGCCATAGTCAAAACTAATCACAGAATTAATAGCAGCTATCAAATTTATATTAATTTTATTTTTAAATTCAATTGATTAACTAAAAATAATCTATCAAATTCAATATTTATCATATCCTTCAGCTACTATCGCATAACTTGTTTCTGGTGTTCAGCTGTTCCTTAATAGCCTTAAATGCAAGTCGATTGAATGGACATTCGCTATGAGCAATACCAATTACACTACTGAAGTGGCAATCCTGGGTGCCGGACCCGTAGGCTTAACCCTTGCCAACTATCTGAGCAAACAAGGCGTAGTTGTCACGATTGTCGAGCAACTGGATAGTTTGATTGATTACCCACGTGCGATTGGAATCGATGATGAATCCTTGCGTACTATTCAGTCTTTAGGTTTAGTCGAGCAAGTTTTACCACATACCACCCCAAATCATGCAATGCGTTTCTTGACCCCGAAAGGACGCTGTTTTGCAGATATTCAGCCTTTGACGCGTGAGTTTGGCTTCCCGCGCCGTAATGCTTTTATTCAGCCACAAGTCGACAACGTGCTGCTGCAGGGCTTGAAACAATATAAAAACACCCAAGTGCTATTCTCACGTCAATTGACCCATTTTAGTCAGGATGCTGAAGGCGTGACACTCAATCTGCAAAATAAGGATGGCGTTGCAGAAACCTTACGCGCTCAATATCTGATTGCCTGTGATGGCGGTAATTCTTATATACGCCGTAACCTGGGTATTGCATTTGAAGGTGAAACCGCACCGAATCAATGGATCGTGATCGACCTTGAGAATGACCCTCTCGCTACACCGCATATCTATTTATGTTGTGATCCGGTACGTCCTTATGTATCGGCAGCATTGCCACACGGTATTCGACGTTTTGAATTTATGGTCATGCCAGGCGAAACCCAGGAAGAACTGAGCAAACCGGAAAATATTGCCAAACTTCTGTCCAAGGTTTTACCAAGCACGGATGGTATTGAAGTAATCCGTCAGCGTGTTTATACCCATAATGCCCGTATTGCCGACAAGTTCCGTGTCGACCGAATTCTGCTTGCCGGTGATGCTGCGCACATCATGCCAGTATGGCAGGGTCAGGGTTATAACAGCGGTATGCGTGATGCCTTTAACCTGGCCTGGAAAATGGCAATGGTCATTCAGGGCAAAGCGACAGCTGAACTGTTGGATTCTTACCAGATCGAGCGGAAAGATCATGCCAAAGCCATGATTGATCTCTCCGTTATGGCCGGCCATGTACTGGCACCACCGAAAAAATGGCAGGGTTTTGTCCGTGACGGTATTGCCTATGCCCTGAACTATATCAAACCCATCAAACAGTACCTGCTGGAAATGCGCTTTAAACCGATGCCTAAATATCATGACGGCGCACTTTTGAGTAACGGTGCCAAGAACTCTCCAGTCGGCAAGATGTTTATCCAGCCACAGGTTAGACTTGAGTCAGGTGAAAAAGTTTTACTGGATGACGTAATTGCTAATGATTTTGCAATTATTGCTTGGGGTGTAGACCCGCAATGGGGTATTTCGGATGCCACCATGCAAATCTGGAAAAAATTAGGCGTCAAATTTATTCAGGTCATTCCCGAAGTTCAACTGGGCAATAAAAACCGCAAGCAATTTGAAGGCGTGATTACCGTTGGTGACATCGGCACTGATATTCGCAGCTGGTTCGGTAAAACCACTGAGTCAGTCGTTATTTTACGACCTGACCGTTTTGTGGCAGCCCTAGCGATTCCACAAACACTGGATCATATCAGCCAGCAGCTGTTTAAAAAGCTGCATGTAAAATAATTACGAGCATAAAATACACTTACTGAATTACATTCAGAGACCTGACCACGTGAAAACGTGGTCTTTTTTTATGTGTATTTTTTCTTGCACAGGGCTTGTTTATAAGTTGCTTTCTTTAAGGTCAATGTCTCATTATTCAAGAAAAAGAGCATGTCTGTCAGAAAATATATGAACCACACTTTTTTTTATTGAACTTAGGCATTGATTTTCTGTAACCAGGGTATATCTTTCATTGAGTCACGCTGCGCCAGCAACTGAATAAAGGGCTTGAACTCATCCAGATAGGGCAATATTTTCAAAGAAATGGCAAAAATCAGCCAGTACCCCAGAAATACATCTGCAGCTGAAATTTTCTCACCCAGCAGATATGGATTGGCTTCTTGCATACCTTTTTTGAGAAAGGCTAATAGGCTCTGTGCATGACCAAAGCTCAAGCTCCGTGTTCTTTGCTCAATCTGTTCATCCGGTACGCCCAATCCTTTTAAATCCATAAATTCCGTTAAAGGGCCATGAGTAAAGAACATCCATTTCAGATAAGCGCCGCGTTTGGGATCATCCAGAGTCGGTGCCAAACCTTTTTCTATATATTTATCGGCCAGATAGGTAAAGATGGCCGCAACTTCAGTAATTATCACGTCCTGATCGACCAGACAAGGTACTTTGCCCATGGGATTAATCGCTAAATATTCGGCCTGATGCATGTTTTCATAAGGTACGTTTATAATTTCAACCTGGTCTGTAATGCCCAACTCCTGTAATAAAAGCATTACAGTCATGCCACGGGACTGGGGATTGCTATATAACTTCATCATTTTTATTCACCCTCTGCTGTTATTTTAATTTTTTAATGCAACTTTTTTTTATTGGCTGCCTTTGATTTCTCTCAATGCAAGAAAAATCAAAGATATCATGTTAAAAAAAATCTAGTATAAAGTGCTTCGATAGCCTGTGAAGAACGATTATGTGACAGATTTATCTGCCGAAGCCTTTTTGCTGTTTAAAAACCTGCGGTGCTATCAGGTCTTTCTTTTTTAAAAGAAACCCATATAAAACTGTTCTTTCAGGATTTTTAAAATGAGTTCAAGCAGCTCGTTTTTCTGTCCTTTACGATAACTGGCATACAGATTAATCATCGGCAAGGGTTCAATGGTATTTTTGACGATAATTTTATCCCCCAATAACGGGATCACATAAGCCGGAACCAGGCTCCAGCCCACGCCCATCCCGACCAGATTGACATTGAGCAAGATATTGGTGGAGTGCTGGACCACATTCACATTCAGTTTGGATTGCTTGAAAAAGTCAGTGATGATTTTATGGAGTTGTGGTGAAGCATCTTCATCACTAATTACAAAATCCTGATGATTAAAGCTCTTGATACTCACATGGCGCTGCTCAGCAAGCGGTGAATCCTTAGGCATAATCAAGGCCAGCGGCTCACTAAAAATTTGCACATGTTCCAGCTCATCAGACTCATCGACATAGCGGGTAAAGGCAATATCAATCTCGCCTTTTTTTAAGGCCTTTAACTGGCTGGCATCGGTCAGGCTATGAAAATGAATTTTAATATTCGGGAAATGTGCGCGTATATTCGGCATGATATAAGGGAAGATTTTCATTTCCGCGACCGGCACGAAACCGATATTTAACTGATCCTGCTGTGCATTTGCGATCTGTCTGGCGCTCTGTATAGCACGCTCTGCATGTTCAATACTCAATAAGGCTTCTGTCAAAAATGCCTGCCCAGCTTCAGTCAGCCCGACCTTACGGTTATTGCGCTCTAGCAACTGTACGCCGACCTCACGTTCCAGATCCTTGATTTGCTGGCTAAGTGAAGGCTGTACCGTATTTAATTTTTCTGCGGCACGGGTGAAGTTCAGCTCCTGTGCCACGGTCACGAAATAGCGTAAATGTCTTAATTCCATCTTATCACTCCAAGCCTGCCGGGCGCTTATGTCGCTTTTTGGCAACATACTGACGATATACCCATATTGTCATCATGACGAGTACAGCACTTAATATATAGGTGGTTTCAAAGCCCCAAGAGGCAATCAATATTCCGATGACTACTGAACCAATCGCCAAACCCAGATCAAACAGGGTAAAGAAAGTTGAAATCGCATGTCCCATACGCTGCGTATCAACCGACTGAATCGCTAGCGTCTGCAGACATGGGAACAGCGAACCGTAACCAATGCCGATAAATACTGCCGACAACCACAATATCCATTGATTGGAAATCAGACTGACGATCACCAGACCAATAGCAAAAAACACAAAAGAAGGATAAATAACAGCACTTGGTCCCTTACGATCATAAATCTTCCCGACCCAAGGTCTAACCAGCAGCATAGAGGCAGCAAAGACAATAAAGAATACACTGGTATAATCCAATAGCTGCTTGGTTTCACTAAATGCGGTAATAAAGCTCATGATACCTGAGTAGGCAAAAGCCGTCAGCAAGGCGACAAAACTCACCGCCAGAACTTTGACTTCCAGAATATCCTTCAAGCTCAGGCTATTCTTTTCTTTACTTATGGCATCACGTTTAGGTAACTCTGTAATTTTCAGCATCCAGCAGAAAATAAGCCCGAGAGAAATAATAACGGCGAGAACTCCAAATAACACCTTGAAACTGGTGATCTGAATAACAGTCAATGCCAGTAAGGGCCCAAACACCACCCCCAGATTGGTCGACATGACGAAATAGCCCATGCCCTCACCTTTGCGCTGTTCAGGAATAAACTCATTGGCGACGGGTACTGCTACCGTAGTCAGAATACTGAACCAGATGCCATGTAAAAATCGCACCACTAACAGCGACCACATGCTGTCCACCAGCAAATAGCTAAAGGCAAATAAGGCAAAAACTATGCCTGCACTACGCATGGTGATTTTTTTGCCGAACTTTTCAATAATCATGCCGGAAAATGGCCGAATGGCAATCGATGAAGCCAGGAATAGCGTAAGTGCCAGACCAGCTTCTTTTACTGAGCCACCCAGATCTTTCATGATGTAAATCGGTAAAACCGTCAGCAAGGCAAAGTAATAAACGAACAGAAAAAAATTATTAAATAAACACAGGATAAATGAGCGATTCCATAAACGCTCAGCATTAACTGACATACTCACCAACTTTTAGGAAATAAGATCAAACTCAGGCTTGAACAGCAGCAGGATTCAGCACCAACTCGACCAAATTCTGGATATAGTGTTCATCTGGAATGCGGTTGAAAAAAATGATCTGGTAATGAATCGGGCCATATAAGGTATCCAGCATCAAATCAAAAGGATAATCCGCACGGATTTCTCCGCATTCAATCGCTTGCTGAATCAGTTGATGAATCTGTTGCCGCCGAGGTAAAAGATATTGTTGAAAGAATCCACCTGCCAGTTCCCGGTGATTGGCAATAACCACCAGTAAAGCCCGCCCTACCGGATGATTCAGTGCCTCGGATAAAAAAACGAGCTGTTGAATGAGATTGCTTTTCAAGCTTTTGGAGGTATCCAGTTCAAATACTGAAGCGGTCTGTTGCTTGAAAGTATCCAATACCAGTTCCGATTTATGCTTCCACCAGCGATAAATCGTGGACTTGCCTACGCCGGCGCGTGCAGCCACATCTTCAATGGTCAGCTGATGATATTCACATTCTGCCAGCGCATCTGCGACCGCCTGTAAAATGCATTGTTGTCGTCGGGAACTTCTCTCGTCATTACTCATATTTTTCTGCTTAAGCCTTAAAACGAAACGATACGTATCGTTTTATATTAAAATAAAATGTTATAAAGCTCCAGCCATAAACTAAAATTGATGCAAAAAAAGAGCTTCAAAGGAATAAGGAATAAGGAATAAGGAATAAGGAATAATAGAGAACAAATTGACTGATTTTTATTATTTTAATTGCTGATAGAAATAGGATATATGGAAATGTCATTTCCGTGTTTGAGACAGGATTTAATCAGAAAATAGATGTTTTCACGATAGATTAAAAAACTGAATATTAGCAAACCAGTTTTTTAGCGAAGAGTATTGCTCCGCAAGACAGGTTTCTTGCGAAGCTCCATTTTTTATTTTGCCGAAACAAAAGTAGCATCTAGACTGCATCAATTGAATTTGAAAAGAAAAACAACGTTATTCACTATAAATGATTAAGAGGTTATTTCTATATTTAACTTTGTGCGGTCTTTTTATAAATGCTGCATGAGGGATGATGGTTCTCTTGTAAACGCGCTATTTTGCGCTGTTCGGCTGCCTCAAAACGGCAACGCTTCCAGTCATTGTTCAAGTTTAAAGCTGGAATCTGTTTGGGTTTACCATGCTCATCTACTGCCACCATCGTGAAATAACAGCTATTGGTATGACGCACGGTTCTCTTTTGAATATTCTGTGCTTCTACACGAATACCAATTTCCATTGAGGTACGACCAACATGGTTAACACTGGCCAAAAATGTTACCAGTTCACCGACATGAATTGGCTCTTTAAAATTCACTTTGTCTACAGATAAGGTCACAACATAACTACCCGAATAGCGACTTGCACACGCATACGCCACCTGATCCAATAATTTCAGAATGGTTCCACCATGAACATTACCTGAAAAATTTGCCATATCTGGCGTCATGAGAACTGACATCGTTAACTCTGACTGGTCATCTGCTAATGCTGCAATTTGATCTAAAGGGGCCATCGTTTTCTTTGAACTCTTTGAATGATAAGGTTATCATTTATTATTATAGCGTTTTTAACGTGAATAAAATGTTCAATTCGGCAAATCGGGCATCATAATTATTGATATAGAAAATGTATTCATACAGAAAAAAATATATTTAATTGCTTAAAATGTGAATTAAAAACAAAGTATAAATTATTCAATACCTGTTTAACTGGGGGCTGACAGGCCTAAAATTGAATAATCCATACTCCCCCTCTATCAAACCAAATACTTAAAAAATAGAGGGAAATTATTAGAAATTTAAAGCTTTAGTGGTCTGAGCATTTCCTGAACTACATTTTGATAACTCAAAATTTGTTGGCCATCCAAGATGGTTTCAACAGTGAAAGAACCGTCCTGATGGGCAGCTGTTACTGTAAAAATATAATGTTCGAATTGTGCCAGTTTGACCTGATGTCCAATTTCTATATGTGTCATGCTGTCTACATCTGCTGAGTGTTCTGTTTTAACTACATTCTGGCATGAACGGGGGAATTTTTGAATCTTTGATCAACTTAAGTATACGAATAATAATGTTAAAATTAGAAATCAGGATTAATAAAGCTTATATCTTAAAGTAATAAATTTATAATTCAATAGCTTATATTTCAAATTAGTTTTGTATTTGATAAAAAGTTAAAGCTACTTATAGACATCAGCACTTATCTCATCTTTCATAACAATTACTAAGCTGTTAAAGCTGATAATGTTTAATCCTCGTACTGAATATCACTACCTTCTCCTTTGAGAAAATGGCAATATTCAGAAAATTCTTGTAAGAGATTTTTATTGGGAGTAATGATCCTTAACCACAAACTGCGGAATACGGTGCCCTCGGGCATAGTCGTGTTTTTGATAGGCCTGTGAAATTTCCATCAGCTTTAATTGAGCTGCCTCAATACCAGCCTGCATGGTCAACTCTCTGCCACGCACATCAAAAATATGGCCTTTTTCACGCAGATCTGGCTGAATCACCACATCTGCATGCTTTAATTCTTCATGCGCCAGATGTTGCTGCATAATATTAATGTTCTGATTAAACAGCCCCCAGACATTGCTGGTTTCGGTATGAATAGGCTGTGCCAGAATATCCACCGCAATCACAATATCAGCTCCCAGGTCACGCGCCACATCTACGGGTACCGGGCTGACCAGCCCCCCATCTACATATTCTTTACCTTGAATAACGGTTGGAATAAACATACTTGGAATCGAGACTGAAGCCCGTACTGCCTGTCCGGTATTGCCATAGTTAAAGACCACTTTTTTACCTTCTTTAAGTGCCGTGGCTACGACAAACATCGGGATTTTCATGGCTTCAAGCGGTGTCTGATCGACCTGTAAATTGACATAGTCTTCAACTTTTTTGCCATCAAAAAAGCCTTTTTTAGCCAGTTTGATATCACGGACATCATTGGGTCGCATCGTTAAGGCAATATTGCGCAGTTCAATCGCCGGCTTGCCACTCGCATAAAGGGAGCCCACGATACTGCCCGCACTGGTTCCGACAATAAAATCGGGTTGAATACCTGCTTGTTCCAGTACTTCCAGCACACCAATATGTGCATAACCACGCGCACCGCCACTGCCCAGTACCAAAGCAATCACTGGACGTTGTTGGGTCTGCTTGATCTTTTGAAAATCAATTTGATTTGGACGTGCCTGTGCTTCTCCACGTTGTGCAGCAGGTTGCAGATGACTGGTCGCCACTTGGGCTGTCATTGGGGTCGTTTGGCAACCACTTAGGCCAAGTACACCCAGTATTACCATACTCAACGCATATTTCTGCATGCAGAGAATGTCCTCATTAATCTAAAGCAGCATAGTGTATAAACACATGCATAAATAGTCTGTAGAATTTCGTAAAACTGTCATACAGTTTGAATAATTTATAACTATTTAAACCTGTATCCTCATGCAGTCACCTACCCTTTATCAGATTTTTCTGACTTTCCTACAACTGGGATGCATTTCATTTGGCGGACCTGCTGCACATCTGGTATTTTTTCACCGAAAATTTGTGACCCAGCTGCAATGGCTGAATGACACCCAATATAGTCAACTGGTCGCTTTGGCACAACTTTTACCCGGGCCGAGCAGCAGTCAGGTGGGGCTGTCGATCGGTTATCTGCAACGGGGCTATATTGGTGCCGTGATCGCATGGCTGGGTTTTACCCTGCCCTCAATGATTCTAATGGCCTTGGTAGCGCTCTTGGGTCAAAGCTATTTTCATATTTTAAACTCAAACAGCTTTCATACCATCCAGTTAATTGTATTTTCTGTAATCGCCTGGGCTTTTTGGCAAATGCTGAGAAGCTTCTGTAAAATGGCCTGGCAATACGCGGTCCTAATCCTTTCTGTCATATTGTTGATGGGGGTTTCAGCGAGTTTCAACCAGATTCTGGTGATTATATTGGGCGCGATCTCTGGAATCTTGGCGGGACATTTCTCTCAATCAGATTCGAAACCCAAAGAAATTAACAAAACGGCAATCAGCTCGCCTTATATTCGATCTGCCACTGCACCCTATTGGCTGCTGGCACATTTATCTTGCCGTTTGTTCTGCTACCCTTAGCTGGAAAATTATAGGATGAATCAGACCTGCTATTTTTTTCCAATTTCTATCAAACCGGTTCATTGGTATTTGGTGGTGGTCATGTGATTCTGCCTTTGCTATATCAGGACTTTGTCACAACCGGTTTAGTCAATGCACAATCTTTTGATCTTGGCTATGCATTTGCCCAGCTGATGCCGGGGCCTTTATTCAGTTTTGCCAGTTATATTGGCGCTTTGCTGCCTTGGACGCCCTATGTCTGGCTGAATGCAGTGCTAGCGACCTGTACAATATTTTTACCTTCATTTTTTCTGATTTTTGCCACCTTACCCTACTGGTCATGGCTGATACAGCAGCGCCATATTTATCAGGCGGTGATGGGCATCAATGCTGCAGTGGTGGGGCTGTTACTGTATTTATTGCTGGATCTTTCACAACGTTATTTTAGTTATGGCTCCGATCTGGTCTTTGTCGCGGTGATGATTGCCCTGCTACGTTCAAAACTACCAGTCTGGTTCAGCCTGATTTTCGGCTTCGTGCTTTATCAAAGTTACTTAAGTTTCTTCTAAATAAAACTTTGGCATAAAAAAGCCCCGAATGTTCGGGGCTTTTTGCTTCAAGTCTTACCAGATATCTGATTTAACCTTGTCTTTAAATTTAGGATGGTTATCCAGTTTAAATTCAGGTTCCTTCACACCACGCTTCAGCTGACCGGTATAGTCTTTGAGAAGCATCAACAGGAATGGCATCAGCAACAGGATTGAGATCAGGTTGATACTTGCCATCACGCCCATAAACAGATCTGCCATATTCCAGATCAATGGCACACTCGCGATCGAACCGAAATACACCATCACCAATACAAATAAGCGGAAAATCAACATGACCCAACTATTGTTATTGATGAACTGAACGTTGCCTTCGGCATAAGCATAGTTACCAATAATCGAAGAATAGGCAAACAGGAACAGAATTAGTGCCAGGAAATCATCACCCCAGGCACCAATCTGGCTTTCAAGTGCCATCTGGGTCAAAGTCACCCCTTCAAAGCCTGCATTTTCATATACACCTGAAACCAGAATAATAATGGCGGTACATGTGCAGACCACAAAGGTATCAACAAATACACCCAGCATTTGGATCAGACCCTGATTCACTGGATGCTTGGCATCAGATGCCGCAGCAGCATTCGGTGCTGAACCCATACCGGCTTCGTTAGAGAACAGACCACGCTTAATGCCCATCATCATCGCCATAGATACCATAGCACCAAAGAAACCGCCAGCAGCAGCTTCAAACTCAAAGGCTTTAGTGAAAATAAGCTGGAAAATCGATGGCAAGATATCGTAATTGATTACTGCAATATACAGGGCCACTGCCAGATAGAGTACCGCCATGAGCGGTACAAAGCGTTCAGCGACTTTAGCAATCCGTTTGATTCCACCAAAAATGATCAGGGCTGTCATTACGACCAGAACCAATCCAATCCAGGAAATTTCAAAATCAAATCCGCCCAATGGTAAAATGACATTGGCCTGATTCCAGCCCCAGGCATGAGAGGTTGCCCCAATAATCGCATTGGCCTGAACGGCATTGAATACAAAGCCATAAGTGGTGATCAATGCAATCGCAAAGACAATCCCCAGCCATTTCTGCTTCAAACCTTGGGTAATATAATAGGCAGGCCCACCACGGAATTGCTGGGTCTTACTATCCCTGACTTTAAACAGCTGTGCCAGTGAGGATTCAACTAAAGCTGAACTCATGCCCAGAAAGGCAGTAAACCACATCCAGAACACGGCACCCGGCCCGCCAATCGCAATTGCAATTGCAACACCCGCGACATTACCTACCCCGACCCGGCTAGCAAGGCCAGTAACAAAGGCCTGGAATGGCGTAATACCATGCGCATCTCTGACCTTGCCACGGCTGCCCTTCATCACTTTCATACTGTGCCAGAACAAGCGAATTTGAACTGCACCTGTCGCTACAGTATAGAAAATACCGACTGCGACCAGAAACACAACCAAAAAGTCCCATAAAGGGCCATTCAGGGCATTAATCCAGCCCAGCAAGGTTTCATTTAACTGATCATTCATGTCACGTCCTTATGAGCCTATGACTCATCGTATCAAGCATAAAAATCATGCAAAAAACTTCAAAATCATCTGAATAACAGTGGCATTGATCAAGTCAACAAAGAATGCGCCACATAATGGTACGATCAGGAAAGCCTTATGCGAAGCACCATACATATTGGTAATCGCCTGCATATTGGCAACCGCTGTTGGCGTTGCACCCATACCAAAACCACAATGACCCGCTGCAAGTACCGCAGCATCATAGTTTTTGCCCATGATACGGAAAGTGACGAAAGCTGCATACAAAGCCATGGTGATGGTTTGCGCACCCAGAATCACCATGAGTGGTCCTGCAAGGTCAGCCAATTGCCATAACTTTAACGACAATAATGCCATCGCCAAATACAGTGACAATGACGCATTACCAAACACATCAATCGCGCGATCAAAAATCTGAACCTTGAAAATGCCTTCCAGTACATTACGCAGGAGTACACCGCCGCCCAATGCCCAGACAAATGTTGGCAGTTCAAAAGCAGTACCTTTACTGAAACCTGTCATAAACTCTGCAAAAGCCAAACAGCCTGCAAACAGGCCCAATGTGGTAATAGCATTATCGGCAGTGATCAGACGCAGACGATGTGGATATTCAAATTGTACGTATTCCTCTGAAGTGCTATCCATTGGGGTGTTGTCACGCTTTTCGATCTGCTGATCGGTACGTGCAGTAGCCAGGTTATAACGGTTGATCAGCAACTTGGCCAAAGGTCCACCAATGATCCCGCCGATGATCAGACCGAAAGTCGCACTGGCCATCCCCAGTGCAAGCGCCCCCTGAATGCCATGTTCAACCTCAAAAATCTCGCCCCATGCACCTGCAGTACCATGACCACCGGTTAAGGTAATTGAACCTGCAATCAGGCCAATCAATGGGTCAATACCGAGCAAGGTGGCCAGACTCATGCCGACTGCATTTTGCAAAATAATGAAAGCCGAAACAGCAAACAGGAAAATAACCAGACCGATCCCGCCTTCACGCAACTTGGAAAAGTTGGCACTCAGACCAATCGAAGCAAAGAAAATCAGCATAAAGCTGGTTTGTAATTCTGCACTGGTGGTGATGCTATATCCCCACAATGAATGCACCAGCAATGAGATGATCGCCGCAACCAAACCGCCCGCGACCGGCTCAGGAATATTGTAGCGCTTTAAAAAATCGATTTTATTAACCAGGAATCGGCCGAGTAACAAAACAATAACTGCGGCAATCAAGGTATAAAATGCGTTAAAAGTAAAATCCATAATTTTTTGCCCAAGATGATTCTGAATTTTTTATTATTCTAAAAGTCGTAGAGTCGACTATATGTCTAGCTCTCTCATTAGATATGCACCCGTTACCTCCGGATTTAATCTATGACCTTTAGAAAACAAAACGTTTATCATCTCTTTCAAACTTATGAATATCATCGTCACGATCATATTCAACAAATGAGAGATTTATAAAAGCAACACCATTTCTATTCCGATACTCAGTCTTTTGGAAAATTGCAGGCAATCTTCAAACAGACATACATGCTAATAAAAAAACTGTGTTTTAAGCTCAAAAAACATTCACTGCTTGATGAGTGCTTTCAACCTAAAGGCTTCGTTCAAGCCATCTGGAATAGCGTTATTTCAAACAGATCTTGATCATGCAAAGCATGAATTAAGATGAAAAGTCGTACATTATGCTGTTTCTTTGTATAACGTTATATTGTTTTTTATTAGCAATAGTTAATAAAACTATAAAAAATAATTATAAGTTCTCATTTTTTATATGAAGATTAAACTATCTTTTAATTCAAAAAAAATATTAGTCTCTTACTCAAAACAGAATAACATCGGAATCCTGAAATTAAATTAACTCGATTTTCAGGCAAAATAAATGTGTTCTCTGTGTGAAATTGTTATTGTTAAATTGTTCAAACACTTGGGATTTAAGCTATTTTTTTCACTTAAAGACAATTTTCATAACGATCTTTATTCTAATCATTTAGAGGACTAAACTCGTATTTTGGAAGGCCAAATAAGTGCTCTTTGGCCATTTTTTGGATAAATCATTTTTATCAGCCGGTAAACAATGAATTTTTCCTATCCCCCCTTCTGTTTGTTTAGTTTATAGTCATTGCCAACTCAATAAGGATATTTGACTGGACTTTACAATGGATCAAAATTTTGTTCATGCGGTAGATCACACCATTACCTCTCGTCATTCAGTACGTGCTTTTTTAAATACACCCGTGAATACCGACACCTTAAAAGAGATTTTGGCCGTTGCCAGCCGTGCCCCTTCAGGCACCAATACCCAACCCTGGAAAGTGTATGTGGTAACTGGCAAAAAGCGCGATGAAATCGTGCAACGTGTCTGTCAGGCACAAATGCAAATCTATGCAAATCCGGAATTGTCACAGCAGTATCAGGAAACTTTTGCCTATTATCCTGAACAATGGATCTCGCCATTTATT
Source organism: Acinetobacter pecorum (assembly GCF_014837015.1). GTDB lineage: Bacteria > Pseudomonadota > Gammaproteobacteria > Pseudomonadales > Moraxellaceae > Acinetobacter > Acinetobacter pecorum. The sequence continues at coordinate 90,895 of NZ_JACSPT010000003.1, forward strand.
GAACGTCGTCGTGAAAATGGCTGGGGTTTATATGGCTTGCTTAACATTCAAAAAGGCGAAAAGGAAAAAATGGCACGTCAGCAGTTACGCAATTTTGAACTATTTGATGCGCCTGTCGGCCTGTTCTTTACTGTCCATCGTTCTTTGGCGATTGGTTCCAAAATGGATGTTTCAATGATGATCCAGAATGTCATGCTGGCCGCAAAAGCCCGCGGTCTGGACACTTGCCCGCAGGCTGCCTGGAATCATTTTCACCCGATCGTACTTGATCTGGTGGGTGCTCCAGCCGATGAAGAGCTGGTCTGCGGTATGGCACTGGGCTATGCCGATCCAGAGCAGATTGTTAACAGCTTTATTACCCCGCGCGTTCCCGTAGAGGAATTTGCCGTGTTTATCGAAGAGTGAGGCAGGCAGGGCTAAGTTAATTGACTTAGCCCTCTGTCCGGATCAGTATTTTTATTGCCTGAGAGAACAGCCAGCATCTATGCATTTTTTAGGCTGGGCATTTTTATTTTAAAAATTGTCCAAGCAGAAATACAGACAAAAACCAGCATGATCAATGCCATATTCAGTAAAGCCTGCCAGAGCATAAAATTCAGTAATACGCCGCCCAGTAATCCACAGACAAATTGCATACTTCCCATAATGGCACTGGCGGTTCCTGCCCGTTCGCCCTGTTCAGCCATTGCCAGAGCCATGGCATTCGGACCAGTAAAACCGATGGCTGCCACTATGACAAACATGCCTGGCAGTACCCAGAGCACAGAGTTTACGTCCAGCCAGCCCAGCAGGATTAAAGCTGACACACCGGCAAACTGCAGATAGCTGCCGATCTTCAGGCGCTGCAATATCGAGAAACGTCCGGCCAGCCGCTTATTCAATGTCGAAAAAAGCATGATACCGACCGCATTTGCACCAAAAGCATAGGCAAACTGCTGCTCGGTGAAATGATAATGATCCATCAAAATGGCCGAAGAAGCACTGATATAACAGAACATCACCGCACCGGAAAAACAGCCGGCATAAAGCGGGCGCCGAAAGCTGGGATCCTGAAAAATGCTACGGTATAGGCTTAATACCTGTTGAAAATTCAGCTTGAGACGGCGTTCTGGTTCCAAGGTTTCTTTAAAAAGAAAGTGCACACAAGCCAGACTCAGCAAACCACAGCCCATCAATACCAGAAATATCGTGTTCCATTCATAAAACTTGAGTATCCAGGCCCCCAGACTCGGGGCAATAATTGGTGCAATAGCGGTCACAATCATCATGCTGGCAAAGGCCTGAGCTGCTGAGTGCATATCCAGACGGTCACGAATTGCAGCACGTGCCATGACCACGCCAACACAGCCACCGAGAGCTTGTAAAACCCGGGCAGCAATCAGACTCCATTCATCCTGTGCAAAGACACACAGCAAACTTGCCCCAATGTATAAACACAGCCCAAAATACAGCGGTGGTTTACGTCCAATCCGGTCACTGATCGGTCCATAGATCAACTGTCCGACAGCCAGACCGAAGAAATAAGCTGGCAGGCTATTGGAAACCATTTGAGTACTGACGCCAAAATCTGCTGCCATGGCCGGCAAGGCAGAAAGATACATATCAATGGATAAAGGCCCGAGTGCACTCAGTGCTGCCAGCAACACAATCCAGGACATGGCATAAGGTTGTTGTACTATTTTATTCGATGTCATAAGCATGAAGATTTAAAGCGCTAATATGCAGACAAATTAACACAGTGCATAGTATGATTTAGCCTGAAATGAAGATTTATAAATCTACTATTTTCATTAGTATATTCAGATTCAGCTGTAAAACTGCAGCATAAAGGACGACCTTTGAAATCTTGGCTCACTCGTCTCAAGCAAACTACCTATAACACGACCTTAATGTATAACCTGCGCATGATGACGGCATTTGCAGGTACTGCCTTTGTTCCCTATTTTATGGGACAACAATTATTGACCATTCCACTGACTTTAGGGGTGGTTGCAGCCGGTTTAAGCGATATTGATGACCGCTTTTCTGTGCGGATTTTAAATCTGCTCTACACCTATATTGGCTTCTTTATTACGGCGGTTGGGGTATATCTGCTGTATCCACATCCAGTCCTGTTTGCCTTGGCATTGATTGTGTCCTGTATTGCACTGATTCTGCTGGGTTCTCTTGGCAGGCGCTATGCCACGATTTCCTATGGTTGTCTGGTCATTTCCGTTTACTCGATGCTCGGGGTGGAGCTGTTTGATGAATGGTATAAGCAGGCTGGCCTGCTGGTGATCGGCGCAATGTGGTATGGCTTGCTGTCAACGCTGAGTTTCCTGGTCTTCCCTACCCGACTGGCGCAAGACAAGCTTGCCATCTCCTATTCTGCGCTCGGTGACTTCTTATATGCCAAATCCAATCTTTTTGATGTGGATATGACTCCTAAAAGCTATCAGCAGAGCATGATTGAACTGTCGATGGAAAATGGTAAGCTGATTACCATTTTTAACGAAATGAAAACCGCCCTTCTGACCCGTCTGAAAGGTGACCGTGGGCAAAAAGATACCCGTCGCAGTTTGCAGTATTATTTTGTTGCGCAGGATATTCATGAACGTGCCGATTCGGCACATATTGACTATCAAAAACTGGCCAAGATTTTCCAGCATAGCGATATCCTGTTCCGCTTCCAGCGTATCATGTCAATCCAGGGCAAGGCCTGTAAGGATCTGAGTGAAAGTTTGCTGCAGCGCAAACCTTATGTGCATAACCAGCGTTTTAAGCATGCATTCGATAACCTGAGACTGTCGCTAGATAAATTACGTCAGGATCAGCATTATGACCAGGCTTGGATCAACGCCCTATTTTCGCTGTTTCAGAACCTTAAATCGATTGATGCCCAGCTACGCAACCTAGAAACCGAACAGAGTATCAAGTCTGAACGTTTCAAACATATCGAAAACCAGCTCAAAGATGATGACCTGAAAGGCTGGGATGACATCAAGGTTCGAATTAAACAGCATCTGACCCCAGAATCAGTGCTGTTCCGGCATGCCATCCGCCTGTCGATTGTGCTGCTGATCAGCTATATCTTCGTACAGGTCAGTAATATTGAATATGGTTACTGGATTTTATTGACCGCCCTTTTTGTCAGCCAGCCAAACTTTAACGCCACCAAACGCCGTTTACGTCTGCGCATTATCGGTACTTTGGTCGGGATTATTCTCGGTTATGCCATTCTGTATTTTGTGCCCTCCATCGAAGGACAGTTATTACTTCTGGTACTGAGCGGGATTCTGTTCTTTGAATTGCGCAGTAAACAGTATGCACAAGCCACTGCCTTTATCACAATTTTAGCGCTGATCAACTTCAATCTGGATGGTATGGGCTTTGCTGCGGCCATTCCACGGATGATTGACACCTTAATTGGCTGTGCGATTGCCTGGTTCGGTGTCAGCTTTATTTTTCCGGACTGGAAGTTCCGACGTTTACCCCGCAGTATCAAACGCAGCTTGCAGGCAGAAGTCAATTATTTGAATGAAGTCATCGAGCAGTATAAATCGGGACGTAATAATGGTCTGCAATATCGGATTGTCCGCCGTGCTGCCCACAATACCGATGCCGAGGTGGCTTCACTGATTTCAACACTGGCCACAGAGCCCGATATTGATCCGGTACAAAAATCACTGGCCTTTGAGTTCCTGTGTCTGAACCATACTTTTATCAGTTATATTGCTGCACTGGGAGCGCATCGGGAAAAAATTGAAGATCAGGACATCCTGAATCTACTGGACCACGCACTGGATAATATTCGTGATGCATTGCTGCAAGATGAAATGCCCGATTCGAGTACACAGAATATGATTGTGAATATTCGGCAGTGTCTGTCTCATGAACGGGAGCAAGATCAGAAATCCCTGATCATTTTGCAGCAACTGTCTTTAATGTTTAGCATTTTAAATCAGTTAAGCCAGCTCAAACAAAGTTTAAGTCATGAGTGGGATGAACAGGCAACAGAATTGGGTTCATTATAATTTGGCTGATTTTGGAACAATATACTCACTGAATTGGTACAATTAATGCTAAACTTTTTACAGTTTAAAATCTGCTAGTTTCCCTATGACCGCGAAAAATTTATACGCTTATACCCTCCAGCCTGTGAACTATGAAATTTCAGAAGCCGAGCAACGTCATGCTCAGCTGGTGATCTGGCGTAGTACCAATAAAATTGGCATGAAAGCATGGCTGATTATGGGTGCTGTTGTTGCACTTTCTATTCTGGGCATTCTGCTTCTGAAGAACTACTCTACCGTGTTCTGCTGGGTAGCGATTGTCTGTGTGGTGTTGTATTACCTGATCCGTACCTTTGGTCTGGAATGGTATGTTAAACGCAAGATGAATGAATTTCCGGTACAGGAAATCAAGGGCGTTCGCTTGGGCGTACAGCCGCATGGCATCGTGATGCGCCAGAAAATGGGTATGCAAGAAGGTGTTGGCGCGATTAGCTGGAAAGACATCTATGAATGGTACAACACACCAGAATTTATGTTGGTCAATTTCAAGGTTAAAGGCCAGCAAGGTGCATACATCCTGCCTAAACGTCTGGACAGCAAAAACTTTTCTTTTGCCACGATTCGCAAGCATCTTGAAGCAGAAGTCGGTCCGGCAAAACAAATCTAACCGCTTCATTCTTTCATAAAAAACCTCCTGCCTCGGCATGGAGGTTTTTTTAATCAAACAACATTGAATGATAATGAGAATAAATATTATCTTCAACATCTATAATTTAGGCTTAAATTTCAGTTATAATTTTGGCATTATTTTTATCGCTTACCCTTAATCTGACCACCATGATTAAAAAGACATTTTTCCAAATCCACTGGTTTCTGGGGATTACAGCAGGTTTAATCCTCTCGATAATGGGGGTCACTGGCGCAATCTATTCCTATGAACAACAAATATTAAAATGGATGAACAGCGACAGTTATACGGTTCAGGTTCAACAACGTGACAAACTTACGCCCGCCCAGCTATATCAGCACTTTAACCATACTGCACCTGACATGAAGATCAACAGTATTACCGTGGCACAAGACCCAAGTGCTTCAAGTACTGTAAATGTTGCTAAAGAAGGTGCACGGCGTGGCCAGAACATCATGGTCAATCCATATACCGCAGAAGTCTTGCCAGAGATTAAGGGCCGGGAATTTTTCCAGTTTGTTCAGCAGTTGCACCGTAATTTAACAGTGGGCCTGGTGGGTAAACAGATTACCGGCGCCTGTACCCTGATGCTGATCTTTTTCGTACTGTCAGGTCTTTATCTGCGCTGGCCGAAACGTCATTCGATCAAGCAATGGTTGTTTATAAAACCTCAACTGAAAGGCCGTAATTTTATCTGGGATCTGCACGCGGTTGTGGGGACCTGGGTAGTGATTTTCTACCTGATTCTGGCCTGTACCGGCCTGTACTGGTCTTATGACTGGTGGCGCAACGGCATGTTTAAGGTGCTAGGTGTGGAACGCCCGCAACCGGAAATGCAGACCAATGCCGGCAATAACCGTGGTGAAGGCCGTCAAGGTGGCGACCGTGGCCCACGTGCTGAAGGTGAGGCACGAGGTGAAGGCCGTCAGGGTGGCGAACGCGGTGCTCGTGGTGAAGGACGTGAAGAAACTGGCATGAATCCAGAAAATATCTCTCGCGCACTGGATCTGAGCTGGGCTGGTTTTAATACTCAATTTGCTCACAAATACTCGACTGTGACATTTAACCTGCCGAAAAAACCGGATGGCGAAATGCAGCTGAGCTTTGTCGACCCTGTAGTACAGCATGAACGCGCCCGAAACAATGCTACTTATAATTACCGGACGGCTGAATTCACCAATGTTGAAATGTACGAAGATAAAAAGCTCAATGAAAAAATCATGAGCAGCATGTTACCGGTGCATCGAGGTAGTTTCTTTGGTCCGATCTACCAGTTCTTTGTCATGGTCGCAGCCTTGTTGATGCCCTTGTTCTTTGTGACCGGCTGGATGCTCTATCTGAAACGTCGCAAGCAGAAAAAATTAACCTTGGCTGCACGTCAAGCTACAATAATTCAGCCTTTAGATCCAAATGCCAAACCGTGGCTCATTGCTTATGCCACCCAAACAGGAGTTTCCGAGCAACTGGCCTGGCGTACAGCGACTGCCCTGCAGGAGGCGCGGCAACCTGTAACCGTCAAGCCAGTGCAGCAGCTCACACTAGACGAGTTACAGCAAACCGAACAGGTATTATTTGTTGCCAGTACCTATGGCACGGGTGAAGCACCGGATCGGGCCTCTTCTTTCGAGAAAAAAATCCTGTCTGCAAAAGCTGATCTTAGTCATTTAAGCTATGCGGTATTGGCCTTGGGCTCTCGGGAATATCCGGACACCTACTGCAGCTTTGGTCTTCGAATTGACCAGTGGCTACACCAGAATGGTGCGCACCAGCTTTTCAAGACCATTGAAGTAGATAATGCCAATAATGAGCATATTCAGCAGTGGAATACTGCACTTGCACGGGTGACTCGACTTGAACTGCAAGCAATGAATATTGATAAGACTTTTGATCAGTGGATCTTGAGCAAACGTGAACTGCTGAATCCGGGTAGTCTGGGTGCCCCTGCCTTCAATATCGAACTGGTTCCCGAGCATGAAGCAGTCTGGCAGGCAGGTGATATTGCCGAGATCCAGCCAGGAAATAGCCCGGAACGTATTCGTGTATTTATGCAAAAATACCAGATTGCTGCCGGTACACAGGTCCCATCTCTGCAACAAAGCATTGAACAGGTGCTTTGGGATCGTGATCTGACTCAGGCTGAACCTTTTGATTCTCTGGATCAGCTTCTCATTCAATTACCGACCTTGCCAACGCGCGAATACTCGATTGCCAGCATTCCAAGCCAGCAGGTTTTGCGGCTGGTAGTGCGTCAGAAAACCGATGCCGAGGGCAATCTGGGATTGGGCTCCGGCTGGTTGACTCAACATGCAGCGCTGAATGCACCCGTTGCACTACGTATTCGCAGCAATGACTCTTTCCACCTGATTAATGACAACCGTCCGATTATCTGTATTGGTAATGGTACCGGTATTGCGGGACTATTAAGTCTGCTCAGTGCACGTAACCGTCAGGACTATACCCAGAACTGGCTGATCTTCGGTGAACGTCAGCGTGAACATGATTTCTTCTTTAAAGAAACCATTCAGGCCTGGCTGCAAATGGGAACTCTGAAACGTCTCGATCTGGCCTTCTCTCGTGACCAGGAGCAAAAAGTTTATGTACACCATAAACTGCGTGAACAGGCTGAAGAACTGAAAGCCTGGATTGCTCAAGGTGCAGTAATCTATGTCTGTGGTAGCATCAATGGTATGGCCAGCGATGTAGATCAGGCGCTGACTGATATTCTCGGTGAAAGCGTGCTAGATCAATTACGTCTGGATGGCCGTTATCGCCGTGATGTATATTAATATAAGCTGATATATAATAAAAACCGGGCTATTGAGCCCGGTTTTTATTTGAAGATACAGAAGTAATAATAAAAATATTGATAAGAAAAAGGAAACGTAGATGCTCAAGCAACTGAAACGAAGTCTCAGCCTGATTTCTGGCTTGGTTCTCTGCATATATAGTATCTGGTTAATGAACCAGGGGCAGAGGCATTTTGCCATCCCCCTGTTTCTCATGATTGGTGGAGCACTTATCCTGTACACCCTGCTTTTTTCATCTATTCAGCGCTGGAAACAGAATTCCCGGTTCAGGACATGGTTCTGGAACTGTCTCTGGGGCGGTTTTTTTTGTTGGATCATCAGTGTCGCGGCCTTCTTCGCCTATATCCAGATGTCGATCAACTCCAATATTCCAACACAACCCGCTACAGCAATTCTGGTATTAGGCAGTGGCATTGACCAGGGTCAGCCTTCCCCCATTCTGAAAAATCGTCTGGACACTGCAGCAAAGTATGCAGAACGCTATCCCAATATTTTGATGATCATGACCGGTGGACGAAATCTCTGGGAAAGACAGAGCGAAGCTGAAGTCATGCAAAATTATATTCATAGGACCTATCCGCGGCTCAAAAATCCGATCAGTTTAGAAGATCAAAGCAGAAGTACCCAACAGAACCTGCAATATTCTCAAGTGATCTTGAAACAACAGAATATAGGACAACATGAACCCATTGCGATTGTCACCAGCGATTTTCATAGCCCTCGCGCGCGGGCCATTGCCAGACATCAGGGTTATCAACACGTCATCAGTCTGAGTGCCAGCACTCCCCAGAATATCCGCTACAATTCCTGGCTCCGTGAATATTTTGCTTTGATTAGTGGCTGGCTGCTAAATGAATATTCATTATTTCAATAAAAAAAATATTGAAAAACAGGAAAGTTAATTTAAACGAATCTGTCTGGGCAAAGGCATGTCCGGATTTTTAAACAGTTCCGGCTTTTGCATATAGATCTGATACAGATAGTTCTTAATATCAAGTAATAGTTTTTCTGGTGCCACCAGAATATTCTGCCCTTCTGGCGTCAGGTCAAGCGAGACAATGGTACTTTCCTGGCGTAAAAAAGGAATGACTTTTTCTACAAAATCCTTGAGGCTAATTTCCTGAATATCGTAATTCACCCAATTATCTTTAATGAGCAGTCGCGCCAGACTTTTACTGTGCCAGCTGGCAAATGCACGTTGTCCGGTAGGCGTGGCACACAAAGCCCAGCCATCCTGATAAAGCGCAAAAATGCCAGCATTGGCAACAATGGCTTCAATATATTGCTTATAAAGTTGTTGAGGGTCGTATACCGTATGTTGAAATTTGGACGCTGCCTTGCGCTGATAGGGATTTCTCATGGTCGTGAAATCTTAATATTATTATAATAGAATCAGATTCTAAGGAAAAAACAGAATTGAGGCAAGAAGATATGGTGGGCGCTGACGGGATCGAACCGCCGACATTCTGCTTGTAAGGCAGACGCTCTACCAACTGAGCTAAGCGCCCTGAGAAAAACAACAGCGTTGTTTTTAATGACGCAAGACTAACAAGAAATGTTGTCTTGGTATCTGGAAAACTTAGATCTCAGGAATCCAAGCTTCTCATCTTAAGATGGCGCAGCGGACGGGGCTCGAACCCGCGACCCCCGGCGTGACAGGCCGGTATTCTAACCAACTGAACTACCGCTGCATCGTAAGAATCTGGTGGGCGCTGACGGGATCGAACCGCCGACATTCTGCTTGTAAGGCAGACGCTCTACCAACTGAGCTAAGCGCCCTGATAAAGATTGTCAATCTTTAGTTTATTAAATTCAGGCTCAGGGACCTCAATTTAATTTCTCTTGAAATGGCGCAGCGGACGGGGCTCGAACCCGCGACCCCCGGCGTGACAGGCCGGTATTCTAACCAACTGAACTACCGCTGCATCGTAAGAATCTGGTGGGCGCTGACGGGATCGAACCGCCGACATTCTGCTTGTAAGGCAGACGCTCTACCAACTGAGCTAAGCGCCCTCAAAAGGTCTATCGTATAAATGGCGCAGCGGACGGGACTCGAACCCGCGACCCCCGGCGTGACAGGCCGGTATTCTAACCAACTGAACTACCGCTGCACTTACACAATGTCGCTAATGTGGCAAACGAAAATCAAGATCTTAAAGTGGCGCAGCGGACGGGGCTCGAACCCGCGACCCCCGGCGTGACAGGCCGGTATTCTAACCAACTGAACTACCGCTGCAACTATAAGGTCTCAACGTGAAAGAGCTTGGTGGGCGCTGACGGGATCGAACCGCCGACATTCTGCTTGTAAGGCAGACGCTCTACCAACTGAGCTAAGCGCCCTTTCTAAACGTCTATCATCGTTTGATGGGTGCATTATAGAGAATCTGCACAGCCTGTCAAACGCTTTTCGGAATGTTTTCCACTTTTTAGGTGTGAGTGATTAAAAAATAGGTTGTTTGTTAAAAAAAACAACACTTTTTGTTTATTTTTTAAGTCTCTACCGAAATTTTTTAATTTTCAAAATGAAAGTTGAAGCAAAATTTTGTGTCTTACCCTGCGAAGTTTCAGTCTTAGCGATGCCATGTGCTGCGATTCTGATTAAGGATTATACAAAGCTTTAAAATACTCGACGTTGTGTTCATGTAATCTTTCAGCTGTCATTTATTTTTATTCAGAACATGACAGAAAACCTAATCTGCAACTCATGATTTAATCCGTTTCATGCGAGGAAAATACCAGCTGGGTCAGATTGATGAATTTCTTCTGCTGTCTCAAACAAGCAGATTCAACCCATAAAAATAAAATCATTTTCACATGATCTTAAAATCTACATTTTATTCGCTCTTCGAAAAATCCAGCAAATTTAGATCCAATGGCTGCTCTGAAATATAAACCAGTGCATCCTCACTGATCAGGTCAAATAGTTCAGCGATCTCTGGATTACGCATGCGGATACAGCCATGCGACAGTGGCTCCCCCATCTTTTCAGTTTCTGGAGTGCCATGAATATAGATATATCGTTGATAGGTATCACAGCCCGGGCCTTGATTAAAACCAGCTTCAAGGCCACTCAGCCATAAAATGCGTGTCAGAATCCAGTCCCGCTGCGGGAATTCTGCCGCCAATTCGGCATTATAAATTTCACCTGTCGCCTGACGTGCCACAAATACACTATTTAAGGGAGCATCCTGACCAAATTTTTCGGCGACCTTGTGCCAGCCACGAGGAGTCTGGCCACTGTTTTCAGTTTCGCCAATTCCATTTTTACCCGTAGAGATCAGATATTGCCTGTCTAGACGTGGCAGATACAGTTTTTGTTGAGCAAGGTCAATCAGGATGTCGGCTTGATCCAGCTGTAAGTTATTCATGACTTGTTATTCTCTGACTCTACTTTCTTTAATTCTGCTTTGTTTGACTTTTCTGGATTTAACTGGCTCTCTGCAGACTGCGCTGCCGGCATATCTGTCTTTTCTAGGTCGACTGCATTTTGCTGAATGATGACCGGATTGGGTTCAGGGCGTCGCCATAACCAGATCGCGACAATGAGCATGGTAATATCAGTAAATGCTTTGACTGCCAACGGCGCCGTGGTAAACAGCATGATAATTCCACTGATCAGCATCATAATACTGGCTAACCATTTGGCCTTACGCGGCACAGTACCATGGGCACGCCAATCTCTTAAGGTCGGGCCATATTTAGGATGATTCAATAACCAGGCATCCATTTGTGGCCAGCCTTTGGATGAGGCCCAGGCGGCCAGAATCAAAAAGACCGTTGTTGGCATACCCGGCAGGATTGCACCGATAAAGCCCAGGATCACAAACAGCACCACCAGACTTCGCCAAAACAACACTTTCATACATCAACCCTAACCGCAGAATTCAGGTAGTATAAAGCGTTTTCCGATACTGTCCGTTGTATTTCTGCACTTTTCACAGGTTGTACTATGCCCTTTTCCAGTTTAAACCAAAATCTTGTAGAAGTATGGCAACGTTATCAACATCCTCTGGTGCGTCAGTTGGCATTCGCTGTCGGCAGTCCGAATATCTTGTCCGGTATTCCGGATAAACTTGAGCTTATGCATCACTTTGAACTGCATGACAGCCAGACCTGGCAGCACTATCTCAGCCGTTACCATCCACGTTTAGAATTTCTTGATCAGCATCCAGAAGAATTAATCGAATTTGTGCAGCAACTGAAAAGTACACGTTTAGGGCTGCGCTTTGAAATGCTGATCTGGTTCTGGTTACTGGATGATGCCTATCATCCGTATCAGCTGCTTGCTCATAGTCTGCAAAAGATTGAAGGCGCAAAAACCCTGGGGGAGCTGGATTTTCTGTTATTAAATACTGATACAGGACAGATTGAACATTGGGAAGTGGCATTAAAATATTATCTGGCCGAAGCAGATTTTAGCCTGCCACATTGGTATGGCCTGAACCGTACCGATACTCTGATCAGAAAAATGAAACATTTCACACAAAAACAATTCCAGTTTGATGAGGCTTTGCAGTATTCCATTCAAAGACGATATTGCGTCCTGAAAGGACAGTTATATCTGCCTACACATCGTGCTGGCCAGCCGATTCCTGCGTGGATCAATACCGAACGTCGTCTGGGTTTATGGGGACAGTATATTCCTGCAGCCCGGCACGGTTTCTACCGTCTGCAACGACATGAATGGATTTATCCGCAAGCCCAGCCAAGTAGTTTGACTGCGCGCTGGTGGACGAATGGACTTTATAAAAAAGCCGACAGCAACGATTTTTATATGTACCGACAACCGGTGCTGATTCTGAACTCATCGCATAAGCCCCTATAAAGCATTACATTTATTAACCGAAGCACTATGAAAACCACATATTTTTTAGAGCGTATATTTTTTACTCTAAGTCCCACATCATAATAATTTTATTATTGATTATACGGAGATGATGATGAAAAAAATTCTTGCTGCTTCATTAATGATGGCTTTTGTATTGACTGGCTGTAACACCGTAAAAGGCATGGGCAAAGATGTGTCTAAAGCGGGGAATGCAGTAACCAACACTGCTGAAAAAACTTCTGATGAAATTCGTCAAAACTAGTTTTTTCCTGATCGTTCACAGAACCCTATCTTAGATAGGGTTTTTTTTATCTCATTCATTCACATTCAAGCTCATATTCGCCTATCATAGGGCCGAGAAAATTATCGACTGTTGAAAACTGCATGAGCTCTTCCGCTACCCTCGATTTAAGTCTGCAACTATTACGCCAGCCTTCCGTTACCCCTATCGATCATGACTGCCAAAATATTATGGCTGAACGTCTAGAGAAGGTTGGTTTCAATATTGAATCCATGCGTTTTGAAGATGTAGATAACATCTGGGCACGCAAAGGTACAGAAGGCCCGGTATTCTGTTTTGCTGGCCATACCGATGTCGTTCCAACAGGGAATCTTGATGCCTGGAACTCAGATCCATTTTTACCTGAGATCCGTGATGGCAAGCTTTATGGTCGTGGCAGTGCCGACATGAAGACCGCTTTGGCAGCTATGGTGGTTGCAACAGAACGTTTTGTAGAAAAACATCCAGACCATAAAGGCTCGATTGCCTACCTGATCACTTCAGATGAAGAAGGTCCGTCGATTAATGGTACGGTGAAAGTGATTGAAACACTCGAAGCGCGTAATGAAAAAATCACCTGGTGTCTGGTTGGTGAGCCGTCTAGTACCAATACGTTGGGTGATATTGTCAAAAATGGCCGTCGTGGTTCGTTAAATGCCAATCTCACAGTCAAAGGCAAACAGGGTCATGTGGCCTATCCCCATCTGGCGGTAAATCCGATTCATACTGCCTCTAAAGCGATTGCCGAGTTATGTGACACAGTCTGGGATCATGGCAATGAATATTTCCCGGCAACCTCTTTCCAGATTTCCAATATCAATGCAGGTACAGGCGCAACCAATGTTGTTCCCGGTACCATGAACCTATTGTGCAACTGGCGCTATTCAACCGAAGTGACTGCCGAAGAACTCAAATCACGTACCTTGGAAATTCTGGATCGTCATGGTGTGGACTATGATGTTTCCTGGACTTTATCGGGCTTGCCTTTCCTGACTCCTGTCGGCGAACTGGTGAATGCAGCTAAAAATGCTATTCTGAATGTAACAGGCACTGAAACCGAACTATCCACTTCAGGTGGTACTTCTGATGGCCGCTTTATTGCGCCTACCGGTGCACAAGTACTGGAGCTTGGCGTGTTAAATGCTACGATCCACCAGATCAATGAGCATGTCAATATTGCCGACCTAGAGCCACTGGCTGAAATTTATGAGCAGATCCTGGTCAACTTACTTGCGAATTAAATAAATAGATAACGTAATAAAAAAGGAACTCTATAGAGTTCCTTTTTTAGTTGTTGCTTTTGGTTACAGTCCAATTGCAGCCTGAATATGGGTCATATTTGGAATATGGAACAGCCGCTCATCCATGCGCACATATTGAAAGATGGCAGGATCATTTACCTGCTGATCGACATCGACTACTTCGGAAATACGAATCCGGATGGTGTTCGGCATTTCATTGCACATCAGGGCAAAGCGCTGATTGATTTCATCGCCCTCAATCACCAATGCCACCCCATTTTGACGTAACGGATCATTCACTGCATAGACCGGCAACTGTGCCTCATGCCATTCCACGGTCTTGACCTGGGTATTGCTATCCAGGGCTGACAGGACAATGTTTTGTGGCAACAGCATCGGTTCTTTACCATGACAGTCAATAATATAGGCATCAATAAATCCGGTCGATACCGTAATCAGATGCTGAAGTTCCTGCTGGCTAATCTGATCAGCCAGTTTGCCGCTTGAATTGGTCTGACTCATGTATTACCCCTGTTTTTCAGCAATCAGTTGTTGAATATTGGCCAGCAGTTCCGCTTCCTGGAACGGTTTACCCATATAGTGCGTTACGCCCAGGCTAAATGCACGTTCACGATGTTTCTCACCGGTACGTGAGGTAATCATGATAATCGGCAAGTCACGGTGAATATCATGGTGACGGACCAGATTGGTCACTTCAAAACCGTCCATGCGCGGCATTTCGATATCCAGCAACATTAGATCCGGTCTGACGTTTTCAAGCTGCTCGATCGCATCCACACCATCTTTGGCAGTGACAATATCATAGCCTTGACGTTCAAGCAGACGCGACGTTACCTTACGTACAGTCACCGAGTCATCGACAATCATTACCAGACGGCGTGCATTGGAATAACGTGATCCATCACGCTGATCATGCAGCTGTTTGACACGCTGTGTCGCCTGAATCTGACGGGCAATATTCTGTCCATCAAGAATCAGACAAACCTGACCATCACCCAGAATCGTAGCACCCGCCACTACACCGATAGTGGCAAACTGATGTCCAATCGGTTTCACTACAATTTGCGCTCGTGAACCGACCAGCTGATCGACCAGCAAGGCAATGGTTTGACCACTATTGCCTTTGATCAACAGCACCGGCAATGAATGTCCAACATTATTCAGACGGGGAATCGGCTGGTTACCCACAAATTCAGATAAATAACGCAGCTTATATTTTTCGCCATCGATCTTGAAATAGTCGTCGTTACTGTTGAAGTACGTTTCCAATGTGATCGGCGCAATACGCACAATTCGGTCAATCTGAGCCAGAGAAATCGCGTATTGCTGATCGCCTACTTTCACCATCAAGGCATCGCTGACTGCTACGGTAGTCGGTACACGAATGGTAAAGATAGTGCCTTGGCCCAGTTGTGAACTGACCGACACATGACCACCCAACAATTTGATTTCACTTTGTACTACGTCCAGACCGACTCCACGACCGGAAATCTGGGTCACTGCTTTCGCGGTACTGAATCCCGGATGGAAAATAAACTGTAACAGCTCTTCCGAATCCAGTGTCTGGTCTTCTTTGATCAGGCCTTGACTTAAGGCCTTCTCACGAATTTTCTCTGCATCAATCCCCTTACCATCATCACTAAAGGACACGATCACATCGGTTCCCTGACGGCTGATATTCAAGACAATCGAACCGACTTCCGGCTTGTTCAGTGCGATACGATCTGCAGTATCTTCCAGACCGTGATCAATTGCATTACGCAGCATATGCTCGAATGGGGTGACCAGACGCTCCAGAATATTCCGGTCCAGTTCACCTTCGGTATTTTGCACGATCAGTTCTGCAGGACGGTTCAAGGTGGTCGAGGTTTGACGCACGATACGCTGTAAACGCGGCAGCATCCGGTCAAACGGAACCAGACGGGTACGCATCAGGCTTTCCTGAATTTCGGCCTGAATACGGGATTGTTGTAATAACAGCCCTTCAGTTTCGCGAATTTTGTCGGCTAAGGTACTCTTGAAGTCGACCAAATCCGATGCAGATTCTGCCAGTGATTTAGACAGCTGGTTGAGCGACGAATACTGGTCCATTTCCAGCGGGTCAAAGTCAGCATAGCGCGAATTCTCTGAACCATGTTTGGCAATAATCTGTGATTCCAGCTCTCCTTCCATTCGACGCAACTGATCGGCAAGACGCTTGATCGCCAGTTCCATTTCGTTCAGTGTATTGCCAAGCTGGCCCAGATCCATCTCGATACGTGAACGGTTAATCGAGTTCTCACCAGACAGGTCAATCATCTTCTCGACCAGATCGGCAGAGATACGGATCATCTCGTTATTGGTATCGCTGGCTCCACTATCCGCCCATTCACCCATCATGTGTGGTGGTTCAGTACCATCGCCTTCAACAAAGCCAAAGTCGCTGACCACCAGATTGTCTGTTTTCGCCAGACGCTCAGGCAATTGTGCCGTGACATCCACAAAGGCGATCTTTTTCAGACTGCTGTGCAGCTGCTCAAAACCGCTATAGTCGCGCTGGAAAATCGCCTGTCTTAACCAGGTCAGGGTTTTCTGCAACAGACCATCATAGGCATTCGAGTTAAACTGATAGACGGCAAACTGCTCGAAAGACGTTTCCAGCTCATAGGCAACGCTGGCCACTTCTTCAACATCTACCATACGTGCGCCACCCTTGATACTGTGGGCAGCACGCTGTAATTGCAGCAATAAACTACGGTCACTACGCTGGTCAAACCATTGATTGAGCAGCTTCTCGGCATTTACCAGAATTTCTTCGGCTTCTTCGAGGAAAGATTCTTCTACAATGGATTTCAGTTCATCTTCTTCAGAACGTTCCACTGAACTATCATTAATTGCATCAGCAGAAGGTTGCGAAATTGCCGGTAATTCTTCAGTTTCAGCCAGATCAGCAACTGGTTGCTCCGTCGTTGCTGATTCTGCCAGTTGCGGTTCAGAAATTGCTGTAGCTTCAATCTCTTCCACTTCAATTGCAGCAACTGCGCTTTCAACAGCAGTCCCAGCCTGTCCGGAAACTAGCGACTGAATATTCTGCAGAATTGAAATCGCTTCCGTTGCAGGATAGTCAATGCCTTCATCACGAATGGATTGAATCCGATCCGAAACGTTGTCCTGTACCAGACGGATAACCTGGATTAAAGCAGGGGTCACGGCAATTTGCTGGCGGATTACACGTTCATAAATGCTTTCCAGTTCATGCGCAATCAAGCCGATATGTGAAGCTGAGATCATGTTTGCACCACCTTTTAAGGTATGCAAATGACGCATCAGGTTGTTCAGCGAAGCTGTATCATCCTGCTTTTTGCTCCAGGTATTCAGGTCTTCATCAATGCCTGCAAGCAATTCATCCGCTTCTTCCAGGAAGATACTTAATAATTCTTCATCAAAATCACGGTTGGTCTCAGCACTTTGCTGCTGCTGACGATCCAAAGCAATACGCTGGCTCAAGCCTGCAAAATCGACACTGGCTGTTGCCACAGGTTCGGCTGCCTGGGTAACTTCTGTCGTTACCTGAACATGCTGAATTGCATGATCTTCAGCAGGTATTTCAAGATCCTGCTGCACAAATGCAGACAATTCACTGAGTATTTTTTGAATTTCTTCATTCAGAATGACACGCTGCCCTGCGGCCAGGGTATCAAACAAATGAATAAACTCTTGATGCGCCTGTGCAAACAGCTCATAGGCATAATTGCTCTTCAATAACACTGGCTTTTCAAGCAATGCATCATAAGCCGATTTCAGATCACTGGTAAATTCATGAATACCCTGGGCTGCCCGGCTCTCTGTATGGGCCAGCAATTCTGCAGCCTGCTGACTGAGTGCCTGAATATATTCCGGATAATCAACCTGGGCGCGTTTATCAAATTCAAACTCGGCATCCAGCAACAGATCAATATCCAGTTCAACCAGTTTGGACACCAGACCCTGGGTCTGAATGCTATTTTCAGTAACGGCAAAGCCATAATCATGCCAGACACGTTCAAAGGTCGCATAAACCGTATCCAGTTTTGCGATATTGCCCTGACGTAGCAGGTGCAGATAGTCACTCACGAACTCCGCATACTGAATCAGTAAAGCAGTTTCTTTTGAAGTAGAAGCAATTTCATCCTGTAGCAAAGTTTTGAACAGATGTTCCACCTTGGAGCTGGCTTCAAAAATCTGCTCAATCTGCGCCATGGATGAACTGCCGCGCAGGGTATGAATCGCACGGATCAGGGCATTATAATCTTGTGATTTTTCATCTTCAGTACGAAGGAAAGTCGCAATCGTATCCAGATGCTCTTCTGCTTCTTCAATAAAGATTGCCACTGTCTCTTCAATATCACTGCGAACAGGGATTTCTACTTGAGCTAGAGCTGGCTCAGCTTCACCTAACCCATTGTCTGCATTATCGGCAAATTCAAGACCTGTTATTTGACCTTCTGCAGTTAAATGATCTGCCAATATCAATAATTCCTGCAACGCAGGTTCAGGTGAAATTTGTTGTTGTAATTGTTGCCCCAACAGCACCATTGGACGCAGATCGAGATCAAGCGGCTGGACTTGTTTGAATTTCGGATATAAAGCATATTGATAGACATTCAATACTGCTTGAGCAAATTTCTGCACGGTCGGTGTCAGTGAAATTGAACCTGACAAAACCCGATTCAGGGTATCTTCCACCGCCCAGGCCATTTCTCCTGCCGATTTGGCACCGACCATACGGCCCGAACCTTTCAAGGTATGAAAATGGCGACGAATAGTCTTCAGATTTTCTTGATGATCTGGATGACTTAACCATTCTGGAAATAAAGCATTTAACTCAACGAAGATTTCTTCAATTTCTTCAACAAAAATTTCAAGAATTTCTGCATCTTGGTCAAGATAACTATCTTCAGGAAGCGTTGTCGTTTCAACTAAATTTTTTAATATTTCTTTCATAGCTCATGCTTCTTACGTTATGCCGCCAAGAAGGGCGCTCAAACTTAATTGTGACCGTCACGCGATACCTAACGTATGAAGTTAAGTACATCTTGTCGAGGCTTTATCTGTATTTCTTGAATGTGTCTCAACCGCAGTCAAGACACATTTCCCCATCATTTCTGACTTTATTCTGGCAGTTTAAAGTCAGCTACAGATTCACGTAATGCATCGGCCATGTTTGCCAGTTCGGATACCGAACGCGCTGTATCGAAGGTCGCACTGGTGGTTTGCGAGGTAATTTCTTGTACAACATTCATCGTGGTCGCAATATGACCCGCAGAAGCCGACTGCAGTTTTGCAGCATCAGAAATGTTCGCAATCAGTTTTGCCAGGTTATTCGATACCGTTTGAATCTCATCCAGTGCCACACCGGCATCTTTAGACAGGTTCGCACCACGCACAACCTCAGCCGTGGTTTGTTCCATCGAGATTACGGCTTCGTTTGTATCCGTCTGAATGGTTTTTACCAGACCTTCAATCTGTTTGGTTGCAGAGGCAGAACGTTCCGCAAGACGCTGTACTTCATCGGCAACGACCGCGAAACCACGACCTGCTTCACCCGCCATCGAGGCCTGAATCGCTGCGTTTAATGCCAGGATGTTGGTCTGGTCGGCAATATCGTTAATCAGGGCTACGATGTTACCAATTTCCTGAGAAGATTCACCCAGACGTTTAATACGTTTCGAAGTTTCCTGAATCTGTTCACGAATCGTGTCCATACCCTCAATCGAGCGATGTACAACATCAGCACCATTTGCAGCAATTTGTACCGAACGCTCTGCTACCACTGCTGATTCATCGGCATTGGCAGATACCTGGTCAATCGACATCGCCATTTCGTTAATCGCTGCAGAAGCACCAGCAATTTCTTGTGCCTGATGTTCAGATGCTTCAGCTAACTGGTTGGTAATGCTTTGTGTGGTCGCGGTATATTGCGCAACTTCTTGTGAAGTTTCAGTAATACGCGATACCAGGTCACGTAACTGGTCGATCGCAAAGTTAATCGAGTCGGCAATCGCACCGGTAAAATCTTCAGATACCGTTGCATATGAACGCAAATCACCATCTGCAAGGTCGGCGATCTCATCGAGTAAACGTAAAATCGCATTCTGGTTACGGTCATATTCTTCTTGTAAACGGCCTACACGCTGCTTATCTGACAAGCCACGCAGAGAAAGTAACTTGAATACACACAGCAAGAAACCGACTAATAATGCAATCAGCAGGACAGCTGGAACTACCGTTTTAAGACCTGAGTTACCTGATAATTTATTCAGGTTGTCTAAAAGCACATCAGACTGGGAAAAAATTGATGCAGCGGCCTGACGAACTTTGACGATCTGTGCAGAGTTTTTAAGAATAATTGCTGATGCAGATTCGAGTACGTCATCATATTCAGCCTTGATTCCTTCCAGAGATTCACGCAGGGTTGGATCATCAATACGCTGTACACCCAGTTCAGCAGAACCATTTAACTGAGCGTTTAAATATGAGCCGAAAGTTTCGGTATCGGCACTGAAGTCATCTGCAGATTCACGTGAACCATCAGTACCCGTCAGTACCAGACTGATCGAACGCAAGATACGTTCCGCAATAAATACCTGGTTTTTGGCAATAACAACCTGGTTCGACGGCATGTCTTGACGTGCCATCTGGTCAACCATCAAGTTATATTCAGCTTGAATCCCCGGAATTGCCTCACCAATCGCGATGTTGGTGTCGTATAACTGGTTAATAATCTTTTGTTGCGAGGTAATCAGATCAATACTGCTGGAAACTTCTGTCCACTGTTTATCAACCGCCTGCAACGCATCATTATTGGAGTGAATACTTTTAACTGTCTCAAGATTTTCAGCAAAGGCTTTTTGCGAGTCAGTCAGGTTTTTCATAGCTTCTGGCGTACCTGAAGCGGTCGCCTCAGTCGCCTGGCGCGAAATGGTTTGCGAGAGGAGACGCAGGTCACCCAGACTCTGAGTGAGTTCGTTGGTACGTGGTACACTATAAAAAAGATACAATAAAGTGATCAGTGCGGCTAAAAGACAGCCTGCTGCTCCATAGATCAGCGGTTTTGATTTCTCACTATCACCGAAGACACGTGATAACTGATCTATTTGCGTTTGAATCTTAGCTAAAAAAGCATTACCGCCCTTGCGGCCAGTGCTCTCACCTGTATTTTTCTTTTTAAGTTTAAAGCCCATGCAGCCTCTCCCCGGTTGACGCCTTGCTTACTTTCGAGCGCGACATTTAATTTATAAATTTTATAGATGCGTTCATAAATTTTGGATTTTGCAACAGACG
Source organism: Acinetobacter pecorum (assembly GCF_014837015.1). Lineage (GTDB taxonomy): Bacteria > Pseudomonadota > Gammaproteobacteria > Pseudomonadales > Moraxellaceae > Acinetobacter > Acinetobacter pecorum. The sequence continues at coordinate 112,054 of NZ_JACSPT010000003.1, forward strand.
ACTGAATAAAAACACATGCCACTGCTGGTTGTGCTGATGGAAAAACCCCTGACAATATTCTTGTAAGTTTTTATCCAATTCAGATTTCTTCGAAAAGAAACTTTTCTTATTGAAATGTTGTATACCCAAAACTTGATCTACGACCAAACCCACATACTGGTCATTATGGTTGATGCATAATACTTTTTGAGTCGGTGAAAATTTGCTGCTTTGCCCTGATACATATTGCGTCAGATCAGAAACAGACAACAGTCTTCCCCGGATATTCGCCAAACCCAATACCCAGGCTTGTGTCTTGGGTACCGGCGTATATTTTGGGGGATAAATCACTTCTGATACTTCCCCCAGCGGAGCAACAAAATATTGCCCCATCATCTCAAAAGCAATGCCCGACCATCGGTTAACTTCATTGCCATTGGAAACGTAGTTTTTATTTCCACGTTTCGCAATGCGAAGCAATTCGATAAATCCATTTGCTGCCATAGAGCTTATCCTGCATTGAGGTGCTGCTTAATTACATCTATTAATTGTTTTTCATCGACTGGTTTTGTTAGATAGTCCGCTGCGCCTTGACGCTTGCCCCATACGCGGTCAGTAGCCTGATCCTTGGTACTCACAATCACGATTGGAATGTGTTTGGTTGTTGCCCCACGTGCAATCTGGCGGGTCGCCTGAAATCCATTCACGCCCGGCATCACTACATCCATCAGAACCAGATCCGGCAGTTCTGCCTGTGCCATGGTGACCCCATCTGCCCCATTAGCTGCTTCAATCACATCAAAGCCATGTTTAGAAAGAATCTCTCTAAAGCGAAAAGTTTCTGTCGGTGAGTCATCCACAATTAGGATACGTGCCATGCCAATTCCCCAAAAAAATCAAATATATTAAGCACTAATATGGTTACGGATTGCAGTTAGCAATTCATCTTTACTAAAAGGTTTGGTCAGGTATTCATCGGAACCCACGACACGACCTTTGGCCTGATCAAATAAGCCATCTTTACTTGATAGCATAATCACAGGAATATTCTGGTAATTCTGAGAGTTTTTGATTAAGGCGCAGGTCTGATAACCATCTAGGCGCGGCATCATAATATCTACAAAAACGATATCCGGATTTGCTTCGGCAATTTTTGATAAAGCCTCAAAACCATCTACCGCAGTAATGACTTCATAACCTTCACGCTGAAGAAGAGTTTCTGCAGTACGACGAATGGTCTTTGAGTCATCAATAACCATAATTTTTAGATTTTGGAATTTATCGTCCATTTGTTTAACCCTTCCCATTTTAGAAACTATATGCCATAAGGCTCATAGGATTATTTTATTACGATCGATAAACATTTTTAACATAAAGTCACTTGTATTATCAATGAACATTTTCTACACAAGTAGACAAAATCATTTATTTTTAACAACAGCTTCACATTTTATTATGGTTATTGGTTTTTTTTTGACTAACGGTAGTTTTTTATTGATAAATTTAAGTCTAATATAACAATATTATTACTTTAAAATAAGTAATTTAGCCAACTTTAAATTCGGGGAGCCAATGATGAGTCAGTTTTCAATAAAACTTGCTGTCATTGATAAAAATAAAATGACTGGTCAATTCATTGTTGCTGTATTGTTGCTCTTGCAGCTCAGCTTAACTTGTGCGAGCAGTAACCAGCTCCCACAAAAAGCCACCTGGTACCGTTATTACGACAGTAAAGGTGTGGCCAATATCAGCACCAATGTTACGCCCAATCATATCCGTTATGGTTATGAGGCACTTGACCAGAATATGCAGGTCATTAAACGTGCCCGTCCTTATAACGCTGAAGCCGATATCAGACAAGCCCCGCAACGTGCTCAACAGGCGCAGCGGATTGCGGAAGACCATAAACTTAAGCGAGCCTATAACAATAGTCAGACTGCCTTGCAAAAAAAGAATGACAGCCTGACCCAGTTAAAAAAGCAGATTGATTTTCAGCAAGAGCAAATTAAGCAATTGCAAAAAGATCGGATCATGTTCGTTCGCCAGGAACGGGAATATTTACGTAAAGGTCAAACTCCACCGGCGCACCTCAAAACCATGCTGGAAAATAATCAGAAAAATCTCATTTCCCAAAAAGAGAATATTCAATCTTTACAAAGTCGCTATCGAAATCTGGAAGCAGAATACGACAAAATTATCGCCCGTTTAAAAGCACTTGAATAAATGCAAATAGTTGGCCAAGGCTTTGATTCATAGCCAACTAAAAGGACTCATATGCAACCTGCACCGCACTCTCATGATTTAAATATGCTTTCGCCGCGCTCTGTGCTAATCGTGAGTGCACTTTGCTTAAATATGTTTTTAGTGGCTTGCGACAAAAATGAACCTGCAGTGCAAGCCGAAACCCCAAAATCTATTGAAGTCATTTCACAGGATTTAGTTGCGGTTCAATCTGGCAATTCAGTTCAAAAAACCGCATTTACCGGCACCATCCGTGCAGTCAATCAAAGCAGCATACAGGCACAGGTCTCTGCCACTGCTACCAGCGTAAACGCGCAGGTAGGTCAATCAGTTAACAAGGGACAGGTACTGGTACGCCTGAATAACCAGGACAATGCAGCCCGTCTGGCACAAGCACGTGCCAACCTGGCCTCCACTCAAGCGCAAGCCAATCAGGCCCGCAATATGATGCAGCGTAAAAAGCGCCTGCTAGATCAGGGTTTTATTTCAAAAGTAGAATATGAACAAAGTCAGGTGGACTATCAGGCACAGCTGGAAAATGTCCGTGCCCAGCAAGCCAATGTTGATATTGCCCAGAAAGCAGATCGTGATGGCATCATGACCAGCCCGATCAGTGGTGTAATTACCCAGCGCCAGGTTGAGCCTGGCCAGACCGTTGCAATTGGACAAACCCTGTTTGAAATCGTCGATCCGAAACGGCTGGAAATTCAGGCACGCGTACCCAGTGATCTGCAATCAGGTTTAAGGCTGGGCAGTAAAATCGAATACACTATTCAAGGTAATCCAAACCGGCTCACTGCCGTAATTAGCCGGATTTCCCCTATTGCAGATCAGGCCAGTCGCCAGATCGAATTCTTTGCCACGCCAAATGAAACCATTCCCTCGCTAAGTATCGGCTCCTTCGTTGAAGGCAACATTCTGAGTTCACAACAGATTTCCGGACAGCTGATTCCATTGGATACCATTCAGGATATCCAGAACAAACCCTATGTCTGGGTGATTCGCCAGAATAAAATTATCAAGGTCAATGTTCAGGTACTAGAACAGCGTTATAGCGATAACATTGCCGTGGTTCAAGGACTGGAAAATGGTGATCAGGTCAGCCGGGTTAAGTTTAGCGAAGCCGATCTGCAAAAAACTGTCACCCTTCGCGCCAACTAAAGCCATTCATACAGGATCATTGATATGTGGTTTACCCGAATTAGTGTGAAGTATCCGGTTTTCACCATCATGATGATGTTCTGCCTAATGGTGCTGGGGCTGGCTTCATGGCAGCGGATGGGCGTTGAAGAATTCCCTGATGTCGATTTCCCTTTTGTGGTGATCTATACCAATTATCCAGGCGCTTCTCCGGAAACGGTTGAATCGGAAATCACCAAGAAACTCGAAGATCAGATCAATACCATTTCCGGTTTGAAACAGGTGATTTCCCAGTCTAGTGAAGGCCTGTCCATCATCACCACCGAATTTAATCTGGATGTGACCTCTACCACAGCAGCTCAGGACGTGCGGGATAAAATCGCCTCTGTGACTGCTGAATTCCGGGATGAAATTCAGGAACCGATTGTCGAACGTTATGATCCGACAGCAAATGCAGTGATGTCGATTGTATTTGAATCTGACAATATGGACGTAAAAACACTGAGTTCATATCTGGACCAGCGGATTGTGCCACAACTGCGTACAATCCCAGGGGTCGGTACGGTCAATCTGTTAGGTGATGCACAACGCCAGATCCGGATCCAGGTAGAGCCGCAAAAACTGCAAGCTTTTGGTATCGGTGTAGATAGTGTCATTAATACCTTAAAGGCAGAAAATATTGAAGTCCCGGGAGGCACTCTCAAGTCTGGGAATTCGGAACTGGTCATTGAAATCAATTCCAAAGTGCTGCATCCCCTCGCCTTCGGTGATCTGGTCATTGCCAATAAAAACGGCGTACCGATTTTTCTCAGACAAGTGGCCAATATTCAAGACAGTCAGGCAGAGCTGGAATCCGCTGCCTTTTTGAATGGTAAAGCTGCAGTTGCAATTGATATTTTGCGCAGTTCAGATGCAAACGTTATTGAAGTAGTAGACAAGACCTACGCAGCTTTAGAAAATATTGAAGCACAGCTTCCGCAAGGCACCACCTTACAGGTGGTGGTGGACGCCTCCAAAAGTATCCGTGGTACCATTGGCGATGTAGCCCGCACTATTGTGGAGGGTGCAGTGCTGGCTGTGCTGATTGTCCTGCTGTTCCTGGGTTCTTTCCGTTCAACCGTAATTACCGGTTTGACTCTGCCCATTGCACTCTTGGGCACGCTGACCTTTATCTGGGCCTTTGGCTTTAGCATCAATATGATGACTTTGCTGGCACTGTCCTTGAGTATTGGTCTGTTGATCGACGATGCGATTGTGGTGCGTGAAAATATTGTCCGGCATGCCGATATGGGCAAAGATCATGTGACTGCTGCACTCGATGGCACCAAAGAAATTGGACTCGCTGTACTGGCCACCACGCTGACCATTGTTGCCGTATTCCTGCCTGTGGCCTTCATGGGCGGTATTATTGGCCGCTTTTTCTACCAGTTCGGGGTCACGGTAAGTATAGCCGTGCTGATCTCAATGTTTGTCAGCTTTACCTTGGACCCGATGCTCTCTGCACACTGGGCAGAAAAGAAAAATGATCCGAACAGAAAACCAGGCCGGATACAACGTTTTTTTAACTGGATTTCCGGCAAACTGGATAATTTAAGCCATGTCTATGAAAAACTGCTAAAACTGGCACTGCGGTTTAGATTTATCACCCTGCTGATTGCCGTTGCTTCATTATTTGGTGCCTTGGGGTTATCCAAGCTGATTGGTACCGAATTTGTACCGGTCCCGGATAAAGGCGAAATCAGGATCAAGTTTGAAACACCGGTCGATTCATCACTTGAATATTCACAAGCCAAACTGCAGCAGGTGGATCAGATTATTCGTCAACATCCGGAGGTCAAAGCCACCTATGGGGTGATTAATGGTGCAACCGACCGCGGTAAAAACCATGTCAGTTTACGGGTGACCGTGACACCGCGTACCGAGCGTGAAAAAACCCTGAATGAGCTGAATAATGAATTCCGCCAGCGTCTGCAATCGGTTGCCGGAATCAGCATTACCTCGGTGGCATCCGCTGATGAAACCGTATCAGGTGGTCAGAAACCGATCATGATTTCAATCAAAGGACCTGATCTGGATGAACTGCAAAAAATTTCCGATCGTTTTATGACGGAGATGGCTAAAATTGATGGCATTGTTGATCTGGAAACTTCATTGAAAGAGCCCAAGCCGACGCTTGGTGTCCAGATCAATCGTGTCCTGGCCAGTGATCTAGGCTTATCGGTGAATCAGATTGCCAATGTGGTCCGTCCACTGATTGCCGGTGATGATGTCACCACCTGGCAGGATGAAAAAGGTGAAACCTATGATGTAAATCTGCGCCTGACCGAAAACCAGCGTAGCTTGCCAAGCGATTTACAGAATATGTATATCACCTCGAATAAAACCACTGCCAGCAATCAACCAATTCTGGTTCCTCTTTCAAGCGTGGCCAAATTTGAAGAAAAGCTCGGCGCTTCGCAGATTAACCGACGTGATCTGGCTCGTGAAGTACTCGTAGAAGCGAATACGTCTGGACGCCCTGCAGGCGACATCGGAACGGATATCAGCCGCCTGCAAGAAAATTTCGATATGCCACCGGGCTATAGTTTTGACACTCAGGGTTCTAATGCCGATATGGCAGAATCTGCAGGTTACGCCTTGACCGCGATTACCCTATCAATTGTATTTATCTATATTGTACTCGGTTCGCAGTTCAACAGCTTTATTCACCCCGCGGCAATTATGGCTTCATTGCCATTGTCGCTCATTGGGGTATTTCTGGCCTTGTTCCTGTTTAATTCGACCATGAACCTGTTTTCAATTATCGGGATCATCATGCTGATGGGACTGGTGACCAAGAATGCCATTCTGCTAATCGACTTTATCAAGAAAGCCATGGACCGCGGTGAAGACCGTTATGATGCGATTATTGAAGCAGGTAAAACCCGTCTGCGTCCTATTCTGATGACCACCAGTGCCATGGTGATGGGGATGGTTCCGCTGGCCTTGGGACTAGGCGAAGGGGGGGAGCAAAGTGCACCCATGGCACACGCCGTGATTGGTGGCGTGATTACCTCTACCCTGCTGACTTTGGTGGTGGTCCCGGTGATCTTTACCTATCTGGATGACTTTAAGAATTTTATGCTGCGTCAGGCATGTAAAATCATGGCATAATTTAATGCAACACAATGAGGTGACATTCCCAAATGCTCACCTCATTTTTTATTGTATAATCCCTGCTTTAACGCTTAATTTTTTAGGACAGTTTCCATGCGCGCGAGTCGCTTTTTATTTGCAACTTTGAGAGAAACCCCGAACGACGCTGAAGTTATTTCGCATCAGCTCATGCTTCGTGCCGGTATGATTCGTAAGTTGGCTTCAGGTTTATACACCTGGTTGCCGATGGGCGTTCGCGTATTAAATAAAGTTGCAGCGATCGTTCGCGAAGAAATGAACAATGCCGGTTCTCTTGAAGTATTGATGCCTGTAACTCAACCGGCATCACTTTGGGAAGAGTCTGGACGTTATATACAGTATGGTCCTGAACTGCTACGTTTCAAAGACCGTCATAACAATGATTTCGTGCTTGGCCCAACACATGAAGAGGTCATTACTGATCTTGCACGTAACGAGTTGAAAAGTTACAAGCAATTGCCTGCCAATTTCTACCAGGTACAAACCAAGTTCCGCGATGAAATCCGTCCGCGTTTTGGTGTAATGCGTTCACGTGAATTCATCATGAAAGATGCCTATTCTTTCCATGCCGATCAGGAATCTTTGCAAGAAACTTACGACAAAATGTACGAAGCCTACTGCAAAATCTTTACCCGCTTAGGTTTAGATTTCCGCCCAGTACAAGCGGACACTGGCTCGATTGGCGGTTCAGGTTCACATGAATTCCACGTCCTGGCTTCAAGTGGTGAAGATGATATCGCGTTTTCGACTGAATCTGACTATGCCGCCAACATTGAAATGGCTGAAGCGGTGCTTGTCGGTGAACGTGCAGCACCAACACAAGAACTTAAACTGGTAGATACGCCAAATCAGAAAACCATTGCTGATGTATCTGCCTTCTTAGGTACAGATCCTGCCCATTCAGTAAAAGCGTTGCTTGTACAAGGTGTTGCGGCTGAAGAAGGTCAGGATGCACCCGTAGTGGCGCTATTCCTTCGTGGCGATCATGAACTGAATGAAATTAAAGCTGAAAAACATCCTTTAATTGCAGTGCCACTGACTTTTGCAACCGAAGAACAAATTCAGGCTTTAGGTTTAACTGCTGGTTTCGTTGGTCCTCAAGGTTTGGTAGAAAAAGGTTTAACTGTCATTGTGGATCGTGCAGCATCTGTATTGTCTGATTTTGTTGCCGGTGCAAACGAAGCAGATCAACACGCAACTGGCGTAAACTGGGAACGTGATGCACAGTTCACTGAAGTTTTTGATCTGCGTAACGTGGTTGAAGGCGACCCTTCTCCAGATGGCAAAGGTACACTTCAGATCAAACGTGGTATTGAAGTGGGTCACATCTTCCAGTTAGGTCAGAAATACTCTGAGGCTTTGGGCTGTAAAGTTCTTGGTAAAGATGGCAAACCATTTACTGTAACCATGGGCTGTTACGGGATTGGTGTGACACGTGTGGTGGCTTCAGCAATCGAGCAAAACTTCGATGAGAAAGGTATTATCTGGCCTGAAGCGATTGCGCCTTTTGAAGTTGCGATTGTGCCAATGAATGCGCATAAGTCACCACGTACCATGGAAGCAGCTGAAGCACTGTATGCAGAATTGACCGCAGCGGGTTATGACGTCATTCTTGATGACCGGGATGAGCGCCCAGGCGTGAAGTTCTCCGATCTTGAAATTACCGGTATTCCACACCGTATTGTAATTGGTGAAAAAGGTCTGGATGCGGGTACGTTTGAGTATAAAGGCCGTCGTGATGCTGAATCTGTAAATATTTCTAAAGAAGAGTTATTAGCGAAAATCGCAAAGTAATTCCTTCTTACCATAAAAAATCCCGCTTCATGCGGGATTTTTTATGGTTATCTCGGCCTCAACAGAATTTATGACCACCAAAGCAGTTCGGCTTAAAATCTTGACCTTGTAATTTTAAATTGTTTAGAGGGAAATCAATTAAAGTCGGGTTTTTAATTTCACTTACATCCAGTGAACCGCCAACAATACAACCACTGATAATGCCTCCACAAATTCGGACATTATTAGTCAAGTCATGGTTAATTCCTGCAATCGTTTGTTGTAAAACCTCATTTGTAATTTGTACTTTATCTGATGGAGAGATACTGCCTAAATCTACCTCATCCTCCATTGCCAGCCACCATCCTTGATTCGCAGCGACTGCCGCGCCTGGCCAAAGAATTTTTTGTGATTGTAATGATAAGGATGCCGGGTTATTTAAATATAGAGCATGGATTAAGCCAAGATTTTGATTTACTGTAATATCAGTCTTGAGACCTGTTAAATAGCCCGTAATTTGCTTATCGAGGGTCAGAGCACCATTTAACAACTGCGCTTTTAATGGACCACTGAAATCTATACGCTCCACTGTGCCTGTTCCTTTCAAGACAATTTCCTTCATACGTGTTCCTGAAACAATAGTAGAAGGAATAGCAAATGGGGCTGTTGATTCCTGCAAAGTGAAGGAATAATCATTTGATTTATAATGCAAATCAAGAGGCAAGGTTAAATTCCCTAATTTACCCCTCACAGTACCTTCAATATATTGGCCCGTAGATGCATAGTCCATAACCCGAGAAGCTGTGTTTGCTACACCTGATGCTGCTTTAGTCTTCATATAACCACTAAAACTGTTAATCCCATTAGGTGTATTGCTATTTTCAGCACCCAAAGTCAAAAGACCCTGAATTTTTTCGGCGCTTAGACGAAAGCCTAGGACTTCACGAGTAGATGCCTGATTTGGATTTTTAATCGCAAATTGAAGAAATGGATTGGTGATCAATGCTGAACTACTTGCGCGATCATCGGCAGTATAGTTCGAATTCGCGGGCAGACCACTTAATGCGATATTATCAATATCAATATCACAGCCTGCCGCCCCATTCACGCCACCGCAACCCAGTTGTAGCTTTTTAATATTGGTATTGATCTCCATCTCGGCTTCTAAACCTAATTTATAGAAAGAAATATTGGACTGATCATAGTTATTACCAAGATTATCTATTTGTTTAAAACCTTTTTGTACTTCCATCGAAAGAAGTGCCTGACCCTCTACCGTAGATAATTCTTCATCATTTAAGCTGGTCATTGCAAAACTTTGTTGTGTAATCGCACACATTGCTACAACCAGACTATTTAAAAGTATTTTTTTCATTTTAATGTCCTTATATTCTTATTAGCGTGGCGTAATACCCATCGTGCTACGAATCGTCCCACCAGTCAGCGCAATATTTGCTATGTTTTGCATATTGCCATTGGTGGCCATCGCAAAATTGGTTTTAAATGGTGTCGCAATATTATTTGTATAATTCAGTTTGACCTGATTATCTAAAGTTACTGTATCGGCACTGACACGGACTTTCCCTTTAACACCCAAATGACCTTCCATCCGGTTAAAGTTAATTGAAGAAGTTTTTAATGCACCGGTTGAATCCATATCTTCATTGGCAATACTAAAATAGCTCCCCAGATTATTTTTGTCTGCATTTTCTTCTGCAGTAAGGGGTCTGAATTTAAAGTTTGCATCAAAAGATAAAAAATTAGTATCTGGTGAATCGCTGGTTGGATCCACTCCTGGAATGATGAGGAGCTCGCCATTTCCATCGAGTTTAAAAGCAATATTGGTCAAAACATCATCACGTTTAGAAAAATTATCGTAAGGCACATAGCCCCCGCACTTAGCGACCGATGCATTGGTACAATTGTATTTAGAGCCTGGTAATTGACCAATCGCAAGCTCAGCTTTAGCCCCTATCAGCAGTTTATCGGCACGAATATAAATACCTTCATCTTCATAGCCAATAATACCTTCCGACTTGATCAGGGCATCGATATTCCTAAAACCCGCATAATAGTTAACTGCCTCACCATGATCGCCATTCTTGCCATCAATCAATATAATTGAGGTTGTGCTTGGCAAACCGGTTTTTTTATCAATTCCGTAACCTTCTGTAGATACCATCATGTTATAAGCAATTGCCTGCTTATTGTCTGCTCCATAAGTCGTTCCCGACAAGGCAACATTGGCATTCAAATTATAGATAGGAATACCGATTCCCCAAGAACCTCCGTCCCCACCAATTTCCGCCAAAGAGTTATCTGATATAAAGCGTGCTTTCGCAGCAATGGATTGAAAATCCATTCCACGCACGGCGATAAAGGCAAAATCTTCTCCATTCGCGGTAGTACTGAGTATTTGTTTAAGCACATTACTACTACTGCCTAGCGTCTTTTGCATATTCTCATTGATTATAAAATCGAGATTTTTTGCAGTAATGGTATTTATATATATATTGCCAAAGTCGATATAAGCATTTTTACCATGTAAGGTTCCGTCAGCATTACGTGTAGTCAATGGTCTAATATTAGAAAATTGCACAGCATGACTTCCCTTACCAGTATGCCCAATCTCAAATGTTGTTGGGGCCATAGTGGCTGGACGTCCGGTACTATTAGCACCAGTAAAATCCGCAGATAATCCCAGGTTCAACCCGCCTTCCCCAACCAGGCTACTGTATCCTGTGGCAGTTTTGTCCTGACGCTCCAGTACCCCATTTACTTTATTACTCACATCAAAAGTACCGATCTGGGTTTGATCAGCACTCATGGATAACCTTGCATTGGTCACGGCACCCGAAGCACCTAAACGCATAATATTTTTACGTTCGTTATTTGGCGTGTTATAACGCAAGTCTATATTGACCCCAGGATTGGTCGGATTAACCCGACCAGCTACGAGATCAGTTGTATCTTCAGCACGCTTAAGATCCACATAATGATCTTGATTACCATTTCTCGTAGTGAGCACCACACCTTCAGCCGGGTCAATATACAAATATCCCTGACCCGCGAAATTAAAATTAAAGTCATTTAGAATTAAGCTATTTTCACCCAATTTATGACTAATCGTGGCATTTTTAAGTTGAAAATCGATACTGGCAATTGAGTCTTTATTAAATAAACCGGCACTGGTTTGTAATAGAACACTCAGCGGTGTAGAAGTACTCATTCCCAATACACCTAAGCTTTGATTAGATTGTTCCCCAGCAGTCCGAATACTATTCGCAGATTGGCTACATGGATTAGTGGTACAGGCAACCTTTACCAACTTTAAATCTGCAGTGGCTTGAAATGGGGAAATACTTGCCGCAAGCCGGAGACCAGCTCCCTGTTGTGTGGCACCTACATCTATTTCAAGTTGACTAATAATTGGTTTATTATTTTTTCCAGTAATTTCAAAATTATGTAAACCTAAACCCATTTTAGTACTGGGGTTTAAGTTTGGATCGTACCAATTCACTTGGGCAATAGTGGCTTTAGAAATTTCATGGGTAATGACCATACCGTCTTGTCCAGTCACCTCACTCAACTCCTGCTCTTCGATAATTTCAAGTGCATAACTTTGTTGTATAAGACACATGCATACCGTCAGCAACTTCAACTTTATTGTTGTTTTTTTCATTTCTATATCCTTATGCTGTACTTAGCGTTGTTACTAACAACGACTTTGTGCTCCACCTGTACAGTTATAACCAAATATTTTCAAATTGCCTGACATATGCAGATTTCCATGCACGTTCAACCCCATAAATCCTTTTTCAGCACCTTTATCAAATGAAGGAACATCTTGGGGCGCGGTTGTATAAGTTCCATCAGCATTATAAATACGGCCAGTATAGGTACTATAAACACCTGTATTGGCATAACCTTCTAAGGCGCCAGCACCTGTGCCCGTTTCAATCGAAACCGTATTAAAACCCAAGTTCCTGATTTTTAAAGGCTTGTCATCGTAAAAGGTAATTTGCATCGCCGTCTGTGGTTCATTACGGTGATTAATAATGGTTGTACCATCAATTGAAAACTTATCAATCTGAATTGTGCCTTGAATGCCTTTAAAGACTAACCACTTCTTATTTCCATTGGCATCAACATGGTTATTCGGCGCTATTGCCAGACGGCAAAATTGTTTTGTTGCTCCACAAGCGGTGGGATCTAGAACATAAAATACTTCGAGCGGATTACCACTTCCGTTAAGCCGGGAAATTTGAGCCTTACTTAAATCTGTTGCATAGATATGGTTCAAGGATAAAGTCCAGCTAAGGTCAGCTCCACCCTGCCCCACTGTATCGGTTAACTCTTGCTGATCAAGGGTTTCCAATCCGGCAAAACTGATCATAGAAGTACACAATAATGTACAGAATATGGTTAATTTGGACATTTTATACTCCTTTATAGACCAGTTGTTTTAATTTTCAGATGCTGAATCAGGACACCATCAATGACAGCAGATCCAAAATTCTTACTTACACCATCAGTATTTTTAAATACGATTCCTGTTGAATTCACACCATCCTTGGCTCGCAGCATATTGGTCCCCGGGACACGCTCTGTAGTCCCTATCGAGATGCTACTGTGAGTCGCATTGCGCCCCTGATAAAGTGCGCTAGTATCTGCAGCATTATTTTTAATTGGTGTACCACAACTATAGACATTACAGGTTGAACCCTTTAGATCTGTGGTTCCCAGTCCGCCTCCATAATTCTGATAGATTTGATTATAGATAGCAGGAATTTTAGGAATACGTGTCACTTCTAAAATAATATTATTACCTTCTGAACCGACTACAAAAGGCTGGTACATATTACCGAGCACCAAGTTAATATTAGGACTATAGAGATATAAACCTTCAGAATCATGAAATATCGGAGCAACACTGCCGTTCAAAGCCGGAGTCGGTCCATCACCATCAAGTGCATTGGTTTTTGCTGCAGTACTGAGACGAATACCTTTACTGTTAAGATTAGCGTCACTACTGCTGAGCGTTTCTGGCCGGTCATTAGTATTTAGCCGGATTATACTTGTCATACCTAAGGTTTGGCTGTAATCCTTATTATCAGATTCCAGGGTTTGAAATAAACGAACTTGCGAGCCATTGAAACTCAAACCATTGGCAACAAATTGGGTTCTTAATCGGTAATCCGTATCAAGCCCTGATGTTGGCCCACCTGTTATAGGATCTACCAGATTAGAGGAGTCAAGCGCGCGAGCAAAAATATCACTCCAGAAGCCCAGCTTGATATTATTATCACTTTCGACGCCTGCGATGGGGCTTAATGGGGCTTCCAAGGCAATATAGCCTACATCTTTAGCGGCATCCTTAAACTGTTTGACATTTTCAGTTCCAGCACGAAACAACCAGGGATTCTCGGCTGATCCCCAACTAAAGCCTTGGTTACTGTATCGCGTGCTTAGAGAGCCATCGCTTTTTGACAATGCTAGACCATAAATAAATACATCGGCTTTAGTTCTTAAAGAACTAACTGACGTGTTTTTTGCCTCTAACAAAGCAGCAGTTTTCGCATCACTCAGAATGCTTGCATAAAGAGCTTCTGTCTGCTTTTTTGCTTCTGCTTCTGCAATTTGACCCGCTTCAAATTTTGCACGAATGTCGGCTGCTTCTTTAGAATATTTTTCTAATTGATTAACAAGTGCTGTAATTTCTGATGCAACTGCATTGGTACGAGTAAAATTACCTAAACTTCGATAAAAAGCAGAACCTGTTAAATTGTTATTGACTTCACTTGCGCGATTACCAAACAGCAACTGAATCATTTCCATAGTATTTTGAGTTGCGTACTCAATAGCCTTTGCTTCAGAACCAGGCAAAGTATTTGCTGTAACTGAACGCATTGAATGACGAGTTGTACCATCTTGGGCTAAACTTTCGCCATCCAGCCAAAGCCAGCCATCCCTATACCCCCAAGTACCGTCCATGTAATCCGAGAGCCTTTGAGTATAATAATTTCTAATGATCGTATTCGACTCAAAGTATTGTTGCGGAATTTCAGACTCTAATTTGGTTCTTTCAGCAGTCAATTTATCCGGAATAGACTGGGTATAGGTACTGTATAGGCTTGTGTAATTCGTATCGTAAGTTGAATTGTAGGTAGAAGTATATAAAGTGTTATATCCTTTATCTATTTTGCCTTGAAGAACATTATTATCATAAGATGTTTTATAAATTTTATCATAGGCACGCTCCCCTAGCTGCTCATAGTTTTCACCCGTTGGAATGATCCGGATAAAACCAGTATCTGCCTGTCCAGGATTTGCAATACCTGGAGCATAACTAGAGCCAGCCGAGATATCTTTAGGACCTTGAAACACCATTTTAAAATCATCAAGTACGAGCGCAACACCTTCACCTGTGGTGTCAGAAAGAGAAGAATCTGATAATTCCTGCATCGCATTTGCAGAAGGCAACAGGCTTAAGCCAATGGCCATCGCCAAATAACTTTTGCGAAATCTTAATATGTCTTTTATCTGAGTCATCTCGCTCTTTCCTTTTTATCCGATGCTCCGCACCTTTATACTTCAGCTTCCCAGCCGCGTCTTTTTTATGGTTATGCGGAATCCATTATGCTGATTTTTAATACAGATGCCAAAGCCAATTAGGCGAAAAATAGCAGTTTCCGATGAATGAAAATCTCAAAAAAATAAACGGGACATAAAGTCCCGTCATTCAATAGCTTAAAGCAATTAGGTCTTTGGTAAAGTAACACCTGTCTGACCTTGATATTTACCGCCACGATCTTTATATGAGGTTTCACAGACTTCATCAGATTCAAAAAACAGCATCTGTGCCACACCCTCACCTGCATAAATACGCGCAGGAAGATTGGTAGTATTTGAAAACTCTAAAGTCACGTGTCCTTCCCACTCTGGCTCAAGCGGCGTCACGTTGACAATGATGCCACAACGCGCATAAGTCGATTTGCCCAAGCACACGGTCAAGACATTACGTGGAATGCGGAAATATTCGATGGTACGCGCCAAAGCAAACGAGTTCGGCGGAATGATACAAACATCCGACTCGATATCAATAAAGCTGCGTTCATCAAAGTTCTTCGGATCGACAATTGCAGAATGCACATTGGTGAATACTTTAAATTCACGTGCACAACGCACGTCATAGCCGTAGCTGGATACGCCATACGAAATCAGCTTGTGACCATTTTCATCCAAACGTACCTGGTTTTCTGCATACGGTTCAATCATGCCGTGTTTTTCGCTCATTTCGCGAATCCAACGATCAGACTTAATTGCCATTGATATAATCCAAAAATCTTAAGAACAAGTTATTGCGACGTACTTTAACTGAAATTGCCACTAATGAAAATAAGTGAAAGTCTGAGAGCTCAAGTTGCCCAAAAATTGCTGATCGAGATCAGCTTATAAACTTAAAAGTGCAGAATAACTTAAAGGAATAGAAAAGCTCATTAGCACCAGCGAAGCCGTTTTCTGCAGGTTTTTCTGATTGAGCCAGCGGCTGTTTTTTCTGGCTAGGATTGAGCCTAAAAAAGTCCAGAAGAATGCAATCGGGATCAGTAAAAGCAAGAAAACGAGCATATGAGCCACATAATGTTGGCTGCTTTTCCAGACAATCACAGGAAAAATGGCTGAGGCAAATAAAAGTGCCTTGGGATTAAGTAAGGTTGCTAAAAACAATTCACGTGCGCGAATTGAGACCTTATCAAAATTTTCACTCAGCTCTGCAGTCCGCCATAATTTCACAGCAAGGAACAGAATATAGCCAGCACTAAAAAGTTTGAGAATGGTCGGTAACAGTGGAAGATGAACGGAAATTTTCCCGATCAGAATGCCCCAAAAACTAATAGCAATCAGATAACCAAAGGCTTCAGCAGGAATTAAACGAAATGTTTTTTTAAATCCGACCTGAATGCCTGAAGATGCCAATAAGGTATTGGTTGGGCCTGGTGTTAAAAGAATGGTTGCCACTAAACCAATAAAAAACCATGAAATCATAGTTTGACCTCGCTCTAATCCGCGTAGCATAGAATAGTTAAGTCAAAGCTGCAAAAAAATAATTGTAAGAGAACCTATTATAGAAGTTAATAATTAAATATTTTTCAATTAATTTATAAGGTTAATTAAAAATATAGCTTCCCTACTCTCAAGTCATTTTTATCAATTTACAAAACTATAAGCTGATAAGAAAAAGGCTATAAAAGTGACTTTTTCAACCTAACACCGAGGCTTAAAGTCTCCAAATACTTATTTTCAGCAAATGAAGGCAAATAATTTTAAAATCAGTATTTTTATTCAACTTTAACTAAATAAAATTGCCCCCACTACTCCTGCGCATCAAGTTTATAAGGCGATACATGAAGGTTTTTTATAGACCTAACTTTTATCGATCTCTAAATTATTATATTTAAGCTACAAAGTTAAAATGTCTATCTTGCTCAATTTTTTGAACATATTGATAAAGTAAATTTTTAAAAAAATGCTATTAAAGGTATTCAGGCAAAATAATTGCTGTTAAATTGTACAAGAACAACAGATGATAATTCACATTTTTCACATCCAGACGGTTTAATATATTGTTGTTTTAATTATATTTTTTAAGAACTATAGAATAATATCAGGAGTTATATATGAATAAATGGATCAAGCTTTCAGCCATGAGTTTAGCGCTGTCCGGTGTAGTCGCCTGCTCGAATGATAATACACAAAATAAATCTGCCAATCAGGCTGCATCCGGCGAAAGCGTGGCTGCAGATAAACTACAAACCCGCTTTGTGAATATTGCCACAGGCGGTGCCTCAGGACCTTATAATGTCATTGGGACAGGATTAGCTGAAATTTATAACAAGACCTACGGCGTGAATTCCAAAACTCAGACCACGGGTGCTTCCGTTGAGAACCTGAACCTATTAAAACAGAATAAAGTGGAAATGGCCTTTGTCATGAGTGACAGTCTTACTGAAGCCATTAATGGTCAAGGCAGTTTTAGCAACAAGATTGATAATGTTCAGCAGATCGCGGCTCTCTATCCGAACTACGTGCAAATCGTAACGTCTAAAGGTTCTGGTATCAAAAATATTGAAGATCTAAAAGGCAAACGTATTGCAGTTGGCGCCCAGAACTCAGGTGTAGAAGTAAATGCGCGTAGTCTGCTGAAGGGTTTTGGTATTACTTATAAGGATGTAAAAGTCGATTACTTGGGCTATGCCGAAGCAGCTGATGCTTTGAAAGGGGGCAAGCTGGATGCAGCTTTCCTCACCAGTGGTATTCCAAACTCTTCTTTGATGGAACTACAACAAGGTTTTGATATGCAACTGGTCAGTATCAACCCTGACAAAGTGAAAGCTATTGCCAAAGATCAGGCTTATTTCCTGCCGATGACCATTCCTAAAGGCACGTATGGCAATGCTGAAGATATTCCAACAGCTGCAATTATGAATGCTCTCGTGGTTCGTTCGGATCTATCTACCGATGATGTGTATAAGCTGACCAAGACTTTCTTCTCCAGTCTGGATCAACTGGCAAACTCGCATCAGGCCGCTAAGGAAATCACTTTAGATGGTGCGCAAAAAGGTCTGGTTGCTCCTTTGCATCCTGGCGCGCAAAAATTCTACGATGAGAATAAAGCGAACTGATGAAATGGATACAAGGTGCAGCATTTGCTGCACTTTTTGGTTTGGCTGGATTCCTTGCAAGCTGTTTATGGATGACGTTTCCTTACATTATTATCGAAGTGAAAGAGCAAAATTTTCAATGCAAAATTACCCAGAAGACTTTTCAGCTTAGCTGGATTCATTCGGTAGAAAAAACAGCGTGGAAAGAGCGCTATATTCAAGATAAAAACGATTTAATTCTGGCAGCAACACAATTTGTTTCATTCGGTGCAGGAACACCCGACCAAGGTACTCTTACCCGGCAGAAAGATGGAAGCATCCATATGCAAATTAACCGGAAGATGAAAGAACTAAACTGGGTCATTTCGCGCAGGATGCAGGGAAAAATCGAGATTGCTGATCGGGTCTGGAATATTTATCAGGACTTCCCTGACTACAGCACCGTACATATCTCTATAAAAAAAGACAGCCTATGGAAAAAAAGAGGTTTAAATGATTGCCTATGAATCCACAAGAAATAAAACATGTGCCAGAAGCACTAAATGAGCAGCAGCAACAAGAATTATTAGAAAAATTTGATCGTGAATCCGTTACCCGTAACCCGATCAATAAATCGGTACGCTGGTTTATTGCTGCCCTGGCAATATCTTACTCGTTATTTCATCTGTATATCACCTTTAACCCTTTACCGGAATTGATTCAACGTGCAGCGCATGTCTCAATTGGTCTGGCACTGATTTTCTTGTTGTATCCAGCGCGTCAAAACAGTAGCCGACAAAAGGTTGCGTGGACTGACTGGATTTTAGTGATTGCCTCTTTTGCCTCTTTCTTTTATCTGTTCAAGGAATATCAGGCAATTATGACCACCCGGGGAGGCATACCAAATACGATGGATATTGTATTCTCGATTATGACTGTGGGGTTGGTGGTCGAAGCTGCACGGCGGGTTATGGGCTGGATACTACCGATCTTGGGACTGATTTTCTTGAGCTACCCATTTGTCAGTCATTTTGACTGGATGCCGGATCGCTTGCTCACTCGCCCTTATACGTTGAGTGATATCTTCGGGCAAATGTATCTAAAAACCGAAGGTCTGTATTCTTCAGCCATTGGTGCTTCGGTCACCTTCATTTTCCTGTTTATTCTGTTTGGGGCATTTCTAGCAAAATCAGGAATGGGAAAATTATTCAACGATTTGGCTATGGCACTTGCCGGGCATAAGCAAGGTGGCCCTGCCAAAGTTGCGGTGATTTCAAGTGGCTTTATGGGCAGTATCAATGGTACAGCAGTTGCCAATGTCGTAGGAACGGGTTCATTTACCATTCCTTTGATGAAGAAAATTGGCTATCACAAAAACTTTGCCGGTGCGGTTGAAGCCAGTGCTTCTGTGGGTGGGCAGATTTTACCTCCAGTCATGGGGGCTAGTGCGTTCATCATGGCAGAAACAACTGGTGTCAGTTATGGCACGATTGCTTTAGCTGCGGTATTGCCTGCCCTGCTGTATTACCTGGGTGTAATAGCACAAGTCCATTTTAGGGCAGGTCGGGATAATCTAAAAGGCGTACCCAAATCAGACTTGCCGCGGGTCAAAGAAGTACTGAAAGAACGCGGACATCTATTACTTCCAATTATTGTCCTCGTGGTCTTCTTATTCCAGTCGATGCCGGTCAGCTATGCAGCAGTTTATACAATTTTATTGACCATCGTCGTTGCGGCATTTAGAAAATCTACGCGTATGGGGCCGAAGGAAATTCTGGAAGCCTTAGCAGATGGCGCTAAACAATCCCTTTCAGTAATGGCTGCCTGTGCGGTGGTGGGTATTATTATCGGTGTGGTCAGCTTGACCAGTTTTGGCTCGGTAATGACTTCTTCAATTATGAGTATTGGTGCAGGCAGTCTGTTCCTGACCTTGTTTTTTACCATGATTGCATCGATGATTCTTGGCATGGGCCTGCCTTCGATTCCCGCCTATATCATCACAGCCACTATGGCAGCGCCGGCTTTGGCGAACTTTGATATTCCAATCTTAGTAGCACATATGTTTGTGTTCTATTTCGGACTATTTGCCAATATCACCCCACCGGTTGCCTTGGCCGCCTTTGCCGGAGCCGGAATTGCAGGAGGCGACCCCATGCGGACTGGCTTCCAGGCCTTACGCTTATCACTGGCTGGTTTTATTGTGCCTTTCCTGTTTGTCTATAACCCAGCAATGCTGATGATTGACACCACAGATATTGCAGTCAATGCCAAAGAATTTACTTTACCAGCATGGAATGTCATTTTAAGTATTACGGTAACGTCGATTGTTGGCATTCTGGCATTAGGCGCAGCGGTAGAAGGCTATTTTAAAACTGCCATGAACTGGTTCTGGCGTATCTTCTTGGGTGTCGGCGCATTAATGATGATTGTGCCTGAAATGATTACCGATATTGCAGGAACGATTATGGTAATTATTGCTATTGGAGTTAATGTGATTCAGGCAAGAAAAGAAAATACCATCTCAGTCAAAACCTCATAAAAAAAGAGAGCCTCGGCTCTCTTTTTTTAACGTGGAACTTTAGAAAATTCGGCTATGGTCTTTTTCTGCTTTTGGTAACTGTACTGCAATTTTCTCTGCAATCGCCATGTAGCTATCTGCTGCCTCGTCCCCTGCAATCACGGAAGGTTTTCCTGCATCAGCATTTTCACGAATTTTAGCGTCCAGAGGTAAGCGGCCCAGTAATGGAATTTGATATTGCTCAGACAGTTTATCGCCACCACCTGTACCAAAAATCTGTTCCTCAAAACCACAATTTGAGCAGATATGGGTCGACATGTTTTCAATCACGCCCATGACTGGAATCTGTACACGGTTAAACAGCTCAATGCCTTTGGTCGCATCCAGCAAGGCCACGTTTTGTGGTGTTGTCACAATCACTGCGCCTGTTACAGGAATACGCTGTGCTAAGGTCAACTGGATATCGCCCGTGCCAGGCGGCATGTCGATCATCAATACATCCAGATCTGGCCAAAGAGTCTGATTAAAGAGCTGCATTAATGCACCCGTAGCTTTTGGACCACGCCATGCCACTGGAGTATTGTGATCACCGGTTAAATGTCCAATCGATAATACCGCCATTCCATAGGCATCAAGAGGTACAAACTGCTCTGCTTCGATCATCGGTGTTTTACCGGCATTGCCGAGCATGGTCGGAATACTTGGACCATAAATATCAGCATCCAGTACACCTACCCGCAGGCCCATTTTTTTTAGAGCCAAAGCCAGATTGACAGTAGTAGTCGATTTACCCACCCCACCTTTGCCAGATGACACCAGAATCACATTCTGAATACGAGGATGTTTCGGGACATCACGCTGTTGTGGTGCAGCTTTTTGAATCGGTGGATTATTCGGATCAGCATCTTCTGCCTTTTCAGCTTGAGCCGAAGCATCCACCACAGGAGGAAGATCTGGTTTTTGTGGTGCTGCAGGTTGGCTTGAACAGCTTTCTCCCTCAGCATGGTTATGTCCGCAACCACCCGAATTTTTACTTTTAGGCCCAGTTTTTTGCTGAATCACATGCATATTCAGCTCTTGAATACCACATTTTTGCAAAGCTTCTGCCAGCTCATCATGAATCTGTTGCAGTTGTTCTTTTTCTTCTGGATAGGTATTCAGGGTAATTTGCAGAATCTCACCCTGTACATTGACCTGTGTAATGCGATCTTTCAAGGCATTACTGGAATTTGGCAAAATATAGTTTTGCAGTACGTTCTGCACAGCTTCTTCGTTCACCTCCTTGGAAGGCGAAAAAACCGATTTAAGCGAAGAAAGCCACGACATAGGTTACTCCAAAAATGTAGATCGACATCTAAATGGCCTAGTTTAACGGGGTTTTAGGCGAAGGTTAAGCACTGTATTGGAGAAGATGAAACAGATATGTTCAATTTCCAACTATTTCACTTGGTTTTATAAAATGTTTCATGAAATCTTGGCACATATAAATAATGAAAAATGAATGAGAAAGAAGTAAATGAAGACATATTATTTTTGATGTGAACATTATTTTTTATATTAGGTTTCTATATTTTAAGCCACTCTAACCTGCTGTGATTAAAGTGGCTCTATGATCATAAATTACTTATGATTTTTACTATTTTCAGACTTGCCCTGTTGTTCCTTGGTGTTTTTATCCTGATCCTGTTTTGATTCATCTTTTTTGGATTCGGAATTATTTGCTGAATCTGTATCTTTCGCGTCTTTCTGCTGATCAGCATCATTGTCTTTAGCTTGAGTATCCTTCATCTTGTTCATGGTATCCGTCGCCATCTGTTTCAGCTCGGCGAATTTAACAGAAGCTTCACTTACTAATTCCGTGATTTTTTGTTTAGTATCTTCAAACTTATGCATGGCTTCGTCTTTCAAATTTGCCATACCGGCCTGCTGATCGTTCTGATCATCTTTAGAATTCTGTTTATCTGACTTATCCGATGATTTGTCTTGAGATTTATGATCGGCTTTGGCCTTTTTCGCGTGATCTGTCTCTTGCTCACCATTTTTCTGGCTGTCAGATTTGCCATGTTTTAGCTCATTCAGAAGCTTTTCACCTTTTTGCAAAAGCTCCTCACCAATTGCAATTGCTTTGGCTTTTAAGTCATCCATTTTGAAACTTTCAGTTTTTTGATCTGACTCATTCTCTTTAGAACTGTCTTTTTGCTCAGTATTTACATTTTTGCTGCTATGCTGAGTATCAGACTTCTCCTCGGCATTGGTCTGAGCATTTTGTCCATTCTTGTGTTCCTGATTATGCTGTTTATCGATCTCGTTCTGCTTTTGCTCTTTTGAAACCTGATCATTCATTTCACGTGCATGTTGTTCTTTATCTTGGTTCTGCTTTGAAGTACTTGTCTGGTTATTCTGAGTCATGAGTACCCTCCTAAGGTGTCATAAATAAATTATCAGACAATTTTTTAGCACAAAGCATGCAATGAAGTAGCTGAATTAAGCAAACTGCAACAAAGCCTGTACATGTTGTTGCTGATCATTGCATCAGATAGCACAAACCTCACGATCTCAAACTTTAATCACTGCCAGCCGCAAAAAATCGTGATTTGTGTTTTGAACATTCTGTTCATCTTCATTCTTTACACTTCTGCTAAAACATTTTTCTGTCATTCTGACATCGCATTTCCTGTAGCTCGCCCATTCAAATACTGTTATAGCCTGATTGTTAAAGCTAAAGGATGCTTGGTGTTAATCTACATTAAACCTTTACAGGATGATTAAAACTACTGGTAACCAGAGATCTTAGCTTAAGCACGCACGGTACTCATAAAACTTAATACCGAGAACAGCCAGATAAACAGGATAAAACTACGCGCTTGGGTGAAATGTGCCACATCTGTGCCATGCAAAATGTTATGACGACTTGCGGTCACATTCGAGCTTGAATCCATCTTATAGGCTGCCAGTTCGGCAAAGTATGGATTCATTTCCGTGGCAATTTTCGATTTATGCCACAGACTCTTAATTTCATTGCCTTTTAAACCGGGAACAATTTTATAGACATCAACAAACTTGGTTCCATTTTGTTTTAAGTAGCCTTGTTGAATCAGCACATCGGTCAATAAGCCTTCAAGCTGTGCATAGAGCAAAGGCACACAACCTGCATAACAGCCCAATTTATACATTTTAAAGGCTTCAATGATCACTGGACGGCGTAAGGCTTTATGGGCTTCATCTATCTGCATCGCATCAAAAGCCGTGAGCAGCTCTTTTTGAAAGTCTTCGCTATTGATGACATCAAATAAATGAAAGGTTTGGACATCTTCATGACGATGCCTCTGTTGCCAGAAGTGCATCAGGTTCAAGGCATCATTGGCGACTTTTGAACCGACAGGTTGATCGAGCTGATCTGCCCACACATTAAAGTATTCATCTTGCTGTGCCAGATCACGCAAGGTTTCGATTAAAAATGTATGTTCGCCTTGCGAGATTTGTTCTAAATAGCTTTGAGCATCTTCAAGAATGCGTTTGCCTAAAGTCTGTTGTTTGATATTCGATTTAATCCGCGTGACGGGTTGATCGTCTTCATAGTCGTCGTAATCGTCATACATGGTCAAGCACTCAAGCAAATAGCGGATGAGCTATTATCCCCGATAATTTTGCCATAAAGTAGCATTTCATCTCGATGCAACTTTGTTATTGAAAAAGAATTCACCAAAAGCCTTATGCAAGTCTTCTCCATCTCATGTAAAATTATCGCCCATTGCATAAAATACGAATGAGAGAGTGAATCCGTGCGTAAAATTTTAGTCACCAATGCCCTTCCTTACGCCAATGGCCCGATTCATATGGGTCACTTACTTGGCTATATCCAAGCAGATATTTGGGTACGTGCCATGCGCGCGATGGGTCATGACGTGACTTATGTCTGTGCGGATGATGCTCATGGTACAGCGATCATGCTGCGTGCCGAAGCGAATGGCATTTCACCTGAAGCACAAATTGCCAATGTGCAAAAAGAACATATCCGTGATTTTGACGGTTTCGGTGTGCATTTCGATCATTATGATTCTACGCATAGTGATACCAACCGCGCCCGTGCTTCAGAAATCTATATCAAAAACCGTGAAGCTGGCAATATTGCTGTGCGTCCTGTAACGCAGTTATTTGATCCTGAAAAAGGCATGTTTCTGTCAGACCGGTTCATTAAAGGTATCTGTCCGAAATGTAAGGCTGAAGATCAATATGGCGATTCATGTGAAGTGTGTGGTACGACTTATAACGCAACTGAACTACTGAATCCAAAATCGACTTTAAGTGGCGCAACACCTGTTGAGAAATCATCAGACCATTACTTCTTTAAATTGCCAAATTTTGGTGAATACCTGCAAAAATGGACCCGTGACGAAGGTCGCCTGCCGGTATCGATTGCCAACAAACTGGACGAATGGTTTGATAATGGTTTAAACGACTGGGATATCTCGCGTGATGCGCCTTACTTTGGTTTTGAAATTCCTGATGCGCCAAACAAATACTTCTATGTGTGGGTCGATGCGCCAATTGGCTATATGTCGAGTTTTGAAAATTACATCAAGACTAAACGTCCTGATTTAAGCTTTGACGACTTCTGGAAAAAAGATTCTGAAAATGAGGTCTATCACTTCATTGGTAAAGACATCGTGTATTTCCACGCCCTGTTCTGGCCGGCAATGCTGGAAGGTGCAAATTACCGTACGCCATCAGGCTTATTCGTAAATGGCTTCCTGACAGTCAACGGTCAGAAGATGTCTAAATCTCGTGGTACCTTCATTAAAGCTGAAACATATTTAGAGCATTTAAACCCTGAATATCTACGTTATTACTTCGCGTCGAAACTTTCAGACAAAGTTGAAGATTCGGACTTGAACCTGGATGACTTCGTTCAAAAAGTAAATTCAGACCTAGTCGGTAAAGTAGTCAACATTGCCAGCCGCTGTGCAAAATTCATCAATACTAAATTTGATAACAAATTAAGTGCAACATGTGCAGAGCCTCAACTGGTTCAAAGCTTTATTGATGCGGGTGATTCTATTGCAAAAGCATACGAAGACCGTGAGTTCTCGGCAGCGATTCGTGAAATCATGGCACTTGCGGACAAAGCCAACCAGTATATTGATGAGAAAAAGCCTTGGGTACTTGCGAAGATTGAAGGCGAAGAACAACAAGTACATGACGTATGTTCTGTGGGTATTAACCTGTTCCGTCAATTGGCAGTGTATTTAGCACCTGTATTGCCGACACTGGCTCAACAGGTTCAAGATTTCTTGCAACTTGAAAGCTTCGATTTTGCTTCTCGTGAAACAATTCTAGTGGGTCATGAAATTGCCTTGTTCCAGCCGTTGATGCAACGTGTAGATCCAAAAGCTGTTGCTGCTATGGTGGATGCATCTAAAGATTCTTTAGCGGCTCCTGCTGAAGCACCAAAAGTAGAAAAGAAAAAAGAGAAGAAGGCTGAGAAAAAACCTGAGCCTAAAGTTGGCGAAGCTGAAATTATTGGCATCGAAGACTTTATGAAAGTTGACCTGCGTGTGGCTGAAGTTCTTGAAGCTGCAATGGTTGAAGGTTCTGACAAACTGCTTCAACTCACTTTAAACGTTGGTGAAGCTGAACCACGTAACGTGTTCAGTGGTATTCGTGAGTTCTACCAACCTGAAGACCTTAAAGGCAAATTGGTGGTGATGGTGGCGAACCTTGCACCACGTAAGATGCGTTTTGGTATTTCTAACGGCATGGTTTTAGCTGCGGGCAATGGCGACGGTGTTTGGGTGATTTCACCTGAATCTGGTGCTATACCGGGTGATAAGGTTTCTTAAGGTTTCGATTTTAATCAAGAAAAGCCTCTATTGATTTAGGGGCTTTTTTATACCATTTGTACAATTTATTTTCTTGTTTTTTAAAATTATATCTATAGAATCGAAACGCTTTTTATTTTTTATAATTATTCGGGGTAAGCATGAAAAAATTATTAGTTTCAGTTTTAGCAATGTCAACACTTGTATTTACAGGCTGTTCAGTTCGTATGGCTGATATGACTGTGGCTTCAACCAAAAACTATAACCTAAACTCCAATCAGTTTGTTAAGGGCGAACGTGTTAAAGGCGAAGATAAAGTTCCAGTAATTTTATTCCCACTTGGTATTCCTAATTTCAAAACAGCAGTAGATCGCGCTATTGAAAAAGACCGTTGTACGGTAGCACTTTCAGATGTGGTCATCACTCAATTAAATCAGGCATTCCTTGTTGGCCAAATTGGCTATCGCGTAGAAGGTACTCAAATTATTGACCGCTCTCAACCAGAATGCAGTAAATAATTTATTTAAAAAGCCTCTACGTTGTAGGGGCTTTTTTATTGGGTATTTCCCTTTCCCTAAGGGAGAGGGAGAATCTTTGAGAATTCGACGACAATATTTAATCAGATGATTTTCGACATGGATGTCGCTCGTTCGTTAGGGGCATACGGACGTGCCCTCTAACGAACAAAGGGGTTTTGTTACTTTTGCCCCGACAAAAGTAAAGACTGATATCTATTCTTCTGAGATTTTTTCCCACTGATAAACGCAGTAACTACAATATCCTTCATTCCAAGTAACTTCCTCTGGAGATAAACTTGCAGGACATCTTTCACACTCATGGATAGCGCTTTCCTCACAACATAGACAGATTTGCTCTTCCATAGAATATGTTTCTTCACCACATTCTGGACAAATTGCGTAAGGTTCTGAACCACCATCTTTATAATGGTAATAACCATAGTTTCTTTCACAATCGACTGAAACTGCTGAATTGATTACTTGTTCAAATGAAAGCTCATCATGACAAGCCACACATTCATACGAGGTATATTTAGCTGAAACTTGTGTATCAATAGGCTTTAACAAATCTGAACCGCAATTTGAACATATTGCATTTTTTATTAAGTCTTCTTGTTTAGCTGAAAAATAAGTATTTTTTTCTAGCGCGTGTAAGCATTCTAGCTTTTCTTTATCATAAACATTTTTGACATCAAGTAATTTCTGCCAATAATCCTGCCCTAGTAGTTTAGACGGTTCTTCATTCAAATATACTCGAACAAAATCATTAATAATATTAAAACTATGAGTCAACATTGCCTCTATAGCCTTAGGATTATCCGTACTGAAATAATGCTCAATATTATTTCGATATTTTTGTATTTTCTCTAATTCCTTCCAATTAACTTCAATATCTAAGCTTTTAAATCTCTCTTGAATTCCTTGAACATCGACTGTTTTTAATCCATCACCCACAAAAAATAATTCGCCATTTATAAATTTGGGTTTAATTTTTTGTTTTATTAAAACTTCATCACTATTAGGATCACTTAGTTCTGAAAGGTGGTGCTTGAATAGTAGCAATATTCCAGAAAATAAATTTCTTGTACAAGAAATTAATCTTTTAGGATTTTCACCAATTAGTTCATAATCTTCAATTCCAAGCTGAATAGAATCAATTGCATTATTTAATATTGTCATTTTCATTCCATATAATTGTTTTAAATAATTTATCTATTCACTTCATTAATTACAAATGCTAAAACTACATATCTCTTTAAAATATATAACAAATCTATGAAAAATTTAAGCCCCCTATTCCTCGCACTCGCTCTTAGCACCACCGCCTTCACCACCCAAGCGGCTGAACCCACCATCACCCAACAAAAATAAGTAGCTGGCTACTCTACCATCACCAAATCGGTAACACCCAAATTACTGCACTACTTGATGATACAAACTATTTAAATCCATCTATGCTTTAAGACTTAATCAATACATAAAAAAGCCTCTATCTCTAGAGGCTTTTTTATTGCTGGGTTACTTAGCCTTGCAGGATAAATTCCCAGATGACATAACCTAGTCCGAAACCAATCAGCCCATATAAGGTAATGATAAAAAATACAAAGCTGGCATTGTTTTTTCTTTTCCAAAAACTCATATCGATACCCAAAGCTGTTCGTGATATCTCATGTTAACGGGCTTTTTTAAAAAAGTGAAACTTATCTAAGTAATTTATTTATAAAAATATTTTAAAATAAAAACATTTTATTTTTGGGAAAAAATCAATATACAGTTTTCAACTTAATGCTTAGTACAGATGTTCAATTCGTTATCTCTCTTTAAAAAAAAAGTAAATGTTTTTATATTCTTTTTCCGTAGTTTACATGCTAATACATAGAACAGACTCCACAACATAAGAATTGTCATGAATATTTTAAAAACTTCCCTCTTCACCTCTCTATTTTCACTTTCTGTTTTAGGGGTGAGTATCCACGGTCAAGCTGCTGAACCTGTATCTCCTGTTCAACAGAAACAGGTGGCCGGTTATTATCAATATCCATTTGGAAATTTACAGATCACCGCCCTGCTGGATGGCACAAATTATCTGCCCAAAGCTTTATTTAAGGATATTCCGCCAGTCCAGGCGGATCAGATTTTAAAAAAATACTATATCGATCAGGCTAAAGGCATTCAAACTTCTGTAAATGCTTTTCTGGTCAATACCGGCTCAACACTTGTGTTGGTAGATAGCGGTGCCTCTAGCTGTAACGGTCCCAATTTTGGTTCGGTTCTAACCAATCTGAAAGCAGCAGGTTATCGTCCTGAACAGGTCGGGGCAATTTTATTAACCCATTTACATGCTGATCATGTCTGTGGCATTAGCAATAATGGCGTGGCAAATTTTCCAAATGCGACCATCTATATTTCCCAACCTGAAATGGATTTCTGGATGAATCCGAAAAGCGTAGAAAGTTTGCCGCAGCAAAGACGAGCAAGCTTTACTAACACAGTCGATAAAATTAAAAATGCCATTGCTCCCTACCAAAGCAAGAATCAGCTAAAAACCTTCAAAGTTGGCGACAAGATTCAGAATTTCAATGTAGTCAGTTCGGCTGGACATACACCGGGACATTTTGGTTTTAGCTTAAAATCACAAGGTCAGGAAATGGTGTTTATTGGGGACATCGTGCATTCGCACAGTATTCAGTTTGACCGTCCACAGACTGCGGTAGATTTTGATATAGATCCCAAAAAAGCAGTAGATACCCGTTTAAAGTATTTTGCTGAATATGCAAAACAGGGCCAGACCATTGCAGCACCACATTTACCTTTCCCGGGCATTGGTCATATCTATTCTACGGACAGTAAAAGCTATCAGTGGATTCCGGTACATTTTAAAGATTAATTGAATACTTCAATAATTTGATCTAAACATGAAACCCTAATTTTCTAGGGTTTCATTTATTTTTAAATTTTTTCTTAAAATCTTTCACTTTTCATGTGCACCTTTAGCACGCTTTTTTAGCACCGTTTTTCTTACGATAAATATAAACATCTAAAAATATAATATAAATTTCAACTTTATGAATTTTTGCCATGGCTTAGTTTGGTGCACAAAAATTGTATTGTGCTTTATATCGAGTCTTATCAATTTCAAGAAATTCTTCATCAAAATTTCCCTTGTTCCTGCCTCTTTTCGAATCAGTTTGCCTCTATATACTGGGTTTTTTTTGTGATTCTACGCACTAAATTGGAACGCACAATGCAAAATGTAGACTTATTATTTCTTCTTCTGGGTGCAGTTCTAGTGCTTGCCATGCATGCAGGATTTGCTTTTTTAGAACTAGGGACAGTTCGGCATAAGAATCAGGTGAATGCCTTAAGTAAAATTTTAACTGACTTTGCCATCTCCGCCATCGCTTATTTTTTAGTGGGTTACTATATTGCCTATGGTCAGCATTTCTTCCACGATGCCCATACGCTGGCAGCCGATCATGGCTATAACCTGATGCACTGTTTCTTCCTGCTCACCTTTGCTGCTGCCATTCCAGCGATCATTTCAGGAGGAATTGCAGAACGTGCCAACATGCGTGCTCAAGCTTTAGCGACATTATTTCTGGTTGCACTGATCTATCCATTTTTTGAGGGCATGATCTGGAATGGTAATTTAGGCTTTCAGGACTGGTTGGCTCATACATTCGGTGCCAGCTTTCATGATTTTGCAGGTTCAGTGGTGGTGCATGCCATGGGCGGCTGGATCGCATTGGCTGCAGTAATTCTGCTCGGTGCACGTCATGGCCGCTATAAAAATGACGGCCGGATTACTGCACATCCACCCTCTTCAATTCCTTTTTTGGCCTTGGGTTCATGGATTCTGATTGTCGGCTGGTTTGGTTTTAATGTCATGAGTGCACAACGCCTCGATGCAATTTCCGGACTGGTTGCAATTAATTCCTTAATGGCAATGGTAGGAGGAACTATTGCTGCCAAAATAGCAGGTAAAGATGACCCGGGCTTTCTGCATAATGGACCCTTGGCCGGACTAGTAGCGATCTGTGCAGGCTCTGATGTGGTACATCCGCTTGGCGCTCTTTTCATCGGCATCAGTGCCGGCATAATTTTTGTAAGACTCTTTACCTATACCCAAAATAAACTCAAGATCGATGACGTATTAGGAGTCTGGCCTTTGCATGGGGTATGTGGTGCTTTTGGGGGTCTTGCAGTTGGTATTTTCGGTCAGCAATGTCTAGGCGGCATCGGAGATGTTTCTATTCTTTCACAACTATTTGGTACAGCTCTGGCGATTATTACTGCTTTGGCAGGTGGCTTCCTGGTTTATGGTTTGCTTAAGGTTTGCATCGGTATTCGTCTGAGTCAGGAAGATGAATTTATGGGTGCAGACTTGTCTATTCACCGGATTTCTGCTAACTCCGACGATAATATTTTTTAACGACCAAATTAAAAAAGCCCCAATAATAGGGGCTTTTTTTATATCTATAAGCTGAACTTATAAGAAATAATTACTTCATCCCAAAAATCAGCTTCAAACCTAATACGGTCATCACTGCTCCTGCTGCGCGGTCAAAGATGGCCTTAAATTTCAAATAAACACGACGCGGCTTTTCTGCAGACAATGCCACTGCCACCAGAGAACACCAGCCTGCATCAATAAAAAAACACAAAATGGGCAAGACAAAATAAAAATGCGTTGGAATCTCTTTAGGTAATAGCGCAGTAAAAATACTGGCTAATACAATGGCAATTTTGGGATTGGACAATTGTGTAATCAAGCCGGTGGTAAACGCACGGCGTAACGACATCTGCTTGGTAATGGCAGCATCTGCCTCAATCGGATCTTTGGCATGTCTAATAATTTTAAAAGCCAGCCAGAGCAGATATAAACCACCACAAATTTTTAAGGCCAGATAGGCGGAAGGTACAGCCAGTAAAAATGCCTGTAAGCCCAGCACTGCCAACAGACCAAAAATGGCAGCCCCAGTCCCCGTACCTAAAGCGGTGAATAAGCCATGCTTACGTGAAATCGCAATTGAATTTTTTGCCACATATATAGAAGTCGGCCCTGGACTCATCGCACCTAACATCAGGGCGAAAGCAATAGAACCTAAAATCCAGAATGATTCCACGTGACTATCCCAGCTTAAAAATGAATGCGTTATTTTAAGTAAAAATAATTAATTTTGCTTTAATATTTCTACACAAATCTCTTAATATTTCATGAGGTCATCTTATTGTTTCAGTTGATCTCGTGCGGTCACCGAGGAGTCTATCATCTTATAATCCCGATCATGGACAGGCACACCACCGATGATCATTGTGCGGCTTTCGGTTTTAGGCTTATTCATCGCATCATCACAGCCCGATAAACCAAGCAGTACACCGGCTAGAACAGCATAGGATAATATTTTCATTATTCTACCCTCCTCAAGGGAGTTCCTATTTCTAGATTAACATTCCTGCTCAAATAATCAGCAAAATATTTGTGACATTCTGCATCAAAACCGATGTCTAGCTATAAGAAATAACCTATCCTAAGCCTCTAATTCTTTTATTACCTTCGTCATACGGGTAAAACAACCTACTGTCTTGATTTTTATGTTTGAAACGATTGCTCAAAATATCCCCGATCAACAGATTTTTATTAGAGATATTTCTGTGACCATACGGCGTCTGGATCTGGTGCATCCCCAGATCTCGGGAAATAAGTTCTTTAAATTAAAATATAATTTTCTTGAAGCGCAAAGACAAGGTTATCAGCATATCCTGAGTTTTGGAGGCGCTTACTCCAATCATATTGCGGCAACTGCATTTTCTGCGCAGCACTTTGGCTTTAAATCTGTCGGAATTATTCGAGGGGAAGAACTGGCTGATCGACCATTGAATCCAACATTAGCCACCGCCCAAAAATTCGGGATGCAACTGCATTTTGTCAGTCGTGAACAATATCGACGTAAGCATGAGGCTGATTATTTATTGGAATTGGGACAAAAATTTCCTAGGCATTTTGTCATTCCTGAAGGTGGAACCAATGCATTGGCCATTCAAGGTTGTCAGGAAATTCTAAAAGAAGATGATACTCAATTTGATGTCATTTGCTGTGCGGCAGGAACTGGCGGAACGATTACAGGTTTGATTGAGGCCAGTCAAACCCATCAGCAGGTTTTGGGATTTTCAGCACTCAAAGGTTCATTCTTAAAAGATGAAGTCGCCCGACTCACCAGCAAAACCAACTGGAATATTCTCGATGACTACTGTTGTGGGGGGTATGCCAAAACCTCACCGGAACTGATGCAGTTTATTCAGGACTTTGAATCCCGGTTTTCAATTCCACTGGAGCAGGTCTATACCGCCAAAATGCTAATGGGGATTTTAGATTTGATCGAGAAAAATTATTTTCCGATTGGATCAAGACTGCTGGTGATTCATAGCGGTGGTCTGCAAGGCCGTAATGTTCCCTTTGCTCCGAGTCAGGCCTGAACCGGCTGATTATTATTCAAGGCAATTAACCCTTTGACCAAGCGGTAAATATGCCAGATAAAGACTACAAACACGATCAGGAAACCAATCAGAATCATGGTCAACAAGCCTCCGATGATATAGCCTAGCAAACTGATCCAGAAGGTTTTAATCTGCCAATCGACATGACTTTCCAGCCAGGTTCCGCGCATTTCATCACGCTTGATATAATTCATCACAATCGCGATAAATGGTGTAACACCAATAATAAATCCTAAAATATACAGGATATAAGTAATCAGATTATATTGTTTTAAATCATCTGCAATTGCCATTCGCTTTTTCCTTCTTATTATGCTTTTTATGGAGTTGGTAAAAAAACTATGCATGAGTTTTAAGCAGCTTTCAAATATTTTATGTTTAAAATCGGGTGCACATCTGCAATCCAGGGACTGTTTTTTCTGGAATAGAGAAAGCTGAAATAAAATTGTCTATAATGCTCTCCTTTTGTTCTCCCATGAGTGTGTGATGTCTTCCAAGCAATATGATGTTCTCGTCATAGGCGCCGGTGCCTCAGGTTTAATGACAGCGTATATGGCTGCGCAACGTGGGCGTAGAGTCGTGGTGGTAGAAAAAGCCAATAAAGTAGGCAAAAAAATCCTGATGTCAGGTGGCGGAAAATGTAATTTTACGAATCTGTATGTCGAACCTGAAAATTACATTTCACACAACCCGCATTTTGTCATTTCAGCCCTGACTCGCTATACCAACTGGGATTTTATTGGACTGGTGTGCGAATATGGCATCGAATATGAGGAACGCAAACATGGACAGTTGTTTACCTTAAATGGTGCCAAAGATATCCTGTCAATGCTATTGGCAGAATGCGATAAAACCGGTCTGGTCGAAATTAAAACCAGTTGTGAAGTCAAAGCAGTCAATGCGGTAGATGATCAAGGTTTCCAGGTTGCAACGTCTTTGGGGTATTTTGAAGTTGAGTCGGTCGTGGTGGCATCGGGCGGTTTATCGATTCCTACTCTAGGCGGTTCAGGAATTGGTTATGAAATCGCAAAACAGTTTGGACATCATGTCTATCCAACCCGTGCCGGACTGGTCCCCTTTACTTTCTCTGATGGATTTAAAGAAGTTACCACGCGTTTGAGTGGTAATGCGGTAGAAGCAACGCTTTCTAATGAGCTTAATAGTTTTACCGAAGCGCTGCTATTTACCCATCGCGGCTTAAGTGGACCAAGTTCCCTGCAGCTTTCCAACTATTGGGATGTTGGTCAGAGTTTTAAGGTAGATTTCCTTCCAAGTGTTGATCTGTTGGATTTTTTCAAATCCAAAAAACAAAGCCAGCCGAAAGTCGTGCTACGTACGCTACTGAATGAATATTTACCGAAAAGTGTGGTTCTGGAATTGCAGAATTTGATCTGGGTGGATGTTGCAGAAACTTCAATCGGTAACATCAGTGATGATAAGCTGGAACAGATTACGGCGCGTCTGCATGGTTTTGAAGTGAAACCCTCCGGAACTGAAGGTTACCGGACTGCTGAAGTGACTTTGGGTGGTGTAGATACCACTGAAATATCCTCAAAAACCATGGAAAGTAAAAAGCAGAAAGGCTTGTATTTTATTGGTGAAGTTCTGGATGTCACCGGACATTTAGGTGGCTATAACTTCCAATGGGCATGGTCATCTGCGCATGCCGCATCGGAATATGTTTAATCAATAGATGATCTGGATTAATACTTTATTCATTCCAGATAATCTGTTTTAAACAGGTTGAGATTGGCCGTACTTTCTAAACGGTTAATCGCAAGCTGCATTTTTCGCGTTGCTTCTCGCAGATGTAATGGCAGTTCATCTGCTGTAGATGCAATGAATGTATGCTGTAGTGCTTTCCACATATTGTTGATCTCCTTGTCCTTATATTTTTAATGCAAGAAGAATACCAAAATCATTTTAGTATTCACTTGAATATTATATATATTTTAAAGACCATATTCTATTTTTAAGTACGAAGCTGGATTTCACTTTTAGTTAAATTCATCAGTTTCAGGAAGTTCCTTTTCCAGCTCTCGCTCAGACTGTTCGTCCTGTTTGCTCTTCACAAAAATAAATCGGTAGGCGGCAGTAAAAAAGCCAATGGTAATTCCTGCGATGACTAAAGGCGCCAGGACCTTGTTAGGTTTCTTGGTATTCATGCAATTTTCCTTAGGACTGAAAAAAATCGACCACTTAAGCGTGGTCGATTTCTCTTAGAAATAACAGGTTATTTCAGGTCATCTTTGTTTTGGGTAGAACGGTCAATATCAACATTCGGCTCTTTTTCTCCGGTTGAACCAAATGGATTATTGGCTGGCGGATGAGTCGGATCGACTTTTACTGAATCCGGTACAGCTTGATCCTCGCCCGGGACCGGATCAATACCCAAAGACTCATCATCCTGTGGCGCAGTCGTAAGGATGGCCGGTGTCGTATGAGATAAATCGTCATCTATAGGGGTATTATCTGAGTCTTGATTTGGCACGATACCTGCTCCTGGAGTTGTGATTGAAGAATCATTAGTACCTGTTCCGGTAGTACGGTTTTTGCCACCTAAGCTGGAAAATATACTGTTTTCAGCTTTTTCTTTGACCGGATTTGGATGTTTAGCTTCTCGTTTGGCTTTATCAATCAGATCTGTAAGTACACGCTCAGCAGGTTGACGGCCGCCCAGACCAAATGCCAAGGCAAATGCCACTGCTACAGCACCTAGAGTTAAACCGAATGCCAGGTTAACAATTGAATCGGCAATACCCATGGCACGCAGACCCATTGCTACAACTAGTCCCATGATCAGAACACGAACCAGATTCCCTAACCAGTGTGAACTCTTGTATTCGCCGCGCTGTACGATATTAGCAACGATATTGGCCAGCCAGAAACCGATAACCAGAATTACCGCACCTAGCAGGATGTTGGCACCAAAGTAGATGAACATCGCAATCAGGCCACTGATCTGTTCAAAGCCAAGGCGATTCGCTGCTTCCGATACTGCAAATAGCATGGTGAAGAAAACGATCAGGTAACCGACTACACTTGAAAGTTTAGTCGTTCCTAAAAAGCGCTGGAGGTCCAGTTTGGCAGGAACTTCATCAACACCTGTACCGGCGATTACTTCAACAACCAGAGCAGCAACCAGTTTAGACACCACATAAGCCAGTATCAGAATCAACGCAGCAGCGATGATATTTGGAATGGCATTCATGATTTCATACAGCATGGCTGTAGCAGGCTGAGAAATTGCCTCGATACCGAGTGCTTCAAATGCAACGATGAGCGCAGTAATAATGACCACGGCGAAGATGAATGTACCAATTACCTGGGCGACATTCGAGTTTTTAAAAATTCCTACTTTTTCAGCATGCTGTTGTAGATTAAAACTATTTACCAGTCCTTCCACGATACCACGTAAAATTTTAGCCAGGATATAACCGACAAAAATGATCACTGCAGCAATAAAGATATTTGGTAAATAACTTACGACATCAGTCAGCATATTTTCAACCGGTAACAACAGACCGTTGAGACCTAGAATCGAGAGTACGATTGGCAAAAACAGCAACAGGATTAACCAGTAAACAATTTGACTGATGTTTTGGCTGATCGGACTGACACCTACTTCCGCACTGAGTTTTTCATCCAGTTGCGTTCGGTCAAGGACCTTCTGCAATCCCATCTTGACCAGATTGGCTACAATCCAGCCTATGAATCCAATTGCAATTGCACCTAGTAACTGCGGGATAAATAACAGGAACTGCTCGATCATATTACTGAATGGACCACTGACACCAGTAAGATTCAGTACATTCAGTGCACCAATCACGGCAATAATCAGAATAATCCAGAATACGACACGGGCAACAATGCTTTCTACATTAGAGTGATGGCCTGTCGCCGTATTTAAGTGTGTATTGGTTCCCAGTTTCTGCAATAGCTTTTTAACAGCTGCCGAAACCAGTAACGCAATGATCCAGCCAATTACTAAGATGGCAATTGCACTAAGAATGGGATAAAACTGATCCCAATAGTACATTGCATCGAAGCCACCACGCGGGCTTCTCATATAATCATTCATGTTGTTCTACCCTCATTGTTATTAAGCTATTTATCTGAAATCGGGGCATGTCCCTGAAGCAATCAGCCCCTTCTTCTTCCGGATTCATATTTGGATTTGATGTTTTCAGACTTACACCAGGTAGATGGCACTACCTTCAAACATCATGCTCCATTGCAAAAAAGCCCCAGTGGTTCACTAGAGCTTTTCAGGTATTTTTAGTTATTGGGTGGCCTGCCCGTCAGTCGCGGTTGCAGTTGCTTCTGTACCATCAGTTGCAGTTGCTTCAGTTCCATTATTCGTGGTAGCAGTGCCTTGTGTAGGCTCACCGACTGGGGTCGAATTATTTGGGGTAGCAGGCTGCACATTTGGATTTGGATGCCCAGCAGGCGCATCACTTGCATCTGGCTTCATGTCAGAAAACATATAAAACAGTAGGGCAAGTAAAAAAATACCGACCAAAATCAAGATATAAACAGGGATACGCTTTTTCTGCGTCACGTCTGCCTGATGATTCAAAGGTGGTTTTTTATTGAAATCATCGACCATAACCATCCTCACTCTTTGTTATTCATAAGTAGATTTTTAGAATAACAAGCTGTGAATAAGGCTTCTGTGACAAAACATGGTGAGATGGTGACGAGATGTAAGTCACTAATCCCTCAGAATTCTCTCATTGATGCCTTGGTTAAAATAGCCGTTTTACTGAGGTATGTTGCATATCGACTGGGGTTTGGTGTTCATCTTTCAACTGCACCCCTGAAAGCTTAAGTTCGCAGGATTTACGCATCAATGCCACCAGTCGCTGAATGGCAATTGGATATGCCAGACCTGCAGGCCGCACATTGGAAATACAGTTACGCAAGGCATCATGACAGCCTTTAAAAGCATTATAAGTATAGTAAATACCCATACTGTCTGGTGAGCTTAAGCCTGGCCGCTCACCAATCAGCATAACCAGCATTTTGGCTTTCAGGATTTCTGCGACTTCATCCCCTAAAGCGACCCGACTGCCTTGTGCAATTACCATGGGCGCAACCTTCCAGCCTCCCTCCTTGCAAGCGTCTATCAAGGCTGGAACAAAATAAGGTGCATTTTCCTCAATAGCACGCGCCGACAGCCCATCTCCCAGCACAATGGCTACATCCCAATGTTGCTGATGTTCGGCCCGGTATTGCTGCAACATCGTTTTGGATTGTTGTGAAAGCACACGCCCGAGATCGGGACGTTTAAGATAAAGATCTTTCTCTACCGCCTGACTGTCAATTTCCAGAATGGCTAGTCCTGTTTTACTCAAACCCGCTTTTAACGATTCAACATCAAGTGGCTTCAGTACGGCATCTTTGGCCTGGGCATGTGCTAGCTGAAATTCCAGACTTGGTCGAGTCGGCAAGCTGCCACCAGTTCGGCCTAAGGCAATCCGTGCATCAGTAAAAGCTTTCAATTTCTGCCAGGGATTATCCTGTAATTGGGACTCAAATTTCACATCGGCAATCAGTTTCATAGTACTTCCTCAAGACAGGATTAGACGTGAAAATTGCTTCGGTAGCTCGGTCGGCCAGTGCAGCTGATTGGACTGTTGCGCCAAAATTCCCTGCTGCTCCAGCCAGTGGTCAAATTCGGGGGCCGCTTTTAATCCCAGTAATTGCCGGATGTAGAGCGCATCATGAAAGGAGGTCGTCTGATAATTCAGCATCACATCATCTGAACCGGGAATACCCATGATAAAATTCAGTCCGGCATTGGCAAGCAAGGTCAGCAGTACATCCATATCATCCTGATCGGCATCGGCATGGTTGGTGTAGCAAATATCGCAGCCCATTGGCACACCGAGCAGCTTGCCACAAAAATGGTCTTCCAGTCCGGCCCGGATAATCTGCTTGCCGTTATACAGATATTCCGGCCCGATAAAGCCGACTACAGTATTGACCAGCAAGGGATTAAACTTACGTGCCACGGCGTAGGCACGCGCTTCCACAGTCTGTTGATCCACGCCATGATGGCCATTGCTAGACAAGGCACTGCCCTGTCCGGTTTCAAAATACATGACATTTTGGCCCACGGTGCCGCGTTGCAGGCTTAAGGTCGCCTCATAACCTTCCTGCAACAGCGCCAGATTGATGCCGAAACCGGTATTGGCTTTTTCGGTTCCCGCAATGGACTGGAACATTAAATCAATCGGAACATTTTTATTTGCCAGCTGAATGCCGGACGTGATATGGGTCAAAACACAAGACTGGGTCGGAATC
Organism: Acinetobacter pecorum; assembly: GCF_014837015.1. Classification (GTDB taxonomy): domain Bacteria; phylum Pseudomonadota; class Gammaproteobacteria; order Pseudomonadales; family Moraxellaceae; genus Acinetobacter; species Acinetobacter pecorum. The sequence continues at coordinate 151,664 of NZ_JACSPT010000003.1, forward strand.
TTATATTCCTGGATAATATGATCGAGCAGTTTGAGCAGCTCAGTCAAATTCTGCAGATTATCTGTCGCCGGGTTGATTCCGATGACCGCATCTCCATTGCCATACATCAGTCCATCCAGAATCGAAGCTGAGATTCCCATCAAATCATCAGTCGGATGGTTCGGCTGCAAGCGGGTGGAAAGATGCCCTTTCAGACCAATGGTATTTCTAAAACGTGTGATTACACGACATTTTTTTGCCACTAGAATCAGATCCTGATTGCGCATAATCTTGCTCACTGCCGCGACCATTTCCGGAATCAGACCCATTTTTAAAGCAGCAAGTTTTTCTGTGGTGGCATCTGCACTGAGCAGCCAGTTACGAAAATCTCCAACAGTAAAATGCGAGATCGGATAAAAGGCATCAGCATCATGTTCATCCATGATCAGGCGGGTGACCTCGTCCTTTTCATAAGGAACCACTGCTTCTTGCAAAAACTGCTGTAACGGCACTTCTGCCAGACACATTTGTGCAGCGACCCGCTCGGTTGCATCAGTGGCCGCAATCCCTGCCAGCTGATCACCAGAACGTTCAGGCGTAGCCTTGGCCAACAGGGTTTTTAAATCCTCAAAAACATAATACTGACTGGCCACATTGATCTGATACAGCATAAGCGTGTTCTCCATGCTAGATAATTTATTTCAATTCCTTTTCTGCTGCCTCGATACGGGCAAATTCTTCTTCCGGTGTACCTGCCACTAGATGATGACGGCTATACAGCAGGAAATAGAGAATCAGTGCCACGTAAATGGCAGCTGCCATTAACCAGACTTTTGGATCAACCAGAAAGCCTGCGACCACTGCAATGGCTGCAAGCACTAAAGCAATCGATGCCGTGACAATACCACCTGGTGCCTGATAAGGACGTGCCAGATTCGGCCGGGACAGTTTAAGTTTGATATAAGCCATCATCATCAGCACATAGGAAATAGTGGCACCAAAGACTGCCATCAGAATCAGCAGATCACCTTCACCCGAAAGGGACAACAGGAAGCCAATAATCCCCGGAATAATAATGGCCAAATAAGGTGCATGATTGCTGTTGGTCAAGGACAGTTTTTTCGGTAAATAACCGGCACGTGAGAGTGCAAAAATTTGACGGGAATAGGCATAGATAATCGAGAAGAAACTGGCGATCAGACCCGCCAGCCCGACAAAATTCACGAAACTTGCTATCCAGGTATTGGCGCCATACACTGCAACCAAGGCATCCACCAGTGGTGCACCAGAATCTTTCAGCGTATCTGCACCTGCTGCGCCAGGACCGAGCAGCAAAATACTCAGGGCAAAGAATGCCAGAATCAGCATGGAACCAATCAGGCCACGCGGCAAGGATTTGGCTGGCTCTTTGGCCTCCTCGGCTGCCAGTGGCACCCCTTCAACTGCCAGAAAAAACCAGATCGCATAAGGCACTGCTGCCCAGATACCCAGATAACCCAATGGCAGGAAACTGCTTGCACCAACTGCTTTCGTACTGACTGCAATATCAAACAGGTTTGCACTATCAAAATAGGGCAACATGCCAAAGATAAACACCATCAAGGCAATCGCGGCAATGGCGGTGATCACAAACATGATTTTGAGTGCTTCACCTGCACCTTTCAGATGCAAGCCCATAAAAACCAGATAGCTCACCAGATAAATGATCCAGCCGCCAATACCAAACAAGGCCTCGCAATAGGCGCCAATAAAACAGGCAATTGCTGCCGGAGCGATGGCATACTCAATCAGGATGGCACTTCCGGTCAGATAGCCGCCAAAGGGACCAAAAGCAGTCCGGGCAAAACTGTATCCCCCACCGGCGGTAGGCAGCATGGTGGACATTTCAGACATGGCCAAGCACATACACAGATACATGAATGCCACTACAATGGTCGCAATAAACATACCTCCCCAGCCCGCCTGTGCCAGACCGAAATTCCAGCCGGCAAAATCACCGGAAATCACATACGCGACCCCCAGACCAACAAGAAGCAACCAGCCTACAGCACCTTTCTTGAGCTGTCGCAAGGCAAAATAATCTTCCTGTACTGCTGTTTCAGTCACACCGGTATCAATCACACTTTTTGATTCTGACATAGCAACCTCGTTATTTTTATCGTTGTTCCCTGAAAATATGCATAAGTCGTACCAGTTACGGGAGCTACAGCGAAGACATCCGGAACGCTGCCTTTCAGCGATGAAATGCGTTATAATTATCCACCTTTTCATTTATACACCCGAGTTATATGGCGTATCGTCAACAAAGTGTATCGCTTGATCTTGATACTGACGTCACACATCAATGCATGCTGCACTACAGCCGCGATCAGCATCTGATTGGAATTATTGAATTCAGCAAGCCAAGCTTCCTGCTTCGCTGGCAGGATCTGGAATATTTCCGTCGTCGTACCGAGGAATTTTCCGTGATGCCTTTTCCGGACTGTGTCAATGCAATGATTATCGATATTCGAGATGTAACGGCATGGCTGGATAATGAAGTGCCAATTATTCCGTGGCGCTTACTGGAAGAAGACTGTCCAGTGCGTCTGGTCGTGCCTGCAGACCGTATTGAGCACTATGCAGGATTCTTTGAACCGACCTGGCTCAGCTCCGATGTCGAAACCGCCATTCAGGAAATCCGTGAATCCATGGATATGTTTGTACATTAAGCTTGAAACAAAAAACCTCCGCAATGGAGGTTTTTTATGACTTATTGTTTTTTCGTCTTTTGAACCTAAGCCTCATACCTATTTGCATCTTGTCCCTGATCCACCAGGTTTTCTTTTTAAGTCAGTAACATTTCAGCAATAAATTCAGCTTGAGTCCTGCTGGAATTATCCACTAAGATGAATATAAACGAGCATTTAGACTTTATAGCAATAATCTTAATACAGTCTTAGCACAAAAATAGGCTCGATCATAATAATGGAAAAATGGAGTTTTACGATGAAATTAAAATCTCAATTGGCTACCTTGCTGTGTGCCACCCCGCTGATCTTGGGACTGAGTGCCTGTAGTGATAATCAGGCGCCAAATACTCAGCAAAGCGGCGAGAAGGCTTCCGGCACACTCAATAAAATCAAACAGTCCGGCACCATTGTTTTAGGTTATCGCGACTCCTCGATTCCATTTTCCTATATTGCCGACAACCCGAATCAACCCGTCGGCTATGCGCATGATCTGCAACTAAAAGTGGTCGAAGCCGTCAAACAGAAGCTGAACATGCCTGATCTAAAAATCCGTTATAACCTGGTAACCAGCCAGAATCGGATTCCTCTGGTTTCCAATGGTACGGTTGATCTGGAATGTGGATCGACAACTAACAACAAAGAACGTCAGCAACAGGTCGATTTCTCAGTCGGCTTCTTTGAAGTGGGTTCCCGCCTGTTAACCGCAACCGATTCCGGAATCAAGGACTTTAGCGATCTTAAAGGTAAAAAGGTCGTCACCACTGCCGGCACCACATCTGAACGTTATATCCGCCAGCACGAAAAAGAACTGGGTATTGGTGAAATTATTTCTGCCAAAGATCATGCAGAATCCTTTTTAATGCTGCAAAATGGCCGGGCTGCAGCCTTCATGATGGATGACATTCTGCTGGCCGGAGAAAAATCCAAGGCTAAAAATCCGGAGAAGTGGCACATTGTTGGCACTGCCCCGATTCATGAAATTTATGGCTGTATGCTGCGTAAGGGTGACCCCGAGTTTAAGCAGGTTGTGGATGATGCTATTAAAGCCACGTATAGCTCCGGTGAAATCAACAATATGTATAAAAAATGGTTCCAGTCGCCTATTCCACCTAAGAATATCAACTTGAACTATGCCATGTCTGATGCGTTAAAAAATTTGATCAGCAACCCGCATGACCGTGATCAATAAGCATTGAATCTTATCCACCTTACTTAAGCCTAATATGTTTAAGGATCTTTGTTGGAGTTGCGATGAATTATAGCTGGAATTGGGGTGTCTTATTGCAACCGACCGGGATTGGGGATACCACCTATCTGAACTGGATCATGACGGGTATCGGCTGGTTGGCTGTGATTGCGATTGTCGCCTGGTCAATTGCCATGCTGCTGGGTAGCCTCTTAGGCATCATGCGGACCTTACCCAGTCCTACAGCTCGGGCTATTGGAACGGCCTATGTGACCATTTTCCGTAATGTGCCTTTACTGATCCAGTTATTTATCTGGTTTTATGTGGTGCCCAACTTTCTGCCCAGCTATATTCATAACTGGTGGATCAATGATTTAGGCGCCAATACCACGGCACTAATTTCTGCCAGTATCGGCTTGGGGCTGTTTACCGCAGCGCGGGTTTGCGAACAGGTACGTACCGGGATTGAAGCTATTCCAAGCGGACAGGTCAATGCCGGCTATGCCATGGGTTTTAGCACTGCACAATTATATCGCTATGTGATCTTACCGCAGTCTTTCCGTTTGATTTTGCCACCGCTCAGTTCTGAACTGACCAACTGCGTCAAGAATACCTCGGTGGCTTCATTGGTCGGGGTTGCAGAAATCATTTCCCAGATGAAAACCATCAGTGAATACACCCAGAATACCATCGAGATTTACACCTACGTCACCCTGATTTTTATCCTGATTAATGTCTGCTTAATCAGTTTCATGAATTTTCTGGAAAAGCGCTTTCAGGTACCTGGACTAATTGCAGGAGTGAAATAATGGAAGGGTTCACTGCATTTTTTCAGGATTTACAGCTTTCCGCACCAGCACTCTGGCATGGTTTCAGTATCACTTTAAAAGTTGTATGTTTTGCCACGGTTGGCGGGATTCTGATTGGTACCTTGCTTGCTTTGATGCGGCTGTCATCAATCCGGGTATTGAAATGGCTTGCCAAAGGCTATGTGAATCTGTTTCGCTCCATTCCCCTGCTGCTGGTGCTGATGTGGTTCTATTTTGCTGTGCCCTTTATCTATACCGGGCTGACTGGCAAATACCTGACTATGGATACAGCCCTGGTATCCAGTATTGTCGCCTTTATGCTGTTTGAAGCCGCCTATTTTTCGGAAATTGTCCGTGCCGGGATTCAGTCCATTCCGAAGGGTCAAACCGATGCTGCCTCTGCACTGGGGATGAGTTATGGCCAGTCCATGCGACTGATTGTTCTGCCTCAAGCCTTTCGCAAGATGACACCGCTGTTATTACAACAGACTATTATTCTGTTTCAGGACTCGACCATGGTCTATGCCATTGGCCTGCTGGACTTTTTCCGTACCAGCTATGTCCGGGGGGACCTGATGTCTTTACTGACCCAATATATTCTTTTTGCCGGCTTGGTGTATTTCACCGTTAGCCTGATTGCCACGTATATCGTGAAAAAATTACAGCGGAGGTTAACTGTATGAACGAAGCCAAAGTCATGATTGACCTCCAGCATGTCAGTAAATGGTATAAAGATTTTCAAGTACTGACTGACTGCACGACGCAGATCCGGCAAGGTGAAGTTGTCGTTGTCTGCGGTCCTTCAGGCTCAGGAAAATCCACCCTGATTAAAACCGTCAATGGCCTAGAACCTATCCAGCAAGGCAATATTCTGGTCGATGGGATTAAAATTAATGATCCGAAAACCAATTTGAATAAATTACGCAGTCGCGTCGGCATGGTCTTCCAACATTTTGAATTGTTCCCGCATCTCAGCATTACCGAGAACCTGAGCATTGCCCAGATCAAGGTATTAGGCCGTTCTGAAGCCGAAGCCAAACAGAAAGGTCTTGCCTATTTGGATCGTGTCGGCCTAAGTGCGCAAGCCAATAAATATCCGGCACAACTTTCTGGAGGACAGCAGCAACGTGTTGCGATTGCCCGTGCACTGAGTATGGATCCGATTGCCATGTTATTTGATGAACCAACTTCTGCACTTGATCCTGAGATGATTAATGAAGTGCTCGATGTCATGGTCGGACTGGCCCAAGAAGGTATGACCATGATGTGTGTTACGCATGAAATGGGCTTTGCCCGACAAGTCGCAAATAGGGTAATCTTTATGGATCAAGGTAAAATTGTGGAAGATTGCAGTAAGGACGATTTCTTCAATACACCGCGTGGTGAGCGTGCCCAGCAATTCCTGAACAAGATTTTGCATTAAGCTTTATTCGTCATCTTTCATCTCAAAGCTCCTTCAATTTTCAGAAGGAGCTTTGAGTCTAAGCTTTTTGCTTACCAGTAATTTTCTACTGCAATATTTCCTTCACCACGGCGGTTCATGGTTAGGCCACGGGCCTTTAAAGCTTCTTTGGTGTCGTTCACCATCTCCGGATTACCGCAAAGCATGACATGGGTCGTTTCCGGATTAAACGTTAAACCCGCTACCTTTTCCAGTTCACCATTGGCAATCAGGACCGGCAAACGGTCGTGCAAAGGTGCATCAGGTTCACGGGTAATCACCGGGATAAATTTAAAACCGCTATGCCCTTCGCCAAAGGTCTGGGCAATTTCCTGAATCCGCTCTATATAAGCAAGTTCATCCCGGGTGCGTACACTATAAACCAGATTGATCTTTTCGTATTTGCTCCAGGTTTCAAAGTCTTGCAACATGCAGATAAATGGTGCCAGACCCGTCCCAGTACCCATTAGCCACAGGTCTTTCGGTAAAGGCAACTGATAACGTGCCAGAGTCAGATAGCCATAAGAAATTTTTTCCAGAAACAGCTCATCCCCGACTTTGAGATGCTGTAAATTGGAAGTAAATTTACCTTCGGGTACGACTACCGAGAAAAACTCCAGGATTTCATCAAAAGGTGATGAAACCACTGAATAGGCACGAACTACCAGTTCATCTCCCACCTGCAGGCCAATACGCGCAAACTGTCCGGCCGTAAACTTGAAATGTGCCGGGCGCGTCATCGTAAAACTAAATAATGTATTGGTCCAACGATGTACAGATAAAACTTTTTCTTGGGTAAATTTTTCAATTGACATGATTTCAACGTGGCATGAAAGACTGTGCTCATGGTAGCATGGCAGCATAATTTATTAATATTTTTTAAATGTTAAGGCTCTACTCATGCGCATGACTTTACGCCAATTGGCTGTTTTTGTAGCAGTGGCACAAGAGGGTACCGTAACGAAGGCTAGCGATGCCGTCAAGCTTACACAAAGTGCGGCTAGTATGGCGTTAGCAGATCTGGAAGATGGTCTGGGTGCTCCACTATTTGACCGTCTGGGCAAACGCTTACAGCTGAATGATCTAGGGCGCTTTCTTCTCCCTCAAGCCCTGGAAATTTTAGGTCGTTGTGAATCGTTTGAACAAGTCGCCAAAGGCGAGCTGCAAAGTATCGATTTACGTTTAGGCGCAACTCTGACGATTTCAGATTATCTGATTCCTGACCTGATGGCCGATTTCCTAAAAATTCAGCCACAAACCCATTTACAGCTTCAGGTCGGCAATACCCGTCAAATGATTGAAGCGGTAAATCAGTTCCAGCTGGATCTTGCCCTGATCGAAGGCTCCTGTCATCTTCCGCAGTTACAATGTATCCATTGGCGTGATGATGAGCTGGCCGTATGCTGTGCACCGGATCATCCCCTTGCACAATTGAACCGTGAGCTGACCGCTGAAGACTTCAAATCTGTGGAATGGATTTTGCGTGAAGAAGGTTCAGGTACCCGTGAAGTGTTTGACAATGCCATTTTAAAAGATGTGCCGGATGCCAGCATTCGTCTCACTCTCGGTCATAATGAAGCCATCTTGAAAATTGTAGCAGGTGGAATTGGCATGTCCTGTATTTCCAAACTTGCGATTGAACCATTACGTGAAAAAGGTCAATTGGTGATTCTGGATACCCCATTCTGGTCGTTGACTCGTCCGCTATTTATGCTGGTGCATCGCCAGAAATATCAGGGCCCAGGGCTAAAAGCCTTTATGAATTTTTGTGAAAGCTAACAATAAAAAAAAGCACCTGAAGGTGCTTTTTTTTATGACTCATTAAAACTGACTTTCACATGGAATACCATCGCCGTCGCCATCCAGTTTAGTATTTGGGCAGTTACGAATAAAAAATAATGCCTCCTCATAAGAACTCATCTGACTACAGTGTTCTCGACCATCGCATTTAAATTGAGAAACAGATGGCGAAGTCATTTCTGAAGTTTTCAGATTGACGGAGTTAACTTGACTTCGTAGATCAGTCCCGTGATTTTCCAAGTTCTTCCGGCCCTGCTCCGATAATCCTTGTATAGGCAGATCGCCTTGCGCTGCTCGCTGCTCAGCGACAATTCGTTGCTGCTCTAATATCAATTCTTCCAGCTTTTGCTGTTTTTGAATTTGGTAGCTTTGGTATTGGTTATAAACAAGACCAGCAAGGGTCAAAATAACAAACAGCCCTGATAGTGTAATTATTTTTGATGTAGTCGATGATTTTGCCTTTTCATAATGTGGGGAAGTATGTATTTCAGGATCTTCATACTGATCATCATTCTGCTCAACAGCTACCTTTGATTTAATATCCAGTCGAACAATATGGTCTGCCTTAAACTTTCCATTATCTTCTACAATCAGAAACTTTAATTTTTCCCCAATTCCTGGTGGAATATTTTTATTAGGAAAGTCTGTGGCATGAAAAAATAAATCTTTAGATTGCCCTTCGATCTGAATAAAACCAAAACCACGCTCTTCGTGAAAAGTTTTAATTTTCCCCTCTTGAAACATAATTCACTCTTATCTTTAATATTTTTAATAATTGTAATGAAAAAGAGACTATAAAGCTTTCTTGATTTTTTTGATGCTGAAACAAAAAAGCACCGCAAGGTGCCTGTTAAAATTGAAGAATAGATAAATTCCAAGTTAAAAATAGAAAATAGGCACTCTCTAGCGTAACTTTAAACTTCACCAAAAATCATAAAACCAACAGCTGATACCAATGCCAGCCATAATGTTGGACTAAAGAAAATTGAATTGCGTAGCGGAACAGACACTGTTGGTGCCAAGGACTGTAAGGCAACAATATCTGGCACAAACTCATCCTGCACTTTAATATCAAGGCGCACCATATTGTCCAGTTTCATCTGACCTTGGTCGACAATGACTCTAAATTTAAGTCGCTCTCCGATTTGTGGTTCAATTTCAGGCGAAGGTAAATCCTGTAGCTTAAAACCTAATTCTTGAGCTTCTCCTGTGATCTCCAGAATACCTAAAGCACCTTCGCAATCATAAGCTTTAATTTTTCCATCCTTAAACATGACATTTATCTCTATTAATCAACAAATGTATTTTAATTGAGGAGAAATAGGGAGGATTGTAGAGCTTTGGTGGAAATTTTATTGTTTGCGTAAAGAAAAGCAGGCTTTAGGTTACAAAGCCTGCTTTAAACCTGCCACTGACAAATTCTTATATAAATAAAGAGGCACGAATGCCTCTTTATTTAGCCCTACCCATCGCAGACTAGCGCTTAAGGTTTGATAATAATGCAGAAGTAATTGACTGGTTATGTGCAGCAACCTTAGATTTTTTAGCTTTCTTTGATTTGTCTTCGACACGTTCAATCTTGATCGCTTTATATTTGTCGCCATTTTCAACCACATTAAATTTCACGCGTTCATTGCGTTTTGGTTCCCCTTCTGCTGCAGGGAAGTCTGAAATATGGAAGAAGACATCTCCTTCAGTGCAGCCAATAAAACCGAAACCTTTGGCAGAATCATACTTCTTGATTTTGCCCTGATACAATTCATCTTTCATGCTGTTGTCCTATTCTGAAAATGCCTTTTCTACATTATATAAAAAAGAGGCTGTAGTAGCCCCTTTTTTCATTCTATTCAAAAATTAGTCTTTTTGAACTGAACCGAAGATTTTATCGCCAGCATCGCCAAGACCCGGAACGATATAACCATTTTCATTTAAACCGCTGTCAATGGATGCAGTAAACATAATGACATCCGGGTGTGCAGCTTCTACACGTTTAATCCCTTCCGGCGCAGCCACCAGAACCATCACACGAATGTCTTTACAACCGCTGGCTTTCAGCACGTCAATTGCCGCTACAAGAGAAGAACCTGTCGCCAACATTGGATCAATGATCATTGCGATACGGTTTTGTACGTCTGGAACCAGTTTTTTATAGTAAGTACGTGCTTCCAGAGTTTCTTCATCACGCTCTAAACCAAGTACAGATACTTTTGCGCTTGGGATCAGGTTAAGGAAACCATCGAGCATGCCAATACCGGCCCGTAGAATCGGCACAACCGTGATTTTTTTACCGGCAATACGGTCAACCGTTACAGCCCCATTCCAGCCGTTAATGTCGTGTTCAACCATTGGCAGGTCTTTGGTCGCTTCATAAGTCAGAAGCATCGTCACTTCTTGAGCTAACTCACGGAAGTTCTTGGTACTGATATCTGCACGACGGAGTAAACCAAGTTTATGTCGGATGAGCGGATGACGGATTTCATGGATTGCCACGGGAGAACACCTAAAAGGTTAAAGATAAATTTCCGCTATTATAAAGGCATTTATTCGTTTGTATAAATAAAAAAGCCCCCAATCATGGAGGCTTTTTTTGTAATAACATTAATCTTTGCAGATATTAGTTAAAACCACTTTGTACCAGAGTAAAAATGAACTGCTGTAATTCAGGTGACATTGCAAAGAACGCATACTTAGATACTGCAATCACTGGATCTGGGTAGACACCAACCACAAGTACCGCAAGCGCAGCAAGCAGCACCATAATACCGCCGACTTTTTGACCCCAATGATTCACCGCATCTAGACGTGGTGTTTCAGGCGGTGTCATATAAAGTACAACCATTACACGCAGGTAATAATACAAACCGATACCAGAGCCTAGGATAACCATTGCACTCAGGAACCATGCTTCGCCTGCAACTGCAGTTTTAATCACCAGGAACTTACCGATAAAACCGGCAGTTAAAGGAATACCTGCAAGAGACAGCATCATGACGGTTAATACAGCAGTCAATACCGGACGGCGCCAGAACAGACCACGGTATTCAGCCAGACTACCCGCTTCGTCAGTATTGTTATACGGACTAGACATGAGTGTCACGACACCGAACGCACCAATCGTCGTTAACACATAGGTAATCACGTAAACGTTTACACTTTCAAAAGTTGCAAAACCTTGAACCTGCAAGAAATCGGTATTACGCGAAGTAACGATGGCAACCAGCAAATAACCAAAGTGTGCAATTGAAGAGTATGCCAGGATACGTTTCAAGTTCACCTGACGAACCGCCAGCAAGTTACCTGCAAGGATAGACAGAACCGCAATAATCGAAATGATAGTAACGAAGCTGTCCGCCAGGATTAGGCCTGAAGACAAAGCATAACGAACAAACAGGCCAATCATTGCCACTTTCGCTACTGTCGCAAGGAAAGTCGCGATTGGGGCTGGTGCACCCGCATATACGTCTGGTGTCCATTTGTGGAATGGTGCCAGCGATAATTTAAATGCCACAGCAAATACAATTAATGCCAGACCAATCACGACAGCCGGTTGGCTGAATGCAGTAAACAGCTTGCCCGGTTCTGCAACGAAACTTAAGCTGCCGGTATAAGCATAAACATAGGCCATACCCATCAACAGCATTGCAGATGCCGTTGCTGAAAGCACCAGATATTTCACACCTGCTTCAAGCGATTGAGAACGTTGATGTGTATATGCCAACAAGCCGTATACAGGAATCGACATCAATTCAAGGCTGATAAAGAATGATGCATAGTGCGAGCTTGCTACCATCAGCATGGCACCCGCAACGGATATCAGCATCAAGATATACAGCTCTTCACGGTTATCTTTATAAGTTTCGATGTAGGCATGTGACAGAGTGCTACATGCAAGTGCAGCAATCAGGATCACAAACTGGTACAGCATCGTAAACGGATCTACGAGGAACAGATTCATCACATTGGCAGGTGCAAATACGCCCGCCAACAAAACGAAAATGATATAAATCGCAGCAAGGTTTAAACCAATCACTGTGGTTGTAGCCACCAGATTATGGTTACGCTTGATTGCGGTCAGCAACATCACGACGATCGCAGTTAACGACACGATCATCACAGGTGCTAGAGGCATAAGCTCAGAAAAAGACATTGTGAAGTTCATGGCTTATTGGATCTCCACATTTTCAAGTTGAGTCGTTACTTGATTAGTAACTTCAACCACTTCTTGAACTGGAATGTAGCTATTCGCTAACCACGCCATGCTTGAGTTTGAAATATCAAGGAAGCTTTGTGGATATAGACCAAGCCAAAGTAGACCAAACGCACAGATCAGCAATAATACAGTTTCACGTGCATTTAGATCTTTTAACGGATTTGTATAGTGCTGCTTTTGTGCTTCACTTGGTACACCAAACAGGGCTTTGTGAATCAGGATCAGACCGTACAGACCCGCAAACACCAAGCTGATCGCAGCAAGAATGGTAAACGCCGGGAATTGTGCATAAGCACCCATCAGGATCAGGAACTCGCCAATGAAGTTACCTAGACCTGGAATACCCACCAATGCCGCAACGAAGAACATCAGGAAGAATGCAAGATACGGGAACTGACCACGCATACCACCCATCAAACGCATATCACGCGTATGCACACGCTCGTATACCTGACCACACATAATGAACAGTGCAGCAGATGAAATACCATGTGCCAACATCATGATCATCAAACCCTGGAAGGTCAGGATGTTACCTGCGTAGATCGCAAGTAAAACGAAGCCCATGTGTGAAATAGAGGTATAAGCCAACAAGCGTTTCATGTCGGTTTGCTGGAAAGCACACCAAGCACCGTAGAAGATACCGATTAAACCCAGAATGATCGCGAAGTCTGCAAACTGTGCAGATGCTGCCGGGAAGAATGGAATCACAAAACGAAGCAGACCGTATGCAGCTGTCTTAATCAAGATACCTGCAAGATCGACAGAACCCGCTGTTGGTGCTTGTGCATGTGCATCTGGCAACCAGCCGTGTAATGGGAAAACTGGAAGTTTTACCGCAAAACCGATGAATAAACAGATCATGAATGCATAAGCAACTGCTGGAGCCTGAGCATCAAGCGTATTCGCCACACCTAATAAATAGTTGTAGTCGAAACGGATTTCGCCAGTCAGGGTGTAGCCTACAGTCACCAGACCCAGGATACCAATCAGCATCACCAGACCTGCAACCTGCGTGTAGATGAAGAACTTGGTTGCTGCATATACGCGTGACTTGCCTTCTGCCCCTTTATGACCCCAAAGGGCAATCAGGAAGTAGATTGGCACCAGCATCATCTCCCAGAAGAAGAAGAACAGGAACAGGTCAATCGCAAGGAATACACCGATGACACCACCCAAAGACCATAACAGGTTCAGGTGGAAGAAACCCACATTCTTTTGAATCTCACCCCATGAACAGCCGACTGCCAAAACACCTAGAAGTGCAGTCAAACCAACCATAAGAAGTGATAAACCATCCACTGCAAGGTGAATGTTAATGCCCAGGGTTTGAATCCAAGGCAGTTTGAATTCGGCAGCCCACGAAGGTGTAGCACCGCCCAATTCATAGTTATAAGTACCAGTCTGCCAAAGGACGATAGTCAAGACCAACGTCACCAGCATACCGATCAACGCGATATAACGCGGCAAGTGCTGGTCGAGTTTATCGACCAACCAGCATATGAAACCTGCAATGAACGGAATGAGGATCAGAGCCGGCAAAATAATATTGTTTGGAGCTTCCATTTTATTTCCCCACAACCTGAATCACGATCAAGATCATCAGCAGGACAACGACACCGAGCCCCATACTAGATGCATATTCACGTACTAAACCGGTTTGACGTGAACTTGTAAAGCTGTTACCACCTTTAACAAGTGCAGGAAGTACCAGCCACAGGCCATCAATCGGATCACGACCAAAGATCTTCGCGAACAATAAGTATGGCTTCACGAAAATGATGTCATAAAGCGTATCGAAACCTAATGCATTACGGCAGATATTGACCAGACCAGCACCCACAGAAGTAGCTGCAAAACGTTTTACGGCACTGTAAGCAAAAGCGAACAGTACTACACCGACTACCAGTCCTGTCAAAGCAACAGCGATTGCGATGTATTCAGCACCATGTGCACCTGCTTCAAGCGCTTCAGGAATAATAAAGGCTGGAATTCGTGCAGCATCCAGAATGCTCATTACTGGTGCTTTCAGAACGATCGCAAGACCTGTAGAAAGTACAGCAAGAATCGCCAATGGCGCCCAGTATGTTGCACCTTTGATTTCGTGATAAGGCGTGTTTTCTTTGCCGAAGAATACAACCCAGATTAAGCGGAATGTATAAATAGACGTTAAGAATGCACCTGCAACACCAACCCAGTACAGCGTGTTATATACCGGCAAACCGGCAACATGACTTTGCGTCCAGACTGCAGCAAGAATCGCGTCTTTTGAGAAGAAACCAATGGTCAGGAATGGGATCGCTGCCAATGCACCGCCACCAATCGCGAAACATGCAAACAGGAATTTGTTCTTGTAGAACAGACCGCCCATCTTGAAGATGTTTTGTTCGTGATGGTAAGCCAGAATCACCGCACCAGACGACAAGAACAAGAGTGCCTTGAAGAATGCGTGTGTCAGCATGTGGAATAGGCCTGCCTGATACGCTTCAGCACCTACAGCCATAAACATATAACCCAGCTGACTCATAGTTGAGTAAGCCAGAATACGTTTGATGTCGGTTTGAACCAGTGCAGCAAAACCAGCTACAAGCAATGTCACCGCACCTGTGATCGAAATAAATACCATCACTTCTGGTGCAAGTTCAAATACTGCGAACATACGGCAGCACAGGTAAACACCTGCGGTTACCATGGTCGCAGCATGGATCAATGCAGAAACAGGTGTCGGACCTGCCATCGCATCGGCTAACCATGTTTGTAACGGGATCTGTGCAGATTTACCCGCCGCACCCAAGAACAATAACAATGCTGTCCAGATGGTCAAAGATGAACTTTGGGTCATTACAGTCGCTGCATTTTCAACGATGTACTGAATGTTCAAGGTACCAAATTGCTGGAAGATCAGGAACATGGCAATCAGCAGGAATACGTCACCGATACGGGTCACGGTAAATGCCTTGATTGCCGCCAGACCATTTGCAGGGTTCTGGTAGTAATAACCGATCAGCAGGTATGAACACAGACCTACGCCTTCCCAACCCAGGAATAACAACGCCAGGTTGTCACCCAATACCAGCAACAACATGCTAGCAACGAACAGGTTGAAGTAAGAGAAGAAACGTGCGAAGTCTTCTTCACCGCGCATGTACCATGATGCAAAGATGTGAATCAAGAAACCCACACCTGTCACCATACCCAGCATCAATAAAGACAAGCCATCTAGCTGCAAGCTGATGCCCGGTGCAAAACCACCAACACTGAACCAAGTCCAGAGATGTTGTACTACTGCAGTTGAACCATTGTTAACAAAGTCCATACCTGCAATCAGTGCGAACAGCGCAGATAAACCGACTGCACCGACACCAATAATGGCTGCAACAGATTCCGGAAGCTTGTTGCGCCCCGCCGCTAACAGGACAAAACCAATGAGCGGAAATAAAATTGTTAGATATAAATAACTCATCCGCGCATCTCACTAGCAGCATCCACATCCAGGTGATGGAAGCGATGATAGAACTGAAGGACGATCGCAAGACCAATACAAGCCTCTGCCGCAGCAAGTGTCAAAATCAGGATAAACATGATCTGACCGTCTGGCTGTGCCCATGCACTGCCCGCCAAAACGAATGCCAGAGCAGCAGCATTCATCATGATTTCAAGGCTCATTAAAATAAATAGTAGGTTGCGTCGCACCATTACACCGTAAAAACCCAGTGCAAAGAGAATAGATGCAACGATCAAACCATGCTCTAAAGGGATGTTGCCCATTATTCTTTTTCCTCTTCTGCATCTGGTTCACGTTTACCTAAATGGAATGCAGCTACTAATGCAGCAAGCAATAACATCGCGGCAACTTCAACCAACAACAAGTACTGCGTAAAGAGTGATTGACCCACTGCTTTCGGGCCCACCATTTCTGTACCCATCACCAGTGAAGCTTGCGTGTAGTCAGAACTTAATACCCACACCAGCACCAGACCGATCAGGAAGCTCATCAGTGCCGGATAAGCCCAGGCTGATGAAGTCAACCATTTACGTTCTTGTTCAACAGTCTGCTCACCCAGGTTCAGCATCATTACGACGAATACGAACAATACCATGATCGCACCCGCATAAACGATGACTTCCAGTGCACCCGCAAAAGGCGCACCGACAATCAGGAACATGCCTGCGACTGCAAGCAGGGATACGATCAGGCTTAATAAAGCATGTACCGGATTCGCGTTAGTAACCACGCGAACCGTAGAGACAATGGCCACAAGGGCCATTAAATAAAATGGCCACATCATGGTAATAGACTCCGTACATCAACAGGTGCACTTTCACGCTGTGCCTGACCTTTGTCCTTGCCTGCAATTGCCATACCGGCTACACGGTAGAAGTTATAGTCAGGATATTTACCAGGACCAGAAATCAGCAGGTGTTCTTTTTCATAAACCAAGTCCTGACGAACATATTCGCCAAGCTCGAAGTCAGGCGTCATTTGAATCGCAGTGGTTGGACACGCTTCTTCACACATACCGCAGAAAATACAGCGCGAGAAGTTAATACGGAAAAATTCCGGATACCAGCGACCGTCTTCACGTTCTGCTTTTTGTAATGAAATACAACCTACCGGACAGGCAACCGCACACAGGTTACATGCCACGCAGCGTTCTTCGCCATCAGGGTCACGTGTCAATACGATACGACCACGAAAACGTGGCGGCACGATTTCTTCGGCTGGTACTTCTGGGTAAAGAATAGTGTCACGTTTACGCGTTGCATGGCTGAACACCATCCAAAGCGAACGAACAATCGATCCAAACCCGGCTAGAAATTTAAACATTTTGTTCTCCCTGCCCTTACCACAAGATAACCGCGCCAGTTACCAACAGGTTAACTAGAGCTAATGGCAAGCAAATTTTCCAACCAAAGTTCATTACCTGGTCATAACGTGGACGCATTAATGAACCACGCGCCAGTACAAACATCATTACAAAGAATGCTGTTTTGATAATGAACCAGAATGCTGCTGGAAGGAACGGAATATCAAGGTTGAATGGCGCAAGCCAGCCACCAAAGAATAGAGTCACGATCAATGCAGAGATCAGTACCACGTTAACGTATTCCGCAACGAAGAACATCCCCCATTTCATACCGCCATATTCGACATGGTAACCTTCCGCCAGTTCCTGTTCCGCTTCTGGTTGGTCAAATGGATGACGATGCGTTACCGCCACACCCGCAACCACAAAAATCAGGAAGCCAAGGAACTGAGGAATCACAAACCATACGTCTTTTTGTGCTTCAACGATTTCACGCATGTTGAATGAGCCGGCAATTGCCACCACACCCATGAGCGAGATACCTAGGAACACTTCATACGAAATAGTTTGAGCTGCAGAACGCAAACCGCCCAATAAGGCATATTTGTTGTTGGATGACCAGCCACCGAACAGGACTGCATAGACTGCAATCCCTGCCATTGCCATAAAGAACAACAGGCCGATGTTCATGTCTGCAACACCCAGATACGGTGAAACAGGAATAACCATGAACGACAGCACCGCAGTTGCCATCGCAACTGCTGGCGCCATCCGGAAAGTCAATTTGTCAGCAAATTTGGGGGTCCAGTCTTCCTTGAACATGATTTTCAGCATGTCGGCAACAATCTGGAACATACCGCCCGGACCAACACGGTTCGGACCGTAACGGTCTTGCCACAAGCCGAGTAAACGACGTTCAATAAAAGACATCAACGCAGCGATCAGTACCACAACCAGCAAGATCACGATCGCTTGAATGACTGAATAGGCGATTGGCCAGTTTTCAGCCCACAGCGGCGTTTGACGGATTAATTCTTGTTCCATGAATTACGCTCCTACCGCGACTGAAACAGGCTCTGCAAGAGATACCGTCGGTGCAAGACCGATTGGGTAACCAATATAACCTGTTGGTAAGTATTCGATTACTTGTACAGGAAGAACAATCGACGTTTCACCTGCTTTAACTGTAATCCGCTGACCATCTTGAACATTCAAGCGAGCAGCATCCTGTTCACCTACTGCAAATACCGGTTCAGGAATACGGGTTTCCATCGCTGGTGTTTTTACTGTGAATTCACCTGAACCAAAGATATGGTGCATTGGCACCAAACGGAAGCTCTCAGCATTCACCAAAACAGGTGCCGGTGCAACAAAACTGCGCGCTGGACGTTTTGGTAAACGGTCGAATAGACGAACACCTGAATCACCACCTTTCAAGTGGCCACCCACTTCATTCTGGTACTTGTTCCAGGCTTGTGGAGAGTTCCAGCCTGCTGACCAGGCAAATGGAATCAGTGGAGATGGTGTTTCATTACCCACATAACCTTCCATAGAGAATGTTAATGCAGAATCAATATCGGTTGGCTGTTTCGGCTCGTGGACAGACAATGGCGCACGCATCGAAGTACGGCCTGAGTAACGACGTGGTTCACGTGCCACTTTCAGACCATGTACACGGAAGCCCGCATCAGGTGCAACATCCAGAATGCCTTCCAGCGCTGGAATGTTTTTTGCCACTGATTCGATCACGTCATCCAGCAAAGTCCAAGAAATCGCTTTGCCTTTCACGCCTGTTTCCAGAGCGTGTAACCAGCGCCAAGATTCTTTAATCGCCAGTTCAGGATTGTAGTAGCTTGGGTCATACACTTGGTAGAAACGTTGTGCACGGCCTTCTTGCGATACAACCGTACCATCACCTTCCGCGAAGCTTGCAGCAGAAAGCACGATGTCGGCTTTTTTCACTGTTTCAGTTTCAGAGTGATCCAGTACGATCACTTCTTTACCTGCAAGTGCAGCATCGACCTGTGCAGCAGGAAGACGACGGTAAAGGTCATTTTCAACTACGATGACAGTATCGTAATCTTGTGCAAATGCTTGCTCCAGGCTTTGACCACCAAAGATTGCCATACCCATCGAGTTCACTTCAGGAACAGTCAAGGTCAAACCGGCATTACCCAGATTCTGTGCAACTTGTGCCGCAGCTTCCATAATGGCAGGATCTTGCAGGCTTGTACCCGAAACGATCAGAGGTTTCTTGGCAGCTTTTAAAGTGTCCGCAATCGTTTGTGCAAATGCTTTCGCGTCATCGTCTAAACCAAGGATGCTCTCACCTTTCACGCCTGCCGCAATCGCAAAGCCTAAACGCGCGATGTCGTTTGGAGACGCAACCACTTCCCCTTCAGCAACATCAGACAAACGGGTTTGAGTCGCTGCCAGAATGTAAATCGGAGATTTGGCATCTTGGGCAATACGTTGTACCGGTTCAGCCAGCCATTCTTGGGTACGGCGCTCTGCTGCCATCTCTTTGCCTTTATTTTTCGCAGCCTGGCGAACAGATAAAGCCATACGAGGTGCAGTTTGAGTCAGGTCTTCACCCAGAATCAGTACCGCATCATAGCTCTCAATTTCACGCATGTTCGGGTTGTATACACCCTCGGTTTGCATGATAGAAGCAGCCAGTTCAACCAGGTTTTGCTCTTTTTGAGACAGACCGGTTGAGAAGCGATCTTGACCAACCAGCTCAAGAAGTGCGTAGTTCGATTCAAGAGATGCTCGCGGCGAACCAATACCCAGTACTTTTTTGCCCTGGATATTTGCAATAACCGTATCGAGTGCTGCATCAACTGAAACAGTTTCAACAGTAGCACCATTACGGAATTGTGGCTGACGTGGACGGTCTGCACGGTTCACATAACCAGTACCGAAACGGCCTTTGTCGCATAGGAAGTATTGGTTCACTTCACCGTTAAAACGGTTTTCTACACGACGAAGCTCGCCATAACGTTCACCCGGAGAAATGTTACAGCCTGAAGAACAGCCCTGACATACGCTTGGCGCATACTGCATGTCCCACTTACGGTTGTAGCGTTCAGAGTGAGTCTTATCTGTGAATACACCAGTCGGACACACTTCAGTCAGGTTACCCGAGAATTCAGACTCTAAAGTGCCTGATTCTGGACGACCGAAGTACACGCGTGATGCGTTGGCATACACGCCAAAGTCGGTACCGCCTGCGTAGTCTTTGTAGTAACGCACACAACGGTAACATGCGATACAACGGTTCATCTCGTGCGCAATAAACGAACCAAGTTCCTGGTTGTAATGCGTACGTTTGGTGAAACGGTAGCGACGACGGTCATGCTGTGTCATTACAGTCATATCTTGTAAATGACAGTGACCGCCCTCTTCACAGACTGGACAGTCGTGCGGGTGGTTGGTCATCAAGAATTCAACAATCGAAGCACGGAAATCCTTGGCTTCTTTGTCTTCAATCGAGATGTAGGTATTGTCTGCTGCAGGTGTCATACATGACATGACCAAACGACCACGCGTATCTTCTGGATTCGCGTACTGGGTCACGGCACATTGACGGCAAGAGCCGACAGAACCTAAGGATGGATGCCAACAAAAGTATGGGATATCAATACCAAGACTCAAACATGCTTGTAGCAAGTTTTCCGAGCCGTTGACTTCATACGATTTGCCATCGACATGAATTGTAGCCATAGTCGAATTCCTTAAGCTTGTTCTACGGAGCTAACTTGAGCGGCGGCATTGACGACCTTCGCTTCAAATTCACCACGGAAATGTTTGAGTGCACCCATAAGCGGCTCCATTGCACCAGGAGCATGCGCACAGAAAGTTTTACCAATCCAAAGCTTACGAGTTAGTTCTTGTAAGTGATCGATATCTTCTTTCTTACCTGTACCATCTTCGAGTGCTTTTAGCGCTTTCACAGCCCAAGGCAAGCCATCACGACAAGGTGTACAGAAACCACATGATTCACGTGCAAAGAATTCTTCGAGGTTACGTGTCGCTGAAACCATACACTGGGTTTCATCAACCACCATGAGCAGACAGGTACCTAAACGTGAACCTGCTTTCATGATGCTTTCCGCATCCATAGGAAGATCAATATGCTCGGCAGCCAGGAAGTCAGTTGATGCACCGCCCGGTAACCATGCTTTCAGTTTCAAACCATCGCGCATACCACCAGCGTGTTCTTCAATCACTTCACGCGCTGTTGTACCAAATGGCAGTTCCCATAAACCCGGGAATTTCACCTTACCTGATGCACCATAAATCTTGGTGCCCGGATCTTTCGACTTACCCGCAGACAGGTTGATATACCATTCAGGACCGCGCAGCATAATAGCTGGCAAGTTATTGTAGGTCTCTACGTTGTTGACAATCGTAGGACGACCCCAAGCACCTGCAACCTGTGGAAATGGCGGCTTGGTACGCGGGTTGGCACGGCGACCTTCAAGCGAGTTAATCAATGCAGTTTCTTCACCACAGATATAACGGCCCGCACCGGTATGCACGTGCAACTCGAAGTTCCAGCCGGTACCGAGGATGTTGTCCCCTAGGTAGCCTTTGGCACGAACTTGCTCAAGTGCTTCATTTAAGTATTTTGCAGCTTCGATGTACTCGCCACGGATAAAGATATAACCGTGGGTCGCTTCCAGCGTATAGCCTGCAATCAGCATACCTTCGATCAATTGATGAGGAAGATCTTCCATCAGCAAACGGTCTTTAAAGGTACCTGGTTCCATCTCATCGGCATTACAAATCAGGTAACGTGGACCCGAGTTGTCATTTGGCGCCATCAATGACCATTTGATGCCTGCCGGGAAGCCTGCACCACCACGACCTTTTACAGTCGCTGCCTTAACCACTTCCAATACATCTTTAGGCGACATAGACAGGGCTTTTTTAAAGCCAGCATAACCTTCCAGCGCTTCGTAATCATCAGCATTACGAACGTTGGCCTGCTTGCTTAAACGCCAGGTAAGCGGATGAGTTTCCGGGTTACCGTCGCCATAAATTGGTTTTGGTTCAGTATTCATACATACTTCTCCAACAGCTGTTTCACCGAAGTCACTTCAACCAGACCGTGCGTGTCTTCATCAATCATTAAGGTTGGACCTTTGTCACAGTTGCCCAGACAGCAAATTGGCAGCAAAGTGAAACGACCATCTGCAGTCGTTTGACCAAACTGAATGCCTAATTCGCGCTGGAATGCTTCTGCCAAAGTTTCCGCACCCATCAGGAAACACGCAATCGAGTCACATAACAAAATTACGTGACGACCGACCGGCTGACGGTAAATACGGTTATAGAACGTCGCTACACCTTCCAGATCTGCAACGCTCATGCTCAGCATTTGTGCGATGGCATTCATTTGCGCATCATCTACCCAGCCATTACGGCGTTGTACACACTTCAGCGCATCCAGACACGCTGCACGTGGGTATGGATAGTGCCCCATATGATGTTCGATATCGTGAATTTCGTCCGCAGTCAAAATTCCTTCAACATTCACACGTGGCTTTTTATCAGTCAAAATCATCATAATGCGTTTACCCCTTAGCGATCCACGTCAGCCATTACGACGTCAATGGTCGCTAAATAAATGATTAAGTCAGACATAAGGCTGCCGTTAATCACAGAAGGCATTTGCTGTAAATGCGTGAAGGTTGGTGTACGGATACGGGTACGGTAACTCATGGTTGACTTGTCTGAAGTCAAGTAGTAGTTCGACGCGCCTTTCACTACTTCCGCCATCACAGATGCTTCACCTGCCGGCATTACAGGACCCCAAGACACGCTCAGGAAGTGCGTAATCAAGGTTTCAATATCTTGTAATGTCTTGTCTTTTGGTGGTGGAACAGCCAGTGGATGGTCTGCTTTATATGCACCAGACGGCATGTTGTCTAAGCATTGCTTGACAATTTTCAGTGATTCTTCGATTTCACGGAAATGCACCATAACACGTGCATAGGCATCGCCTTCGTACTCTAAAGGCACTTCGAAGTCGTAGTTTTCATAGCCGCTATATGGACGGTATTTACGAACGTCGAAATCAATACCTGTAGCACGCAGACCTGTACCCGTTACACCCCAAGCCAATGCCGATTTCGCATCGTATTGCGCCACACCCTGGGTACGCCCCATAAATACCGAGTTGCGTAAAGCAGCCTTGTAGTATTCATTCATACGTTTTGGCATCCAGTCAAGTAAATCTCGAACCAGCTTGTCCCAACCATTTGGCAGGTCGTGGGCAGTACCGCCAATACGGAACCATGCCGGGTGCATACGATAACCCGTAATCGCTTCTACGATATCGTAGACTTTCTGACGGTCGGCGAACATGTAGAACACTGGCGTCATACCGCCGGCATCCTGAATCGCGGTACCAATAAACAGCAAGTGGTTATTGATACGGAACAACTCCGACAACATGACACGGATACACTGGGCACGGTCAGGTACAGTAATACCCGCCATTTGTTCCACGCCCATCACATAAGGCATGTTCTGTGCACAGCCACCGAGGTAGTCGACACGGTCTGTATATGGAATGAATGAATGCCAGGTTTGACGTTCAGCCATCTTTTCCACACCACGGTGGTGATAACCGATGTCAGGCACACAGTCTTTAACTTCTTCACCGTCCAGCTGCAAGATCACACGGAAAGCACCATGCGCAGATGGATGGTTCGGACCCAGGTTCAGGAACATGAAGTCTTCGTCAGCATTGCCGCGCTTCATACCCCAATCTTCAGGAACGAAACGAAGATGTTCCTGTTCGTAGTCCTGTTTGGCTTTATCTTGCAGATACGGCGTATATTCAGTCGCACGCGCAGAATATTCTTTACGTAGCGGATGACCTTCCCAATAGGTTGGCAACAAGATACGACGGAGCATTGGATGCCCTTCGAAATTGATCCCGAACATATCGTAAGCTTCACGTTCGTACCAGTTGGCATTTGGCCAGATATTGGTTGCCGTTGGAAGATTCAAATCGCTTTCTGCTAAGGCAACTTTAATACGAATGTCAGTATTACGCTCGAGCGACAACAGGTGATAGAACACGGTGAAGTCAGACGCAGGTAAACCGTCGCGGTGCGTACGCAGACGCTCATCTACCGCTGACAGGTCGAACAACATCACGTAAGGACGTGACACTGTACGCAAGAACATTAAAACTTCTTGTACACGTGCGCGCTCAACCCAGACTGTCGGAAAATCCTCGAAAGTCGTTTGCACAAAGAAGTTCTCACCAAATTTGGTTTTGAGCTCTTCAATGATCGCAAATGCTGGGCGTGAATCAACAGGCGTTGATTCTGGCATAGCAATGTCAGTTTCAGCCATTGGCTTGGCTTCCTATTTAATACAAATTCAGTCAACCTAAACGACAACTACACCCATAGCGGGTGCACAACAAAAAAACCTGTCGTTTAAATTATTTAATTTCATCCATAGAGCGTAAGTTTTTCACAGCAACACGCTGGTCTTTCTTACGGTCACGTTCCGGCATCATCTTTGGCTTATACACTGGCTTAAGATCATCACCGATTACCGCAGAAAGCGGACGTCGCTCTAGTTGAATCTGGTCTTGCAACAGCATCAATGCCTGAATTAAAGCTTCAGGACGTGGTGGGCAGCCTGGAACATACACATCCACAGGGATGATTTTATCCACACCTTGTACAACCGAATAGATGTCGTACATACCACCTGAGTTGGCACATGCACCCATAGAAATAACCCATTTCGGTTCAAGCATTTGTTCATACAAACGTTGAATTACTGGTGCCATTTTTACGAAGCAGGTACCGGCAACGATCATCAAGTCGGCCTGACGCGGTGAAGCACGAATAACCTCTGCACCGAAACGTGACAGGTCATGTACGCCTGTCAAAGTCGTCGCATACTCTACGTAGCAGCAAGATGTACCAAAGTTAAATGGCCAAACTGAGTTTTTACGCCCCCAGTTGACTGCTGTATGTACTACATCCTCTAAGCGAGTCATGAATACATTTTTATTCACTTCTTCTTCTAGCAACGGATCTTCTACAACAATGCGTTCCTGAAGTGGATATTGATCAGCATTCGGATTCGCACGGGTTAATGTATATTTCATCCCGTATTACTCCTTATCAGATAATTGAGCTTGTGACTTTTTCACAAAACCAGATGATTGAGCCGGGATTTGACCCGTAGGATCCATCACCAATTCTTCAACCGAGTTGAAACGCGTAATTTCTGCAATATCCATATTTGGCGAACCAATCTTAGCTTTAATTCCTGCTGCCTTACGTCTGTCTGAAGGTGCCCAATTGAGTGCGCCTGTCGATAATTCGTAAATCAAACCAACAAGTAAAACTAAAATAAAGATAGCTGCAGTTGCAAAACCAATCCAACCCACTTCACGAACAGAAACTGCCCATGCATATAGATAAAGTGCTTCCAAATCAAACACTACGAAGAATATTGCAACTAAATAGAATTTTGCAGACAAGCGGATACGAGCTCCACCTGCACTAACTACACCTGACTCAAACTGCTCCTGCTTGGCACGGCCCCATGATTTACCCCCAAGGAGTAACGGGACAGTCAGCATAAAGACGCATAAAAATGTAACGCCGATCACGAAGGCAATAATTGCCCATTCGTATGGAGTAATAGCACTCATGCGGGGATAACTCCTGGCAGGCCTATTTGTTAACAAAGAATGTATGTATTGGCCTTCAAATACACCATACACAAAATTAATCCCGCCAATTGTACCTGATTTATGATTTCACTTGCTAGTTTATAAGCCTTAGTCTTTGGGATGATTTTTTAAGCATTTCAGCATTTAATTTCACTTTCATCACCCAGAACCCGCTTTTATCGTTTTATTGAATAAAATTTTAAATTTTTATTTATTTTTCTATAAAAGGGGATGCAAAACCACTCGCATTCCGATTTGCAGCACTCCTAGCCATTTGTTTAGATATAGTCCTTTTATCAACCAATTCCAAGTCCAATCTGATTAAAACTTATTACAGGGTTCCAAAATCCCGACCAAGCTTTAACTCTCTTACAGGCTCTTTAGCTGAATATGCAGGTTTAACATCTATTTAACGTTCATCTGCTCTATCGTAATGTTAAACAAGCATTTGTGTCTTTTTGCAACACACTCAACAGACTGATTCAGAATATGTTATTTGTATTTCTTAGTTCCCAATGACTTTATAAAGTAACAATAAAGGAGTCCCTGCATGTCTCTGCATTATGCCCATAAACCAAATTATTTTTTATATGCTCAATTAATCGTTCGACATATCCAAAATTACGTCCAGAAAAACCAGAACACCAGCCAGCTTGTTTTTGAATTAAATGAGATTAATGCACTATTTCAGGATGATTTTGCGTCTGTCAGCGTCAATCTGGATGGGATTATGAATATCGCTGATGAATATAAAGTCGAAACCCTATCAGGCGACCAGAAATTGATTCAGCACTATAACGTCGATGTGAAAAATGCCCAACTGCTGATCGATTGCAACCCTGAAGCATTACAAAGCTTAAGAGATGGAAAGCCACTCATTGAACCAGATGCCACCATCCAAGAGTAAATTACTACTTATAAAAAACGATGCATCAGCATCGTTTTTTATGGGCAATACATTATTTACATCGTATTAAACTGAATGATCACTGCTTTCCTCAGTCTTTTTTTCCAGCAACTTGCGTTTATTCTTTTTCACATAACGCTGTGCCGGCCAGGTCATGATAAAACGCGCACCGCCCAAGGTTGGACTTTGATCCACCTGAATGGAACCACCAAACCAGTAGGCAATCCGGCTGACAATGGATAGACCCAAGCCATAACCACCTGAAGCTCGGGTGCGGCTATCATCCAAACGGGCGAAGGCTTCAAAAATACGGGCACGATCTACTTCCGGAATTCCGGGACCATCATCTTCCACACACACATAGGCTTGGCCGTCCTGATCCAGACCACCGCTGATTAATACCTTATTATCACAATAACGGATGGCATTCCCTACCAGATTCTGAATCACGCGATGCAGATAACGACGCTCCGCCTCGACTACCACAGCCACAGGCATTGGGTGTAATTCAATAATTTTATGGGTTTTCAGTGCTTGGGTTTCCACCATCACCTGATTCAGCACGTCATACAGATCAATCTGCTCAAACTCAATCGATGGCATACCCTGTTCCAGTTTGGCATAGGTCATGATCTCATCAATCAAGGTATTCAGCGCTTCAATATCCTTATCAATCTGCTCAACCTGTTGCAGACGATACTCGTAGTCATCTTCATCTGCCATCATTTCCACACCAAAACGGATCCGTGCCACCGGTGTACGCAATTCATGCGAAACCGCACGCATCAACTCCCGCTGCGCTTCGATCAAGCGCTGGATATGGTCTGACATATTGTTATAACTGGAAGCCAGTGTAGACATCTCATCACTACCATCCACCGGAAGACGCAATGACATATTCCCCGTCTTCATCTTGTTTAAGGCATAGCTCACTTCACGCAGCTTACGCTGCATCGGAACCAGAAGGCCATAAACACCCAAACTCAGTACAAACAGGCTTAATAAGGTAATACCGGTCGCCAACTGGAATGGCATCCAGTTAAATAACGGTACTGGCCCCATGACCAAGACCTGGGAGGTCGAGCCTGGAATTGGCGAAATAATTGAAATGGTCGTACCACGAATAGAAGCATTATCGCGGTATAAAATAATACTGTGATCCAGACGCAAACGTCCGATCTGCTCGGAGTCCAAAGGCAGAGATTGAACATTTTCAATGGAAACCGGATAGGAGAAATAATCCTGAATACGCGCAAGGTATTCTTTTTCCTGACCCGGATAATAAACCAGATAATCCAGAATAAAGACCGCCAAGGCCTTCATCTGGCGTTCAGTGATGTTGTCAGCCTTTATATAAAGGTAATGATCCGGATCATCACGCAGTCCCACCACAATATAAGCGATACCGGACTCAGCATCCCAGCGCACTACAGCCTTTCGATCAGCAATACGTCTCGCTTCAGCACGGGTAATATCTACCTTGCTGGCATCTACATAATGAATGGGTAACTCCAGAAGATCGGAGGCATCAGAAATCCAATCCATCTTCTGCTGGAGATTTGGCTGGCGCGCAACTCCCTCACTGATGATATATGCCATGCCATCAGTCAGGGATTCGCGATATTCTTGCGCACGCTGATAGTTGATAATCTGTACCAACAAATAGCCGAACACCGCCACCAAGACGACAAGGATGACGAGTCCTGCATAGATACGCAAAAATATACTGTGTTTAAACACCTATAATTTATCCTGCTTGTTCAAGCAAAAAACCACATTTGCTTAAAGTCCATTAGTCTCTTTAACGAAAAGATAACCTTTACTACGTACTGTTTTAATACGCTTCGGATTTTCTGGATCGTCACCAATTTTTGGACGGATACGCGAAATACGTACATCGATTGAACGGTCTTGACCGTCATATTCAATACCGCGCAAACGTTCGAAAATATCTTCGCGGGAAAGGATACGACCCGCATTCGATGCGAGCAACCACAACAGGTCATATTCTGCGCTGGTAAAATCAACCAGATCGCCATTTAGGGTTACCGAACGCCCGCCATTGTCGATCACCAGATCATCAAATTCGATACGCTGTGCCACTTCATCTTCAGGCACCTTGTCCGTACGACGCAGCAATGCGCGGATACGCGCCAGCAATACACGCGGCTGAACCGGTTTAGCAACGTAGTCATCTGCACCCATCTCCAGGCCCAGAACCTGATCCATGTCTTCAGTACGTGCCGTCAACATCAAAATCGGTTGATGATAATGTGGACGTACTTCACGGCAAATGGTCAAGCCATCCGCACCTGGCAACATCACATCCAGCACCACCATATCTGGCTGTTCAGCAATAATCCGACGAATGGCACGGTTGCCATCCGGCTCTACCCCCACCTCAAGTCCGTTACGGATGAGGTATTCTTGCGTTAAACGGGCAAGACGCTCGTCATCTTCAACAATTAAAATCTTGGGTAACTTTTCTTCTTGGCTCATGTATTGCCCCTTATATGGTGGATCTACGCTATAGGCGTATCCTTTTGAAATCCAATAGATACGTTTTTAATATGCTTGCAATATACACACGTTTACATTGTAAACAAGATGGCGTTCACCAAACTGATACATCAAGATAGCATTTTGTAATATTTTATCGTGCATTTTTTGGGCAGTTGTGCTTGAAACAGTGGCTTAGATCTGAATTGGGGCTTACACAACTATTACATGAACAAAATATGACTGCTTGATTGAGCGCTTTTTAGTTATCCACAATGTTATCTATAAGCACTTTCTTTGGACTTTGTTATGCTATGCCTTGCCTGATAAGGCTTATACAAAAATCAATAAAAATAGCGATATTTTTGCAATGATTAAAGCACAACTAAAGAAAAATATTTAGCTGAATGTCAATATTGATCTACCCTAAATTTTCCCGTATCTTGTGCTCAATTAATTTTAAAACCACTAGGTCTTGTGTTTATTCCTCAAATACTGTGGCACGAATTTTGCCCGGTTCAAACGGTCCATAAACATAAAAATAGATGACAATGGAGCTATGCTAACATGAGCGTAATCACTTCAACTCCTGGTCAACTTCAGGTGATTAAACGCACCGGTGATGTTGCCGCTTTTGATGCAGAAAAAATTTCTGTCGCAATTGGTAAAGCATTTTTGGCGGTTGAAGGCCAACAAAGCGCTGACTCGAGCCGAATTCATGATCGTATCGAGCAACTGACGGAAATGGTATTAAATACCTTTAAACGTCGTTTACCTTCTGGCGGAACGATTCATATTGAAGAAATTCAAGACCAAGTTGAACTTGCGCTAATGCGTACGGGCGAACAGAAAGTTGCACGCTCATATGTTATTTACCGTGAACAACGTTCTGAAGCGCGTAAACAGTTAGGTGCGAATCATCACCCGACGCTACAAATCACTGATGCTGAAGGAAAATTAAAACCATTAGATCTCAGCGAGTTGACTGCGACTATAGAAAAAGCTGCTCAAGGTCTGGAAGGAATTGATGTTCAGGCGATCATCGATGAGACCGTGAAAAACCTCTACAACGGTGTAAAAGAGTCTGATATCTCTACCACCATGATGATGGCGACCCGTACCCGGATCGAACAGGAACCAAACTATACTTATGTGACTGCACGTCTGTTGCGTGATGACCTAGTAGCCACCGGTTTAGAGTTTTTGGGTCTTCCGACAGACACCAATGAAGGCGATGCGCTTGAAACTTTCCTGAAAAAAGGGATCGAGCTTGAGTTGCTTTCTCCAGAATTGCTGAACTTTGACCTGGCCAAACTGGCTGCTGCGATTCAACCGGAACGC
Organism: Acinetobacter pecorum; assembly: GCF_014837015.1. Classification (GTDB taxonomy): domain Bacteria; phylum Pseudomonadota; class Gammaproteobacteria; order Pseudomonadales; family Moraxellaceae; genus Acinetobacter; species Acinetobacter pecorum. Next base: position 182,098 of record NZ_JACSPT010000003.1, read on the forward strand.
TCTAACCAGTTCACCTACTTAGGTCTGCAAACCTTATTTGACCGCTACTTCATCCATTCAGATGGCGTACGTTTCGAACTTCCGCAATTGTTCTTTATGCGTGTTTCTATGGGCTTGTCGCTCAATGAAGAAAACCGTGAAGAACGTGCAATCGAATTCTATAACCTGTTGTCTAGCTTCGACTACATGGCTTCGACGCCTACCCTGTTTAACTCAGGTACGTTACGTCCACAATTGTCTAGCTGTTATTTGACCACGATTGATGATGATCTGTATGACATTTATGGCGCGATGCGTGATAACGCAATGCTGTCTAAATGGGCAGGCGGTTTAGGTAATGACTGGACACCAGTTCGTGCCTTGAACTCATACATCAAAGGTACTAACGGCAAGTCTCAAGGTGTTGTTCCGTTCCTGAAAGTAGCGAACGATACAGCTGTTGCGGTTAACCAGGGTGGCAAGCGTAAAGGTGCAGTATGTGCATACCTGGAAACCTGGCACCTGGACATCGAAGAATTCCTTGAACTGCGTAAGAACACCGGTGATGACCGTCGTCGTACCCATGACATGAACACTGCGAACTGGGTTCCTGACCTGTTCATGCAACGTGTATTCGAAGATGCGGAATGGACACTGTTCACCCCTTCTGAAACGCCTGATCTGCATGATTTGACTGGTGCTGAATTCGCTGAGCGTTATGCACATTACGAAGCAATTGCCAAAGAAACAAACATGTTGCACAAGAAAATCCGTGCAAAAGATTTGTGGCGCAAAATGCTGTCTATGCTGTTTGAAACTGGTCACCCGTGGATCACATTCAAAGACGTATGTAACCTGCGTTCACCACAACAACACGTAGGCGTGGTTCACTCTTCTAACCTGTGTACAGAAATCACGCTGAACACCAGCAAAGAAGAAATCGCAGTATGTAACCTGGGTTCGATCAATCTGGTACAACACGTTCAAGGTGGTGTTCTTGATCGTGAAAAACTGGCACGTACAGTTAAAACTGCTGTTCGTATGCTCGACAACGTGATCGACATCAACTACTACGCTGTTCCACAAGCGCGCAACTCGAACCTGAAACACCGTCCAGTCGGTATGGGTATCATGGGCTTCCAGGATGCGTTATACGAAATGAACCTGGCTTATGGTTCTGATGCTGCGGTTGAGTTTGCTGATGAATCGATGGAAGTGATTTCGTACTACGCGATTTCAACCTCAAGCGATTTGGCTGTTGAACGTGGTACATACGAAACATTCAAGGGTTCATTGTGGGATCAAGGTATCCTGCCAATCGACTCGCTTGATCTGGTTGCGAAAACTCGTCCTGAACGCATGTTCGAAGTCGACCGCACTCAACGTCTGGACTGGGACACTTTACGTGCCAAAGTTCAAAAAGACGGTATGCGTAACTCGAATGTGATGGCAATTGCTCCGACTGCTACGATTTCAAACATTTGTGGCGTGTCTCAATCTATTGAGCCAACCTTCCAGAACCTGTATGTGAAATCAAACCTGTCTGGTGAATTCACCGTGATTAACCCGTACCTGGTACGTGCGTTGAAAGAACGTGGTCTTTGGGATGCGGTAATGGTCAACGACCTGAAACACTTCGAAGGTTCTGTGCAAAAGATTTCCCGTATTCCTGAAGAGCTTAAAGCCATCTTCGCGACTGCGTTTGAAGTTGAAACTCGCTGGATCGTGGATGCTGCATCACGTCGTCAAAAATGGATCGACCAAGCGCAGTCTCTTAACCTTTACATCGCTGGTGCAAACGGTAAGAAACTGGACATCACTTACAAGATGGCATGGTTACGTGGTCTTAAAACGACTTATTACCTTCGTGCATTGGGTGCGACTTCTGCTGAGAAATCTACAATCAACACTGGCGCATTGAATGCAGTTAAACCTGCAACTGTTGCGGCTCCTGTTGTAGCAGCAGCTCCTGTCGTTGAAGCACAAAAACCTGAGGCTTCTGTAGAGGAAGAAGGTTTTGCGCAAGCAGCTCCAGTGCCAATGGCATGTTCAATTGACAATCCTGATTGTGAAGCTTGTCAATAAGCTTCGCTTGACCTCCCCTAACCCCTCCTAAAAGGAGGGGGATCACAGCTCAGTCATCTGACATGTGAAAGTCCCTCTTTTTAAAAGAGGGATTTAGGGAGATTAAAATAACAAACAAAGGAAACCTCAATGCCTCATATGACTCATAACTACATGTTAGGACTTGCGGCATTGCTGATTTCCTTTGGTATTACCTTTTATTTACCGATTGCTTATTTCTGGTTCAAAGTTCGCCAGCAGCGTAAGCAAAATAAGTAGTGGGGATTGTGCTTATGTATAAATTCATAACACTCATCGACAAAACTTAATTTTGCTTACACAAATTAAGCGTATAGTAAGACATCTCAGCCAAGCTGAATGTCTCATAAAAGATATAAAGCAACGTAGAGAGAATTGATATGTCTATCCTAAGTTGGGACGATTTCGAAGATGATTCGCAAAAACCGGCTGCACCTGAACAGCAGCCTGCGCCCGTCGAGCCGCAAAAAGCGACTAATTCACAGATGGTATCTGATGCAGGCAACGCATCGCCGGATGTGGCAGCTGCACAACCCCTTAGAGCCACTCAAAACCGAGGATCAAATCCAACCGATTCGCTGGCAAGAGCATCTGCTTCCCTAGATCAACTTGATGTTGCTCCAGGCCTTGAAGAGCTTGAAATGGGTGCACAACGTGTTCAGGTTGATGATAAGGCGATGATCAACTGTCGTGCAGACTTGAACCAGCTTGTACCGTTCAAATACGAATGGGCTTGGCAGAAGTATCTGGACGGATGTGCAAACCACTGGATGCCACAAGAAGTCAACATGAACCACGACATTGCGCTGTGGAAGTCTGAAAATGGCTTGACTGAAGATGAACGTACCATCGTGATGCGTTCACTTGGTTTCTTCTCGACTGCCGATTCACTGGTTGCAAACAATCTGGTACTGGCGATTTATCGTCACATTACCAACCCTGAATGCCGTCAGTACATCTTGCGTCAGGCATTTGAAGAAGCGATTCACACGCATGCTTACCAATACTGTATCGAGTCTTTAGGCATGGATGAAGGCGAAGTCTTCAATATGTACCGCGAAGTACCAAGTGTTGCACGTAAAGCGGCGTGGGGCCTGAAATATACCCAGTCTTTAAGTGATCCTACTTTTAAAACTGGTACACCTGAAAACGACCAGATCCTGCTTCGCAACCTGATCGCGTTCTACTGTGTACTTGAAGGTATCTTCTTCTACTGTGGTTTCAGCCAGATCCTGTCTATGGGTCGTCGTAACAAGATGAATGGTGTAGCCGAGCAATTCCAGTACATCCTGCGTGACGAGTCTATGCATCTGAACTTTGGTATCGACATGATCAACCAGATCAAGATCGAAAACCCGGGTCTATGGACGACTGAATTCCAGGAAGAAATCATCCAGATGATTCTTGAAGGTACAATGCTGGAAATCGAATATGCACGTGATACCATGCCACGCGGTGTACTTGGCATGAATGCTGGCATGATGGAAGAATACCTGAAGTTCATTGCCAACCGTCGTCTGGCGCAGTTAGGCTTGCCTGAACAGTTCGCTGGTGTGAACAACCCGTTCCAGTGGATGTCAGAAATGATGGACTTGCGTAAAGAGAAGAATTTCTTCGAGACGCGCGTAACAGATTACCAAACTGGCGGTGCGTTAAGCTGGTAAAGTTTTTTTAGATTTATTTCTAAAAAAAGGGAGGGTTTATCCCTCCCTTTTTTATTGTGATTCAAATTAAAAAAATATTTTTATATAAATCAAATAAATGAGATGAATTTATGAAATATGAACCATTTATGAGCTCACTAAAAACCACTGATGATGAATATGTACATAGCTCAGATTTATTTACCTTATATCAAGCAAATCTTACAAATCAACCAGGTAAACTTTTAAGTATAATTTTTCCCGAAAAAAATTCAGAAGATTTAATGTTTCAAATAAGTCCCCGAATACGACTAAAACTTGCTTACTGTAAAAATGACGTAAAAGGTTTAACTTTAACTACCTATAATAATGGATTGAAAAAAGGTGAAATACTCCTTTCCTCTTTTACTTTAAGCCATATCATTGAATTTCTAGAGATACTAAAAGCACTCAATATTGCTGAACTCAGTCAACGTAAAATTTCTTTAAAATTAGATTCAGATAATAACCCCAAAACATCTATTACCAATCTAATCACTAAAAGTTTGATTTCTACAGATCAAGCAGAATTAATCCAACATTTTTTAGAAGAAGGTTTAATCTCAGATCGCGATTTAGTAAATACAGGCTATCGTAAATTAGCATTGCAAAAATTTGAAAAACTTTTGAATGATAAAGAGTATATCCAAATTTATAAGAAGGATAATAATTTAGAAAAATCAAATTTAGAAAAAGTTTGGCAACATTTTTTTGAAACCAATGAATGGATATTTGGATATGGCTTAGATTATAAATTTCAAGCAATTCTTCAAAGGGAAGTACATCTAAATACGCCTTGTTTAGATCAAACAAATGCAGTATTAGCAGACTTCTTGCTTGGCGATAAAAAATTTACTACTTTTGTTGAAATCAAAAGACCTGATACTCAACTTTTTGCCAAGAGTTTGAATCGCTCAGGGTGCTGGAGACTTTCTTCTGATTTATATGATGCACATTCTCAGATACTAGAACATAAAGCATGTGGGCAAATTAAACTTCAAATGGGATCAGTTAACTATAATAATAATGGTGAAACAATCGCACAGAACTCTTACGATTCAAAAACAATATTAATTATTGGCAATTGGTCTGAAATTGATACGGATAACAACAAAAACCAAGAAATAAAAAAGAAGACTTTTGAGCTATTTCGTCAAAATTCTAAGAATGTTGAAATTATTACTTTTGATGAACTTTATGATCGAGCCAAGTTTATTGTTGATCACCATTAATAGTTGGGACTTTATCTAGAATAAGTTTTCAATAAAATATATATTAAATAAAAGCCACCTCTGCGGTGGCTTTTTTACGATCTGACTTATCTGCTTCAATGCTGGAATTTATTTCAACCGTTTCCCTGCTTCATCAATAATCATTTCCCCGTCTTCCTTGCTAAAAGCTGCGCGCTGCGGAGCGGAAAGAATATCTAAAACAATTTCTGATGGTCGACACAATCTCACACCAAGTTCAGTCACCACAAATGGACGATTGATCAAAACCGGATATTGCAGCATGAAATCAATCAGTTGATCACCTATCCAATGGCTGCTTTCCAGGTTAAGTTCTTCATAGGGCTTTACATTTTTACGAATCGCTTCACGTACTGACAGACCTGCATCCCGAATTAACTGAATCAGTTCTTCCTTTGTTGGTGGTGTTTTCAGATACTCAATTACCTGTGGTTCCTCACCGGTGTTACGGATCAAGGCCAAGGTGTTTCGAGAGGTTCCACATTCAGGATTATGATAAATCTTGATCTTTTGAGACATGAGTTTTCTCAGTGTATACACAATATTGCTTTTATATACGGATATCCGTATATTCGCAATAGTAAATATATCAGGATATCGTGATGCACCAGACCGATTTTTTCAAATGTCTTGCCGATTCAACACGTTTAGATATTTTAAAGCTGGTCATGGCCAAACAGAATGTCTGCGTCTGTGAATTCACAGAGCAATTAAATCTGAGCCAGCCCAAAATCTCCCGTCATCTGGCCTTATTGAGAAATCTGGGCGTTTTGCTAGATCAACGCCAAGGGCAATGGGTTTATTACCGTTTAAATCCTGATTTGCCGGTCTGGGCAAATGAAGTATTAAAAGTCATCGCACAAGATCCAGAAATTCAAAAGTTAAAATCTACCATTTCATCACCTTGCGAATTATCCTGAGCCCAATATCATGTCTGCTTCAAAAATGTCATTCTTAGATAAGAATCTGACCATCTGGATTTTTATCGCCATGCTGCTGGGGATCGGGATTGGGGTTTTCTTTCCTCAAGCTTCAATTACTTTAGACCGGATGAGTATTGATTCGGTCAATATTCCGATTGCCATTGGTCTGATTATCATGATGTATCCACCACTTGCCAAAGTGGACTATGCCACCTTGCCGCAGGTATTTAAGGATAAACGCACACTTACCCTATCTCTGGTTCAGAACTGGCTGATTGCACCCTGCCTGATGTTTGCATTGGCGCTGATTTTTCTGCAATCCTATCCTGAATATATGACGGGTGTCATCCTGATCGGCTTGGCGCGTTGTATTGCCATGGTGCTGGTCTGGAATGGTCTGGCTTGTGGCGATAACCAGTATGTGGCCGGACTGGTGGCATTTAACAGTATTTTCCAGATCCTGTTTTTCAGTAGCTATGCTTGGCTGTTTTTGACCTTCTTGCCGCCTTATTTTGGTGTGGAAGCACAGGTGATTGATGTCAGCTTCTGGACGATTACCCACGCGGTTCTGGTTTATCTGGGGATTCCATTTTTGCTGGGCTTTTTGACACGTTTGATTCTGGTCAAGCAAAAAGGTCTGGAATGGTATCAAACGAAGTTTATTCCAAAAATCAGTCCGCTCAGCCTGCTGGCTTTGCTGTTTACCATTGTCGCCATGTTTAGCCTTAAAGGCGGTGATGTGGTCAGCCTGCCACTGGATGTACTCAGAATTGCTATTCCCCTGACCATTTATTTCATTGTGATGTTCTTTATCAGCTTCTTTATGAGCAAGTGGATGGGCAATGATTATCCTAAAACTGCGGCCATTTCTTTTACCGCTGCCGGTAATAATTTTGAACTGGCGCTGGCGGTTGCGATTGCCACTTTTGGTCTCGCGTCCCCTGTGGCATTCACCACCGTGATTGGCCCTCTGGTTGAAGTTCCGGTTCTGATTGCGCTGGTCAGCGTTTCATTATGGCTAAGAAAAAAAGTGTTTAAAGAGGCATAACCCGATGGATCTCCCGAATATCAATTTGAATCTGCTAGAAACACCGACGCTGGACAAAGTTCAGGCCAAAGCACTGGATCATCCACCCCGGATTTTGCTGCTGTATGGTTCAAACCGTGAACGGTCCTACAGCCGGCTCGCTGTTCAGGAAGCGGGCCGGATACTGGAATATTTTGGCGCCGAAGTCAGAATCTTCCATCCCAAAGGATTACCCTTACCTGAGGATGCAGATACGAGCCACCTTAAGGTAAAAGAACTGCATGAACTTTTGGCCTGGTCAGAAGGCATGGTCTGGTGTTCACCGGAACGTCATGGTTCGATGAGTTCGATTCTAAAAGCCCAAATTGACTGGATTCCTCTGGCAGCCGGTGCAATTCGTGCGACTCAAGGCAAGACGCTGGCCGTGATGCAGGTTTGTGGTGGTTCGCAATCCTTTAATGCAGTGAATCAGTTGCGTGTTTTAGGACGCTGGATGCGGATGATCACGATTCCAAATCAGTCTTCTGTACCGAAAGCTTTCCTTGAATTTGAAGAAGATGGTCGCATGAAACCATCACCTTATTACAACCGCATTGTGGATGTGATGGAGGAACTCTACAAGTTCACTCTACTCACCCGCGGTCAGTCTGCTTATCTCACCGATCGATATTCTGAACGGATGGAAAGTGCCGAAGAATTATCAAAGCGGGTAAATCAGCAGACAATCTAGTATTTTCCAGATTCTTTCGATTCATCTTTTAAAAACCTCTATATTAAAAAATCCCGCTTAAAAAGCGGGATTTTTTATAAAGCACAATTAAGGGAAAAGTCTGGCATGATCAATGCCAGATTTCCCAATCAAAGGATGAGTTTTAAGTTATTTCATCTTGGCAACGATCTGTTCAGCCTTTTTCAGATGCGCAGCGACCGCAGTACGGGTTTGGGTCAGCATATTTTTTAATTCTGCATTTTTAGCATTCGGAATCAACTGCTTGTCTAGCATGGTCACTACTTTACGATGAACTTCTACCTGACTGGTCATATAGTCTTTATCCGGAGTAGCTGATCGACTCAGCATAGTCACCATCTTGTCGCTGTCATTTTGCAATGATGTACTGATACTGCTTGTTTGTGGCTTCAGATTTAAACGATTTGCCAGGGCCTGAGCTTTTTTCTCATTGGCTGTATGATCAGTAATCATCATTTGTGCATAATTACGGGCTTCTTGCGTTTTCAGTTTTGGCAATGCGGTTTTAGCCTGCTTAATCTCACCATTATTGGCTGTGCTTAATACCTTGATCACCTGACCTTCAGTCAAATTTACACGACTGTCACTCGATACTGCAGAATGCTGCTTCCCAGCGTGCGTAGCTTGCTGGTTCATTGCCATCGTCTGGCCTGCAGCAAAGATTAATGCACCACTGACCGCAACACAGTTCATCATCTTCTTCATTTGAATAGCTTTCATAATGGCACCCTTTAACGTTTTATCGATTAAATTTGCCTTTATAAAGTAGGTGAATTACCTGAAAAACAGTATAAGGTTTGAGTTGTTTTTTTAAGCAAAATATAAAGTGTTTATTAAGTTAGGCAAAGACTGTTGGTGATTAGTTCATTTATTTGATATTTGCAAAAAACTACGTTATTGGACGCTTGCATATAAGTATGACAAGCACTAGTGGTGAGCAAGATTTAAAAAAATCCCGCTGATATAACGGGACCTTTTTATTTTTAATTTAGGAACAGTGAACCATCTGAATTAAAATTCTTTTGTCACACTCAGACCAGCGCTCCAGTTCCGCCCTTCTGCCGGCTCAAAGAAACGGCTATTGCTTTCATTGACAATCACCGAACCAGAATAATCTTTATCAAACAGGTTATCGACCCGTGCAAAAGTATTCACTGACCAATCCGGCATTTTCCATTGATAACCCACATTGGCGCCAGCGACCGTGTAGCTTGGTGCAGTATCAGAATTTAAATCATTCACATAAATCTTGTCGCTATAACGAATATCGAGTCCAATGTGTAGACCATTATCTGGTTTCCAGCCCAGACTTAAAAATGCCTGATTTTTGGCAATCCCTGGAATATAGTTCCCGTCTGTAATGGCAGGAACAGTACCTATAGCAGGAATATCTGCATCAAAAGTGGCATCAATATAGCTATAGCTGGCTTGTGCAGTCAGATCGCGCCACAGGTTTTTGTTCCAGGAGAGTTCCACACCTTCTCTTAAAGTTTTATCGGCATTACGGAAAGTAGAGCGACCATTGTCACTCCCTGCAGAAACAATGTCATTCTTCGTCCTGGTCTGGAAGGCTGCTACGGTGACATCTCCCCACTCACTGGCAGATTTCAAACCGACTTCATAGGTTTCGCTTTCCGCTGCTTTTAAACTTAAGCTGCGGTTTTCAGCAGTATTTGCAGGATAAGACATTTCGGTAAATGTTGGGGTTTCAAAGCCTTGGGCATAACTGGCATAGGCCATCAGCTCAGGTAAGATTTTCCAGCTTAATGCTAAAGATGGCAATAATTTTTGATAATCGGTTTTGCCTGAATTATCGCCATTGGAAAGGAATTTATCTTCAGACTTAAAATGCACATTGCTATAACGCAAGCCGGCATCCAGCGTCCAGTCTGGCAAGAATGCATAGGATGCTTGCAGATATGGATCAAGATTCCACAAGCGATTGTCTTCATCCCGGCGAAGTTCACCTTTTACACCCAAGGTATTGCCTGAAAAGTTTTGATAGCCTTTACGGTCTTCGGTCATGGTATCCACGGCGATACCGGCAATCAGATTAGCATTTGGCAAAATATCTTTAGCTGTCCAGCGCAGGTCAGCACCGTAGAAATGACGGTCAAAATCAATTACGCCACCGGCATGATTGACTCCACTTTGTGCTGTACGCGGAATTGACTGATATTGGGTAACTGCACGCTGTCCCCAATAGGCCATCCCGTAGAGTTCATGCTGATCATTAATCGGTTTATTCCAAGTCATCCCGGTTTGTAGCTGTTCGATTTCTTTACGCGCATTATATAAAAGGACATTCGTAGCGACCTGTTTAGGATTGGCTTGCCACTGTTCGCGAGTCAACCCACCGGGATCATCCGCAGCAATTTTAACGTAATTATTAATCCAGTTAATTTTAGAGCCGTCCTCCAGGTCCCAAGTCAGCTTGGCATTGCTCAGGACTTTATGCGCGCCGCTATGATCCCGGAAACCGTCGGTATCAAAATAGGACGAACTGATCATATAGCTCGGCTCATTGGCATTTTCTGAACCGCCTTGCAAAACTAGCTTGGTCTGCCCTTTATTTTGACTGCCGGCAGAATGACCCAGTTCAATCGAGTCGGTACCTTGCCCCTCTCGCGTGGTGGTTAAAATCGTTCCCCCGGAAGAGTTGCCATACAGTGATGAAAATCCACCACCCAATACTTCAATATGGTCCAGACTGTTCAAATCAATATTCGAGGTTTGTCCCTGTCCATCCGGCATTGTTGCAGGGATTCCATCCACATATAAACGTACACCCCGTACACCAAAACTGGAGCGCGCACCAAAGCCACGCATCGAAATTTGCAGGTCCTGAGCATAGTTTTCACGGTTATTTAACTGCAGTCCTGGAACACCTTTTAATGTTTCCGAAAGGTTCACATTCAGGCTGTTCTCTGGTTGTGCCTGCTCCAGATAATAAACCGATGCAGGCGTGCTCAACTTCTCCCGGTCAGTTCGGGTCGCCTGCACAATAATAGGCGCAAGTTTTTGCACTTCTGTAGCAGTATTTTCAGCATACAGCGTCTGGCTCATACAGGCGATTAAACAGGATAATGTGGTTTTTACAGGGAGATGTCGAAATTGATGCTGCATATTTTGTAGGTTCCAGTTATCTCTATGACTTAGAAAACTCATAAGCTGCCGAAGCACATCACATGATTAATTCTATAAGCCGGTTTGATCTTCAATGATCAGTAGATCGAGTTTGCTTGATCAGATTACAAGTAGAAATTTTAGTTTTAAGCTGCGTGGTCAATAGAAGTCACCTATCAAAGCAATTTATCAAAATCTTTGTTTACTTCATTCAATATCGTGCAGCCCACATGATTTTCTTTAATATTCTAAAGGTTTATAAAAAAACTGATGGGAAAGCCTGACGAATCAGGCTTTTCCATACAACAACAGAGAGTCAGTTACTTATTGTCTGGCAAGGCATAAGCCACCAGAGAGTCGCCCATTTTGGTACCAAAGGAACCATGACCACCCGCCATAATGACCACATACTGCTTGCCATTGGCTTCATAAGTCATTGGTGTAGCCTGACCACCTGCAGGTAGACGGCCTTTCCACAACTCATCACCGTTGTTCACATTAATGGCACGGATATAGTTATCTTGAGTTCCACCCACAAACATTACGTTACCCGCAGTTGAAATAGGTCCACCCAGCATCGGCACACCCATTTTGAATGGTGGCAATGGGATGCCCGGCATACTGTCACGAATGGTACCGATGCGGCGTTTCCAGGCCACTTCATGAGTATTTAAATCCACACCTGCAACAAAGCCCCATGATGGCTGTTTACACGGCAGCCCAAACGGAGACAGGAACGCACTGATTTCAACGCCATAAGGCACGCCATACATCGGTTGAACGCCGGCTTCTGTGCCTGCACCTTTAGCCGTCTTAGGACGGTTCGGATCTTGAGGAATCAGTTTTGATACAAATGGCAAGCCAATCGGATTGGTCAGTGCAATTTGACGGTCCGGATTCACCGACATACCACCCCATTCAAACACACCCAGGTTACCCGGGAAGACCAGCGTCCCATTTTCAGAAGGTGGGGTATAAATGCCATCGTAATTCAGTTTGTGGAACGCAACACGGCAGACCAACTGGTCGAACATGGTCGCACCCCACATCTGTTTATCGGTCAATTTCTCTTGTGGCGCCAGATTAAAATCAGAGAACGGTTGAGTTTTAGAATAGAACTCGCCTTTGGTCTGAGGGCCACGCTTCACAGATTGTGGTACCGGTTTTTCGGTAATCGGTACAATGGCTTTACCATTACGACGATCCAGCACAAAAGCATTCCCGGTTTTGGTCAAGACATAAATAGCCGGAATCATATTCCCGTTTTTGTCTTTGATCTCGGTCAATGTCGGCTGTGAAGGTACGTCCATATCCCACAAATCGTGATGGGTAGTCTGGAAGTTCCATACCAGCTTACCGGTCGTCGCATTCAAGGCCAGCATCGAGTTGGCATAACGCTCGTCTAACTCGGTACGGTGACCACCGTAAATATCCGGGGTACCGACACCCGTTGGCACGTAGACGATATCCAGCTCTGCATCATAGGCCAAAGGTGCCCAAGCATTTGGAGAGTTATGTACAAATTTCTGACCCGGTGCAGGAATTAAATTCGGATCCTCAGCACCTGTATCAAATACCCAAAGCAGTTCACCGGTATTGACATCATAACCACGGATCACACCTGACGGTTCTTCAGTTGAATAGTTATCTGTGGTTGAACCCGCAATAATAATGGTGGTGCCGGTTACTACAGGCGGTGAGGTTGGAATATAACCGCCCGGATATGGGAATGGCATATCTTTTTGCAGATCAACTTCACCATTTTTACCAAAGTCAGAGCAGACTTTACCGGTGGTTGCATTTACCGCAACCAGACGCCCATCATTGACCGGTAAAATGACTTTTTGTGGACATTCAGCAGAGCTGCTTTTTTTCGAAGCGAGACTAGTTTCAAAACCAGCCGTATTGTTGACATCATAATAAGATACACCACGGCAGGTTAAATGCTGATAGGTATGATCAGCTTTTAGTTTTGGATCATAGGTCCATTTCGCCTTACCAGTTGCCGGATCAAGCGCAGTCAATTTCTGGTGAGTGGTACAGATGTACATGTTGTCACCCACCTTGATTGGAGTAACCTGATTGGTGGTTTCGCCCGAGTCATTTTCAGTCTTGAATTCGCCCGTGTGATATTCCCAAGCCACCTGCAAATCTTTGACATTTTCAGTATTAATCTGCTTTAAGGGTGAATAACGTAAACCGGACTGGGTACGGCCATAAGCAGGCCAGTCTTCATCTGCCACACCGGGGATTGGCTGGTGGGCAGCAGGCTGCTTGGATTTTAATTCACCGCGAATTTCTTGCGGGTCATTAAATACAGAATAAATCATGACAGCGATGGTAATGGCCAGTGAACTGCCTAGGGCAATTTTCGCACCTTTGCTTTGATCAAAACCGCGTGTTACCGCCGGAATCAGCAGAGCCAGACCAAACAGACCTAAAATATCCAAACGCGGCGCAAGTGCAAAGAAATCTGAACCGACTTCCCACAGCCCCCACACCACCGTTGCCAAAACGAATACGGCATAAACCAGGAGTGCAGCGCTCTTTCGTCGATATAACAGCACTGCGGTTGCAATAAAGAGTATACCTGCAATGATGTAGTACCAAGACCCACCCAGCACTGCAAGATAAATCCCTCCAATCAGCAGTCCTACACCGAAAACAGCGGCAATGACTGCTAGAATCGTTCTCAATACCGAACCTGAAGATGAAGTATTCATATTGAACGCCTATAAAAGTTTTTTTGAAAGCTCATGTACCAGACTGGCATAAGCACCCTTATTGTTAAATTCTTAGTTAGAAATACATCAATGTCTTAAGCAGGCATTACTCATCAAAGCAATAAAAGATTTAGAGATTCAATAGTGTATTTACAACTAAAAACTGTTTTTAGAATGATGTATTGAACTTGATTCCACCTACCCAGACATTTTCACCATCTTTATATGCACCGACGTGACGAACATATTGCACATTCGGGCGAATGGTGAGCCAGGGAGTGGCATGCAAACCATAGTAAATTTCTGCATCGACTTCTTGATGATGGTTACCAATGACATCGTCATTCATATTGATCCTTGCAATACCAAATGCGATTTCATCTTGAGGACGTGAATCCATTGCACCCTTATAAACCAACCCGATATTTTGCATATCGGTGACACTATTGGTTTTGGAATCATGCACTGTTGCATTCAAAAAGCCGGTCAAACCACGCGAAGTATCTCCGTCATGTGCAGTAAATTGCTGCTTGGCTACCACCCAGCCCCCATGGTGATGATCGGTTTGATCTGGATTGGAAATGACTTCAGCCTCCGCTGTGCTGTAGTAATAACCGGCGCGGTATTCACCCGGCAATTTTTGTACGCCCACTTTCGGTGTCCAGACCACTTCTGCAGGAAGCATTGCCCCTTTTGAACCATCCGTGCTCAGGTTAAATCCTTTACCACGATGATTGGCATTTTCAGGGTTGTATTCATAAGCACCCACCTGGGCATAAAGTTCAGGGCTAATGTTGTATTTGACCCGTGCTGCCCATTGGCTTACCGGCCAATTATACCACTGATCACCAACCCAGTTCCCGACTTGCGAGCCACACAGTGCCAGGTTCTGGAAATCGCAGTCAAAACTATTGAAGTCTTCACCTTCGCCGAAGCGTCCGACTTTCACATCCAGTTTTTGTTCCAGGAATTGTTTCTTGATCCATAAATCAGTCAAACGCCAGGTTTGACCACGGCCCCAGACCTCTTGCACTGAACTCAAATGGTCATTTAAAGCAGCAGAGCTTTGAGAAAGTGAATGACCATTACGCTGGGTGACAGTAATTTGCGCTTCGGTATCTTGCCAGCCTGCAATTTTAGCCAGATCCAGATGAGTCCCAAAAACAAACTGGTCTGCATATTCAGTTCTATGGCTTGAAGATCTCTGGGCATCAATCAAGCTTGCCATTTCACCGGTATAACCAAAATTTAAATCATAACCTTGTTGTTGCAACTGGGTACGTTTTCCGTTCCAGTCACCAAACATCCATAGGCTTTCTGTACTGAAAGCGGTCTCGGCATGCGTAACTGTAGTGGTCAAGAGTAGAGAAGCACAGCAAAGGTAAATGGCTTTGGATAATGGGGAGATATACATTAAATGTGATACCCTCATCACAAAATATGAAGTTTCTTATTGTATGCCTGTTGGGTTTTAAAAATTGTTACTAATAAATTAAAAATATGAATAAAATGTTGTTATTATTAGTATTATTATATATTTTTTGTAAACACAAAAACCATAACTAACTGTTTATTATGATGTTATATATTAAGACATAAAACCATATCCTAAATATAAAAGTTGATATTTACAGAGTAAATTGAGCTTGAATTTCAGATAAAAGCTTCACAAATAAATCAACTGGATTACTGTTTTACCTTCTTTATTCTTAATAATCCGGTATCTCCATTTTTCCTGAATTGAAGATCGAAGTACTGAGGCTATAACACTTCTGAATATATGAGAAAACTGCTGCCATTTCACTATGAATTTTTAAAAATCAGGTTATGCTAAAGTTATTCTGATAAGAAATCACCTCGCGTTAAAACAATAATCCAGCTTGATAGACGAGAACCAGCATGAAAGGCTCAATCCTTAATTTTTCTATCCAAAACAATACCGGGGTGATCTCGGGGGATGATAACCAGCACTATACTTTTAATGGTGCAGACTGGCGTGCAGAACGTCCGCCATCACGCGGAGATCGGGTCGATTTTATCGTAAACAGCGCGGGTGAAGCCTCTGATGTTTATCTGGCTCTGGGCAATTCCATTTATCTCGGGGAAAAAATTTCCAGTGAGCTCGGTAAATATTCCAATCTGGATCAGGCCGAGGAAAACTACAGCAGCATTGACTGGTTTGTAAAATGTCTGACCAACTATGCAAATTTTTCTGGCCGGGCACGCCGTAAAGAATTTTGGTTTTTTATGCTGTTTTGTGTAATTTTAGGCATTATTGCTGAGGTCATAGATACAGTTTTAGGCACTGAACCCATAGTAAATAGCCTGCTTAATCTGGCACTTCTGGTCCCGAGTCTGGCAGTTGGCGCGCGTCGTTTACATGATATTGGACGCTCTGGTTGGTGGCAATTACTGATGCTTACCGTGATTGGTGTTCTTGTATTGATCTGGTGGTGGGCAACTGAAACCAGACCACAAAACAATGAATATGGTCCTCCTGCCAAATAACCGAACCTTACAAATCCCGTCTTGATGCTATAGACGTTTATCGCTTATTTAGTGGGTAAATATCAACAAAATCAGACCTTACCAATGCTGCAACAACAATTAGTAAAATTTCCAGATGCTGTATGGGTGCAAATTTATAAAGACAAAATGCAGCTAATGGATATAGATGGCACGATCACACATACACGCCTACCGGATGTACCTTATGACCATCCCCGGAGTATTATTGCCGACTTTGATGCAGCCGCAGTGACCCTAAAACAGCTGTTACCCTCACCGGTCATGAAAAGGCTATTCAGTCCTATAGCATTGCTGCAAATCATGGATTTGCCGGAAGATGGTTTAACTGAAGTTGAAAAGCGCGCTTTGCTCGAACTCGGTTATGAAAGTAGTGTGCAAAATGTCATCCTGTTCGACCACGCAGGAAATGCACTGACCAAAGCCAAACTTCCACCCCAACATCGAATGACGATCATCAAAATTTTGCTGGTGATCATTATTATGGTGGTGCTGGCATCAACCTGGTTTTTGACGCTTTAAGTATTCGTCCAAGATTAAAATCCCGCAGAGAGCGAGATTTTAATCGGGTCAGCGTTTAATAAAAGAGCTTATCTTCTAGATATACTGATCTCTATAGATTCACCCGCTGATAGATCCCAGCATCTCTAAAAATCAGTTCAAATCAATTAAGCAAACAAGAAATTTCATTTAAAATAATCTAATAACTGATTAAAACTATCTATTTTATATTTAGGCTGTGCCAGTGCTAACTCATCCTGACTGCCATAACCATAATTCACGGCAATGGAGTCAATGCCATTATGACGTGCGCCAAAAATATCATATTCACGATCCCCGACCATCACACATTGATCGGCCTGCAGCTGTTGCTGCTCCAGAATATATTGAATCAGTTCAGCTTTATTGGTTCGTTCGCCATTCAGCTCACTGCCATAAATTTCTGTAAAATACTGGGCCAGATCAAAATGCTCCAGAATTTGTTTAGCATACACTGTCGGTTTTGCCGTAGCGACAAACAAGCGATAGCCCCGGCGCTTCAGTTCTGCCAGGGTTTCTGCTACACCCTCAAAAACATGATTTTCATAAAGACCCTTCACTGCAAAGCGCTCCCGATAAGCCATCAGAGCCTGCTCGGCCAGAACATGATCGGCTTCAACGTTTAAGATTTTGGCTAGCGAGGCTTTTAAGGGTGGGCCAATAATCCAGTCAATATTGATCTCATCGCTAATCGGATAACCAATCTTTTCCAGACCATAGCGCGCAGACGTCGTAATCCCCACTTTCGGGTCAGTTAATGTTCCATCCAGATCAATTAAAATATTCTTAATCACCGCCTATCCCCTCTCATCGGCACCGATATAAATTAATATCGAGAGTTCATTCAAATTTGCCTATACTAATGCAATTTTAGTGAATGAAGGACATCATTTTGCGCCCTACCGTACTTTGCTTTTCCGGTTTAGACCCTTCAGGTGGAGCCGGCCTTCAAGCAGATATTGAAGCCATTGGTCAAAGTGGTGCACATGCGGCAATTGCCTGCACAGCCCTCACCATTCAAAATTCACAGCAGGTTTTTGGTTTCGAAGCCACTTCCAGAGAATTGCTATTGGCACAGGCCAATGCGGTGGTAAATGACTTGCCCATTCGTTGCGTAAAATCCGGCATGTTAGGCACTACAGACAATATCGCGGCTCTGGCCGAATTTCTGACTGCACATCCAGATTATCTGTATGTGCTGGATCCGGTTTTGGTCGCCAATAGTGGTGGTTCACTGGGCAATCAGGCAACGTTAGTCAAAGCATTTACCCAGCTTATTCCATTGGCCACCATCCTAACGCCAAATACAGTTGAACTGCGTGCCTTGACCGGTGAACAAGACCTCAAACTGGCCACTCAAAAATTATTTGAAATGGGTGCAAAGGCGGTTTTGGTCAAAGGTGGCCATGAAGATACGCCTGATTATATTCAGAACAGCCTGTATATTGCAGGTGAGTTGATTAACGAAACCCGTTGTCCCCGTTTGCCAGGTGAATATCATGGTTCAGGCTGTTCACTGGCCAGTTTCATAGCCGGACGTCTGGCCATGGGTGATCAGTTAAAAACTGCAGTACAGCATGCTGAAACCTGGCTATTTGGGGTATTAAAAAATGCTGAGATTCCTGTTCCAAATGGCCAGAGAATTCCAAAGCGTTTTTAAAATCACATGTTTTAAAACTTAGATTCTCAAATGAAGTGCAACAGAGATTAAATTATTGGAAAGAAGCAAGATGAGCTAGCATTTTGCTTCCGAC